>CAZVDP010000015.1:0-317632 GCA_964625945.1 uncultured Dehalococcoidia bacterium | reverse complement strand
TTGTGGGGGGTTCCGTGGTTTGTCGGGGGGGTTGGTTTCTTTCCCTTTTGTTTTTTCCCCGCCATCTATTTCATTTTCCAATAAATTTTTTTTTTTTTTTTGTGCCGGGCGGGTTTTACCCCCTCCCCGCCTCTCTTGTTTCAGTTTCAAGCTGCAGTTTGAGTTTCACGCATGGAACGGCAAGCATCCACTCTCACGTGGCCATTTATTCGGTGACGTCCACGTATGCTATTGATGTACCCAGGCTGCGTATGATGAGCAACTGAAGAAATGTGCTGGGACATATATGTTAGTAACAACCTCTGGGGGGCGTCTGTTCGTAGAATAAAGAAAGCCGTGTGGAGAGAGGTTAGTGCGAACTGGGCGGCGTTAAATGTGTTGCAAGCTTGTTTAAGAGGCGGGTGCAGCTGCAGCCCCGGGGCCGCCTTTACGACGCCTTTGCGGACTGGTCGGTCCTTTTGTACGTGTCGAGCTTCGCTTCGTTTTAGAACTTGACTTAGGGGACACTGTTTCCGGCCCTCTAACGGTTGAAGTCACCTCTTCTTCTGATGCTAGAGGATCAATAGAGAACAAGCGGGCAAGCTCCTCACCTTCGATTGTTTCATGCTGAATAAGAAATTGAGCCATCTGCTTTAACTTATCTTCGTTATCTGTAAGAATTTTCTCCGCGGTATTGTGAGCAGTTTCTAGAAGAATGTGTACCTCGTTATCAATCTGTTCTGCTACACGGTCGCTATAGTCTCGTTGCTCGGAGATCTCTCTTCCCAGGAAAACGAGTTCCTCCCGACGCCCGAATGTCCGCGGACCAAGTTTTTCGCTCATCCCGAATCGCGTAACCATGTCTCGAGCAATCCGTGTAGCCATCTCGAAATCGTTACTAGCGCCGGTGGTGACTTCGTTGAATCTGATTCTCTCAGCCATGCGGCCACCCATTGCGACGGCGAGCATGGCTTGGAATTGCTTCTTACTCTGTAAGTGTCTTTCCTCGTCAGGGAGGAAGCGTGTATAACCGCCCATGGCTCCTCGGGCAACGATGGAGATTTTGTGGGTTGGGTCGGCATCTGGAAGCATATATGCCACCAACGCATGGCCAGCTTCATGAAAAGCGGTTATGGCCTTTTCATGTTCGGAGATCACACGACTTCTGCGTTCGGGACCGGCTATCACTCGGTCGATTGCCTCACCGAATTCTTCCTTCCCGATTGAGGTTTTGCTCAGGCGTGCCGCCAATATGGCGGACTCATTAACAAGATTTGCAAGATCAGCGCCACTGAATCCGGGTGTTTGTTTCGCTACCGTCGATGGATCAACGTTATCCTCAATAGGTTTACCTTTGGAGTGGACACCGAGTATGGCTTCCCGTCCCTTGACGTCCGGAAGGTCTAGGATCACGCGTCGATCAAATCGTCCTGGACGCAGGAGAGCAGGGTCAAGGATATCCGGTCGGTTAGTGGCTGCCAAAACGATGACATTGGTACCAGTTTCGAACCCGTCCATCTCGACAAGAATTTGGTTCAGCGTCTGCTCACGTTCATCGTGCCCTCCGCCTAAGCCAGCTCCCCGATGACGCCCGACAGCGTCGATTTCATCAATGAAAACGATACATGGGGCGTTCTGCTTCGCCTGATCAAAAAGATCTCGTACGCGGGAAGCGCCTACTCCCACAAACATTTCTACGAATTCCGAGCCGCTAATGGAGAAGAAAGGAACAGCTGCTTCGCCAGCAACCGCTCTTGAAAGTAAGGTCTTACCTGTGCCAGGGGGGCCCATCAGTAGCATCCCGCTGGGAACTCGAGCTCCAAGGGCGGCGAATCGCTCAGGAAACCTAAGGAACTCAACGACTTCTTGGAGTTCTTGTTTCGCTTCTTCTGCTCCCGCAACGTCTGCAAATGTGACAGCCGGACGATTACCCAAGACTACTCGAGCTTTGCTGCGACCGAACTGCATCGTTTGGCTGTTTGATCCTTGTGCTTGACGCATCATGAAAAGAAGCAGAGCTCCAATAAATATTAAAGGGAGGAATCCTAGAAGAATGCCTAGGAAGCTACCTAGCCCGCTGCTACCCTTAACTGCGATCCTTACTCCACCAGTTGATGCGTCTACGCCTGCCGACTCTAATGTTTCAACCAGACTAGAGCCTGCCTCTTTGCGTGAGGTTAGTCTACGCCCGTCCGTGGTGGTTAAATTAAGTTTGTCGCCGTGGATCTCGATTCCTTGAATTTCCCCTCTGTTAGTCATCTCAACAACTTGTGTTATTGGGATCTCTCTTGATCCATAACTGTCACGCGAATAGACAAGAAACACGACTAATACTGCACCGATAATTAGTAGATAGATAGCACCACTGCGTAGGAACCGAGGATTCACGTTGTCCTCCCAAGGTAGAGCGCAAGAGTTATGTTGGTTATCCTATGCGATGAAGTCGAGCGAGGGGACATTGTATCGGTACAATAGGCGTAGTGTCAAAGACGTTTGGTGCGTGTTCTTTCTACAATCGTCACGAATGTGCTTGACAATTACGAAATCCTATGATAGCCTCTCCGCTTGCTTGGGCAGGAGCATGTCTGGCTCCTGCCAACGGATACGGTAAAACCTAAGTGGAAAGCTATGAGGTACGATAGAACGAACATGTTGGTTGAAATGCAAGGTGCTATGGCACCGATAGAATGTGCACATCATTGGGTGATTGATACTCCATCTGGTCCAGTGAGTATCGGTAACTGCAAAATATGTGGTGAACTACGAGAGTTTCCGAATTGGGTAGATAATACCCCATATTGGGAAGAGGATGTCTCTTTAGATCAGGTATCGTCCGGAGCACGTTTCCGGGCATCAGATGTGACTGTGACTGACCCCAGCGCGACAAAAGAAGAATAATCTTCAAGCGTAACGGCACTCTTCCAAAGGCTCGATAAACTAACCCGCTGGCTGTTTCTGGTTTGTTCTGCTAGCAGTGTTATGCTGGATCAGAAACGGGTCGGTCTCGGTAATAAAGGCCCCATCGTTGCATTAACCTTGAAATGGCCGGGTCGTTCAGCTTCACTAGCTCGGTCATAAACCCAGCGATGGCGTGCGCAGGTAGCAGGTCAGTTGAGCAGACCCAAGATGCCTCCCCAGATACTGCGTAAAGAAGACCATTTTGATGTTCGCATCGAAGTTCAACCTTTGCACTATCGCTTCCTGGTGTAACGATGATACCCATGCTTGGCATTCTTGACTCCTTCGTATGTTGCAAGCTACTCACAATCGGGGATTCAACCTATTTCTCAAGCGCTATCGATAGACGTAATCTAGTGATTTCCTTGTGGGGCGACGTGTCTCAGTCAGTTGCGTCTCAGGAAAACTAGGAACTCGTCCTGGCTAGCAACTTTTCCGTTTTTGAGACAAAGGATTGCATACTGCATGATCATTCGTGCAAGACCAGGGTTCTCCAGAGCATCTTGACCAACTATCACGCGGGGGACAGACGTGGAAAAGTCTACAGCTACATTGCGTGGGTTATCTTCGTCTAGGGTAACGTCAATAGAAGATTCGGTACTAGCTTCTATACGCTCTTTTAGTCGGCGAAGAAAGTCCGCGTCATCCATCAGTTTGCCCTATCTACGGTGACCATAAGCTTATGTGGAGATCTGTGTGGCAATAGTATCTGGAAACCTTCGTGTTGCATAGGTTAAGGGGTCCTTATAGGAGTTTGTCCATCTGCATCCCGGGAATCCGTAAGTTTCCAGGCAAGCACCTCGGTGTCTTTTATGATAAATAGGTCAGCACCCACAGGGATTAACTCCCAAGCATCCACATTAATGTTCCATCGCCATAGAGCCCAGTAGTATATGCTATTCGCTTCTCGCCCTAGGAGGCTGTTGATCATGTGCGAGCGTAACGTGGGGTAATAAGTTGCAGTTAAGTGCCCCTCGGTCACGGACTCAGTTAGCTTGTAAGCGTCTATTGGCTGGTAAATCGGGATGTCCCGGAACCACTGATATTCTTCTTGGGTAAACTCTACTAGGACGGAAGCCTGCACAGTTGGAGAGGCTAATGTCGCTTTCTCGGTAACGCAAGAGGCTAGGATTACAGCTAGTCCAACGACCGAGATTAGAACGGGAGGCCACGAGTGGGGAGATCGCAGGGTTATCTCAATCGTTGCACTCCTTTGATGAGGAGCGGGGCCAGTGTTACAAAGAAAATCGCGTTGCTCGTGATATGTAAGACCGAGAAGGCAACTGCACCAGGATTGAAGAGTGCGAGGCGTATCCATCGACCGTAATCCGAGGATGCCGATGCCTGACTCCATGCCCAGCCGGTGTATATGTTAGTCGAGACGTCATAAAGGAATGTAGCCAAGACCGCGCAAATGAAGAGGGCTATCAGGGTTTTCGTTGACGTTACGCTGACCTGATTGGGAGGAAGTATTCGTCGCACAAGAGCTCCGGCTACCACATAAACGAGTTCCGCTGTAGTGACTGAGATCAACAGCGTCGGAGTCGTTACCCCGTATGGGTTGAAGCTGCCGTAGATTATCCAAGCCCCAACTGCGATGATTGCACCGCGTTTCATGCCAAGGGAATATGCGGCGACGAAAACAAAGAGGTCGAAAAGTTTTATGTTGGGGACACCTGAAAGTGCATGATTAGTACCGAGGATCGCAGCTATAAATCCGACAATAATCATCGCGTCTAAAAAAGCATGGTTGGTGAGCCGAACGGCTCGAGGATTTGAGAGAGGTTGGGAGAGCCTGCGATATGCCATAAATTTCTCCTGCCAAAATCAAAAGTGGACTATCCGTAGCCTTTAGTCATATCTAATCAGGGCTCACAGGATCGAATCGCTAATTCATCGAGACCACGTATTAACAACTCTTGCATGTGGTCTAATGGCTGTCAAGTGCCGCTACCCATCTTCTTGCGAGCATTTGCAGATTTACTGAAATCGCTACAGACTGATACTTGGTAAAGGCATTAGGGACAGGAGGAATGTGGATGAAATGTCCGAGGTGTGCAATCCAATTGATTCCAGAGGACTTTGCAGAGGTGAGGGTCGACCGCTGTAAGGAATGTCGCGGCATGTGGCTAGATCCTAGTGAACTCGATCAGTTGGAGGATACTGTTTTCGATAAGGATGAGTTGAAAGGGTCAGTAATGTATCGATCATTTCAAGGGACTTTGCCGTGTCCGAATTGTGGCCAAACAATGCATTCATTCCACTATCGAGCGTATGATCTGGAGCTGGATTTCTGTAGTCAGGAAGAAGGTATTTGGCTTGATGGGGGAGAAGAAGATCGCGTTCTTCAGATCATGCGTGATAGGCATCGGGATTTGAAGAGAGCTGGAAAGGCTGAGGAGCAGTGGGCTAAATTGGTTAGATCGATGAAGTCTGGGGCCTTCAAGGGACGCCTAAGAGGGTGGTTTGGAAAGGATTGAGAGCATCCGTGGTTTGCATGCCGTTCAATATTGTGCGCTATGGGGCAGGTATTTTGGGGTGTAGCCCTTGAATTGTACCTGTTTGATCTCGAAGTGTGCGAAATACTACCCTAAGTATGTTCATTAATATAAATCCTGTTCCTGACATGATCGTGACTGCCAACGTCGCCCCGTGAGACTCAGCCAACAGTCCAATAACTAGCACACCTAAGGGACCTACTCCAATACAAAGAGCTAAAGCGCCCATGGCACGACCACGAAGAACGCTTGGTACTGAATGTAATACGAGAACAGGCTGCATTACGACGAATCCTGCGTGGGTTAAGCCGCCGAGTAATAGAAGCAGGATAGATAGTACGTAGAATGGTGATAAGGCGAACAGGAAAACAGCTCCTAACATTAACATTGCTCCAATTGAGAATGCAGTACCTCGTCGAATTATAGTATGTCCAGCGATCAATATAGTGCCTGTTAGTATTCCGAGCCCCGCTGAGGATGCGAGCATGCCATAAAGGGCCGAACCGACTCCAAGGGTATCTCGAGCGATTACAGGTACCATTTGCTGGTACGGCATGCAGAAGAAGTTCATGACGATCGTGACCGCTAAAACTGCCCAAAGCGATCTATTGCGATAAATTTCGTTCAGCGCACTAGCCGATGTTGGAATGGCTGCATGCGACTTTTCCTTGAGGGTCTGGGGTTGCAAACCATGGGCGGCTAACACGAGCAATGTCGCTGTGAGAGTGGAGACAAAGATAACGGAGTATGCGCCCGTAAATCCCCATACAGCGATGAGCCCTCCCCCTAGCAGAGGGCCGACCGTGCTTCCGATTCCCATGCTAGCAACTGAATCCAAGGCTACAGCATTAGTTAACTTACTCCCTTCGAATAATTCAGCGAAATAGGCGCGTCGAGCCGCAAAGTCTATGACTTTCGCTGTTCCAGTTACGAGTACTCCGATATAGACGTGCCACAGTACTATTTGGTTTGTCAATAAAAGGAACAACATGATAGAAACTACCGTGAGCCCAACCAGTTGTCCTGTGAGGATCACGTGTTGCTTCGGGAATCGATCTGCTATAGTCCCCGCCAATATTCCGAAGAAGAACATGGGTGCCATTCGGCATGCACCGACAAGTGCGACTCGGGCTGGTGAATCAGTCATTTCTAATACCAGCCATTGGAGTGTAATCAACTCCATCCAATGGCTGGAATAATAGAACCAGCCTGAAGGCCAGAGACGTCGGAATATAGGGTGATCCAAGCTCTCGAACGTCGAGTTGGATCCCACTCGGGATAATGGAGCGTGCGGGGAAACCGGCAAAATACAGCTCAGCTTTAAAGTTAAGTTATTCTATTCCACAATCAATTATCTGTACAATCAAGCTGCTACCCAGATGAACGTGTATAATTAAAAGCGGTTAGGTGTAAACAATGATTAGACGTGATCGGCTAGTTAATACGTTTTGTGATCTAGTACGAATTGATAGTCCTTCAGGTGAGGAAGAGGGCATTGCTAGAGAGTTGGATCGCAGGCTTACCGCGTTAGGCTTTACTGTTTCAAGAGATGCCCATGGCAATCTCATCGCCTCTGACGGAGGGGAAGCCCCACTCCTGTTGTCCGCGCATATGGATACTGTCGAACCTGGGAGAGGAATCGTACCGCAAGTTAGAGGAGATAAGATCTATTCTGACGGGACAACCATTTTGGGAGGTGATTGTAAAGCCGGTGTTGCAGCGATTGTTGAGGCGCTGGAATCTGTTCATGAGGACGGAGTGCGGCGGGCACCACTTGAATTAGTATTTACCCGTGGGGAAGAGGTCGGACTCGAAGGAGCACGTAACTTAGACTTTTCTATGATGAGCGCGCGGGCAGCTGTTGTATTCGACGGCAACGGACCTGTATGCAAAGTGACGACTGCGAGTCCTACTTATGTGCGGTTTGATATACATGTAAAAGGGGTTGCGGCACACGCAGGGGTTGAACCTGAAAAAGGCCTATCTGCAATTCGGATAGCGGCAGAGATCATAAATAGTTTACCCCAAGGCCGGTTGGATGCTGAGACGACTATTAACGTAGGGACGATTTCTGGTGGCACAGTGCGCAATGCTGTTCCGGAAGAGGCAAAATTTTCCGGAGAGTTTCGTAGTAGGAATGCTGAGACCCTGGATCTCGTTCGCCTTCAGGTTCTGGAGGTGATAGAGACGGTTCGTCGTCGTTACCACTCCGCTGTGGTTCAGGAAGAGCTGGGAGTTGACTTCAATATGTATAAATTAACCCCGGACGATCCAATGGTCACGTGGGCATGTGACGTTCTCAAAACATTGAATATGGAGCCAGAGCTGGGTCCTACCGGGGGTGGAACAGATGCCAATATCTTTAATGAAAACGGCATCCAATCGGTAGTTGTTGGGATGTCAACGAATGAAATGCACACTACACGAGAGTTTGTAGTCATTCCTGATCTCATGGATACTGCTAGATTTTGTGAAGCTCTTGTTACAACTCTGGCTCAGGCCTCTAACTAGGCCGGCGTATGAGAGAGAGTAACGGTAAACAACCCAACGAGTCGGTCGAAGGGGCCGTTGGATTGGACCAGGCTGGAGAAGAGAGGCCAAGCCGTAATCGCCTAATGATTACGACGGTAGTCGCTGGGCATGCGATGAAGCATATTTTCGCCGCAGGCTTCTTTATTCTCCTGCCGGAGTTAAAACGTGAGATGCGATTGAGCAACGCTAGTATCGGTTCTTTGTCGACATCTCGTATGGTAGCTGGCGGGATACTCAATTTAATAGCTGGAGTTCTCGCCGATCGTCTGCCCCACCGATGGGTACATATCTTGACGGTATCGATGTGTTGCTTGGGCATTTTCTATTTTCTAATTGGCTGGGCACCAAATTTTGGAGTACTCGTTTTTGCAGCCGTATTTTCGAGCATAGCCATTACCTTGTGGCATCCTTCCGCGATTGGGGCTTTGGCTAGGCGTTTTCGTAAGCAGCGCGGCTTGGCCATTTCGCTCCACGGTTCAGGAGGGAGCGTAGGAGAGGCACTAGGCCCCTTAGCTGCTGGCGCGTTACTCTTGGTATTCACTTGGAGGGAAATATTTCAATTGTCTGCGATCCCAGCCTTATTAGCTGGTGGTACGATCTGGATACTTCTTCGACAGATCCCGGTGACAATTGGAGACCCTACTCCTTTACAAGCTTATTTCAAGGCGGTAAGGGCATTCTTAGGTAATCGTCGTCTCCAGATGCTTCTTGTTATGGTCGCTTGCTTTAGTACTGCAACAGGTTCCCTTATGACATTCCTGCCGATATATCTGCGTGAAGATATGAATTTTTCTCCCTTTGAGGTAGGGTTCTTTGTCGCAATGTCTCAGGGGGTTGGGATCATCTCACAGCCGCTGATGGGACACCTGTCTGACCGCCATGGGAGGAGGTCGGTTCTTCTGCCGACCACGTTCGCGCTAGGAGTATTATTGTTGATCCTTTACGTGGTGCCATTCGGCGTCTACTTGATTATCACGATTGTTGCGTTGGGAGCATTTGCATTTCCTCTGTTAGCGCTTTTTCTGGCCTCAGCGTCAGACATCGCTGGGGAAGACCTACAAGCTACGACCGTTTCATTGGTGTTTGCGTCGACCACTGTATTTGCTGGGGTCTCGCCGGGCGTCAGTGGCCTGTTGGCTGACGCGTTTGGTATTAAGACAGTATTCCTCTTTGCAGGCGCCGCAGCCCTTGTCACTACCGTATTGATTTTCTTGCAAGGATGGCTTGGGGATAGACCACAGGTAGAGCGTGGAGCAAGTAGCTAGGGGGAGTATTCGGGCCTGTACTAATCCTCACCTTGAAGGCCTGCCATTAACTCTAATGCTTTATAGCGGAATCTGGTTAGATCCTTTAAAACAGAAGTCAGTGTAGTAGTCCAGTTGTTCTCGAGCTTCCCTTTGATCAACTTATCTCCTACTTGAACGGATCTTCCCAAGTATGAATTTAAAGCCCCACGTGCCCCGCCGGTCGATGCGATAAGACGGAGTATGAAGCAACTACGATCAGAGGTGATAGATTCGACACCCGCAGCATCTGCTAAGAGTTTAACTGTAACCAGGTAGAAGAGGTTTGCAACTTCTTGAGGGAGTTGCCCAAAGCGATCTTGTAGCTCTTCACGAAGTGCATCTAATTGTTCTACAGATCGAATTCGCGATAAACGTTGGTAAAGCAGCAGTCTTTGAGGCATGTCTGAAACATATTCAGCGGGTATGAAGGCCTTGATTGGAAGGGTTACCACAGCTCGCGACGGGGTTTCAGCTGGACTGTTGGTGGTATCGCCGGATCGTAATCCTTCAACTGCTTCTTCAAGTAATCGTGAGTACAGGTCGAAGCCAACAGCGGCCATGTGACCACTTTGTTCTGATCCTAGGAGATTCCCTGCGCCGCGAATCTCGAGATCTTTCATAGCAAGGCGGAACCCGGATCCGAGCTCCTGATGAGCCAAGATTGCCTTAAGTCGATTTGTGGCCTTCTCCGTTAGGCTCGAGTCTTTTGGCACTAGGAAGTAGGCGTATCCTTGGTAAGTCCCGCGGCCAACCCGACCGCGCAGCTGGTACATCTGTGAGAGGCCCAGTAATTCGGGTCGATGGACGATGATGGTATTCGCATTAGGGATATCAACGCCGGCTTCTATGATCGTTGTACACACAAGCACATCTAGCTTTCTGTTAAGAAACGCGGCCATTACTTTAGCAAGGTCATCCTCTGGCATTTGCCCGTGACCTACTGCAACGCGGATCCCTGGAATTAATTCCCTGATCTTATTTGCCCATTTGTCTATATCTCTGACGCGGTTATGCAGGAAAAATACCTGTCCCTCCCGCTCTAATTCTCGGGAGATTACATCATGAATCAGGCTGTCATCGACTTCAGAAACGAAAGTGCGCACAGGTTGTCGAAGTTCTGGAGGGGTTTGGATTGTGCTCATGTCACGGAGGCCTGACAATGCCATATACAACGTCCTAGGGATGGGAGTAGCCGTCAAGGTGAGCACATCGACTTCCCTTCGGAGCTCCTTGAATTTCTCCTTATGTGCTACGCCAAACCGTTGCTCATCATCAATGATCAGGAGGCCCAGGTCCTTGAATTTAACGTCTTTTTGAAGAAGGCGGTGTGTGCCAATCACGACATCTATATTGCCATCGCGAAGGGCTTCCATAATCGCGGCACATTCAGTGGTTGTTCGGAAACGACTTAAGACATCGACGAATGCTGGGAAAGGCGCTAGTCGCTCGGTAAACGAAGCGAAATGTTGTTGCGCAAGAATCGTAGTGGGGCACAGCATGGCTACCTGTTTACCGTCTTGGATGGCTTTAAATGCTGCTCTCAGGGCGACTTCGGTTTTCCCATAGCCTACGTCGCCACACACTAGATGATCTAACGGATGAGGTTGCTCCATCCCGAGTTTTACTTCTGAGATTGCTTGGAGTTGTTCTCGGGTTTCAATATACGGGAATCCGTCTTCCATTTCGCGTTGCCAACTTGTATCTGGAGAGAAAGAGAAGCCATCACTAAGTTGGCGTCGTGCATAAAGTTCTAGAAGCTCTTCAGCCATGTCACGAGCGGCCTTGCGTGCTCGCTCCTTAATGCGGTGCCATTCAAGAGTGCCGAGTCTTGTTAGGGATGGAGTGCCTTCGCCGGGAGCAGAGTATGGGCTGAGACGATCCAAGGAGTCACTCGGAACATGCAGCTGATCACCTTCGGCGTACTGAATCGTGAGGTATTCCTTTTCCCCAAGACTGTCTTTGACCTGTTTCGATCCCATGAACCGTCCAATTCCGTGGTCAATGTGAACTACGAAATTACCAGGGACGAGTTCCGAGAGAAACGCTTCCCGTACCGTTGAGCGACGTCGCGCAACTTGTCTTTTTGATTGTCGGAATAGCTCTTTGTCGGTGAGAACTACAAGTGAGCCATTAGATAATCGCAAAATAAACCCTTCGGACGAATGTATTGGAATTAAAGTAACTGACCCTCTGTCTGGAGGAGACAGGAGCTCATCTACTTTTTGCGCACCTATGTCATATTCGCGAAGAATCTCTTCTAATCTGATGGTGTACTTCGACATAACGACTATACGATCACCCTGACCCATCCGCTTTTTGATATCTGAAACGAAATCGTCCATGCGACCCCAGAAAAGAGGTGCCGGCAGGACGTCTAGGGTGTAATCTCCTTGCCCAGGCTCCATTGCTGTCAAATGGATTTGTGCCGATGTGGGATCAATAGATTTTGTGATGTCGTGCCAATCCCAGAGCGGAGATGGGAAGTCAGGCGGAATTGTGCCTTCATCAATCTTGGTTTTCCTTCGCGTGGAGGACCGATCATGAATGTCTTTAGTCTCCTGAGTCAATTGTTGAGGTTCGTCAAGAATAAGAAGACTGCCTAAGGGCAAATACTCCAGCAGTGTCCCTGTATTGAACAACCCTGAATAGAAACCCAACTGCTCGTTGTCACCGTAATCTATTAACATGCGAAGGTCGCTGGCTATTTGATCTATGGTTGTAGTAGTCGGTCCATTTCGTATTCTCGAGAGAAATTGTTCAGCCGTGCGGGTGGCCTTTGAGGAAATGATGGTTTCTTGTGCAGGCACAATGTAGAGAGATTCTACATTTTTCTCAGACCGCTGACTTATCGGGTCATATTGGCGGATACTCTCGATCGTATCGCCCAATAATTCAATCCGATGTGGACGAATGGCGCTGGGGGAGAAAATATCTATAATTCCCCCGCGACTGCTTGCGGACCCGGGGGTTTCCGTTGCGACGTCGATTGTGTAGCCCATCGCAGTCCATGTATCCAGAAGTGTCTTGATATGCACAATTTCTCCGACCCGGAGGACCTGAGAGTGTGCCTGAAATTCTTCTCGACTAATGATTCGTTGTAGCAGGCCGTTTAATGAAGTGACAATCACGGGAGGACGTGATTCAGGGCAGCCTAACAAGGCTGCAAGCGCGCTTAAACGAGCGTTCCGGACTTCGTCATCACCAATTTGTTTCTCGAAAGGGATTAAATCGCTGGATGGATACAGAATAGGGTTCTGGTTGTAAGGTGTTGGAGAAGATGGGTGAGACATATAGATAGAGAGTTCGTCTGTAAGGGATCTTGCATCCTCAGGGCGCTTTGTTACAACCAGTAAGCACCGGTCGGGATTCGCTGCAGAAAGTGACGCGATCGTAAGAGCCCGCGCTGCATCAGGCGCGTCGATCCGATGAGCTGTCGGCCTGATACCGTGCTCGTCGTTCGCTAGTGTGTCCTCATATTTATAGAGGCCGGTAAGGAGAGAAAGTAGGCCTCGTAACAACCCAAGCTCCTGCCTGAAAACGTATCCCAGTAGCTACTGTGCTCGATTCGGTACGAACCAAATTGTAGCATCGACGTAAAACACTAGCCATATCATAGAAGGAGGGATGTTCGCATGATGTATAATCGGGTTTGGATTAGGTACAAGAACCTAGTTCACTCGAATCTAGAGATGCTGTATGCGTAGGAGATAGGGGGCTACCCCTATGTATAGACGAATCGTTGTCAAACTGGGCACAAACCTTCTCACGGGCGGATCGTCGCGACTGGATGCGCCGTTGATGTCAGCGTTGGTCTCGCAGGTGGCACGTCTGCATGAGCAAGGATCTGAAGTACTGTTAGTTTCATCAGGCGCCGTGGCTGCTGGACGCGAGGTTCTTGGTGAGTTAGGGGTAAGAATACCGAGCTTAGATAAAACAAAGATATCTAGGCTGGAGGTGCCATATCGTCAGGCGATGGCCGCGATTGGTCAGGGAAGATTGATGCGGGAGTACCAGAGGATGTTTGCTCAGGTAAATATCCCTGTCGCACAGGCGCTGATCACACATAAAGACATCGCGGACCGATTGGGGTATTTAAACATTCGCAATACATTGCAAGTGTTGCTGGCATTTCGGGTAATTCCAATCCTTAATGAGAACGACGTTGTTGCAGTCGAAGAACTAGAAGGTGACGTCATAGGCGACAATGACACTCTGTGCGGGCTTGTTAGTAACATTGTAGATGCTGATCTTCTGGTTATGTTAGGGGACGTAGAAGGGTTATACACAGCTGACCCATATATTGATCCCGAAGCCGAACTGATAAGAGAGGTGCATGATATTGAGGCAGTTCAGGCAAATACCCTATCAGACCGGGATACTTTGGGAACTGGTGGCATGGGGAAGAAGTTATCTGCTGCAGGGCTTGCAACTGTTTCTGGCACACCAGTTGTCATCGCGAGTGGGCATGAAGTTGATGTCTTGATACGAATAACTAGCGGGGAATCGATTGGGACATGGTTTCCGGCACGGATTACCAAGCCGGAAAGCCGCCAGAGGTGGATGTTGTCTGCCACAGTCTCACATGCGGGTCTCGTAATTGATCAAGGAGCAACGACCGCGTTACTCGAACATAATCGCAGCTTACTGCCTGCGGGGATCAAGATGGTCATCGGAGAATTTGATAGAGGAGAGGTTGTTCCTATATTTAGTCCTGATCATGAACGGCTAGCGGTAGGGATCTCCAACTATCGGGCAGCGGATGTGAGAAGATTTGTAGGGCTAAGATCGGATCAAATTGGTGAGGTGCTTGGGTACGAGTATGGTGACGAGGTAGTGCATCGCAGTAACATGGTTAAGGTCTAGGAATAGCATGAACAAAGACGCGACAATTTCTTCCTACTTACTCAACATGGGACGGGTAGCCAAAGAATCGGCCCGTTCTTTGCGGATGGCGTCTGGTGCGAAGAAAGATCACGCGCTAATGGTGTTAGCTGATAGACTCAGGGCGTCAAAAGAGCTAGTGCTATCGGCCAATCAGCAAGACATAAACATCGCGCGAGACGCCGGTGCCGACCACCGCGTGCTGGACCGACTTTTGCTCACGTCTGAACGCTTGGATGGCATGATCCAGGCTATCCAAGCAATTGTTGCTCTGCCTGATCCCATTGGTGAAGAGTTTGATTCGCGCTCGCTATCGAATGGCTTACTCGTCGGTAGGCGCCGGGTTCCTTTGGGGGTTATAGGCGTGATTTACGAGAGTCGTCCCAACGTCACTATTGATATAGCTGCACTATGCCTTAAATCTGGCAATGCTTCTATTTTACGTGGTGGGAAAGAGGCTATTCATTCGAACAAGGCGCTCATCGCCGTAATACACGAAGCGCTTTTGGAAGCCGGGCTATCAGAATCCAGCGTACAGTTTGTTGAAGATACGAATCGTTTGTATCTTCATGAAATGCTAAGGATGAAAGAATTTATAGACCTTTTAATCCCTAGGGGAGGCTCAGACCTTATAAGTTTCGTTGATCAACATGCCGAGATGCCAGCAATCACGGGTGGGGTCGGCGTTTGCCATGTATATATTGACCGAGAAGCAGACCACGAGATGGCTTCCCAGATCGTCTTGAATGCGAAGGTTCAAAGGCCGTCAGTTTGTAATGCGCTAGACACACTTCTGATTGATAAGGGAATAGCATCTAAAGTACTGCCTAAACTTGTGGAACAGCTTTTAGCTGAGAGCGTAGAACTTCGAATGGATTCACGATCTTCTAGCTACGTGGACTTGGACAATAGCCCTCAAATCAAACTGGCTTCCAACGACGATTGGGGGGTAGAATTCTTGGACTTGATCCTTGCGGTTCGAGTCGTAGATTCCATTGAAGATGCACTAGCCCATATTGAACGTTACGGCTCCGGACATTCGGAGGCGATAGTCACTCGAGATTATGGTAGGGCTATGCAGTTTCTTGACGCGGTGGACGCGTCAGCTGTTTTAGTGAATGCGAGTACTCGGTTTAACGATGGAGAACAACTCGGGCTCGGAGCAGAAGTCGCCATAAGCACTAATAAACTTCATGCCCGAGGGCCAATGGGCTTGCGAGATCTGACTTCGTATAAGTGGGTGATTCTGGGTAACGGTCATATCAGGGAGTAGATCCTGAAGTAGGAGAGGTAATGCCAAGCTTCTATTTTGAACGCGAATGTCGGACCCCATATTCAGAGTGTTATACAGTGGTTGAAGAGGAAAATCAGATCGGACGTCTTGATATCCACTTTACGCCAACGGTTGTTCACGCTACCCTCTGTGTGTCTGAAAGTCTCACTCAGGAGAACATTCAGCAATTGGTCGATATGGCGGACGATGAACTATTGGACGCAGTAGGGGTTAACCGAGAGGAGTTCATTCTCCATGTGCATCAAGGCAGGGATCTCGGAATTTTCAGCACTCAGGGATTGAGCGAGGAAGGGTTGCGCGAGTAATGAGAGATTCTCAAACTCGATAGTGATGAAGGAATTATGGAACGGATAACAGCTAAAGACATTATGAAGTCACCGGTCGCTACTGTGACACCTACGTCTACGCTAGAAGAGGCGGCGACATTAATGATCACTCATCTTGTGGACTGTCTACCCGTTGTAGACGATGAAGGGAAAGTTGTAGGCGTGCTTACAGAGACAGACTATATGCCTAGGCCAAGCCTTCGCCCGATGGGGGAAGAACATCTTTATTCGTTTCTTGGGCGCATGGTTTCCACCGATAATCTGGAAGAAGAATATCGATCCGCTGCGTCTCGCGAGGTTCAAGATGCGATGAGTGGAATGGATGTTCCAACCTTTGAGGAAACAACCTCTCTTTCCGCGATCATTGAGGCCATGGTCCATTACAGGGTTCATCATATACTCATCTTGAGGGATGATCGATTGATCGGGTTGGTCTCTGGCTTTGATCTAATGAAATTGGTTTCTACTAAAGGTACATAACTTGGGGCTCTCGACAAAGCATGGGAATAGTTATTTTATAAACCTTGTTCTAGCGATTTAATATATGGACGCGCTACAGATCCAGAGAAGTATTCCTCGCTATCTGTGGGCAAGAGGTATGAGTCCATTTTTTCCTAGAGTCGTAACTGGCTGGGGGTCGCAGATCCGTTTCACTTCGCTCGTCCCACCTCCCCTCCCCTCCCCATCCTGGATTCGTATCAGGCCCATACTGAGCGGGATCTGTGGCTCAGATCTAGGTGTTTTAACAGGCGAGAATAGCCCGTATCTTTCAGCCTACGCTTCGTTTCCATTCGTCCCAGGCCATGAGATCGTCGGGAAGGTGATTGAGACCGGTTCATCTGTTGGGACAACTCGAGTGGGGGATAGGGTGGTAGTTGAGCCAGTGTTAGGTTGTGCCACGCGGGGATTCAGCGATCTGTGTGTGGCATGTTCGGAGGGGCGCAAGGGGAATTGTGAACGGGTGACGATGGGCGATATTGAATCTGGGCTTTTAACGGGGTATTGTCGAACGACTGGTGGGGGCTGGTCGGAGGAATTAGTAGTGCACGAGACACAAGTACACATTGTTCCAGAGGACATTCCAGATGAGGTCGCGGTACTTACAGAGCCCCTAAGTTGTGTTGTTCATGGGGTTTTCCAGGCGAATGTTCCGAAGGGTGGGCAGGTTCTGGTTATTGGCTGCGGAACTATCGGCCTGCTCACGATTGCGGCGTTACGTGAGTTCGGGCCTCCTTGTACTATCATCGCCGTAGCCAAGCATTCCAAACAAGTGGATTTGGCAAGCCGTATCGGCGCTGATCACGTGATTCCTGCGAATCTGGGTGGATACTCAGCCTTTGCGGACTTAACTGGCGCCATGTTGCATCGAATACCATTGGATAAGCCCGTTGTAACGGGAGGTGTAGACGCCACTTTTGATTGTGTGGGTTCGAACTCCAGCTTGTCGAATGCCTTTCGATGGACTCGTCCTCGAGGGACCGTGATGTTGCTTGGGCTGCCAGGGCATCGCAGAGTGGATTTCGCACCCCTTTGGTATAAAGAACTTCGTTTACTGGGGTCTTATTGCTCGTGCCTCGAGAAGTTGCCTAGCGGTAAGACAGAAAACTCATTCGCGTTAGCACTCCGGTTATTGACGGAGAGGAAATGGAGTGAGACGCTAGTTGAACTAGTCGCCCATCGTTACTCGCTTGGTGAGTATCGACAAGCGATCCAGACCACTTTGAGAACAGGGAAATCGGGTGCGATCAAGGTAGTGTTTGATCTTAGAAAGGATTAATTAGGGAGCACAATCGCTTGATGTGACGACTAGTGAACGAAAGGATATAACGCGCCATGAGCCGATCCGAATTAGATAAAACGAAACTCGTAACCTATGTGGACAGTCCCGAGAGGCGATTTGTTTTCCACTATGGAGAAGGATTCCGATTCGAACGCCTCCCTGTGGGAACACGACTTATTTATCCCCCATCACCCCTCCCAGGAATCCAGGATTTGGATAGTGCGATTGATGAGGCCTTAGAGAATCCTATGGGGATGGATCCCCTTTCTGCAAATTTGAAACCAGGGATGAAGGTGACGATTGCGTTCGATGATATTTCGTTGCCACTTCCTCCAATGCGTGGTCCGGACATTCGTGGCCGGATCATGGAAAAGGTTTTGGAGAAATTAATAGCATCAAATATTGATGACGTGGAGTTTGTTGCAGCCCTAGGACTACATCGGCGCATGACGGCTGCTGAGTTACGGCATGCCGTTGGGCACAAGATTTTCAAGCAATTCTATCCCTCACGTCTCTACAACCATGATGCGGAAGACAAGGAAAACCTTGTTCTGTTAGGAGAGACCGAGTTCGGTGAAGAGGTTGAGATCTCTCGGCGGGTAGCCGAATCAGACTTATTGATCTATATCAACATTAACTTGGTTTCTATGGACGGAGGACATAAGTCAATTAATACTGGTCTGATTACCTATCGGACTTTGCGTCATCATCATAATGTTCACACACTTATGAATTCTCGGTCGTACATGGATCCTCCAAAGTCCGCCCTGCATCATTCAGCTGATCGCATGGGTTCTTTAGTTGAACGGCACTTAAAGGTATTCAAGATCGAAACTACCTTGAATACAAATACCTTTCCTTCGATCTTGCGACATCTGCAAAAGCCGGAATGGGAATGGAAACTGTGGGAGAAGGCAGTATTCCAGCTCAATCGTTATAGTCTTCCGGCGATGCCCTTCCGCCTTCGCCATGGAATTTTCCATGCGATCCGAGCTCCATATGGTGTAACCGGAGTATTCGCCGGCAGCACAGATCTTGTACATGAAAAAACCCTAGATAAAGTTTTCGAGCAGCAGGTCGTTCCTATCGAAGGACAGGCTGATGTTGTGGTCGCAGGGGTGACCTACCTAGGCCCTTATAACGTCGATTCATACATGAATCCTGTCTTGGTGCATTGTCAAATGCTTGGCTACATTTTCAATCTGTACCGCGGGGTTCCTCTTGTGAGGCGTGGCGGAGTTCTTATAATCACGCACCCACTATATAAACGTTTTCATCGGGTTCACCATCCATCTTACATCGACTTTTATGACCAAGTGCTTAGCAAGACGCGTGACCCGAAGGAGATGGAGAGTAAGTACGAAGAGGAGTTCGCTCATAATCCGCGCTACATTGACTTATACCGTAATTCGCATGCATATCATGGGGTTCATCCGTTCTATATGTGGTATTGGGCCTGCTACGGCCAAAGCTATTTAGGGAAGGTCATAGTGGTTGGTGCGCAGGATTTAGAAGTAGCTGAAACGCTAGGCTATGCTACGGCTTCAACTATGGAGGAAGCTCTGGGAATGGCGGAGGAAATTGTTGGGCGTAGCCCAAAAGTCACTGCCTTTCATTACCCTCCTATTTTCTTATGTGATATTTCTTAGCACGATGTTGTGGGCTGTTCGATTCAAGGGAACCAATTCTATGGGGAATTAACCGGAGCGTGGAGCGAATGCAAAGGTCCGTTCAGGATTATTATGCTCGGAAGACAGTCTTTTTAACCGGAGCGACAGGCCTCTTAGGGAAAGTGCTGGTGGAGAAATTCCTTCGGGATTTTTCGCAAATCCGAAGACTATACGTCTTAATTAGGTCCAAAACCCAGCCTGACGGCACTGTCGTGTCTCCCGGGGAACGCCTTGATCAGGAGATTATACAATCCAGCGCATTCGACCAATTGCGGTGTAACTTAGGAGGGGCCTTCCAGCGATTAGTTGAAGAGAAGGTGGTCGCAATTGGCGGAGATCTCTCTCAGCGATCCTTGGGGATGGACGAGATTGTCTATAAACAGCTTCAACAGGAAGTCGATGTAGTCATCAATTGTGCCGCTATGGTGACGTTTGATGGGCGTCTAGATATGGCAGTAGAACTTAATACTTTGGGGCCTAGAAGAGTGCTGGACTTTGCGGATACGTTGAAGAGGCCTGCTTTAGTCCAAGTATCTACGTGTTACGTGAATGGGACTAGAGAAGGTGAAATAGAAGAAGAGCCTCTGGACCCAAGGCGGTCTGTGGCAAACCTCAATGGCACCGATGACAAGCCCTATGATGTCGAAGAGGAAGTGGATGCCGTCCTGCGTAAAGTTGAAGCGATGCGGTCGGCAGCGTTGCCATTGAGGCGACGTGTTCTCTTGACGATGTTGAATTGGATATCCCGTTTGGTAGGTCGAGGATCCGCGGATACGTCTGACATGCTCAACAGCGCGCATGCGAGTTGGATAGAAAGGCGACTGATCTCCGAAGGGTTGCGCTGGGCTAAGAGTCGTGGGTGGAGTGACACATATACTTTTACTAAGGCGATGGGCGAACAGTTGGTTATGCGGTACCGTGGGGATATACCGGTGATAATTTTAAGGCCCGCGATTATTGAAGGTGCTTTAACTACCCCAGAGCCCGGTTGGTTGGACGGATTTCGCATGCTCGATCCATTGGTCGTTGCATACGGTCGAGGCAGCTTGCCAGATTTCCCTGGTAATCCGGAGAGTATCGTGGATATAGTTCCAGCGGACATGGTGGGCAACGCTATTCTTGCTATCGCGCTGCAAGCACGGTCTAATGATTCTGGTCTTGTATATCAGGTCGCGTCTGGTGTAGAGAATCCGATTACTCTTAGGCGGTTCGCAGATTTAGTACAGGAACATTTTCAGGTGAAGAGCTTAACGGGTCGCGATAGATTTTCTCGCGTTCCACGTTTAACGTTTCCCGATCGCGCTTCGTTCTTAAGACGTCTTCGTTACAGGTTCATGTTGCCACTCCAACTGTTGAAGATAGTTGCGGTGGCTCTCGGCCCATTGCCTAGAGGCAAAAGACTTCGAAGCCTTATCCGGTCTCGGATGGCCGCCTTATCACGATTAGAGTATTACGTGAGGATTTACGGCCCATATGCCGAAGTTCCATGCCAATATATATCTCGTCGCGTTAGGACAGTTTGGGAAAGTCTATCTGTACAAGACAAAGCGCTCTTGAATTTTGACGTATCGAAGATTGATTGGCCATATTATGTGCAGGACGTTTATATTCCGGGAATCCGACGGTTTCTTCTAGGCCTAGGCCAAAAGCAATCTCGGCCCGCGGACATTAGTCGATATAGGAGATTATCCCGGCTAGTCGAAGGCCAGCAAACTTTAGATGATGACCGATTGACCGAGGGCGGATCAAACACCACTACACTATCCGAAGATGAGGGTCACTTAAGCGGCGGTGGTCAACGGAGGCGCGGGTTAGACTTGGACCGAAGGATAACATCGATGACCACAGCTGTAGATTCTATGGATGTTGAGAGATGGGCGAACCCTATCATGCTTAAGAGGATTGTACGTTGGGGGTTCCGGCTATTTACCGGGCTTGGTTACCGTTACTATCTCCGCCTAGTCTCCACAGGGGTTAATCATATTCCTAAGGACGGACCGTTTATTGTTGTAGCGAATCACAACAGCCATCTTGATACCGGAGCGATTGTCCAGAGTCTTGGCGCACGCTCGGGAGACACGACGCCACTAGCCGCTCGGGATTATTGGTTTAGCAACCGAGCCATCAGCTGGTTCTCTGATACCGTCCTAGGTGCCGCGCCTTTCGACCGGCAAGGGCATGTTTCGGAGAGCCTTGGGCTGGCCTTGGAACTTCTTCGAAAGGGTGCTCCGGTAGTGTTTTTCCCTGAAGGGGGTCGTAGTTCCACGGGCAGGCCTCGACCTTTCAAGAGAGGAATTGGGCTCTTGGCACTACAGTCTGGCGCTCCCGTAATTCCCGCTCGAGTTCACGGAACTTATCATTCGCTCCCGAAGGGGAAATTCTTGCCGAAAAGGTCTCGGGTATCCGTCCAATTTGGGTCTCCGATTTATCCAGCGGAGTGGACATATAATGGTACAGAAGTTGACCTTTTAGAAATGGCTCGCGAGATTACTATTCACATCCAGAGCACTGTGGAGGCGTTGCCCTGATCGGAAACAGTCAAAGAGAAACCGCTCGAGAGAGCATTGGAGCTTTCTTTGACGTAGACGGTACGATCGCTGCGTCGGATATTGTGCGGGCATATCTGGCCTTCCGGTTAGCTCGACTCTCTACGTTGAAACGTTGGATTTTCTTGGTGAGGTTCCTCCCACGGGTAATTTTGTATATTGCCTTGGATTTCCACGATCGTCATAGTTTCAATAAGGTCTTCTACCATGTATATCGAGGTGTAGAATCGGACGTCTTGAATAGATGGGCTGAAGAGGCAGTCGAAAGTTTTTGGGCCCCCCGTCTGCTTCCAGAAGCACTGTCCAAGATGCGTGATCATCTCGATGAAGGACATCAAGTGGTGCTTGTTAGCGGGGGATTAGAGCCAATACTTGAGCCGTTAGCTCGAAGTCTAGGTGTGCACGCTTTAGTAGGAGTCAAGCCAGAGTCACATGCGGGCCGTCTAACGGGACAATTAGTATGCGGAGCTCTATCTGGCAGAGCGAAGTCTAGAGCGGTACACGATACAGCTGGAAAGCTGGGCATCTCATTATCGAGAAGCTATGCATATGCCGACAGCATTGGTGACCGAGAGTTCCTCGAGGCTGTAAAATTCCCCTTCGCTGTGAATCCGGACCGCAGGTTGCGACAGATCGCCCTCGATAAGGAATGGCCCATTGTTTCGTGGAAACGGTCTTGACATGTACCCTTACGGATTGTCTAAAATGGGAATGCTCTTGGGTCCGACGTTATCTGTCGTCACAACGCGTCACATTGTGCGCTGATAGCGGTCTCTAATCTTGACATATCAGATAGTCGAAAAAGGAGGGTTTTCTGTGGGAGTAAGCTCGAATTTCGGACATTTGCCCACTGCCAAATCAGTCTTTGAAAACCCCAGTTCCGAGGAGTTCACGAGTCTTACCGGCATGATGTCAAACGCGAGTCTGACCAGCTTTGGGAGCTATAACATTCAAACCCGGGTCGACGCTAGGAGTGCGGGTAGCACATATATAGTATCTGATGCTTCTAGTCACTATGGAGGACAGACAGTTTCCAAGGCAGAGGCGAGGCGATTGGCTGACATCCAAGATCGGTACATTAAAGAACAAGAAATGGTGTTAGTGAGCGGAACGATTTGCCCGAGCGGCGAACTCGTTACTCCCTCTTGTTTATACATTGAAAAGAGTAACGCGAATGTCGCTGGTATGCAGCGAAAGCTTTATTTCCATCCCGGGGAGACGGTTGGCCCCATTGAATTTAGTATAATTTATACTCCGAACCTAGCAATCCCAGGATATCCAAACGAACGTTGTATTCTGGTGGATCTTGACTCAGGGGTCACTCGTGTGATGAATTCGGATTACTTCGGAGAATCCAAGAAGGGCGGTCTCCGCATGTGGAACCATAAGGTGTTCAACATGGGGGGACTGGCATTACATGCGGGATGCAAGGTAATTCCTGTTAATGGCAAGGAAAAGGTATTCTTGATCGTGGGACTTTCAGGCACTGGCAAAACTACTACAACTTTTACTGATCAAAACGGATCATTACCAGTACAAGATGATTTCGTCGCACTGCTTCCTGGAGGACGGGTTGCGGCGACAGAACAAGGCTGCTTTGCTAAGACTTACAGGCTCACGCCGAAATATGAGCCAGCAATCTATAAGGCGGTGACGCTGCCTACTACTTACCTGGAAAATGTCTCTCAGGGTGCGTCTGGAGCAATCGATTTTGCGGACGATGCTTACACGCAGAACGGTCGCGCTGTATTTGGCCTTGAAGACCTGGGAAATTCTCGGGATGCGACAGAAATAGGTTCTGTTGATGCTTTATTGATATTGAATCGGAACGAAAACCTTATTCCTGCTGTAGCGCGGCTAAATAGAGAGCAAGCGGCAGCGTATTTCATGCTAGGTGAGACTCAAGGGACGTCAGCGGGCGGGAAAGATGAGATGGGCAAGTTCTTAAGGGTTCCAGGCACCAATCCGTTTTTCCCGATGTCGCATGAACTACAAGGGAATCGGTTTCTCGAACTTCGGGATAGCCATCCCTTTGACGTGTATCTTATGAATACTGGCCGCGTTGGAGGGCCGGAAGACGATTCCCGAAGCTTGAAGATATCCGTCCTGGATTCCAGTGCGATCGTTAAGGGGATTGCAGAAGGAACAATTGTCTGGAAGCTCGACCCAGATTTTGGCTATGAGGTTGCTGAAGGAGTACCTGGTATTGACGAGCCAGAGCTGTTGAGACCCAGGCTTCTTTACGAACGGCAGGGGCGCTTAGACGAGTATGAAGCTGCAGTGCGTCGTCTCAAACAAGAACGTCTAGCCGGATTTGAGGAATATCCAGATTTGAATCCCGATATCCGAGGCGCAGTCCGCTAAACACCTAGATCTCTGGATCGATTGTATGCTCCAAGCTGTTCCTCTCTATGTATCTGTGCGACTTTGCTAGGATACATCTTTTGGAGTCGAGAACATGGCTGGTTGTTCTAAGAGGGTAAAGGATCAGAGGTTTATAGGTTTTGACATCGGCGGGACCAAGATGCTGGCAGTTCTCGCCGACGGCGAACGGAACGTCCTTGGCTGTCTTATCAGCTCGACCCGAGTACGCGATGGACCTGTCGGTGTTATTGAGGACATATGTTCCCATGCCTCTGCTCTTGCCGCGAAAGTTGGGCTTCGAAGCGAGGATCTCGATGGTTTGGCGGTTGCATTTGCTGGTCTCTGTGATCCGCACTCTGGGGTGATTCTTGAAGCCCCGAATTTACCCGGTTGGGTTGATTATCCCCTGTATGAGACGCTTCGATCAAGCCTTGAGATCCCCATAGGCGTCGCAAATGACGTAGATATGGCTGCCTTAGCCGAGTCTCGCGACGGCGTTGGGAAAAACGCTTCAAACATGTTGTTTGTTTCTGTAGGTACCGGGATTGGTGGAGGTTTAGTTTTACAAGGGAATCTCTACCAAGGTTGGTCTGGGTTGGCCGGAGAATTTGGGCATATAGTTATTTCCTCAGAGCCTTTCTTGTGTGCCTGTGGGATGATGGGTTGTTTGGAAGCAATGGCTTCAGGAAGCGCCTTGGAATCGATGGCGCGCGAACGGATAAGGAGAGGCGAGCATTCGGCGTTGACACAACTTGTTCAGGGGAAGATTGATGATATCACCGCGCGCTTGATTTTCGAAGCAGCTGTGAATAAGGATCGACTAGCTCACTCTATAATTCGGTTTGGGGCTCGGGCTTTGGGGATAGGTCTCACAAATCTCCTCCACATGTTTAATCCAGAATTGATCGTGATTGGCGGGGGAATTGCTTCACAATGGGAGACGTACGTCGAAGTGGCAGTCAATGAAATGAATACGAGAGCATTCCCAAGTGCTTTGAAAGGAGTTACGGTTTCCCGATCATCGATTGGAGAAGTAGCTTCAGCCATTGGAGGCATCGCATTATTACAGGAACAGCTAGGCCGACAGGCGTAATGCCGTGGGTGAGAGGTTTCTTATTCGAGAAAATCTCTTAGTTTTCGAGCCCGAGTTGGATGCCGGAGTTTCCGAAGAGATTTCGCTTCAATCTGACGGATTCGTTCTCTCGTGACTCCGAACGTACGACCGACTTCCTCCAAGGTACGGCTTCTCCCGTCTGTAAGTCCGAACCGAAGCTCTACGACGCGACGTTCGCGGTCACTAAGTGTATATAAAACCTCTTCGACTTGCTCTTTCAGTAACTGATATGAGGCAGCGTCAATGGGTGCTAGTGCTGAGCGATCTTCAATAAAATCTCCTAAATGCGAGTCTTCCTCTTCTCCAATGGGTGTCTCAAGGGAGACTGGCTCTTGAGACACTCGTAAGATTTCCCGGACTTTATCTGGTGTTTGTTCCATTGAGAATGCAAGCTCTTCGCTATTGGGCTCTCTGCCAAACTCTTGGATCAAGCGACGTTGCTGCCTAAGAAGCTTATTGATTGTCTCGACCATGTGGACGGGGATGCGGATAGTTCTGGCCTGGTCAGCGATCGCTCGTGTTATTGCTTGACGGATCCACCATGTCGCGTAGGTACTAAATTTGAAACCCTTACGGTAGTCAAATTTCTCAACTGCTCTTATTAGTCCGATATTCCCTTCTTGGATAAGGTCCAGTAACGACATGCCGCGACCGATGTATTTCTTTGCGACACTAACTACAAGACGCAGATTTGCTTCCGCGAGGTGTCTCTGAGCGTAAGTACCGTCGACTTCTGTATATCTCAATCTTCGATCGATCATTGGTTCGTGAGGTTCCAAAAGCGACTCAAGCTCGTCAGGGTTCTCCAGGGACTCTAGGACGGTATCAAGATCGCTGTGTGCCCCGATTAGCCGGACCACTTGTGGCGGCAGCAATCTGCTGTTGACTGAAAGTCGCACTATACCCTGGGCGATTTCTTCTGGGGGTATTTCTAATTCGATTGTGAGGTCACCAATTACATCCTCACTAGTCTCCGCGTCAATTAGAGGTCTAAATGAAGGTCCAGCGGTAACGTCTTCTAAAGTTAAGGGTTCGGAAATTCCGATCCGTTGTCCAAGAGCTTCAATGAGCCAACGAACTTCTAGGGTGCGTCGGAGAAATTCTATGACGAGTTGAACGGAACTAGGATGGCGGTCGGCAGCGTTCGCTAAGTCTTTACGGACACGAGCTACATGCTTTCCTGCTTCCATGCGGCGTGCAAACGAGCGCTCGTCCTTTGCGGTGAGGAGTGTGACACGTCCAATCTCGCGAAGGTACATACGGACGGGGTCGTCGATCATCTCCTCTGCTTGGAGATCAAGGTCGGCCGAAGCTGCTCCTGCTGGCTTGGCCACCCGTGTATTCTCTGATGATTCAGCCTCGGGTCCGGTCCCCCAGGCAAGCGCGACATCCGGATCTATGGAGGGGTCTAGTCCTTTTCTTGACGCGAGTCCAACGGATTCTTCTAGTCCACCATTGGCACTATGGCCACTTTGGAGCAATTCAGAATTCTTCTCTTGTTCAATTTCCACGGGACCTTGTTGGCGCCGATAGTAGTTTTTTCTTTTCGCGTCGGTATTGCTATCCATCATCTCACCTCGAGATGTTTATTATTCTAAACTATCTGATCAACGGGCGTTAATATCCCGGTTGTTTGCTTCTCTGAAGATGGAGTTGTCGAAGTCGGCGATTCCGTTCAAGGGCTTGTTCTAGTGACGCCTCATCAAAGTCTCGTTCTTCTGAATCGGTGAGGAGGACGCCTTCTTGCAGCTTCAGATCACGCAAAATGTGCTCCTCGAGCCGTTGTATACACTGAGACAGTGCTCCGGTGCGGTCTTTCAGGTCTGTCGACGGGAGCGGCAGTGCCAGTAGGTTGTCGAGGTGCTCGACCAACACCTCATCAACGGACTCCTTGAGCTCCTCTATTGTATCGCACTTCATCCATGTGGTGAAGAGAGCTTTGTTTTCGGCACGTGTGAAGAGCGTGGAATCTATGTTTGGAATATATTCGTGTAGTCGTGGATCCTGCAGGAGAAGCGCGATCGTATATTCCTCTAATGGGTCGTGCAGAGCATGGACGAATGGGGCAATGTAACCTTGATGGGAGTTACGGTTCGATCCGGAACGATTCCTTGGCAGATTAAGAATCCCCTGTCGGTTAATCCCTAATACCCTGCCTAGATCGTTGCGGTTGATCCCTACTAGTGATTCAAGTTGAGTTAAGAACTTGTCCTGTTGGCCAGGGACAGTGTGGTTGAGTATGAGGGGGCCAAGTCTCTCCGCGAGATGCATCCGGCCTTGTGGCGTCGATAAATCGTATCGACTGGGCAGCATAATGAAAAGGAAGTCTAGCAAGGCTGTGGCGGTACTTACTGTATGGGCCCAGAGTTGGGCGTCTTTTCTGATCAGTTCGGCCGGGTCGTTTCCTTCCGGGAGGATTGCCATCTTCAACTCGAGCGTTTGAGATGCGTCATCATTTGGATATTGCCTGAGTCCTGCAGGAATGGTCGGTTGGAGCACTTTCCAAGACGTCTCTAAGCTTCTCAATGTCGCTTCTTGCCCTGCCTTATCTGGATCCAACGCTAAAACAAATCTGTTAGTCAATCGGCGGAGCGTTATTACTTGTTGTCGTGTCAGACTTGTTCCCATTGATGCGACAACGTTTCGGAAGCCATGCTGGTGAGCGAGCAAGGCATCCATATAGCCCTCTACAATGATTCCTAACTTTTGGTCGACTATTGGTGTAGCAGCCTCCTCGATAGCGTAGAGAAGGCTGCTTTTATCAAATATTTCAGTCCTGGAAGTGTTTAGGTATTTGGGTGTTCCATCTTTGAGTGCGCGGCCACCGAAGCCGACAACCCGGTTTCCTTGGATGCGTATTGGGAACATTAATCTGCCACGAAAGGCATCTTGTGTTCCTCGTCCCTGCGGCTGATTGATAAGACCAGCCTTGATCAATAAAGCCTCCCGGAATCCTAAATTCGTCAAGTGATCCTTCAGCATAGTCCGGTTCATGGGGCTGAGACCGAGACGGAATTGTTGGATCGTACTAGCTTCTAGGCCACGCGAAGATAGATAGGCTCTCGCAGCGTGCCCTAACTGTGAATCGGCGAGAATGTCTTGGTAAAACTGTGCTGCTGCCTCATTGGCTTGGAAGATTGGGTTTTTTGTTTCCTCGTTCGTTCTGGATGGCAGACTCAGGCCTGCACTCGCAGCTAAGGATTTGATAGCTTCAGAGAAATCTATGCCTTGTTGTTTCATCAAGAACGAGAAGATGTCTCCTCCCTCAGCGCACGCGCCGAAGCATCTCCACGTCTGACGTTCCGGGAAGACAAAGAATGAAGGCGTTCGTTCTGAATGGAATGGGCATGGAGCTTTCAGATTGCGCCCACTCGGGACAAGCGTGACGTATTTAGATACTAGATCCACGAGATCGACCCGTTCTTTGATCTGTTCGATGACAGGCATTGGCTATCCCCATGCCGTGTTAAGTAATTTGTCTTCCGAGTATAGTTCTGAATGGAGTAGATACGTAAGAGGGGGTAGCCATTAGTTCTAAGTAATTTATCTATGATCTTGATTTAACGCCTGCTTGTTTGCGCTCGGAACAAAACAAAACGCCTAGAAAATGGTAACGGAGCTGCTGTTAGAATGAGGCAACGCCTGTGTGCTGGATTTGTGGGAGACTTAGTGATGCATCTCGCGCAGTTAATATTGAATGGCTTTCGTAACTATCAAGAACTCACGCTCGACATAGGCACCGGTATAACTGTATTTGTTGGGGAGAACGCTCAAGGTAAAAGTAATCTTCTCGAGGCTATTTATCTGCTGTCCCTGACGAAGTCGCATCGGGCGGAAAATGATCGAGAAGTGGTGTATTTCAATAGTGATGATCCGGTCTCGTATACCCGCATTTCGGGCTGTGCAATACGTGGGTCCGGTGAGGAACTTCGTGTTCAAGTCGATATGGCACTCTTAGCTCAAGGGTCCTCGGTGACCATGACTACTTCGCAAAAGATACTCCAAAAACGCATTCGAATTAATGGGTCCCCCAGGAAGGCAATTGAAGCCGTCGGTGCTTTGAGTGCAGTACTGTTTTGTGCAGATGATATTGGGTTGATCTACGGGTCTCCAGCAGGACGGCGGCGATTCCTCGATGTGTTACTCGCGCAGATCAGTCATGGGTACCTTAAGCATTTGCGGGGATACCACAAGATACTTGCTCAGCGGAATCACTTACTCAGGAGAATTTCAGATGGGAGCGCGGGCGTGGACGAACTCTCTTTCTGGGATCAGCAGTTGTGTTCTCAGGGAGCCAAGATTGTTTGGGAGCGGACTATAGCAATTGACCAATTAGCACCACTAGTCTCCGAAATCCACTCTAGGATTACTCCAGAAGGGCCGACGCTCGAGATTGGCTATAGTTCTAGCTTGGATCGATGTGATTCTTTAGACCGGACCGCAGATCAATTCTTTGCCCGTCTCGAGCAGTACAGGGCGCGAGATCTGAGGAGCCGGGTTACATTGGTGGGCCCTCACCGTGATGATGTGCGCTTTCTTATCGATGGGAAATCGATCAATCGCTACGGTTCGCGAGGTCAAGCGCGCTCTGCCGTTTTGTCACTCAGGTTTAGTGAGGCAAGACTTATTGCAAAGATCAAATGTGACGAACCGATTCTCCTTTTAGATGATGCGTTGGCTGAGCTGGATCTAGGCCGACAGTTACGTGTCCTTGATCTTGCTAGGGCGTCTAACCAAGTGCTGCTTACTGCCGTAGATGCTGAGCATGGCATTGGCTTGGAAAACTTGGCAGTTGAGTGGTATTGGGTGAAGAACGGCTCCCTCACTAGGCGACGTTTAGATGAGATGATTCCAGATCGTTCGGGGGCTCAGATCTAGAAAGCATTTTAAGTAGATTGGGGCGATGAAAAGGTCAAAGATCCAAGGGAGCGTCGTGTCTTTGGTTTCTGCCATCGAGATTGTCGCGACTTGTCTTATTGAATCGGCTAGCACGCTTGTATTCACTGGCGCTGGTCTTTCGGTCGAAAGTGGGGTTCCCGCATTCCGGGGATCGGAAGGATTATGGACGCGCTATGGTACTCCTTCGCCAGATTCTTACCGATATTTCTTGGAAGATCCTGCTATGTATTGGAAGAATCAGATCGAGAATGTTCGGACAGAGGGATACATGGCTGAGTTACGTAAAGCGATCGACTTGGCTGTTCCTAATGCTGGCCATGACGCCTTGGCCACTCTTGAGCGACGTGGACTAATAGACGCCGTAATTACACAGAATATCGATGGACTGCACCATAAGGCTGGCAGTCAGAAGATAGTGGAGTTACATGGGAGTAGGTACAAAGTCAGGTGTGTGGAATGTCACCTGCGCATTGCGCGTGAGGAGTTCGACATTACACTTATCCCACCTCGATGCCTGTCTTGTAATGGATTGATCAAGGGGGATAGCGTGATGTTCGGTGAGCCCGTTCCTCGTCCGTGGGTCCAATGGTGCTTGGAGTATGTATCTAAGTGCGAGTGCATAGTTTTAGTTGGGACATCGGGCACTGTGTATCCGGCTGCCTCTTTCCCTAGAATGGTACAAAGTAATGGTGGGATACTAGTGGAGATTAACCCTCAAGAGACTGAATTTTCGGAATCCTGTGACATTGTTATTCGTGGGTCTGCGACGAGAGTATTGCCGTCGATTGTCAATCGTTTTCTTGAACTAATGATATAATTGAAATAATTTTCTTAGGATGGCTATCGTGCCCAAGTTGTATACCAAGCATGGTGATAAAGGTGAGACGGGCCTGCTATATGGTGGGCGAGTACAGAAGACAGATATCCGTGTGGAAGCATATGGAACCGTAGATGAAGCAGTTTCGGTTCTGGGTCTTGCGAGGGCCCTTTGCGCAGATCCTAGGGTAAAAGAGGTCGTGTTAGAGGTGCAGAGGGTACTTTTCACGGTGGCTGCCGAACTGGCAACTCTCCCTTCTCACTATAATACGTTTAAGAAGCACTTCCAGCCGCTCGAAGGGACACTGACTAGTAATGTGGAAAAAATTATTGATGAACTTGCGAGCGAGACTGAATTGCCCCCGATGTTTGTTATTCCGGGCGCGTCAGCAGGGTCTGCTGCGCTGGATGTTGCGAGAACTGTGCTCCGCAGGGCAGAGCGAATTGCGGTCCAGCTTCGAGAGAAAGGTGCGCTTGTAAACGACGAGAATTTGCGATATCTGAATAGGGTTTCAGACTTACTTTTCTTGCTCGCTCGATATGAGGACCGAGGAATCGACATCGACCGACTCACTGGGCAAAGGAGCTAGTTTCTTGTTTCATGACAAGGGGCCTCGCAATCGGCTAACCACTCAATTCGTAGGCATGACTTTCGTTTTAACCGTCTTGTTTCTTTTGGCAATTGGTGCTTGTGGTCGTGGAGAAGATCAAGGATGCTTACTTGACCAGTCATCTTCCTTCAGCACCATCATCTTAACTGCCGAGGATGGGACCCTTCTTTGCGGGCGCGTTTATGGGTCTAAGGAGCCACCGTTTACTGGTAACGCGGTGGTGCTAGCTCATGGTTGGGCAGAGGATCAGTCTGAATGGAATGAGCTAGCAGAGAGTTTATTGTCTAGAGGGTATCTGGTATTAACATTCAGCTTCCGAGGGCACGGATTGTCAGGAGGCGAACGAGACCCGGATAAACTAGTCACAGACTTAGAGGCTGCTCTCGACTATCTCCGTTCTCAAGAAATTCAAGAGTGGTTATTGATTGGTTCGGGTACAGGTGCGACTGCCACAATCCATGTAGCAGATAACGCCAGTTCATTAGGGGTGGTTTTACTATCAGTGTCATCTGAGTTCGAGGATATGAACGCTCTGGGCAACATGCCAGAACTCGAAATGCCGAAGTTGTTGATCGTTACGGAGCAGGATTTCGCTGCACATAGTACTTCGGTGGCGTACTTTGATGCTAGCGTTTCTCCACGCGTTTTGGAGGTCTTTTCTGGTGACGAGCAGGGGATAGCATTACTGAGAGGTATTCATAGTACTAACGTGCAAAAAAGGATCTCGGATTTCCTCGAAGCTCATCGAAGATGACAAGTCATGAAGTAGCTGTCGTTGATTATGGTGCTGGTAACGTGCGAAGTGTGGCGAAAGCACTTGAATACGTTGGTAGCGTACCAGTCGTCACTAGTGATCCCGAGGTTATCCGACAGGCGAGATCACTAATTCTGCCGGGCCAAGGCGCGTGTGGTTCTGCGATGAAAGCTCTTGAGCAACGGAACCTTATCGAACCAATACTCAGTGCAGTCCGGACAGGCGTGCCGTTTTTCGGTGTATGCTTGGGTCTCCATCTTCTCTTCGATACATCTGAGGAAAGTAATGGCCCCTGCCTTGGATTGCTTCCTGGGAAAGTACGTCGGCTACCAGCCGACGTAAAAGTTCCACACATGGGATGGAACACAGTTTCGTTTCTGAAAGACCATCCCGTATTTGAAGGAATACCCCAAAACACACATTTCTACTTCGTCCACAGTTACTACTCTGATCCAACAGAATCGTGTTCAGTGTTGGGGGTTACCTCGTACGGGACGGAGTTCTGTAGTGTGGTTGCTCGAGGCTCAATGGTTGCGACACAATTTCACCCTGAGAAGAGTGGTAAATGGGGACTTCGAATTTACGCGAATTTCCTGAATATGGCCCGCGATTGTGTAGTGCAGCGAGGATGCTCTGAGGCTGTGTGATGCAAATTATACCTGCGATAGATCTTAAAGATGGCCATTGTGTCCGGTTGTATCAAGGTGATTTCGAACAAGAACAGATTTTCTCTTCCGATCCAGTGTCGATCGCAATGAGATGGGAAAAACAAGGTGCGGAACGAATTCACGTCGTCGATCTTGATGGTGCTTTTCAGGGCCTACCCGTGAATAGTGAGGTGATTAAGGAAATCGTCGCGAACGTTTCAGTCCCGGTACAATTGGGTGGAGGCATCCGCAACTGGCGGCTGGCTGAGGGTTTGATAAAGGGTGGGATTGACCGCGTTGTTCTCGGCACGACGGCAGTCGAAGAGCCAGCGCTTGTTCAGGCAATGATCTCTCAATGTGGAGCGTCGTCGGTTGTTGTGTCAGTTGATGTCAGAGACGGCCTCGTTGCTACTCGTGCCTGGAGAGAGCAATCGCGGCTAGCTGTGGACGAAGTGCTTGAGTCGATGCTCAAAATTGGGGTCGAGAGGTTCGTTTACACCGATATTTCTAGAGATGGAACCTTGACTGAACCGAATTATTTGGAGGTCGAGAGAATTGTTCGAGTTGTGCCGGCCTTGATTGTTTCGGGGGGAATTTCATCACTGTCACAGCTAAGTCGATTGTCGGTAATGGGTGTAGAGGGAGTCATTGTCGGCAAAGCACTCTATTCAGGAAAGTTCACACTGCCAAGCGCGCTTGATCACTTAGATGAGTTGTTGAGTCTTTAATTCCTTCCTAGCCTTCTTGCGTTATACTGGTAGTTGGACAACAAAATCCATCTTCAGGGGGACACGAGTTGGCACGTCAGTTAAGCGTCAATAATGTCGTACAAGAAAATTACCCAAGTGAGCAAGTCGATCCGCTACGGTTGATGGCTCAACTTCCGATAAGGCCGCACCATGTCATTGCCACCTACCGTGCGGACTCGTGTCATTTCGCAGTCCCGCTAGGCAAACATTTGTTCGATGGCAAAGTTTATGCGATGGTGGACGACTCCAAGGCGCAGAAATGGCTTCAAGATAAGGCAGAAGAGAGCCGTTTGGGTAATCTGGTCGTACTGAGGAAGGCAGAGAAGGATGGAGTCAAGTCCGAGAGTCTCGACGGCGCTTTGATCCCGTTCGTCTTATACGGAGCTGCGAACAAGAAAGCATTTCTACGAAAAGTCGCGCGACTGCTAAAAAATGGAGCATGGGCGGCAGTTTTGGAATGGCAATCGAAAGACACACTAGATGGACCACCTATTGAACAGCGTATTGATGAGGCGGGAATCGTTGCTCTTGGGAGAGAGACCGGATTCCGCTTTAGCGAACGTAGAGATATGGGAAGTCAGCACTTCATGGTCGTCCTTCGTAAGTAGAGCTGTAGGTTTCCATGTTAACTAAGCGTATTATTCCATGCTTGGATGTCAAAGACGGACGAGTTGTAAAGGGTATCCAGTTTCGAGATCACCGTGACGCCGGGGATCCTGTAGCACTGTCTAGGTTCTACGATCAAGAGGGAGCCGACGAGCTAGTGTTTTACGATATTGGCGCTTCTGCTGACGGCCGCGGGATCATGCGCAATGTGGTTTCTCGGGTGGCCGAACAGGTATTTATTCCGTTGACGGTAGGTGGAGGGTTGCGATCCGTTCAAGATATGCGATCCATGTTGCTGGCAGGGGCAGACAAAGTATCAATTAATACTGCGGCGGTAGAGCGTCCAAGTCTGATTCGGGAGGCGGCGGAATATTTTGGCAGCCAATGTATCGTTGTGGGTATTGACGCTCTAAGAGTTCGGGATAGTGATGTGATGCGATGGGAAGTCCGTACCAGAACTGGAAAAGGGGGCGGGGTAGTTACCGGGATAGATGCAGTTGCTTGGGCGATCCGCGCTATGGAGCTTGGCGCAGGTGAAATCGTGGTCAACAGTATGGACGCGGATGGAACCCAGGCAGGTTATGATCTTGAACTTCTGAGGGCACTCGCGAGCGTGCTAACAATTCCTATCGTGGCAAGTGGTGGCGCAGGGAATCCCGGACACATGTATAGTGCGTTGGTTGATGGGAAAGCTGATGCGGCGCTTGCCGCCAGCATTTTGCATTATGGGGATCATCGGGTTACTGATATCAAGGATTATTTAGCCGCTCATGGCGTTTCCGTCCGCCCTGTTAACAATCAAGTCGATAGTTGAGGTGTAAGCATTGGTCTTAAAGGCGATTGTGTTTGATGCGTATGAAACGCTTTGTCGGAATAGCCCGTCGTTCTGGCATGAGTCTTTTCAAGAACTGTGCGATGGCCAAAAGCTTGGTATAGATCATAAGGTGTTGTGGGAGCGATGGTTCACCCTAGAGCGCGAGTTCCGGCGCCGAAGACTTGATACTTCGTCAATGACGCCCAAAACTCCGTTCGAGAGCTATGCCGAAGCATGGATAGGTTGTTTCAGGCAAGTGTTTGAGGAATTTGGTCTGGATGGAGATCCAATTGCGGCGACCGAAATCTGTATTCGGGACCTAGGCCGGAGACCTCTTTATGCAGATGCGAAACCGGCGTTAATGGCGTTAGCTAGCCGAGTGCCGTTGGCTGTCCTGTCTAACGCTGATTCTTCCTATTTGTATCCTTTGCTGGAACATCATGAATTAACGGGCCTGTTCCAAGCCGTGATTTGCTCAGAAGAAGCAGGTTCTTACAAGCCTCACCGAGGGATTTTCGATGGAATTCTGGCTAAGTTGCGTGTGGAGCCCCATGAGGCTATCCAAGTGGGGGATACTTTAAAGGAAGATGTTTGGGGTGCAAAATTAGTAGGAATGCAAGCGATATGGGTCAACAGATTGGGAAGCCAATCACTGGAGGCGCAGGCCGAACCAGATTATCAGATACAGGACCTTCGAGAGATATCAGGTGTAATTGATCGTCACGGGCTCCTCTAAATCAACAGAGCTATTAAAGCTTGCTGAGTAATAGTACTACAGGAGGTTCAAATGGGAGTCGAGTTGCAGTTGGACAAGGATGGGCTCATTCCAGCGATTGCACAGGATGCCAGTAGTGGCCAAGTGTTGATGCTTGGCTACGTATCTCCCGGTTCTCTACGGCGGACTTTGGATGGTGGTAGTGCGGAGTTTTATAGTCGGAGCCGAGAAGATCTTTGGCATAAGGGCGAGGTTTCTGGAAACTACTTACACATCCGATCGGTAAGTACAGACTGTGATGGGGACACTTTGCTGTTCCAGGTCGCTCCTACCGGACCTGCATGCCATACTGGGAATGCATCTTGCTTCTTCACGACGATTGAACGCCTCCCAGATAACTTTAAGCGACAAGATCGTGGGTCAGGGATACTGGAGGATGTCTTTTCTGTAATCCGTGAGCGCCAAAAAGAGATGCCAGAAGAAAGTTATACTAGTTCTTTGCTTTCTGCTGGTGTCAGCAGAGTGGCACAAAAGGTGGTTGAGGAGGCCGGCGAGACAGCGATCGCAGCAGCTGAAGGGAAACGAGATGAGTTAGTTTCGGAGGTTGCAGATCTATTTTACCACTCTCTCGTGTTGCTTGCTGCTACAGGGTTGAAGCCTGAAGATATCTGGGCGGAACTACGACGACGGCGTGAAGGTAAATCTTCCTAATTTAGGATTATTTCAAAAATCTTCCTGATGGAGAGGAGATAAGAACTGTATAAACGTGTTGAAGTTGCGACTCCGGCAACTACTGCGAATCTCGGCTCCGGTTTCGACTGTCTAGCGTTATCACTAAACCTTTGGAACACCGTGGTCCTAGAGACTGGATCTCAGGCGGTTACCATATCTGGTGAAGGTGAAAATTCACTAAGTCGTGGTTCGGATAATCTCGTTTATCAAGCAGCCCGAAATCTCTTTGATCTGACTGGGGCCGAGATCAACCAATTCTCCCTGACCTGCCATAATGCTATTCCCCTTGAACGAGGCCTTGGTAGTAGCAGCGCGGCAGTGGTTGCAGGACTACTAGCTGCTAACGCTCTCTGCGATAGCCCATTTTCGTTGGAGAAAATCTTGCATTTGGCGGCGGAACTGGAAGGACATCCGGACAATGTTGCCGCCGCATTATTTGGAGGCTGTCAGATAGTTGTACAGGATGATCAGGAGATTCTTACCGCCCCCGTCCCGGTTCCTGCGACCATTAGGGCAGTTCTCTTCATACCAGATCAATCGATGAATACAAACCAAGCGAGGTCAGTACTTGCCTCGGAAGTTTCTAGGGAGGACGCGGTTTTTAATCTATCTCGAGTCGCCTTGCTTGTAGACGCGCTGGCGACGAACCAGACGATGTTTCTGCGAAAGGCCACGCAAGATAGACTTCATCAACGCCAGCGAAGCATCTTATTCCCATCTATGGATCTTATTTTCCAGGCAGCAATGACCGCGGGAGCTCTGGGAGTATTTCTTTCCGGTGCGGGTTCTACGGTCCTCGCGTTGGCGCAAGGACGGGAGATGACGATAGGTTATGAGATGATGGATGTTGCAGAAAAGGCTGGCGTTTCTGGAAGCATGCGAGTCCTCGACTTAAGCTCCCAGGGAGCCCAAGTGGTCCGCTTGGAATAGGGAAGTAACGAGAACTGCACCGACCAGATAGTAATAATGAGAGTAGGTCAGGGCCGTGCGTTGTTGGCGGCATTACGACTCTTGGCCAATCCCGTTCACCTTGAATCGAAGTTAGATCTATGTTCGGAACCCTAGCGGACTCGTCGGTACTTAGAAAGGCTACGTAATTCTCTTGGCGGATTCAATTTTGATCCACGGATGGTATATGAGACTTCAGATACATAGAGGTCTCCGCGAGAGTCCACTGCTATACCGTGCGGTGCGATAAATTGGCCGGGCCCTTCGCCTTCTTCTGGGGTTCCAAAGCGGCAGACTAGGTTCCCGTGCAAGTCATAAATGCTTACGCGATGTCCGAGTCCCGGGGCATCATCGACCCCAACGATACCGTTTAGCTCTCCAATGTACATGTGCTTATCCCATAGAACCATCGAGTCTGGCCTATGGATGTTGTTCCACATTGTAATGAACGTTCCTTGGCTGTCGAACACTTGGATCCGATGACATTCTCTATCTACGATATACACGAGCTCTTCGTTATCGATGATTACGTTGTGAGGTCTGATGAATTGTCCCGCGTCGATCCCGGAGCTTCCCCATGACCGTTTATATAAACCGGCTGAGGAGAAAATGTGTACAGCCGCGTTACCATAGCCGTCTGTTATGTAGATGTCACCATTGCTCGGCATGATTGCGGCAGATGTGGGACGGTTAAAAGGTCTCCCGCTCCATTTTGGGGAAGGGGCATTCCGGTTCCCCACTTCAAGGAGAAGTTCGCCGTCAGGGCTGAACTTCTGTATGGTGTGAAGGCCATCGTCTACTGCTAAAAGGGAATCGTCGTGTGCGATAGCGAGTCCGTGTGTGCGGTCAGTGAAGAGGCCTTCGCCGAAGGATCTAAGGAAGTCACCTTCCCTGTTAAAGACAATGATTGGATGTTGTCCGCGGGTTAGCACATACACGTTGTCTTGTGAGTCGATGGCAACGCCAGGGGACTCGACAAAGTTCCAACCGGCGGGGAGTTTGGCCCAGTTCGGGATGTATTCGAACAGGAAGTCCCCTGAACCAAAATACTCGCTCATAATTTCCACCTCAAGAGTTCAGTTTGCGTACACAGTAGCTCTTGTCAAGCTTAGGGCAAGCTAGTACTGTAGCGACATGTCTGTTTTCCCAAAACACCACCAGTGTGTGAAGGAGCTAAGAGTATGAGTGCTGACGCGAATCTCGGGCTTATCTGGAAGATACATAATGCAACCTGCCCTATATGGTTGTCTCGCATTGGAGTGCTGCGTAATCTAGAGCCAGGATGTAAGGCTGTCCTTAAGCGCCTGAGTAAGTGAGTTAAAGGTTCTCCGGTTAAGAGAATGGATGAGACAATCCTAATTCTCCGGCGAGTGCTACAAGGGCCACGGCGGTTTCACTGTCGATTTCCGCGCCATTAGCTTTGGCCTGTTTCTCCCGTCGAAATTCGATTTCTCCAGGGACAAGAATTTCCTCGAATCCGGGGCGCAGTTCCGCACTCTTAACTTGCTCGATGAGAGCATCGATACGCGTTTTGAATTCGCTTAGAGGTAGGAACCAGTCGATATCGAAAGCTAGGAAAGTGTGCGCAACGCCTTGTCTCTCGGGGCCTCCATAGGTGGAAAGGCCGAACGCTGAATTACCGATTACGCCTGTTAGAACGTCCGTAAGCATGGCTAAACCTGATCCTTTATATCCCCCAATTCCGAGTAGTGCTCCCTGTAACGCTGCAGCTGGGTCATCAGTTTCGTGACCGTCAGGTGTTAGAGCCCAGTCGATCGGCATTTTCTTCTCTTCTCGTTGGAGCCAGCGCATCATCCCTTTGCCTGCTGTTGTCAGGGCGATATCTAGAACAACGGGGAAGTGACCTCCTGTCGGTGCGGCAAGGCCCCAAGGGTTTGTTCCAAGTACGCCGGTTTTACCTCCCCAGGGTGCCATTTCTGGTCCAGCGCTCGTCATTGCGATCCCAATGCAACCATGGTCCACTGCGAGTCGTGCGTGGACCGCAGATGATCCGTAATGAGTGCTGTTGCTAACAATTACTGTCCCGACACCAGAGAGTTTAGCTTTTTCGATAGCTAGCTTCATGGCTTTCTGGCCGACCGCCGACCCTAGCCCGTTGTGAGCATCTACTAGGGCTACGGCGGGCGATTCCTTCATGATTTCGAATTCTGCTCCTACTTGTACATGGTTGCCAAGGATACGTTGTCGATAACCAACAAGCCGTCGTACACCCTGTCCTTGACCTGGATGACACCGCAGCTCACTTTGGATTAGGCCGGATGCACAAAGCTGAGCTTCTTGCTCGTCTAGTCCCATTGAGCGGAATGCCTGAGATGTGAAGAGTTCTAAATCCGCGACTGGTACGAAAATGCTTTTACCGTTCATAGCAAACTCCGAATTCAACTAAGCTTGTTTAACCCAGTTGGCCTTATGGCAGTCATGCCTGACATAGATATGTGCGCAAACGTGGGTTAGTCGAGCTGAAACGCACGGAACGCTTCTGCATATTCGACGCCGATAGTTTTACCAATGCGTTTCCGCCAATATCGCATGTTTCTTTCGGCGCCCTCGGGATCGATCTGACTGACATGCTGCATCAGTGCCTCGAGGGCAATATCCATGGTGGCAGTTACATCGACCCATCGGTTTGCTTCCACTGAAGGCTGCATGATGAGTACTGTCGATACTTTGTGAGGGTCAAGCCCTTCTTCTAACAATTCAGGGAACGTTAGGCGATCTCGCGCTGCAGGGAAAACCGCTGCTAGTGCGGCTTCTGCCGAGGCTTGGTGATCAGGGTGTCCTAAGTATCCGGTACCGTCAAAGGTCCGAACCGGGCTACCACAAATTAACGTATCTGGTTTGTATCTCCGGATTTGGCGGACTAAATCACGACGTAGATCAAGAGATGGTTCTAGCATCGCATCCTCATAGTCTAGAAATACGACTTTGTGGAGGCCAAGCACTCGCCCAGCAGCTTCTTGTTCCGCCTTCCTCGTCCGAATGAGCCGATCTGGCGTCATTTCGGGGTCATCGCTTCCCTTGCTCCCGTCCGTACAGATGACATAGATTACCTTACTACCTTGTTGAGCCCAGCGCGCGACGCTACCAGAGCAGCCCCAGTCAGCATCATCGGGGTGAGCGACGACCACCATGGCAATACTTGGGATAACTTCTGTTGTCATATAGAACTCAATCTCCTGTTTTGGGAATACTGCCGACCGAGCTTACCCCAGAACTTTAAACATGGCAACCCGGTTTCTACACTTGCCTTAAAGCCTTGGCTTTATATGACCATAGTGCGATCAATATGAAGCCAAGGCTCGCGCTGATGCTCACCGCTGTGGATGGGCCTACTATCTCCGCAACAGCACCGAGGATTAGCATGCCGAGAGGGAGCACGCCTATGATTGAATTCTGGAGTCCCATAGCGCGGCCCCGCATATTGCTTGGAACAGATGTTAGGATGATCGTCGCCTGCATTGTGCCGAATCCTGCAGTTCCTAGGCCGGCGCATATGAGTGCAGCTACGGATAAAGAATAAAGGGTCGATAGTGAAAAGATTTGTAAGAAAGCCAGAGCACTTAGTGTGCCAAAAATATAGTACCTGGACTTCTTGGATATTTCGCTTCTTGTAGCTATAAAAAGTGAACCCACTACGGCACCAATGCCTGGACAAGCGCCTAATAGTCCCATAAGAGAAGGAGAGACGCCTAGAATTCGATCGGCGAACACTGGGATAAGCGGCAAGTACGTGTGAAACGTCATATTAAATAAGAAGGTAATTCCCAACACGCCGACAATCAGGGGATTGCGTAGTAAAGATCGCAGCCCCGAGCCGAGAAGGCTGAATATGGAACCGGCCTGTCCTGTCTGGAGTACCGGCTTGCTCCCCGCCTTTAAGGGCCGTATGAGTAATCCTCCGAGTAGACATAGTACGGAAATAACAAGAAAAGGGCCGGTCGCTTCGCTTCCTTCATCAAAGGGGAGAGCTTCTAGCAAAATGCCCCCCATCAACGTCCCCAAAACGAACCCTATAGTGAAAGCCAATCCTTGAAGTGCGATGGCGGCTGAAACCAATTTCTTTTCTACGATATCCGCCGTGAATGCGGTACGAGTAACTTGGTCTGTCGTCGCGAAAATGCCAAATGCGAAAGTAAGCCCAGTGATATGCCACCAAGAGATTGTTCCGGTAACTACTAGGGTGGCAGTGCAGATGGAGATAAAGAAATTAGCAATGTGATTGGCGATTAAGACGTTTTGCCGGTTCAGCTTATCCGCGAGGGCGCCGATGAATACGCCTGTTAGGAGTTGCGGCAGGGCGAGTGCGGCGCCCGTTAGCTGAGTCAGGAAAGTCGACTGTGTGAGTTGGAAAACGGAATATGCGGAAACGATCATCCACATCCACCGTCCGCTTTGCCATAACACACTATCGACCCAGAGGCTTCTATATTCCCGTTGTGAGAGGAGTTCGATCGCAGGTGAAGGCCTAGTAGTTTTGGGCAACTTATTCCTTCGGGTAACAGTCAAGAATGGCTACCATTAGTATATCATTGGGCAACCCAGCCACCATCGATTAAGAGTTCGGTCCCCGTTATAAATGACGATTCATCGGAAGCTAGGAAGAGCACCCCGTTCGCTACTTCCTCTGGAGTGCCTAGCCGCCCTATGGGCACGCGGTCAACGAGGTAATGACCCTGATCTGGGTTTTCAGAAATGCCGGCAAGCATCTTCTCGGTTGCGATTGGCCCTGGGTGGACCGAATTCACCCGAATGTTATCGTCAGCATGCTGGATGGCAGCAGTCTTGGAGAACATCCGAACTGCTCCTTTTGACGTTTGGTAAACGACATTGGAGTTAGTGGAGGCTGCTATGCCCATCTGAGAGGAAATGTTAACGATCGATCCGCCGCCGGTTTCGCGCATCAAAGGAATCGCGACTTTGGTTCCTAGGAATACCCCAGTTAAATTAACGGCCATAATCCTGTCCCAGAAAGTGCGTGTCGTGGTTTCAATCCCACCGGGTCCTCCCGTCGCGGCGTTATTAACCAAAATATCCAACCTTCCGAATTCTGTTACTGTCGCTTGTAGAGCCTTTTCCCATTGCTTCTCACTGGTAACATCTAGAGGAGTGAAGAGGATCTGTGCTCCTGTTCCCCGCAATTCTGATTCTAGAGCACGTCCAGCTTCTTCTAGAATGTCGCCAAAGGCCACACAGGCTCCTTCTTGCACAAATCGTCGCACATCTGCTTCCCCGAGGCCTCGGGCCCCGCCGCTAATGAAGGCAACTTTCCCTTGTAGTCGCATCGTTTCTATCTCCTTTGGTAGCGTTGGCCTAGGGACTTCTGGGTAGGCGAGGCGGACGGCGTGGAGTTAGCGCATAGTAAACCTCTTAGCAGCATTGTTCCTATCTGGTGATTGATGTTTAAGAATGACCGATGAATCGATCAAACCACCCCAAAGTCCGGCTGATATATTCTGTTCTTAATAGCGGGTGTCCCGAACGGCGGAAAAGATGGGAACAGCCCGGGAAGCGTACAAACTCGACTTCCTTGTTAAGACGTTTCAATGCCACGAAGTACTGCTCACTTTGTTCAATCGGGCATCGGACATCGTCCTCACCGTGCAGCAATAAGACAGGTGTTTCGACTTGTGTGACAAATGTTAGTGGAGAGTGTGCGCGAAAAGCTTCCTCGTGATCCCACCATGTGCCCCCCCATTGGCGTTCTCCGAAGCTAACTCCTATATCAGATGTACCGTACATACTATGCAAATTGATACACGGGGCTCCCACAACCGCAGCCTTGAATCGAGTAGTGTGTCCGATCGTCCAACTTGTCATAAATCCTCCATAGCTGTAGCCATGGACTCCCAAACGCTTTGTGTCGATATATGACCGCTCACACACAGATTCAACTGCGGTAATGATATCTTGGTAATCCTCGCCACCCCAATCTTCGTGCACTGCTTTAGTGAACTCTGCGTCGTACGTCGAAGAACCTCGAGGGTTGACTAAAAGTACGATGTATCCGGAGGTTGCTAGGACCTGCTGGACTGGCTCGAAGGTGTCGTAGAATGCTCCATGCGGACCTCCGTGAATGTCAACGATCAGCGGGTATGAGGAAGTCGGGTCAAAGTTAGGGGGGAATAAGAGGCGACATTCCACCTGTACACCGTCACGAGTTGTCGAGAATTTCTCGACGGTGGCGGTCGGGTGCTCGCTGAAGTAGTCACTGTTCTGCTTGGTAATCTGGGTGTGACTCTTCTTATTAATGTCAAACCAGTACAGGTCACCCGCCGATGTGGGTGAAGCACCTAACACCGCGGCGCGTCGTCCATCAGAATCTAGCGAGATGGCAGTTATTTGCATTCCCCCATCACCAATTTTCCGAATCTCTCCAGAATCCTCTCGCAGTTCGTAGAGGTGTGATTCTCCTCTGGCATCCCCTCCAAAGACTATCCGTCCATCTCTGGCCCAACGCATATCCGGCGCTGGAGATATGGGTGGTGCCCCACCGATCGGGCGAACGGTATCCGGGGTGATTCTCTTCGGCTGTTCTTTGGGAGTGAGAAGGAATAAGCCTCCCTGAATTCCGGCTCCCAGTGCTTCGTCATCTGATCCGATGACCGCTAGGCGATCCCCGTCGGGGGCCCATGCGATTGCCGCAATGCTGGATAGTCCATTTGACCAGTTTGTTGGTTCACCTCCAGCTTGCGGGACTACGTAACATTCAGTGTTCGCTACTAAGTCTCTGTTATTCTCTCGAGATGACAAGAAAGCGATATGCTGCCCGTCTGGCGACCAGGTTGGGAGGTGGTCATCCCAGTCTCCGTCAGTGAGCTGTTCGGGATCGACTCCCTGAGGATTGACCAGATCGACCAAAAATATATGCCAATGGGCATCCCCGCGCCAGCCCACGGTATCCCCGCGGTATTTAATTCTACGTACGATTTTGACCTGGGGTGTGTTGGCATTGCTGGTGGGGTCTGTCAAACAGTTTGGGTCGACATCAGAGACAAATGCGAGTTTTGACCCAGTGGGCGACCATGCGAACTCGCTTACCCCTCCAGGCATCGTAGTTACTTGGTGTGGTTCACCGCCGGTGGAAGGGATAATCCAGATTTGACGCTTCCCTTGTGCATCTGCCCGAAGAAAAGCGATACTTTGCGAGTTCGGAGAGAACCGAGGCATACTGTCTTTCGGTCCCATCGTAAACCCGTGTTCGCCCCGTGTATATGTATAGGATCGGGTAGCTAAATCGCTTGTTGGGATGAGACATATTACGGATCGCGATTCTAGAGTTTCATTGTCGATCCAACTTTGGGTAAATAGCAGATGTGTCCCGTCTCCTGAAAGATGGGGTTCACTAACTGTGGTGAGATCAAAGACGACGCTAGGTGTAATTGGACTTGTCATCCCGTTCCTCCTCTTTTCCGATCACGCAACTCTAACACAAAATTAGCTTCGCGCGATGAGAGAGCAGCGGGGTATCCAGAAAAAACACCTCGTTCCTTACTGTGACTGATTTTGTGTGGAAGCACGTTGGATCGGTGGCATGGCTGTGAATGCCAACAAGGCGCCAATGATTGAGAGCAGTCCGTACATCAAGAAAGGCCAGAAGAAGCTTCTGGTCGCGTCCCAGATAGAGGCGGTCAGTAGTGGGCCGAAAAGGCGGAATATGCCCATTAGCGGGCGCATTGTGCCATTAATACTTCCTAAGAAGTGACTCCCGAAATAGTTTGCGAAAGCTAGTGGCTGTAATGGCCCAGAAGCTGCGCCGAGTAATCCCCAGAAACAAATAAATAGGATGATATTCGCTGGCGCAGGGAGAAAGATAAGGCAAAGAACACTTATCCCACTAAACAGGTAATTACCCGCCACACAATAGCGCACAGGGATAAAGTCCGCGAGGGAAGCCCAGAGGAGTCGAGAAATAGACGCGCAAGCGATAGCAGCGCTCAATGATACTGTAGCGTTTTCAATGGACATTCCTTCGCTTGTAAGGAAAATGATGAGGTGCGTAAAAACCCCCCCAGCCAAACTTGAGAAATTCGCTGCAATTACCAATTGCCACAGTGTTCGTGTTCGCGCGGCATCAATTAGAGTCCAATTCTTTGTGGTCTTAAAAGCTCTACTCTGTGCAGGTTCTGCATTAGGGGCAGCCGGCTCTTCTCCGTCGGGGAGCATACCTTTATCCTCAGGTTTACTCCGGATAAAGAGAGAAATTACGGGAAGCAGCAATCCCAAAGCTACGGCGCCTAGGATGACCCAGCTCAGTCTCCACCCGAAGGAGACCAAAAGAAACGTTATAACCGGGGCTAGGAGTGCTCCTCCGGCTGTTGTTCCTGAAGTAGCGATCGCAAGCGCGCGTCCCCGCTTTCTAGTGAACCAACGGGAAATCACTACGCTCACGGAAATTTGTCCAACTTCCCCAAATCCCAATGTGCCCACAATCCCATAAAGTACCCAAAATTGCCAGGGATAATTCACCGCTCCGGTTAGCATGAGTCCGAACCCAGCGATGATTGAGCCAGCGATCATGACCCGGCGCGCGCCATAGCGGTCTACGAGGGGTCCAATGAGGGGAGCGGTTGCCATCGTCATTAAGGCTTGGGTTGTGTGGGCTCCGGTAAGAGCCGTTAGTGTCCATCCCAATGATTCGCGCATCACCGGCATAAATATCGAGAGGGAGAGGCCGCCCATTCCAAATACTACTGCTTCAGCGAGAAAGCATGCGCCAACAATTATCCAGCCGTAGAACAGTCTGGGTTTCTGATTAGGTGGTTGAAGCATAAAGGTTCAGCTCACCGTTAGGGTGTACGGACACAATTGGAGAACCATAACCCCTCATACTCCGGACGGTCATACCGTTCCTCGAAGACCCGTTTATGAATAACTACGACGTGCTTTGGGTGCTTCTTATGTTAGCAAGCGCTGTCCGTACAAGCGAACCGAATTATCCCAAAGAATCTTGCGCATAGCAGACTCAGGGATGTCTTGAGCTAGTAAAGCCGGCACCGCATCATCAGGGTCCGGCGCGTCGGGGTGTGAGTAATCGGTGTTCCAAACAATGTTGTCTTCGCCGACAAGCATCACGACGCCTTTTAGGCCAAACTCGTCCGGATCACAGGCGACGAATCCTTGTCTGAGGAAGTACTCGCTAGGTTTCAGAGGTAAGGCGTCGGAGTCGAACCACATTCCCTGACGGCTGTTACGCAGGCAGTGATCGTCGAGGCGACCAAGCCAGAATGGGAGCCATCCAGAGTTTCCTTCTAGGAAGGAAACTCGCATCTTGGGAAAGCGTTCCAGAATCCCTAAGAAAATCAGATGTCCCATCGAGACCATGTTTTCCATTGCGAAGCCTGCTGCGTGGTCTAAAGCAATCTCAGGTCCCGATACTCGTGATCTTGGCTGATATCGAGATGCTACGTGCGGTAGTCCGCTCATCACTCCATGGAAGGACATGGGGAAGTCGAGTTCTTCAGCCAAAGCCCAGTATGCGTTGTATTGTGGGTCGTGCCACGCTTTATTTTTCGCTGGGATTGGAACGGCCATCGTAACAGCTCCCAGTTCTTCCACGCAACGTCGCGTTTCTCTAATTAGACCTTCTGGGTCATGTTGGTTCGGGACTATACCAACCATCTTGAGGCGCGACGAATCGGTCTGTGCGAAATCATAGCACCAGTTGTTGTAAGCGCGTGCGCATGCCCAGAGAAGGGCTTGGTCAGCTCCTTCGTGGATCGCTCTCATTGGAGACGGAAAATTGTCTACTAGGACCATCTTGTCCCAACCGAGACGGGTCATGTCGGCGAGGCGACTTTCAACTGAAAATTCGTCGTCGTACGCGTGGCCGTACTTGTCTTTCATATAGTTATTCCGAACCTGCATACCTGTTCCAAGTTCTCTTTCGCCCTTTTTAGTGGTTTCTGTTTTTGAGATTGCACGTACCTGAGTGCCTTCTGGGAAAAGTTCACAGGGGAGATAGGTATTGCTCCTGAGTCCTCTCTGCCCTGGCTCGCGCGGCGGGATTAGGGGGCGGCGGTCGTAAAATTCCTTTTCGATGTAGTCGGTCCACAAATCGTGGGGCTCGTAGATATGGGCATCGGCATCACAGACCTTGAAATCTTTATACATTTTCCTGCCTCCGAGATAGGAGTTGATCTTGAAAAGCGTAGCGTAGCCCGATTAACGAGTCAAGGTGGGCACGGGAACGATCAGGGTTCGCTGCGGTCCCAATCTGGTAATGTCCAATATCCGATCCACGGGAGGGTTACCTTTGAGGGTAGGCCTTGCGCACGTTTAAGGCGCTGAACATTGAATAGGTGTGTGATCAGTTCAGCTTCAGTGTGACGGAAGTTACCCTCTAAGGTGTTGCGCAGGATCCCTGGGTTTTCTGGGTCCGGGTACAACGTCCCTGGATAGCGTGAAGCGATTCGGTCGTACCAACCCGGCAACTTGCTGATGCTTTTTTCTCGTAATGATCTAACGGTCTCACGTCTCAAGATGTCTATAACAAGAGATAGTGCTTCGCCGAGCTTATCTGTGACGGACTGCATCGAATACCAATAGGTTTCATCTAGATATCGGGGATAGAGCTTATTCTGATCCGCTTGAGGCAGCGCCGCAATCGAGTACAGTTCAGCGAAATGGGGTCTGTCGCTAGGAAACAGAACATTTCCCCAATTGCGTGACAGAAGATAGTGCCTGAAAATATGGGAAGCTACATGGCTGATGTTTTGCCGAATGCTCCATCCTGACCAGCTCCAGTTTGTGCTTTGCCATTGGGTTTGACTTTCTGTTAGCCCAGACAACTCTTCTGCGATCATTTCGGCGTACTGTTCGTAAATTGGGAACAAAACGAGACCGGGTGCGTTCTCTGTCGGTCGACTCGTACTCATGGCTACTCCTTTCCGAGTCCTGAAACCAATTCTCCGATTATTGCCGTGAAGGCTGGGTGTTTGGGAGTGTAGCTGCTGCTAGAGCTCCGAGGCCGTATAAGATCGCAGCGTACGGGAATATTACAATGAATCCGAATGCTGCGACCAATCCTCCAAGGATTAACGGAGGGATCACTCCAAACGCGGCATTGCTTCCCCATAAGAGGCCAATTAGGCTTCCTTCTAATCGTTTGCCCTCCGCGAGGTCCATGGCAGCAGCTTGGACCAGCGAGTTAATGGAAAACATTACAGTACCCATGCATGCTACTAGAACTGAAAGCGTCAATCCTTCGTTTCCGACAATCATTAGGCTCGCGATGGCGGCTGAAAGCACCATGACCCCGATCATCACAGGCTTTCTACCGATGCGATCTGATAGCACGCCTATAAGAGGACCACAGACAATGGCTGCTGCTGTTAACAGAGAAAGGTGTACCCCTTGCATGAGGCTCGTCATTTGTAGGTCTTCCGCAAGGTATAGTGGTAGGAAGAGCAACAGTCCTCGGTCACCCATTCCACGAACGCCAGATACCAGGATTAGTGCGGCGAGTCCTCGTTGTCTAAACAACTCTCCGATGTCGCCAAATTGTTGCCGTAAACTCCGTTCTTGCTCTTGTGTATGCTCGCTGTCGCCCCTTCCCACGTTCCATAACAGAACGGTGATGGTTACGGAAAGAACTATCGTTGGTAAAGCTGCCCATATTAGTACGCCTTGCCAAGTTACGATCGCAAGCAGGGCTCCGACGAAGATCGGAGCGATCGTCTCTCCCAGATTCCCAGTTGAGCGGTGGAGAGAAAGCATGAGGCCACGTTTTTTTGGGTAACGCTGTGAAAGTATTCCCAGGGCTGGTGGGTGCCATAATGATCCGGCGGATGATGCGAAACTTAGCGCAAGCAATATTAGCCAGTAAGAAGGAGCGAGCCCGACCAATAAATATCCGAGAGCCATGAGCCCGAGGCTGGATCCCAGGAACAGGCTTCGTCGCTCTTGATGCCTATCCACTAGCAGGCCGCCCCCCATGCTAAAGACACCCCCGCTTCCTTGGCGGATTGCGTCGAGTAGGCCAACTTGCAGAGGCGCTAGTCCGAGAGCAGCGTAAATTTGCGGAATGATAACTAAGAACCCTCTTTGATACATGTGTTGCACGCTATGGCTTCCGATTAGTATCGGGGCAAGGAACCGTTGAGCGAATGAAAGATGTCTGGGTGATGCCGGTGCCGATTCGATCTTTTGAGACACAGATTCCCCCAATTTGTGGTATGTGGTTACCTTACACTATCGTGCCAGATTGCAAGCGTCAATCAAGATAAGGAATCGGGGATGACGATCACTGGAGGCTCTCGCTTCTAGGAATCCTATGCATTCTGGGGAGGAGTGTCGTGCACAGAACCAAACTCCACGCGAGTGCAGCGAATAGTGAGAAGCCTGGGAGATAGCTGGCAGTCTGATCGTGCAATAGTCCCACTATGAAGGGGGAGGCAAAACTTAAGAGTCCGCCAATGCTGAGAATAGTTGCGCAAACAATCGATACTTGTCTTGTGGTCAGTCCGGGTATTTCCATGGCGATGGTGAGCAGTACGGGTAGGTAGAGCCATGAGGCAGCTCCCAGCGCAATGAGTGGGATGTACCCTAGGGGAGTCCCGGCAAGCAGAAAGGTCCCAAATCCGGAAATCCCGATGGCGAAACCAGAATACAATAGGATTCCGTGCCGGTTCCGTATTGTCATGGACAGGGACGATATTACAAGAAGGGTTATGCCACCGGCTAAGGGTAACAATCCTACCATTGATCCTGCTTTAGCCAGTGAGAATCCTTGTGTTTCAAAGTAAAATGTTGGCAACCAAGCTACTAAAGCGCAATATTGTGCGAAAGGCCCCGCGTCAGCGGCCGCCAGCAACAAAGCGGTCTTTGATCGCAAGGTTGTCCAGGCGCTTTTGAAGTCGAGGGATTGACCGAGAAGTTCTCCTTCTGATTTCCCAAAGAACATCCAAGCACACCAACCGAGAAGGTTAAACCCCCCTAGCAATGTGAGAAGCAATTTCCAGCCTATGACGTCCGCGACCGGTGCGGCTATCATAGTAGATACGGTCATGGCAATTGGCGCTGCAGCTGTAATAAGGGCGTTCATCAACAGGCGTTCTCGTGAATTGAACCAGCTTATGACAAGGGCGGCTTGTGCTGGGATAATTGCCGCCAATGCTATACCGTAGACAATCCGAGTTAGGAGAAGAGAAGTAAAATTATCAGTGAGCACTGTGATCACTGGTGCTGCTGAGAGAAGCCAACCGATACTGACGATTGTTTTTAATCGGACCCGTCCAATTAGTATGCTGAAAGGGATGGAAAGTGCCGATTGAGCCAGTATGACTGATGCGGTCAAGAGCCCGGCGGCCCCGTGGCTAATCTTATAGTCATCTATCAAATAGGGCGTGATTGGGCCGATCACAAAAAAGCTCGCGCCAAAAAACGCGTTCTGCATAATAGCCAAGATTGCTATCACGAATCTGTAATGACTTTGATGTTGGGGGTTGCTAGGGCGAATGATAGGTGTGTTCAGCTTGGATTACCTCATAACTTGGTTCAACATGAGATTAGGGGAAAATTCCTCTCGCAGGGCAATTGCCGTTGCTTGCGTTTACTGTGAACGAGGTAAGGAAAGGATAGGCTATCACAAACTCGACGTGCTGCCCGCTACCTTAGCCCTCGAGCGACTGCCCAGTCATGGACAGACCCAATAGTCGGGTTGTCAGGCCGTTCTCGATAGAATGGCATCAAGGGGCGAAAAGCGTCCCAGATTCTTCGCAGTTCAGCCATTGGGGTTTCGTGGTCATCAACGCGTAGCGTTACTAATGGGTATACATCATTCTCGTACACAAGGATTGCAGCGGAACGCTGGCCGTTGGGTTGGCCTCCCGCGGCGGTCCCAGCTTCAATTGACCGTATCAGCCGCTCTGAGAGTTCTTCATCTACTGAGTTATTCATTGCGTCCGCCATTGCCTCCACAACGTGTGCTCCGACGAGATAGTTGCCCATAGTGATCCAACCAGCACCCGTTGCATGACCAGCCCAGTCCCGGTTTTTAGACCCGGTCCGTACGGTTGTGTGTCCCCACCGATCAATGATTCCTAGCTGACGGTTTTCTATAAATGGGTCGCTTTGTTCGAGTTCTGCAATTACCCGTTGGGACGGGTAACCGAGCTCCAAAAGTTTTATCCCTAATGGGCCAAGCCGTGGATCAGTAGACGCTTGCGTGGCTATCGCTCCAACACCTGCCTTGATAGAAGGAACGCGGCCCCCTGTTCCGATTTCGCTCGTAGTCACCGCGATCCCGAGCGAGCCAGTTTTGGGGCAGCGACCTATCGCAGTGAAGGTATTTGTTTCTCGCCCAAGTTGGTACATCTATTCCTCCCGTAGAATTATGGAGATCAATGCGTCAGCGAGTATACAATAATTTGGTGCGAAGAGGGTTATCAAAGAGCCGGAAACAAGTAATAATCGTCCCCCAACAGGTAGAGTAGGGATCGGAGTAAAGTTTTTACGGGTGCCCTAGCAGCCGGGAAAATACTGGATGGATTGACGTGAACGAGTCTACATACCAATTTGAGCAAGGTAATCAGGCAAGTCGATGGCTAATGCTCGCACTTGTTTGGCTCCTATATGCGTCGTTTGGGATCACACAGGGAAGTATCCCGCCGGTGGCCGGCCTTGTAATCGACGATCTGGGAATCACTTACAGTCAAATGGGGCTAGTACTTGGTTTTTGGCAGTTAGTCTATATTGGCACCTCTCTGCCACTTGGACATTTGGTCGACAGACTTGGGGTTCGCCGTTCCTTGGGAATTGGCATCCTTTTTGTCTGGTTTTCCTTGTGCCTCCGTGGTTTGGCTCCAAGCTTTACCGTGCTACTCTTTGCTGTGGCGCTTTTTGGGATAGGGGGTCCTATCATCTCCATTGGGGCACCCAAAGTTGTGTCTATGTGGTTCCGGTCTGAAGATCGCGGCCTTGCAGCAGGGATATATACTACAGGTCCTTTAGCTGGAAGCGCTATCGCATTAGCTACCGCAGCAAGCTTAGTGTTACCACTTACCGGAAGCTGGCGTGGTATCGCACCAGTTTACGGCACGATAGTGTTCCTAGTAATGGCTGCTTGGTGGATATTAGCGAAAGATATAAACCAACCGTCCTCGACACCGAAGCCTAAACATTCCGGCTACCAGATCTTCAGGCGTATAGCCAAAATTCCAACTGTTCGTGTCGTGCTGGTATTAGCTGTCGGATCGTTCTTCATGAGCCACGGACTTATGGCATGGACTCCCTCTGTATTGCAAGAACGCGGAATGACACTATCGCAAGCCGGTTGGTGGTCAGCAGCAGGGACGGCCGCCGGGGCGGTCGGATTAATTCTCTTACCATTGGCGGGGAGATATATCTCCAGACCCCAAATGTTGCGGCTGCTCTTCGTAGTCAGCGCTACCAGTAATCTTGGCTTGATTATGCTCCGAGGGTCGGCCTTGGTAGGTGCTTTAATACTTTCTAATATCGCTCGCGCTCCCCTCATGCCCCTTTTGATCTTGATATTGATGGAAACCCCGGGGGTAGGCTCGGTGTTTATGGGCGCGGCTGCAGGTCTCTTTTTCTCCGCGGCGGAGATTGGTGGTGTGGGTGGCCCACTTGTTCTAGGAGTGACAAGAGATATGAGTGGCTCCCTTGATCTTGGGGTGTTGTCATTGGTTGCTGTCGCCGTGGTGATGATATTTGTAGTACCGTTGGTCCGAGAAAATCAGACTAAAGGAAATGTTCGATAAATTGATTACGGATTTCACTGAACCCCGACAAGACTTGGCGTTTACCGGCCCAGCTTCGATGTTTCAGGGGCCTGCATTAGGCCAATGAGAATTGAAGATCTAGCTGCATCGCTTTGGCATGCTCGGATTCACGGTGGGAAGGTGCCTCGTGTGACTCGCCCAAATTCGACTGCTGTTGATGAAGGCTATGCAGTCCAGCGGCAAAGTGAGAGATTGGCTCATCTCCCGAGAGTGGGATGGAAGGTCGGTGCGACCAGCAGCTCCGTGCAAGCACTATTTGGCATTGATGAACCGGCGACGGCACCAATGTTTAAGCCTTTCTGCTTTATCTCTCCGAAGACGGTGCCTATGTTAATGGATCAACACACTAATGTTGAGGCTGAATTTGCCTTTCAGTTCGGTGATGATTTGCCACCACGAAACCTCTTCTATGATCGTGAGGAGATCTTGTCTGCTGTTGCAGCGGTAATTCCAGCCATTGAAATCGTTAGCTGCCGTTTCGAAGGGGGCTTCGAACAGTTAGGAGCGATGCAACTGGTGGCGGATATGACCGCTCATAGCGCATTTGTTAGAGGCCAGCCGACACGGGTGTGGAAAGATATGGATTTACGATTACACCATGTGGTGCTTCGAAAGAATAATCGCATCGTCGCTGAAGGAACAGGTGCGAACGTTCTTGGAGATCCTATAGCGGTTCTTGAATGGACTGCCAATCATCTTTCAAAGATGGGAGAACCAATCCTCAGTGGTGAGGTCGTCACGACGGGAACATGTACAGGGCTCATCCAGGCGAGTCCGGGGGACCGATTCGTGGCCGACTTTGGAGAACTTGGTGTCGTGGACGTCACCTTGGTTAGAGAAGATAAATCTTTAGTTTATCTGTTAGAGCCGGGTAGATAGCGTGGATGAGAGAACTAATGGCGACCCGGAGGGGATTCGAACCCCCGATCTCTGCCGTGACAGGGCAGTATGTTAGGCCACTACACCACCGGGCCGTGTATTCCACACGTTAAGTCTTTTTCCAGTTGGAGAGGTTATCGCCCTTTGTCCAACTGTTCCTTCTGCCATGCATAGTCCACTGGGCCGTCATAAAACCGATCGGGATTCTCAACTGCCCAAATTTGTTTCCTGATTATATAGTTATCCGGTTCAATAGCGACACCGCGTCTCCAAGCAGCTATGGCTTCTTCTGGTTTGTTATCTTGATACAGAGCTAGTCCCTCTCTAAAATGTTCCATTGCCTCAGCTGTCACTGTCGCGTCCTGGTGATCCAGTCGATCGCTTGGTTCAGAATCGCCTTGTGCCCAGTTCTCTACAATTTCCGCGAACTCTGGCTTTCTGATATCGAACCCGCGCCGGATATACCGTATCACACCGGAAGGATCGATGAGGACAACGTTCGGGATGGCCTTAAAGTTGAACATATGCCCTAGGGTATTTTCCGAGTCGATGACGGTAGGGAACTGTAACCCAGCCATCTCGACATAGGGGCGAGCAAGGACGGGCCCTTGTGCGTCGACGGCTACAGATAGGATGTCAATGTTATGTTCTCGAAGGCGGCTGTAATAATCCTGCCATACTGGCAGTTGTTCACGGCATGCTCACCAAGAGCCCCACATGAAGAGGATCAATCGTTTGCCCCGATAGTCGTCAATGTTAACTGTGCCTTGATCTAGCATAGGGAGAATGATCCCTTCTAAGCGGTCGCCTATGACTAATCCTTTCTGCTGATTTATACTCATGCTTGCTCCTGAAAACTACGTTATCTCGATACTAGCGTCATATAGAACGACGTGAAGTCTTCTATCCTTTTATATGAGAGTTCTAAAATCCTTCCTGAACGTCCTTTTATGGATTTGATGGTGAGTGCGCAGAGCCGACGGCTCTGGCTAGAAGCCTCAGCCTACGCCGCCATAGCCTACCGTTACCAATTCTCCTTCAACGATCACTGGAGTGATTCGTTCACCGCCCGTCAGTCGTTCAAGTTCAGCAATGGCGCCTGGCGACACAGTTACATCAATTTCAGTAAAAGGGATGCCGTCACGCTCCATATCAGCTTTTGCCGCTTGGGAGTAGTCGCATTCAGGATGGGTGTAGATAGTTAGCGTGGTGGGCTCAGCCAAATTAACACCTCTCATCGATACCAATGGCTTAGTGTACCCGCACCGATCGGTTCCGTAAACCCATCAGTTTGTTGGGGATGACCGTGCGTGGATCGTTACTCGCGACTTACTGGCATATAATCGTTAACTTCCCATATCGATACGCTTTTCGCCAGAAAGGTAAGAATCGGGTTCTTTGGAGAAGGCTACTCGACATCCAGCGCCGCAAAAATAGTAGGTGTTGTCTTGATAAGTATAAGATCCTCCGGGAGGCTTGCTTGGATCAACGAGCATGTGGCAAACAGGATCCTCTGCTCTCTCTTTTTGGTGTATCAATCCTATGATTCTTCCGATCAAGGCGCACCTCCTTTAATGGCGATCGTGTGTTACAGAAAAGTGTCTTAATCGCAGTGAATTACTCACGACGGAGACAGAACTGAATGCCATCGCGAGAGCGGCTAGGACGGGGTTCAAGAATCCCATGTCGCCTAGAAATGGGCGTAGTGTCCAAGGCACTCCACCAAGTTCCAGGAAAACAGGATACAAAACTCCAGCTGCTATTGGAATAAGTGCCACATTGTAGACGAAAGCCCAGAAAAGGTTCCAGCGGATCGTGGATAGTGTTGCTGAGCTAAGCCTGAAGGTTGTATGGATACCTTTTAGGTCGCCGTTCAGAAGGGTGACGGTTGACGCCTCGATAGCAATATCAGTCCCGTTGCTCATTGCTATTCCAACGTCTGCTTGGGCAAGCGCAGGAGCATCGTTAATCCCGTCGCCAACCATAGCGACGATTTCACCCTCGGTTTGGAGTTGTCTTATAAATTCAGCTTTCTCCATGGGAAGTACTTCCGCTCGGTAATTTGAGATGTCTAGGCGTTTGGCTAACGCGGTTGCGGTTCCCCAATTATCCCCGGTAATGATGTTAACTTGGCGTCCAGTTCGTTTTAGGAGGTTTACGACTGATTCTGCTTCGGGTTTCAGCGTGTCTGAAACGGCGACAATGCCTATGATGGCATTGTCGCGTGAGACAAACACGGGGGTTTTTCCCTCAAGCGTAAGCTTTTCCCAAGTTGGCAACATATGTGCAAAGTTAATCCCACGAACTTCTAGCAAGCGGCTATTCCCGACAATGATTTCTTCACCATTGAGATAAGCCGTCACCCCGAGACCTGGGAAGGCTTCAAAGCTAGTGGGGTTGTCAACCACTAATCCGCGTGCTTCTGCTTTATCGATGATTGCTTTTCCAATAGGGTGTTCTGATACGAGCTCTACAGATGCTGCAAGCTTAAGTAGAATATCGTCACTGACTGTGCCGATTATGTCGGTGACGACGGGCCTTCCATAGGTCAATGTTCCAGTTTTGTCGAGAACAATCGTTGTCACATGATTGGCCTTTTCTAGAGTCTCCGCGTTGCTGATCAATATTCCGTAGTCTGCTCCCTTTCCCATTCCTACCATGATTGCCGTTGGCGTTGCCAAGCCTAGTGCGCAAGGGCAAGCGATTATTAGGACAGCAACTGAGCTTAGCAACCCATATGTTATAGCAGGCGGAGGTCCGTAAGCGTACCAAGCCAGAAAAGATGCCGTTGCCACTAGCATTACGGCTGGAACGAAGTAGGACGCTACAATGTCTACATAGCGCTGGATTGGAGCTTTGGAACCCTGAGCCTCTTCTACCATGCGGAGTATTCGTGCTATGACGGTGTCTTGCCCGACTTGTGTGACACGGAACCAGAAACTACCGTTCTGATTGATGGTTCTACCGTACACCCTATCTCCCGGATCTTTTGCAACGGGAATGCTCTCGCCGGTCAGCATCGACTCGTCGATCGCCGATGCTCCCTCAATTATGACCCCATCGACAGGGACTTGTTCTCCTGGACGGATCATGACCACATCTTCGAGGGTGATTTCAGATACTGGGACGTCCAGTTGGATATCATGACGAGAAACGCGCACAATCGCCGCTTCATCTTGAATGAGTTCCCGAATCGAGCTAGTTGTTCGGCTCTTTGCTCTGGCCTCAAGCCATCTCCCAAACAGAATGAGTCCTATAAGTGTTGAAGAGATGTCGAAATAAGTTCCTGTTCCGTGATCGAAGAAGCTGTGCCCGTGGAAGGACCGTGCTTCGGCAAAGAAAACCGCGTTATAGAAGAGGGTTGCAGCGACACTGTAAAAATATGCCACCGACGTTCCTATAACGACGAGGGTGTTCATATCGGAGGACTTTCGTTTGAGTGCTGACCAAGCATGTTGATAAAATTGCTTTCCAGCCCAAAATTGGACCGGAGTTGCCAAGAACCAAAAGAGGAAATTTATTTGGGAGCCATAAGCTTGGTTCACTCCTAAAGTAAACATGCTCAACATGATGACGGCCGCTGTAGCTAAGCTAAAAACCCATTTAACCTTGATCTCGAAACGATTTCTTTTTGAAGCTGCCTCATGTTCTTCGAAGGAAAGTTCTTCTGGTATTGAATATCCAGCATCCTCAATAGCTCGAGTGAACTGTGAAACAGAAGCAGAATTTACATCGAACTCGACTAACGCTTTTTCAGTAGCGAGGTTAACGCTGACGGTATGCACACCGTCGACCGCGAATAGTGCCTTTTCCACATGATAGACGCAGGCTGCGCACGTCATTCCGCCGATTCGTAAACTGAGTCTGTCAATGTTTGTTGTGGTAGACATATTTTAGGTGATACGGGTCTACGTAAATTTAATGGTTCCGGTTACACTTTTCTGGATGAGACAATCAATTCGCCTGGGTATCCGGCACCGTATGGACTCCCGTCAAAATCGCTATAAACACTTTCCACTTCAAAACCGCATCGAGCTAAGAGATGCTCCAACTCATAGCGGAAGAAGTAGCGGTAAGGAAACGAGTGTACTAATCTCTCGGTCAGTCCGCTCCGGTGCGAGACATTATAGATGATTTCTGCTTGTAAGATTTGGCCATGTAGGTCAATTGACACGTCTCTGAATTGCCTTACTATTTCCCTTCCGTCAGGCAAGAGAAAGGGCGGCTCTCGGGCTCCCTCTTGGCCGATTCTGTGATCGGTGAGGCGCTGAAGATCGGGGTTGAACATGTCGACTACTAGCTTTCCCCCTGACGTCAGATGTGAATGCGCCCGTTCAAGGCAGGCAATCTGATCGTCAACCTCAAGGAGATGCATGAAAGTCAAGAATGGGATAGTAATTAGTGAAAATGATGAATCAATATTGAAATTACGCATGTCGCCGTGAACCAATTGAATTTTTTGTCGGATATCGTCAGGTAGTTGGAGGATTTTCTTTCTGCAAATATCTAGCATACGACTAGACAGATCTAGGCCAGTTATTGACTGGCAGTAGGGGGCCATCGGGATCATTAACCGGCCGGTGCCGCATCCTAATTCTAAAACCGCCCCCTCGGCTGATCTCGCTAGCCCTTTATAAAATGCTAGGTTGAGGGGGTCTTGATAAGCCAGAATATGGTCATAGAACTCTGGCACGAACTCATTGTCTTGGTAACCGCCACAATCATCCATATGACATTGTCCGCTGTTGGGAATTATTCGATTCTAACATACGCCCATCGTTGCTCCGTATTCGAAGCGTATGCTATACTCCGCCTTGGTCCGAAACTGCTTGATGACGAGCAGTGTTGATGCGCGGATATAAAACGTGCGGAAGGCAGTACCCATGGAGCAAACGACGATTGTGGAAGTAACCGAAGAGCTAGGGAAACGTCCTGAGCCGACGAGTATGAAATCATTGCTTGAAGCCGGTGTTCACTTCGGTCATCAAACCCGACGGTGGCAGCCGAGAATGAAGCGATTTATTTTCACGCAGCGCAACGGCATTCATATCATTGACCTTCAACAAACATTGGCGCGACTCGAGCGTAGTGCCGAGTATATTACTGAATTGGTTAGTAATGGTGGGACGGTCTTATTTGTAGGAACCAAGAAGCAAGCCCAGGAAACTGTTGAAGCTGAGGCGATACGGTGTGGCATGTTTTATATTAACCAGAGATGGCTTGGTGGGACCCTCACCAATTGGCAGACCATCAAGCCACGCATTGATCGTCTGAACAGCCTGCAACAGCAGTTTGATCGGGATGGATTCCAGAATTTGCCTAAAAAAGATGCTTTACGTGTAAGTGACGAGCTTCATCGATTGCAAAAATACTTGAGAGGTGTTCAAGGGCTTTCAACGCTCCCCAGCGTCCTCGTAATTATAGACTTAGGTCGTGAAAATATAGCAGTTGCTGAAGCACGAAAGATGAGGATTCCGACCGTGGCTTTGGTCGATACAGATTGTGATCCTTCGATAGTTGACTATCCGATTCCTGGCAATGACGATGCAATTCGATCTATCCGCTTGGTCGCTAGCCGTATTGGAGATGCTGTAATCTATGGAAAGCACTTGCGTAAAGAAAAAGAACAGCAACTTCAATTGGAATCGCTTGAGGAAGAGGCAATCGCGGCAGATTTGTCGGATGAGCCGTCGGAGTCCTATTAAGGGCGGTTTCTGTACGGAATCGAAGGCATAGGCGAGCAGGCACTAGAGTCCGACCGCTGAGTAAGTAAATTTCCCATAAATCGCAATTTTCGATTTCCCTGTAGGGTAGGCACTAACTTGAGGGGCGAAATATGACTGTGAATGTTGAATCGATTAAGGCACTCCGTGAGCTATCGGGCGCAGGCGTTATGGATTGTCGAACAGCTTTGGAGGATAGCGGGGGAGATATCGAGGAGGCACATAAGATTCTCCGCACAAAGGGTTTTGAAGCGGCGACCAAGCGAAGTGAGAAAACGACTAACGAGGGGATCATAGAAGCTTATATCCACGGTGGTGGCCGAATTGGTGCGATCGTAGAGTTAAATTGTGAGACGGACTTTGTTGCTCGGACAGACGAGTTTAGATCTCTCGCTCATGACTTAGCCATGCAAGTGGCCGCGATGTCTCCACGGTACATTTCCCCCGACCAATTCGGGGATGATGCTTCATTGACGCCTGCACAGGATTCCCTGCTGTACCAGCCGTTTATTAAGGATCAAGGTCGGACAATCAACGACCTGATTAACGATGCACGTGGGAAAATCGGTGAAAATATCCAAGTCAAACGCTTCGTGCGATTCGCTTTGGGCGAAGAATAGAGGAGACAGATTGGCATGAGCCAATCCCATCGACGCGCACTTCTCAAGCTTAGTGGAGAATCCCTAAGAGGTCGAGGTTCAGGGATTATAGACCCTGAGTCAGTTTCGTATGTGGCTGCGCAGATCAAAGGAGCTGTCCAAGCAGGCGTCCAAATCGCTGTTGTTGTTGGTGGTGGCAACATCTGGCGTGGCCGAGAGGCTGCTGAACAGGGAATGGAGCGAGCTGCAGCGGATTACGCTGGGATGTTGGCCACAGTGATCAACGCGCTCGCGTTACAAGATGCATTGGAACGAATAGAAGTGTCCACACGTACGCAAACCGCGATAGCAATCCAGGCGGTAGCTGAACCATTCATCCGGAGACGTGCAATTAGGCATCTAGAGAAAGGGCGTGTGGTCATTTTCGCTGGAGGAACCAGTAATCCATTTATGAGTACCGACACAGCAGCCGCATTGAGAGCTGTGGAGTTGAGTGCCGATCTTTTGGTTATGGCTAAGAACAAAGCTAATGGCGTTTACGACTCTGATCCTGCGGTTAACCAGCACGCACGTAGGTTTAATCATTTGCCCTATTTGGAAGTACTAAATCGTCGGCTGGATGTCATGGATAGTACCGCGTTATCACTCTGTATGGAAAACGATCTTCCAATTGTGGTCTTCGATCTTTTCATAAAAGGCAGTTTATTGCGCCTTCTGGCAGGCGAAGCTATTGGGACCCGCATCTCTAGTGCCGCTGAGACCGCTCTAACATAGTTTAGGAGTGAATGTAGTGGATACCCAAGTAGTAATTAACGAGGGAGAAGGGCTAATGGGCCAGTCTCGGGAAGCACTACGGAGGGATTTGAATGCTATAAGGACGGGTCGAGCGAGTCCAGCGCTGGTCGAGAACATCCTAGTGGACTATTATGGGACGCCAACCCCGATAACTCATGTCGCAGCAGTTAGTAGTCCTGAGGCTAGGCTCCTTGTGATCCAGCCTTGGGATAAGAGCGCGATAGCGGCGATCGAAAAAGCACTCTTAAAGTCTGAGTTGGGGATCACTCCCAATAATGACGGTACGGTTATCCGAATCACTCTCCCTATTCCTACAGAAGAACGACGCAAAGAGCTAGTTCGAGTAGTCAAGAGGAGAGTGGAAGACGCCCGACTATCCATCAGAAACGTCCGGCGTGATGTTTTGGACAAATTGCGTTCGATGGAACGTGAGAAAGCGCTTTCACAAGATGATGGAAGGCGCGCGCAGGAGGCCCTACAGCGGGTAACTGATGCGTGGATAGAACAGATCAATGCTATCGGTGTCGCCAAAGAGACCGAAGTTCTAGAGGTTTAATTCGGAAACCGCGCTAAGGAATCCAAGGTGAAGCTTTCAAAACATCCGTCGAGTTCTTCTACCCCTGGGCATGTCGCGATTATAATGGATGGGAATGGACGCTGGGCTAAGCAGCGTGGGCTTAAGCGGCGGGAAGGGCACAAAGCAGGAACAGAGAACATCCGAATGGTCGCTAGGCAAATGGCTGAAGAAGGGGTACGGTATTTAACGCTCTACGCGTTTTCTACGGAGAATTGGCGGAGGCCTTCCGCGGAAGTGCGTGGGATCTTGGGGATTCTGCGGGACGTTTTAGATCGAGAACTTCTTGGTCTACATAATGACAACATACGGTTGAGGCATTTAGGGCGATTGGATCACTTGGGAACAGCACTGAGGCGTTCGGTTGAAGAAGCAATTTGTCTCACCCAAAATAACGATGGATTGACTTTAAGCATTGCTTTCGATTACGGCAGTCGAGACGAAATTCTCGCTGCGATAGCTCGCATCCTTGCTGAGGGAGTTAGGCCTGAGAGTTTGAATGTCAGTATGTTTGCCAATTATCTCTATACTGAGCATATACCAGACCCTGATCTAATTATACGCACGGGCGGAGAGCAAAGGCTTAGCAACTTTCTTTTATGGCAGGCCGCATATAGTGAGTACTATTTTACCTCCGTTCTTTGGCCAGACTTTGATGATACTGAGGTCAGTCAAGCGATCAACGATTACAAAAGGAGACAGCGTCGCTTCGGAGGCATATAGGTCGAAGTCGATTTAACTGGAGATTTGTGGCTCTACGTCTAGGGACAACATTAATCGGGCTTCCGCTGATTCTGATATCCGTAATCTTGGGGGCTCCTCTACTTGTCATAATGGTGGTGGCACTGGCGGCGTGCGCACTTTGGGAGTTTTATCGCCTCTTCTTGGCCCGTTTAGACATCTCTCTCTTCGGATTCAGTTTGGTATGGCTAACGGCGATTCTTGTCAACGGACATTTTGATGGCGTTTACACGCTCCCGGTTGTGAGTTTCGGCCTATTAGCGACGTTGGGGTTAATATTATTCCGTGGGTATCGAACTGACTTGACTCCCATATTCGTGGTTTCAATAATTGGCCCACTCTATCTTGGGATTCCACTATCGTACGCTCTATTGATGCGTAGCTTGGAAAATGGCTCTGAATGGCTTCTGATGGCTCTACTTACGACTTTCGCGGTGGATTCTGGGGCATTCTTGGTAGGAAAAGCATTTGGTCGACGTAGCTTAGCTCCAAACATCAGCCCAGGTAAAACTTGGGAAGGCGCGATCGGTGGTGGCTTGGCAGGTGTAGGGGCGTGCGTGATTCTTTCGCTGGTGCTTGGTTTACCTCTAGTCTCATGGGAGGCTGTCATGATCGGAGTTACTATAGGATTTGTCAGCCAGATTGGCGATCTGGTGGAGTCGTCAATGAAACGTGCAGTCGGCGTCAAGCAATCGGGGCGTCTTCTCCCAGGTCACGGAGGGGTGTTAGATCGACTTGACTCCATTGTGTTCGTATTAGTGGTGCTATACTATTTCGCGGTATGGCTGGACTGAAATTCGCAACGAATCTTCCTGATCGATCATGAAACGAATAGTCATTCTTGGATCCACGGGCTCGATCGGCACACAAACGCTGAATGTGGTTCGGGCATTCCCAGGGGAATTTGAGGTGATTGGGCTTTCTGCGTGGAACAACCTGGAGCGTTTGCACGAGCAAGTCAAGGAATTCAAGCCCAAGATGGTTTTCTGCCGGTCCAATGACTTTATTCCGAGTCTCCCTTCGGACGCACACTACGTCGAACAGCTAGATGAGATGGTCGTGCACAACGAGGTAGACTTAGTCGTTCAGGGCTTGGTCGGCGGTACAGGCCTAAATCCCACAATCAAGGCTCTTCGAGCTGGTAAGCAGGTCGCCTTAGCAAACAAAGAGCCTATCGTCATGGCTGGCGGATTGATTATGCAAGCTTGTGAAGATCACGGAGGCCAACTTCTCCCTGTAGATAGTGAACCCAGTGCTGTCTGGCAGTGCCTCAGAGGAGAAGATGCTGATACAGCTATACGTCGTCTAATCATAACTGCTTCTGGTGGCCCTTTTCGTGAGCGACCTATAGAAGAGCTAGAGTCAGTGACATTAGAGGAAGCGCTTCGTCATCCGACATGGCGCATGGGGAATAAAATCACGATCGATTCTGCCACTTTAATGAACAAAGGGTTTGAGGTAATCGAAGCCCATTGGCTGTTCGGAGTACCGTGGGACAAATTGGATGTTGTTATTCACCCGCAAAGTATCGTGCATGCCATGGTGGAGTTTAACGATGGGTCTGTAAAAGCCCAGCTTGGTTGGCCGGATATGCGGCTGCCGATTCAATATGCGATGTTCTACCCGCGGAGGCCAGAAAGTCTGGGATTTAAACCGTTTAATCCTGCTGAATTTGGAACGTTAACGTTTGAGCCGATGGATTCTGCACGATACCCATGTTTCAGCTTGGCTCTGGCTGCGGGTAAGAAGGGCGGAACATATCCAGCAGTGCTCAGTGCTGCCGATGAAATTGCTGTCGATCTGTTTCTCCAGAAGCGGGTGGGGTTCACCGACATCCATCGGATCGTGGATGCTGTTATCGACCGCCATCTCGCGTATTCGCATCCTACTTTGGAGCAAATCTTAGAGACCGATTCTTGGGCCCGCAGGATCGCCCAAGAAGTGGCACTGAGTATAACGTGATTACAGCCCTGATTTTCCTTGGTGTTTTGACCACGCTTATCTTGGTGCACGAGCTGGGACATTTCCTGACGGCGAAGGCCTATGGAGTTAAAGTCCTAGAATTTGGACTAGGATTCCCCCCCCGGCTTTTCTCGATCCGTAAAGGAGAAACCGTATATTCAGTTAACGCCATACCGCTAGGGGGGTTCGTCCGGCTTTTAGGTGAGGAAGATCCTACAGATCCAAGAAGTCTCGCGAGTCGAGGGATTATTCCTAGGGTTGTTGTTCTGAGTGCTGGTTCGTTTATGAATGTGTTACTGCCCTTGGTTATTTTTACTTTAATGCTGTCTATACCGTATAAAGTAGTTGAAGGTCGAGTACAGGTTATTGAGGTTGCTCCAAATTCCCCAGCATCTCAGGCTGGATTGCGAGAAGGAGACTTCGTAAATCGTGTTGATGGAGCCGATATTAAGAATATTCCTCAGCTATCCCAACGCATCCATTTAAATCTAGGGAAAGAGATAAAGTGGGATATTACGCGCGAAAAATATCGGATGACTGGGAATGTTGGTTCGGGAGGGGATCCTGGCTTGACTCCCCGGATGGCTCCTGTTGAAACAAAGGCGATAACAACGTATCTGAAGCCGCGCTGGAATCCCCCGGAAGGCGAAGGGAATGTTGGCGTGGTCATATCCACTATCTCTCCCAGTCTTGTTACTCGATCGGAACCGATCTGGCAAGCTATTCCCCAAGCTGCCGGCAAAGTCCTAGATACCTTAAAATTGTTTCGTAACGAGATGCTTGGGTTGATCATTGGGAGCCAAAAAGCCCAATTTGCCGGGCCGGTCGGGATCGCTCAGGTCAGTGGTGAAGTTGCGAAAGCCGGTCTTAGGCCGCTTCTTGAGTTAACTGCCCTATTAAGTCTAAATTTAGCGATAATAAATATCCTCCCGATACCGGCTCTAGATGGAGGGCGACTTATCTTTGTGCTTTTAGAGTGGGTTCGTAGGGGTAAGCGCATAAAGCCTGAGAGAGAGGGATTTGTCCATCTTGTCGGATTTGTTGTCCTAGTTAGTATTATTATAGTGATAACGTATTTTGATGTTTTGCGGATTGTTCGTGGAGAGAGTCTGCTAGGATAGTTTGGGGTGAAAAGATGAGGCAGCGTCGCGTTACTAAGCCGGTGTATGTCGGAAATGTCAAAGTTGGCGGTGATGCGCCTATAACGGTGCAGTCTATGACCAAAACTGATACTCGTGATGTCGAGGCTACAGTAAAACAGATACATGCTCTTGAGGCTGAGGGGTGTGAAATTATTAGATGCGCTGTTCCTGATATGCAGGCTGCTCAGGCTTTGGGCGATATTAGGCGCCGGATTAGGATTCCTCTGATAGCGGATATTCATTTTCACTATAAGCTAGCTCTGGAAGCAATTTCTCAAGGGGTAGACTGTCTTCGGCTTAACCCAGGTAATTTGCGGAATCCAGATCAGGTTAGGCAGGTGGTTTCGGCCGCGAAAGAGCGAGGGATACCTATCCGAATTGGGGTGAACTTCGGAAGTCTCCCTCCAGTTGGTGGGATAGGAAAAACGGGGGGATTCTCGAGGGTCTACGACATGGTGAACCAGCTTCCCAAGGAGGGAAGTGTTGCTGAGGGTGAGTACAGTATCGTAGATCACATGGTGGCTACGGCTTTATGGGAAATTACAATTCTCGAAGATATGGATTTCGATTTGATTAAAATTTCTCTTAAGGCGTTTGATGTTCCTACGACGGTTGAAGCGTACCGTCGCTTGGCTTCAATGGTCCCTTACCCTTTACATTTGGGGATTACTGAAGCCGGGACATTAATGTCAGGGTCGATACGTAGCTCTGTCGGATTGGGGTATCTTCTCTATGAAGGTATCGGGGATACGATACGAGTTTCACTCAATGGTGATTCTCGAGATGAAGTCAAAACAGGTTTTGATATTCTGAAAGCGTTGAATCTCCGAGAGAAAGGCGCTACGTTAGTTGCGTGTCCTTCTTGCGGACGCGCGGATGTTGATGTCATTCAATTGGCGAAAGACGTTGAGGAACTCGTTAAAGGGCTAGAAGTTCCTGTGAAAGTTGCGGTAATGGGTTGCGAAGTGAATGGTCCTGGTGAAGCTAAAGACGCGGACGTTGGAATTGCGGCTGGTGCGGGGCGCGCCGTGATCTTCCGTAAAGGTCAAAAAGCTCGTGTAGTGGAGGCGTCACAAATGATTGCTGCGCTCATGGAAGAAGTGGATCAGGTTGTGAAAGATAAAGGCGTTGTAGCTGCCAGCTAGTATTATGACTATGAATTATCCTTGTCTTCGGCGATCCTCTCTAAGCCTGCGATAGAGCCCAATAGTCTCTTTACTCCGCTTGTTTTGAATGCCACAGTTATTTCCCAGTCTTGTCCTCGTGGGATACATCTCATTACAACCCCTTCACCGAAGGCTTGGTGCATCACTCGGTCGCCATCCTGCGGGTACTGCTGAGGTTTCGTATGGCTTGCCAGTCTATGAGCAGGCGTGGTAGTTGGAGCCTGGCGTCTCTCGTGCGGTGCACCCATTATTAGTTGTTTGGGGATTTCTTCGAGGAATCTTGAAGGGACAGTGGCTCCAGAAACTCCCATGAGAGATCTGCGAAATGCCCGTACGAGATAAAGTCGTTCCTTTGCTCGTGTCATGCCGACGTAACATAAGCGACGTTCCTCTTCGATTTCTGCCGAGGTGTCGAGGGAGCGAAAATGGGGAAGCAACCCTTCCTCCATGCCAATCATAAACACTACAGGGAATTCGAGACCTTTAGCTTGGTGGAGAGTGATTAGAGTTACGCCTTGACCGTCCTCTTCGAGGCTATCGATCTCAGAAACCAGCGCTGCACGTTCCAAAAATGCTGAGAGACCCTCTCCAATCGGGAAATGATCAAATTCTTTGGCGGCTGAACGTAGCTCTGAAATATTGTCTAGGCGTTCCTCTCCTTGATCTCGTGTTTCTAGTAATGTTCTGTATTTGGTTTGCTCGATTGTGAAATCTACTAGTTCAGCGACAGTCGTGTCTCTCGCCTTGTCGGCGAGAGACTTGAGTAATTTAGAGAATTCAATAAGCGCCGATATACCTTGATCGGGGATGGTAGGACTGATTGTACGATCCGCTGCAATAAGGTTAATCGCCTGTAACAAAGGCGTATTATGTGTGCGTGCCCATTGTGTGAGTTCATAGATAGTTCGTTTTCCGATACGGCGAGGGGGCACATTGATAATGCGAGTCACACTTACATCGTCTGATGGGTTCTCAAGTAACCTCAGGTACGCCATCAAATCCTTGATTTCGCGCCGATGGTAAAATCGTGTCGTTCCGATTAGTCGGTAAGGAATTCCGTAGCGAATGCAGGCTTCTTCTACTGATCTTGATTGCGCGTTTACTCGATAAGTAATTGCGATATCACCATAAGGATGTCCTTCCAGGGTTCGCAGACGTTCTGCCTCTTCTATCACCCAAGCCGCCTCTTCTCCTTCTGTGTAAGATTCATGGATTATTATGGGTGCTCCAGTGGGTTTGTTTGAAAGCAGCCGTTTCTCGATACGTTGTGTGTTAGCTGCAATTACCCCCTGGGCGGCGTCTAGTATGTTTTGGGTCGACCGATAATTCTCTTCTAGTGTTATAAGGTGGGCATCCGGGTAATCGTTCTGAAAACTGAGGATATTACGAAGGTCGGCGTTACGCCAAGCATAGATAGATTGATCCGGATCCCCTACTACACAGATATTCCGCCAGTGGCCTGCTAATTGTCTGGCGATGGAGTATTGTGCCATGTTGGTGTCCTGGAATTCATCCACGAGAAAATGCAGGAATCGTTTTTGATACGATTGGAGCACCTCGGGGTGATCCTTGAGCAATTGATAGGTTTTCGCAAGAAGATCATCAAAGTCTACAGCGCTGTTGCGGGTTAGGAGCTGTTGGTACGTATCGTAAATTTTCGCGACTGTAAGCTCGAAGTAGGCAGTCGCTTGGGCTTTATATCCTTCTACGTCGATGAGCTGTGCCTTTGCACGTGATATAGCGGCGAGAGTTGCGCGAAGAGAAAAACGTTGTCGATCTAGGTCATTCTCTTCGAACGCGCGTTTTATGAGGGCGATCTGATCATCATCATCGTAAATAGTGAAATTGGGACTTAGCCCTATAGCCGTTCCGGTCTCCCTTAACATACGGGAACAGAGGGCATGAAATGTACTTGCAACGACCTGGCCACTTTGCGTCGGACCCAGTAGTAGCGATAGCCTCGTTTTTAGTTCGCGGGCTGCTTTATTCGTGAAGGTGACGGCACAAATCCTCCAGGGGCTTATCCCGACCGTTTGTACGAGATAAGCGATTCGATGCACGATGACTCTGGTTTTACCGCTCCCGGGCCCGGCAACGATTAGCAGAGGGTTATCGATATGCGATACAGCTTCTCGCTGAGCCGGATTTAGACCATTAAGAAAACGTTCGTCGTTCATAATCTGCGGGATTCTAGCTTAACTAACAGGTTCCACCTATCAGCAAACATTATAAAGCACTAAAGGGAAAGGAAGTTTCCATTAATAAATAAATAAGGGGGAGGCATCCGTGATGATCCGCATTTCGCTCTCAAGCGCTTGACGCAGGAAAGGCGGGAGGCCGAAAAGAGATCCGTGTGAGATGCTATCGTATGACCGTAGGCCAAACACGTTACGGAATTCGAGGCGTTCATCTACGGCTTTCGGGGCGATTGTGGTCATGGATGTTTCCGAGAAGGCTAATGCGAAGCCCCAATTCTCTCCAAATGATTGGACAGAAACGGTATAGGGGCACACAACAGGAAAAACTTGTTTTAGAGTATTGCAGATGGCGGTGAATACCTCCCGTTGGTTCACTACGCTAGCTGGACCAGCTTGAGTGACTATCACCCCTCCCGCGTTTAACCGTTTGGCAAGAAGAGTGTAGAACTCCTTAGTGTACAACTTGCCGGCTGGTCCAGATTCAGTGGGATCAGCAAGGTCTAGCACTATTACGTCGAACTTATAGTCTGAGTTTTCGAAGAATTCCCTCGCGTCTCCAAAGTGAAGCGTCAGCCGGGCATCTTCGAATGCTCCTTGGTGCAGGTTAACTAAGTGCGTGCGGCAAACTTCTACTACTGTTGGGTCAAGATCAACCATAAGTAAATTTTCAACTGTAGAATGTTTTAGGATCTCTCTTGCTGTTGCGCCTTCTCCACCGCCTGCGATACATACAGATGATGGATGGGGGTGTGTAAGCAAAGCAGGATGTACGAGGCTCTCGTGATAGATGAATTCGTCCACTTCCGCCGACTGAGTCTTGCCATCTAGAATCAGACAACGCCCTAGCCCGGGGGTGTCTAGGACTTCAATCTGTTGAAAAGGACTTATTCCGGAAAAAATTGTTGATGAGACCTTGGTAGCTACATACAGGTTTTCATTTAGGCCTTCGTAACGCCAATCGCTGTCGTGGTCATCTACGTGGCTTGAACTCATTTGCGGTTCTCTAGAACTACCTTACGATGTCGGCTGTGGTTGTAAGTACTCCCCTCTTTAACTCTATGATTGAGGAGTCGCCTGCAGCGAACCTAGTTATAAGGTTCTGGGCCCCTATATGAGGGTCTACCCTATCTCCGCAGCAGAATATATCGACGGCCGCATAGTTGTATTCTGGCCAAGTATGAATGCAGATATGAGACTCTGCGATAGCAACTACGCCGGTGACACCTTGGGGAGCGAACTTGTGGAAGGTTTCTCCGACAACAGTAGCGCCCATTGAGTGAGCTGTATCCAATAGTGTCTGCTGAACAAAATGTAGATTGTCTAGGAGGTCGGCCGGACAATCCTTAAGTTCTAATACGAGATGTACCCCTAGAGCATTCAATCACCGTCCTCCATGGCAAATTGCACAAACGTGTATTATAGCGTAACCATGTTTGAGGTACCACCTTTCAAGGTCATGAACTCCGATTTAGTTGTTGATACAGTTAAACGCGTGCAATTTTGTGCCCTTGGCGCCATGCACATTGGCAAACTTAGCTGAGGTTAAGATTGATGAATGAGATGGGATCCTTAATCCAAAAGGTTATTACTAAGGAAGGCCCAATCACGTTTGAACAATTCATGTCGCGCGTTCTGTTCTCTCCGAAAATTGGTTATTATTCCTCGACAGATCCCATCGGGGCGGGCGGGGACTTTTATACAAGCCCAAGCGCGCATCCATTGTTCGGTTCTCTCATCTGCCTGCAATTAGAGCAAATGTGGGGGGTCCTAGGTAAGCCACTACAGTTTTGGGTTATCGAAGTTGGAGCTGGTAACGGATTGTTGGCACGCTCAATCTTGGATTATGTTGGCAATTTGCCCGGTGAGTTTCAGAAAGCAATGAGATACGTGGCTGTCGACATTGGCACTGCCATGACGAAACAAGGTGGAAATTTCGACAAAGTGTTGGCTTCTGGTCTGCCATTTAAGAGACTTGTTGGATGTATTCTCTCTAACGAACTGGTTGACGCGTTTCCAGTGCATAGATTCCAAGTGCAGGAAGGGAGAGTTCAGGAAATTTTTGTGACCTATGAGCGAGGCAGCGATACATTTACCGAGATTCTTGAAAAACCATCGACCCCGAAACTCATTTCACGCCTACCTGCCAATCTTCCGGAGGGATTCCGCGGGGAGGTGAACTTGGGCATAGACGCTTGGAGCAACTCTTTAGGAGCGGTACTGAGTGAAGGGTTTGTCTTGACAGTTGATTATGGTGATACGAAGCAAGAGTTGTATCGGGCCAATCGATCGAATGGAACCTTACAGTGTCATTACAGGCATACTACAGTCAATAACCCATATCTACGCTTGGGACGGCAAGATATCACCGCCCACGTTGATTTTTCTGCTCTTGCCGAAGCGGGAGAGCGTGTTGGCTTGAAAGCTCTTGGGCTCGTGTCGCAGCATTGTTTTTTGGAGAATCTGGGAGCGAAAGTCTTTTTGCGGGCATTATCGTCCGCGGCGAGGCAACCTGGTGTGTCCAGACTTACGCAACAGGAGTATCTCAAGAATCGCTCTGGGATGTTAAATCTGCTCAATCCGGACGGACTTGGCGCCTTCAAAGTGTTGGTCCAAGCTAAAGGAATCGAACCCTTGGAAACGGAACTTCAAGGACTGAGTCCGAACGAAAATTGGGACCGCCGTTTGGAGCTTCAGGTGTCTGGCCAGGGGGTGCCTCGTATTAAGAATGAGCATACGCCAATTTTTTCCGGTCTCTACCCCGATCAGGATATCGAGCTTGGAGCGTGGTGGCCTTGGGGACGGTGATTGCGTTCACCTATCTATCGGGCCACTGGATTTTGTTCTAACGAATGGGATAAGGGCGTGTGGTTAGCCTGATTCACTTGAACTATGCCGATCCTGCTGATCGTGCTACCCTTTTACAGGGGCGTTCGGCAGCCTAAACGATCTTTCGGTGGCCAACGACCGAAGCAAGAGGAGACGTGGTGGACTCGTTAGCAGAATCTGCGTTGGTATCGTTCATTGGTCTAGGTGTCGTATTTGTTGCCCTGTTGCTTCTGTTCATTGTCATAAAAATTTTAGATTATACTGTGTTATTGGGTAACCGGAAGAAAATTGTTGATCAGAAATACGAAATTCAAAAGATAGAGGCGATCGACAAGCCTATGACTACAGTCCCTGCAGTGGTGGCCCCGCACGAAGATGACTTGCTAGAGGAGATAGCTGTTCTGGCGGCAACGATGTATTTGGCGATGGAACCTGCTGCGAGTATGGGTTTAAGGATCAATCTGCCGCTACCCGCCTCCGATTCAATTCTCTGGCGAGTCCAAGGCAGGCGAGATCTTATGGCTACACAAGGTAGTTTCAGAATTGGGTGGAGACGGTAACGCAAAATTTATTAACCTCTCCAATGTGAGATTCCCATTATGTTGACCGGTGAAATCAACCTCGGCCCCGATTTGCTAGGCCAAATACACCTTATTTGGCCTACGATTGGGATGATTGTAATTGGGCTAGCTCTTATATACCTCGCGGTCAGTAGAGGCATGGAGCCGCTGCTACTTATCCCAATCGGCTCAGGGATTGTTCTGGCAAATCTATTTTCGGGGTTGGTAGAGGATGGAGGGTTATTTTATCTCTTAAAGAAAATAGGAATGGAAACCAAGGCCTTCCCGTTATTAATGTTTCTCGGTTTGGGAGCTCTCACCGACTTTTCCGGTCTCCTACAAAGGCCTTATGTGGCCTTCCTAGCCGCCGCAGCCCAAATTGGTATCTTCGGCGCACTTATTGGTGCCGTAATGTTAGGCTTTGATCTGTCTACAGCTGCTGGGATCGCAGTCATTGGTGGGGCTGACGGACCTACGGCGAGCTATGTATCAACCCTTCTGGCCCCCGAGAGTCTCTGGGGACCGATCGCGGTTTCAGCATATTCCTATATGGCTTTGGTGCCCATCATTCAGCCGCCGATCATGCGATTGCTTACCACTGAAGGAGAGCGACGCGTACGGATGGGTCAGTTAGCACCTGTTAGGCGGGAAATAAGAATAATGTTTCCAATCATGGCGACCTTACTTATTGGTGTTCTTGCGCCACAGGCAGTTCCCCTAGTTGGACTGATGATGTTTGGGAATTTGCTCCGCGAAAGCGGAGTTACAGAGCGACTCGCAGGATCTGCGCAGAATGAGATGATTAACATTGTAACGATACTACTCGGCCTAACTGTTGGAAGCACAATGGCCGGGGACACCTTTCTAGAAATAGAGACGTTAAAGGTATTTGCTGTAGGTTTGCTTGCGTTTATTATGGCAACTACTGGGGGGGTCTTATTTGGAAAGATTATCTACGTGGTTAGTGGAAAGACCGTTAATCCCTTGCTGGGGGCAGCGGGCGTTTCAGCAGTTCCAATGTCCGCAAGGGCGGTCCATAAGGTAGCTCAAGAGGCTGATCCTGATAACTTTTTGGTTATGCATGCTATGGGGCCAAATGTTGCTGGGGTAATTGGATCAGCGGTTGCTGCCGGGGTATTGTTAAGCTTACTCTCTTGAGGAGAGATGCTTCGAGAACGAGTTGAAGTTATGTGTGCGCGGTGCACTCGACATCTATTCGGTTTGAATTGCCTGTCATTCGGTTTCTCCTCGGTGATGCAGTTAGTGTAAGATGCTCCTACAAGTCACCGTCAGCGAGGCGTATCGTGATTGAAGTAATTATCTACAGCGTTATCGTGGTCGGAATCGCCAGAATCGGCTTCATCTGGTTTTCGAGAGTCAGAAAATCGAGTGTTTCAGTCATAAAGGTATCTCCTGGCGAGACACAAACTCCAGGGGAGTACAACATTAAAACCACTCTTGCGACTAGGGAGGGTGACGTGAACGACGCTCCACAGGTTCCTGTTTTCGGATTAATCAAGAGGCATCGTACTAGGGCGCTTCTCAACGGAATAGTAATCGGGCTTGGAATAGGATTTATGCACCTCGGTGACATCGTCTTCGCTGGTATATTTGTAGCTATCGGGCTGGGTATGGAATATTGGCATCGACAGAGAGAGAAAAGTTCTGAATAGTTATTGAGACAGTTACGGTATAAGCAATCCCACTTCACGTAAATATGGTGAACCCTCATTCCAATAGGGTAGTCCGGAAATGAGGCGAGATCGAGCTATGGATGACATCGCCGATAGTTGCATTCTAGCGCCTTCAAGCAATTCGGCCACGTACTGATCAATTTCTCCTTCGGTGAACAAAGCGAGGTATTGGGAAACCTCTTGAGCCGCTGCGGTCGTCAATGCTCGGTTCTCTAGCAGAACGGTTCTTGCAGCCCGCAGGTTGGGATCCGTAAGTACTGCTAACCACTGGATAATATGCCCTGCAGAGTGTTCGTCAGATTGCATGTTCGTTAACCAAGAGGCCATTTGGCGGTCGATGAAATCGCTGTATCCATTTAGCAGAGGGTATGACAAAAGGTCTTGCGCCGTGAGATCTGCTAATGTCCGGAGAAAGAAAACTTGGTAAGCGTAAGCCTGAGCCTCACGGAACGCAATCCTATTGTGTGAGGGCACCCCTATAGTCTTGTCCGGGTTAATGACTTCCTGCCGAAAATGTCCAAGTTCATGTGAGATTGTCGAGAGAACTTGGATGGGAGGGCGTTCACCGCGTACAACAATATGATATTGTCCTCTCCATTTAAGGGTGAACCCAATAATATTCTGTAGATTCAGACAACTGTCTTGATAGTACGTGAGAAGAGAAGCGGGTGCATCCCGTAATAAATCTATACAGTGGATACGAGTCCAGGATGTGTAGTCCGTATCGGACAGAATGTGTATTGATAACGGCTCCGTAACGAGACTCTTGCCGTACAGGGAATAATACACAGCGTCAACGATATCGATGATCTCGTCACCTAGTGCTTGGTCGGCCTGACTAGAGTCCGCGGAACTTGATGACAGTAATGGTGTTAAGAGCGCAAGCCTTGAACGGATTTCTTGAGCTGAATACGATTGTACTTTTGGCTGAGCGGGACGGTTAGTCGCTAATAGGTCAGTTCGTGCTATTGTGGTGGAAGTCTCTCTTCCGGAGTCATTCCTATATCGAGCCGCCAGAGAAAATGTGTGTGTTCCGGAAGGAATATCTAAGGGTATCGGCCAACCCAATTCGAAATCGAGGGAGTTGCTTTCTTCTCCAAACCGTGACCACGTTTTGATAATATCGTTGTTGAAAGAAAGTTCGATGGTGTACGGGGATGGCGAGGCTTGAGTGGTGGGCGTTCGGATCGCCCAATGCACATAAGCCTGTAGGGATGTATTTAGTGGTCCGATGTTATGAAATGCCTCGGGGGTATTTGTGACAACTAATGGTCCACTCCAGCCTGGTGGTGAAAACGCTGAATAGATCGAATCCGAGGTTTTAGCCGTCGTTGCAGGTACAGGCATGGGGTCGTTTGGAGAACTAATGGTCGAAAATACGTTGTCCTGTTCAACAGCTTCATATACCAGATCGGTTGGATCCACCACTACTTTAAACGTGTGTCGTCCAGGAGAGTAACGGATAATTTCGCCAAGGCCGGCCCAGGCCGGAGTCAGCACCGCTTCTCCAGCGATTAGGTCACGCTGCCGGAAGGTTGCGACCAACATTCCATCTACATAGAGATGGACCTGGACCAGTTGAACGGCACTGGAAAGACCGTTATTACGATAGGCGATGCGGATTCTTGGGGCATCTGGTGATGAGGAGGGAGGATAGGAAATTTGGATAGGGGAATCCCATCCTGGCGGGGTGTAAGGAACTATGTTCGGTAGGCGGGAATCCCTAATACTAGATGTGTTTCGATCTTCTGGTGTTTGTGGCCAGTTAAACTTGATAGAATATAAATTATCATTCTCGTCGGACTCACTCACGAGGTTCGTTGGATCGACCATAATCTGTAACAGATGATTCCCAGCGCTAATGCGAGAACGCAAGTGGATTTTCTCCCATTCTCTCGTGAGTCGAGCCCCTCCACGTTCTAATCCTTCGGTGCTCCACCTCTCTATGGGAACCCCATCGAGCAATAAGTCAACGAAGAATGGATCCGAGGACATTTCACCCTGATTGCTTATCGCCCAACTGATGTACACGGAATCTTCGCTTGAAAGCAATGTGCTGGTAAACGCATCTCGTTGATTGGTTATAAGCAATGGCCCGTACCACCCGGGTGGTACGAAGGCTTGGAGATTAGGGGCTTTTGCAGGAGGGGGTGCATTGACGGAAGGGTTCGGGGTTTCTGGTATTGGTGCCGGTGGCTCACTGTGCGCAACGTTGGAATCTCCTCTGGGTGTTACTGGTTCGCTGCTGGTTGCCGGTCTGGCGGGTGGCTCGGAAATCACTTCAGCCTGTTCGGGTGAGTTTGACTTTTGACACGTCACTGTCAAGAGAGTCATCAGTATGATTAGTGCGGCTATTTGTCGGAATAAGAGAGATATCATTCTTCTGTGCCTAGTGCCGGGAGTGGGACTAGATTGATGGCGTCGAATTTGCCTTGGCCATTAAGTCAACGTTGACAGCTTGTCAAAGCAATTTTAGCATTGGCATGAGAAACTTCAAAGCAGATCTGTTGATATTTTCTACTATTAGCAGTGAAACTTTAACTAAATCTGGGAGATTAGCAATAGGAGGGGCTTTGAGTACAAAAATTGGAGCTCGAGAAGGTGTGGGGATGTCTCAACAGGATCATCCACTGTATCAAGAACGCGATCCTCGTGAAGTCAGGCGAGTGATCCGTGAGGGCAATTGGACGGGGTATACAGCGAACTTAGTCCCGAAGTATACGCAGACTAACGTTGTCATCCTTCCGAAGGCTTATGCTTTTGATTTCCTCCGTTTTTGTATGCGTAACCCGAAGCCATGCCCGCTACTTGAAGTAACGGATGTTGGCGATCCGGAACCAAAACTGACTACTCCTGGGGCGGACCTAAGGACTGATGTTCCTCGATATCGGATATTCAAGCGCGGGAAGCTAGTAGAAGAGGTAACAGATATCACCAACCACTGGAAGGACGACTTTGTTGGATTCCTACTTGGGTGTAGTTTCACCTTTGAGGGCGCAATGGTCGATGCAGGATTGCCAGTTAGAGGGCTCGAAAGTGATACGCCAACCTTTACGGCGTTTGTAACTAGCATAGAATGTGTTCCTGCGGGGATCTTCCATGGTCCGATGGTTGTCACAATGCGTCCAATGGAACCAGCTCAAGCGGTGCAAGCTGTCCAAGTTACAAGTCGGTATCCGCGTGTTCACGGCGCTCCAGTGCACATGGGTGATCCATCTCAGATAGGCATTAAGGACCTTCAGAAACCCGATTTTGGCGACCCAGTGGATGTTCGTCCTGGTGAGCTTCCTCTTTTCTGGGGGTGCGGCATTACTCCTCAGGCAGTTGCATTGGCATCAGGGGTTGATCTTATGATTACGCATGCGCCTGGCAGCATGTTCATTACTGATCTGCACCGTGAAGAAGTCTCGTTAGGTTAGATTTCTGTCTCACCCTGATGCTTGAGAATGAATCATTAAACGGCGAGACCTGTTGGAGGACGGGAGAATACGCTACCCTCTTCAGGAGGTATCAGGTAACTAGGTGTGTGGATAAGTTGTCTAACTGAATAGTGGTGCAAAGACGAGAGCCACTATCGACATCAGCTTGAGCAGGATGTTCAGCGACGGTCCTGAAGTGTCCTTGAATGGATCGCCGACAGTATCTCCTACCACGGCCGCCTTGTGTGAATCGGATCCCTTGCCTCCGTACTCGCCACGTTCTATGAATTTCTTCGCGTTATCCCAAGCTCCACCGGCATTTGCCATAGTTATCGCTACAAGAAAACCGGTGATAATGGCACCTATAAGTAAGCCCCCTAAAGCTTCTGCTCCAAGGAACAGGCCAACTAATATTGGTGCGGCTACCGCCATTACTCCTGGCAGGATCATTTCACGCAGAGCACCTCGAGTGCTAAGGTCTACACATAGCGCGTATTCGGGCTTCGTTGTTCCGTCCATTATCCCTGGGATTTCCCGGAATTGGCGGCGCACTTCATTTACGATGGCGTAAGCTGCTCTTCCAACTGCTTGCATGGTCAAAGCACAGAAAATAAAGGGTAGCATTGCTCCAATGAGGGCCCCTGCTAGAGTGTTGTATTCGAGTAAGTTGATAATCTCCAGATCGGCTGCTTGAGAGTAGGCGGCCATCAACGCAAGAGCCGTCAATGCGGCCGATCCGATCGCAAACCCCTTACCTGTGGCTGCAGTAGTATTGCCAAGAGCATCTAAGGCGTCGGTCCGGTCTCGTACTTCTGATGGGCGATGGGCTTGTTCGGCAATCCCACCTGCATTGTCAGCGACGGGCCCATAGGCAGCAGTTGCCAGAGTGATACCCAATGTGGAGAGCATCCCTACGGCAGCGATTGCGACTCCATAGAAACCCATCCCTGGGCCTACTTCTGCTCCAAGCGTGAATCCCGCAATGATGGCTAGGACCACCACGAATGTAGGAACCAGCGTACTTTGCATTCCAGTAGCAATTCCTGCAATGATGACTGTTGCGGGACCTGTTTGTGCAGACTCTGCTATCCGCTTAGTGGGGAAATAATCGTAAGAGGTGAAAAATTCTGTTACTAACCCGATGACCACCCCTGAAGCGAGTCCAACGATGATGGCCCAATAGATATGAACATCTACGTTCAAGGATTGTACGAGGAACCATGCGGCGACCGCGACTAAAATTGCCGCAGCGAAGATCCCTCTACGTAAAGCCCAAAGAAGATTGCTAAACGTAGCTTGCTCAGAAGTCCTGACAGCAAAGGTTCCTAGGATGGAGGCGACAATCCCTGTTGCTGCTAATGCGAGAGGGAGAACCAGATACGCGTTGCCGACGTCGCTTACTACAATAGCAGCCGAACCGACTGCGATCGCCATAGCAGCAATGATTGAGCCTACATAAGATTCGAAGAGGTCTGCCCCCATACCGGCGACGTCTCCAACGTTATCCCCGACGTTGTCTGCGATCGTAGCAGGGTTCCTCGGATCGTCTTCAGGGATTCCCTGTTCAACTTTCCCAACCAGATCGGCACCAACGTCCGCCGCTTTGGTGAAAATGCCTCCCCCAACGCGTGCGAAAAGAGCGATGCTTGATGCGCCAAAACTAAATCCAGGAAGGAATTGGACACTGAAATCATCGAAGACGACGTAAAGGACGGTTACACCGAGAAGACCTAAACCAACGACAGTGAGACCCATGACGGCACCACTAGAAAATGCGACTCTCAATGCTGGGTTTAGTCCATGGTGCGCGGCTGCGGTAGTACGTACGTTCGCTCTGACTGCCACGTTCATTCCTAGGAATCCTGCTAAGGCTGATGCTGCGGCTCCTATTAAGTATGCTATCGACGTTTCCCACCCGATGCTTGGGATTAGTGCGAGGATGATGGCGATGATGGTCACGAAGATAGCTAAGGTTACGTATTCTCTTCGGAGGAAGGCATTTGCACCTTCTTGAATGGCCACTGCGATCTCACGCATGGCGCTATCTCCTTGGTCCGCCTTGATAACTCGGACGGTAAGAAGTATTGCGCTCAGTAGTGCTAGTGCCGAAGCAGCTATGGATAACGTAATGGTGGTCAAGGTAGCACCTCAGGCATGAAAATACGAAAACCTTCAGGCAATTTATCATGCGTGACGATCATCGTCAATCTGGATAGTGGTGATATTAAAGCTGTTGACGGCTGCCGCGTCCATCGCTAGATTTAAGGTGCCGAGCCAGATATGCGCAATTTTCGATCTATTGGGAGGCAGAATGGCACACGAAACTATTAGAAAGAAACATACTGATCAGATGACTGTGAAACCGAATTTGCTTGATGTCGAGCAAGTCAGGAAAAATTTTGATTGGGGAGATGTTTATGATCAGTTGGACTGGCTGCCTGAAGGACACCTAAATAAGGCGCATGAGTGCATTGATCGGCATTGTGCAGAGGGTAAAGGTGACAAGGTGGCTTTCATATGGGAAGGAAAGAACGGAGAACAAGAAAGCTATACGTTCTCGGAGTTCCGGGATCAGAGCAACAAGTTTGCGAACGTTCTCGAAGGATTAGGTATCTGCAAAGGAGATCGGGTATTTCTTTTTTTGGAGCGGATTCCGGAGTTGTATTTTGCTCTGTTCGGAGTCCTGAAGATGGGCGGTATCGCCGGTCCGTTGTTCTCTGCTTTTGGCGCTGATCCCGTGAGAGATCGACTTTCGGACAGTGGGGCTGTTGCTTTGGTGACTCAGCCTGATCTTCGTCGAAAAATTGAAGGAGTCCTTGGTGAATTGCCTGAACTCAAGCACATCATTGTTATAAATAAGTTGGGTCGGTATCAAGATCCCATTGTTGAAGGTGACTTAAGTTATGACGAGCTTATGGTTAGTGCGTCTGTTGATCATGAAACTACTGCGACTTCCATGAACGATTACTCGATCATGCACTATACCTCCGGCACAACCGGTAAACCCAAAGGCGCTGTCCACCGACATCTTGCTATTCTTCAGCAATACCTAACAGGGAAGTGGGTCTTGGATTTCCATGAGGATGATATTTACTGGTGTACCGCCGATCCTGGGTGGGTCACGGGGACATCTTACGGGATGTTCGCTCCCTGGTCGAATGGAGTTACGCAGTTGATATATGAGGGAGGATTCGGGGCACAAGCATGGTATGAGCAAATACAGAAGCACAAGGTTACTGTATGGTATACCGCCCCTACCGCGATCCGGATGTTGATGAAAGCAGGCGATGAGATTCCTGGCCGGTTTGACTTATCTAGTCTGCGCCATATTAATAGTGTTGGAGAGCCGTTAAATCCTGAGGCAGTAATTTGGGGGACTAGGGTATTCGATCAAGCGATTCATGACAATTGGTGGCAGACAGAGACAGGAGCGATACTCATCGCGAACTATGCTTCGATGGATGTTCGGCCTGGTTCTATGGGACGACCCTTGCCAGGCATTGAGGCTGCGATTCTTGACGCAGACTATAACCGTATTTCGACTGGAGTAGAAGGGAGTCTTGCCGTTCGCCCGGGCTGGCCTTCAATGTTCCATACATATTGGAAAAATGAAGAGCTCTACAATTCGCGATTTCGTAAGGGCTGGTATATCTCAGGAGATCAGGCTCGGCAGGATGAAGACGGATATTTCTGGTTTGTTGGACGCATCGATGATGTCATTAACACCGCAGGTCATCTGGTTGGTCCGTTCGAAGTCGAGAGCATGCTCGTTGAGCATCCCGCTGTCGCTGAAGCTGCTGTAATTGGTGTGCCAGATCCGATCGCCATGGAGATAGTGAAGGCATTTGTGAGTCTTAAGGATGGATACCAGGAATCTCCGGAACTACGCAGGGAACTAATTCGGTTTGGGAGAGACCGCTTACAGAGCATAGCCCCACGTGCTCTAGAATTCCGACCATCTCTCCCGAAGACGAGGAGCGGCAAAATCATGCGTCGATTACTTAAGGCTCAAGAACTCGGGCTCCCCCTGGGGGATACATCAACGTTAGAGGATGAGGACTAAAGCGGGAGTTTTCCTTGGTGAGGCCTGTCCTATCTAAGTAGTATTTGGACGATACTTCGGACTAGCGATGTGTTGATAGTCGATCACAGATCGATGCTCGGGCCTCTTATCCGATAGGGATGGCGTGATACAGAGATTAGGAGAGAGGTAACGTATGGTGGACAAGGATCTGTCAGTTCTGACAGTGATGGAAGCCGCGCAAGAGATTGCCACTCGCCGACTGTCTCCTGTGGAATTGACAGACGAAATCTTGCAGCGGATTCGGCTGTTAGATGGCTCCCTCAACGCGTACATTTCAGTCACCGAAGATGAAGCACGTGCACAAGCTCGTTTTGCTGAATCAGAGATAATGCGAGGTCGTTATCGTAGCGCATTACACGGTGTTCCTATAGCGCTCAAAGACCTATTTAACGTGAGCGGAATCCCTACAACTGCTGGCGGCAACCTGCGGAAATCCTTGGACGCTGAGGAAGATTCGATGGTAGTCCATAGACTTCGCCGAGCAGGGGCGATTTTTACTGGAAAACTTAACTTACATGAGTATGCCTTTGGCGTGACCAATGTTAACCCGTTTTTTGGGGCGGCTCGTAACCCTTGGGAAGTGAATCGAATCCCAGGAGGATCGAGCGGAGGTTCGGGTGTGGCAGTGGCAGCTGATCTTTGCCTGGCTGCACTGGGTTCAGACTCCGGCGGATCAATTCGGATCCCGGCGTGTCTCTGCGGCATCATTGGATTTAAGCCCAGTTTTGGCTTGGTTAGCCGAAGGGGTGTATATCCTTTGTCATGGTCTCTGGATCATGCTGGGCCGATGACTAAGACCGTAGCTGACGCTGCTCTAGTGCTTCAAGAGATTGCTGGGCACGACCCATTAGACCCTGGTTCAATCAAAGTTCGATCTCGTAACTACTTGGATGACTTAGGGAAGAGTCTGAAGGGTTGGAAGATCGGTGTCTTGGGTGGGGCTTGGTTACGTAATCTGGACGACGATGTTCACGAGAATTTTCATCAGGCGTTAAAGGTATTTGAAGAATTGGGAGCGATCCTAAAAAGAGAGATTGTGATTCCCGGAGGCGAGTATGCTCAGGCCGTGAATACGGCGATAATTTCTGCAGAGGCCGCGGTCATACACCGTGAGGCTATCAAGACGCAGAGCAATGCTTATAGTAGTGGGGTATTCTCTCGTTTGGCTTCGGGAATATTGATAGGAGCGGGCGAATATATCAGAGCACAACAAGTTCGTCGAGTTTTGGCTCAGAGATTGGTTGCAACTTTCCTGGATGTTGATCTGCTCGTGCTTCCGATGGTTGCTATCCCTGCGCCACTAATCTCCCAAGATACGATACTGATCAAAGAACGAGAAGTTCCGGTTGGGAACGTCTTAACGAGGCACACGGGTCTATTCAATCTTACAGGGTCTCCCGCAATCTCTCTGCCTGCCGGTTTCAGTCGGGAAGGACTTCCCACAGGCATACAACTAGCTGGCAGATATCTGGACGACGGCGCTGTCTTACGCGCAGCTTACGCATACGAAGGGATGACAAACTGGAGACAGTTTAAGCCAAATCTGCTTCAGGGCAAATTGGAGGTAGGCTAATGAACAATCCGGGAACCACCGTTATTCGATCTAACTCACTTATTGATGGGAAAAGTGCTTCTCCGATACGAAATGCTGTAGTCGTACTTAAAGGGCCACTCATTGTAGCTGTAGGCACTGCTGAAGAAATGGAAGTGCCGCGGGGACCTGACGTACGGGAAATCGACTACGGGGACGCGTACGTGCTTCCAGGGCTTATTGATGCGCATACGCATTTAATGTTTGGTCATGGTGAAGGAACTTATGAAGAGGTAATAGAAAGAGACTCAGATGAAACGATGCTACTACGGGCGGCACGCAACGCGCACGTTCACCTTAATGCAGGTGTCACAGCGCTAAGAGATTGCGGAGCTCGGAACAATATTACCTTTGATTTGCGAAGAGGCGTCGAGCAAGGCCTATCGGTTGCTCCGCGCCTCCTCCTCAGTGGTAGACCAGTCACTATGACGGGAGGCCATTTTTGGTGGTGCAATCAAGAGGCGGACGGAGTTGATGCAGTACGAAAGGCCGTACGTCAACTTGTTAGAGATGGAGCGGATTTCATCAAGATCATGGCTTCGGGAGGGGGGACCGCAGGAACAGATAATCGATTGCCATCCTATACTGTGGAAGAATTACGCGCGATCGTGGATGAGGCACACAGTTTAGGGAAGCCTACTACTGCGCATTGTTTGGCTACGCAGAGCATAGTAAATGCTTTGGATGCAGGGGTGGATTCGATTGAACACGCATCATTTATTGATATGAGCGGTTCTTACAAGTTCGAGCCGCGGGTTGCTGAGCGGATTGCTAGGCAAGGGGTGGTCATTAGCCCTACAGTCCAAACCGGGTATCGACGCCGAGAGAAACTGCTAGCATTAAAGGAACGGGATGGTTTTTTGAGCAAATCCGAGGAACGTCGCCTTGAGAGCACGCACGCGAAATGTGAGAGTCAGATAGAGTTTCTAGGAAAATTATGGTCGGACTGGGGAGTCACTATAGTTGCGGGGACCGATGCGATTCAAGCATTCGGTGATTACTGTTTGGGTCTTGAGCTTCAAGTGGAAGCTGGGATGTCTCCTATGGATGTGATACGTTCTGCGACAGTTGAAGCTGCACGTTCAGTAGGACTAGGAGACGTTGTGGGGACCATAGAACCAGGAAAAGAAGCAGATATTGTGGTTGTTGATCAAGATCCACTCAAGGATATTCGGGCTTTGCGGGATATGAGGGTGGTCATCAAGAAAGGCCAAATTGTTCCGGCGGTTCCGGCTATGGCAGAATCTGATTAAAGGGGAGAGATATGCGTATAGGAACGGGCTTAGAGAAAATTAGGGCTTATCTAGAAGAAAACAAAGATAGGCATATTCAGCGTATACAAAGTGTAGTTCAGCGGCCGAGTGTATCTACGGAGAACAATGGAGTAAGGGAATGTGCCGAGTTACTGGTTGAGATACACAAGGAGATGGGTTGCACGGAGGCGAAGCTTGTAGGAGACCCTGATCTTCCCGGTGTTTGGGCTTATTACGATGCCGGTGCGGAAGATACCATCGTTGTATACGGGAATTTTGATACAAGGCCAGTCGCACCGCATGAAAAATGGGACCACTCGCCTTGGAGCGGGGCTCTGACTCCAATGGGACCGTTTTCTAGAGTTCTAGTTGGCAGAGGTGCGCCTTCGAAAGGTTCTTATATTGCATGGCTAAACGCTCTGGAGGCTATCAACGCTGTTGAAGGCGAGCTTCCTTTCAACGTCATGTTTCTGTTAGAAGGTGATGAGATCTTGGGTAGTCCAACATGGCCACAGATGTATGAGGAGTATCGCCCAAGGTTGGCCACGGCTAAAGCTAGCTTCAGCCCGGGAGCTTCTCAGGATGGACAAGGACGTGCTCTCATGAGCCTTGGATTCAAAGGGATGATATATGCGGATTTAATTTGTAGCGGCGAAAAATGGGGTAGGGGTCCTCAAGGAGCGCCTGCTCACGGAATGACTAAATCCGTTGTAGACAGTCCGTCTTGGCGATTAGTTCAGGCTTTGGCTACGTTAACTGGTAAAAATGGGAATGATATAACCATTAAAGGCTTTTACGATGATCTGATCCCTCCTAATGAAGAGGAAAGAAAGGCTGCGTTTGATTTCCGGAGTGCGATGGGTGGAGGCAGTTGGAATCAAGTGCTACCTGGGGTTGCTGCTATCAAAGCTCCAGCAGGCGATCTTGGTGAAGACGAGACAGTGCTCAACTATTTTTATGGGCCTAGTTTCAACATCAATAGCCTGAGGGCTGGACTCATGGGTGTAGGAACCATGCCGTTTACATTGCCCAATACTGCGGCCGCTAGATTCGACATAAGAGTGCCGCGTGGGTTCAGTGTAGACAAGGTAATTAAGCAAATTCGGGATCACTTGGAGGCCGAAGGTTTTGGAGATCTCGAGTTGGAGGTTTTAGCTGCAAACGACTCTTCACAGACCGGCACTGAAAGCGAATTAGTCCAGGCAGTTGTAGAGGCTTTCGAGGAAATGGAAGTCCCGTTGATTATCGCTCCCTATAGTGGCGGCGGCGGCCCTTGGTCTCTGTATAAGAATGACCTTGGATTACCGATGGTTCGTAGTGTTGGTGTGGGCGGCGGCGGCGTCGGTCCGTCTGGGGATGAATACTTCGTTATAGATGGATCAGATGTTGTTGGAGGGTTGATTGAATGCGAACTTTCACACGTACACATGCTGAAAGCTTATGCGAAAAAAGTCGCCTAGTTAATACACTGTGCCTTATCCAGGGAGCATGACAGCGGAAGACAGGGATTTGCTTACTCGGTAGTATCGTTGAATGGTGCTTGCGTAAAATTGATGTGTCGATAGGAGGTTAGTGTAATGGGAAAGACCCCATCGGATTCAGAAGCCCTTGAAAGGGTCGATATGGTAGGGAAGGCTATGACAGTGACTGGACCAATAGACGCCGCGCAACTAGGGGCAACTGTCATGCATGAGCATATTTTTATAGATTTTACTAATGGCTTGACCATGGGCCCCCCCTACAACACGCCAGCTACTGAAGTGGCGTTCTGGGATGAAAAATTGACGCTTGAAAATGTTCATCTCGTTCGAGAAAGGGGCCTTAGAAATAAGGACAGTGCGATCATCTCGGATATACGAATTGCAGTGAAAGAAGTGTTTGATTTCAAGAGTTGGGGCGGCAATACGATTGTTGATGTCACCAATATTGGAATTGGGCGTGATCCTCTGGCGTTGAGAAGGGTGGCGGTCGAAACAGGAGTCAACTTGGTCATGGGGTCGGGATGGTATGCGAAGCGCTTCCACCCGCCTGATATGGATCAGAGGACAGTAGAAGGTCTTACGGACGAGATCGTTCGGGATATTACGGTTGGTGTCGGAGAGACGGGAGTTCGTTCGGGAATAATCGGGGAGATAGGTATTGACGGTGGGCCTTTAACTAGCAATGAGTTAAAGAGTTTGAAAGCGTCTGCTTGGGCAAGTCTTTCTACCGGTGCGGCAATCTCTCTTCACTATGGAGGAACAGATCGGGAGCGACTCCAGGTCGCAGCGATTCTTGGAGAAGAAGGCGTGAACATGGATCGTGTGATCTTTGGTCATAGCGACGGGTACGCTGACGATATTCCATTCCTAATCGAACAGCTTGAGATGGGGGCTTACATTCAGTTTGATCTTTTAGGTAGGGTAGGTGCTCCGATCTCACGAATCCCGCCGGTTCGTGGGCCTGGTCCAACTAAGCCACAGGGTGCTACAACAATATTAGTCGGGGAAGCAGTACCAAAGTTAATTGACGCAGGGTTTGGTGATCGAATCTTGCTCTCTCAGGATGTTTATACCAAGATCGACCTAAAGACATACGGAGGGACCGGATATAGTTTCATACTAGAGAAATTTGTACCCTTTTTGAGGAATCGAGGCGTCAGTGAGAAGCACATCAGGATGCTGTTAATAGATAACCCGTCTCGTGTGCTTGCCTTCGCGGCGCCGAAATAGGAGGAATGATGGAGCGTAACTCCCTTATAACACTAGTGGATGAAGAACTTTCTGGGGATCGCGCCTTGGAAGCTGCAACCGAGATGACTAGATACTATCGATCGCCAGGTGCGTCAGGCTATCATCGCTCTACAGAGTTTATCGCTGCTCTTTTTCGGGCGAACGGTCTAGATAAGGTCTGGACGGAGCGATTCCCATTGGATGGGGAAACCCAGTTACTCAGTCAAAAAATGCCTCTCGCATGGGAGCCCATCAGCAGTGAGCTACGTGTGGCTTCTCCGACCGGACGCTTGCTCGTTTCTTACGAAGATTCCCCGTCGTGCCTTCCGTGGTGGACACCGAGCACACCCCAAGGTGGGGTTGTTGTCGAAGTAATAGACGTGGGTACCGGCGAGCGAGATGAAGATTATTTACGCCGAGATGTCAAAGGAAAAGCGGTTCTTATTAGGGGAACGGTTCGGCCATCCGGATTCGCCCATGCTGCTAACCTTGCCATGAAACACGGGGTAGTAGGGATAATTACAGACTATCTTTTATATCAAACCGCACCGTTTCGTACCCGTGAGTCACTGCCAGATCCTGTCCAACTGTTGCGAATGCCCAACAATCAACCAACCGCATGGGCGTTTGCAGTCAATTATCATGCTGCTGAGGAGATCGCAGCATTAGCACGCGACGGTAACGCGAAGCTATGGGCGAATATCGAAGCTAGCACGTTTAAAGGTGAGGCTCAGAATCTTTATGGGGAAGTGACTGGGACCGACCTCGCGCAAGAGTCAATTTTGTTTGTCTCCCATTCCACCGCGGGGACTAAGCCTGGGGCAAATTGTGCTTCGGGTCCAGGTCTGCAGTCAGAAATTGCGCGAACGATTATGACCTTAATTAACGAAGGTCACGTGCCTCGGCCGCGTCGGAGTATACGATTTCTTATCAATGTCGAGGGGCATGGAACGAAACATTATATTCACAGCCATAGAGACTGGCTGGATAAGACTATTGTAGCAATAGCACTCGATAGCGTTGGCCACGATCAGCGAAAGCTGAAATCTGCCCTGTTGTTCTACCACTCACCAGACTCAGTGCCCACATTCATTAACGACTACTTTGTGGGGCTGATGGACGCGACGCCTAAGGAAACTCGATGGGTGTTTAGTACGAAAAATGTGATCCCGCTGGTAAATTTCACCGATCTTCCTTATACGCCGTGGAGCGATAATAAGTACTACCCGGCTTTTGGGATCCCTTCGCCGTTGTTGATGTCTTGGCCAGATCTCTATTTCCATTCCGACTTACTTAGTGCTGATAATCTGGACCCCGACGTTTTTAAGCGTTGCGGTGTTACCACTGCGCTTGCAGCACTTGAACTGGCAAATGCGGGGCCCAAAGAGGCTCAGGAGATTATGCGTGAGGTAGGTGCTCGCAGCCAATTTCGACTCACTCAAATTGCCTTGGACGCGCGACGTGGCACCAATCCTGGCATTGCACGTCGTCGCCTTAAGATTATCGCTCGGCGCGACCAGGAGGCCGTCGCAACCACCTTAAAACTAGTTACAGATGAGGAGAAGAAAGGGGATCCTAAGTTGGTTTCGACAGTAACGAACGTACAAGAGGAAATCCTCTCGGGCCTTAACAATGTTTTGGGGTGGCTTCCAGAATCTGAACGTGATGATGACAATCCTGTTGGGCGAACTGTTCCTCGTCGGCTAGTTGAGCGGGATAGCCCTGGTCTAGCAGGTACCGATTATTGGACTCTCTTGAATATGGCTGAGGAAATGCAGTCGTTGGACCCTAAAATGAACTATGATTCCCTCCGCATCATCGGTGATGAGGTGTGGAATTTCACGAACGGTCAACGGACTGTTAATGATATAGCGTTCGCTATTGGAGCCGAGTTCGGGTTCGATCTAGATCCCAAACATGTATTGACGCTCTTTCGTGGCCTCGAACAGCAAGGGTATGTTGCGTTGGATTCTTGAGCCTTTTTGGGTGTGGGCTTGGTCTTTTTAAGCTTACTGTTTACTGGGTCTCTGTTGAGTAGCTTCCTTCGTAGGGGGCGCGTGGGCGACGGGTCATTAGGAATAACGCTCCGCCAGCGGCTGTTAGGACGGCGAGGACATTGAATGCCATATTGTAGCTTCCTAGGGTATCTTCAATGATACCTGACAAGAGAGGACCGGACACCATTCCCATCATGATGATTACATTAGAGAATCCCATTATTGTGCCGAAAGAGGCACGCCCAAAGAAGTCTGCTCGTATCGCTGTCATCTGCGGCCCCCTTACTCCCCACGCCATCCCGTGGATCGATGCTGCCAAATAGGCAATCCAGCCAGTCGTAGTATGCGCCAATAGCAATAGAGCCGCGCTATGGAGTCCCATGCAGGCTGCGGCTATAACGAGCTTATTAAAGCGATCGCCTAGAAGGCCACCGACAACCTGGCTCCCGATCATTACTATGTTCATGACTGCTATGACGATCGTTGCTTCTTTAACGGTGAAGTCGAGTTCTTGTACGAGGTGTGGTACGAGGTGCACTGTGATGGCCGATACAACGGTTAGGGCTGCCGCGTGTCCTAGAGAAATGAGCCAGAATGCTTGCGTGCGCAAGGCTTGCCTAGTCGTAAACGCCATGAGCTTTGTGGAAACGGCCTCTGTTTGAGCGATTCCGTTCGAATTTATCTCTGGCTCTGATTGGTGGATATACTCTTCCGGAGAGCGTCGGTAGAATTGTGTTAAGGGGAGTCCGATGAGTAACATTACTACCCCGGACCAGAAAGAAGTATCTTGCCATCCGAATGTGGTAAGTGACCAAGCGACGATCGGTGTTGCCAGACCTCCCACCCCCATTCCAGCGGTTGCTAGCCCGATAGCTAAGGCCCTCCGCTCCTCGAACCAGTTAACAAGGGTCGTAACTAGCGTTAGGAATCCCCCCAGTCCTGATCCCAGCGCCATGAGGGCGAAAGCTAGGTAAAACGCTGTCACGGAGTTTACGGTACTAAGGAAAATAAACCCTGATCCAAAAAGGAGAATCCCCAGCCTTGCCACCGCGCGAGGCCCTGCTTTGACAATCAGCCACCCTTGAAGCGGCCCCAAGATCCCGCTTTCGACGCGTGAAAGAGAGAACGCTCCAGACAATACTGTCCCACTCCATTGGAATTGGTTCTTGAGCAGGACGAAATATGCTCCGGAGCTGTTCATAAACAGCATCCCGTTTAGGGCTGAGAGAAGGCTTCCGGCTAATACTATCCACCAGCCGAAATAAATGCTATTTCTGGGTTTTGACGAGGCAGACATTCTCAAGGGCACTTTTAGACTACGCGACCTCTGATTCTCGAAGGGTGTGATTTCTAGACACAACAGAGTAGAACAGTTATGATATGCGCTTGTCAAAGGTATCGTGAATATTCGGCGACGCTACTGTTCGCCACCATTACGTTCGGGGAGGACACTATGGTTGATGACACTGCCAAGCCTTCTGGGTTTAGTGGTCATGCTCATTTTAGTATAGACGACCTCGCTGCCATGCAGCCCGGGCTCGCCCGGGTTATGCCTGAAGTAGGTCAGCGTTACTGGAAGCTTTACTATGCGGCGCAAGCTGGGAACTGGCCACTCGCAAAATTCCAGTGGGGCGAAATTGAAGAGTTGATGGAATTCGGCATGATTACCCGGCCGAAATACACGGAAGATCTTGAGACATTTATCAATAACGATGGGAAGGCACTTAAGTCAGCTATCGAATCGAAAGATTGGGAAAAGTTTGAGGTCGCGTACCATCAAGGTGTTCGGAATGCGAATGATTATCATAAATCCAACAAAAAGGGAATGATTGTCTGGAAACTACCAGAACAGGCCCCGCCTGACTTGGACTTAACGCCTCAGGATGACGCCTGATCCCTCTAATATCAGGTGGCTTTACTAGTTAAGGTGAATGATGGAAGTTCCGAATCCGAGGGTCCATCATGTCACGCAATGTGTCTCCTAAGAGGTTGACGCCGTAGACTGTCAAAGACAGAGCTACGCCGGGAGTTAAAACCATCCATGGGGCTGCCCGAGCGTAGTCTCGAGCGGATCCAGATAGCATTCCCCCCCAGCTTGGTGTGGGTGGTTGCACTCCAAGGCCAAGAAAGCTAAGGGACGCTTCGAGAACAATGGCCACACCGAGCCCAGCGGTCGAAACTACGAGGAACGGCGCGACGCATTGTGGCAAGATATGGAAGACTACCACTCTGGAGGGACTGCATCCAAGTGCGACTGCTGCTTGCACGTAGTCTGTGAGCATTACGGTCAGTGCCGCTGATCGTACCATGCGAGCCACCCATGGCGCTTGCGTGACCCCTATTGCTAAGACCAACGAAGTGACTGAAGGTTCCCAAGCGACGATAAGTACGAGTGCGAGGAGTAATGTCGGAAAGGCTAGCAAGGAATCTACGATGCGTTGAAGTATCGTATCTACTATGCCCCCGCTATATGCGCTAAGCAAACCTATGATCCCGCCTATCGAAGCTCCGAGTATGACTACCATGCTTCCGATGCCAAGAGATATCCTCCCGCCATACGCCGTTCGGCTTAGGATGTCTCGGCCGAGTTGATCGGTGCCTAGTGGGTGTGATAAGCCGGGAGGTGAGAGCGGTTGGGTCGGGTCGATCTTCAACGGGTCGTAGGGTGTCAGGAGGGGCGCAGAGACACTGAACAGTGCCATCCCTGCAATTAGAATCCCGCCGATCACTCCCAAGGGCCTCTTAAGTATTATCCCCTTAATATTGCTAATATTGAGATGCGTTTTTCGGATCAAGAGAGGTAATAGCCTCCTAGGTTACTATTTGAGTGTTCTACTGATTCTCGGATCGATCAAGACGTAAGATATGTCGACGACAAGATTGATTAACATGATGGATATAGAGAACAAGAGTACAAGTGCTTGAATGACACCGTAATCCCGTAAACGAATCCCGTCGAGCAGATAGAGGCCGAGCCCTGGGAGTCCGAACAGTTGTTCCATAATTATCGATCCGCTGATCAATCCTGTGAAAACCAGACCTGTGATCGTGACCACGGGGAGAAGAGCATTCCGGAGCGCATGGCGGTGTAGGATTGTGCTAGTTTTAAGGCCTTTTGCGTGTGCTGTACGGATGTAGTCTTCCCCAAGGACTTCAAGGAGAGAAGAACGGGTCACACGCGCTACAATCGCTCCTGCAGAATATCCTAATATGACCGCGGGGATGGACAATTGAGTGAGATGGTCGATAGGGGACCGAGTGAAGTCCATGTACTCTATCGGAGGTGCCCACGTGAAAAGGATCAGTCCGACAAGGATTATGATTGTACCAAGCCAGAAGTGTGGGAGAGCGACACCGGCTAGGCTGACAATCCTGATGAGGTAGTCGGTCCGAGTATCGCGTTTTACAGCTGACACGATGCCTGCTGGCAATCCCGTCACGAGTGCGAACAACGTTGCGAAACTCGCCAGCTCGAGAGTCACTGGTGCTTTTCGGAGAATCTCCGATAGGATATCTCGCCCTGAGATTGGGGAACGCCCGAGGTCTAGAGTTAGCATATCGCGTGACCATCGAACATATTGAATGTGCCATGGATCGTTTAAGCCTAGCGAGGATCGTAATTCGTCGATCTCGGCCTGTGCTATGCTAGTGGCCTCTTGGCCTGTTTGGTGGTTAAGTGACAGTAAGAGAGCTGTGTCGCCAGGCAACATCCGTACCGCGATAAACACGACGATGGAGATTACTACTAGGGTGGGTGGTAATTGGGCAAGCCGTCGGATAATGTAGACCTGAAGCACTAAACACTCCCATTCGGATGATTGAGGTTTGCGTTTGCGAGCGTTGTCTCCGAAAATTTGGGCGATCGTTTAGACTCAGTTTCCACAGGTGAGCGCATTGTCGAAGTTCTGGACATAGAAGGAGGACGCCTTGGAGTTTCGATTATTCTGCCTTGATTGCGGGGAACAATATGACGGATTAGGCTATCGTCTGGTGTGTGATGCATGCCACGGTTTGTTAGAGGTAGAGTACGCGAAGGAATTCTCATTTAACCAGCCTTCGTCGAACAGTGCTTCTCGGTTAGCTCGATTCTCATACAGGCTTCCAATTAGGTCTTCGGCAAAGCTCATAACGTTGGGTGAGGGTGGTACTCCACTGATCCCACTCCATCGATTAGGAGATCGATTGGATATAGAACTATTCGCGAAGTTAGAATACTTGAACCCGACCGGCTCCTTCAAGGATCGTGGAAACGCTGTTCAGGTCAGTGTCTTGTTAGAGAACGGGGTTGACGCAATCGTCGACAGCGCGGTTGGTAATGCAGGACACTCGACGGCCGCGTACTGCGCTAAAGCGGGAATAAGGTATATCGGTTTTGCTGAACATGACCTAAATGATATTAAGATGCGGGCTATTGCTTACCATGGGACGGAACTGCACTGGGTGCAAGGAGACCGGACCGCACGTCGAGAAGCGGCACGCAAGTTCGCTAAAGTCAATAACGTTCTATTTTTTGACTATGGGAAAAATGTCTATTTCGTTGAAGGGCAGAAGACTGTGGCATATGAAATTGCCGAAGACATGATTGATATGCCTGATCATGTAATTCTGCCTTCAGGGAATGGATCGCTGTTACTAGCGCTTTGGCGAGGTTTCAACGAGATGCTTGCAGCAGGATACATTTCGCGGTTGCCTCGGATGCATCCTGTCCAGTCTACAGCCTTTCAAGCAATTGAATCTGCTTACAATGGAGATTCATGGAGCCCCGAGCCTGATGCGCAAACGATGGCAATAGGAGTGTCAATTGCTTCTCCTCCCCGGCTTGCGCGCCTCGTTGAGATTTGCAGGGAAGCCGAAGGGGTTCCAGTTTCAGTCCCAGACTCATCGACGCTCGCTTGGCAACACGAAATCGCCTTGCGAGAAGGAATCTTGATTGAACCGACATCAGCTCTAGTCCTTGCGGGGCTTGAGGAGCTACTCAGGCGGGGGGTCGTTTCAAAAGGAGACCGAGTGCTTATTCCTCTGACTGGGTTTGGCGTGAAAGAGCCCATTATGCTGACAAGCTACGAATGACCTTAGGCCTGATCCTGCCAATTTAGTCAGGATTGCTAGCGGGTTAACCAGACATTGTCCATACGATATTGGTTGTACAGCATATAGTCCCGAGCTCGCCATCCAGAGACTTCTTTTCTTGATCCATAGTAGTACATGCTGTAGTGACCTACTACGCCTGGGACGATTTTCTCGATTAGCCGGGTCTCTGCTTGATTTGAAAGGTCCGCACGGCGTTCTGGATTCGTCTCCCTGCGTTGCCCTTCCAGTAAGGCGTCCAATTCGGTGTCTTCCGGATAATACAGACCATTCGGTCCTTGACTATGGAATGACGCATACAACACCCTGTCCGGGTTAGTTAGGTTGGAGGCGATACCTCCGAGCCGGATGTCAAAATCCCCTTTTAGCATGCGCTGGATACTTGAACCGAATTCTACCGTGTCTATCTGCACATCGACGCCGAGGTCTTTCCATTGGGATTGGAAGAATAGAGCAGCATCTACCCAGAGAGGAACATCTCCGCGGACCGTGATTGACGTCTGTAAGCCGTCTGGAAATCCCGCTTGGTTAAGAAGATCGCGTGCTTTGACCATATCGTTTTGTTTGGGTTGGCGATATCCGTCTAGGGTTGTAAGGATCTCGTCTCTAAGTGCGAACTCGGTTCCTGGGGGAGTGAATCCGCCAAGAATGCCGATCCCATCTTCGCCGCCCGTCACTGTGTTTAGATAGGCTTGGCGGTCCACTGCAAGATTCAGAGCTTGGCGAACAAGTCGATTGTTGAATGGCTCACGAGTGGAATTGAAAAGGGCACCTAACCAGAATGGGCCTCTGACGCGTTCTAACGTGATGTTATCTGAATGCTTTTGACGAATTTCTGCCGCTTGCGTCGCCGTTAGGCTTGGACTACCGTGGGCTGACATATGGACTTGACCGGCCACCAGAGCAGCAAAACGCATCGCCGGGTCCCGGATAACCAGAAAGTCGATGCCATCTAAGTAAGGTTTCCCTGCATCCCAATAGTGGGGGTTTCGACGTACTCTGAAGGCGACTCCCGGCTCGTAACTATCGAAAACAAATGGACCCGTGCCGATGAGGGCTTCCGCGTTCTTTCGCAGCCCTCTCGGATCTTCCTGGGTTTCTCTCTCCATGACATGCTTAGCGACAATCATGTAGTGGCCAGCACCGAAGCTTTCAAGGAAACTTGAGGTTGCGAACTCTGTGTCAAAAACCACAGTATGCGGGTCAGGCGTCGAGATGCTCGAAACGTGTAGGAACGGGGATTTTTCACTACTGAATAGTCCCTTCGGGGGCGAGATGACTCGGTTGAAGTGGGTCAAGATGTCTTCGGAGTCGAGCGGTTCAGCATCATGCCAGAGAACATCATCCCGCAGGAGGAATTGTAGTCGTTTTCCTCCTTGGTCTAGTTTCCATTCTTTGGCTAATTCAGGGACCAGGTGGTTACTACCAGGATTGTCGTCTTCACTGGTGCTAAATCGGAGGAGTTGAGAGTAGATGGGAGCAATCAGGAAGACGGTGTTGATAGAACTATCTTGTACTGGGTCGAAGCCTGCGGGATCGGTGGGATGGGTGCGTTTTAGAATCCCTCCGGTTTGGGGTAGTCGAGCGGTATCAGTTGTTGTTTTAGAGGGAGCAGCCTTCGATATTGGTGTCGGCTTAGCAGTTGCTTGGGCATCATCAGTTCTTGTGTTAAGGGGAGGAGCTTTCGATATTGGTGTCGGTTTAGGAGCTGCTTGAGCAGCAGCTGTTGTTACGCTAGAGGGAGATGCAACCGATATTGGCTCTGATTCAACTGGGGGGTTGGTAGTATCACAAGCTAACGTGATCAGAAAAAGAAGCGCTACGATGATCAGGAACGGTTTTAGCGGGATTGATTTCGACACCTAGTGGATCCTCCACTTGTTGATTAACCCATTACATTTATTCTACTGGCTTAAACAGAAAGTACACAATATCGGACAGCTTAAAGTCGATCGTTTGTTGCGAAAATTGTTGGCTCATGTGGTTATCCTATTAAACTTTTTTTAGTAGTATTGAGTGCAAGTGTTGACGGAATTGACGTGGCAGCTAATTACTGGTTTTTGTGTTAAAAGCTTTCAGAAGGTCGTTAATTTAGGAGCTAACGAATGGATGTTGTAAAATTGAGGCTTAGCGTGGCATTTCTTACCTTGATGGGTATATCTGTCCTCGCAAACTGTAATACAGAAGACGTAGAGGTGCCACTCCCTGTCGAGTCGAAATTAAGCACACAAGAGGTGAACATGCAATGGCCAACACAGCCCGCAATGAGCATTGACCCAGCTAAAGAGTATTCTGCTGTTTTACAGACGAGTAAAGGTGAAGTTCATATTGATCTGTTTGCATCGGAAGTTCCAGTCACGGCGAACAATTTCGTATTTCTAGCTCGGGAAGGTTATTACGACGGTGTTCCAGTTCACCGTATTGTGGTGAACTTCATGATTCAGACCGGGGACCCAACTGGAACCGGAAGAGGTGGCCCAGGGTACAAATTTGATGACGAGTCGGTGACCAGAGATTATCTCCGTGGGATAGTGGCTATGGCAAATTCGGGCCCGAATACGAATGGGAGCCAGTTCTTCATTATGCATCAGGATTACGCACTCCCAAAGAACTACACAATTTTTGGGATGGTGAGCAAAGGGCTAGATGTCGTTGATGCGATTGCAAACACCCCCGTAACGTATGGCCCGAGCGGCGAACCTTCGAAGCCGCTGGAGGAAGTGGTAATTATCTCGGCGACCATTAATGAGTCGTAATGCCCTAATCAGAACAGCAGATCAGAGTCTCGACAGCTGGACTACTCCAGGATAACAAAAGTGTGAACTATGGAGGGGCCACTTTTGCCCCCTTCTGCATCAGTGGCCCTGCTCAATTGGAATAGAACATATATTCTACTCTAGGCCACTATTGTTGTCTACGGTTTTGTCTTTGTCAACTATTGCTGATCTCGCCTGCCAACTCTCTGGAGAAGTGTTCGTGGAGGTTAGAACGTCTGGTATCCTAGTTCGCGCAAGAATTCTTCATCTTGTCGCCAATCGTTACGGACTTTCACCCAGAGTTCTAGGAAAACCGGCCGGTCTAGCATCACCTCAATGTGTCGTCGTGACTCCATGCCGACCTGTTTGAGGGCGTTACCTTTATGGCCGATCAGGATTCGTTTCTGCGATGCTTTGTTTACGTAGATCAGTACTCGTATTAAGTCTTTTCCGCCGTCAGCAGCATGGCCTTCTACGAAATCTTGCACTTCCACGGCAGTATCGTAGGGGATTTCTTGACCGTAAAGGCGGAACAGTTGCTCAAGAACTAATTCTTCTACTAGAAAACGTTCGGGTCTATCTGTCAGGGTATCTAAAGCATAAATTTCGGATCTTCGTGGCAAGTAAGAAATGATTCGTTCTAGAAGGATGTCCGTCCCGTCAGTAGATTTCGCGCTTACTGGTATTATTTCTTGGAAGAAACCGTAGGCCATATATCTTTCGATAATTGGGAGGATTGAAGGTTTACGTATAAGATCAATTTTGTTAATGACGAGAATTGTTGGTTGGGTCGATTCTCTGAGGAGATGTATTAACCTCTCCTCAATTGGGTCCCGGTGGCCAGTTTCAACAACCAGAATAATTAGATCGGCCTCATCTAGGGCGTCTCGGAGGCGGCTATGCATGTGTCGATCAAGAAGATCCTTGGGCTTCCTCATAAACCCCGGGGTATCTAGGAAAGCAACTTGATAGCCTGAACCCGATCGGACGCCCAAGAGTCTATGCCGAGAGGTATGTGGTCTACGAGAAGTGATCGCGAGCTTGAACTCGAGGAGCGCATTGAGAAGTGTAGATTTGCCCGTGTTGGGACTTCCAACAAGTGCGACCTTGCCGGCGATATATCCTGGAAGGGACGGGTCAGAGTCCGAGCTTATATTAGATTGCTGTATGGCGGAACGCTCCTTTAGGATATCGGTGGGGAAGAATCCATGCCGTAAGGTGGTTAGAAGTAACTAATCAAACAGGGGTATAGGCTTAGCACGTACACGGGGCCTCACAATGGTTTAGCGGCTCGCTAGCCCTTGGAAAATCTTTCCTTCAGACTTTATATCGGGTGCGTACACAATTTCTGCCTGCTGCATATCGCGAATGGTGAAGGCTCCGGCTAAACTCATCCCAACCCTAAGTGCTCCCATTAGGTTCATGGTCCCATCGGTGACGATTGAGGGACCCAGTAGCATTTGTTCCAGACTACCTTTTGTACCCACCTTAATACGAGTTCCTCTAGGAAGCGCCGGATGTGGGGTTGCCATACCCCAATTTGCTCCACGTCCTGGTGCCTCCGTTGTCTGCGCCAAAGGGGTTCCCAACATGACGGCATCAGCACCTGACGCAAATGATTTACATACATCACCGCCCGTGCGTATCCCTCCGTCCGTGATGATCGATACATATCGACCGGTCCGACGAAGATATTCTTCTCGGGCTGCTGCGCAGTCCATCGTAGCGGTGACTTGAGGGACGCCCATCCCTATTACCTCTCGTGATGTGCAAGCAGCACCAGGGCCAACGCCCACCAACAGGCCTTGAATCCCGGTTTCCATAAGCTCGAGAGCAACGTTTGTGGATACGCAGTTACCGACGATGACTGGGATTCCTATTTGCTCAACCAATTCGGAAAACACGAGTCCGCGATAGCTGCTTGAAATATGGCGCGCAGTAGTAACTGTCGACTGAACAACCAAGAGATCTGCTCCAGCCTCGACTGCCTGAGGTGCCAATGCCTTAGTGTTTTGTGGGGTGACAGCGACCGAACAGGTGACCCCGCCGGATTTGATCTCTTCTACCCGTTTCGACACCAAATCAGGATTGATCGGTGCTGTATAAATCTTTTGGAGCAGAGGAGTTACTTGTTCATAGGGAGTCTCGGCGATCTGTTCCAAGATCGCCTCGGCATCGTCATATCGAGTCCAAACGCCTTCCAGGTTCAGTACTCCAAGTCCTCCCAAGCGCCCTAATGCAACTGCGAATTGTGGAGAAACTACTGCGTCCATTGCAGATGCAAGAACGGGAAGAGCAAGGGTGTGACCATCAACGGTGAAGTCGATGTTAGTCTGGTCGGGATTAGTGGTGACTCCTCCGGGGACTATGGCCACTTCGTCGAACCCGTAAGTGCGGCGGACGTCCTTAAATGGTGGGACCCCCATACCGTTAGCACCCCCGAGCTTCTGACGAGTGTACCAAGGGGCGTCACGATACGTCAAGGGATTGTGAGAGCTTGTACAATGAGTATAACGAACGCGTACAGATGGTCTTATCCCTCAGGATGTTGTTGTGCATCGTCGAGGTTGATTGGTTCGCAGAGAAAGGTGAGAAGTTGTCTGTCTTTGATGTGCCGATGTTGTATGGATTCACTGCAGGAATGATTGCGCTGATCAACCCGTGTGGGGCTGCAATGCTTCCCGCCTATATCGGGTATCAATTGTCGCGCGACGTGAATCCGAAGGGGAGTTCTCCAATGTTCTTGGCTTGGAGAGGGGTGGTATTTGGAGTAGTTACCACGATGGGATTTATAGCGGTGTTTGGGACGATCGGCACAGTAATCGCCTTCGGGGGGCGTGGCATCATTACCGCGATGCCTTACGCGGGACTAACAACCGGAATCGGAGTCAGCCTCTTAGCCATGTGGCTATTGATCACCCGTGGACATTTTGGAATCATTTTTGCTAGCAGAATTTCACTGGGAGGCGACCGTGGTATGTTTGGGCTCTTCTTGTTTGGTGTCGGCTACGCGCTAGCATCCCTGAGTTGTGCATTGCCGATTTTTCTTGTGGTCGTGCTGACTAGTATCAATCTAGGGGGGATATTCACTGGCTTGACTGGATTCTTAAGTTATGCTTTGGGCATGGGGACCATGCTAATACTCATTACAGTTGTTGTGAGCTTCTCGCAGCACGGTGCGCGAGCGATAATGAGACGAGCTCTCCCTCATATGGGATGGACAGGAAACTTGATTCTCTTGGGGTCGGGTCTTTACATCACGTACTACTGGACCTTTGGCACTGGAGGCGATCAGTTTCTAATGAGACCGTAGATTAAGCCTTAGGTTTGCTTGCTTACAAACGCTTTCTATAATCAGCTTACTTCAAGATCCGATTAGGAGGAGTTCCGTGGAAGATTTCATCAAAGTCGCGAGTTTGGGGGAATTGCAGCCGGGAGAAATGAAGCTGCTAGATACCTTTAATCCGCCAAGGCTCTTAGTGAATTTAGAAGGCCAATATTTTGTTGTGGATGAAGTATGCCCTCATGCCGATGCGCCACTTTCGGAGGGTATTCTTGAGGGGTCAAATGTTGAGTGTCCGGTTCATGGTAGTCAGTTCGACGTCACAACCGGAGAAGTGCTCACAGGGCCGGCCATGGAAAATCTTTGCAGATACAACGTACGCATCTTGGGCAATGACATTCTCGTAGGTCGTTGAACTCCTGAAACTTCTATTTCCAGAATTTGATTGGGTTAAGTTGGATACCCCAGTCGTATGAGTCTAGGCGCTCCCGTCTCTTCACTGTTGTAACCACGCCATATGTTATGGGAGTCGCGACGATTTCATAAAGGACCTTGGCTGCCCATTGGATCCAAATTAGTCGCCATAACTCTGGGACTTCCCCGGCGAATGCGATGGTGATGAAGATGGCAGAATCAAGCCCCTGCCCGACAAGAGTGGAGCCGATCGTGCGGCTCCATAGCCATTTCCCCTTAGTTGCCTGTTTCATTCTTGAAAGGACGATTGAATTTGCCATTTCCCCTGCTAAGTAGGCGAGGAACGACCCCATAAGGAGCCGCGGCGTGTATCCGAGGATAGTCTCATATGCGTCTACATTATCTTTCCAGAATTCTGCAGGAGGCAGCAATGAGCCTATCCATATGGCCAGAACGACTAGAAGATTGCATAAGAATCCCAGCCATATTACGGATCGAGTACGCTTGAAACCGTAGACTTCAGTCAATATATCGCCGGCGATATAGCTGATCGGAAAGATCACTATCGCAGCGGGAAGTACTTGCCCTGCTATTACGACCAACTTGACCGCAATGAGGTTTGCACTTATTAACGCAGAAATGAAAACGGCGCTTATTAGGATGTACAATGATGAACGCGATTCACTTGTGGGGAATGTACTCAAGGTGGATGGGCTCCTAGCTGGAATTTAGGAATTCTTCACATCATAGCATATCTTGGTGGTTTGTCTGGTAAGGCCAAAAGGTGAGCCTATCGAGACATTAAGGCATCATCCGTCTATAGATGGTCAGCATGCAATCCTATGACTTCAGCGGAGTCCGGTCAAATTCCGATGAATTTGACCATCGCGTGACCTTTGTATTTGCGGTTGAGATTCAGAATCAATGCGGTTAAGTCTTCAATGTAGCGAGCACAGTCCAAAGTACTTCCGTCTAGCGGTCTCACGCCGGGGATCTTTGTGGCCAAATCCATTACTTCTTGTTTAGCTTCCAGATTGTTCCCGCAGACTACTACGTCACAATCGATAGTCCTTTCAAGGTGTAGAAGGTCTTGGGCACTAATTGTATGGAATGCTGCTATCACGATCGACTCTGGTAAGAGGGTTTGGCATTCTAAGGCAGCTGATCCTGCCGCAACTTGTATGGAGCCTACCCCGTCCTTGCCAAAAACCAGTGGCGCAACGACGCTGACAACGATCTTTCCCGCTAGTTCTGATTGGAGGTCAGTTAGTGTGTCGGTGAGACCTTCGTAAGGGATTGCGACAATGGCTAAGTCCGCTTGCCGAGCGGCCTCTTTATTTGTCATTGCCTCTATATGCACTCCGGGTCGCGTCGCACGCAGTTCAGTCACTGCTGTGGCTGCACGCTCAATATCACGCGATCCGATTAAGATGCGGTGCCCAGCTACCGCCCAGCGTAGTCCTAGCCCTTTACCTTCTGCCCCTGTTCCTCCAATAAGTGCAATGGTCCTAGTGTCCAAAATATGTTCCTCCATGAGAATCCTAACAGTACATATTCATGGTAGGAGACTGTGAGTTGACTGTAAAGGATTCAGAAACCGTAAGAATTTACATGCTTTTGTCCTCATGGTATTCTCGCGGTAGACACACTTGTCAGGCTTGGCAGTCTCGTATTATTTTTTGGTAGGTAGGATTGGGAGGTATCAGTTTCTTTCGCATTTGCGGAAGTAACTTGGGATCCTGGCTAGCAGGACAGATTCAAGCATACTCTCGCCATTTTCAACAACCGTGGCGTTGTTTTAGCCTGCTGGACTATCTACAGCTTGGTCTTTGATTACAAATAGTTAAGAGCCCAAATGACACAGTCATCTGATCCATTGCTCCTGAATCATGATGAGGCACTTTTAATGTCTTGTGGCTCGTTTCATGCCACAGACAAAAGGGTAATTCGTGTCGGTCGTAGGTCGGGCAGTGAGATCTTGGAGTCAATTGCTTACCGAGAACTGGATTCTGTTGAAAATCTCTCTGTCCCACGCATCCAGACGATCGGGCTTAGTTTGCTGGTGATCTTGTTGACTGTTCTTGTCGGTCCGGATGGATTAATTCGTGCTGGATGTTTTATGTTAGGTGCAGTAGGAGTGGCGGTAGGTTTCCTTTATCCCAGAAATTATTATCAGTTTCAAAGTTCTGGTTGGGGGAAGCGCGCACGCCGTAGGTGGCGCCTTGCCCGCAATCGCTATACATACGAGCGAAGTTTTATCAATGTTCTCCGTGCCGAACACGCGAAATGGACTCTGAACCCGATAAGCGACAGCGTGGATGACGCGAAACATAACACTAAACTTTTTTCTATAGTTGTGGTCCCAGCCGATAATCCGAGCGCAGTTACGCGGGCGTTCGAGGATGAGGCAGACATGCTGTGTGTCGATCTCGTGGGGACTCTGGTGCCTGTCGACTCAGACGTAGCGCGAGAGTTGGTATGGAGCGAGATTGTAGCAGCCTCTAGATCGAACAGTCTTCCAATCGCGCGAGTTAGTTCTGGAAGCCTTGAATGTGATCTAAAAGCTTGCGTATGGCCAGGCCTATGGGGGGTATTGATTGCGGTCGAATCCCCTATGCAGATCCGTGAACTGGATGGGCTGCTGGCTTCTCTGGAGGAGACTCGAAACATTCCCCGGACCGTAGAGGTGGTGGTTCTCCTTGAAACAGAGGCAGTATTAGACTTGATACCGGAGATTGTCGGTGCGAGTTCTCGGGTTAGCATGATCGTGCTGGGGAATACCGATCTGTTGGCCGAGGTAGCGACAGGATTTCAGGCAGAGGCTTCCGAAGGTGACAATGAGGCTCTTTCTAGGAAGAAAGAGCATTGGCGGGGCTTGACGACAGATATTTCGACCGGTGGCGCAGTACCTCTCGCCCTAATTGGGACTACTGTCCGATCTGAGGAACTTGAGACGATACTAGAAACGCGAGGCGGCATGGCTGTGGAACAAGTCCTTGAAACAGCCAGAGGCGTTGGATTTCACGGGTTTGTGACGGCACACCGTCAAGTTGTGGAAACTGGCAAGTATCCGGGAAACCCTGATAAGAGATTGATCGTATTGAATGGAGTATCCGAATGACTGACACCGTGGTCTCACCCGTTTCTGATCTTGCTCAACGGTTACGGAATAGTGTAGCGGAGGCTGTTGTTGGCAAAGAGTCTGCGCTCAATCTTGTTCTCGTGGCCCTATTGTGTAATGGACATTTACTTGTAGAGGATATACCTGGAATAGGGAAAACCACTCTGGCTCGGGCGTTATCGTCTTCGCTGGGTCTTACATTTAAGAGGATCCAGTTTACCCCAGATCTGACCCCGGTTGATGTAGTAGGGACCAACATATTTAATCAGCAAACTACTGACTTCGAATTCTATCCTGGCCCTGTGTTCACACAAGTTTTGCTGGCAGATGAGATCAACCGGGCTACACCGAGAACGCAATCCGCGTTACTAGAGGCGATGCAGGAGAGCCAAGTTACGATTGATGGCGTAACTCGCTCACTCCCGAACCCCTTCATAGTGATCGCGACGCAGAACCCAATTGAATTGGAAGGGACATTTCCGTTACCAGAGGCTCAGACGGACCGGTTTATGCTACGTATTCGTTTGGGATATCCTTCATTAGCCGATGAATTGGAGATACTCAGGCGGTATCAGGCAGTGTCTGGACCAGGCGCCTTGCCAAGCCCTTCGGTGACCCAAGAGGATCTATTAGCATCCCAGCGTCTTGTAGAGTCAGTGAGCATAGAAGCGTCAGTAGCTGAGTACCTAGTAAAGATCGTTCAAGAAACTCGATCTCATAAGCTCTTAGAACTTGGTGCTAGCCCTAGGGCAGCTCTGTTTCTTTACCGAGGCGCGAAGGCATTAGCTGCAGTGTCCGATCGGTCGTACGTGTTGCCAGACGACATCAAGGAGTTAGTCGAACCGATTTTGGCACATCGGCTTGTGCTCGCTCCACAAGCCCGGCTTCGAGGGATTACTGTTGAACAGGTGATAGAGGAAGTGCTGGGCTCGGTCCCAGTGCCGGTTGAGTCCTAGTCGGATGTTAGGGTCTGTTTGGGCATTTCTGTTTGGGTTGTTGGTGATAGTAGGACTTGCCGGTGACTTTCCGGTTTTCGTCGCGCTTGGAGGGATGGGGCTTCTTGTGGCTTGTGGCGCATGGCTGTGGAGTCGATTGGCGATCGATGAACTAGTGTTCCTTCGAACATTATCTCAGGAGCGGGCATTTGCGGGTGATGAGATCATCTTATCCGTTACACTCACCAATCGAAAGCCCCTTCCGTTGGCTTGGGTAAGGCTATTTGATTCTCTCCCTCCGGGATTGGAAATTCTAGACCGGTCTGTGGAATGGGATCCAAAAGAGATGGTTCAGAGCATGGTACATCGTACCTCTTTGGGGTCGTATGAACGTGTTCGTTGGGTTTATCGTGTGCGTTGCGTTAAAAGGGGTCTTTTTCAGTTAGGACCAGCCAGTCTCCATACTGGAGATCCTTTTGGATTCTTCCCAAGGCGTATTGATTTGCCTCAGCAAGAATCGATCTTGGTGTATCCGAAAACTATTCCATTGCCGAACTTGTTCGTGCCGGCGCGACGGCCTGTAGGCGATCGGCACTCCGTGTTGCCACTCAACAGTGATCCGTTACGTCCAGCAGGAGTTCGAAGCTACCAATCTGGTGATCCGATGAAAAGCATTGATTGGAAAGCCACGGCAAGACGGATGGCTCTCCAAGTAAAGATTTACGAGCCTGGCGCTTCAGTGGTCGCTGTCCCGGTCGTGAATGTTGATACGGTTGGGGTGTCATACGGGGGCTCGATTCCGCATCACTTGGAAAGGGTGGTCTCTGTCGCCGCTTCGTTAACACAAGAAGCACTTTCACGCGGTCTCAATGTAGGTCTTATAACAAACGGCAAATCCTCTCTTTATGATCACCCAATGAGTGTCTCGCCGGGTCGTAGCAGGTACCAATTGGATTTGATCTTTGAGGCGTTGGCCATGGTCAGTGCGTACGTCGGCTCTGCAATTGAAGAGCAGCTTCTATTAGCATCGCGTCGCTTGCCAAGGGGAACTAGCCTGATACTCATCACGGGTATTGTTACGGTAGGTTTAAGACAAGCGCTGCAGGTACTTTTGCGTGAAGGTAAAGCACCAAGCGTGATATGGGTTGCTGATTTCGAGCCGCAAGGCATCCCCGTTGGGGTTGAATGCCAAAATTTGGCCGAGTATTTAGCGTTATGTGAGCGTGATGATGCCTCTCTTAACTGATCGTCTGGTTAGGACGTCTTTGCTCATCGTGGAAACTGCATGTCTGTATGTCGTCCTATCAGCCTTGGGAAGCCCCATTGGCAACGGTAATTCGATTCTGTCGTGGTATGGAATAGTCGCTCTTTTGGCGGTTGCGATACTTGTACAACGGTGGGTTTTACGACTAAAACTTTCTGAGGCTTGGACACGAAGTATCGGGTTGTGGACGGCCGTGACTGTTATTTACATAACTATCGGCTTTGATGAGGCCGGTCTAAATTGGCTGGTCCAGCTTCTGACCTCAAAGATGGAGGGCATCCAAACGAGTCGCACAATGCTCGGAGCCTTAGCCGCTCTATTTTTGTGGTGGCGTGGATTATGGATTGGCTCTCGTCTTAAGCCTGGAGAGACGCTTGGCCGCGTGTTCCCGTGGGGATTAGCGTGTCTGATAGCGGCAGCGCTACTTGAGGTTGCGACCGGTATGGATCTCAAGGTAGCGCCCATGACATTTCTGTTTTTTGCAGTCTCGCTTGGGGGGTTGGCTCTCGCCAATCTTGATGAAGGGACGCCCCCGACCGCATGGGCGAGGACATTCATCGGAATTACAGGCGTGGTATTAGCTTGTGGATTTGTTGTGAGCTTCCTGCCTGGGACTTTCATGGGGAACGTTGCCCAGGGCTTGCTTGGAATCGCCAAGGTGATTGCCGAAGCGTTTTTGATCGTTTTCCTATTTATCGCGGAATATGTATTACGTGTGCTGCTGTGGGTCATGGGGGTGTTGGTTGACTTGTTTGGAAGCGAAAGCCTCGAGCCTAGAACTCTTAATGCTAGTGGCATTGTCGGTGCTCGAGAAGCTGTTCAGGCTGGAGAGGGAATCCCAGGCGTTCTAGTAGCAGTAATCAAATGGTTATTTATTGCGGTCACGGGAGCGACCATTCTTGGGTTTCTTTATTGGGTGTTGGCTGTACATCTCATGAAACGTAACGAGGATGAGTTTATGACGAGGGAATCCGCTCGTGACGAGGACGGTTCTAAGGATATAGGCGGACTCCTTGCTGGATTGCTTCCACGCTGGAAGACGGTCCTTCCTATCTATTATTATCCTTTACCAGCCGGAGTTGATCCCGGAGTTATCGTGTGTCGGTTGTATTATCAGCTTCTTAATGTCGCGACACGGCAAGGAGAAGCTCGGTCAGTAGCTGAGACTCCGTTAGAGTATTCTGCGCGGCTCCAACGCGTGTTCCCATCTCTCCCGATAGCCGCTCTTACTGAGGCTTTTGATCAGGTGCGATTTGGCATGAAGCGTATCGATGATATTAAAGCAAGCGAACTGGCGAAAGCGATTAATCCGGTCTTGGAAGATAAGGAAAATGCTTTACCTAACGTAAAAGAGAAGGAAGACGAGAGGGGAGTCTAGATATGCCCTTCTCGTCGCAAGGCATCTAGTCCCTGTTCAAACGCTGCAATTGTTTGGTCAACCTCCATGTCTGTGTGTACAGCTGAAACGATACCCATTCTGCCTCCCATCAAGTCAATCCCCGCGTTTAGCATCGCCCGTTTGAGGTTAGTGGAAATCGCTCCGGTCATTCCTGCGCTAATTTCCCTATGAGGGCGCGTGCAGATACCTCGGTCCGGACATACGCAGGGGTTGCCAAACTGAAGGTGGAAGAACGAGGCGATCCCGTATGCGCAACCAGGAATCTCCATCCGTGCTAGTAAGTCATTGATCCCTCTCCGGATACTGGCAGCTGCTTGATTGGCTTGTTCGTTAGCTTCGCCTGCAGCAACGAGTTCTAGGGCTTGAATGCCTGCTGCTGCGGAAACAGGGTTAGCGTTAAACGTCCCAGGATGAGCGACCCTTCGGATATCATCCCAATCCGGGTCTTCTTGATGGGCAATCATGTCAAGGATATCTGCTTTACCAGCCACTGCCCCTCCAGGTAGTCCCCCGCCCAGAATCTTTGCTAGGGTCGTTAGGTCTGGTGTCACTCCAAAGCTTTCCTGCGCTCCTCCGGGTGAGACCCGAAACCCCGTCACTACCTCATCAAAAATTAGCACCACATTGTATTTCGTTGCTAGTTCGCGTAATTCTTTGAGGAATGAGGGATAGATTGGGAGGGTTCCCATATGTGCTCCGGTGGGTTCTAGGATAATCGCTGCGATATCGTCACTTGATGCGAGCACATCTTCAACTTTCTGTATGTCGTTTGGGGGCAGTATGTGCATGCTGCCGAAAGTTGCTTCAGGTATGCCACCGCTTCCTCTTCCTGATCCAGCCATCATGTAGTCATTCCAGCCGTGGAAGTGTTCCTGGAACTTAATAATTGTTGAACGCTCGGTATAAGCTCGGGCTAGTCTTGCTGCCAGTAAGGTTGACTCTGTACCAGAAGATGTGAACCGGACCTTTTCAGCAGAGGGGATCAGTTTGATGACAAGTTTTGCCCATTCAGCCTCTAAGAGGTGGTTTCCCCCAAGGTGAGTTCCCTGTGAAACTTGCTTTGACACAGCTGAAACTATTGATGGATGTGCGTGACCGAGTAGCAACGCGCCATGGCCCATAACGTAATCGATATATTCGTTACCATCAATGTCCCATTTGCGCGGGCCATTAGCATGGGTGATTGTGAGGCCGAACGGGGTGACATAACGCGTATCATGTGTAACCCCGTCAGGAAATAAAGTCCGTGCTTCTATAGCTAACTCTTCTGAACGTGGGTGCTTGGAGCGATATTGATCTATGATGTTGGACAAGATGCCTCCCTTTGCCGGTGACAATTCCGAGCGTGACTCTATTTTAGCTGTTGGTCGTCGCGATGCAACTCTATGCTATGATGACGCGCACGATAATGTTATAGCTGCGGGTTGACAATGAAAAGTTTTTTGAGCCATCTAGAATGTACTGTTTGTGGGAAGTACCACGATGCCGATCTGGTGCAGAATTTTTGTGATGAATGTGGGCGAGTGTTGTATCCCGTCTACGATCTTGAAGGGGCGCGAAGAGCGGTCTCAAAGATAGATCTCTTGGGTCGACCTGCCAACATGTGGCGATTTTTCGAGATGATGCCAGTTCGTTCTCCGGATAACGTAGTAACCCTGGGAGAAGGTGTTACTCCTCTGTTGAGAGCGGACAAACTTGGCCGCAAACTAGGCTGCAGTCAGCTTTTTCTGAAAGATGAAGGCATGAATCCGACGGGCAGTTTCAAGGCCCGGGGTCTTTCGGCTGCAGTATCCCGTGCCGTTGAATTGGGACAAAGACGTGTTGCAATGCCGTCCGCTGGGAACGCTGGAGGCGCACTAGCGGCGTACGGTTCGAGGGCAGGGATTGATTGTTTTATCACGATCCCAGAGGAAACTCCTCAAGCTGCTGTTACTGAGGTTCGGCTTTATGGTTCCAGATTGGAGCTTGTTGCTGGACATATTGGCGATGCCGGTCGTATTGCGCGGGAACGGGCAGGAATTGAGGGACTGTTTGACTTATCTACAATGAAAGAGCCGTACAGGGTCGAAGGAAAAAAGACCATGGGATATGAATTGGCTGCAGACTTCAATTGGACAGTACCGGATGTAGTCGTTTATCCGACTGGTGGTGGAACGGGGCTTCTCGGAATTTGGAAAGCGTTTGAGGAGATGACCCAACTTGGGTGGTTGGAAGAGGCGAAGATGCCTCGCATGATCTGTGTACAATCAGAAGGTTGTGCGCCTATAACGCGAGCATACTTGGAAGGAAAAGATCGGTCAGAGCCGTGGGTGGATCCAATTACGATCGCCTCAGGGCTACGAGTCCCCACGCCATTCGCCGATGATTTAATCTTGCAGACAGTGCGTGAGAGCGGTGGCACGGCGTTAACCGTTGGGGATGAAGAACTCTACCCAGCGATTAAAGACATCGCTGAGCTTGAAGGGGTTTTCGTATGCCCGGAGGGCGCTGCCACATTAGTAGCACTCCAGAAGTTGCTTGAAATGGGAACGATTGACCCGGACGAAAAAATCGTGCTGTTGAACACTGGCACAGGATTGAAATACTTAGACGTTTTGGAGACTCCCTGATCAGAATCAGTGTGACACAGGTATCATTTCTCGAACGAGAGACTTGCTGACACGAAGTTAATCTTCACATGGTGAAGTTTTTGGGGGCCTAATTCCCATGGCGATCGGTTTCCAAAATAGTTGGAGGAGGCGGTTCAGTGAAGTTAGGAGTGCTTTCAGGTCCACAAAACTGTTCTTATGATGAATTACGTCGGTTGTGGCGGCTAGCTGACGATTCTGGCTTCTACTCCGTCCACATATGGGATCATTTCTTTGCCAGTCCGTCAACGGATGGAAGTGGAGCGTGTTTTGAAGGAGTGACCGCTCTTACGGCATTAGCGCTTGAGACGAAGAATGTCAGGGTCGGAAGTTTGGTCTTCTGTATGGGGTTTCGACATCCAGCGGTACTGGCAAAGGCTGCTGTTACGATTGATCATATCAGTAACGGGCGCTTGGAACTCGGGCTAGGCGCTGGCTGGTACCAGATGGAGTATACCGCTTTTGGGATTCCATTCACTCCCACCAAGTATCGCCTTGATATTCTTGACGAAGGGGTGCAGGTGATTCGATCTATGTTGCATGAAGAGAAAACAAACTTTTCGGGCCAACAATTTGATATTCAAGATGCCTATTGTAGGCCGAGGCCAGTGCAGCGGTCCCCGCGGATCTGGATTGGCGGAGGAGGCGAACGGCGAACTCTTCGGATCGCCGCGAAGTATGCTGATGGCTGGAACGCGGCGTATGTTTCTCCGTCCGTCTACAAGCACAAAATGGACGTTTTAGACGAATGGTGTGCTAAAGAAGGGAGAGATCCGGACGACATTATGCGAAGTGTGAATCTTCACTTTCTTATGGGCATTGATGACGAATCTGCGAACAGGAAGCGTCAAGAGGCGATCGATCGAGGCCAGATTGATGGGGCCCTTACTGGGAAACCGGCCGACGTCCTTGAACAGATCGAGCGCTATGCTGATGCAGGTGCTCAAGAGGTGAATATCGCATTGAGAGGAGCCCCCTTTGATTGGGAGGCTATTCAGGCATTTGTTGAAGAAGTACTCCCGAATTTCTCTTAAGGCCTATTGTGAATCCTCCAAAACAATGACATCTAGTACATCAGAGCATGACTTAACTAAATTGGAACACCAAGCGTGTGCCGTCGCACTTGTGTCACTTGAATTCCCGAAGGTCCTCGCGCAGTTGGCTTCATATACTAGCTTTGGGCCGGCAAGAGATAAAGCGTTCGAGCTGGTTCCCTCATGGGAACGAACCGAAGTCACTAAACTCCAGCAGGAAACCAGTGACGCTAGACACTTTCTAGAGAAGAACGGGGAGTTCGACCTCTCGGAATCCGTCGATTTTCGGGATTTGCTAGATCGAGTGGGTAGAGAAGGAGTTCTGTATGGCGTTGAATTGCGTCAGATCTATGAAACACTGAGACAACAGCGCTTAACCTCTTTAGCTCTTCAACGTCGAGGCGGTGAAATACCTTGTTTAAGTAGCCTTGTGAAGCAGATTCCCGACCTGTCTTTTGTTGAGAATGATATTGGTTTGTGTATAGATAGAATTGGGAATATCGAAGATGCCGCGTCACTCGGTTTGAAACAAGCGCGGGATCGAGCCAATACACATTATCAGCGTTTGAACCATGCTCTTACACGACTTATTGACTCTGATGTCGGGCGGATAGCGCTCCAAGAACGGTTGATCACCGAAAGGAGTGGACGCTTCGTTGTGCCTGTGAAGATAGGTATGAGACGGCACATCCCAGGGTTAGTGCATGATGTCTCGGATAGTGGATCCACGTTGTTTGTGGAACCACTCTCAGTGGTCTCGATAGCGAATCAGTGGCATCAAGCGAAGCTTCGCTGTATTAGAGAAGAAGGAAAAGTTCTCGGCCGACTGTCGCTTATGGTCGGGGAACACGATACAGATTTGCGACTCACGACAAAGATCATGATCCGATTGGACCTAGCTATGGCAAGAGGACGCTATGGCCTCGCGGTGGATGGGGTTACACCTGAACCAATCGATCTAGATCCACCACGTTTATGGTTGGAACAGGCCCGTCACCCACTCTTGCTTGAACAAGCAGTCCCTATGTCGCTCGGGCTTGGCAATCGTAGTGAGAAGCGGGGTGGATGGACGACGCTACTCATTACTGGGCCGAATGCTGGCGGGAAAACAGTTGCTTTAAAAACGATTGGACTAACGTGTCTGATGTATCAGGCAGGACTCCAAGTCCCAGCCGCAGAAGGAACTAAATTACCTGTCTGGGGCGGCATCTTCGCTTCTATAGGGGATCACCAAGCACTGGATACAGGGCTTTCTACATTTAGTTCACAAATGCTATCGATACAGAACGTGATTCAGGTGATGAGGACGGATACGCTGGTACTGTTGGATGAAATCGGTTCAAGTACAGATCCGGATGAAGGTGCAGCTCTAGCGAAGGCACTAGTCCTCGAATTTACGGAAAATGAGATACCGTTCGTTGCAACAACCCATCATCTGGATCTTGCCGTTATGGTCCAGGACTTAAAGGGGGCTATGAACGCAAGCGTGGATTTGAATCCAGTTACCTTAGAGCCTACCTATACAGTGAATCTGGGGGGGTCTGGACGGAGCTATGCCCTTTCTATCGCAAAACGGGTGGGTTTATCCTCGATGATATTGGACAAGGCTAGGAGCTTCTTGAGCCCAGCATACAGTCGAGCAGTGGCGCTCCACGAATGGTTGACTAGGGAACGATCTTTTATTTCTATGCAACGTGAAGAAGCAGAGAGAATGCTCGAGGGGATTACCCAGAAAGAAGCTTCCCTAGATCAAGAGCGTGATCAGATGGAAACATACCTCAGTATGGAACGAGCGCGACTGACAAAGTTTGTCGACGAAAGTATTGGAGAACTCCGAACCCGCGTTGCAAAATTAGAGCGAGGCCTTCATGCTCAACGATTCCCTGCTAAGGAGTCACATGGGCTTGTTGAGTTACGGTCTGTGGCCAGAAACATTACACAGTTGCAAAAAAAGCTTCGGGCTGGGGTTCGACGGCCATCTGTTAATCGAGCTAAACAATTGGGATCTCTATCTGTAGGAGATACCGTCGAGGTAAGAGGTCTCTCGGGGGTTGTTAAGGTGACTAAACCCATCGACACTTCTGGGTATATTGAGGTGATTGCTGGAGCTTCTAGACTACGAATAGCCCAAGAGCATGTACACCTGATACCTGTTAAACGTCGAGAAGCGTCGTCTGGCCCCGTTTCGGAAACGCCGACTAATTCTCTCTCTGCCAATATCTTGTCTGAACGCTCAAAGAAGAATCATCGCAAGAAAACTGAATTAGATCTTCGGGGGATCAAAGCGCAAGAGGCGATGACGCTTCTTGACGATTTTATCGAATCTACTCTTCTGCGAGGACGGCGTGACGAATTATGGGTGCTTCATGGGGTTGGTTCTGGGGCGCTACGGCGAGCCGTAAGGGAATATTTGACGAGACATGGGTCAATCTTAGTTTGGGAGCGCTCGGGCGAAGGGCGAGAAGATACCGGAACGTTAGTAAGATTGCGGTAAGAAGGGCAGATGCTTACCAAGCCGAAGACATATAAGACGGAGGCTGTGGTTCTCAAGCAGCTACCGATTGGGGAGGCAGACCGCATCGTAAGCCTCTTTACTCCGGCTTTTGGGAAATTGCGTGCCGTGGTCCGAGGGGCACGGAAACCTAAAAGTCGCTTAGCTGGCCATTTGGAGCCTCTGGTTTACAGTCGTTTGATGCTTGCACGTGGACGCGATCTTGATATTGTGTCGGGTGTTGAGACAATCAGGAGCTTCTCACACATTCGCGAGGATCTGGGATTAGTGGGGCGAGCTTTGGTGTGTGCCGAACTTGTTGACGCGTTTGTTACAGAGGGGCAGGAGAACCGTCGTTTGTTTGCATCCTTTATTCAAGTATTAGAAACACTGGACTCTGGTGCGGGAGATTTGGCTATTTGGAATTTTGAAATCCGGCTCTTGGGGTTGGTGGGGTATATGCCGGAACTCTATGACTGCGTGTCGTGCATGAATCGTGTTTCTCAAGGGCAGCATCGATTCAGCTTCAGTTTGGGCGGAGTGATATGTGCCAACTGTACGGATCTCCCATTTAAGGCGAATCCCATTACAAAGGAGAACCTGTATTCAATTGATCTCCCTATTGGTGCGATCAAGGTTCTCCGATTCATCCAAAACAATTCTTACCATGATGTCCAGCGCCTTAAAATTGATCGGCATTTGGGGAGGGCATTAGAGGATATTATTCACGGTTATACTACATTTATCTTGGAGCAACGCTTGAAAGCGCGAGGATTTCTGAAAGACTTAAAAAGCTTGACGTAGGTTGACTAGTTCCTTAGCGTAGCACCCTGTGAAATTCAGCGTCCGTGGAGTAAGGGCCGACTACCGCTATATTCATCTTATCTGAAGACACTAATGATGCTGCGAGCGATCGGATGTCTTCAGCAGTAATTGCGTCGATCTTGTCTGTGATATCTTCAACAGAGAACACATGGTTGAGCAAGCTTTGCTGTGTCCCCCCCCAAAATGCAACGCTGCGAGTATCTTCCATTCTAAGGTGTAGTCTCCCCTTGATCATGTTTTTAGCTTTCTCAACTTCCTCTTCGGGCAGGTCACTAACGAGGCGGTAAAGTTCAGCTACAGTTGCCTCGATGGCAGGGATTGCGTTGTTCGGATGCACAGCAAAATAGACCACGAGTGCTCCTGTGTCACTGAAGTGGCTCGTTCCGCTATTGATTGCATAGGCAAGGCCACGCTTTTCACGAATTTCCATAAATAGGCGACTACTGGCGCCTTGCCCCAAGATTGCGTTCAACAGATCTAGCGTGTAGCGTTGAGGATGCGTTGAAGAAAGCCCTCGCAGCCCAAGGCAGACGTGTGCTTGGTCAGTTTTCCTGAATTCGACCAGCACGTGAGCCGCTTCCTGGTCGTCATTTGCAGGTGGATACGGGACGGCATTACCCGAATCCCATGATCCGAGCTCCCTGTTTATGAGGTCTAGAATTGTGTCGTGTTCGAACTGGCCGGCGATTGCCAGGACCGTATTTGAGGCATGGTAGTGGCGATCGAAATGGCTTAAAAGGGTTTCGCGTGAGATGGATCTCACTGAATCGGGAGTGCCTCCAATATCTCGGCCTAGTGGCTGATTTGGCCACATGACCTGATCGATGAGGATCCCTGCTCGATCATCAGGGTCATCATTGCTCATCGCAAGTTCTTCGAGAATCACTCCTCGCTCCTTTTCGATATCGTCGGGCCTGAACTTGGGGGTTTGGAGCATATCACTCAGAAGTTTGATGGTGTCGTTTAAATGGGAATGCGGGACCTTCGACCAGTAGACTGTTAACTCTTGATCGGTACTGGCATTCAGTATTCCGCCCACACTCTCGACGGCCTCACTAATCTCGCGGGAAGTTTCATAGCGGGACGTTCCTTTGAAAAGGAGATGTTCAATGAAGTGGAACGTGCCACCTTCAGGGTCGCTCTCATAACGTGATCCGGCTTGAACAAATAAGCCAATACTTGCGGACCTAGTCGAGGGCATGACACTAGTGAGGATTCTTAACCCATTTGGTAAAAGAGTTGTCTTGAACATTGAATGAGCTCCTAGGATATCCTCGCCGCGAATCTGAAAGTGAAGTTTAAGGCGCACCGATCTGGTGGTCAAATGATCCGGACCACTGTCGGTGAATATCATGCCGATTTGTTTGAGGGGGTATGTCGGGGTTGAGTAGATTACATCCTCAGGCTAAAGATACACCCGGTAGGCATTGAAACCAATTCTGGGTTTGAGAGAATCAGTAAAACGAGTACGAAGAGTGACACGCTCAAGGCACCTAGGGCTGCTAACCCAATAGACAAAAAAATGCACGTCCTAGAAGAGATCACTAATCTGCCAATCTGGCGCGCCTTCTTTGGCAGGATTAAGGGGAAAATACTTACTCCCCATAAGGTAATGGCTATGATGACGGTCTTTGGCTCTTTTGAAATGATTAAACTTGCTAGTGCCACAATGCTTAGAGCAATCGTTGAAGCTAAAAGCGCGACACAGCGGACCAAGAGTTCATCTTTCCATGAAGTGTTTGTTGAATCGAGGCGATCTCGAGCGAGGAATATTGTGCATCCAATCGCAGCAATCCAGATTCCTAGAAGCCAAAATAAAGGTAGAGTCAAGGATTTCCCTCTACTGCGATATAGTGTGCGAGGCGTCCAGCGTTTTATAGCGAACTGTGATTAGCTGTTTGTCTATAGTCTGTCCCTCGCGCGAGCCATCAACGTTAGGGTGTTGGGCGCTGGCGCAAGTAAGCGTCAGATCCATCCAGCCAGTCTTGCCGAATTGGACTAAAGGCGTCAATGTCATCAGTGTCTTCAAGCGCCTCTGCGAGGTGTTCCGCGTTGGGAGGGATTATTAATGTCTCTCCGGCTCGTACTATCATTTCTTCGCCATCTATAACAAATCGCAAGGCTCCCGATACGATATGTGTAATCTGCTCATTAGCATGTCTATGGGGTGGGACGACCGCCCCTTTGGGCAGATAAATTCGACCCAGCATGACTTGTTCACCAGTGACGATCCGTCTACGAATCCCTTGGGCGAGGTGATCTTCCGGGACATTATTCCAAGAAACTGGTTGAAAGGACATGGACTCTCCTCCCTGCAGAACCTGCCTGTAGAATATGTGAGGTCGGGCTTAGTGTCCAGTGGTGCATTTGGAACCAATTGAGTAAAGGTCGCCCACATTGAGCCTTTGAGGGAGTACAATCGTGGAGAGAAGATTGCGATAGGACGATGGATCGATCTTGAAACCGCACACTGAAAGCCTGAATATTGCGATCAACTTCTACCGAAGGTTTCCGTAGGTTTTGTTGGGAGGCTGAGAGATAAAAGAAGCGAGAGAGACCAGTCTGACGAGAGTACGATGGGAACCGAAAGCGCTTGACCAGAAGTGGCAAGCCCGCTGGGATGATGAGGGGATCCATCGCGTCCACGACAATGATCCTCGTCAGAAGTGGTATGAATTGACGATGTACCCCTATCCTTCGGGTGACGTTCATATCGGTCATTGGTATGCTATGGCGCCTTCCGACACGCATGCTCGGTTTCGCAGGATGCAAGGATTCAATGTGTTACATCCAATGGGTTTTGATGCGTTCGGATTGCCCGCCGAAAATGCAGCCATAAACCGAGGGATCCATCCACACACATGGACGATGCAGAACATCGAACGGATGCGTGGCCAACTCCGTTCGATGGGGACGATTTATGATTGGGATCGCGAAGTAGTGTGCTGTTCACCTGAGTACTACCGTTGGAACCAATGGCTCTTTTTGCAGCTGTATAAGGGCGGACTTGCTTACCGTTCTCATGCACCCGCTGTTTGGTGCACTTCCTGTCAGACTGTTCTAGCGAATGAACAGGTCGTTGATGGGAATTGTGAAAGATGTGCAACCCCCATTACGCGTCGAGAATTGGAGCAGTGGTTTCTTGGAATTACGCGTTATGCGGATGAACTCCTAAACTTTTCCGGACTCATCCAGTGGCCGGACAAAATATTAACGATGCAGCGAAACTGGATCGGACGCAGTGAAGGCGCCGAGATTGGTTTCGATATATCTTACTTGGGCCTGTCTGAGCAAGAGATTCGTGTTTTTACCACCCGTGTAGATACACTCTATGGAGTTACGTTTTTGGTCTTAGCCCCAGAGCACCCGTTGGTTTCAAAGATCACTGTTGAGGAACGACGCAGCGAAGTTGAGCAGTACGTCGCGGATGCACGAAGGAAATCTGATATCGAACGCCTGGCTGCTGATCGCGAAAAAACAGGGGTCCATACCGGTGCGTATTGCCTGAATCGCATAAGCGGAGAGTGGATACCGATTCTGATCGCGGACTATGCGGTCGCGTGGTATGCACAAGGCGCGGTGATGGGTGTGCCAGCACACGACCAACGCGATTTTGAGTTTGCCCAAAAATATGCTCTGTCTGTTCGAGTTGTCGTTTCACCACCAGAATGGGATGGTGGGGTGTTAGAGGAAGCTTACACGGGCAATGGGCTACAAGTTAATTCTGGTCGATTTGATGGGATGAGCAACGAGTCTGCCCGCGATTCGATCATCCGGCATCTTGAGGATCAGAAGTGGGGCAAATCTACAGTCACGTACAGGTTGCGTGATTGGCTCATATCACGTCAGCGGTATTGGGGTACTCCAATACCAATTATTCATTGCACATCATGCGGGATTGTTCCTGTGCCAGAGATGGATCTACCAGTGTTATTGCCGGAGGACGCTGAATTTAAGCTTTTAGGTGAATCGCCCCTTGCCCGTAATCAAGAGTTTTTGTCAGCCGAGTGCCCGAATTGTGCCAAGCCGGCTAGTCGAGAAACAGACACCATGGATACGTTCTTTGATTCCTCTTGGTATTTTCTGCGGTACTTAAGCCCGCAAGATCATGAGCGTCCTTGGGATCCGGAGATGGTCAAGAAGTGGATGGCTGCCGACCAATATACTGGCGGGGCTGAGCATGCGATTATGCATCTTTTGTATGCCCGCTTTTTCATTAAAGCGTTGAGAGACCTCGGATTGTTAGAGTTTGGAGAGCCGTTCCTAAGGCTCTTTAACCAAGGGCACATCGTATCTGAAGGCGCCAAAATGTCTAAATCCCGAGGGAACGTAGTCAGTCCCGATTCGTATGTTGCTGTTCTTGGTGCGGATGTAGTCCGGCTTTATCTCATGTTCGTGGGGCCTTGGGATCGAGGGGGTGAATGGCAGGACTCAGGAGTGAACGGTATTGCTCGCTGGCTAAATCGTTTGTGGGACTTGTTACAGAAAGAACCTGCGCAACTTGTCGGTGCTAATCTGAACCGCCAAGAGCAGGAGCGAATATTTAAGCTGCTTCACCAAACTATCCGTAAAGTGGGACTTGATCTTGAGTCCTTTAATTTTAATACAGCGATCGCTGCCTTAATGGAATTTAGTAATGAGCTCGGACGGGCTTGGGAAGCAAGAGTGATTGGCGCAGATTCATGGCATGAGATCCGGCGTATGTTCGTGTTAATGCTCGCACCTTTAGCCCCGCATTTTGCTGAAGAGCTATGGGAACGTATCGGAGAGAAATTTAGTGTTCATAATCAAAAATTTCCGAAATGGGATGAAACTCGGGCTACAGATGAGATTGTGACTTTGGTTGTTCAGGTGAATGGGAAGGTTCGCGATAAACTTGCAATTCCTGCGCAGATTGGTGAAAAAGAAGCGGTCGGGCATGCGATGGCCTCGGACACGATCCAGCGTCATCTGGCTGGCAAAGAAGTTGTTAGAACAGTCTATGTGCCGGGACGGCTGATCAATATTGTGACGGCTTCGATAGAATAAGTTGCTAAGGCCATGATTGAGAGGGAATTCGTTGAATAATCAGCCGGCGGATAGCAGAAGGGCGCCTCTGTTCTATGGCTGGTGGATCGTCATCGTGGGAACCCTCGGAATGACTGTAATTTCTGGGTCGACATGGCAGGCAGCTGGGACGTTCTTGGTTGCTCTTCAAGAGGAATTTGGTTGGAACCGGACTGTCTTGTCCGGTGCATTCGCTCTTGCTCGCGCTGAGGGAGCGATAATGGGGCCATTAGAAGGGTTTTTCGCCGATCGTTTCGGCGCGCGTCGTACGATGGCAATCGGCTGGGTGATTGCCATATTGGGTTTCTTGGTGTTCGCCACGGTACAGAATGCTCCGACTTTCTATATAGCTTACGCTGTGTTGTCGCTGGGGGCAGGAATGGCGGGATATCTTCCCATTATCACAGTAATTAACTCTTGGTTCAGGCGTAGCAGAACGCGGGCAATGTCTGGACCGTTGATCGGGGCATCCGCTGGGGGGGCACTGATGCCTCTTCTTGCTTGGGGGATAGTGACATATGGTTGGAGGCTGGTGTCGGTTGCTATCGGGGGGCTCTACGCTGTGGCAGCAGTTCCAATACTGTTGGTCATGCGCAACCGACCAGAAGAGCATGGGCTGACCGTTGATGGAGATTCGGTTTCAGATCCTGCGGTTCAGGACGGAAATAGTCTGGTTACCCCGAGTGGATTCACTGCGCGCCAAGCGTTGCGTACACAAGCTTTCTGGATCATCGGATTATGTCATGCGGGAACAGCGACATTGTTTACTACGATGTCTGTTCACTTGGTTCCACACTTGAATGATCAAGGGTTTACACTGACAAAAGCAGCAACAATCGTTTTGGTACTAACGGTTTCATCTGGGATTTTCCAGTTTGTAGGTGGGTGGCTGGGGGATAAATATAACCTTCGCTATATCATCTTCGGGTTTATGTCGATCCAGGCGGTAGCGATGCTGTTCCTGCTCATGGTTCATTCTTACGGTGCAGCTATAATTTTCGGTGTCGTGGCTGGAATTGGACAGGGAGGACGTGCTCCAGCGATGACGAGCATCAGGGGAGAGTACTTTGGGCGTCGCGCTTTCGGAACGATCATGGGTCTGTCAATGATTCCTATGAATATTTGTGCGCTCATTGTTCCGTTTGCTACTGGGGTGATATTCGATGTTTGGGGATCGTATACGGGTCCGTTTCTCTTCTTGGCGCTCGCAGCGGGTGCAGGAGCGATTGTAATTTTGTTTGCTCGCCCTCCAAAACTTCCTCAAGAGGTCTAGATAGATAACCGCTAGTCTTCGGAATCAATAGTGGCCTTGGTAGAGGGTTTAAGCATGATCCTGCGGCGAGCTAATACTTACTAAGGCTCTTTGAAGTTGGTTATCGTGTGTTGAAGGTTGACGGGCCATCGGAATATCCACGGTTGTCGCGTAGGAACCAAATCTCTGAAATACCTTCGCCGGAAGGGTATCATAGGTTCCGGAAACGACGAATGCGTCAAGGATTTCATCGGTGATGAGCTTGTCCATGTTTGCCCAATTGTTTTCCGCAGAGAAACGATAGAGCTTTTGTGCTATATCTCCCCAGCCATGTAATTCCATAATAGAAGCGTAGTTCGGAGTAGAAGCGTAGAAAGCCACGCGAGTCCTCGCTTGCTCTCGAGCTAGAGCAATGTCCTTGTTACTGGGTCCGGTTACAACCATCCCCCCGCTACTGATATCGAAGTTTCGCAAAGACCTTTTGGATTTCGCGGCCCCTATACGAAGGTTTGGGAGTGCGATCTCTTGAATGTATTTGATGGTACTGAACGGGTGCAAGATGACTCCATCGCAAACTTCCCCTGCGACTTGGAGCATTTTGGGGCCGACTGCGGCGATATGTATCTCGGGGACTGGGTATGTCGTAGGCCCAGGATTGAAAAAGGGGGGCATCAGACTAAACTGGTAAAAGTCACCCTTGAAATTTAGACGGTCTCCAGAATTCCATGAATGCCAGATGGTTCTTAATGCTACAACGTACTCGTGCATGCGCCTTGCGGGTGAACTCCATGGGAGACTAAACCGTCTTACTATGTGGCCTTTCACTTGGGTTCCCAGCCCTAGTACGAATCGGCCTTTGGAGAAATTCTGTAAATCCCAGGCGGTATAAGCTATGTCCATTGGACTGCGGGTAAATGCGAGCGCGATAGATGATTGCAGTCGGATGGTTGTGGTATGGTCGGCGGCTATGGCTAACCGCACGAAAGGATTACCAGTTGTTTCTGGAACGGAGAGATAGTCATACCCCAAAAGCTCAGCTCGTGAGGATTCCTCTCCGACACAAGTTTGGTAGTCTCCAGATAACCCAGTGGTGACTCTCATGATTGATCAGGGGGCTGCATGACGTGCTTGTGGTACTCTGGGATTTCCATGGTCCTTCCTCAGTAAATGCGATTTCCGCTCTTGTAGACAGCCCAGACATGGCGTAATGCAGAAGGATCGTCCAGAGGGTTGCCGTCGATTAAGACGAGGTCTGCGTGTTTCCCAACCTCAATGGTTCCAGTGAGATCTTCAATTCCGGCTAGAGATGCCGCTTGCGTTGTCGCGGCTTGTAGCGCGGATGATGGAGACATTCCGGCTTCGACCATTAGTTCAATTTCTCGCGCGATGAACCCATGACGTGCTCCAGAACCGCCGGCGTCAGTTCCTGCAGCAATAGGGACCCCGGCATCAAGCGCTAATTTGAAGCTCTTCCGGGATGATTCCCGGTTTTCTTCGGCCTGTTGTATTTTTTGTTGGGTAAGCCCGATACTCTTACCGAATCTAAGCGTCCAATCCCAAGTGGACATGGTGGGGACGAGAAATGTCCCTTTTTGGCTCATCAACACGGCGGTTTCTTGGTCGATATAAGTGCCATGTTCAATTGAGTCTACGCCGGCCTCAACTGCATCACGGCTTCCCTCATAACCAACGCAGTGTGCGGCAATCTTCAGTCCTGCTTCATGTGCTGAACGAGCCGCTGCTCCCAATGCGACTGGGCCCATCGTACTAAGTTGCTCTCCCTCGTCCGTTCTTCCGGTAGCTCCTACTTTAATCAGACCGGCGCCGAGGTTGATTTGTTCTTGAATAGCTTGTAAGAGTTCTTCAACTGTTTCAGTGCGACGAGTCAGCTGTGGTGGCCAGCAGCCTGGAAACTGGAGCCATTCCCCTGCCGCTACAATCCTAGGGCCCAAAATTGCTCCAGCTGCTGTAGATCTTGCCAACGCAATATTGATAGCGAAACGGGATCCTACATCTCGTGCGGAGGTCACACCTGATAGCAATGCTCTACGACAATTGGCTATGGCTTTGATCGTGAAGATATCAGGGGAATCGTCGAAGAGGTGGTCCATGTTTGCGGGGCCACCGTCGCCAATGAAGTGTTCATGACAATCGATCATCCCTGGTATTAGCGTTAGCCCATGTCCATCAATCTCTTCTTGGTGGACATGTCGTTTCGGGCGCGACGTTTCGGACCCAATCCAGGAAATGGTGCCATCTTCTACCATGACGCTGGTGTTTCGAGTGATTGAGCCCCCGTGGCCGTTGAATATGTTTACGTTGCGTATTAGAAGATCCACAGTTACTCTCCTGTCTCGCTACCCCGCCCCAGATAGAATCAAGAATCTAAAGAGATAGGATGACGATAAGAGGCTTGGGATAAAGGTGTCAAGTCAATGAGGTGATACTGATGCTGGATCGACACTTGTAACTACCGACGGACTATCACGAGTCCTAAGTCAGACTTGATTTGGGCCGATGATAATGAGCTTATGGTTCTAGTTCGACTAGGTCACCTACGGAGGCTCCACATTCTTTCTGCATTCCTGCGTTCACTTCGAGGGCGAATTGTGCGGGTTTATCGGAGTTGTAGATGGTCAGATCGGCCGCGCCAACGCCTGGCTCAGGAAGCATGGTATGGATCGCAACAACACGTCTCTGTTGGTTTATGAAGAAGATATCTAGTGGGATGAGCGTGTTCAACATCCAGAAGTGTCGGATTGCTTCTTGGGGCCAGACAAAGAGCATGCCGTGGTCTTTTGCTAGGTGGGTGCGCTCCATTAATCCTCGTTCATGTTGTGCTGCGGTGGTCGCAAGTTCTAGAAGAAAGGTGCATGTTCCCACGGAAGCTTGAGGCTCAACCGGGGAGTCTGGTTGAGCGGAGTCCGATGTAGAAGGAGTCGATTCCTCCACGGGTTGAGGATCTTGCTGTACCGTTGTGATAGGAGCGGGTGGTAGTGGGGTGGCAGATTGCTGTGCCGTTGTGGTAGGCGTGGGTGGTAGTGGGGTGGCAGATTGCTGTAACTGGGAACGAACCTGCCCTCGTGTACTTTGACTAGAAGGTTCCGCCTGAGACATGCAAGACAAACCGAAAACGAGGCTCAGACAGCACAATCCCAGGACTAAGAGAGCGAGACGCATCATGTTCCTGTCTCTACGAGAGAACAGTTAAGAGATCCATCGCTTAGACTCATTCGTCATTGATATCCTGATCTTTTATGCGTTGCTCTAAGATATAGATTGCAGCTGCGAAGTCTGATGGCACGAAACCCAACGCATTTCCTGGGACTACGTTAGCGATCCGGATAAAGGCAGAACTGAATGAAGAGTCTACCAACGCGTTTTCGAGGAATGAGTGCGTCACATCCATAGTAATACTGCCTGGGATGTTGTCCGTAACTTGCCTCGGAATAGCTTCGTTGACTTCTAGGCCTGCTATCGAGATCGACGGCATGACGAAGTTATATGTAAGACGTGCCCCGCCGGTAATGATCGCTCCGGCAAGAATTATCCCGGCTATCAATCCTAGTGCCATGCCGGCTAGACGGTCAATGAATCCGAGGAGAAACATATTGATGATCTTCCGCGTCATAGCACCGGCGAAACGGGCGATCATAATGGATACGATGACGATCGCCGAATAAGAGATAACGGTAACGAGTGTATCATTGGAAGTAGAAGTAGTAAGTTTTGCTCCTAGGTCGTCACTAATCTGGCCGGCCAATATTACGCCTACCCAGATGCCGATAGCAGTAAACGAGGCAGCAATTACACCCGTCCTTAGGCCAGCGTACGCGCTCATTAGAATCACGCCTGTCAGGGCCATATCTAACCAGTTCATTGAGAAGCCTCCCCGTTGACCTGCTCTTGGTTGCGATTGTATTTAGGTATCCATATGGCGTCAAACGTGTTCGCCGTCGAGATCCTTCTAGCTACTAGGCATTAAGTCGGCTTAAGTGCTTGATAGACTCCAGAAAGGATCAATGCTCCGCCGACTACGGTAGAGACCGTCGGAATCTCGCCGAGAACCAGCCAAGCTAATACCGTAGCGCCAATCGGTTCGGCCATAACTGCGATTCCTACGGTTGTGGCTGGGAGGTGGCGGAGAGACCAATTTAGAGATGAGTGCCCGATCAATTGTGGGATGATGGCAATAAGAATCATATAAACGTAAGTTTCTCGTGAGAAGCCATTGAGCGGTGTTGCCGCGATCGTGGCTGTCATTAGTAGGATCAAGGCCGATACCCCGTAAACAGGGGCCAGATATACTAGTAAAGATAGTTGAGGGACTAACTTTCTTCCAATGACATAATACCCAGCGACTGCTAGCGCCCCTAATAATGCTAGCCCGTCGCCATATAATCTGTTACCGCCAAAGCTCCAATCACCTAGACCTATAATTACTCCCCCTATCAGTCCTAGGCTAATTCCCATGAGAGTCTTCTTAGTGACTGGCTCTTGGATCATGAAGTGTGCTATTAGAGCAACCAAGATAGGATTCGCGGTTACGATGACGACGGAGCTTGAGACTGTTGTGTGGTCTAATGATGCGATCCAGAATCCAAAATGGAGAGCTAGGCATAGAGCAGAGCCGGCGATAAGAGAGCATGTTGCTCTGTTGACAACCATTAACTGTTTCCGATTGATCAGCAATGCGATTGGGATAAGTATGATTGCGGCGATGGCTGTTCTATAGGTTGCAACCGCCAAAGGCGCCGTATCAGCAAGCCTAATAAGTACTGCCGCGAACGAGACCGAAGTCACACCGATCATTAGCCCCAAATGAACAGTAGCAGACTGTCTCTCCGCCCCTGGATTCTTCAATTTGGTCATGAGTATCTCATTCAATCTATCCTGGGATGTGTGATTCAAATTGCCCGGGTTGATTTGGCTTATCGTGCCTAAGTAGCTTGTGTTGGTGATCCTGCGAGAAAGCGTGCAAACTCATCTCGGTCAAAACGGGGTATTGGGATACGCCCCTCAGGAGTCAGGAGATGGATACCCTCTGAGGCGCTAGTGATCTGACCAATTTCTGTTACGGGGATGGAGGCCTCTGACAATGCGTGCCGTACTCCCTCTATCCCTTGAGGTGATACAGATAGAAGCAGTGATCCCGAGGCAAGTAACCCTAGTGGATCTAGGCGTAGAATTCGACAAATGTTCTCACAAATCGGCAGCACTGGTATAGTCGATTTGCGAACCTCTACACCGACACCAGCTGATTCGGCCATTTCGAGAATCCCGGTTGCGACACCGCCCTCAGTTGGGTCATGCATGGCGTTTACGCCACCTGCTTCTTGTGCTGTCAGAGCGTCTTGAACCACACTGATTCCAGGAGCCCTAAGTAGGTCTCGGGCTTCCTGAAGGTCGGAGTCAGTCATGCCTTTGCTTTTTAGGAGTTCGGCTGCCTCTTGCGCCAATAAAGCAGTTCCTTCTAGGGCAATCCCTTTAGTGAGTAACAGGCGGTCATCAGGTTTTGCGCCACCCGGCAGGATTGCCTTACCTCTTTTAACTCCGCCCAACATCGTTCCGGCCAAGATAGGTTGGTCGATCCCTTGTGTGATCTCCGTATGGCCGCCAATTAGTGTCACGCCAAGTGAGTCGCAGGCTGCCAACAAGTCTTTAAAGATGCGCTCGCTCGTGGAAAGTGTGCTGTGTTTAGGTAACAATAGGGTGGCGAGAAACCAAAGTGGCGTTGCACCTAAACAGGCGACGTCATTCGCATTGATATTAACAGCGTACCAACCGACATGTTCAGTGGCGAAGGTAACTGGGTCACTCGTTGCGACAATTAACTGCTGTGATGGGTCTAGCAGTGCAGCATCCGACCCGATGCTAGGGCCAACTAGGACGCTGACGTCGTTGACTCTGATTCGGGATAACGATTGTTTGAGCAGGTCTGAGGGCAGTTTCCCTATTGGGAGGGTATCGCTATCTATTCGTCGACGTGATAATGTCATTGCTCGTCTCGGAATGAATTATATCTCTAGTGTTTGTCGACCTTGGAATGCCCTGACGAGGGTGGTCTCATCCGCGTACTCAAGCTCGGCTCCAGTAGGAAGGCCGCGCGCTAATCGAGTAATTGTAAGGCCCAACGGAGCTAAGAGTCTATGTATGTACATAGCTGTGGCTTCGCCCTCTAGAGTCGGGTTTGTTGCTAGGATAACTTCTTTCACGGAGGCCCCTTCTGATCCAGATGTGTCTTGAGTCGAAGTGGCCTTCAGGCGAGCTAAGAGTTGCTTAAGCTTAAGGTCTTCAGGTCCGATTCCGTTCATTGGCGATATGGCACCATGGAGAACATGGTATAAGCCGCGGTGCGTTAGGGTGCGCTCAAGCACAAGTACATCCAAAGGATCTTCAACGACACAAATCGTTGAATGGTCCCGTTGCGGGTCACTGCAGACCTTGCAAGGAATTCTGTCTGTAATGTTAAGACAAATATCGCAAAGGGTCACCTGCTCCTTGACAGAGACGATAGCCTCTGCAAGGGAGCGGGCCTGCTCAGGGTCAATCCTGATTAGGTAATATGTCAGTCGTTGCGCGCTTTTGGGGCCAATCCCTGGAAGCTTATGAAGTTCCTCGATCAATCGGGCGACAGGTTCGACTGCAGGGATTCCTCCTGAAGAGTGGTTAAGCATGGTGATTACCCAATCCCGGGGAGCTTCATGCCGCCCGTGAGAGCTCCCATTTTACTCTGGGCGAGCTTCTGTGCTTCCTCTAGCCCTTCATTCACTGCTGCGATGACCAAGTCTTGTAGCATCTCGGTATCTGAAGCGTCTACGACCTCTGGGGCAATCTGGATCGACTGCAATTTTAGATTTCCGGTTACCACCACTTTGACGGCGCCCCCGCCCGCAGAGGCCATCAAAGTGGCCGTCTCTAACTCTTCTTGCGCCTTGGCAATGCTTTGCTGTAGCTTTTGGGCTTGGCGTATTAGGTTCATGTTCATGATCGGTTCTCCTGTTCTGGGATTATTCTTGCACCGAGTGCTATGGCTGCTCTTATCAGGTGTCCGCTCTTGCGTTCGGCTGTGGGCGTCATGCCATCTGCCATCGAAAGTATAAGTCCATAACTTTTCCCTACGGCCTTTATAATCGCATCCTCTATTGCATGTAAACTGGGTGGGTGGGCTATTTCAGACTCCAGGCGCTCTTTGTTCGCCTGGCTTTTGAACTCTAATACGAGATTATCATTGCTCAGCTGGGCACCCCGACAGTCTAGCAGGAGTGAGCCGATGTTAAAGTTCTTTCCCCGGAAACGTTTCAGCGTTCGGTACAGGGTATCCCATTCAGACAAGGTGAGTGCGGTCATCAAACCGTCAGAGCGATCTTGTGTGAGGGGCGTGGCTCTAGGTTCATCCGGCTGTGGAGTGAGGAAAGGATCTGGTTCAGTGTAGCCTGTTTGGCTAGAAGGTGGAGTGTCGGTCAACCCAGCGTTCATGTCGCGCGGGGAGGGCGTTTGGGTATCCGGCGGGTCCGCAATCGAGCCAGCGGATTCTGTGCCAAAGCGAGTGGTGCTTGACGTTGTATCCGTTCTCTGGTTTGCTTCTGTGACTAGTGACCCCCCCGTTTCGGAAAATATCTTTCGGTCTGGCACACCTTCAATTAAAGCTAGCTCTATGGGAAGAGGTGACCCAGAAGCGTTGGATCGAAAGTCGACCGAGCCAAAGCACTGGATGGTTCGGATCAGAGTGTCCCAATCGACTTCTAGAGTCAGAGCTTTGATTTCGCTGACCACTTCTTCAGAATAGTTAAGGTGTGTGGTCATTCCGCTTTTTGCCAAAAGTACGGCTCGCAGGAATTCAACAAGTTCTAAATGAAACATGCGGAGGTCTCGCCCGTGTGCTGTGATCTCATGTATGACAGTTAAGCCAGCTGGCACGTTCGCTGTCAAAGCATAGCGTGCAAGTTTAAGTGCGGATTCGTCTTGGCTGAGACCCAGAAGAGATTGAAGTGTTGCTAAGTTTAGGTCAGTGCCGTGAGAGGTCACAGCTTGCTCCAGGATATTACAAGCATCTCGCAAGCTTCCCGCGGTAACGCGTGCTACTGTACGGAGCGCTTCAATTTCATAAGGGATTTGTTCTTCGGTGCAGATCGCCTGAAGCCGCGCTAGAAGCTCGTTGGAAGAGATTCTACGAAAGTCGAACCGCTGGCACCGAGAACGAACTGTCGGAGGGATCTTGTCAGCTTCAGTGGTACAGAGGATGAAATAGGCCCATGGGGCGGGTTCCTCAAGAGTCTTTAAGAGTGCGTTGAATGCCGCGATAGTCAGCATGTGTGCTTCGTCAATAATGTAGACTTTGGCTCGTCCTGCAGCGGGGCCAGATCCGAAAACTCTCTCAAGCAGGCTTCTAATATCGTCGATGCGACCGTGGCTGGCTGCGTCCATTTCTATAAGGTCAAAGGATCGCCCTTCAGAAACGGCAACACAGGTGTGGCAACTGTTATCTGGCTCAGCTTGGTTTCCAGTCTCCGGTTGGACTGATCCTGGATGGAGCGATTGGCAGTTTAGCGCTTTCGCAAGAATACGTGCTGTACTTGTTTTACCTGTTCCGCGTGGGCCTGCGAATAGGTATGCATGTGCGACTCTATTTTGAGCTAGCGCTTGCTTCAGCGTCTGGACTATTGGCTCTTGCCCTACAACATCCTGAAACAATTGTGGCCGCCACTTGAGGGATAGACCTTGAGTCCCCATTGCGCTCCTATTCTTTACCAGATACCTCTTGATCCCTGCTCGTCAAAACGACTGGCAAGAGCTCCAGGTATTTAGTACGGTATCCTGGAGTGCCCACATCGCCTTCTCCTGAGCCGGGCCGTCATGATCATAGCCCAATAAGTGAAGGAACCCATGCACAATCAGTAGAGCCAATTCGTCTTTGGGGCGGTTCGCATGCTCTTTTGATTGTCGGCGAATTTGTGGGTATGAGACGATGATTTCTCCCAGTGTTTCATGCCCATCTTCACCCGTATAGAAGTGTTCAGTGCTTCGCGGATGACTCCGAGATTCTTCCGCATCAGCGAGATTGGGAAATGCTAACACGTCAGTCACTTCGTTTAGTCCACGGTACCGCAAGTTAAGTGTTCTGAGAGTTTCGTCGTCGGCAATTACTATGCTGACGCTACAGGACGGGATAGAGATGCCCGCTGTGACAAGTGAATTTATAGTGTGTCCAACGAGCGCGCGTAGCGAACAACAATTTATTTCGGCGCGAAACTTAGAGAATGTGGAGATAGAGATACCCACGGCTAGATGCTATGTCGAGCTATGACAAGCAAGGGGAATGCCTTGGTATAGCCCTAACCCTCCCTAAGTTGGATGTTAGCATAGCCTGGAGAGACCTTCAACTGATCTTTGATAAATTAGGAGAATTTGGGGTTGACAGCAGTGGGGCTGGTAGCATAGAATCTTCATTTGGCGATGAGATATAACCTGGCAATGTCTACCCCATTATTGTGAGTTCGGTTTGGTAAGAATTTGGCCGTTAACCTGGCGGCATTTATCCCGGCAATTTTGACTGTGGTGAGCCCGCGCCATTTTCAGCTAAGAATGGCGAAACCGAGATTTCCCCTAGGAGCGAACACACATGGCTGAGAACCTGCCAACCTTAAATGGTCACTCTAACTTAAATGGTCACGCTAAAAAGTATCGGTCGTACGCGCGTAGTCCAAGTGTGCTTAATGTCCCGAATCTGGTTCAAATGCAGGTTAAAGCGTTTGAATGGCTTAAAACCGAAGGGATAGGAGAACTTCTCAAGGAAGTCTCTCCTATAGATGACTTTACAGGTCATCGGTTCGAATTATCCTTTGAAGGGCACGAATTTAGGACTCCAAAGTACGATGCTTCGCAGTGCCGTGAAAAAGAGAGTACGTTTGAAGCACCTTTGTATATCACTACCAAGCTTCTAGTCAAAGAAACCCAAGAGATAAAGGAACAAACTCTCTTCTTTGGTAATTTGCCGATAATGACTGAAGATGGGACGTTTGTCATAAATGGAGCTGAGCGAGTGGTTGTAAGCCAGCTTGTGCGTTCTCCAGGTGCCTACTTCACTTTGCAATCTGATCCATCGACAGGGAGAGGATTGGCTTTTGCTAAAGTGATCCCGTATCGAGGAGCATGGCTTGAATTCGAAACAACGTCGCGAGACCAGATTGTAGTCAAGGTCGACAGAAAGCGTAAGGCTCCAGTTACTACGCTGCTTAGAGCTATGGGCTACGTAACAAACGAACAAATTCTCGAACTATTCGGAGACGTTGATACCGACCCGCTACACCCGTATCTTCAGACCACTTTGGACAAGGACGTTGTGGATACTGAGCGTGCCGGGAGACTTAGCGAAAAAGACCTAAAAGGATTATGGGAGCGAGTGTTTGGCGACAAAGACTATCAGCATGATCAAGCAGCAATTATCGCTGCTGCACGCTTGGAATTCTATCGGCGAATGCGTCCTGGTGAACCGCCAACTCTTGATAACGCGAACACCTTACTAGACAACATTTTTTTCAACCCCAGACGTTACGATTTAGGAAGGGTTGGGCGCTACAAGATTGACAAGCGTCTCCAGACTGCCGGTTCGCCGGGGACACGCGTCTTACGCCAAGACGACCTAATAGCTGTCCTCAGGGAACTTATTCAATTGAACAACGGAGACAGCCAGCCTGATGACATTGACCATCTCGGGAACCGCCGTGTTCGTGCTGTAGGCGAACTTATCCAGAATCAGCTACGTGTCGGGTTCCTGCGGATGGAGCGAGTGATTAAAGAGCGTATGACCATTGTTGAGCCCGAATCAGCTACACCTGCAGCTTTAGTGAACATTCGTCCCGTTGTAGCGGCCATCCGGGAATTCTTCGCTGGTTCACAACTTTCTCAGTTTATGGACCAGTCCAATCCGCTAGCTGAGCTCACCCATAAACGACGATTGTCGGCACTTGGTCCTGGAGGTCTCTCTAGAGAACGCGCCGGCTTTGAAGTTCGAGATGTACACCATTCCCATTACGGTAGGATATGTCCGATAGAGACACCTGAAGGGCCAAATATTGGATTATTAGGTTCTTTGGCGACATATGCAAGAATTAACGACTATGGATTTCTTGAGACGCCTTATAGGCAGGTCTATCGACACCTTTCGAACGATGATGGTCGGCTTCTTGGTAGAACCTTGTACGCCGACGTGCTCAATAATAAGAAGAAGGTCGTTGCAACGTTCGGCACTGTAGTTGATCAGTCCATACTACGTAAGATAAAAGCGCTCAAATCGCGCACAGTAGAGGTTAGGCCGTTCGTGTCTATCGAGCCAGGAGATATTGTCTATCTTCCGGCGGATGAAGAAGAGCGTTACGTAGTTGCTCAGGCTAATATCCCGCTCGATGAACTTGGCCAACTTGTCCCCGACAAAGTTGAAACCAGAACACGCTCTCAACCAGCGATCCAGCCAGTGGAACTAGTAGAGTTGATGGACGTTTCGCCAATGCAGATCGTCAGCGTATCCACTGCACTTATCCCGTTTCTTGAGCACGATGATGCTAACCGTGCTCTGATGGGATCGAATATGCAGCGTCAGGCTGTTCCTTTGATTAAACCGGATGCTCCGTTAGTTTCAACTGGCATGGAGCAGCGTGTCGCTTTAGATAGTGGGCACGTGGCAATCGCCAACGCGGCGGGTGTTGTAACTAATGTTGACGGATCGCGTGTCGTTGTCGTAGACGATTTGGGAAGTACGGAAGAGTATAAACTCACCAAGTTCCTGAGAAGTAACCAGAGCACCTGTATCAATCAGCGACCTTTGGTCACTGTAGGGCAGCGGGTTCAAGTCGGAGAGCCATTGGCGGATTCCTCATCAACGGATCAGTCTGAATTGGCGCTTGGGCAGAACGTGCTTGTGGCGTTCATGATTTGGGAAGGGTATAACTTTGAGGACGCCATCATTATTGGTGAGAATTTGGTCAGAGAAGATAAGTTTGCCTCAGTACATATTGAAAAATACGAACATGAGGCACGCCAGACTAAACTTGGAGACGAAGAGATAACTCGTGATATTCCCAACGCTGGTGAAGAGGCGTTGAGAGACCTTGATGAAGACGGCATTATACGGGTCGGAGCTGAAGTTGGGCCTGGGGATGTTTTGGTAGGTAAGATTACCCCGAAGGGTGAAACGGAACTTACCGCTGAAGAGAAACTCCTGCGCGCAATATTTGGGGAGAAAGCTCGTGATGTGAAGGATACGTCACTCAGAGTTCCCCATGGAGGGCGGGGCAAAGTTATCTCCGTTCGAGCTTTGTCCCGTGGCGATGGAGAAGAACTACCAACAGGCGTGAATCGACTGGTAAGAGTGTGGGTGGCCCAGACGCGCAAGGTTACGGTTGGCGACAAGATGGCGGGGCGCCATGGGAATAAAGGCGTGATATCACGAGTGCTCCCTGTCGAAGATATGCCTTATCTTCAGGACGGCACCCCTGTAGAAGTGATTTTGAATCCAATCGGAGTTCCATCCAGGATGAATCTTGGTCAAGTTCTCGAGACTCACTTGGGTCGCGTGGCAGGATTTTTAGGGTTTCGTGCAATGACCCCAGTTTTCGAAGGTGCGAGAGATGTCGCGATAGAGGACGGTTTGGCGCGGGTGTGGTTTGTGCAGGCCTCGGACGCAGTAGACCAACGCGATCCAGATAATCCCGTGGTCGACTGGGGGCGGGTATGGAATTGGTTGTCGGACCGAGGTTTTGATGGAGATAAATTGTTTGACGATCAGATTATTGGAGCCGCGAGACTTGCTGGATTAGAACTTTGGCTCCGGGAAGAGGCTGGGGTTGACCCAACAGGTATGAGCGATGCCGAAATGTTGCAAGTTACTCGTCAGGTGAGTGAGCAACGAAGATTGGCTCCGCCCATACTTGGTAAGGTGAAACTGGTCGACGGGCGAACTGGCAAACAGTTTGACCACCCGGTTACTGTGGGCTATATCTACATGATGAAGTTAATCCATCTTGTTGAAGACAAAATCCATGCAAGGTCCACAGGGCCATATTCGCTTATCACACAACAGCCACTAGGTGGTAAGGCCCAGTTCGGTGGGCAGCGGTTTGGCGAAATGGAGGTCTGGGCTCTTGAAGCCTACAGCGCCGCTTACAATCTGCAAGAAATGCTGACAGTGAAGTCAGATGATGTAATGGGTAGGCAGCGTACGTATGAAGCGATTGTCAAAGGCGAGGACGTTAGTCAACCGGGTGTTCCAGAGTCATTCCATGTGCTACTCAAGGAACTACAAGCCTTAGGACTTTCAGTTGAACTAAGGTCTGATGAAACTGAAGAAGAGGATGGCGTTCCCGACGTTCAGGACGTCTACTTCGGTGAAGAAGACATTGGGGAACTCATCGACACTTCAACCCTAGAACTGACTGTAACCAACCTCCAAGAAGACGGCGGTGATATAAGTAGCGTCAAGGAAGGTGATGGGGATGATGAGAACACAGATCCGAACGACTCGGACTCGGAACAGGCGACTTCTGTAAGCGATGAAGCTAATGGGGAAGAGATCGAAGAGTAGTCCGATTACTGGGTACCAGTAATCGCTTTGAGAACTAGGAAGGAAAAGATTGATGGTACAGACGAGTAACGAATTCAATGCCATCCAAATCGGCGTAGCCTCACCTGAACACGTTCGGTCATGGTCCTATGGCCAAGTTACCAAGCCAGAAACCATCAACTATCGGACGCTTAGGCCTGAACGTGACGGACTGTTCTGTGAGCGCATATTCGGTCCTACCAAGGATTGGGAATGTAGTTGTGGTAAATACAAGAAGATTCGCTTCCGAGGGATAAAGTGCGAGCGCTGCGGAGTTGAGGTCACTCGCGCCAAAGTGCGCAGGGAGCGGATGGGGCATATAGAACTCGCTGCACCTGTAGCTCACATCTGGTTCTCTAAGGGGATTCCGAGCAGGCTGGGGCTGCTCTTGGATCTTTCCCCAAGGAATCTAGAGAGGGTACTTTACTTCGCCCAGTACATAATCACCTCCATAGACGAGCAAGCGTATAACGAAACTTGGGAAGAGATTACTCAAGATCACCAATCGAAGGTTGAAGTCTTAGATCAACGGATTAAATTAAAGAAAGAAGAGGTCTCGTTAGAAGACCCAGCCGCCGGTTCGAGCGAAGTTCAGACTTCGATGGAGAAAGATGTGGATGGGGCTCCTGAAGGAGTAGCAGATCTCGCTCAATTAGAGGAGGAGCGGCTCACTCTGATTCGCGATCATCAATCTCAGCTTAGTGAAATCCAGGAATTGCAGCCCAGACAACTGATGGTAGAAACTCGCTATCGAGAGTTAGCTGAGCGATACCCGTTTGTTTTCGAGGCTCAAACAGGAGCTGAAGCGATTCTTACGCTCCTACAAGAATTGGATTTGGAACCAGAGCGCTTGAAACTTATCGAAGAGATGAAGTCGACGTCTGGTCAACGTCGGAAAAAGGCTGTCAAGCGTCTTCGTATTGTTGAGGCGTTTAGAAAGAGTGACAATCTTCCGGAATGGATGATCCTAAGGGCATTGCCGGTATTGCCTCCAGATTTGCGCCCTATGGTCCAATTAGATGGAGGACGATTCGCTACGAGCGATTTGAATGATCTCTACCGTCGTGTGATCAACAGGAATAATCGTTTGAGAAGACTGATGGACCTTGAGGCTCCCGAGATCATAATTCGTAACGAAAAACGGATGCTGCAGGAAGCGGTTGACGCTTTGATTGATAACGGCCGGCGAGGCCGAGCAATTTCGGGGAGTCACAATCACAAGTTGAAGTCTTTATCTGATTTATTGAGAGGAAAGCAAGGACGTTTCCGACAGAACTTGCTTGGTAAGCGTGTAGATTACTCTGGTCGATCCGTCATTGTCGTAGGACCAGAGTTGGGAATGGACCAGTGCGGGCTTCCCAAACGGATGGCACTGGAACTGTTCAAGCCGTTTGTTATGCATCGATTAGTGATAAAAGGACTCGCACACAACATTAAAAGTGCTAAGCGGATGGTTGAACGAGTACGTCCTGAGGTCTGGGACATTCTTGAGGAAGTAATTCGTGATCGTCCCGTCTTCCTTAACCGTGCTCCTACACTACACAGGTTGGGAATTCAGGCATTTATGCCCGTCCTCATCGAAGGCAGCGCTATCCAAGTGCATCCCCTCGTATGTACAGCATTTAACGCTGACTTTGATGGCGACCAGATGGCGGTCCACGTGCCCCTCTCACAAGGAGCACTTCAAGAGTCCGGGCAGATCATGCTGAGTGCCCGAAACATGCTTTCGCCAGCCTCTGGGGAACCAACGGTTGCACCTACACTGGACATGGTTCTTGGTTGTTACTACCTTACTTCCGAGAATCCCAACGCAGTTGGTGCCCAGAAACGGTTTAGCTCTTCCGATGAGACTGAATTAGCATACGAAACTGGAGCCCTTGAACTACAGGCTCCGATTGAAGTGCTTGGACTTGCAACACCATCTGAATGGACTCAGACCACTCTTGGAAGATTATTGTTCCGAAATGTATTGCCGGATGAACTAACGTACGACATGGTTAATTGGAATCGCGTTATGGACAAAGGGGCCTTGAAGGATTTAGTGTCTCGGAGCTACGTCGAGTTGGGCAATGCAGTGACCGCCAAGATGCTTGATAGCATCAAACAAGTGGGTTTTCATTATGCTACCCTCTCCGGAATCACCATAGCGATCAACGACTTAGAGGTTTCGAAAGAGAAAGGTCAGTTGTTGGCGAAAGCTGACTCTCAGGTTCAACGGCTTGAGGAACAATATCAGCGAGGGTTGATTAGTGAGAGAGAGAGGCATGAGCAAGTTTTGAGCATATGGGAACAAGCCAGTCAAAGTGTCACGGAAGTCATAGAAGCTTCACTGGACACCTTTGGTGGAATCTATATGATGGCGAACTCAGGTGCCAAAGGTAACATTAGCCAGATCAAGCAGATGGCCGGGATGAGAGGCTTAATGTCGGATCCAAAAGGGAGGTTGATCGAGGTTCCTGTGACTTCAAGTTTTCGAGAGGGGCTTACCGTATTGGAATATTTCATATCCACCCACGGCGCTCGGAAAGGCCTAGCCGATACAGCTTTGCGGACAGCTGACAGTGGATACTTAACTCGCAGGATGATCGATGTGGCGCAGGATGTTATCTGTTTCGCTGATGATTGTGGAACTTCGGATGGGACATGGATTCGCCATGACAATGAGAAGGAGCGCAATAATTTCATTGCTTCCTTTACCGAACGACTGGTCGGTCGCGTGACAGCTAGTCCTGTAGCTAATCCCGCTACGGGAGAAATCATTATAGATTCAGGCTTCACTATTGATGGAGATATAGCAGCCCAATTATGGGATGCAGGTGTCGTGGAAGCATTCGTACGGTCCCCATTGACGTGTACGGCGCGTAGAGGGATCTGTCAGTTGTGCTATGGGACCTCGCTTGCTACGGGACATCTGATTGCTCCCGGAGAGGCCGCCGGCATCATTGCTGCGCAGAGTATTGGTGAACCTGGCACTCAACTCACTATGCGTACATTCCATACTGGTGGAGTGGCCGGAGTTGATATCACGAGTGGTATTCCGAGGGTGGAAGAGCTACTAGAAGCCCGAATCCCTAAAACCCATGCGATTCTTTCTGAAATTGAAGGGACTGTTGAAGTAGAAGATACCCCAGACGGACGACGGCTACACGTCGTTACCGAAGCAGAATACAGGGAAGAATATCTGGTTCCCGAAGGGTTTCGGGTGGCAGTTAAATCGGGGGCTCAAGTAGAGGCTGATGACCAGCTTGCACGGCCGTTGAAACGCGGCAAAAAAGCTAGCGATCTCCCGTCCCCGGTCGTCGCAGAAGTATCGGGTCGTGTGATAGTCGGTGAAGGAAAGGTGACGGTTACATGGTTAGAGAAAGACGATCGGGTGTACCTAGCCCCACAGACAGCTTATGTAGTTGTGAAAACTGGAGACCACGTTTTTGCTGGACAGGAATTGACGGCTGGGCTGAAAAATCCGCATGACATTCTCAGAATTCAGGGGAAGGAATCACTTCAGGCTTACATTATCGAAGAGATTCAGAAGGTGTATCGATCTCAAGGGGTCACTATTAATGATAAACATGTCGAAACTATAGTGCGTCAAATGTTGCGCAAAGTGCGGATTGACCATCCTGGTGATTCTGAGCTTTTGCCTGGTGAGCCAGTAGATCGGTTCGCCTTTGAAGAAACTAATAAGAAGATTCTTGATGAGGGAGGCGACCCGGCGAGAGGAACACCTCTCCTGCTGGGGATCACCCGTGCTTCACTTAGTACAGAAAGCTTCTTGGCTGCCGCGTCTTTCCAGGAGACTACGCGTGTTTTGACCGAAGCCGCTGTTAACGGTATGGTCGATAGACTTGAAGGACTTAAAGAGAACGTTATTATCGGCCGATTAATTCCTGCGCGCAGCGTAGCGGTCGAACAGTATCGTCATTGGGTTGCAGTAGAAGCGAACTTTCTAAACTCCCTGCGTAAAGCGATGGAAGAGGACTCCGCCGAAGAGCAAGCGGCGTTAATCTTTGGGCCCGAAAGGACTATTGCCGCCGATGATTCCAGTCTCCCCTTGAGCTTAGAGGAAGTTCTGATCGATCCAGAAATCACTGAGTGAGCATAGTGGTAATTCACACCAAATTGTTTGATGGATCCTGGGGCATTTCAGGGGTATTCGGTTTCTCTGAATCTGCGATGGTTACGGCTGGGGCATAACAATGACTGCAGTTTACGTTGCCGGTACTGGTAGAGGAGTAGGAAAAACGGCTTTAACCGGTGCGTTGGCATTGCATGCCAAGCAGTCGGGACAGCCCGTAGCGCTGCTCAAGCCATTTGTATCTGGCCAATGCAAGACAAACAACCTGCAGGACCGTGATGTTGAGTTCTACGCTCAACTGTCAGATGTCCCGCTACCGGAAGGCTGGCCGATGCAGCTAGCTTTGAGTACCTCAAATGACTATTCGGAGATTCTGGAACGTGTTGCCAACGTTGTAGGTACTCTAGAGCGAAATGGGGCTAAAGTAATCCTTGACGGGCTCGACATTATGGAGTCAGATCAGGACTCGATGGGATTGTCGGCAATGATCGTCAAAAATCTGGGAGCTAATGTCGTTCTATGTAGCGGTCATGACTTTTCGACAGCTAGGCATAGTCTGGACGCAGTCGCATCCCTGTTCGGAGATAGGCTAACGGGAGTTGTTCTTAACAGAATCCCACCACATAGTTTAATGGAAATTAAGAATCGCTTGATACCTAGCATGTATAAGGATGGGTATAAACTCGTCGCGACTGTACCCGAAGCCCGAAGAATGTTGTCCCCGACAGTGAGCCAAGTGGCATCCCATCTTGGAGCTGACCTAATCAATGAAAGTGAGACGACCGAAGCTTTGGTAGAGCACATCATGGTCGGAGGATGGTTTCTCGATCAGGGTGCGTACGTGTTCTCTCGACGGGATAACAAGGCGGTCGTTGTCCGTGGGGATCGATCCGACATCCAGATGGCAGCTCTGGCGACTTCTACTGCATGTTTAATCCTAACAGCGGGCATGCCCCCGATACAGTATGTGATATATCATGCTGAGCAGTCACAAACTCCCATGCTCGTTGTTCCCTACGCTACTAGTGAAGCGATGGAACGACTTGGGAACGTGTGTGATTCTGCCAGCGTGCATAGTCTGAAGAAGATTGCTTACTATGCTGAACTGCTTAAAAGCAGTTGTGTCCCTGAGAACCTTTTAGGGGATAATGGCGAATAACCCGTTAGGTGGAGGATGGATCTAGTGATCCTTGGAAGTGCCTTTTCTCTAACTCGACGGTTTCATCGGGAAGTAATGTTACTCGACCCAATAGGCGGGATATAACAAAAACTTGTGCTGCACGCTCTACGAGCTCGCTAACTTCCTGCGCTTCTTCGAGTGACCGCCCGACCGCTGTCAGTCCGTGATTGCGGAGGAGTACAGCCTGATGAAGGCCCAAGGCTCGCAAGGCGTTCTTGCCAAGGTCTTCAGTTCCTGGTAGTGCATAGTCGGCGAGACGGATAGGCCCTCCAGTTAGGACGATCAGTTCATCTAACAAAGCAGGGATTTCAAGTCCTGCGACGGAGCATACCGTCGCGTAGATCGGATGGCTATGTACGATCGCGTGGATGTTGTCGCGTCCACGATACAAACTTAGATGAAGCTGGAGCTCAGAAGAAGGTTTTAGTTGACTCGTCGTATTCCCATCGAAGTCTACAATGCAAATATCATCTGGTGTTAGTAGTCTGTTTGGAGTCCGTGTCGGCGTGATAGCGATTTGGTTTGCGCATCCTGGGATGCGAGCACTGATGTTCCCGCTGGAGTGTCCTATTAGGCCGAGCCTTGCCATGAATCTCGCCGTTTCTGCAACTTTGTTCCGATAATAGAAAGAGTTACTTTCCACGCTCATCTCCAGAAGCGTCTCAACGGCTCGCTGCGGGGACTGTCAGTCTGCAGCATACATGGTTGCTACTTGTTTAGGATGTCGGAATCGGTAAATTGTTGGCGTGAGAATGGCCATTATACCCCTATGGCTTGAATCATGACCTCGCGACTACGTGGACGATCTAATTCAATTAGGAAGATGCGTTGCCACGGACCTAACATTGGCTTGCCGTTGACTATAGGAATGGTCTCACTTGAGCTTAAGACGAGGTGCTGACAATGTGCGTGACCATTAGGGCATTCGTCCTCGGTCATGTTAACGGTTCTGATTGAAAAATCATTGTGGTGATACTCGGCGTTCTTCGGTGCAATGTGCTCAAGAAACTTGACCATATCTTCCATAAGGAGTGGTTCTGATTCATTAATTTTTATTGCTGCAGTTGTATGTAGCGAATAGATGGACACTAAGCCTGCGTTGATGCTGACATTGCTCAACGCTGTGGCTACGAGATCAGTAATATCCACAAATTCCGGCGCTTTTACTGTTTCTAACTGTAGGATGTGTGTAGCGCATCTCATAGGCCCGCTGCTGGTTTCCAGTAGGCGGATCTTTTGGTCCATCGCTATGTTACTCATCTCGCCGATCCTTCCCGTTGTCGATGTTCCAGATAGTATATTCGTGTTGGTCGTGTCATTGTTGTCTGTCATAACCGTAGACTTAAGACTCTCGTCGCGCGAAATAGTGTGCGAGGGCTCGAAGTTGCTCTTCCGCCCACGCAGGGAAGCCTTGCCCTTGTATAGCTAGAAGGCTTTTCTCGGCCTGCTCATCTGAAAGGGTTTGCGAGAACTCCCTAGCGCCTGATTGCTCTAGAATTTCAAGAACCTCATCTACGAGACCGGGTTCCAAAGCACTATCTCCATATATTTTCCCCAGCTTCGCTCGAGTTGCCGGGCCTGCATTATCGAAAGCATACACGACGGGCAGGGACTTTTTCCTCCGTAGTATATCCGATCCTACCGGCTTCCCGGTAATGTCGGGGTTCCCCCATATTCCGAGGATGTCATCTCTAGCTTGAAATGCTAGGCCAAGAAATCGACCGCAACGACGCAAGCCTTCGATTTGCCTCCCTTTTGTGGTCCCAAGGATCGTGCCGAGGTGCATGGATGCTTCGAAAAGAGCACCTGTCTTCTTGGAAATCATTCCAAGGTACTCTGCGGTCGTGACGTCCAATCTATCTTCATAGGTTAGGTCCAAGTATTGGCCTTCGATCATCTCTAGGTAGCGCTGGGTTAGGATTGTTTGGGCGTATGTCGCTACTTCAGTCTTGATATTCTTTAGCAGAAGCCCTTGGAGAACGCCGTCGGCTAGACCGCGGAGTGCATTCCCAGCTAGTAAGGCTGAAGGGACTCCCCATTTCGCCCATACGGTTGGTCGATGGCGTCTCTCTCTATCGCCGTCTTGGATGTCGTCATGGATTAAGGAAAAGTTGTGGACGAGCTCCAAGGCAAGGGCAGCTGGAAGGGCATTCCTAAGGTCTCCACCTACAGCCTCACAGGCGAATAAACAGAGGGTAGGGCGTATTGCTTTACCGGGGCCTTTGTGGAGTATGGGTGGGTTCTCAGTACTTTCCCATCCCATGTGGTAGCGAAGCATCTGGAGGATTTCTGGGTTGCTGATCTGGAGGGATTCTTGAAGTCCATTAGCCACGATGGTTCGATAACGGGACAATACCGCCGGTGAAGAGGGAGACGGACTGCTTTTCACCCTTACCGGTGCTGCCACATGGGTCCCTCACCACTGAAAAGTACAACGCCGGCAAAGAGTAGCAGAGGCCTCCCTAGGTGTCAAGATGAGCTGACTCGAAGTGATGTTCTTACGTTCTAATGGGTATAATGGAGTACTCGTTGGTTTCGATAAAGGAGGCTTTGTGAATTACGCCGATATAGAACATGTTTTTCCCGATACCGCATCTGTTAATGAGAATGGGCACTTGGAGATAGGGGGGCTTGATTCTTGCGATGTAGTCCAAGAATACGGCAGCCCAGTGTATATCTATTGTGAAGAAACGTTAAGAGCGCGTTGCCAAGCTTTTCGGACCGCGTTTGTCGATCGTCACCCAAATTCAGAAGTTGTTTATGCGTCCAAAGCGTATATTAGTCCAGCTATTGCCCGCGTCGTAAGAGAGGAAGGACTAGGCCTAGATGTAGTGTCTGGAGGAGAACTTGCGGTAGCTCAGGTTACGGAGTTTCCTCCTGAATCCATTTACTTCCACGGCAATAATAAATCAGTTGCCGAATTAGAGCAGGCATTAGACTATCAGGTGGGACGAATTGTTGTAGATAACCTAATGGAACTCGAGCATATAGAGAGATTGGCTGAGTCACGCGGGATCCAGCAAACAATTCTCCTTAGAATTACGCCTGGCATTGATCCGCATACCCATGCTCATACGACAACTGGAACTCTTGATAGCAAGTTCGGGTTACATATAGCGACAGGAGCAGCTGATCAGGCGGTTATTCGTGCGCTGCAATACCCGCATATCCGTGTGGCTGGAATCCATTTCCATCTTGGTTCCCCGATCTTTGAACTGGAGCCATACGCGGCGGCTGTCAAGATTGCTTTTGAGTTCGCCTCGAAGTATCGCAATCAAGGATTGGAAATAAACGAGTTTAGTCCGGGAGGAGGATTCGCTATTGCATATACGCGTGATCAGAGTCCCCCGAGTCCGGATCAATATGCAGAGGTAATCGTGGACTCGTTGACTTCAGCGTGTGAGGTCTATCAATACGAGATGCCAAAGCTTATCGTAGAGCCTGGTCGGGCGATCACTGGTCCTGCTGGGGTAGCGATGTACACGGTCGGCATCGTGAAGACTGTCACTGGGGTACGGAAGTTTGTCTCCGTAGATGGCGGAATGGGCGATAATATCCGTCCGGCTTTATACGATGCGAAATATGAGGCGGTTGTAGCAAATCGGATGAACGATCAGTATACCGAATTGGCGACAGTAGCCGGGAAATTCTGTGAATCAGGAGACATACTTGTCAAGGATGTGTTGCTTCCCGACGTGGTTGAAGGGGATATGATAGCTCTGCCTGCAGCGGGGGCATATGCTCCGTCTATGGCGAGTAACTACAACCTAAACCCTCGTCCTCCTATCGTGATGGTTCGTAACGGTCATGCCAGACTAATTCGGCGGCGTGAGTCTGTAGAGGATATGCTGCGATGTGAACAGGATTAGTCTATGTGGAGCATTTCAGGCCACGCGGATACGCTGAACATTCTTAATCGAGCGCGAGAGACCGGTAGGCTTGCATCAGCATATCTTTTATGTGGTCCGGCCCACATAGGAAAGCGCGCAGTGGCACTTGGGTTGGCGAAAGCATTGAATTGTTTAAGTGCTTCAGCTCCTTGTGGTCGATGTGATCAATGTAGCAGGATAGAGGCTGGAAGCCACCCAGATGTCCGGGTCCTTGAAATTAATGAAGTTGATAACCGTAGGGTGATTAGCATAGAAGATGTTCGAGATGTATTGAGGCAGGTACTGATCAAACCTTTCCAGGGCCAATGGAGAGTAATTATTGTTGACGGTGCTGATGGACTTAGTGATGAAGCTGCGAACGCTCTTTTGAAGACTTTAGAAGAACCTCCACCTCAAGTGGTGTTCATGTTGTTGACCACTAATACAACTAGAGTTTTAAATACTATACGTTCCCGTTGCCAACATTTGTTTCTACACCCATTATCTAGTGAGAGCATTTACCAGGTCTTGGTGGATGATTGGGGTACCGATGAAGAAAAAGCGAGACAATTATCTCTGCTCGCTCAAGGCGGGATCGGCTGGGCGATTCGATGCGTCAATGATAAGTCGGAATTAGACAAACGACTTCACAGAATAGAAGAGTTATTACTTATTAGCCAGGGCTCGTTAGAGGAGAAATTTGCTTACGCTGGCGACCTTGCTTCAGTATTCTTGAAGGATCCTTCATCGATTCGGGAAGTGCTTGACTTGTGGATGTTTATGTGGAGAGATGCCTTACTTGCTAAAGTATGGCCACCGGAAACGACTAGGCCCTCTGATCGCATGGATCATGCTGAAGGATGGGCGGAGCGCTATACCGTTGTGGAACTCATCGCCGCGATCCGCTCTTTAGAGTGGGTACGGGGGCTGTTAGAAGCTAATGTCAACCCGAGACTGGCACTTGAAGGACTCGTGTTAGCTCTACCGCGCACTTCTTAATCAAGTTTTGTCTTGTCAAAACGAGCCGTGTGATTACATCCTGAACAGGATCTGCTCTCGTGGTGCTAGTAGCCTCTTATTTGTATCGATTCTTCGGTTGCTGTCTTCCTGATTTCGTGTTAGGTTGACCCGGTCTGATTGAGAAGCGTCTGAGATTAATATTGTTTTCTTGCTGAGCGCCGGTCATGGCTAACCACTATGACTCTCCCGCCTCGAGCGACTGGATTGTTCTGTGGATGATTAACGTAAGGTAGAAAGCGTGTGACAAGAAGAACCAAGATCGTTGCGACCATCGGTCCCAGCTCAAGAAGCCCTGAAATCCTAGAGCAACTTGTAAAAGCGGGCATGGACTGTGCGCGGCTGAACTTTTCGCACGGCACACATCGTCAGCATGGGGAGGTGATTCATTGTCTTCGTTCTCTGTCATCTCGGCACGGCCGACCTCTTTCTATTCTTCAGGACTTGGGCGGGGGGAAATTACGATTAGGACGCTTTAAAGGGCATCATCGGCTTCAGCCTGGCGATGAAATTGCCCTGTCATCGGACAAGTTTATCTCGGAGAAAATGAGTTTTCCTTTTCCTTACCCTGAGATACTGGCTGCTTTGAAGATTAACGATCAGGTGTATATCTCTGACGGTTCAATTTGTCTTGAAGTGGTAAGGCAACTGAAAGATAAAGTGTTGATGCGAGTTGCGCGCGGAGGAGTCATCTCCTCATCCCGTGGGGTAAACATTCTAGGTTTGAGTTTGGAGAGCAACATACTAACCGAACCTATGAAGGCGGCTATTCGGTTTGGGATTGAAAATGACGTCGACTGGCTTGCCGTCTCGTTTGTCCGGTCTGCACAGGATCTAACAGAAATACGCTCGTATGTACGGGACCAAGGAGGGTCCCTTCCTCTTATGGCAAAGCTGGAGAGAGGAGAGGCACTTCTGAATATGGATTCGATTCTAGACGGGGCCGATGCGGTGATGGTTGCTCGCGGGGATTTAGGAATCGAAACACCGATGGCCCGCTTGCCTTTAGTCCAAACCGAGATAGTGCGTGCAGCGAGTATCAAGGGAGTGACGTCTGTTATTGCGACTCAGATGCTTAGTTCTATGGTCGTTGCGCCAGTTCCTACAAGAGCTGAAGTCACGGATGTCTCCAAGGCTGTTCTTGATGGGTGTGATGCTATCCTTTTGTCAGATGAAACAGCTATCGGACAAAACCCGGTCGAAGCGGTTAAGGTCGCGGTATCCATCATCGAGGAATCAGAAACAGCATATCCATTTAACACTGAGCTCCCTAGTAATGATCGCACCCAGTCCATTGCAGCCGCAGGTACTAATCTGGCTCGCGATTTAGGCAGCCAAATCATCGTTCTAACGCGAACAGGCCGTGCTGCCCAGGAAGTGTCACGTTTTCGTCCTAAAGAGCGCATCCTTGTACTTTGTCATGATGAGTCTATGCAACGGCGTTTGTGTCTAGTGTGGGGACTCACTCCTCTGGGAGTCATTCCCGTCGAAAAGGACATACCCAAACTTGTAAGTATGGTCGTGAATCTGGGCGTGAAGAAGGAACTCATTTCAACTGATGACGTCGTAACCATTGTCCACGGTTTCCTCACTGGGGTGGCAGGCACTACAAATACTCTTCAAGTTTTAGATCTGAAAGAGTATCTGCCAGCTATCAAGAGCATGGATTCGTAAATCGGATCGAGGTTGGATGAGACGATGAACATTTCCTCGCGCGTTGGCCGTAGGATGATAGGTGCAAGGGCACTAGTTCCGTCTACGGCTTGTTAGTGAGAGCATTGGCTACTGAAGCGGCGGCTGAGATTGTAGCCTCAACGTCATCCATCCCAACGTCCGCGTGAGTGACCATCCGAACAAATTGACCTCCCGGACTTCCAGCCATTACCCCGTGACTCGCGAGCTTTTCTAAAAAGATAGAAACGTCACCAGCGGTCCATTTAAAAATAACGATATTTGTACAGATTGTGCTAGGGTCAACGTGGATACCGGGGACCTTAGCGAGTCCGCTTGCTAAGGCGTGGGCATTTACGTGATCGTCTGCAAGGCGTTCGATCATTGTATTAAGTGCGACAACTCCTGCAGCCGCTAGCACACCGGCTTGTCTCATTCCCCCTCCGAGCATTTTTCTCCACTTTCGAGCGCGTCGAATAAAATCTGATGTACCGCAAAGGAGAGACCCTACTGGAGCACCAAGACCTTTTGACAGGCAGAAGGATACAGAGTCTACTCGCTCGGTCAATGATTGTGTGGGTAGTTTCAGGGCCACAGCAGCATTAAAGATTCTCGCCCCATCCAAGTGAATTGGGATGTCTTTGGATCCCATCAGGTCGGCGATACGCTGGGTATCGAGAGGTGTTAGCACCGCCCCACTGCAGCGATTGTGGGTATTTTCCAAGCACAGCAGTCGCGTTGGGGGCTGATGAATGTTCGATCCGCGAATTGCAACGCTAATGTCATCAGTATTGATGCGTCCCGAATTTTCATTCGGGATGGTTCGCATCAGTACTCCGCCCAATGCTGACGCTCCACCTACCTCATTCCAGAAGATATGTGACTCGCTTCCTACCATGATTTCATCGCCTGGTCTCGTCCAAGATAAGATGGCGATCAGATTGCTCATTGTGCCACTAGGCGTGAACACTGCCTCCTCTTTTCCAGTGTGCCAGGCGGCCAATTCTTCTAAATGATTTACAGTTGGATCTTCTCCGTATACATCATCCCCTACATCAGCGCGCGCCATTGCTTCGCGCATTTCTGCGTTTGGCTTCGTAAATGTGTCACTCCGTAGCTCGACTATGCCCATAAATTACCTCTCTGCCCTGATCTTTCCGAGCATTCTAACAGAAGGTCGATGATGCGCGCAGACCCTTGAAGACTCTGTTGAGATGGTTCAACACCGAAGCCGAACAAGTTTGTAAAATGGGTTTCGATTGACACCTCTTTGAGCCCACTTCTAAACTAGCTGGAACGAGACAGGACTTTCAGGATAAGAATCATGGTGGATGGAAATGAAATTCGGGAACAGTTTCTCCGTTTTTTTGAGGGCAAGGCACATCTAAGAATGCCGAGTGCTTCACTGGTACCTTCAGGTGATCCCACCCTCCTACTGACTAGCGCCGGCATGGTGCCGTTTAAGCCGTACTTCCTGGGCGAAGTGTCGCCTCCTGCGCCACGGATGGCCTCTAGCCAGAAAAGTTTTCGGACCACCGACATCGAGAACGTAGGAGATCACAAGCATCTTACATTTTTCGAAATGTTAGGCAATTTCTCCATCGGTGATTATTTCAAAACTGAGGCCATTGATTTTGCATGGGAGTTTGTTACCCAATGGATGAAGCTCGATCCTGAGCGTTTCTGGGTAACAGTATACCTAGACGATGATGAAGCCTATCAAATGTGGAAGCAACGAATCGGTGTGCCTGAGGATCGAATTTACCGATACGGGAAGTCTGATAATTGGTGGGGGCCTGCTGGTATCGAGGGGCCGTGTGGCCCTTGTTCCGAATTACATTATGATTTTGGCGAATCTAGAGGCTGCAGCCCTACAGCATCGCCGTCTGCCATTATGGAATGGGAGCTTCTTAAACTGGATGAAGATAACCAGAAGGTCACAACGGAGGGAACTGAAAACAGGAACAACGGGGATACGGGTGAGCAGCCTGGATGCCATCCGAACTGTGACCACTGCGAACGATTTGTAGAGTTATGGAATCTGGTTTTTATGCAGTTTTTCCAAGACCAGAAAGGAAATTTGTCCGCATTATCGTCTCCAAACATTGATACAGGCATGGGGCTTGAGCGGGCGGCTGTGATTTTGCAAGATGTTCGCAATGTTTATGAAACTGATATTTTTGCTCCCATCATCTCTAAGGTCTGTGAATTGACAGGTGTAGGATATGGAGACAAAGATGAAACCGATCGATTAGTACGTGTTATCGCAGAGCATGCACGTGGCGCCGCTTTTCTCATTAGTGATGGAGTTGTGCCAGGTAATGATGGTCGTGGGTATGTACTCCGCAGGTTAATTAGGCGCGCAGCTCGAGCCGGTCGCAAGTTGGGGTTGTCACGGTCGTTCCTTGCTTCCGTTGTCGAAACGGTGATCAATCATGTTGAGAGATCCTATCCTGAACTAGACGCGAGCCGAGGCTTCATACTGATGGCAGTTACTCGGGAGGAAGAGAGGTTTATCGAAACCTTTGATTCAGGGCTACGGGTTCTTCAAGCACTCATTTCATCGAGAGAAACGATTGCCAGCTATGCTTCATCTATTGCTCAGTCTGGCGAATTGATGGCGACGTGGGAAGATAAAGATCCGATAGTCGCTCAAGAGTTGATGTCTGGGCTGGTTTCGAAGTTTGATGCATCGCTGAAGAAGTCTGATGCTCACGTGCGTCAGGGCACTGAATATTTCTTGGAGATATTGGGTCAACAGATCCATCTTGCCTCAAGGATGCTAAGGGAACCGGAGGCGCTCCGGCGAAAATTCATGAATATCTTGGAGTCTGATTGGGCACATTGTGTTACGGGCTATGAACTATACCGTTTATATGACACGCATGGTTTCCCTCCCGAGGAGACCGAGGAAATCGCTTTCGAGCACGGCTTGGCAGTCGATATGATGGGCTTTAGAGAGCAGATGCGTATTCACGGAGAAATCTCGAAAAGCGATGGAGCCCAGTTCTTGGGAGGTCCCCAAGCTCGCATCTTCCAATATCAGGCATTTGCAGCTAACGAGACAAGGTTTGTTGGTTACGAATCTCTTGAACAGACTTCAATCATTGTTGGGATATTGGATTCCGAAGGAGAGCCCGCTTCAAAAGCCTCGCAAGGAGATTCTGTCGAGATCGTGCTACAGGACACACCGTTTTATCCTGAAGGTGGCGGGCAGGTTGGCGATGTCGGCCAGATTTCCTCGGCGACGGGAAAGATCGATATAGTTGACAGCCATTCACCTATCAGGGGCTTAGTAGTTCATAAAGGGGAAATTTCCAGCGGGATGTTTGCTCTGGGTGACAAAGTGTGCGCAGCGGTGGATCCTAAGCAGAGACAGAATGCTGCGAGAAACCACACGGCGACACATCTTTTGCACGCCGCTCTCCGTGACGTCTTAGGCGCACATGTTCGTCAAGCTGGGTCTATGGTTGCGGCCGACAAGCTTCGCTTCGACTTCACCCATATCCAGGCTCTTACTACGGATGAACTTGCATCTGTCGAAGGACTTGTAAACCAGGCGATTCGAGAGAATCACTCTATTGGGATCCGGGAATCAACTTATACCGAAGCAGTCGGAGAGGGCGCATTGGCGTTCTTTGGAGATAAATATGGCGAGAAGGTCCGTGTAGTTGAAGTAGGATGTCCTACGGTTCCGATAGATAGCGGGCAACCTTGTTTCAGTGTCGAAGTTTGTGGAGGTACGCATCTTTCGGCTACTGGAGAAGTTGGCATGTTTATGATCTTCTCGGAAGGATCGATCGGTTCCGGCTTACGTCGGATTGAAGCTTTAACGGGCTTAGAGGCAGAGCGAGCTCTTCGGGAACCAAGAGAGCGATTGAGGAAGATGGCTCGTGGTCTCGAAGCTGCGCCTTCAGATTTGGAAGCTAAAGTTCAGACTCTACTGGACGACCTGGAGCGTGAAAGAAGTCGGTCAGCCAGCCTAGAATCCAGTTTGGCACTCTTAGAGGCGGATGGTTTGTTGGGGCAAACGGTCGTTATTGATGGCGTGAACGTTCTTAGTGCGAAAGTGAAATCGAAATCTGTCGATACTATGCGCGAAATCGGCGATTATTTAAAAGCGAAACTTGGGTCTGGTGTTGTGGCGTTGGGGTCAATCATCAATGGACGCCCTGTTCTTATCGTGATGGTTACGGCAGATCTTGTTGAGAAAGGCTTCAGTGCTGTGACCTTGATAAGAAATATAGCGAAATTGATTGGTGGTGGCGGAGGAGGAAGTCCCAGCTTAGCGCAGGCGGGCGGGAAACAAGCTGAAAAACTGGGAGAAGCTTTGGCAGAGGTGCCTTCGTTGGTGGCCGGTCAGGCGTAAGCGTATTCCATTTGTGAGGTTCTTGATGTTTTGGAGTTTCTAAAGGACAGGGCTTAATTGGAAGAAAGACAGGACGCTATACGTACCGGTCAGGAAGGTCGTCTAATGGGCCTGGATGTTGGCGCAAGCAGGATTGGAGTCGCGTTCAGCGACCTGAGCCGGACCCTCGCTTTCCCGTTTAAGGCGCTTCCCCGGTCTACAGAGGAAAGTGATTTGTTAGCTGTTGAGGAGTTGGCGTCAGAGCGTGACGTCAAGTTGATTGTCGTAGGCATACCGACTTCACTTGATGGTAAGCTACATCATCAAGGGTTAGAGATCACAATGTTCCTTAACGCACTCAAACAGTCTACTTCAATACCTGTTGAGTCGTGGGGAGAACAATTCACGACTGCAGAGGCTGAGCGTCTTCTCATCGGTTCAGGCGTTAAACCTTCTCTTGACCGAGGCCGTCTAGACGCTGCATCTGCTGCTGTCTTGCTTCAGGATTATATGGATTCTTCGCGGGAGTCCCGATGATTCGTCAATTAGGCATCATAGGGTACCCGCTCGCCCACTCCATCTCACCTGTTTTCCAGCAGGCAGCATTCGATTATGAGGGGATAGACGCGAAGTATTCCCTTTGGGAGATACCCCCGAACAAGTTATCAGAGTGTCTGGATTGGGTTCGCAGCCAAGATGTCTTGGGCTTCAATGTGACGATCCCCTACAAAGAGTCGATCATTCCCTTGTTAGACGACATTGACGAATCGGCTCAGCAGATCGGGGCGGTTAATACTGTGCTGGCAAAGAACGACCGACTCGTGGGCTTCAACACTGATGCAGAAGGATTTCGCCGGTCTCTGACGGAAGAAGCAATGTTTCAAATCCGCGGTTCTTTCCCGATAATTCTTGGAGCTGGGGGGGCTGCAAGGGCTGTCGCGACTACCTTGGTTAAAGAAGGCGCCGCCCGGGTAATCATCGCTAATCGATCAAGAGAGCGTTCTGAATCGTTGGCCTATAATCTCAGAGCACAGTTCCACTCAGAGGTCGATGGCGTGGACTTAAGTTATGCGACGCTAAGGCACTATCTTAAAGGGAGCCATGCGCCTAACATTGTGGTTAACTGTACTGCAGTCGGTATGGCACACGGTCCGGATCCCGACGGCTCATTACTGCCCGAAGATTTGGTACCCTCTACGGCACTAATTTATGATTTAGTCTATAACCCGCAGGAAACCCCTCTATTGCGTGGCGCCAGAAATGCAGGGGCCCGAGTTATGGGAGGGCTGTCTATGTTGATTTATCAAGGTGCTGCGGGGTTCTTTATGTGGACAGGGACGCATCCCAAAATTGAGATCATGCGCTCTGCAGCGTATCGAGCGTTGGAATAGAGGCTGCAAACAATGAAGATCATTGCGACGTCGATGGGCAGTATTATAATAGTGCGGTGTTTCCATGCATCCTTATCATGCATGGTGGAATTTTGTGATTAGGAGCAACTATGTTTCGTTTCCTGACAGCTGGTGAATCCCACGGTAAAGGGCTATCTGTAATCGTAGAAGGGATTCCCAGTGGTGTTGAATTGAGCGAAGAATATATTGATCGTGATATGGCACGACGACAGGTTGGCTATGGTAGAGGCGGGCGAATGCTGATTGAGACTGATCATGCAGAGATTCTTTCGGGTGTTCGTCACGGGCTTACCATAGGTAGTCCGATCAGCATGTGGATTGCGAATAAAGACTGGGTAGCTGGGAAAGATCCTCATGGAGTTCCTTGGCAGGATGTGATGAACGTGCGCCCTACTGAGGCGAGCTTCGAAACCATTACTAAACTCCGACCGGGGCATGCAGATACAGTGGGCGCGGCAAAATATATGCAAGCTGATGCAAGGAACATTTTGGAACGTTCCAGCGCCCGGGAAAGTGCGGCACGTGTTGCAGCCGGGTCTGCGGCAAGGAGATTCCTAGAAGATCTTGGCGTCTCGATACATGGACGCGTTGTCGCTCTAGGTGGAGTAGAGGCGGAAGAAGGGACGACATTCGATTGGAATCTCCTCGAAGAAGCCCCCTACCATGTGGATCGACCTAATGGCTCGAAAATGGCAGCGGTTCGCTGTAGTGACCCGAAGGCTGCTTCACGGATGATCGAAACTATTGATGCCGCCCGTGAATCTGGGGATAGTCTTGGAGGAACCATTGAGGTGGTAGCTGAGGGTCTGCCGATTGGATTAGGCAGTCATATCCAGTGGGATCGTAAACTTAGTACGAGGCTTGCTGCTGCCATGATGAGTATCAACGCCGTGAAAGGGGTAGAATTCGGGGCTGGCTTCCGTCAATCCAGTCTGTGGGGGTCACAGGTGCACGATGTTATCGCCCCACTCGATTCTTGGGGGCACAATACAGATGGATCTATAAGCCGCCCGTGGCCTCGTCGAACAAACAATTCGGGGGGGCTCGAAGGGGGGATGACTACGGGTGAGCCACTGGTAATCCGAGCCGTCGTCAAGCCGATCGCCACGTTGATCAATGGATTAGAGACGGTAGACTTAGTGACTGGTGCTCGTATTGATAAAGCGCATTACGAAAGAAGCGACATTACATTTGTCCCTACATGTGCGGTTATCGGAGAGGCGATGGCTGCTATCGTGTTGGCCGAAGCCGTTCTTGAAAAGTTCGGGGGAGATCACATCGACGAAACTGTGAGAAATTGGAGATCTTATGTTAGTACGGTGGGTCCTCGATCGATGACAGATCACCGTTCGTGATACCTTGGAGTCACGCAAGGTTGTTACCTAGCTGAGGATTGGCCGCGGATTCGAAAGATTGAGTTGGGGAGGCAAACATGCCCAAAGAATTGAAGAATCGAATTAAAGCCAAGCTGGCCGAAGGCCAAATTGCTACGGTAGCTGGTGGATTGAACACCCCAGATATTATTGAGTTTCTCGGACAATTTGGATTCGACGGAGCATTTATAGATACAGAGCATGGGGTCCCCGGCTGGGATGATATAGCAAATATGTCTCGAGCTTGTGACGTGTGGGGGATGACGTCCGTAGTGAGGGTCACAGATAATGTTTCTTGGTTGATTTCACGGACTTTAGACGTAGGAGCACAGGCAATCGTTGTCCCACATGTGAATACTGCTGATGAAGCTCGGGCAATTGTCCGCAGTGCAAAATATTTTCCCGTTGGAGCGCGGGGCAGCGGCGGAGGGAGATTGTCTTATGGCATTACTGACTATATCGGGAAGGCGAATGAAGAAACGCTCTTGGTTGCCCTACTCGAGGAACAAAGCGCGATTCATAATCTTGATGAGATTCTAAAAGTGGAAGGCATAGATGTATTCTTCCCTGGCCCCGGAGACTTAGCGCAATCAATGGGCTATCCTGGTAGATCGGATCATCCCGAAGTGCAAGCCGTGATTGATAAAGCGATCGCTCAAATAACAGCTGCGGGAAAAGTTGCCGGTGCTGTTGTCACTGCGGAGACTGCCCAGAGCTACGCCAGAAAAGGTGCCAGGTTCTTCGTGTCGTTTTGGTTGCCATGGCTTGCCAAGGGAGCGCGTGATCTGCAGAGTGAAATAGCAGCATTTGGCAGAGAGGGCTAGACAACTCGCATGCCTCAGCCGCAAAACGTTATAGGGATCATATACGATTTCGATAACACCTTGTCCCCCCGTGCGATGCAGGAAGAGACAATTTTCCCTTATTTAGATCTCAAGCCTAGGGCATTTTGGGACAAAGTTGGTGCGCTCGTGAACACTCGATCGTATGAGAATGAGTTAGCTTGGATGCGGCTACTCCTTGAACATGAAGCATTTAGAGTGCTCGGCAATAGAGGTCTTCGTGGTATGGGTGACCGGCTAACCTATTATCCCGGTGTCCCTGAGGTATTCCGGCAGATTGAACGCGATGTCGATGATGAACGGTATCATCATTTGGATATTTCAATTGAGCACTACGTGATCACTTCAGGCCTGAGAGAAGTCTTGCAAGGAAGCGCGATCCGTCCGTTTGTCAAAGAAGTTTTCGGTTCCGAGTTCGATGAGGAAGACGGGGGGGATTTGTCGTTTCCCAAGAGAGTTGTGGGACATACCCAAAAGACTCAGTATTTGTTTCGCATTAACAAGGGATATCTGGATCTTGCGAAGGATGTGAACGATCAGGTCCCGCAGGAAGAGCGGAGGATCCCTTTCGAGAATCTTGTCTATATTGGTGACGGACCTACTGACGTGCCATGTTTCGCGGTGATGAGTGATAATGGTGGGCGTACCGTAGCGGTTTATGATCCAACAAAACCAAGTTCATTTGAATTGGGGATGCAACTGCGGAAAGCACATCGCGTCGATGAATTAGCTGAAGCTGATTATCGGGAAGGTTCTCACCTGCGTCGCATACTACGCTACATGATTAATGAAATAGCTGAGCAGATACTACAAAAACAACAGCGTCAAATCGGCGAAAGAGTAATCCCCGCGCCGAGACATGGGTAAGGCCGTTTGATGGCAAACAATATCGTTCTGATCGGAATGCCTGGGACTGGGAAGACCTCAGTAGGACGCGAGATCGCGACTCTTCTGGGTTGGAACTTCGTCGACACGGACGCAGAGATTGTGGGTCGTGCCGGGCGTTCTATAGAGATGATTTTTAATGAAAGTGGAGAGACTGCATTTCGTCGTCTAGAGTCCGATGTCTTGAAAGAGGCTTCCGATAAATCAGACACTGTAATAGCGGTTGGCGGTGGAGCGGTGGTAGATCCCGGAAACAAATGCCTTGTACTTCAATCTGGGTTCGTTGTGGCTTTAAATTCACGATCTGACACGATAGCCCACCGCTTGAGCGGTGAAGTCGAAGTTCGACCACTGTTAAGAGGTGGCGATCCTCTAGGTCTCATCGAACAGCTATATCTAGCCCGAAGAGAATCTTATGAATCTGCACATTGGACTGTGCAAACAGATTGCTTGGATGTTATGGAAGTTGCTAGAGAGGTGATCCGGGCGTGGGACTTGCTTCGACATAGGAATCAAGGACATCAAGGAGATGGGGATAAAGTCGCAGCCGTCGTCCATTCTCGTAACGGAGCTTCACCTATTTATGTAGGTTCTGGGATCCTTGCGGGTTTTGGTGAACAATGTCAGAAAGCGGGGCTCTCGAGCACCGCATATTTGGTTTCAGATCGCACTGTGTTTTCTCATTATGGCCGTCTGGTCCAACGAAGCCTAGAAGAAGCTGGAATCCCAACCCACATACTTACCATTTCTCCGGGCGAATCTTCAAAGACTTTGGAAACAGCCGGGATGGTCTATGGATGGCTTGCAGGTCTTCGGGCTGAGCGTGGGCATTTTGTGGTTGCATTGGGGGGAGGTGTCGTTGGGGACCTAGCGGGTTTTGTCGCAGCTACGTTTAATCGTGGTATGCCGTTTGTACAGGTCCCGACATCTTTGGCGGCTATGGTGGATGCTTCCATTGGCGGGAAAACAGCGATCGACTTGACGCAAGGGAAAAACCTCGTGGGCGCATTCAATCAACCTCGATTCATCTATGCTGATCCTCAAACACTAGTTACACTTTCAGCCCGTCAGAGGGCAGCCGGCTGGGCAGAGGCAATTAAGCACGGGTTAATTATGGACGAGCCCTTGCTTGAGATATTTGAGAAGAACCAGAATGAAGTACAAGGATTGGAATCGCCGATTGCGACCGAGGTGATCCGGCGGAGCATGGCGATCAAGGCCGAAGTTGTTTCGAAAGATGAGCGAGAGACTTTGGGGATCAGGACACTTCTGAATTATGGGCATACGGTGGGACACGCCTTGGAGACGGCAACCGGTTACGATCAGTTGCTTCATGGGGAGGCCGTTTCGATTGGGATGTGTGCGGCTGCATACATTGCACAAGAGGTGGGGCTAGTGGGCGAAGAGATTGTTGAGCGCCAAAGGTCCTTGCTTGAAGCATATAGTCTTCCTACTCGCTATCAGGGTGTAGACGTCGATCAAGTGCGTCAAGCAATGGCCGTAGATAAAAAATCAGTTAGTGGAAATATCCACTGGGTGCTGCTCGAGAAGGTGGGATCAGCACTTGTTCGGTCTGATGTTCCTGATTTAGCTGTTGATGCTGCATTGCAAAAAGTGACATAAGGAGTTGTGTTGTGGAGAATCGACCTAGCGTGCTGGCGGAGATCCTAAGCTCCGGAGATACAGATCAAATCGCTTTGAAGGTCCCTGATGGACCATCGATCACCTATGATCATCTCCGACGACAAGTAGATCGATTGGTGCAGCAACTCCGTCGATTTGGGATATCCAGTGATCATCGAGTCGCCATGGTACTCCCAAACAGTGTTGAAGGGTTGATCGCTTTTCTCGCTGTCTCAAATGTCGCAACTGCTGCCCCATTAAACCCAGGCTACAAAGAAGAAGAGATAAGGTTCTATCTGGAAGACACAGATGCCCGAGCAATCATTATCCCGACACAAGGGAGTGAAGCCGCTGAACGTGCTGCAGATTCTGCAATCCTCCGCATTGGGATTGACATCGATCGGGAAGGAGAAGTTTCTCTAGTAGCCAATTCTCTAGGGGAGAGTTCTAATGGTGGCAAGGTAACTTCTGACAGTGTCGCGATGGTTTTGCACACGAGTGGGACTACTAGCCGTCCCAAACGGGTGCCATTGACCCACCACAACCTGCTTACTTCAATCAAAAATATTGTTGAGACCTATAACCTGAACGATGAAGATGTCTCGCTGTGTGTTATGCCGCTATTCCATGTGCATGGGTTGTTGGCATCAACTCTCTCAACCCTGGCTTCGGGCGGGACCATTGTCTTGCCTCCTCGCTTCAATGCTCTTGGGTTTTGGCAGATGATCAGCGAGAACTCCGTAACCTGGTTTTCAGGAGTGCCGTCAATGCATCAAACGCTTCTAGCTCGAGCGCAACGCACACAAGGAGATCCGTTATCTTCATCACATCAGTTGCGGTTTATACGGTCATGTAGTTCCCCATTGTCGCCGGCAACGATGTTGGGGATAGAGGAAACCTTTGGCATTCCCGTCCTAGAAGCTTATGGGATGACGGAGGCATCGCATCAAATGTCTTCCAACCCATTGCCTCCTGGTACGAGAATTCCTGGAACTGTGGGAGCGGGCACTGGTGTTGAGATAGGCGTCATGGACGATCAAGGAGCCTTTCGTGACCAGGGCTCTCGAGGAGAAGTGGTGATACGGGGCGATAATGTCATTGCGGCGTATGAAGGGAATGCTGAAGCGAATGAGACATCTTTCACGAACGGTTGGTTCCGTACAGGCGATGAAGGCCAACTGGATGAGAATAATTACCTTACCCTAACTGGACGGATTAAGGAATTAATTAATCGTAGTGGAGAAAAAATATCCCCAAGAGAGATTGACGAGGTCCTTATGACGCATCCGGCAGTCGCTGAGGCGGTAGCCTTTGCCGTGCCTCATGGTACTCACGGTGAGGAGCCAGGGGTGGCTGTTGTCCTCCATCAAGAGGTAGACGAAAAGCAACTTGTCGCCCATTGTCGGGAACATCTCGCCGATTTCAAGTGCCCGCGGAAAATCTATATCGTTGATCAGTTACCGAAAACTGCTACAGGGAAAATCCAGAGGAGAATCGTTGCGGCTTCAATTCTAGGTGAACAATAAGGGATACACTGTAATGGTTAAGGAGTGGTCCAGACGTCGTGCTCGAGAGGCCGAGTGATTAAAGCTGAGACAATCATACGGAACGCGAATATTTTTACCGTTGACCCTCGTCAGCCACGGGCTGAAGCGCTTGCGATCCGTGGGAGCAGGTTTGTGGCGGTTGGCAAAGAATCTGATCTGGATAGCCTTGAAGGTCCTGACACTAAAGTTTTCGATTTGGAAGGTTTGACCGTTGTTCCCGGCTTTATTGATGCCCATATCCATGTGCTTAGTAGTGGAATTCGGCATATCACGTCCGTAGATTGCTCTGCGGATACCATCAGCGCCATCGTGAGTCGGCTACAGGCCAGAGCGCGTCAAGAAGCTTCTGACCAATGGATTCAAGGCTTCATGTTTGACGATACGAAAACAGAAGAGCAACGATCATTGACACGGGCAGACCTTGATGCCGTGAGTCTGTCGCAACCAGTTATAGTCTCTCATCGTGCAGGCCATGTGTATTACGTGAACTCTCGAGCTCTCGAAATTGTTGGGTTTAGTGAGCGTACCCCGGATCCATCGGGCGGATTGTTAGGTCGAGACCCGACTGATGGGGGCCTGAATGGCGTAATCTACGAGCGAGCTGTTGAGCCGATTCGAAAACATTTGCCTTTGGTTACGCCCGAGGTTAGACAAGAAGGCTTACGATTAATCGATTCGATGTTGACGAAAGCTGGGCTGACCAGCGTACATGACGCCATGGTTTCTAATGACCAGTTCGCCACCTATCAGACAGCCTGGGGAAATGGCAGTTTGAAATTACGGGTTTATGCACTTATGCATCGTGATCATTTTGGTGCATTGCGAGATGCTGGATTGCGGAGTGGATTTGGTGATGAGTTTTTGAAAATAGGTGGGATAAAGATGGTTGCTGATGGCGCTATCGCCGCGCGTACAGCGTATCTCAGAAAGCCCTACACCGACAGTTGTGACTGTGGAATCTTGGCCATGAGCCCACAAGAGATCGAGGAATGGGTCTTGAAAGTGCATCGAGCTGGATTTCAGGTATGTGTTCATGCTAACGGTGATGCAACCATCGATATGGTATTGAACGCGTATGAAAAAGCTCAATCAGAATTCCCGCGGAATGATCCTCGACACCGGATTGAACATTGTACGGTTGTTGATCGAGACTTAATCAAACGGATTGCGCGGCTAGGTAGCGTGGCTACACCGTTCTGTACGTACGTGTATTATCATGGCGAGAAACTTCGATTTTATGGAGAAGATCGCGTGAGCGAAATGTTTGCTCAGCGCTCATTCCTGGATGCAGGAGTTATTGCAACAGGTGCTACAGATTATCCACCAGGTCCGTTTGAGCCACTTTTAGGGATCCAGAGTTGCGTGACTCGCATGGATAGCTCGGGGAAGGTCTGGGGAGCGAACCAGCGGATTAGCGTTGAAGAAGCGTTGCGTATTTACACTCTACATGGTGCCTACGCGTCTTTTGAGGAAAACATCAAGGGTTCGATTGAAGCTGGGAAGTTGGCGGATTTAGTTGTTCTTGGAAGTGATCCCACTGCTATAGATCCCCATGGGATCAAAGACATCCCGATTGTGAGAACTGTGATTGGTGGCCGGACCGTATTTGAAGCTTAATGAAAAGTGATAGAAATCAATTAAGAATCGTACCGTTCTAGTTACTGCCAATAGGTGGTTACCATTCTGTAAGTTACTAGTCGTAGGAGTGATCGAGGAATGAAATTCGCGATTTATGGAGCTGGTGCGATAGGGGCTTATCTTGGAGCACTATTAGCGCGTTCTGGTGAAGATGTCACCCTCATCGCCCGAGGGCCGCATCTCCAGGCAATGCGGGCTAATGGAGTTCGAATTATCACCAATAAAGAAGATACCAGTGTTCCCGTTCGCGCGACAGATGATCCTGACGAAGTGGGTCCGGTGGATGTAGTGGTTTTAGGAGTCAAGGCACATGGTCTTCCGGCGATCGCGGGAAAATTGGGACCATTACTATCTTCTGAGACATCCGTCTTAGCTGCACAAAACGGCGTTCCGTGGTGGTATTTCTACAAGCATGGAGGAGCCTTGGAGGGAACTAATTTGGCTACGCTTGATCCGGACGGCGTTATCAATAGGAATATCTGCGTGGATCGGGTTATTGGATGCGTTGTTTATCCGTCCGCCGTTGTGGTTGAACCTGGAGTGATACAGCATGTCGAGGGAGATCGATTCTCCATTGGCGAATTGGATGGCACTACAACTGATCGGTGCAAGCAGATCGCAGAAGCGTTCATCCGCTCCGGGCTCAGGTGCCCGATACGACCGAGAATTAGGCAAGATATTTGGGTGAAATTATTGGGTAGCGTTGCGTTCAATCCTCTAAGCGCGTTGACCCGCGCCACGCTGGAACAACTTGCTACAGATCCAGAGATCAATTTCGTCGCTCGAGAAGTGATGGCCGAAGCAGATACCATCGCGAGAGCTCTCGGTGTTCCTGTTCCTGTTACCATTGAACAACGATTGAATGGGGCAGCCAAAGTTGGTGCTCATAAAACTTCGATGCTCCAAGATCTTGAGTTAGGACGACCGATGGAATTGGGAGCATTGGTGGGAGCTGTCATAGAGTTAGGGGAAACATTAGGTATCAAGACGCCAACCACTAGGATCGTCTACGGGTGTGTCAAGTTATTAGAAGCCAATTCTTTGCGTTGATCATAATGGCTTGTGTGCCTGTGGTTGACAGTAGTTGAAGAGGACTGTATCGTCCCTAGAGACCCCGTGGAAGTCCTTCACCAATCAGGCTTTCTGCGTTTGTTATATCGGAGGAAATGATGACTGCGACCCCGTCTACTCAATTAAACCCGAACTTATTCAATGCTGTGCGATGGCGTCCTGTCGGTCCACCTCGCGGTGGCCGTGTTGTCGCCGTTGCCGGACATCCTAGGGATCCTATGACTTTTTACTTTGGGGCGTGCGCTGGAGGGGTGTGGAAGACAAATGATGGGGGAACCTATTGGGAGAATATATCAGATGGTTTTTTCAACACAGCGGCCGTAGGCGCTCTTGCAATATCTGAGTCCGACCCGAATGTCATTTATGCCGGTACAGGTGAAGCCTGTATTCGGGGGAATGTATCTCACGGAGATGGAGTATATCGATCCACGGACGGAGGAGAAACTTGGTCCCATGTCGGTCTGACGGAGACTAAGCATATTTCTCGGATCCGAATCCACCCTGCCGATCCCAAGATCGTCTATGTTGCCGCATTGGGGCACGCGTTTGGGACGAACAAAGAACGGGGTATATTCCGTTCTACAGACGGTGGCGATTCATGGGAACAAGTCCTTTTCCAGAGCGAGAAAGCTGGCGCATGCGATCTGTCTATGGATCCGAATAACCCACGGATTCTCTATGCTGCCCTCTGGGATGTGATCCGGGCGCCGTGGGGGCTGACGAGTGGTGGTGATGATAGCAGGCTATACAAGTCAGTGGACGGCGGCGATAACTGGACTGACATCACACATAATCAGGGGTTGCCTGCGGGAATCTTTGGGCGTGTTGGGGTGGCTGTCTCCCCGGCAAAATCCGGACGGGTATGGGCGACAGTTGAAGCAGATCCGCCGGGTCTATTTCGCTCGGATGACGGTGGTTCCTCGTGGGAACTAGTCAGTGACGCAAGTGATTTGCAGGGACGGCCTTGGTACTATCAGCATGTATTCGCCGATCCGATGGACGAGGACACAGTATGGATTCTTAACTACCAGGTCTGGCGCTCAGTTGATGGAGGTCGGACGTTCTCCCAGGTAACGACCCCGCATGGCGATAATCATGATCTTTGGATCGACCCTCAAGACCATCGTCGCATAATCGAAGGTAACGATGGTGGGGCTTGCGTGAGTTTTAATGGTGGCGATAGTTGGTCTACCATTTATAATCAGCCCACTGCTCAGTTCTATCACGTACGGGCGGATAATCAGATTCCCTATCGAATCTATGGTACGCAACAGGACAACTCAGCGATCAGCGTCCCTTCCCGCACCCATAAGGGGGCTATCGCTTGGGGCGATTGTTATACGGTTGGGAGTGCCGAGAGTGGGCATATCGCAATTCACCCTGAGGATTCGAACATTGTATTTGCTGGGGCTGTCGGGAGCTCTCCGGGTGGAGGGGGGAATCTTCTCCGGTACGATCATCGTACTGGGCAAGTTCGCATTGTGACCGCGTGGCCGGAATTGGCGTGGGGTTGGGCACCCAGGGATCAGAAATACCGGTTCCAATGGACATATCCGATAACATTCTCAATCTATGATTCCAAAATCCTCTATATCACTGGGAACAAAGTTTTCCGTTCCTTTGATCAGGGGAGCAGTTGGGAAGTAATCAGTCCCGACTTAACCCGAAATGACGATACCAAACTTGGTCCGTCTGGTGGGCCGATAACCCAAGATACAACTAATGCAGAAACATATTGCACGATCTTTGCATTTGCTGAGTCGCCGCATGACCGCGATATCTTCTGGGCGGGATCAGATGACGGATTAGTTCACATCTCACAGGATGGAGCGAAAACATGGAATGATGTGACACCGGAAACGCTTCCTGAATGGGCAACCGTTAGCACTATCGAACCATCTCCACATTATCCCGGGACGGCGTACCTGGCGGCCCATCGATATCGACTGGATGATTTCCGCCCGATGCTCTATAGAACCACAGATTTTGGCAAAAGCTGGACGGAAATTTGTTCAGGGATTCGTGGTGACGATGTTACGCGCGTTATCCGAGAAGACCCAGTCCGAGCAGGGCTCTTATACCTTGGTACGGAAACAGGTCTCTACATATCGTTTGATCATGGGGAGACTTGGCAGACATTCCAGGCCAACCTTCCTGTTGTTCCCGTCTATGATTTGGTGGTCAAGGATGATGATTTGCTTGCGGCAACGCATGGGAGATCATTTTGGATTCTCGATGATCTAACCCACGTCCGGCAGCTTACAAGTGACCTATCTGATATGTCGTTCCAACTGTTTAAGCCTCGGCGAGCCTACCGCTTTGGCAGTCCGCTCGGCAGCAGGAAGCCAGCCAGTGGGAAAAATTACCAGTTATCATTGGGAGGCATGGTTACGTACACTGAGAAGAGAGGCCCCGACGGGGAAATTGTGCGAAAGTTTTTGGATGCCGGGGAGAACCCGCCCGATGGAGTAATAACAACCTACTATCTCCAGGGGGCACCACAGCAAGAAGTGACGCTTACATACCTTGATGCTGACGAGAATGTCATTAAGGTGTTTTCCAGTACAAGGCCAGAGGGGGCTGATAGCGAGCCAACAGAGCCCCTCATACCAGCGAGAGCAGGGGTAAATCGATTCCAGTGGAATATGCGGTATCCGGATGCGGTCAAAGTTCCGGGTGACAAATCGCTAGAAGGTGCCGGTAGTGGACCGGTTGCGGTCCCGGGATCCTACTACGTGGTTTTGACAGTCGATGGAAAGTCTTCCGAGGCGATCCAATTCGACATCGAGAAAGATCCACGGGTCGACGCTACGCAGGCGGATTTGCAGGCGCAATTCGATCTGCTTATACAAATCCGCGATCGCCTTTCTGAGACGAATCGGGCGATCAATACGCTCCGTAACGTGAGAGACCAGACCGAGGAATGGGTTAGACGGTCAAGGGGAAGTACTGCCGCAGATGCGATTTCCGGTTCTGCGGAAACGATCGCCGATAAATTAGAGCGGATTGAACATCCACTAATACAGGTTGACTATCGAGGGGCTCGGGAGCGACTCCATTTACCCGTAAAACTCAATCGTAAATTGGCAGAACTCATGACCGTTGTTGCTAGTGCAGACTTTGCTCCGGCTCGCCAGATGGTCGAAGTCTATGAAGATGTCTCTGCGAGGGTTACGCCATATCTGGATACCCTGAATGAGATCTTAGAAACGGATGTGCAGGAGTTCATCAATCTCGTTAATGAGATGGAAGTCCCTGCGATCGTTTCTCGGCCCGCTGCCTCTCAGGACAATCAGAGTTGATCGAGTGACCACGAGTTTCCAGCTCGGACGGTGCTTCGGGATCCCTGTCCGAGTACATTTTTCGTGGGGCATTATCATGGTAGTCATTACGTGGTCTGTCGCGACTGGGTTCTTACCAAGTTTCTATGGCGGCTGGTCACAGTTACTCTATTGGTCGATCGCTCTAGTTGCTACTATTCTCTTGTTTTCCTCCGTCCTAGTCCATGAGATGAGTCATTGCGTTGTGGCAAGGAGAGGAGGCCGTGAGGTTCGAGGGATCACTTTGTTCTTGCTTGGAGGGATTTCAGACCTTAATGAGGAATTTGTTAGTCCCGGCCGTGAGTTTTGGGTCGCCGTTGCTGGTCCGGCCGCGAGTTTTGGAATTGCGGGAATCGCACTCGTAGGATTTGTGATTGTCGATGTCCCGTATGTCAATGCGATTCTGGGATACCTTGTGGTCATGAACATTGTTCTTGGGGTATTCAACCTATTCCCGGCGTTTCCGATGGACGGGGGACGTATTTTGCGCGCGATTATTTGGAGGACGACTGGCAGTGTTTCTCGAGCAGATAATTTGGCATCACGAAGTGGTAATCTGGCGGGGATCGGGCTCATGCTGACTGGAGTGTATCTTCTTGTTTTTGACAGCTTGTTCGTCGGAATTTGGGTTCTCGGACTCGGATGGTTTATCCGATCGGCAGCGCTATCATTCCGAGAGGGCCAGTGGGAGGGGCCGCATTTGGATTAGGTCGAGCCGGAACATGTATGGCAATTTTTCCTCACGCCTCGCACACATTATTGAGAGATAGCTAACCTAGCTATTATAGTGTGACTTATAAGGCGATCTCTTTGAGATTACGTGAAACTTTCAGTGTGGCACCGGTTATCGCCTGTACTTCGTCGGGCGCCCATCCGGGGGCGACTTCGTCGAGGACTAAACCCTCTGAGGTCACACTAATGACGGCCACATCAGTACAAATCAGGCTGACACAGTGCTTGGCTGTCAAAGGGAAGGTACAATTCTGAACGATTTTGAAATCCCCTTTTGGCGTCGTGTGCTCCATAGCGATTATGACTCGACGGGCGCCGGCAGCCAGATCCATCGCTCCCCCGATGTTACCTATCCCGCGACTAGGAACCATCCAGTTTGCTAAATCACCAGTTTCAGAGACCTGAAGTGCCCCGAGTACGGTCACGTCGATGTGTCCTCCCCGAATCATGGCGAAGGCTTCCGCAGAATGGAAAAAGGCCATACCTTGTACAGGAGCGAGGAATTGCCCCCCAGCATTTATCAAGTCGACATCCTGTTCTTCCTCTGTGGCCATTGGACCATAATTCAAGACGCCATTCTCGCTATGGTATACGACAGTTCGATCGTCAGGGATGAACTGTGAGACAAGCGTTGGAATTCCTATGCCGAGGTTTACATAACCCCCGTCGGGCAGTTCTTGGGCGACGCGCATCGCTATCACTTCTCGGGGTAAACGGTCCTCCGCCATATGTTCACCTCTTTACGATACGATTTACATAGATACCGGGCGTTACGATTGCCTCGGGGTCAAGGTCGCCCGGTTGAACGATTTCATCCACTTCCAAAATCGTGATTCCGGCGGCCGGCGCCATGAGAGCATTGAAGCTACGAGAAGATCCGCGGTAGACAGCGTTCCCCAGAGTGTCTGCTTGGTCTGCGCGCAGAAATGCGTAGTTCGCAGTTAGGTTTCGTTCGAGAAGATATTCTCGTCCGTCGAAGACCCGATTTTCTTTGCCTTCGGCTACCACTGTCCCAATCCCTGTGGGGGTGTAGAACGCGGGGATGCCTGCTCCTCCGGCCCTTATCCGTTCTGCGAGGGTTCCTTGTGGGACCATTTCCAGCTCGACGTCCCCGGCACGATAGGCGAGTTCGAAAGCGTTTGGACGAGAAGCCGACGGCGAGACAGGAAATGAGGCGATGATCTTTCTGACCTGGTTGTTTTCGACTAGGAGACTATGATTGATGACCTCTTGTCCTGCTACTGAGCCGAATCCCGGCAAGCCCGCGGTGTTACTTATAATTGTCAGCTCTTTGGCTCCCTGGTCGCGTAAAGCCAATATCAGCTGTTGCGGCATGCCGCCTGGGCCGCCGAATCCGCCCATCATAATGACTGAACCATGCGGTACATCAGCTACGGCATCCTTAAAGGAATTGACCATCTTGTTTATGGGCATCTTCTGTTTACTGACTCCTTTGTACTTGAACGGTTAAGAAGTTGCTGGTTTAAAAGCCAGGACGATCTTGCTTGATTCATCTTCCTGCTCTGTGAAAAACATAACTTCAAGGCGGGTGCCGATAGAAATTTTTTCAGGCTGCTTTGGGTCCAGGCCGATTAGCCTGGCCGGTATGCGAGGGCCCTCCTCTAAAGTGACAATCCCTGTAAGATAGGGGTTGTCACGGCCGTATCCTCTCTTGATCATAGTGCTAGAGGCGACGTAGATCGAAGTGAATCCTGCCAGTACGGCCCTCCCGCTCAGTTCTTTCCATGTCATTTGTGTCTGTTGGCAGTTCGTGCAGACAGTTCGAGGAGGGACAAAGACTTGCTCACACGATTTGCAGGAGACCCCAAGAAATTTGCCTTCATCTAACAAGTTTTGGAATGTGCCTACACTAAAATCGTCAGGCAATTGGGTCATGAGATCCCTCGCTTTAAGATTGTGACCACGCAGCTATTTCCGGACCCTCCCAAATTCTGGGCAAGGCCATATTCGAGATTCTTCGTAGATACTTGTCTTTGCCCGGCCTCACCACGCAACTGGGTCCACAACTCAGTAAGCTGGGCCCCCCCTGTCGCGCCCACCGGATGGCCTTTGGCCTTCAGTCCCCCAGAGGTGTTGATCGGCTTTTCTCCATCTCGGTTGGTGCGCCCTTCGGCGACAGCCAAAGCTCCTTCTCCAGCCGGGAAAAACCCTAGATCTTCGCTGGCAATTACCTCTGCAATTGTGAAGCAGTCATGGACTTCTGAAAGACTGACGTCTTCAGGGTTGATGCCGGCCATTGAATAGGCTATCTGTGCAGCCTGTTTGGTGGAGGGGATAGAGGTCAGTTCATCGCGGTCAGCAAGAGGCGCAGCGCTCGCATGGGCGGATGCGGCCACAGAGATTGGCGTGTCTGTTAATGTGCGGGCAACATCTTCGGAAGCTAAGATTAGACAGCTTGCTCCATCACTGATTGGCGAGCAGTCAAACAGTCGCAGAGGCCATGCGACCAACGGGTTTCCTGCAAGATCTTGGAGAAAACCTAATTCGTCGCCCCACTCTGGTACTGGCTGCCCACGTTCAGTAAGTCGTTTTGAGCGTGCTTCCATCAAATCTTGGATCGTCCGATTGAATTGTGCCTTTGAGTTCAGGGATCCGTTGTGATGGTTCTTGATCGCCACCCTCATGAGATGTTCCGGGCTGATCCCGTAGCGATCCATATACGCCGAGGCGATAATCGCGAATACGCCCGGAAAAGTGAACGCTGCCTGCTGGACTTCAAAGGTATTGTCTGCGGCCATTGCAAGTGAATCTGTGGCATTCTCCACAGGAAGATCAGTCATTTTCTCGACGCCGCCCACGAGGACGAGGTCATGCATGCCGGATGCGATTGCCATTACCCCTTGCCGAAACGCTGCCCCGCTGCTGGCGCACGCGTTCTCTATCCGTGTGGCAGGAATAGACGGGACCCCTATCCAGTCGGCGATCAACGGCCCGAGATGGGACTGTTGTTCAAATGTGTCGCTTGTGAAATTGCCGAGGAACAGCGCCTCGAGGTGATTTGGAGCGATTCCGTGATCCACAGATGCCAAGGTTTCTTGGAAGGCATCTACGAAAAGATCGCGGCTAGATCTTTTAGGGAATACGCCAAACTTCGATACGCCCGCGCCAACGATTGTTACGTTCCGAGCAAGTTTGCCCATGAATTCTCCTTCTCATCTTCGATAAGATGTGGTTCTCTAGTGTGCCAGCAAAGCATCTTCTCTTCAACTGGTGAGGGGCATCACTTCAGTCGCGAAATGTGACATTCGTTCCATGCGTTCCTCGAGTGTTGTCCCTGGAAATCCGAGCGTCATCTCTGTGACGCCCATTTGTGAAAACGCATGAATATCGCTGGCCACTGCGTCAGCAGATCCCGTTAATACGAGTCGGCTTCCGTCCGGAGAAACCTGTTCTGCGGAGAGGTCGTTCCATCCGGCACTATAGGCGAAGCTGATCTTGTCTGGGTCACGGCCTGCCTGTTCCGCATGTTTGCGAACAACATCAATGCTGTTGCGTAACTTCGCAGGTTCATAGAGAGGATATTGAGGATTACTGCCGATTGGATACCACGCGTCTCCGAGACGCCCTGCGCGTCGAAGGGCAGCGGGGCTTTCTCCTCCGACCCATATCGGTGGGCCTTCGGGTTGGGCGGGTTTTGGTGCGAAAGCGATATTGGAATACTGAACGAATTTCCCAGAAAACGTGGGATTCGGGTTGGCCCAGAGGTCGCGGAATACTTGGATATACTCATTACTCACCGACCCGCGGTGGTCAAAAGGAGGGGAGTCTAGCGTTTCGAACTCTTCGCGCATCCATCCCGCTCCGCATCCGAGGATGAGCCGTCCGTTTGAAAGGATGTCAATCGACGCTAAGATTTTAGCCGCCAAGACTGGATTTCGATAGGGCAGGACCATAACGGAAGTCAACAATCTCACTGTCGATGTCTGTCCGGCGAGGAAAGAAAGCAACGTGAGTTGCTCAAGACAAGCCCCGTCACTGCTCGGATCAAAATTTCCGGACGTGCTGTATGGGTAGTGTGAGTTGATTGTTCGAGGGATCACGATGTGATCACTCACACTGAGCAGGCTGAATCCTAAGTGCTCACCGTGGGTGACGAGTGTTTTCAGAGCAGGTGGTGTTGCTAGTAGCCCTTGCGTTGGGACTCCAAAACCGAACCTCATTGCCGTCTCCTAAGTGGTTGGTGTGTTTGACGTCCAGTATACGTTTCCCTGCAAGTTTTTGCTTCCCGCTTACGGAGACAATTGTGCTGCTGTAGAGCAGACAAACGCATTCCCATAGAGCTATACTGGCGCGGGATTCAACATTATCCTCTTTGATGGGAGGGTTTACAGCAAATGGCCGGAGAGATTATTGAGGTAATTCGATTGTGCAAAGTGTGTCGTACTGAGATTGGCCGCTTTGAGGTTAAACAAGAGAATATGATGCTGAGCACATCAAAGTCGATTTGGTGCTCGAATTGTCGGGCATATCGAAATGAACTGCGTGAGCCCGGGGGGCGTCAGGAATCGATCGCAGGGGAGCAGGAGACATACCCTCAACCCACACCAACAGGTTAAAGGTGTGTCCTCTCTGCGGACAGAAGCATGGCTTTCATCGATAAGCCGCCTCCATACCCATGTAGATTCCCGCTACTTGCTACCACTCTGTGGCAAGGAATAATCAGAGGAAAGCGATTTCGAGCCATAGCTTGACCTGCTGCCCGTGCGGCGCTAGCGTTTCCAGCGGCTGTCGCGAGCCATTTGTAACTTCGGGTCTCACCGAGAGGAATTGTGCGGCATGACTCCCAGGCGGCCTTAGTGAAGAATGGGACTCCCTCGTAATCCAGGGTGGGATTCGTTGAAGCTGGCTCACCCCGTAACAATTCTTCAAATAGCTTCTTGAGGAAGTGCCAAGAATTCGGTGAGAAGGCTGCATTCTCTGCTTCATTCGCGAAAGGTTCGATTGCTGCTTTTGTTGTTGAGGCTGGTAGGGTTATGCGGCGAAGACCTTTGCTTGAACCGAGGACCCCGATCCATCCGTGCTTGGTTTGAAGAAGATCGTACCAATACATACTCGCTACTATCCTTGGACTACCTGTTCGGTGTTCGTCATCTGATTCGCTCGAGTTCCCTGTTGTCTTAGGATTGTTCGAATTAGGATGTGTCGCCGTGTGCGTGCCCAAGCGCGGGTTAACTGCTCTCGCTCGCCTGCCTCTAGTTGTTTTTGGCCATACCGAACTCGCGCGTAATGGCGGCCAATCAGAATCAGGTCTTGCTCGATGCTGGGGAATCGGTTGCGTAAGTTATCCACAAATTCGTATGGAGTTTGAGTATTGCTCGCTCCGGATCCTGTTAACGTTGCGAGTAAGTGAAGCCGGGCAAACATCCCGAATGGGAGTGATGCCCAGACGAAAACGAGATGGTACAGGTACCAGAGCACTCCTCCGCTTGCTACGATTCCAATGAGGATAGCAATTGTCTGGGGTGTCAGTGGATTGGCTAATGTCTCACGTAGGCCGACGACTTCCGATTCGTCCAATTCGCTGTCGTCTCCAGTGAACGCGGGGTCTTGAGGTGGCTCTCCAGCTTCTTGTCCCATCCTGTTGCCAAGCGTGCCTTCTCCCAAATTCCCTTGCCCTAGGCCGGCTGGCCCATCAGTCCCGTAGCCTGGTGTCGGTTCGAACTCGACCCATCCATATCCCGGGAAATACGCTTCGGTCCAGGCGTGGCTATGGAGATCTTTCACGAGGTACGCTTCTTGGTTCTCTAGCCATTCGCCTGGCGCATATCCTGCAATCAACCGTGCCGGTATCCCAATCGAACGCAGCATAACCGTCATCGCTGATCCAAAGTAGTCACTATATCCTCTCCGCAGGGTGAATAAGAAATAGTCCACACCATCAGCATCGAATGGTGGCGTAGGAATGGTTTGGGTATACTCGAACTCGTGTAGAAACGCCTGGATAGCGACCGCTTTATCATACGGTGTTCTCTTGTCGTACGTGAGCGTGGTGGCGAGGTCTTCGATTCTAATCATGGCAGACGTGTTGGGTAATTGGAGATAGTGATCGGTTATCCATCCCGGATAATTCTTCCCGGCCACGCGCAAATCTTCTGGCGTCGCGACAGAAATTTCCGATACCATCCTGTATGATTCGCCCCGCTCTAAACGATTTTGATTGAGTACGTGAAGAACATCCGGTGGGGCTCGACGACTCCGTTTTACATGAATTCCAAGCAGCGATCCTCGGGCGATTGCGCTTCGTAACGCCTCGGTGTAATCGGATCCCGGCATTGACTCTACATCCACTACCTCCGTTGAAGAACCTCCGCCCCTTCTGACGAGGATTTCAGAGATTAAGAAATCCCTGGGAAGTATCTTGAGCAATGTGTCTGCGAGGTCCGGCATCGGTCGGGCCCGAAATTCGCCATCAATCCACTCCATAATTTTCGAGCGCTCGGGTAATGACCAAGCTGCACGGAGTCCGTCCGGGATATCGGGTTCCAGTCCAATGGTCGGATCAAGATATAACCAAGTATCGAACTGGGGAGGCACACCGACCGTCAAGGGCACGTCACCCTCCACTGGTAAAGTTGACATCGGGAGGGTTGATGGCGCGTATACCAGAGTCACTGTATAGTCTTGTTCGACGGTTCCCTTGGTCATCTGGGGGTCGCTACCATTGATCGTTTCTCCGATGGTTATCTCTTCTGTTTCGCCTTCGATCCACCCTTTCGGGGTGTAGATGGGATACACGCGAGATCGCCAGTAGAGTTTCGCATCCGACTTGACCTGGAAGAGCGGTTCATCTGTTAGCGAGATGGTTCCCTGGAATGGAAGTAAGCGACCGAAACTGCGGAAGTCTGTGGGACGCCGGGATGGCAGTCCGGCAAAGAGTCGTCCGAACTGTGATTCAGTCGTTTGTATTGGCGAACGTATGCTATTCCAAGTATCGCGAAACTCATTTATCGCTGATGTCCGGGCGGGAGCAAACCCTGTAATTAAGAAGACGGGGACGAGAAAAACCAGGGAATCCCTTAGGACGCTAATCCCGTGGTTGTTCTGAAATCCAACGCCTTGACTTTCCCATTGACGTTCTCGCTGAAGAACGTTCAACCGTATTACGAGGAGCATCGCAATGAATAAATACAAGACTAGATACGGAGCGAACGTGTCCGGCAGGTAGCTTAATGCCGAAGTGAGTGAGATTCCTCCAGGGAGAACACTCAGCCAAATATTTCTAAGCGAGAAGGCGGCCCATGCGGAGATGTAGCTCAACACCCAGCCGAGTGTTGCGAGAGCGATAATGAATGGGGCGGTATCGAGCCCGATCCCAGGGCCTCGTGCTGTTTCCCACCATAGCATTAGCCTTGTGTTCAGTTGGCGGAATTGATCCCAGTATGTGTCAGCATCAAGAAGCGATGCTGTGCTCCAGTAAACCAGGGCGAATCCGCCGACAGTTGCGAGCAGGTGTGCGGCGATCCGGTTCCGGGACAGTTTTGCCGTCATCATCCCCGCTAAAGCTCCCACTGTAACTATGCCGGTAAGGGATGGTGCATCGACCCAATGGGCGGCGTTGATTGCCCGGACTACCACGATCAACGAGGCAATTAAAAGGAATACCGCTATCCATCCTTCCTTTGGTGTCGTTGTTCGAATTACTGATGCGAACACGTTATAGGCAGCCCAGTTTCTTTTTGGTTGCGCGACTTGTTCTAAAGTCATTCCCAAGATCCGATCTGTTGTCCCACAGACGTGCCGGCGACACCTGCCTCATAGGGATGGGCGAGTCCTGCAGCAAGTGGCTCACCGTTTCGGACAACGTAGCTCGTGACTCCTGCCATGGCCAATCCATCTAGGAGAGGCCCCAATGGTTCGGCTGTACCGAATGAATTGGGGTCAACAATGACAGCAACGATCCGGGTGCCTCTCTGGATGAGTGGTTGCAGTGATAAAGCCCAAGTCGGATCTGTCGATGCGGTTATGATCATGAGCGTATTGAGCCCTTGGAAATCGGCCTGCTGTTTTAAGAGGGCATCTGTTAGCGGGATTTCCCCCTCTGCTTTTACACTGGCCAAAGCGCCTAGGAGTCGGGGGAGTTGCGCAACCCCTTTATCCGCTTTGACAGAAATTGCTTCATGCCCGTAGGCGACGAGTCCCACAGGAACGCTAAGCTGGAGGTAGCGCTTGGCAACAGATGCCGCTACCATTACAGCGTACTCGTCGGTCACGGCTTCACCACTACCGAATTGTGCTCCATGAAAGAGGTCCACTAGGAGCCATAGCGTGTTTCCCGCACCTTCATCAAACTGTTTGACCATGAGTTTCCCCAACCGTGCGGTCGTTGGCCAATGGATTCGATTGAACCCGTCTGTGGCGGTGTACTCGCGGACAGAGGAGGCGTGCGGGCTAGGCAGCTGGGCGTGTTGCTGATGGCTGCCTTCACCGGTTTGGCCGACCAATGGAAGACGGAGGATAGGGATTTCCTGGGTTGCTGGGTATACGATTACAGAGTGTGTACCCAGTAGATGCCGTCGATGAATAAACAAGCCAAATGGGTCTGGACTCCGGACTTCTAAGGGTCCGAGTGTGTATATCCCCCTTTTGCGGGCCGTGAGCCTTTGGCCCCATGTTTGGCTTTCTTGTCCTCCAATTCGCAGAATGCGCCCTGGCTGGAGGCCTGGGAGAGTAGTCAGATCGCGGACCTCAAGCCAGGGCTTCGTGAAGTGGCTGGTATTCCGTAAGGTAAGTTGTTCTTCTATCGTGTCTCCGACTTGCAGTCGAAGTGAACGTCTTTGACCGAGAAGTTCGAGATTATGGATTCCCCGCGCGCTCCATAGATAGGTCGCGCCCATCGTTAAACCGATTGCATAGAGGAGTCGGGAGTACATAGTAAAGCCTGTCGCGAATATTAGGAAAAGGCAGAACAGTGATAAAATGAGAACGGCAAGCCAACGGTTCATCGCCTTCCTCTGAAGGATTGTTATTTGGGGAGCCAGCCACCGGAACGTAGTCCCGGGACGGCAACCCCTTCCAGGACTGTTGTGATCACGTCAGTTCCGCTTACGCCCCGAATTCGAGCGTGCGGAGCGACTATGATTCTGTGTGCCAGTACCGGAATTGCCAGAGTCTTGACGTCATCTGGCAATACGTAATCTCGCCCTTGGATCAGTGCTGAAGCCTGACTACTTCGGAACAAAGATAACGATCCGCGGGGTGAGGCTCCTAGGCCGACGTCGTCATGCTGTCGTGTAGCTTCGACTAGAGCAACAATGTAACGTTGGACTAGTGGGTCGACCTGAATCTCTCTCACCTGTTTTTGCGCTTCTAGGATGCCCTCTGGTGTAATCACGGATTCAAGCGACTCGATTGGGTGCACGACCCGTTGGTTCTCCATGATTGCTACCTCATCGTCGAAGCTTGGATATCCGAGACGAATCCGGAGCAGGAAGCGATCAAGTTGTCCCTCGGGCAGAGGGAAGGTTCCTTCGTACTCGATGGGGTTTTGCGTGGCCAGCACTAAGAACGGTTCCGGTAGGGGCCGGGTAACACCGTCTACCGTGATTTGATGTTCCTCCATTGCTTCAAGTAGGGCTGACTGGGCTTTTGGTGTTGCCCGGTTGATTTCGTCCGCCAAGAGAATCTGTGAGACGACTGGTCCTGGGTGGTACTCGAACCCCGCAGTTTTCTGGTTGTAGACCGTGACTCCAGTTACGTCACTTGGCAAAAGGTCTGGAGTAAACTGGATGCGCTTGAAAAGACAGGCGGTAGACCGCGCCAAGCTTTTGGCCAGCATGGTTTTTCCGACACCTGGCACATCTTCGATTAACGCATGGCCATTACACAACAGTGCAATGACGCACTGTTGAATCGCCGCAGGTTTACCGACGATGACGCGGCTGATGTTATCGAGTAAACGACTTATCGCCTGCTGGGATTGAGAGTTGTCCGCCACGCGTAATCCCCTGTTTCGAAAGTTTGCGCGAGCCATTCTAGCATACCATGTTGGGGAATGGTTCCCATTCTTGATCGCTAAGGGTATCGTTTGAGCACTGCAGGGAGCGTACGGCTCCAACTGGGAAATTCAACAGAATTCACCTCCACGATTGAGGAAGATTCTCCGGGAGAACACATTGTTGATGTCAACTGATTACAAGGGTCCTTTGTCGAAAAGGCGGCGCGTTTCCCATGGACGAGTGTTTTGCTTGTAGTCGGAAGGTTGCTGGTCATCGTTGTAGCCTATGGATATTTCATTTCAGGAAGCGTTGGAACGGGCCGTTGCTTGACACGTCAAAGCAAGGTGGTAGGATAGGAAGTGCTGTCGACCCATACTGTGGGCGGCAAGCCCATTAAGGCAACTGCTTAGGTGCCGCGGGGATCGATCATGACCACGACGGCGGGAATTTGGTTCTATCTACGAGCGCGTCCGCTCGAAGTGACGAGATTCAACTCCCCTATCCTCTCCATTCGTGCCACGCCGCGGAGTACTGCCGCGATTCTCGGGAGCGGATCGTGAAGAAGCACTGTACAGGCTCTGTTAAGAGTAAGATCGGCTTTGTGGGAGCCGGATCAGTGGCGATGGCCTTAGTGAACGCACTCTCGCGTTCTGGATATGTGGTGAGCATGATTGCCAGTCGATCCGGTATCCCAGCATCCGAACTTTCGTCCAAGTTTCCTGGAATGATAGCGACCGAGGAGCCGCAGGTGGTTGCCGATAGCTGCTCTATGGTGTTCCTTACGGTGCCAGACGATGCTATTGAGTCCGTCGCGATGGCTATCCGTTGGAAGCCTGGTCAGGCTGTGGTGCATTGTTCAGGGGTGATGACTCTCGATGCACTTGAAGTTCCGTATTCACAAGGAGCCTTGATTGGTGGGTTCCATCCCATGCAGACATTCCGTCCATCAGGTTCCAAAGAGGAAAGTATGCATGGGATCACATTCGGGATCGAAGCAGATCCTCCCCTTCGTGAGACACTGGAAGGAATCGCCGAGAATATAGGTGGAAGACATATTCATTTAAGTGGATCTGCTCGCGCATTGTACCATGCGAGCGCTGTGACAGCTTGCGGGCTGCTTGCAACGTTGCTCCATCTGTCTGAAGAGTTATGGGAGCAATTTGCTGGTCCGACTGTAGCACGAGAGGCACTCTTCCCGTTGGCATGGGAGACATTAGAAAACTTTCGAGACGAAGGTCTCTCGGGTGCTTTGACTGGTCCGCTTTTGCGGGGTGATCTTGGAACGATAGAAAAACACATTACAGCACTAAGGGGCGTCCGTTCGGCTTTGCTCCCAATCTATTGTCATCTGGCACTCGCTGCTTTGCCTATGGCCAGGAGTAAAGCGCGGGGGATTCCGGTAGAGCGATGGGAAGCAATGGAATCAGCGTTGCGCCAAGGAATCCAACAGGGGGATTATGAAACTTGTTGACGGAACCTCGAGATGACTTCTCGGTTGGCCTTGTACACAGGGACCTGTAAGAAAAGGAGCGGCGAATGCGTGTAAACATTCGAGATATCCAGCGGATGAAGCAAAGGCAAGAGAAAATCGTTATGCTGACGGCCTACGATTATCCTTCCGCACAAAGTGTTGAGTCAGCCGGGGTAAACATCATTCTTGTTGGCGATAGCCTCGGACAGGTTGTCCTCGGCTATGAATCTACCATTCCCGTGACGATGGATATGATGCTTCATCACACCAAGGCTGTCGTGAGAGGGACGGGAAAAGCGCTGATCGTTGGGGATCTTCCATTCCTGACATACAATCTAGACCAAAGCCAAGCACTTGAAAACGCAGGAAGATTTCTTCAAGAAGCAGGTGCACAGGCAGTGAAGCTTGAGGGCGGAGTTGAAATTGCTGCTACCGTCAGGCATCTGACACGTAACGGAATTCCTGTGATGGGGCATATCGGGCTTACGCCACAATCAGTACACCAACTAGGTGGATATCGCGTCCAGGGGCGCTCTAGTCGTGCGGCTGAAAGGCTTCTAGGTGACGCTCAAGCGTTGGAGGAAGCAGGAGCTTTCGCGATAGTTTTGGAGGTAGTTCCTAGTCTTCTTGCAGAACTCATAACTCAGCGTGCCTCGATCCCAATCATCGGGATCGGTGCCGGGCCGAATTGTGACGGTCAAGTGCAAGTATTCCATGACATGTTAGGGTGGAACACCGATTTTACCCCCAAACATGCGAAGCGATATGTGGAGATAGCTGAAATTACCCGCGGTGCCATTAGCAGCTTCATAAGCGAGGTCCAGAGTGGTGCTTTCCCGACGGACGAGCAAAGCTTTACTATGGATGGAGACGTGATCAAGGATCTGAAGGGCTCTGATTAATCACAGTGAGAAGGTGATGGAATACGTCACAAGTATATCGAAACTTCAGGAAGCCATAGCCTTGCTTCCTCGTCCATTGGGCTTTGTCCCAACTATGGGGTCTCTTCATTCAGGGCATGCGTCACTGGTGCGTCGAGCATGTGCAGACAATCGGACGGTGGTCGTGTCCATTTTCGTTAACCCGGCACAATTTGGTGAGTCCGCTGGCTATGAACAATACCCCAGAGACTTTGACGCAGATCTCCGGCTTCTTAGGAAAGAGAAAGTTGATCTTGTTTTTGCTCCTCCGGTCACAGAACTGTATCCGGCCGGCTTCGATACTTGGATTGATCCTGGTAGGCTAGCCGGACGTCTTGAAGGAGAATTTCGCCCTGGGCACTTCCAGGGCGTCGCCACGATTGTAACCAAGTTATTTAACGTTGTTCATCCCACGCGAGCGTATTTTGGGGAAAAGGATGCGCAGCAGTTGCTTCTGATCCGAAAATTAGTTACTGATCTCAACCTCGGGATTCGGGTAATCGGAATGGAGACCGTGCGTGAGGCAGATGGCCTTGCGTTTTCGAGTCGGAATCAGTTGCTTTCGTGTACGGAACGGTTAGCCGCACCGATTCTTATACAATCACTCGAACTTGCCCGTCAAGAACTCCAGAGAGGCGTTACGGATGCCCATGTGGTGCTTGATCGAATGCGAGCACTCCTTATGGCCGAACCTTTGGCACAGATTGACTATATCAGTTTGGCACACCCAGACACACTCGAAGAACTTACTGTAGTCGACGGGCCTGTATTAGTGTCCTTGGCAGTGTGGATTGGGACTACTCGTTTGATTGATAATATTCGGCATGAGCCAAGGGCGTAACATGTTGGACGAGAGAATCCGGTATCTGGAATCTCGGCTGGATGTACTAGAAAAGCAATTGACGGCTTCACAAATATCCTATGAGGAGACCATTAGAGAAGTCCAAGCGTTGCGTGGCTACCAGAAGGCACTCTCGGATTATCGATTGGGGGATACGGCAGGTTTGACTTGGGTAACACTCTGTCGGCGTATGGGTTGGCCAGCAGGCGGTAGAGCACATGAAGCGGTGAAACGAAGAGACCCTCGATTGCACATGTTGCTCCACATTTTGGTTGGGTCGTATTGTGCTATCGATCGCGTTTCTTATACGGCGTAGAGGTCTCCAAGGGTTTGTCTTGGACAGGGTTCTTCAATCCGAGAATTCTCTTGCCCGCTCCTCAAGCTCTTCTTCGGTTATGAGCCCACCCTGGATGAGCGCGTGTTCTAATGCTGCGAGCCATCTTTCATAATACGGTGATTTGTTCGTGTTCGATTCGTAGGCATGAAACATACGAGTGAAATCTGTCCATTGAGGGGATTGATTCTCGCGCAGAACTAATGCCATCCCGAAAAGGCGTGCCTCCCAAGGGGAGTCGAATATAAGCTCGCCGTTGATTCGAGGCAGATTTGGTAGAAGTTCTAAAAGGTCGGCGTGCTGCTCGTGGTTATTCATTCGAGTTTCTTGGTTCGGGCACTGTTGCTTTTGCTACACCGATCATAGAATCGCGAGTAATGAGTGGGATCAATTCCGCTTCGTTGAGATGCTCGCTGTTTGGGGGGCGCTCAGGTAATACCATATATCGGATTGCTGCCGTGCTATCCCATACCCGTATCTCCGTTTCTTCGGGCAAATCGAGGCCGAATTCCTGAAGGACATCTCGAGGTTCTAATACCATTCGGGATCGATATGCGTTGGATTTATACCAGGAAGGAGGGAGGCCGAGGACCGGCCATGGATAGCACGAGCACAGGGTGCAGACGATGGCATTGTGTGTCGTTGCGGTATTCTCTACGATCACGATCTCTGAACCTTCCAGCCCCATGTAACCGAGCTCGGCGATCGCGTCCGTTCCATTTGCTAATAGACGTTTTTTATAGGGTGGATCGGTCCAAGCCCTAGCTACGACCTTGGCACCGTTTAAAGGTCCAATATGCTCTTGATACGATTCAATGACAGCATCGATCGCATCGCTTGAAATCAAACCCTTCTCAATCAGGAGTGACTCTAGAGCTTTGGTCCGCAATGATTCATAGGGCTCGGGATGTGAAGAGTGGTGGTTGGCCTCGTGTGTACTCACTTTGCTCCTTTACGGGGTAATAATTACTGAAGGTACGATTCCCACAGATCAATGTAGACAGATTCGTTTGTTCCTGCAGAAGGCCCCCACAACTCTAAAGCCTCGAAGCGCACGCTGTAGAGGGGTTGCGGGCCGCCTAGAGATGTTCCGTCTGGACTGAAATCTTGGAACTTGTGGATCCCATGAACTCTTTGAACCATCCCAATTTTCCCCCTCACATAGCCTGGCAAACGGGAGTGCCCCGCCGTCGTTTGGGTGCGCACCTTGATGAGGTCTCCGGCCTGAAACCGTGGAGCGGTTTCGGATTTATGATGAGGAGGAGGTCGTAACGTCGTCATAGCGGTCGTGAGTTTCTTCAGAAGAACCGGATCTTCACGCCGTGGGATTTGGGCCTCCGGAGAATCTCGGTAGAAAGTTGTTTTGGCTTGCAATTCCTGCTGCGTCACCAGTCCAGTTCTGTCGAGTGCACCTTCAATAGCGAGGAGCCACCGTTTGTAGTAACTGGCATGCAGATACGTTTCTCTGTCGAGGTTTTCGATGGAGGAACGGAGGCCTTGAGGGTCATGGATGCGCTGTGGCCCGAGTACTAGATTGATAGCAAACACTTTTGACTCCCAGAGTTCATGGAATACGTCTTCGTTTTTATCACGCTTTATCGGCCCAAAGTCACGCACGCCTCCCATATCATGAGGCGGACGAGAACGGATGAAATCTGTATTCATGATCGGCTTCTCGTGGTCATCCAGTGAGTTGCGCCAACTACGATCATCAATGGGATGGAGAGTGTGACGATCAACAACGAGGCTCCAGTCATCCAGGAGACAGCAGGGAAAGCGATATAAAACAGTGCTAACGAAGGCAGGACGCTCCGTGTAACGATCCATAACAAAATCCCTGCCATTCCAAGGAGAAAACCTGCAAATGGCCAAATAGAAACGAGTACGCCTAATAATGTAGCAGCGCCTCGCCCTCCCCGCAGACGGGGGTATGGGGGCCAGTTATGGCCGATTATGGCGGCAAAGCCTGCGACAAATGGAGCGATAAAGCTTTCCATATACATCTGGGTCCCGAGAACCGCCCCTGTTCCTTTTCCGATGTCGATCATGAATGTTATTAGTCCAGCCTTCGGTCCGATTTCGCGCCAGACATTTGCGCTGCCTGGGTTACAGTCTCCCATGTTCTGGATTCGCCGACCAGTCAACAGCAGAGCGATGATATGTGCTGCAGGGATACTTCCAAGAATGTAGCAGAAAAGGATAAGCAGAATCCACGTGAGAAACGTATCCATGAACCTGCACTCGCTTTACGGTCGTTACTGGATTAGTTGATCGCAAGTCGCTCAGGTATGGCGGCAGCACACCAGTGAAGGTACTTGGAAACCTTTCCTTGGATGATCGACTTGTAAAGGTCCCGCATAGCGGCTGTGATGGGGCCCGTCTCCCCATTACCGATTTGGTGGTGATCAAGTTCGGCAACTCCTGTGACGTGAGCTGCTGTTCCAGTAAGAAATACTTCATCCGCTAGGTACAGCTCGGCGCGTCCGATTGGGCGCTCCTCAATCTCAAGATGGAGCTCGTTACGCGCGAGTTCCATCACGCTGTCTCGTGTGATCCCTTCGAGAATACTGTCTGACTCTGGAGGGGTGATCAGACGGCCATGTTTTACCATGAACAAGTTTTCACCAGAACCTTCTACCGCGTGACCAGACGAGTCAAGGAATATCGCTTCGTCACAACCTGACAAGGCCGCATCCGTTTTCGCGAGAATACTATTCACATATACACCGCTAATCTTCAGGCGTGCCGGGATCATCGTTTCTTCGATCCTTCGCCAAGATGCAGTCATACACTTCAAGGTGTCATTAGCTAAGTAGTTGCCGAGAGGGACTGCCATGATTGCGATATCGTCTTCAAGTTCATGGAGTTTCAAGTTAGCAACTTTCGGCGCACTCTTATATGCTAACGGACGGATATAGACGTCTTCCTTAAAGTGGTTTCGTTCAAGAAGTTCGATACTAAGGGAAACGAGGTCCTCGGCCGAGTATGGGAGCGACATACGGAGGAAGCTACTACCTTGGAGAAGACGCCGGTAGTGTTCGAACGGCCGGAATATGAATGACTTGCCCTGCTCAGCGTTCCAATTTCCTCTAATTCCCTCGAACACTGCTGTTCCGTAGTGGATGGCGTGAGTGGTAATGGGCACCTTTGCATCTTCTATAGGCACGAACTTGCCTTGGAAAAATGCGACTTGGCCATTTCCCATTTTACCGATACTCCTTAGGGCGGGTTACGTGAAACGAATGCGTGCAATTATAATGAGGCACTAACCGGAAAACAACAGTTCAATTGCTAAGGAATGATTGTCTCTATAGATACACCTTCGTAATTCCCTATTAGCTTGTACTTGCCAGAGTATTGGGAGAAGCTTAAATATGTCTAACTATCGTCTTATCTCGTCAGATTCACACGTCTACGAACCTGCCGATCTTTGGGAGCGGTATATTGATCCTGAGTTTCGAGAAAGGGCGCCGCGGCTGGTGCATGAACTAGATACAGATCAATGGTACGCGGATGGCGATGTAAAGTTCGGTGTGGTAGGCACGAATCAGCAAGCCGGTCTGAGGTATGAAGATCCGGATAAGATCACTATGGAAGGCCGGTACAGTGATGCGCCTGCCGGTGGCTGGGATCCGCATGCTCACGTTGCCGATCTAGAAGTAGATGGCGTCTCTGGCAGTGTTCTGTATCCTTCGGTGGGCCTCAACGCATTCAAATTACCGGCAAGTGATCTAGTTAGCGCCATCTTCCGAGGATATAACACTTGGTTGTCGGAATTCTGCCAATACTACCCTGATAAATTGAAAGGTATCGCTCTCGTGAATGTTGACGACATATTGTCAGCTACTTACGAGCTCCGTCGAGCGGCAGAATTGGGGCTTGTTGGCGTGGTGATTAGTATGCGTCCTAGCGGCCCTTCCTATGCGCATCCTTCATATGATGATCTGTGGGCTTTATCACAAGATCTTCATATGCCCATCTCGCTGCATGTGGGAACTAGTCGGTGGAGGGGAGAGTCAACGGGAACCCTGTTGGATCAGTTGGTTGAACAAACGACACGTGATGCCTATCCTCGAAATGCTATTGCGAGTATGATATTTTCCGGCGTTTTCGAGAGATTCCCGAACCTACGCGTCGGAACAGCAGAGTTTGGATTAGCGTGGGCTCCGTTTTTCCTAGAGCGAATGGATCATCTTTATACAGAGCGGGCTACTGTTTTCCAAGTGCATCGTTTCGCGCATGGTTCTTTGCCGAGCGATGTTTTCCGGAATAATGTTTTCCTTAGTTTCCAAGAGGATGAACTCGGCATACAACTCCGGCACCATGTGGGGGTTGAAAATCTTCTTTGGGGCTCAGACTATCCTCACGCTGAAAGTACCTTTCCGCGTTCCCGCGCTGTGTTGGAAGAGATTTTGGTGGGTGTTCCCTCCGACGAGCAAGCGAAGATCGCTGGTCAGAATACGGCGTGGCTTTATGGGTATAGTTGAACAGCGTTTTTAAGTCCCTGTCGAATCATTGGGCAGCAAGTAGTTGCCGAGATACTAGCGTTGTTACCTATTGGTGTAGCGGTTTACGATCGGCATCCGCCGATCTCTTCCGAAAGCCCTTGGTGTAATTTTGACTCCAATTGGGGACTGCCTTCTTTTGAACTCATTGCGTTCGACCGTGCGGATGACACGTGTCACGAGGCTCGAATCAAAACCTGAAGCAACCATCTCTTCGAACGACTTATCTTGTTCAACGTAAGCGGTGAGTGCCTGGTCAAGGATAGGATAAGGTGGAAGATCATCGTCGTCTCTCTGATTAGGTTTCAGCTCCGCACTTGGTGGCTTGGATAGAATTGTTTCGGGGATAATGTCCCGTGCGCTAGTACAGTTGTTACGCCAGTAACTTAACTCGTACACTAGAGTTTTCGATACGTCTTTCAATACTGCGAACCCACCTGCCATGTCACCGTACAATGTTGCATAGCCCATTGCCATCTCGCTCTTGTTTCCCGTAGTTAGGGCGAGCCAGCCGAACTTATTTGAAAGAGCCATGAGAAGGTTGCCACGAATTCTGGCTTGCAGGTTTTGTTCCGCGACGTTTGGTTCTGTTCCGTCGAACAACTCTTTCAGAATGCTCTCGAAGGCTTGATGTGCGGATTCAATGGGGAGGACGCGACACGGGATACCGAGATTATGTGCGAGTTGAAGCGAATCACTTACAGACTCATCTGAAGAAAATCGAGATGGCATCGCTACTCCTGAAACTCGCTCTTTCCCTAGTGCGTCAACCGCTACACAGCAAGTCAGTGTGGAGTCTATGCCGCCCGATAAGCTGATAACCACGTGTTCAAACCTGTTTTTATTTACGTAATCCCGTGTCCCGATGACCAACGCTTGATAGATCTCGCCTATCGGGTCTAGTGGAGTCTCTATACGTGGCAATAGCTTGGGAAAGGAAGAGTCTGAGGAAGGACCATTGACGAATATCTTCTTTGGTGCTCTTGGGTTCGTGGCGGATTGGTCAGACAATATTGCTGCTTCGGGACGCGGATCGAAAGATCGACATAGCGATAAGTCGAGATCAGTAACTAAAAGATCTTCATGGAATTGCGTCGCCCTGCTGACGAGCTGGCCATCTGGGCCGAAGATCATGCTTCCTCCATCGAACACTAACTCGTCTTGTCCACCCACCATATTTACGTACGCGACGAAGACAGAATTATCCAACGCTCTAGTAGATAGCATGTCTTCGCGGGAGAGTCGTTTCCCGGCGAAGAAAGGGGATCCATTAATATTTACGATCAGCTCGGCTCCGTGGGATGCTTGGAGACTTGTTGGTCCATCTGCGAACCAAATATCCTCACATATGTTGATGCCGACATGAAATCCATTGATTTGATATACAGGACATACTCGACCGGGGCTGAAATAGCGCACCTCATCGAAAACTCCGTAGTTTGGCAAATGTAGCTTGTGGTATACGTCGATCAAGTGACCGTCTGATCCTAGCGCGGCCGCATTATAAATACCTTCAGCGGTCTGGTCGACAAATCCTACGACTAAGGAGATTCCTCCTGATGCGCTCATTACATAGGTCAATGCATCGCGGATCTCACGTAGAAAGGATGGCTGCAATAAGAGATCTTCTGGGGGGTAGCCACAAATTGCGAGTTCCGGGAAAGCAACTAGGTCGACATGATTAGACCTAGCAAGCTCTACAATCTCAAGAATTTTGTTGGCATTTCCCTGGAGATCACCCACGGTCGGGTTCATCTGTGCCAGGGCTAGACGGAAGCTGCGCAACCCTGTGCTCCTCTAGGGGGCTGTGACGACCCGTCTAGTATAGCATAGCGGTTATGGAGGACTATGGGGTTAGCTCCGTGATTTCACTCGACGTTTTGTGTCGCTTAATTGCGCAATGTATTTATAGCCCGTTCGCCACTGTGTGACGATGATCCTCGGGTTCGTCGGATCATCGCGGAGTTTCTGGCGAAGATGTTGTATGTGAACCCGAAGGTGTTGGTGTTTGGGAGTTATGGCGTTGGTTGCCCCCCAAGCGGCTTTGAGGAGTTCGTCTCGCGGTACAACGGTGTCAGAATGCTTAACTAAATGGTAGAGGATTGAGAATTCGATCGGGGTAAGCTTTATGCGTTTGGAGTGGAAAAGTATCTCCCATGTCCCGAGTTCCATCGAAAGGTTTCCTTCTACGAGGCGCACACCTTGTTGTGTGGTGGCCTTTCTGCTACGCCGAAGGACGGCGTTTGCACGCGCGAGTAGTTCGATATGCCCAAACGGCTTTTTGATGTAATCGTCTGCTCCAGATTCGAGGGCGCGTGCGACATGTGTCTCAGAAGACTGATCTCCGAGAATGATTAGCGGGGCTCCAGACCTCTGAAGAATTTGTTCGGCAAGTAAGAGTCCATCATTCTCAGGGATAGAGTTGTCGAGAATGATCAAATCTGGAGTTTCTTGTTCCAGTAAGGATAAAGCAGTTCGAGTTTCGTTTGTGGTTTGTATCCAGCAATCAGGCCAGCGAAGTTTGAAGCAAGTGTGGATTTCTTCGGCAGTCTCGATGGAAGAGCCAATGACGAGTAAGTTTAACATCAACTGTCTTTCCCTGTAGAGAGCACCTAGATCGGAAGTTCTGGAGCTTTAGGAAGTCAACGTTGGTTTAGCAAGGGCTCTACGCGATTATGTATGGACTATGGGAACATAATATAAAGTTTAGCATTATAAATGCAAATATATGATTATCTGCAATACTCTAGAATCGCTGGTTTGAAACGGTCAAGCTTCTCAAGGAAAAGGACGGCCCCTTGGATGTCATTGAATCCAGCCTTGAAGATTGACACTCGGAAGTCGAGACGTTCCCATCAGGTATTTATCGATCCCGTGAGCCGCTTGTCTACCTTCTGCGATGGCCCATACGACAAGGGATTGACCTCGTGCCATGTCGCCAGCAGCAAAAATCCCTGGGATAGTGGTCATCTTGTCGTTTGTCGTCTTCACGTTCCCTCGTTGATCTAGCGCTATTCCAAGTTGCTCCAAAATTCCATCGTGCTGAGGATGCACAAACCCCATTGCCAGTAGTACGAGATCGACGTCTATCTCAAAGTCACTACCCGGGACCTGCTGCATGAGGTGTTGCCCGCTATCATCTGAGTGCCATTCGACGCGGATACCATGGAGCTTCTTGACTTGTCCGTTTTCTCCAGAGAAACCCGTTGTTAGGATACTATAGTCCCGTATTCCGCCTTCTTCATGGGCGTGGGAGCTCCGATAAATTAATGGCCATTGTGGCCATGGATTATTGTGATGGCGGTCCTGAGGTGGCTCCGGGAGGAGTTCAAACTGATGGACTGATTTCGCATCTTGGCGGAGTGCTGTCCCTAGACAATCGGATCCGGTGTCTCCACCGCCTAGGATGATCACCCGCTTCCCAGTTGCAGTTATTCGTTCGTTCGAGTGCACTGTTTTACCGGCGTTAACGCGATTCTGTTGGGTCAGATAATCCATCGCTAGGACAACTCCTCCTAATTCAGTGCCCGGGACTTGAAGGCTTCTAGCGACTGTCGAGCCTCCTGCGAGGCAAATTGCATCATATTCGGCTAGTAACCGCTTTGCTGGAACGTTCTGACCGATATTCGCGTTGCAGATGAATGAGACGCCTTCTTCTTTTAGGAGTGAAACGCGTCGATTAACAATGCTTTTGTCGAGTTTGAAATCCGGAATGCCTAACGTCAGCAATCCGCCAATGTATTCGTCTTTTTCGTAGACGGTGACCCCGTGCCCTGCTCGATTCAATTGGTCTGCTGCTGCGAGGCCTGCGGGACCTGATCCTACGATAGCGACTACCTTCCCAGTGCGTTGCAGTGGAGGAGTAGGGCGGATCCAGCCTTCTTCGAAGCCTCGGTCAGCAATCGCTTTTTCAATATGTTCAATTGTTACGGGTTTCTCATTTATAGCCAGCACACACGATGCTTCGCAGGGCGCCGGACAAATTCGACCTGTAAATTCAGGGAAGTTATTCGTTGCATGGAGAGCGGAGAGAGCTGTTTCCCATCTTCCTTTGTACACAAGATCGTTCCAGTCGGGTATTAGGTTCCCGAGAGGACAACCCTTGTGACAAAAGGGGACCGCGCAATTCATGCAACGGGAGCCTTGATGGCGTGTTTGGGTCTCGGAGACTTCAGAGTAGAATTCTTGCCAGTCATTGACTCGGTGGCCGACCGGCCTTCGTTTAGGTTCCTCTCTCTGAAACTCCAAGAAGCCAGTTACTTTACCCATTGTCGTGTATCTCTGAAGTCATCCCGGTTTTACGTTTTGCCTCGACCACTCTTCGATAATCTTTAGGGTATACTTTGACGAAGTAGCTGATGTAGTTTGCCCAAGACTGTAGGATTCGTTTCGCACTGGAACTATTCGTTAGGGCGTAGTGGTTCTGCAGAATCTGAGCCAATTCGGCTTGGTCTTCGGGGTCCTCTACGGGCTCTAAGTCTACCATCTCCTGATTACAATTCAATTCGAAGTCTCCTGATTCGTTGAACACATATGCGATTCCGCCACTCATGCCGGCAGCAAAGTTGCGACCGGTGGGGCCGAGTACAACTACTCGGCCGTTGGTCATGTACTCACATCCGTGATCGCCGACTCCTTCAACAACCGCGACAGCTCCACTGTTGCGAACACAGAATCGTTCTCCAGCGCGACCTCGGATAAAGGCGCTTCCTCCTGTCGCACCATAAAGTGAAACGTTCCCTATGATAATGTTTTCCTCGGGACAGAAATTCGCTTCTTGGGGAGGAACGACCACGATTTGGCCACCTGAAATCCCTTTCCCAAGATAATCATTTGAGTCGCCTTCTAATGTAAAAGAGATTCCTTTTGTAAGAAACGCTGCGAAGCTTTGACCGGCAGATCCAGTGAATTTGCATGTAATTGTGTTGTCAGGAAGCCCTGCCTCGCCATATTTCTTAGCGATTTCCCCGCTCAACATAGCACCGACAGTCCGGTTAGAATTACTGATCTTGCTTACGATTGATACGGGTGTCTGGTTCTCTATCGCCCCCTTGGATGATTCGATCAGGCTATGGTCTAGAGCGTCATGAAGCCCATGGTCCTGCGTTTGTATGCAATGCGTTGCGACTCCGGTCGGAGGGTTTGGGTCGTAGAGCAGCTTGCTCAAATCCAACCCTTTTGTCTTCCAATGGTCAATTGCGTGTGTGGCATTGAGTTTGTCGACGCGACCGACCATCTCATCAATAGTACGGAACCCTAGGCGCGCCATGATTTCGCGTAGTTCCTCAGCGACAAAGCGGAAATAGTTAATAACAAATTCTGGCTTCCCTGTGAATCGCTTTCGGAGTTCTGGATCTTGCGTGGCAATCCCCACCGAACATGTATTCAGATGGCATTTCCTCAACATAATGCATCCGAGGGTCACCAATGCGGCGGTTGCAATCCCGAACTCTTCTGCTCCCAAAAGACATGCTATCGCGACATCGCGTCCTGTCTTAATCTGACCGTCCGCCTGTAACACGATTCTTCCTCTTAAATCGTTGCGCACCAAGACTTGCTGGGTTTCCGCAATCCCTAATTCCCATGGAAGTCCGGCGTGTTTGATCGAGGATTCTGGGGACGCGCCTGTTCCGCCACTGTCACCGCTGATGAGCACTACGTCGGCGTGTGCTTTCGATACTCCCGCTGCGATGGTTCCAACTCCAGCTTCAGCTACCAATTTCACGTGGATTCGAGCCGTCGGGTTTACGGTTTTCAGATCATGGATGAGTTGCGCTAGGTCCTCTATAGAGTAGATATCGTGATGTGGGGGAGGAGAAATTAACTCTACTCCTGGCGTCGAGTTTCGGACCCAGCCGATGTAGCTATCAACTTTGCCACCGGGGAGCTGTCCCCCTTCTCCTGGCTTGGAGCCCTGAGCCATCTTGATTTGCAGATCAGATGCATTTACGAGGTAGTTCGTCGTTACGCCGAACCGGCCAGAGGCTACTTGTTTGATCCTGCTATGGCGTTGATCTCCGTTTGCGTCAGCGCTGTACCGATGATAATCTTCACCGCCTTCACCGCTGTTACTGCGTCCCCCTATCCTGTTCATTGCAATCGATAAAGTTTCGTGGGCTTCGCGGCTAATGGCACCTAGAGAGATTGCGCCTGACGCCAGGCGTTTTGTTATTACGCTTGCGGATTCTACTTCGTCTAAGGGGATAGGATGGTCAAGGTTGCGGAATCCTAGTAACCCACGTAATGTGCAAGCGGTTGTTTCATAGTCGTTCGCCAGAGAGGCAAACAACTTATAAGTTTCATAGTCGTTAGTCCTTGAAGCGTGTTGGAGGAGAGCGACAGTATCAGGATTCCACATATGGTACTCGCCGTCTCGTCTCCAATAGTAAAATCCCTGATTGCTTAGGTCGGGACTCGCAGCAGACGGATCGGCACGATAAGCGCCCTGATGTAGCTTTACAACATCCGCTTGGATTTCCTCCAGTCCTATTCCGCCAATTCGCGAAGGGGTTGAGGTGAAATACTTGTCTACTAAATCCTCATGAAGCCCGACCGCCTCGAAAATTTGTGCTCCCTTGTAACTTGATATTGTTGAGATACCCATCTTCGAGATAATCTTCAGGAGTCCTTTATTAATCCCCTTGATGTAGTTGTTTTGAATTCTGTCAAATCCAGTCGCACTAGGCACCCTTCCAGTTTCGTAGAGGTGGAGGAGGGTTTCGTAAGCGAGATATGGGTTGATCGCCCCAGCACCATAACCGATCAGAGCAGCGAAGTGCGCTACTTCACGTGGCTCTCCAGATTCCACTACAAGCCCGACTTTGGCCCGGATTCCTTCTCGGATTAAATGATGGTGAACGCTCGAAACGGCCAGAAGGCTGGGAATCGGGGCTTGACTCGAGCCCACGGGACGGTCAGAGAGAATTATGATTGTCTTCCCTTTGTTAATCGCGTCCGATGCCTCGTTACATACGTTCTCCAATGCCTTTCCTAGGCCCTCTGGCGATCCGTCTGCTGGGAATACCGTGGATATTGTGGCTGCTTCTAATCCTGGCTTCGAGCATTCCCTGATTTGTTGTAGTTCGTGATTCGTGAGTATAGGAGTTCTAAGCTTGAGTTGTCTGGCGTGCTGAGCTGTTTCTTCGAAAATGTTTTGCTCTGAACCTAGGGTGATCTCAAGCGAGGTCACCAATTCCTCCCTGATGGCGTCAAGCGGTGGATTTGTAACTTGCGCGAACAACTGTTTAAAGTAATTAAACAGAGATTGTGGCTTCTTGGAGAGTACAGCTATGGGAACGTCGTTTCCCATAGACCCAATTGGCTCGCTTCCTGTTGTTGCCATGGGGGTCAAGATCATGTCTAGATCTTCGGACGTATATCCAAATGTCTCCTGCAATTTTGTTAGAGAGCCGTTGATGGTCGGCATTTGGGTCTTAGGCGAATCGAGAGTGTCTAGAGTGATTAATGTTTCTGCCAGCCAGCGGCCATAAGGCTGTCTTCTCGAGAGTTCAGATTTGACGGTAGTGTCATCGAGGATGCCGCCTTGGTTCGGATCGACAAGGAACATTTTCCCGGGTTCTAGTCTGCCCTTGAATAATATGTCTGCGGTCGGTATATCGAGAACACCTACTTCTGAAGCCATTACCAAAAGATCATTTCTTGTCAAAAGGTAACGGAACGGTCTGAGTCCGTTTCGGTCAAGCACTGCCCCAATCTTAGCTCCGTCTGTAAAAGCTATGAGTGCCGGTCCGTCCCATGGCTCCATGAAGCAAGCATGGTAGTCGTAGAAGTTCCGCTTCTCTTGAGGCATGTTTATCTGTTCACCAGAAGCCTCAGGGATCAACATCATCATCACGTGCTCTATCGGGCGACCCGTAGCTAGAAGCAGTTCGATGGCATTATCAATTGATGCAGTGTCGCTTGCCCCCGGTGTAATAATCGGGAAAATTTTGGCGAGGTCTTCAGAGTATCCCTTCTTATCCATTAACCCTTGTCGGGCCGACAACCAATTTATGTTCCCTCTAAGCGTGTTGATTTCTCCGTTATGCGTAATAAACCGGTATGGATGTGCGAGGTTCCATGTGCCGAGCGTGTTTGTGCTAAACCGAGAATGCACCAAGGCAAAACTACTGGTCACATCTGTGTCGGCAAGGTCTGGATAAAAGCCCCGTATTTGCGTTCCTAGCAAGAGTCCTTTGTAAACGATGAGTTTGTTTGAAAGAGAGCATACGTAAAAACCTTCCGTGTTTTCGAGCGCTGACCTTCGAATCTTTTCCTCGATGACTTTACGCAGGACATATAGTTTCCATTGGAAATCTTTCTCGCCTTTGGTGTTCATTCCTTGTCCCACGAAGACTTGGCGTATGGTTGGCTGGGTTTCCCGGGCCACCTGGCCGATAGCTCCAGGATTTACTGGGACATCGCGCCATCCCAACAATTGTTGACCTTCCTGTCGGATAGTTTCTTCAACTATTGCTTGACAGAGGTTGGAGTCGTCGGGATCTTGAGGAAAAAATATATTGCCAACCGCGTAAGAGCCCACTGGAGGAAGGTTAAATCCTAAGTTGTGAGTTCTTTTACGCAGAAATCCGTCTGGGATCTGGATTAGAATTCCGGCGCCGTCTCCTGTTTCGGGATCACTCCCACTAGCGCCTCGGTGAGCTAAATTCGTAAGAACTTCCAAACCGTTACTGATTATTTCGTGTGATTGCCGGCCTTTTACGTTCGCGACAACACCAACCCCGCACGCATCGTGCTCGAAGGCGGGTAGATAAAGTCCTTCCGCTCTGTTGTTAGGGTCCCTTTTTGTGGTCCTTCTCGCATCCATATTTTCCATTAGCTCGAAAATAGATCTCCAAGAATATTTTGTTGGCGTCTATTGGATTTCGGTTTGCTACTAGATCATCGGTAAGTAACGCTTTAACTCGTAATCTGTGACAGTGGTGCGATATTGTTCCCATTCGATCCGTTTGTTAGTCAAGAGCGTATCGAGGACGTGATCGCCCAGTGCTTCTCTCAAGACACCACTGTTTTCTGCTAGGCGTGTAGCTTCCAGAAGGGTGCCAGGGAGGAGCCCTATATCCTTTTCTTGGCGTTCTTGGGACGTCATTGTGAAGACATTGGATTCTACTGGTTCTGGAAGCGGGTATTGATTCTTAATCCCGGTCATTCCTGCCGACAGGAGTGCTGCGAAAGCGAGGTATGGGTTGCAAGCTGGATCAGGGGCTCGGTATTCGATCCGAACCGAGTCTTGCCGCCCTACTTTATACGCAGGGATCCGGATGAGATCTGACCGATTAACACTTGCCCATGAGATGTATACAGGTGCCTCGAACCCATGGACCAAGCGTTTGTAAGAGTTAACCCATTGGTTCGTGACTAAGGTTAATTCTGGCGCGTGGCGGAGAAGGCCCGCGATGAAGTGCTTCGCCATGGATGATAGCTTTAAGGGGTCGTTGTCATCGAAAAATGCGTTTTGATCATCGCGGAACAATGACATATTTGTGTGCATACCTGATCCGTTGATATTTGCGATCGGTTTAGGCATAAATGTTGCATATACATTGTTCTGAAGCGCGACTTCTTTCACGACATGTCGCGCTGTCATCACGGTGTCACCCATTGTCAACGCGTCAGTGTATTGCAAGTCGATTTCGTGTTGACTTGGTGCTGCTTCATGGTGAGTGTATTTAACAGGAATCCCCATGTCACTTAGCGTTAAGACTGTTTCTCGACGCAGATTGGTTGCCAAGTCGGCAGGTGTTTGGTCGAAATAGTTGCCGTGGTCGAGGGGGGTTGGATTCAATGAGTCTTGGAAGTAAAAATATTCTAGTTCCGGACCCACATAGAATATGAAGCCTTGTTCTGCTGCAGCACTCACGTTCCTTCTGAGTATATGGCGAGGATCCCCCGCGAATGCAGTACCGTCGGGCGTTAATATGTCGCAGAACATTCGGGCGACAGCGTTCTGTCGTGGCCTCCAAGGCAGAACTCTGAAAGTTGTGGGATCGGGCAGAGCGACCATATCGGACTCATCTATACGAGCGAAGCCTTGAATAGACGAGCCGTCGAATCCTACCCCTCTTACGAGAGCGTCCTCGAGCTCTTCGACAGTGATGGCAATCCCCTTTAAAGATCCTAAGATATCAGTGAACCACAACCGGACAAACTTAACATCCGCTTCCCTCGCGGTATGGAGAACGTAATCGATGGCGGGTTGATGTATGTGATTCGTCAATGATCCTCGCGCGCAGGGAGTTTCGCTGTATCTAGGCAAAGTTTTGCGAATCCCAAACATTGTGAAGTTTGTGACAATCGAAGAAATCGAGCTTGTATTCTATTTCACCACAGCTAGGTTGTAAAGGTGCTTTGTGGGGTTACGGATTTAGCATTGAGAGGCGTATTTGGTGTCAATGGCGTTAGATTGCGCGGTTATTCCTACGGAATGCGATGGGCCCTCCCAATGCTTTCGTTTGACAGCCTTCAGTCACTCTGGTAGAGTGACCCTGCTCAGTGGCCACTTGCGGATATACCGTCATTCCTGTTTCAAAAACGCTGCTAAAGCGCGCTGGCAGATTGGAGTCCGACGTATGAAGATTACTCTATCAGTTCTGAAAGCAGATGTGGGCTCGATTGGAGGGCATACTCGGCCCTCCGCCAAGATGCTGGCGGCAGTGAGAGATCGTGTCAATGGAGCTGTGTCCAGTGGGCTCCTGCTTGACGCCTTTGTTTCTCATACCGGGGACGATATCGCCATGATTATGTCTCATGTTCATGGGATTGATGACAACACGGTTCACGGCTTTGCGTGGGACACTTTCCTTGAGGCAACTGCGATTGCCGCAGAAACTGGCTTATACGGCGCTGGTCAAGACCTGTTGGTCGATGCCCCATCTGGCAACCTTCGTGGTGCAGGCCCTGGGGTCGCGGAGCTTGAGTTCGAACATAATCCTTCGAAAACAAACAAAATCCGCCCAGCAGAGTCTTTCATGGTTTTTGCAGCAGATAAATGCAGCCCCGGAGCATTCAACCTTCCCATCTTCCTAGCTTTTGCAGATCCGATGTATTGCGGTGGACTTATGTTGCCGAAGATGATTGATGGATTTCGGTTTGAGATATTGGATATGAATAACGCCGAAGGCGACAGTGTACTCAACCTGAATTCGCCAGAGGATTACTATCGGTTGGCTGCACTCTTGCGAGACAATGAGCGTTTCGGGATTAATCTCATTACTTCTAGGCAGGATAACGAGCCGGCCGCTGCCATCTCGACGCAGCGATTGCATAATGTTGCCGGGAGTTATACAGGGAAAGACGATCCGGTGGCAATCGTGCGTAATCAGGGTATTTTCCCTGCACCTGAAGAACTTTTGTCGCCATTTGCTAAGGCACACTATGTCGGTGGTGATGCTCGGGGTTCTCATGTAATGCCATTAACACCGATGCCTCTTAATAGCCCGGTAACTGGCATATATTGCCTACCAATCGTTTCGTGTATAGGGTTCTCAATGAATGCCGACGGAAAATTTGCGGAGGAATATGTAGATTTCTTCGATAATGTCGTTTGGGATTCAGTACGGATGAAAGCCCAAGAGAAAGCCATTGAGATGCGATACCAAGGTTGGTCTGGCGCGGCAATGTTGCCCTATTCCGAATTAGAATATAGTGGATTTAGAGATACGGTATCAGGGCTGATCGATCAATTCGCGTTTAGGAACGATGGGAATTAGTAATCCACTCTCGGCTATACGTTCTGGCACCTGTATTTTCTGGGGGCGAAAGCTACGAAGCTGCTTCTAGGCACCGCCAATTCGGGAAAAATTGACGAACTCACGCAACTGCTCCGGGGAATTCCCTTAGAATTGTTCTCGCTTACAGATCTTGGAATAAATCTGGAAGTGGAAGAGACAGGGGACACACTTGAGCAGAATGCGGCACTTAAGGCGCGCGCTTATGCCGCCCAAAGCGGGCTCTGGACGTTAGCAGATGATTCTGGGCTTGAGGTTGATGCTCTTGGAGGCGGGCCGGGAGTTCGATCTAAGAGAATAGCGGGCGAGGGGGCATCAGATGACCTCCGAGTACGCACACTTCTAAGGCTATTGCACCGGGTCCCATGGGAGGAACGAAGCGCACGCTTTCGTTGTGTTTTGGCGCTGGCTGATCCTAAAGGCTTACTCAGTTTTTATGAAGGTGTGTGTAATGGATTCATCCAGGAGAACCCTGTAGGAGCAAGTGGATTCGGCTACGATCCCATATTTTTCTTACCTGAAATTGGACGCTGTATGGGCGAGTTGACTCCTGCAGAGAAAAACCGAGTTAGTCACCGAGCGAGCGCAATGAGGAAGTTGATACCCGCGCTTTGTGCTTTGGAGTAAACTATTCGCGGAGTATGCAGTTAGGATTGCCATGATAACGGATTCACTGGGCAGACCGATTAAAGACTTGCGAATTTCAGTCACTGACAGGTGTAATTTTCGCTGTCCGTACTGTATGCCAGCCGAATTGTATGGTGCGCGCTATCAATTTCTGTCGAAGCCGGAGGCTCTTACCTTTAGCGAAATCACGAGCGTTACGAGGGTCCTGGCTAAGCTGGGAGACTTAAAAGTACGATTGACAGGTGGCGAACCCTTAATGAGAGACAACCTCCCGGAACTGGTTGCTCAGTTGTCGACCGTTGACGGGGTCAAGGATCTTACTTTAACGACCAATGGGTATCTGCTTGCTCGGCATGCGAGCGCGCTGAAAGAAGCTGGCCTTAAGCGTGTCACCGTGAGTTTGGACAGTTTGGATGATCAGGTTTTCCAACAGATGAATGGCCGCAACTTTACGACGACTAAAATATTGGAAGGTATTGCTGCTGCCCGTGCCGTAGGTCTTGCTCCGATCAAAATCAATGTTGTAGTACAGAGAGGGGTTAATGATCATACCATTGTAGATTTGGCACGGTTTTTCAGAGATTCTGGTGACATTGTAAGATTCATTGAGTACATGGATGTAGGTACGAGAAATAGATGGAGTTTGGCTCAAGTGGTATCAGCAGACGAGATCTTGCGCCGTATCGACGCCGAATTACCCTTGGAAGCATTACCTCCCAACTATGAGGGAGAAGTGGCTTCGCGTTATCGGTATCTCGATGGCAGTGGTGAGATTGGGGTTATTGCTTCAGTGACCAAGCCGTTTTGCGGAGATTGTACACGGCTTAGATTGTCTGCCGATGGAAAGCTATACACATGTCTGTTCGCTAGTCTGGGGCATGATGTGAAGAAACTACTCCGAAGTGGGGCCGCGGACGACGAGATCGAACGCATGATTATGCGCATCTGGCGCATTCGCAGTGACAGGTATTCAGAAGAGCGTGCGTCACTTCCTGAGCCGCGTTCTGATAAAGTTGAGATGTATCAAGTTGGTGGCTAATTAATGGGAGTATGTCTTGGTATCTTTAGGCAAAGTTCTGGAAGACGATGATCTACATTTATACTGACGGAGCGTGTATGCGTAACCCCGGACCTGGGGGATGGGCTGCTTTGGTGCTATCTGGTGACGAATATCAGGTATGCTCCGGGAGTGCAGCTGATACTACCAATAATCGGATGGAGCAAACCGCAGTTATCCAAGGTCTTCAAGCGACGCCTCGAAGTTCACACGTGACGGTATTCACGGATAGTCAGTATGTAATTGGAACCATGACCAAAGGATGGAAAAGACGTGTAAATTCTGATCTGTGGGATGTATTAGAAGCTTTATGTAATCTTCGAACGGTTACTTGGGAATGGGTGAGAGGACATACTGGTGAACCTGGAAATGAATTTGTTGACGCTCAAGCTAAATGGGAGGCCGGCGTTCGGCTTACAAGACCGCACATCAGCGAATATTTCTCTGGAATCGAGGAAGGCATGTCAAATAAAAAAGAAAGAGAGCCAGAGAATCCTTATCGAGGCCTTGCGCATATTGATCCACAGGGGCGGGCTAATATGGTGGATGTGGGTGTTAAGCCGGAGACGGAACGGGAGGCTATGGCCACAGGGAAAGTTTTGGTGAACCCTAGCGTTATTGATTTGATTCGAGACGGGACTCTTGAGAAGGGTGACGTGTTAGCCACCGCCCGACTAGCGGGCATAATGGGAGCGAAACAGGCTTCCTCTCTGATACCTCTATGTCATCCCATCCCCCTTAATCATGTTGGCGTCGAATTTCGTTTGGACGCGGATGAGGGAGTAATCGAGATTTGTGCGACAGCTAAGGCGATGGCGCGGACAGGGGTCGAGATGGAAGCGCTAACGGCTGTTCTTACTGCTGCACTCACTATTTACGACATGATCAAATCTAAAGATAAAGCAAGTCGAATAGACGGAGTTCGATTACTAAGGAAAAGAGGCGGCCAGAGTGGGGACGTTGTCTTTGAGTAGTCTTCGCTGGGAAAACTGGTTACGCTCAAACCCCAATAAAGAATAAGGCGCCAAGAACCTTTACCACCAAATCTTGCCTTTGACTTTTCCCTCGAGATCTCGATAATCTTGGGTCCACAAGTCGGTACTAAGGTACTTCCATCCTCCGTCAGCCAACAAGCAAACGATATTGCCTTTTTCCATACGACGGGCAAGCTGTAGTGCGCATGCAATAACTGCCCCGGCTGAGATTCCGGTGAATAGCCCTTCTTGTTCCATTAGTCTTCGGGTAGTTTGGAATGCTTCTTCACTGTCGATCATTATCCGGCCATCGAGCATTGAGAGATCTAGAATCGGAGGGATAAAACCTTCCTCGAGGCTTCGCAAACCCTGAATCACGTCATCTGGATGTGGTGCTACAGCTACGACGCGGGCGGATGGGTTATGTTCTTTGAGGCGCCTAGCGACGCCCATCAAGGTCCCACCGGTTCCCAATCCGGCAACGAACACGTCTGTCGTAGGAAGGGCTTCAATAATTTCGAGGCCCGTAGTTTCATAATGTACTTGGGGGTTGGCTGGATTACCATACTGGTATGGCATGAAATATTTGCCGGGTTCTGCTGAAACCATCCCTTCGGCGACCCGGATTGAATGGTTGGTTCCCTGTTGGCCATCGCTTAATTCAACTTGAGCACCGTAAGCTTTTAGGAGCTGGACTCTCTCTAGACTAACATTAGCGGGCATGACAACTTTTAACTTGTATCCTTTAAGCTTACATACTAATGCTAACGAGATTCCAGTATTCCCACTGGAGGGTTCTAGAATGGTCTTCTCACGCGTGAGAAGACCGTCTCGTTCAGCAGCGTCAATCATGGATTTAGCTATCCGATCTTTTACACTACCAGTTGGATTTTGCCCTTCGAGTTTCGCAAAGATTTGCACCCCTGGCTTAGGGCTTAGAGTGGGAAGAGATACGAGGGGAGTATTGCCGATGGTGTCGAGCAATCCCGCTTTTACATGGCTCTGAGAGGAATGGGACATAGGATGATGTCCCTCTTCGGATTTCATGATGTGCGCTCCTAGTTTGGTGCCGCGGGTATACCACAGAAGGCTTCGTAGTCGATTGGAGCATCAATACTAGGACTTTCACCACACAGTGGACAATTAGGGTTTCTCCTAATCCGGACAGTACGAAACTCCATCGTTAAAGCGTCGATGAGAAGTAAGCGTGAGGCGAGTGATTCTCCAACTCCGAGAAGAAGCTTAAGAGTTTCTACTGCTTGAATACTTCCTACCATCCCCGTGAGCGCTCCTAGGACACCTGCTTCTGCGCAACTGGGAACTGCGCCAGGCGGAGGAGGTGTCGGAAACAGACATCGATAACAACCTTGACCTGGTACATACACGGTGGACTGGCCATCAAAAATTAAGATACTCCCGTCCACAAGAGGTTTTTGACATAGATAGCTAGCGTCGTTTAGGAGATATCGTGTTGGAAAGTTGTCTGCTCCACTGACTACTACGTCATAGTCCCTAATAATCTCTAGGGCATTCTCGGAAGAGAGGCGGGTTTCATGTAATACCACCTGTACGTCAGGGTTGTAAGCCGCTAGGGTCTTTTGAGCCGATAGAACCTTTGGGGTTCCTACGTCGTTTGTTTGATGCAGAATTTGCCGCTGCAGATTTGAAAGATCAACTACGTCAAAATCCACTAGGCCTATGGTTCCTACACCTGCGAGTGCTAGGTAGACAGCAACCGGCGATCCCAATCCTCCGGCCCCTACAATCAGGACTTTGGAATCCATCAGCGTTCGTTGTCCCTTACTCCCTACCTGTGGCATTATGATATGCCTACTATAACGATTGACCTGTGTTGGGGTTAGACTTCGGACCTCAACCATTCTCTTAAGGCCTCCTCTATCTTTTGTGACAATTTCGCAGGTTTGTCGCCGACTTGCGACGGGCTGATTCTACCAGACTACTTAGTTTTTATTCAGAGTTGAGCTAATCCTTGGACTTGGACGAGTGGCATCTTCGCGATTGAAAGCTCCCTTTGACGTCTCGCTAGGTATCCGATTGTTGTAGAGTCGAGTACCGAGTCGAATGCTTCTTCGACAGAGCGCCACATTTCTCTTTGTGCGCAAGCGGGTGAGAGATCGCAATCGCTAGGGTTGTGCAAGCAGTCGAGAGGCGCTACTTGTTGTTCCAGTGTGTTCATCACCATCGTCAACGTGATGTCATTTGGCGACAGTGCAAGCATATGCCCGCCGTGTGGGCCTCTCTTACTTTTGACAATCCCCGATCGATTTAGTAGAGCCAACAGTTGATTAAGGTACTGTTCTGGGATTCCTTGGCGTGTCGCGACGGTAGATGATGATGTTGGCCCGTGACCATGATGTTGGGCCAGATCAACTAATGCTCGAACTCCGTAGTCTACCTTCATGGATACGCGCATGTAGACCAACCTTGTGAGCCGTGTATATTCTATTATACCAGTCACAATAGGTCCGATTCAACAAACAAGGAAGCAAGAATCTTTGCTCTCCCCTCTCCCCTTGGGGTGTTGTGGGGTGTAAAATAGGTTGTGAACATTCGATCGCTCCAAAGGTAATGGAACCGGATTACTAGACACGAGTATTGTAAGGAATAGAGAGGAACTCTAATGACTACGGAAACAGTAACACTTCAAACCCAGCCCCGATCTATTTTAGGGAAAAAGGTCCAGACACTGCGACGTCAAGGCATCACGCCGGTGCATCTTTATGGCGCTGGCCAACCGTCACTCGCACTCCAAGTTGATACTGCGGAGCTCAGACGGGTGATACTTAGGGTAGGGACGGCCCGGCCGATATTTGTGCAGGTTTCGTCAGATGATGAGCCGCAGCTGGCGTTCGTTCGAGATATGCAGTTCGATCCTGTCCGCATGGACTTGTTACATTTAGATCTTCTGAGGGTGGATGTTGCCAAGACAGTAAAGGTAGAAGTGCCTCTGTACGCGGCTGGGGACGCTCCGGCCGTTCGTCTCCAAAAAGGCACATTGCGTCAATTGGTCTCATTGGTCTTGGTGGAATGCCTCCCACTCGAAGTTCCAGAGGCCTTGTATGCGGACATTTCTGGTCTGGAGGACTTTGAGTCATCTATACGCATTGAGGAAATTCAGATACCTGACTCGATCACCGTGTTGACTGAGCCTAATCAGGTTGCCTTCCAGGTTGACCCGCCAGTTGTTATTGAAGATGACATCGCGGAATCTGATGGTGCGGAAAGCGCAGACGGAGACACTGGACAGGTGGCCGAAGAAGGGCGGGATGCAGCGTAAGGGCATAGATCTCCCTATTTCTCCCCACAACGTTGTTCTCCTAGTTTTGTACACGCTTTTCGGCCGACGCGGATCGACTTACGCATGAAGTCGACCCGCGCAGTATCCGTTATCATCGCGATGTGCTGTTGGTTTGTGGGGATCTCTTGCCATTCGACTTCTCCAGATGAGCAGAGGACGGCATCCGGCACTTCGTCCGAAGAGCGGATGGTGAAAGCTATGGTTACTGAGGATATCGAATCGCGTCCTGCTTCGGATACTCAAATGAGGACTCAGGTTCCTAATACTATCGCGGATGTGGTTGCTCAAGTCAGGCCTGCTGTAGTCAGTATAGCTGTTGTTGGATCAGCCTCTGACTTTTTTGGGCGAAGGCCAAGAATAGGGGGTGGCACGGGCTTTATTGTCACTTCTGATGGGCATGTGGTAACCAATGACCACGTTATCCAGGGAGCTGAGCGTATTCAAGTCACGATAGACGATGGAGAGATCTTAGAAGCTAAGGTCATGGGGCGTGATCCCGGGACTGATTTGGCAGTTCTGAAGTTAGATACAGATCGAAGGAGCTTTCCGACCATCCAATTTGCCGATCCAGAGAATGTTGTGGTTGGGGAATGGGTAATTGCGATAGGTAATGCACTAGGTCTACCGGGTGGCCCCACTGTGACTGTGGGCGTTGTCGGTGCACTTCAACGAACTCTGAGGGTCGGCAACGGGTATCTCGGGGATCTTATACAGACTGATGCTGCTATTAATGACGGGAATAGTGGAGGGCCTCTTGTCAACACCCGTGGTGAAGTAATTGGAGTCAATACCATTGTGGTCAGTTCTGCACAGGGCATAGGATTTTCGGTTGGAAGCTTTACAGCTGTTCCTGTAGTTCGGTCTTTGATTGAGTTTGGACGTGTTGTCTGGCCATGGCTTGGTGTAAGCGTGGAAGCGGTTACGATGACGAGAGCGTTGGAACTTGGGCTTCCGGTCCGAGGGGGAGTCTTGGTCTCATATATCTGGCCTTCCAGTCCAGCGGACAAGGCAGATTTGCGTACTGAAGATATCTTGATTGAGATGGACGGGACACCTGTGTCGAGCGTTAGAGTTCTGCAAAAGCTGTTGAGGCAACGATTTCACGTTGGGCAGGAAGTGGAGATCAAGTTGATTAGAAAAGGTGAACCCATGAAGACAATTGTTATCCTAAAAGAGATGCCGCGTAAACACTAGATTCAACCACGGCCTGCTAGAAAGAGTTCCTGGCAGGAATTCCGAAAAGGAAGAAAATGTTTGATTTGCTAATAACAGGAGGCCGGGTCTTTGATGGCACCGGAAATCTCTGGTTCAAAGCAGATGTTGGTGTTAAACAGGGTCGAATCACGATCATCCGTGGATCTCCGGGAATAATTTCCGCGAAACGAGTTATCCAAGCTGCAGGTTCAATCGTGTGTCCTGGTTTCATTGACATGCATGCACATTCTGGGTTAGGGAGGCAGGAAAAATTATCGTATGACCTATCACTCACTGATGGCGTCACGACAGAACTTGTGGGGCTTGATGGAATCTCCTATGCCCCACTACCAGATTCGGGCCACGTCATGTCGCTGAACAACATGAGCGGAGGTTTGAATGGGACGTGTCCCGCGCGGGCTGCTTGGAAATCTGTGAGTGAATATCTAAACGTGCTGAACACCAAGAGCTCAACTAACAAAGGAATGATTGTTGGGAATGCTGCGCTTCGGCTATCGATTTTGGGGTGGGAAACGCGTGCTCCAACCTCCTTTGAATTATCTCACATGAAAGAATTGCTTCGTCAGTCGATGTATGAAGGTGCTCTGGGGTTGTCATCAGGACTGAGTTTCCCGCCCAGCAGGTATGCTAGTTGGAGAGAGCTTGTTGAGCTTTGTCGTCTAGTTCGAGAGAAAGGTGGACTTTATATTACACATCTGCGTGCTGATAGATGGAGTACACCCCAAGCCGCGTTGCGTGAAGCTATTGCAATTGGTTCTAGAACAGGGGTCGCTATTCACATCTCACATCTTCATGCGGGCATATCGGAGCCAGCGTCAAGTTTTCTTGAAATTATAGACACAGCGAGGGCGTGGGATATTGATGTAACGTTTGACATCTCCGATTATCCGCATACGAATGGGCCTTTAGCGGCGCTTCTACCGGATTGGATACTTGACAAAGGGCCAGTCGAGATCATTAAGAGGCTTAAAAATCGCCATTATCGTGAGCGACTGTTTTCAGACCCCGTGCTCAGCCAGCGCGATTTTTCTAGAGTTCTCGTAACTGGTTTTTCCCGACCGGCTCATCGAGGACTTGAAGGTGCCTCTCTAGCCGCAATTGCACACGCGTTTGGGAAATCGGAGCTCGAAACATTATGTTATCTTCTTGCCGGAGAAGAATTGAGACTTCGGTATGTTGGTTTACGGGAATCTGATCTTTTTAGGGAACTCATTCAACATCCGGCATGCGTTGTTTCTACTGAGGGGGTCCCGTCAAAGCCACAGTTCGCGCACGGAAGAGCAGGTTCAAATTCTCGAATCTTGGGCCGGATCGCACGCGATCGCACCTCGCTAAATTTAGCTGAGGTCATTCGGAAGATGACATCCTTTCCAGCACAAAGGCTTGGGTTTACAGAAAGGGGACTGATTCGAAACGGGTATCAAGCAGACTTGGTTGTGGTTGATCTAGGAAAGGCTAAGTCCCCCACACCAACACTGTCCTACCCTGAAGCATCCTCGGGTGTCCAGTATGTGGTGATTGGCGGGAAACTGGTCGTTGACCAAGGTCAGATTTCCGACGGCGAGGCGGGCCGTGTAATCTTCGGACGCGGCAATCATATCGGACGTGCCGGACAGGAAACGGATACCTCTTTATCACTTAGCTGATCGAAGTCTCATTGACAATGGTGGCGGAGAGGATTATCGTATGTGACCCGTGGAAGATCGTACCTCACGTAATGTATGGAAACCCAAGCCCGGGGATGTAGTACTAAGACGTCCTCGTCAGGCTGAGATTCGTCCGTCTGTTTTCCGTATTCCTCGCCCGCGCCCTTCTGCACGGAGTCTGGCATCGCCTCGTTCTTTGTTAATTGGCGCGTTGGTGCTTATCAGTGTTGGGACCCTATTGCTTAGTCTCCCTGTCTCAAGGGACGCCCAGTCATTCACTCCGTTCGTAGACGCTCTTTTCACCGCTACCTCCGCTGTTACTGTGACTGGCCTAGTGGTAACCGATACACCAACCTACTGGAGCACAACCGGGCACGCAATAATCCTCACTCTTATCGTGGTTGGGGGAATGGGATGGCTCACGCTCGCAGGCTTCATGCTGATTCTTCTAGGTCAACGTCTAACGCTCCAGCAGCGACTTGCTCTAAAAGATTCATTGGGTACGACCCATATTGGGGGAGTGATCCGTCTTCTACAGCGGATCGTGTTGACGTTCTTCTTTTTACAAATTTTAGGTGGGGCGGTACTTACGCTCAGGTTTCGCAGTCTTTTCGAGTGGAATTGGATCCAAGCTAGTTGGCAAGGTTTCTTTCATGCCGCTTCTGGCTTTAATAACGCGGGATTCACCATCTTGGAAGAGTCCAGCAGTTTAGACTTGTTTGCCAGTGATCCTGTCGTACTAGCCGTTATGGGATTCTTGATCATTCTTGGAGGATTGAGCTTCCCGGTAATGGCTGACGTGATGCGTACAAGGCGATTTTCGAGGTTCGGATTGGACGCGAAAATTGTAGTGTCATTAAGCTTGGTCCTCTGGATCGTCGGTGCGTTAGTCATCTTTATTGTCGAGTTTAGTGAACCCCATACGCTTGGTAGTCTGGCTCTGTCCGATAAACTGTTGAACGCTTTCTTCCAATCGGTGAGTTCGAGAGCGGCTGGATTTAGCAGCGTTGAGACTGGACTTTTAGTGCCGTCCACAGCGTTCTTCATCATCGGTCTTATGTTCATAGGCACGGCTTCTGCTTCTGTTGGTGGAGGTATTAGGCTGAATACGTTGGGGGTCCTTATAGCTACAGTATGGACTGCTTTGAGAGGTAGGAGCGACGTCACGTGCTTTGGACGGGAGCTTTCTCCAGAACAAGTTCATCGGGCAATAGCTGTGACCACATTCGCGTTCACGTTCGTATTTCTGGTGGCTTTCGTTCTGACATTCACGGAAGAAAGCCGCGGGCAGTTTATCAACTTTCTTTTTGAGGCCGTATCAGCTGTTGGAACCGTTGGCCTCAGCCGGGGAGTCACGTCGGATTTGAGTGGTCCTGGACAGTTGCTTATTGTATTGTCAATGCTTGTCGGTCGTTTAGGTCCACTGATGCTAGCGCTCGCGTTGTCTCAACGAGAATTGCATCCACCCCTCTACCGTTACGCTAGGGAACGGATTAACATAGGATAAGGAAGCAGTGAAATGGCGAAAAAGCAAGTGGTAGTCGTTGGGCTTGGGCGGTTCGGTTCCAATGTCGCGCGAACTCTTTATCAAATGGGTCATGATGTGTTGGGCGTGGACACTAATGAACGTCTTGTCCAAGACGTGATGTCAGAAGTGACATATGCAGTAAAAGGTGACGCTACAAACGAAAATGTACTTCGAGAACTGGGTGTTCCAAACTTCGATGCGGCGGTCGTGGCGATCGGATCTAATGTTGAGGCGAACATCATGTCTACAGTATTGCTGAGAAGTCTGGGCGTTCCTTATGTCGCATCGCGTGCTCGGAATCAACTCCATGGTCAGACACTCGACCGACTAGGGGCAAATCAGGTTGTATATCCTGAACGGGAGATGGGGTCCCGTGTAGCGCGTAGCCTTTTCAATCCAGACGTAACAGAATATATGGCCTTAGCTCCTGGTTTCGGCATTAGTAAAATACGATCCCCAGAAGCGTTGCAAGGTCAGACGCTAAAGGATGCGGGGCTCGCTGGATCTCGAGATAAATACAGCTTATTTGTGCTGGCGATCCGTCGGGGTAAAGATCTAATCTTACTGCCATCCGAAGAAGAACGTGTTCAACAGGGAGATCTCTTAATTCTTGCCAACAAAGACGAGACGCTTGAACGGCTGTATCAATCCTCAACGACAAAAACGGAATCTGAGAAGCCTTGAGGTCCTTGCGTTTTCTAGTGACCAAACCCCATAATACGTCCTCGTGTTTATTGTGCCCCAAGTGAAGTGCAGGTGGTTCATCTAGTGGATGTGAGCCGGCTTCTTCTTCCGATAAAGGGTCAGCCTGTTGATGTTGAGTCGATCCGGCTGGCAGCGTCGCTCGTACGTCCCACTCAAGGCCGGGTTTATGCTCTATATGTGATCAAGGTTCCACGAGAATACCCGATCGATGCGGATTTTCCCGATGAGATACAAAAAGGAGAAGCAGTGCTTGGCGATGTCGAGAAACAATTTCGATCGCTCAAATGCGAGGTCACAGCGGAATTCCTACAGGCTCGAGAAGTTGGGCCGGCAGTGATCAAAGAATCTCAGGAGCGCGGTATTGATCTTGTGCTTCTTGGCATGCCCTATCGTCGTCGTCATGGGCGGTTTTCTTTAGGGGACGTTGTCCCATATATTCTTGAGCATGCTCCGTGTCCCGTCCTTGTTCTAAGGGAAAAAATGAAAGGGAACCCGGGGCTGGCGGCTATCTCGTTATAACGATCCAAAGGATTACGAATTGAATGTATTAGTAATGGGTTGTGGACGTATCGGGTCAGAAGTTGCGTCACGATTGTGGCAAGAGGGGAACATGGTGACCGTCCTAGATTTAGAACTCGAGAATTTTTTCAGACTTCCTACGGGATTGCGCGATACTGAGGGGGCAACACTGGTTGGCGATGGGACTCTACAGGACGTCCTGAAAATTGCTGGAGTCGATCAGGCCGACGTTTTTGTAGCGGTAGATGTGCGGGATAGTCGTAATGCCCTCGCAGCCCAGAAGGCGAAATATATCTTTCATGTTCCTCGAGTTGTTTGCCGAATCGGTGACCCTATTCGACAGCAAATGTATAGCGAGCTTGGGCTTACTGCCGTTAGTCCGACCCAGTTGACATCGAATCTGATCATGGAAGCTATCCAACCCTGAGGGATTATGTATCTAGTTGTTATCGGTGGGGGAACGATTGGGTATGAGTTAACTAGGGCTCTGCTTAACGCTGGGCATGAAGTGCTATTGATTGAGAAAGACTCTAAGAAAGCCATGGATGAGGCAGAAAGATTCGGTGCAGTAGTCCTCCGAGGTGACGGGTCAGAGCCAAGTGTTCTTGAGGAAGCAGGCGTAGCACGTGCGGATGTCTTCATAGCGACAACGGCGAGCGACGAGGACAATCTTGCAGCTTGTCAACTGGTCCGGCATCGGTTCAATGTGGGTCGGACTATAGCGATTACCAATAACCCTGAGAATGATGACCTTTTTCGGCTTTTGGGAGTCGATATGTGTGTGAGCAGTACGAAGATTATCCTTGAAGAGATCGAAAAAGATCTTCCCGCCCGGCCACAGCTTAAAATGTTTTCAGTCCGAGGAAACAGGGAATTGGTGTTTGTTGAAGTGCCTCCAGGAGCAGGATGTGTTGGCAGTCCAGTGGGAGATATCGAACTGCCTGAGAATACGACATTCATTACTGTAGTCAGTCGAGATGGACAGCTCAAAGCGCTTGATGGTGAATTGCGCCTCGAAGTTCATGATGAAGTTATCGCACTCACGCAATCGGACAACGCCGAGGCGCTAATCGAGGTATTGACTGGGGCCGAATAGTAGTGGGTATTCGTTTACGGAAGGAATCAATGACGATTACTTACTCGGTAAAGTGAAAGGGGATGTGATGGATGGGATTCGCGGGAATTTAACGGGTCTGCAAGAGGCGATCGTCGCGTCTGACCTAGACTGCGTGATCGCAACGTCTCCGGAGAATTTTACCTACACGACAGACACGGTAGTCTGGACGCAGAAAATGGGGCGGCTGGCAGTTGCGATTATCCCCCGAGAAGGAACCCCTTCGATCCTGGTAGCTGAACAAGAAAAAGGCTACGTGAGCCAGCAGAGTTGGATCCAAGAAGTACACAGCTACGTTGCTCATGGCCCTTCACCTCTTAGCGCTCTCAAAGAGATCCTTTCTGAGAAAGGACTTGCGACAGGAAGGATCGGCGTCGAAGCGGGATTCTTTAAGACCAGTGAATATACCGAGTTGACAGCGGCCTTGCCAGAAGCAGAACTAGTAAACTGCCGCCCGATCTTTGATAAGCTCAGGGTCATCAAAACACCAGAAGAAGTTAATCTTTTAAAGTTTGGCGCTGTAGCTACGGAGCGGGCATTGCTAGCAACGTATGCTACTATCCGCCCAGGAGACAGAGAGCGGAGCGTCGCAGGGCGCCTTGCAGGGAATATGCTTCAGAACGGGGCAGACCTTCCGGCCTTTCTATTTTTGACCATTGGTGCCAATACAGGTCATGCTCACTCATCTCCCACCGAATACTTGGCGGAATTAGGTGATTTGGTCAAATCAGATGTTGGAGCGTACTTTTCCGGTTACTTTTCTGATGTCGCCCGCACGGCTGTTTTAGGAGGTGCTTCTGTCGAACAGCGATCACTTTACGAGCGTCTTTACGAAGTACATTCCGAAACCTTGGCATCGATACGACCTGGCGTTCCAGTGAAGGAAGTCTTTCAAGTCGCTACCGAAGGTTACAAGAGAGTCAAAATCCCGTTCCCTTTCTCGTTTGCAGGACACGGGATAGGGTTAAGCGCACACGAAGGACCACTGTTAGGGGCCGATGACGAGACGATTCTTGCTCCGCAAATGGTCTTGGCGGTTGAGACTCGAGTTAGGTGGCCGGGCCAAGTTGGGTACCATATTGAAGATATGGTGTGTGTTACTGAGACTGGCTTAGAGGTATGGACTCAGCACATGGAAACCCGACGACTTATGGAGATCTAACGAGGGAGAGTCGTCAGTCATTTCCTTAAATTCCGGTGTCTCAGGCGTTTAGAGCCCTCTGTTTGCTAAGAACGCGCACAGGTCCGCTGTCCGACATGAATAGCCCCATTCGTTGTCGTACCATCCTACGACCTTGATCATTGTGCCCCCCATCACCATCGTCAGGGGAGCATCGAAAATACAAGAGTGAGGATCTTCTTTAAAGTCGCTGCTGACTAGCGGTTCATCGGAATATCTCAAGATGCCCTGTAATTTTCCCTCAGCGGCTTCCTGGAACGCGGAATTAACCTCTTCCGTAGTTGTTTCTCGGTCCAGAACTGCTACCAGATCAATGACTGACACAGTAGACGTAGGAACCCGGAATGCCATGCCGTGAATTTTCCCTTGGAGTTCAGGAATAGCGACGCTTACCGCCTTTGCCGCCCCGGTCGATGTAGGGATGATGTTCATTGCTGCCGCCCGTGATCGCCGGAGGTCTTCGTGGAACATGTCTAAAATCCGTTGATCATTCGTATAAGCGTGAACAGTTGACATGAGTGCATTCGCTATCCCGAATGTCTGATTGAGGACCATTGCCATTGGTCCCACACAGTTTGTTGTGCAAGAGGCGTTAGATAATATGTGGTGGCTGTCAGGGTTGTAGTTGTCCTCGTTTACTCCAAGGACAATCATCAGGTCCTCGCCTTTGGACGGAGCGGAGATGATCACTTTCTTGACGGACCCGCCTACATGCTTGCCGGCGTCTTGCGCGTCAGTGAAGCGGCCCGTAGATTCGACGACTATGTCTACTCCCGCATCTCCCCATGGGATCATAGCGGGATCCCGCTCGGAAAAAACGCGGACAACCTGTCCATTTACCACTAACCCTTGGCTATTCGTCTCTACAGAGCCGGGAAATCGTCCGTAGTTGGTATCATACTTTAGGAGATGGGCATTAGTTGTGGCGTCAGTGAGATCGTTGACGGCAACCACTTCTAAATCTTGTCCGTGGCGTTCCAGAATAGCTTTAAGCACCTGCCGACCAATTCTTCCAAATCCATTGATCCCAATCCGAGTTTTCACAGTCGCTCCTCCACGCCAAGCTATGTAAGTTCTTAGGTTAGTCCGTTCGTACGTCTCCTAGACCAGAGCCCCAAGGACGGTTCTGGTCTCTACCTTTATAGGACACGTACGGCTTCATACCCGAGTAGGCTACTGCATCTCCTTGCTCGTTAGCAATCCGTAGGAGTCGGTTGTATTTGACTACACGCTCTGAACGAGCCGGTGCTCCCGCTTTTATTTGGCCCGCTCCTGTCGCGACTGAAAGATCAGCAATTGTGGTGTCGGCTGTCTCCCCAGAGCGATGGCTCATAATTGTTTCCCATCCGGCAGAATGGGCTAAGTTTGAAGCTTGTAGTGTTTCTGTCAGTGTGCCTATTTGGTTGGGCTTTACGAGTAGGGCGTTAGCAGCGTGTAGTTCGATGGCCTGCCGGATTCTTGAGGGGTTAGTTGTGAGAAGGTCGTCCCCAACTAATTGGATAGTTCCTCCTAGTTTCTCCATTAGTAAAACCCATCCATTCCAATCGTCTTGATCCAGTCCATCTTCGATACTAATGATTGGGAACTCATCTACTAATTCAGATAGGAATTCGACCATGTCCTTGGAGGTGAATGAGATGTTGTTACGTGGGAGAATATAGCGCCCGTCGACGAAAAGCTCTGATGCAGCTACATCAAGTGCGATGAATACATCTTTTCCTGGCTGATAGCCTGCTTCATCAATCGCATCCGTAAGAGCTCTCAAAGCGTGGCGATCTGATGGGAGTGAAGGAGCATAGCCTCCTTCATCCCCGACGTTAGTGTTGTATCCTTCAGATGCGAGAACGTTTTTGAGGGCATGATAGACTTCCGCTCCGCATTGTAGAGCACTTGAAAAGCTTTGTAATCCGGAAGGGACAACCATAAATTCTTGGATGTCAGCAGAATTAGCTGCGTGCTTTCCCCCATTTAGAACGTTAAACAATGGGACAGGGAGAACTAGTTTGTGATGGGCACGCAAGTATTGGTAGAGTTGCTGCTTCCGCGATGTTGCCGCGGCATGTGCGACAGCAAGTGAGACTCCCAAAAGGCCGTTGGCGCCAAGATAGGATTTATCAGGAGTACCGTCGAGTTCTATGAGGTGATGATCAATTGCTTCTTGCTCGAATGGTGAGCGTCCTAAAAGCGTAGGGGCGATGATTCGATCAATCTTGGAGATAGTTTGCAGGACTCCAGATCCGTTGAATCTCTGAGCGTCGTTGTCTCGTAACTCGATCGCCTCGTGTTTCCCTGTGCTGGCCCCCGACGGAACGGCCGCTACTCCTATTGAATGGTCGTCCAGATGAATCTCGACCTCGAGAGTCGGCTTCCCACGAGAATCTAGGATTTCTCTGGCCCGGATGGCGCTTATCGTACTAGTCATTGTGGACGATTGAATGCATCTCTTTGGTCTTCATTTAATGCCTCCTTGATCGCTTGATCTACCGCTTCGAGAGGAGTATCTGCCTCGATGATACTACTGTCTGGTCTCCCGTCTATTGAAAGAGCCCATGTGCCGAGTCCGATTACAGGTATTCCCTCTATCAGAGCATGTGCGATCTCCGAGAGTGTTCCGTATGAACCGTCAATGGCGATTACAGCCCTACCGCCTTTCGCGACAATGGTGTTGCGTGTATGGCCAAGGCCAGTTGTTATCGGGATAGAAACATACGGATTCGCGTCTTTTGGGTTGTTACCAGGTAGAATACCGATTGTGGTGCCGCCTAATTCTTGTGCGCCTCTGCATACGGCCTCCATAACACCCCCAAGTCCGCCGCAAATCAATATCACATTTCTCTTCGCGAGTTCCTGCCCAACCTCGTAAGCGAGGCTTAAAGATTGCTCACTTGGTTGTCCGGCTCCGATAACGGAGATGATTAACTTAGAATCATTAGGAGTCATAGGGCGATAATTATAGCATGAGATGTGGGGATTTTAAGAGATTTGACAGTCATTGCTCGATGACGAATGTCCGTCTACAATGACTGTCAAACAGTAAGAGGGGGCGACCATGCCTTTCGTTGATTCAAATGGAATTAATACTCGCTACGAGGTCTTCGGGAGTGGGCCCCCATTATTGATGTTTTCCTCTGGCGGCTTTGATGCAACAGTCGAGAAGTGGTCCACTGCGGGTGTCTGGAAGACCGCTCGTCTTCTCGAGACTATTACTGATAGTTTTACGTGTATTGCCCATGATCGACGGGAGGCAGGCGAATCTGGAGGCCGAATTGAGCCGCTTACATGGACCAGCTATGCGGAACAAGGTCGTACTATTCTTGATCACCTAGGAATTGATCAAGCCTTCGTTATAGGTGGTTGTATGGGAACCGAAGTAGCGATTGCGTTCGCAGCCGCCTACCCTCAACGTACTTTAGGGCTGATTTTGCATTGGCCAGTTGGGGGCATTAGATACCGAGCAGCTGGACTGGATCGATTTGCCGTCCATTATGCGTTTGTCAAAAAGCATGGTCTGGAAGCAGTCGTAGAAAGAGCTCGAGCAGGAGAGAAGAGTCAACGTTTCTTCTTCGAGCCAGAGGTCGGACCTTGGGTGAATTTAATTGCTCGAGACGAATCATTCGCCCAGGTTTACCAATCACAGGATGTGGAACGATATTTGTTGATGATATCGAGAATGGGTCCATCATTTTTCGATCGAGACACGTTTCCAGGAACAGCTCCTGAGGTTTTGATGGGTATTCCAGCGCCTGCCAGCATCATTCCAGGACATGATGCCATGCATGCGACCTCAGCTGCTCGATATCTTGAGGAGTGTCTGCCAAACGCTCACTACTATGATGTTGCGCTAGAAGATCAGACAGGCGATTTGGTCCGCGGGATTGTTCGTGAATCCCTTGAGACGTGGAGCAAAGGCAAAGACTGAGGTTCCTGCAATCTTGTGTGCCAGAGATCACTCGAACTTCGATTGTTCGAGCTCCTCACAAGTGACAAATTCGAGCAGTGCGGGTTGTCCCGAGGCTGCGATCGCTTCAGCCCGGTGCAAAGCTGGGATTATCTCTTCAGGAATGGTCACTCTTTCACTATATGCCCCTAGGCCTTCTGCGATTTTCGTATAGTCTCCTGTTAGCCGTGAGGCACCGAATTCCGCCGTTGCGGTCGGCATTCGGTTTCTATAGCCTCCCATCACAGAGTTGTTTAAGAGTACGGTTATGATAGGGAGTTTGCATCTGGCTGCCGTTTCGATGTCGATACCCGCCATCCCAAACGCTGTATCTCCCATGATATTGATAACGCTTTTGTGAGGATTTGCAAGTTTCGCTCCGATGGCCAGTCCAAGTCCGTAACCCAGTTGTGTTGACTTGCCCCATCCAATGTAGCTGCCAGGAACTAATGCTTCAAAGAACGGGACTGTTTGATCGCGTGGACTTCCCGAGTCGTGAGTTACGATTGTATTGTGCCGGTCAATGGAGTTCATGACATCCCAAATTACTCTGTAGGGATTTAATGGTGTCTCCCGAGAGGTTAGTTTCGGCATCCAAGCTTTTATCCAGGAGTTCTTGACGGTTTTGATTTCGTTAATCACTCCTAGGGCGTGTCTACTAGGAACGACTCCTCTGCGGTGACGGATCTCTTGAATGAGTTGTCGAAGAACGAGCTTTGCGTCCCCAATTACAGCGAGATCGGCCGCGTAGTCCTTATTGATATCTAGGGCATCGTTTGTCGAGTGGATTATCATCTTTGGTCGGCGCGTGTTACCGACGCTTTGGGGGATAGTGACTCCGAATGTCGTTAGGGAGAAGCTACAACCAATTCCGAAAACAACGTCAGAGCGGTTAAGAAAATGATTCACCGCTTTGGTAGTGGTGCTTGATCCAGTACCTAGCGCTAGGGGATGGTCTTCCGGGAAGCCACTTTTCCCTGTCAACGTGGTCATAACAGGGATCGTAAGGAGTTCGGCCAATTCGATTAACTCTTTCGTTGCCTGTGCCCAGAGAATCCCTTGCCCGGCGTGGATGATGGGTTGTTTTGCACCAAGCAGGGCGTCTGCGATCTTGGCGATGTCATTGGGATCTCCGGCGCTACGAACAGGTTGTACTACTTGGTAGTCTGGTATGGCGCCTTGGATCTCTTCAGTCGCAATGTCTTTCGGGATTTCTAGTAGCACCGGCCCGCCTCTTCCTGTACGCAGGTGAGTGATGGCGCGTCGCATCAACTCTGGAATTTGATGTGCGTCGGTAACACGCGCCGACCATTTGGTGATTCCAGCATAATTTTCCGATGCAGAGAAATTTGGATGAGTGCTGGACCTTGGTCTTTCGTAACCAGTTGGGAGAAGTAAGATAGGGACTGAATCAGCGAATGCCTGAGCGACTCCACCGTAAGCGTTCTCGGCTCCCGGCCCATATTGCATGGCGAATACGCCGAATCGGTTCCCGAAACTCGCCCGGCTGTATCCATCCGCTATATTGACGCCCGCTCTCTCTTGCCTGCAAATTATTGGGCGTATACCAAGATTAGCCGCTGCTTCAATTATCGGGTTTGCAGGAAAACAGCTAAGTGATTCCACCCCTTCTTGCTGAAGGATCCGTGCTATGGCACTTGCGCCGTTCATCTCATTTGCCCCTTCGCTCTCGACTTACAGAGTATAGCATGGGAATATACGGTGGGATTTTCGACAGAGTGCTTGTTTAGAGAGGCGAAAGAGCAAAAGTGATCGACCTAGAGGATATTAATGAACGGATTGTCAACTGTACGCGTTGCCCGCGTCTCGTGTTATATCGGTCTGAGGTGTCTGAATGGAAGCGGCGTATGTACAAACAAGCAGAGTATTGGGGACGGCCAGTTCCAGGGTTTGGAGATCCAAATGCGCGAGTATTGATCGTTGGTTTGGCACCAGCGGCTCATGGGGCGAATCGAACTGGACGAATGTTTACCGGGGACCGTAGTGGAGAATGGCTTTATGGGGCTTTGTATAAATTCGGATTCGCGAACATTCCCGAGTCCCAGTTTCTCGGGGATGCTTTGAGGTTAAAAGATGTCTATATCACTTCGGCTGTGCGCTGTGCGCCACCTGATAATAGACCACTTCCGGTTGAGCTCGCGGCTTGCCGATCATACCTAATAGAAGAAATATCGTGGTTTAAGCATATAAAAGCAGTAGTTGTTTTAGGGAAAATTGCGTTCGAAGCCTATTTGTCAGCATGTCGAGTCGCAGGGATATCATTGAATCATCTCAAGCCCAAGTTTTCTCACGGGAGCATGCTTAGATTGCCAAACGGCGTTTCGCTAATTTGTTCGTATCATCCTAGTCAGCGCAACACTCAGACTGGTCGTTTGACACGCGATATGTTCGACTCAGTATTCTGTTCGCTCCGGGAAACTATATCGAGTGTGTGATTTGTTGTTTCGAGAGAGTCTTCTATGTCCTAGCCTAAACACTAAGTCTATTCACAGGCAAAGCGGTTCCGGTCCATAAATTCCGGCCGAGGTTGACAGTTTATCGTCTTCGTCTCTACAATCTATAGCTAGCATTCGATATGAATGCACGGGTTTTCAATGCGTTTTAATGTGGCCCAACTTTTTCAAGGGTCTGTCGGAGCAACCAAGCGGTACAAGCTCGCAGTTGAGGAAACTACCCTCGAGGATATTGGAAAAGTATCTATAGAGGGTTCGATTGAGCTAATGCGGACTGATCGCGGGGTATGGGCTCACGGCCTAGTAGAAACAGGCATTAGAGACGTTTGTAGTAGATGTCTTGACGGCTTCGTCCTTGAATTGAGTCTCGAATTAGATGATGTATTCTATCCATCAAATGAACCAGGAAAATCCGGAGTCAATGGGTCCACAGTACCGGAGCAAGACGGTTTCGTGATTGATTCTTTGCAGGAATTGGATCTTCGTGAGTCAGTTAGGCAGGCCGTCCATAGCCTGCGGCCGCTGAAGCCTTTGTGTCGTATTGATTGCCAAGGCTTGTGTCCACAGTGCGGAGTTAATAGTAACGAATCCATTTGCGTCTGTGAACTTCCCGTTGAGACTGCTCTTGGGAGAGCGTTGCGAAGTCTTTCCCCAACCGTCAAGATTTAGGAGACTCACTATGGGTGCATTACCAAAGAAACAGATGTCGAAAAGTAAACAGCGGTCTCGGGCGGCACATTATCGCGGTCACTCCTCAGGCATTTCCCGTTGTCCCCAATGCCATAGCCCGAAACTGTCACATCACGTCTGTTCACAATGCGGGTCATATAAAGGCCGTGAAATTATTGGGAATAAGTCAGAGTAATTCTGAATTCGAACTTGTTCATAAAACAGTAAACGAGGTTTCTAAACGTGAAAAACCTACTGGACGCTGGAGAAAGCGTAGAGAAGATAAGTCTTCATAAGACGGCATTTCTTTTCCCTGGTCAGGGCACCCAATACGTTGGGATGGGGAGGGAGCTAGCTGAGAACTCAGCTGCAGCTCGAAGAGTGTTTGAGGAAGTAGATCAGATTCTAGGGATGCCTTTAAGTAAAGTGATGTTTGAAGGTCCTGAACAAGAGCTTGTACGAACGGTAAATGCGCAACCGGCTGTCATGGCTGTCAGCCTAGCTTGCCTAGAATCAGTGAAAGAAAGATACGGGAGTGAAGGCTTGCCATCGCCTGCCTTCGTAGCTGGTCATAGCTTGGGAGAATATACTGCCTTAGTTCCAGCAGGAGTTCTGAGTCTTACAAATGCTGTCTCCCTCGTCAGAGAACGGGGACGCCTGATGCAAGAAGCATCGGAGACGTTTCCGGGGTCTATGGCTGTGGTGATTGGGTTAGATGAATTGACAGTGGAAGAGGTATGTCGAGAAACCGGGGCGGAAGTTGCCAATGTGAATGCGGCTGATCAAATCGTTATCGCAGGTGACAGAGTGTCTCTGGCAAGAGCTATGGACCTAGCCGCGATGCGTGGTGCGAGGCGGCTTCTACGGTTACAAGTGGGGGGAGCTTTCCACTCGAAATTGATGGAAACGGCGGCTGAGGGGATGTCGCGAGTTCTAGACAACGTGGATTTCCATGATTCCAAGATGCCGATCATCGGCAATTCCACGGGGCTTCCTCTTCTTGGAGGATCGGAAATTAGAGAAGAACTTAAGCATCAACTTTGCGGATGTGTCCGTTGGAAAAATTCTGTTGATCATATGACTGAGTCAGGGGTAACCAGATTCTATGAAATTGGCCCTGGGAAAGTACTTTCGAATTTGGTGAAACGAGCATATCCTTGGGTGACGGCGAGTAATATTTCAGATCCCCAAGGGATTGCTGATTTGGATGTGAGGTAGAGTGGTGACGTCACATGAGACGTCTAGAATCCAGGTTCCGCTGAAGCATGACGACTCAGATGATGACGAGTGGGGGCATTTGCTGCCGCGCCACAGGGCTCGCTTAGTCGCATTGCAAGTCCTGTATGAAGTGGATATTTCTGGGCATGAGCAAGAGGATTGCGGTGGGTGGTCTCTGATAGGCATCCCTCTAGAAACCGATGGTCGGAACTTTGCAGCCGAACTAGTTTCGGGCGTCCTATCCCACCAAAATATCTTGGATCGGAAGATAGAAGATCTAGCTCCAGCGTGGCCTATAGATCAGCTGGCGGTGGTTGATAGAAACCTACTGCGTTTAGCGATTTATGAAATTACTGTAAATCAAAGCACCCCCCCGAAAGTCGCGATAAATGAGGCCGTTGAATTAGCTAAACTTTTGGGTGGTGATAGTTCGCCTAGGTTTATCAATGGTGTTTTAGGATCTATTATGGTGGGCACTTAATGGTGAGCGTACACGAATTAAGAAGGAGAGAACGAGTATGGCGACAGTAACAGAGCGACTTAAGCAAGTTGTTGTGGACCGCTTAGGCGTCGATGAAAATCAGGTGACACCGGAAGCTTCTTTCACAGAGGATTTGAATGCTGATTCGCTTGATTTAGTAGAGCTAATTATGGCGATTGAAGAAGAGTTCGCGGTTGATGGACAGCCTTTAGAGATCACGGATGAAGATGCAGAGAAGATTCGGACCGTCCAAAACGCTGTTGACTATATTACCAGCCGAGGAATTGGCGACTCTTAAAGGTTATGCCTCTGTATCTGTGAGTTGAAGACTATCAAAGAGGTAGGTCTCTGATTACTTTTTAGAGAGACGAGGGTTCATCCCTTCGGTTTCAGCTAGTAAAATCGTCTAGCGATATGGACTGATGTTGTCGAGTTTCGGAAGGCTATGTTAGTATTGTCCTGATCAACTTTATCGCCGCGCTACTTCCCCGTCGTGCTTTTCCTTGCGAAAATTGTGAACCGAGAATGGTCAACTATGGGTGCACTACATCTTGAACGGGCCTTGATCACCCCTACGACCGATGGGCGGGTCGGACTAATCCCATTCGTCACTCTCGGATTCCCTGACGTTCAGACCAGCTTAGACCTAATTCTAGAGTTTCAGCGTGTGGGTGTGGATGCAGTGGAAATCGGAGTTCCATTTACTGACCCGCTAGCGGACGGGACTACTATTCAGCGGGCGAGCGCACACGCCCTTGATCAAGGTGTAACACTCCGAACGTGTATAAAAGGAGTAGCAGAGCTTCGTAAGAGAGGTTTAGCAATCCCTGTGGTCTTAATGGGGTACTATAACCCGATCCTCGCGTTAGGGTTAGAGCGTGTGACAACGGAAGCAGCTTCTGCGGGGGTCGACGGGTTCATTGTAGCGGACCTTCCGATTGAGGAATCGGGTCCCCTACGGGCGTTGTGTGCTGATAGTGAGCTTGCTTTGGTTCCGTTGCTAGCTCCAACAAGTACAGAAGAGCGTATACGGGAAGCATCCGAACTTGCGCAGGGGTTTGTTTACTGCGTTAGTCTGACTGGAGTCACAGGGGCTCGAGTTAACGTTTCAGAACAGGTTATCGGCCTAGTGGAGAGCGTGCGTAAATATACTAAACTTCCTGTTGCTATTGGCTTCGGAGTGTCGTCAAGGGAACATGTGGAGGCAGTTGGCCAATACGCCGATGCTGCTATCATAGGTAGTGCATTGCTAGAGGCTATTGCGAAGGCACCCCCTGGGGAAGAGAGCGTACAGGCTGGAGGTTATTTGAAGAAGCTTATTGGAACGCCAATCGGGTGTGGAGTTCAGTCATAATGGTTATGATGTGTCGGGGTGTGCGAGGAGCGATTACTGCTGATTCTAATACCTCTGAGGCGATACTATCCGCAACTAAGGAAATGTTCCAGCGGATGGTGGAAGCTAATGATATTGAGCGCGAAGCAATTGCAGGATTATTTCTTACTACGAGTCCAGATCTCGATGCAGAATTCCCGGCTCTTGCAATACGGCAAATGGGCTGGACAGGTGTCCCGCTGTTATGCGCTCAGGAGATAAATGTGCCGAGGGGTCTACAGAAGTGTATTCGAGCCCTGTTGCTTGTTAACACTTCGAAGTCCTTGGATCAACTTACGCATGTCTACCTGAGAGGCGCAGTGGACCTCCAAAAACACGGTATAACCGGAGATAATGTAAACTAACGGGGACCGAGGGTGTTAATCTTTAATATGAATCACTCTCGTTCAAAAGACTTTATCAATCCGAATCGACGGGGTTGCTAAGTAAATCAGAAAGGGGTGGAGCGGCTGTGATTGTTGTAATGTCTCATAGCGCAGACCAAAAACAAGTGGATCTCGTCTGTAACTATCTTGACGGCCGCCCCGGCCTTCGGGCTCACGCGTCCCAAGGTATAGAGCGCGTGATCATTGGAGTAATTGGACAAATCTATCCCGAACTTCAGGGCGAACTTGAACAAATGGATGGAGTGGGGGAAGTGATCCGGATTTCGAGGCCGTATAAATTATCCGGTCGAGATTTCCATCCCAGTGATACAGTGGTCGAATCCTGCGGGGTATCTATCGGAGGGGATGAAGTTGTCGTGATGGCTGGTCCGTGTTCTGTCGAAACTGAAGAGCAAATCATTGCCGCAGCTCACGCTGTACGTTCTGCCGGTGCTCGCTTTTTGAGAGGAGGAGCCTTTAAACCCCGCACATCGCCTTACAGTTTTCGTGGGCTTGGAGTGCAAGGCCTTCGTCTTTTAGCGAAAGCCCGAGAGGAAACCGGATTAGGAATCATCACTGAAGTGATGACGGCTGAAGATGTTGGGTTAGTAGAAGAGTACACAGATATCTTCCAAGTTGGTGCCAGGAATGTCCAGAATTTCATTCTTTTGGACGCCTTGGGAAAAGCTTCCAAGCCAGTACTCTTGAAAAGAGGTTTCTCTACGAGTTATGAGGATTGGCTTCTTTGTGCCGAATATGTGCTAGCTGGCGGGAATTCGCAAGTGATCCTCGGCGAACGTGGTATTAGGACTTTTGAAACCTATACGCGTAACACACTCGATCTCGCTGCAATTCCAGTGATCAAGCGCCTCAGTCACTTGCCGATAATGATCGATCCCAGCCATGCGACTGGGAAATGGCACTTGGTTACTCCCATGGCACTTGCGGCGGTCGCGGCGGGCACACACGGCTTGTTGATTGAAACACACCCTAACCCGGATAAAGCCTGGTCAGACGGCCCGCAGTCGTTGACACTTGAAAACTTTGCCAAGTTGATGGATGGTGTACGAGCTGTGGCTGTGGCGGTCGGTAAAACAGTCAAGGATTCAGGTTAGAGACTGCCCCGGAACGATTAGGGTTCGTTGATAAACATTTGTATATCTGAAAACATGATCCATAAATCCATTTTTCGCAAAGCCTTCAAATAGGCGGTTTCAACATTCGTGAAAGCCCGCAATGAACTCGCCAATTTTTCACCACAAAGTCCAGTTTTCGCCACTATCGGCGTGTTCGACGGTGTACATAAAGGACATCAGCATCTGTTAAAGAGTCTGCGGGAGATCGCTGAGGAAAGTCGCTCTCTTTCGCTCGTTATTACTTTCTCGCGCCATCCACTGGAAGTGTTACGCCCTGACAGCTCGGTTATCTATTTGAATGCACAATCAGAGAGATTGGACTTGCTTAGACAGTCGGCTGATATGATTCTCCCCCTGACCTTTGATCGTGAACTCTCGCTACTTCGCCCAAGGCAATTCATCGACTTTCTTCGTGAAAAGATTAATCTCCAAGGCCTTGTGGTCGGCCCAGGATTTGCTATGGGGCATAATCGTGAGGGTAAAGGGACAGTTCTGCAATCTCTAGCTGACCAAATGGAGTTTTCGGTTGATTGGATCGATGGGTTCACTCTGGACGGAAAACTCGTAAGCAGCACTGCAATTAGGGAAGCGTTAACGGATCGCGGAGCGGTGGACGAAGCGCGATATCTTCTTGGACGACCTTACTCACTGCTGGGAACTGTCAAAAAGGGCTTTGGTCGCGGCCGGAATCTAGGCATTCCTACGATCAACTTAGCCGTGGAGCTTGGTAGAGTACTTCCTGCTGATGGTGTCTATGCGACGTGGGCAATGGTTGATGGTCAATATCTTCCAGCTGCGACTAGTATTGGGTTCAACCCTACCTTTGATGGTAGAATTCGGACGGTAGAAGCTCATATCTTGGATTGGGACAAAGACCTGTATGGCAGGGAGGTCAACTTGGTCTTCATTGAACGAATCCGCTCGCAGGTCAATTTTGAAAGCGAATCTGCACTGATCCGGCACATGGAACTGGATGTCGAACAGGTTAAAGGGCTGCTGGAGGAGACTTCCTAAGATGGTTGGCGGGAACGAGGAGATACTAGCTTCTGGTCAGACCCTTTTGCCAGAAGTCGTTACGCGTGGAGTAGCGGAGATTATTGATGAACGGGAGTTTCATCACCTCTTGAGTAAAGAGCGTCCGCTCCGTCTCAAGATGGGGTTCGATCCTTCTGCTCCGGATATTCACTTTGGCCACGTTGTAGGATTGCGTAAACTGCGTCAGTTCCAGGATCTAGGCCACCAAGTTATCTTGATAGTAGGCGACTGGACAGCTCAAATTGGGGATCCGAGCGGTCAATCTATCACTAGGCCAATGCTTACCCGAGATCAAGTCGAGGCAAACGCTCAGACTTATCTAAGACAATTCTTCAAAGTTGTGGATGCTGCTAGAACCGAAATTGTTTGGCAGAGTGAATGGTTTAGAGAATTTACGCTCGGTGATGTGATAACACTAACATCGAAATTTACGGTGGCACAATTCCTTCAACGTGAAGACTTCCGAACGAGATGGACGGCTAACCGGCCTATAGCAATTACTGAGCTTTTGTACCCCCTATTACAGGCATACGATTCAGTGTCAGTGCGCAGCGACGTAGAATTTGGGGGAACCGACCAGAAATTCAATCTTCTTGTGGGGCGAGAACTCCAGCAGATGATGGGGCAACGGCCGCAACAATGTTTCCTTGTGCCGATATTGGTTGGCACCGATGGTGTTCACAAAATGAGCAAGAGTCTAGGTAACTATATTGCTGTCGATGATCCTCCGGATGATCAATATGGCAAAGTCATGTCCTTGCCTGATGAGTTAATCATGACGTATTTCGAGCTGTTAACAGACGTTCCGAGTCGGGAATTGGGTGAAATCCAAGCGGAATTGGCTTGTGGCGCGAACCCGATGGTTGCCAAAAAGCAATTGGCGAGGGAAGTAACAGGGATTTTCTGGGGGAAGAGTGAGGCGCTTGGTGCAGAAGAACGGTTTCAGAATGTTTTTCAAAAACGAGAAGTACCGGATAACGTCCCGGAATATGATTTGAGCCAGATAAGGGGCGGGCGATTAAGTAGCACTTTAGTAGGATCAGGGATGGTTTCAAGTGTCAGCGAAGCCCGACGTTTGTTGGCACAGCGGGCGGTGGAAATTGATGGAGAAGTCATTATGGCTGACGATCAAAATATTGATCTCAAGGCTGGGATGTTAATACGAGTCGGGAAACGTCGGTTCTTACGACTTACGGATACGCGTTAGGTCTAAGGGCAACTTAGCGCAAGTCGTCGGCACAATTTAGGTTCCCGATCCAATTGTGTGAGCTAATCGGCTCATCCTCGGTTCAGATTCATTTAATGTGATCCAGGGGAGTGTGGATCGGATTCTCTACCTGCGGTAAAATGATCCTATGGTAATTTGGATGATCCGAATTCATTGAAAGGAGAAACCGTGAATTTACGCGTCCCCGGTCCCACACCTTGTCCTGAAGAGGTCCTCCAGGCAGGCGCGCGCCAGATGATCAATCATCGAGGCCCAGAATTTGCTGAACTTATTAACGTAGTTCACGCTAGCCTTCAGAAAGTATTCAACACTCAGTCCGATATTGCGGTCCTGACATGTTCTGGTACAGGAGGATTAGAAGCGGCGATTGTCAATACATTGTCGCCAGGCGATCGGATTTTGTGTATTAGTATTGGTGTCTTTGGTGATCGTTTAGCGCAAGTTGCAGAGGCATACGGCGCGGATGTGGTTCATCTGCGATTTCCTTTGGGGGAGGCAGCCGATCCTGATAAAATTAGAGAGGCTCTTCAGGATGACTTGTCGATCAAGGCAGTCGCAGTCACTCATAATGAAACCTCTACGGGTGTCACCAATGATCTTCGACAGATTGCAAGTACAGTTCGGGCTTTCGATAAACTCCTCATAGTAGATGCGATAAGTAGTCTTGGGTGTATCCAGCTAGACGTAGATGCTTGGGGCTGCGATGTTGTGGTTACCGGTTCGCAGAAAGGATTTATGGTACCGCCTGGGCTCGCGTTCGTCAGCGTCAGTGACCGAGGTTGGGATGCATCTAAGATCTCCCGTATGCCTCGCTTCTACCTAGATTTGGAAAAACACGTGGTTGCCCGTAGACGTGGACAAACTCCTTGGACTCCTGCGGTGTCGGTTCTTTTCGGACTCGAAGAAGCTTTGAAGCAGATGCTGTCTGAGGGGATGCAGGCGATTCATCAGAGGCACAAGATGATCGCTACCCAAGTGAGGAATGGCATTCTCGGTCTCGGGCTAGAATTGTTTGCTCGAGACTTAGAATACGCTTCAGATACAGTCACGGCAGTCAAAATCCCAGACGGGATCAAAGCAGGTGACCTGCTTGGCATGTTACGTAATCAACATGGGGTGGTTCTAGCTGGAGGACAAGGTCCCGAGATGGAAGGCAAGGTTTTTAGGGTCGGGCATCTTGGCTTTGTGGATTCATCGGCTGTCGAAGATGTTATGGCTGCCCTCGAAAAGACCTTAGCTGGGCTCAGAGCTTGAGACAACAATCTGGTGATTGGTAGGCTTCAATCTATGGCGAAAGTCTTAGTTGTTGATCGTATTCATCAAGCGGGTTTAGATCTACTAAAGTCGCAGGTTGATGTTGAATTAGAAACCGCCTATCAGTTGAACCAACTTGAGTTAATCAAGCGCGTGTCAGAATGCGCGGCTCTCGTGGTTCGCAGTGAGACCCAAGTTACGGCTGAGGTATTGGAAGCTGGCGAGCAGCTACAGGTTGTCGGGCGCGCAGGCGTTGGAGTGGATAACATCGATCTTGAGTCCGCGACACGTAGAGGTATTGCTGTAGTGAATGCGCCGACTGGGAACACGATGGCTGCAGCTGAGCATACGATCGCTATGCTTCTTGCTCTTGCTAGAAATATTCCTCGTGCTGATGCTGCCATGAAAAGAGGCGAATGGAAGCGTGGAGCATTGATGGGAGTTGAAGTTCGGGGCAAGACATTGGGTGTTATAGGACTGGGCCGGGTTGGAGCCCAGGTTGCTCAGCGCGCGCGAGGATTAGAGATGCGTGTCTTGGCCTTTGATCCTTACGTGTCACCCGAGCGCGCTGCGATCCTTGGGGTGGAATTAACGTCGTTCGAGCAAGTGCTGTCTCAAAGTGATTTCCTTACGCTACACACTCCGCTTACAGGGAATACGCGAAGTTTACTGGGCGAGAATGAACTAGGAAGTATCAAGAAAGGCGCCAGACTGTTGAATGTTGCAAGAGGAGGCCTGATTGACGAAGAGGCCTTGTTGACAGCTTTGACATCTGGTCACATTGAAGGGGTTGCCTTGGATGTGTTCCTCGAAGAACCGCCTGGGCTGACCGCTCTAGTTGCACATCCTAGTGTCGTGGCTACTCCGCACTTAGGAGCATCTACTGTTGAAGCCCAGGCAGAAGTTGCCAAAGAGGTTGTCGAGCAGGTATTGGCCGTATTGCGTGGGCATCCTGCGCAATATACAGTAAATGCTCCCTTTGTCCCTTCAGAAGTTCATGGCGAAGTTTCTCATTACCTCCAAGTAGCTGCAGATGTGGGGAAGATCGCAGTGCAAATGGTCGATGGACAACTTTCCCGTATAACTGTGCGTCATAAAGGCGACTTGGTGGATCAGGCCGCCGGTGCGCTGAAGGCCGCGGCATTGGTTGGGATCCTACAGCCCCTGACAGATGAGAGAGTCAACCTTGTCAATGCGGAGCTTCTAGCCCAGCAGCACGGCTTACATATAGGAGAGGAGTCATCAGGATTCAGTTCTGACCAATACGCAAACCTTGTCACGCTCGAAATGGGAGATGGGGATGCGTTGATCCGTGTTTCGGGCACGTACCTTCATGGGCGCACGCATATTGTTCAGATTCAAGAATACTGGCTGGATGCTGTTCTAGAAACACCCTTCCTGCTCGTTATCGATCATACAGATCAGCCTGGTTTGATTGGTGCCGTAGGAGGAATCGCTGGGAATTACGACGTTAATATTGCGTCTATGGCTGTTGGTCGTAGAGAGGTGCGAGGACATGCGGCCATGGTGCTGGGGTTAGATAACCCCATGCCTGAAACAGCGCTCGAAGACGTGCGCAGTATTCGGTTTATCAGGAGTGCTCGAGTTATTCAACTGGATGGGTAAGAATTGCGGGCTACTGTTCCAGCCTGTGAATTACGAAGCCGGTTGGTAGCTTAGGGGTAAAGTAGGTGCTCTTCGGAGGTAGGCGCGCTCCTTCTAACACGACTGTTTCGAATGTCTCCAATGCCATTGGCGGGAGCAGGAACGCAATTTGTGATTCGTTTGACGCAATGCGTCGGACAATATCGCCGATATCGTGTGAGTATGAGACCGTCTCAAGATTGTTCCCAAACATCGGTTGCAGGATTAACTCTTGTAGCAGCCAAGCTTCGCAGCGGATCAAAGAGGGGACTGATGGGGCAGGCAAAGTTCCATGAGGCAAATCTGATCGAAGCGTCAAGTCGGTTTTTGTGTTGGATAAGCCGTCGATGATCGTAAATGACGGGATAGAGTCAATTGAATCAGAGTTGGTTGTGAACAATCTGGCTACTCGATCCCAAAGTTGTTCTACCTGTAATGCAGATAAACCAGAAAGAACGCGGTGGTAGCCTTGTAGGGATAGGCCAGGGTCAGCGATGTCTATAAGACCCATGAGGATATACTCATGCGCCAAAATTGGCCCGCCGTTCGAAGTGGCTCCTCGCTTTTGTCGTTGCAAATCGCGATATGTTAGGGCAGTTTCGTAACGATGATGGCCGTCAGCGAGGTAGAGATTGATTGGTGCGAGTTGAGTGCGCACGGTTTCTAATAGGAGAGGGTCTGAGATTGCCCATAGACGGTATGTCATGTCCGCAATGTGTGTAACTATATCGGGTTTATGGTTATCTACGAATCTATTCAGAGTTATGCGAATATCACCGGGATCTCTATAAAGGGCCATGACTGGGCTGAAGTTGGCTGCACACGCTTCCATCAGTTGAAGTCTGTCCTTTTTGGGCCCCCGACGAGTTTGTTCGTGCGGGAGGATCATTCCGGTATTCAAATCTTCAAGACGGACGGCAGCGAATACGCAACGGCGCGCCTGTGTTTCATCTGAATTAGATGCTTCCTCTAGGAGATATAGACATGGTGCTTGGTCCTGAACGAGGATTCCTCGTTCCTGCCAGGAAGAGAAGTGCTGGGCGGCGATCATATAAGCGTCGTTGGCTCTTTCCTGTTCAAGAACCTCGGTCAATTCTAGTCGGACAGCATTGTATGGACTTCGCCTGTGCAGATCGGCCTCTTCGCTTTCCGAAATGATGTCGTAGGGAGGGCACACAACTAGCCCTAGATCGCCGACGAGTTCCGGCGTGTAACGAAGACCTCGAAACGGACGAATATCGGCCAAGGAGCCTCCTTCAGTGTTCAACAAAGTATATGTGTTTAATAGTTACTTCACCATAGGCCTGTAGCTGGTATACTTGGAAGGCCGTGAAATTTGTGTAATTGATGGAGCGTCCGATGCGGGATGGCTACGCGGACAAGGTGGGACGCGTACAACGGCTTCAACAGGAATTAGGAATATATAATTACTGGTATTACGTCGCGGATGCCCCGAAAATTTCTGACGCTGAGTACGATATTCTTTTCCGAGAACTCCAGTTGCTTGAGCAGGAATTTCCTGAACTGATAACGAGTTATTCCCCGACCCAGCGGGTTGGAGCCACCCCAGATTCTAGTTTCACAGAAGTTACGCATCATCAGCGGATGCTTAGTTTGGGAAATGTTTTTGACCATCGTGAACTTACCCAATGGCACGATCGGGTGAAACGATTGATCAGTGGAAGCCCGTTCCAGATGACATGTGAACTAAAAATTGATGGATTAGCTGTATCTTTGAGGTATGAAGATGGAGTGCTGGTTCAGGGAGCCACACGTGGTGATGGTGCTCAAGGTGAAGACATCACTAGTAATCTTCGGACGGTACGTACCATCCCATTGAAACTGTTGGGTCATCCGCCTTCGATTATTGAAGTTAGGGGCGAGGTATTCATCGGAAGAAAAGATTTTGAGATCCTGAACCGTACCCGCGCTGAAGCTAATCTTCCGAGTTACGCAAACCCTAGGAATACTGCAGCCGGATCAGTCCGTCAGCTAGATCCTAAAGTGACCTACGAACGGCCTTTAGATATGTTCGTTTACGGGATAGGAGAGAGCAACATCCCGGCCCCACCGGATACTCAGTGGGATACTTTGCAGTGGCTGACACGTTTGGGGTTTAACTGTAATCCCAATAGTAGGAGATGTGCCAATTTGGACGAGGTCATCGATTACTATGCATCATGGTTGGAAGCGCGAGACCGACTAGACTATGAGACTGATGGAGTGGTCATTAAAGTCGATGATCTCGAATTGTGGTCTTTGCTTGGTGTGTCATCGCGTGAACCACGGTGGGCGATAGCATATAAATGGCCGTCAAAAAAGGCAATCACACGGATGCTTCAGATTGAAGTGAATGTTGGCAGAACCGGCAAACTCACACCATATGCGATCTTGGAGCCAGTGAAAGTAGGCGGTGTAACGATTCGGCAGGCTACACTTCATAATGAGGACTACATTCGGGATAAAGATATTCGAGTAAACGATTGGGTATTCGTCGAGCGAGCTGGGGAAGTCATCCCGCAAGTTCTAAGCGTGATTCTTGATCGTCGTCCCGAGAATTCCATCCCGTTTAGGATGCCGACAGTTTGCCCGGTTTGTACCGATAGGATTCAACGTGTTTCAGGAGAATCGGCCCATCGCTGCAGCAACCCGTCTTGTCCAGCCAGGCAATTTGAACTGTTACAGCACTTTGTGTCGAGAGATGCAATGGATATCGAAGGATTGGGATCACAATGGGTCAATGTGCTGCTACGAGAAGAAATCGTCAAAGATTCAGGCGACCTGTATAGCCTCCGGATAGAGGACTTGGTGCCATTGGAGCGCATGGGAGAACCGTTAGCGAGAAAGATCCTCTGGAATATCGACAAGAGCAAGACAAGGCCGTTGGCTAAGCTCATTTTTGCTTTGGGGATTAACCATGTCGGATCTGGCGTGGCACAGCTACTGGCAGATCGTTTTCACGCCATGAATCGACTGATTGAAGCCTCAACCGAAGATATTGAGGAGATAGACGGGATTGGAACCGTCATCTCGTCCAGTGTGGTTGAGTATTTCCAAGGGGCTTCGAACCACTTATTGATAGAGAAACTTCAGAAAGCTGGAGTACGTATGGACGAGGGTTTCGAAGGCGAAGAAGGACGGAAATTGGCCGATCTGAACTTCTGTTTCTCAGGTACGCTACAAGACTTGGTCAGATCCAAAGCGCAAGATAGAGTGCGAGCTATGGGTGGTCGCGTTAATAATGCTGTCACACAGAGGACACACTATCTAGTTGTTGGGGAATCGCCCAGTGCGTCGAAGATACAACAGGCGAAGCGCTATGGTATCCGCATCATGTTGGAAAAGGACTTCCTAGCCCTCCTCAAGGTGTGTTGAAGATCATGCCTTTTATCAGTGCCGATGACATTTCTTTGAAGGCTTGTCGATATTTCTCGAATCAGCATATGCTATATGATTCAAAGAATAGATCTTGCTTCCTGATCGAGGGTTGTTGAGGATGTCAAACGAACTATTAGTGGTTGGGCTGGGTAATCCCGGAGAACGGTATTCTCATACCCGGCATAACGTTGGTAAGGAAGTTGTTCAAGCAATCTCTGCAATTCTAGGTGCCCGATTTGAAAGAAAGAGCAGATATGGAAGGTTTTCGGATGTAATCCTTGATGGCAAGCAAGTTGTCTTGGCTAAACTAACCAGTTATATGAATGTGAGTGGCCCCAATGTGGTGGCAATTTTAGATCGACTGGAATTGGATTCAAAACAATTACTAGTTATTTATGACGACATGAATTTGCCTTTGGGCAGTATGAGGATCCGGTCGCATGGTAGCGCAGGTGGGCACAATGGGATGCAATCCGTGATTGACGCTTTGAGAACGGATGGGGTTTCAAGGATTCGTATAGGGATTGGCCGCCCACCGTTAGGTATGGACGAAATCCAGTATGTTTTAGGGCGGTTTACCAGAGAGGAAGACGCCATCATAAAACAAGTGCGTGGTCGCGTTGCGGACGCAGTTATAGCTTTAATCCGCGATGGTGTTGATTCCGCGATGAATCAGTTTAATACTCAGCCTGCGAGATCGGGTGGCAGGGATTCTGGCAGCCCCAGCGACGTTCCTGATCGGAAAACTTAGAGTCCTAGTTTCATCTTCAGCTGTTCATTAGACGGCTCGATTAATACTGAACCGTCAGGGAAAAGGATCGTTGGAACTCGCTGGGTACCATTATTAAGGCCTTTAATTAGTGACACAAATTCGGTTTCTTCATCAACGTCAGTCCAGGCGTATCCAATCCCATTTTCGTCTAGGTAGGCTCTGGCCCTTATGCAGTCTTTACACCATGAAGTTCCGTACATCTTGATCGTAGACAACTCGTACCTCGATTCTACTTTCTTTAAATTTTAGCCATATATTGGAGAGCAAGGCGGAGATGTTCTTCTGGGGTGCGTGATGCGGTTCGGGGGATGGATGAAATCGCGGCGCGTGCTTCTGTGCCTGTATAGCCCAAAGCGATTAGAGCGGCCAGTACGTCTCCGTCAGATTTAGAATCTGGCATGTGAGTAATGTGCCATGTTTCTTCAAGTGTTTGACGGACCTCGAGGACAATCCGAGCTGCTGTTTTCTTGCCAATCCCAGGAGCCGAAGAAAGCATGGAGATATCCTCAGCCGTTATAGTCTGAACGAGGGCGGCAGGTTCAAAAGCTGAAAGGAGACCCAGTGCGTGACGGGGACCAACGCCGGACACATTAAGCAATAGCTCAAATAGTTGCAGAGAATCAACGGACAAAAACCCGTAAAGTGAGATGCCGTCGTCTCTTACCGCCATATGGGTATGGAGTTTGATTTCAGATTCTAGTTTTCCAATAATCGTTGGAACAGTGGTCGGGACGATGATTTTCAATCCGAAGCCACCAGTGCGTACGAGAACCCAGTCTGGGCCAGTAAATTCGAGCGTGCCGGTGATAGAACGGATCATTTAGTTCCTTCCTGCTTCTATCAGGGTTTTGACATGTTGAGATTGCAGATGACAGATTGCGACTGCAAGGGCGTCAGTTGCATCTACCGGTTGTGGAGGCTCAGCTAATCTCAGGATAAGCCGTACCATCTCTTGAATCTGTAATTTCGATCCTCGACCGTCGTTAGATACTGCCTTTTTGACTTGACTGGGAGCGTAGCGTTCTAAAGGTAAATCCCTTGCTGCCGCTGCGATCAATACCAATGCTTCTGCCTGACCGATGGCTAGGGCTGATGCCACGTTTGAGCGAGGGGAATCGGTTTGCCCTCGGGGAACAAAAGGCTGCTCTACCGCAAGCGCTGTTGGCTTGTATTCGTCAATCAGGTTGAGCAGGTCTTGTAAGAGTTTCCAGAGACGTCCTCCCAACCATTCAGAGCGCGAAGCAATAAGTGCGCCGGAGGCAAGATGATAGTAGTCGGGACCCCGGGCATCTACGATGCCGTAACCCATCTTATGAGTTCCTGGATCAATCCCTAGTATCCGCTCGGGCATTGCCTAGCTCGCTGCCCCATAACGCTCGAGAACGGTGTCAGGGAAATCCCCATTTGTGTAGACACGCTGTACGTCGTCCAGCTCCTCTAAACTGTCTAGAAGACGTAATGTTCGCTCTGCAGCATGTTCGTCCAATGGGGCTAGCGTTTTTGGGACTAATGTAACCTCAGCCTGAACCAGATTAAGTCCGCGGTCTACCAGTCCTTGACGTAAGGTTTCGAATCCCTCGGGAGTTGTTGTAAGATCGATCGAGGAAGCTTCCACCGTGAAGTCTTCCGCTCCCAAATCGATCGCTTCGAGGGCGATTTCATCTGCCTTCTGGGAGTCCTCTTCAAGAGTAATGACGCCTTTTGTTTCGAAAATCCAGGCTACGGACCCGATTTCCCCTAATTTGCTATTATGCCTATCGAAGGCCTTGCGAACCTCGGAAGCAGCTCGGTTCCGATTGTCCGTGAGAGCTACAACCATTATTGCAGCGCCCCCCGGACTGTAGCCTTCATAGATGACCTCTTCCAGTGCTGCCCCCTCGCCACCAAGCCCGGTCGCTCTCTTAATTGCTCGTTCAATGTTGTCCATGGGCATATTACTTTGGCGAGCACGGTCGATTGCTAACCGCAGCGTTGGGTTCATCGCAGGGTCAGGTCCGCCTTTACGGGCGCCAACTGTAATTTCTCGGGCAAGCTTTGTGAATAGTTTCCCTCGTCGGGCGTCTGCTTGTCCTTTTTGGTGTTTGATCGTAGACCATTTGGAGTGTCCTGACATCTTGACTCCTTGTTGAGGGGCAACCAATATTCTAATGGCAATCTTTGAAGGGGTCAAAAGTCGTATTGTTCTATCACCGTTGCGGTTGGATCATAAGCTGTAGATGTTCACTCCTATCATATTGCGCTCCGGGATGGAAGCTCATTGGAGGGGCGGATTGAATGTTAAGAGCTATGTAGATCAATTTGCCAGAGAGATTTTTGCGCGCCTACTAGACAACTATGGTCCTCAGGGGTGGTGGCCTGGTGCTAGCAATCAATTCCAAGTTTGCCTCGGAGCAATTCTTGTGCAACATACCTCGTGGCGTAACGTCGAGAAGACTCTAGTATCGCTGAGTCGAGGCGGCATATGCTCTACAGAAGCTCTACACATGGTCGATATGAATGAACTTGAAGAACTGGTCTATTCTGCTGGCACGTACCGAGTCAAAGCACGCACGTTAAAGGATTTTGCCAAGCATTTATCGGAGAATCACAACCTTGATCTGGAGGAATTTCTTGCGCAGCCGTTGTCCAATCTCAGAAATGAATTGCTAGGGATAAGGGGTATAGGGAAGGAAACGGCTGATGTTATTGCTCTTTACGCCGGTGGTTACGCGAGTTTCGTGATTGATTCATATACCAAGCGAGTGTTCAGACGGTTATCTCAAGATCGCCATGACCTTTCGTACGACAATTGGCAACGTGTGCTTACCGATGGAATCTCCGCCGATGCCCAAATGTTTAATGAGTATCACGCTCTGCTCGTTCGTCTCGCTAAGGATGTATGTGTTCTGAGGAGCCCGCGTTGTTGGGCGTGTTGCGTGCGTGACGTGTGTAGGAGCGCCGGAATGAACGATAGGATCCGAACTTCTGGTTAGGTCGTTCAAGGGCAGTAAGCTTTGGCTCCCCGCCTATGACTTATCGTGACCTTCCGAGCAGTTTCCTAGGACATTTGGGAGCTACTGCTGGATTAACAGGTTTGCCGGTGCTTCGAGGAGTCGTTTAATTTCTGCCAGAAACCTCGCTGCTGCCGCGCCGTCGGCTACTCTGTGGTCGGTAGAAAGGGTAGCAAACATCGTCTGACTTACTACAACCTGTCCGTTTTTGACTGCTGGACGTTCTTTGACCTGACCAAGTGCCAGTACCGCACTATTTGGCGGGTAGATGATGGCCACGAAGCTGTGCACGTCAAACATTCCGAGGTTACTTACCGTAAATGTAGTCGCGGAGTATTCTTCCGCTTGAAGATCATCTGACTTCGCTCTTTCCATTAGGGCCCTGGAATTCCGTGCGAGGTCGACAAGTGAAAGGTTTTCGCATCCGAGGACTGCCGGAATGATAAGCCCACGGTCTTCCAAGTCTATAGCTATCCCAATATTAATCTGGGAGTGGACCTGGAGCTTGTCTCCTCCGAAAGAAGCATTAAACGCCGAGAATCGAGGCTGGCTCAATGTTAAGGCGCATGCTTTGACAATAATATCGTTAACGCTGACTCGGATATCCTGAGATTGTAGTGAAGAATTAATTTGGCTCCGTAGTGTCATCGCTGCACTCATATCTATCTCTGCAGTGACATAGAAATGAGGAATCTCTTGCTTACTTCTTGTCGTTAGTCGTGCTATAGCTTGGCGCATACGGGAAAGGTGGACCACGTTGGTTCCAGTGGCCGTTGCTTCTTGTACGCTCGGGGTGCCAGGGGACGTTGTAACGTCAGACAACGCGAGCACATCTTTCTCTGTGATTCTTCCCCTGGGACCGGTCCCAGTTACTGTCGAAAGATCTATCCCGCGTTCTTGCGCCAGACGGCGTGCAAGTGGAGATGATCGGACTGCATTGGGGCCACTCTTTTGGGTAGGGGAGGGGCTTGGGGTGTCAGGTTTGTCTGCAGTGGCTTCCTTGCCTGTTGTAGGCGTCTGTTGCGGTTGCGCAGCTAGGTCTGCGGGGATTTCTTCTTCGGCACCTGCGATGATTGCTATGATGTGGCCTACTGGGACTGTTGTCCCTTCTTCTACTCTGACCTGTCTGAGGACTCCACCTTCTGTCGCGGGGACCGGTATGACTGCCTTGTCTGTCTCTATTTCGGCGATATCCTCGCCCCTCGCGATGTTGTCGCCTTCTTGTTTAAGCCATTTTACTAAGCGTCCTTCGTGCATGTCGTAGCCCATCTGGGGCATAATCACTGTTATGGCCATGGATCCTCCTCGGTCTATAACCCGCATTGCTCCCGGAGAACATCAAGGACGAGTTGTTCGTTAGGGATCGCGAGATCTTCTAGGTTCTTTGCATATGGGCTTGGGACATCTTTTCCACCGATATGAATAACCGGTCCGTCCAATTCGTCGAACGTTGCTTCCTGTACCGACTGCGCCAGATACGCCCCGAACCCCCCAGTCTTCCATGCTTCTTCCAAGACTAGGCATTTATGGGTTTTTTGCACGGATGCTACGACAGTTTCTAAGTCGAGAGGGCTTAGTGTGCGGAGATCAATTACTTCTGCTTCGATACCGTTTTCCGCTAACTGTTTCGCGGCATTCAGGGCGATGTGGGCCATTCTTCCGTACGATACCACAGTAATGGCGTCTCCAGCCCGCGCTACACGTGCTTTACCTAGGGGAATCTGAAAATCGTCCTCTGGGACCTCTCCGCGGGCTCCATAGAGGAGTGCATGTTCACAAAATAGAATTGGGTTGGGTTCTTGGAAACAGGTCCGAAGAAGCCCTAGAGCATCGGCAGGTGTTGAGGGGAACACTACTCTGAGTCCAGGGATTGATGCATAGAAGCCTTCAAAGCTTTGTGAATGGGTTGCTCCGAGTCCTGCTCCCCCGCCAGTTACAGTGCGAATTATCAGAGGGACTTGATATTGGCCTGCTGACATGTAGTGCATCTTAGCAGCGTGGTTAATGATTTGGTCAGCTGCTAGCAGGCTGAAGTTAATGGTCATTAGTTCAACGACCGGGCGCTCGCCGCCCATGGCTGCCCCGACTCCTGCCCCAACGATAGCAGACTCTGATATTGGGGTGTCACGAATTTTATCGGGTCCGAATTCATCTAGGAATCCTTTAGTTACCGCGTAGGGGCCTCCGTAAGCGCCTATGTCTTCCCCCATGATGAATACCTTCGGATCATTCTGGATCGCTTCACGGAGTCCCTGGGTTATTGCATCGCGTAGTGTCATTTCAGCCATGATATAATCGTTCGCTTTCTCAGTATTCTATTCTTGGGACGAGTAAATCGCTTCGAGCAGTGTATCGTTCTCTGGATACGGACTTTCCTCGGCGAACCGTACTGCCTCATCCACCTCAGTTTGCACTTGCTGGTCTACCGTATCCAATTCTTCGGCTGTGGCCTGTGCGGAGTCAAGCAGGTATGCCCTGAAGGATGTTAGGGGGTCTTTTGGAAGCCAAGGGATGTTCTCTTCGCGAGTCCGGTAACTCTGTGGGTCCGCCACCGAGTGTCCCTGGAATCGCCAGGTAAGTGCCTCCATGAAGAAAGGTCCCTTTCCCGCACGGATCGAATTTATCGCCTTTTCTGTTGCTTCCTTTACCTTTAAGACATCCATCCCATCAACTTGGCTTGAAGGGATGCGGTAATAATCCGCGATCTTATAGGCGTCCTTTCCTCCAGAATGAACCCGTTCTATATGGCTCCCCATTCCGTAAAGGTTGTTCTCAAGCACGAATAGAATGGGGAGTTTCCAGACAGATGCGAGGTTCATAGATTCATGGAATTCGCCTTGGTTAAGGACGCCGTCACCAAAATAGCATAGAACTACCCCGTTTTTGCCACTCTTTTGAGCAGCGATCGCGAGTCCCAACGCAATCGGTAGTTGGCCACCCACAATCGCGTGTCCTCCGGCGAAGTTTCTGGAGGAGTCAAAGAGATGCATTGAACCACCGCGTCCTCCGCTACAGCCTGACGCTTTTCCATATAACTCTGCCATGATAGTGTTTGAAGGAATCCCTCGGGCAATAGCATGTCCGTGGTCACGGTAGTGCGTGATAATATAATCTTGCGGTTCGGTAGCCGCTATCGTTCCAACAGCGATCGCCTCTTCTCCAATATATAGATGCAAGAACCCCCGGATTTTGCCGCGCATATACATCTCGCCGCTACGCTCCTCCATCAGGCGGATCAGAGCGATTTGATAGTAGAGTCCGATTAATTGTTCCTTGTTAATCATTAAGTTTTGTCCCTTTTGATGGTTTAGTTTCCATGCTATTTACATATGTATAGCTTCGCCTCTAGCGGCCAAAGCTGATTCCTTAACGACTTCTGATAGTGTTGGATGCGCGTGGACGAGCCATCCAACTTCTTGCGCCGTCCCTTCGAGCATTCTAGCCATAGAGAGTTCTGCAAGTAGTTCAGTGACTTCAGGTCCAATCATGTGCACGCCGAGTATTTCTCCGTATTCTGCATCGATGATCGTTTTTACAAAACCTTCGCTATCACCGAGTCCCAGCGCCTTCCCGTTCGCACTAAAAGGAAATCTGCCCACTTGCGTTTGATGGCCTTGTGCTTGGGCTTGTTCTTCAGTCAGCCCCCAGCTAGCAACTTGAGGCTGGCAGTAAACGGCTTTGGGCATAATGTCGTAATCAATGGTAGGTGAATCTTGTCCAGCTTGCCACTCTGCAACAGCCACGCCTTGTGCGGTAGCAACGTGTGCGAGAAGCATTACGCCCGTGACATCTCCGATTGCTGAGATACTTTGAACACTTGTAAGCATGTGGTCGTCAACGGCTATGAACCCCTTTTCCGTTCCCACCCCGACTTTTTCTAGCTCGAGCCCTTCAATGTTGGCTTGAACCCCCACTGCAACAAGGAGTCGATGGTATTCGCTGGTCGTTGATCCTTCTGGTCCCTCCATGGTTACCTTTGCAGTCTTCGTCCCGGCGGTCATCTCGGTGACTTTTGTATCAGTCAGGACAGTAATTCCCTGTTTCCTGAATGCCCGCTCTAATTGCTGACTTACCTCCTCATCTTCGTTTGGAAGGAGATGGGGAAGAAGCTCAACTATCGTTACCTTGACCCCGTAGGCGTTGTAGAGATAGGCAAATTCGCACCCGGTTGCTCCGCCACCAACAATGAGGGCGGATTCCGGGAGATCGTTGGATTCGAGGGCCTCTCGGCTTGTCATGACTAAAGAGCCATCGATTGGTAGATGTGGTAACGATCGGGCACGGGCACCAGTTGCTATGACAATGTGCTTTGCGCTTATCACCTGTCCAGTCTCTTTGATTTCAATCGTAGTTGCGTCACGTAGGGAGCCAGTACCCTGAATGTGTTCCACTTTGTTCTTGCGGAATAAACCTCCGACGCCCTTAGTAAGACGACCTACGACCTCGCGGCTACGAGCTATTGCTGAACCGAAGTCCGCAGTGAGGTTCTCACAGGTGATACCAAAGTCGGCAGCGCGCTGGAACAATGAAAGGACTTCAGCGTTCCGGAGGAGTGCTTTACTTGGGATGCAGCCCCAGTTTAGGCAAACGCCGCCTAATTCGTCTCGCTCGATAACAGCTGTACGTAGTCCAAGCTGGGCTGCCCTGATGGCGGAAGGGTACCCGCCTGGGCCTGAACCGATAACCACGAAATCGTAGTCGGCCATGGGATCATCCTTTTTCGAAGTCTAAGGAAGCGATCAAAAAGTCGATCTATTCTACCATCTGTAGAGCGATGGGAGTAGTCCCTCCACAAGGATCACGCTTAGAAGGATAACTAGGTAGAGAGCATTTATTGGTGTTTGCGTCTATTGCCGAGTCGAGACAGCAAAATACCTGTTTCATACAACAGAATGAAAGGGATTGCGACTAAAGCTTGATTTGCTGGATCAAACGTAGGGGTAATGACTGCACCAAGCACGAAAGCCAGAACAACAGCGAAGCGTCTGCCTCTCGAGAATGATGATGTTGATACGATATTTGCCTTTGTTAGCAAGAGCATTACAAGCGGGGTTTCAAAGATGAAACCCATCCAAGAGATCAATGTAACCACAAGGTTTAAGTAATTTCCGATTCGAATCATTGGTTCTGCGATCCCTCCTCCAAACGTCAAGAGGAATCGGAGTATCGTGGGGAGTATGACGAAATAGGCGAAAGCCGCGCCTCCTAGGAAGGCCAATAGGGCACTGGGCACAAAAACTATCGCCCATCGACGCTCGCTTGGTGTGAGGGCGGGGGCGACGAACATGACACCTTGATAAACGAGGATCGGTAGCGCGAGTATCAGCCCGCCAAGAAGGCAAATTTTGACTGTTACACTGAAGAGTTCAGTGACTTCAGTGAATATTGGTTCGCCTGTATTTGACAGATGTTGTTCGGCAGGAGCGAGAAGAGCGTGTGATACGACATCGAAGAACGCGAAGCAGATTCCTGCCCCTAATAATAGCGCGATTACGCAGATCAAAATGCGCCATCGCAGTTCCTCGAGATGCTTTGATAAAGGAGCGCGCGAGTCTCTTTTAACTCTCATCTTCCGCCTTCCGCGGGATCACGTTTGGTTCTTCTGGCTGTTTGGTGTCGACTTCCGGCCTGAATTTCCGTGGCCGTGGAGTTGAGCCCTCAGGGAGGCTGTGGGAGGTTTCTGGACCATCTTGGCTTGGGTCCATCTGTTCCTCTCTTCCTTCGAGCAACTGTTCTAGGGTTAATGGGATCCCTCTGTTCATGCGTCGCAACTCTCTGGAGATGCGTCCTAAAGAACGTCCGTATTCTACGATTCTTGTGGGACCCAGTACGAGCATAGCAACGACAAGAATAACCAAAAGTTCTAGACTGCCCACTCCGAGAATATTCATTAGAACACCTGTAGTTTTAGGTTAAGTGCAACGCAGTTCGGGCAGGGTTCATGACTTTCACATAACGACTGCGAGCGTTGTTTCCAGCCCACTGAGAGCTTTGAGGGGACGTCAAACTCAATAAGAGCCCGCTCGACAGAGCATAGGGGAAGACCTATCACATTAGTGAAACAGCCCGTAATCTGCTTAGCTGGGTGGAAAATCTCATCTTGGATTGCATACGATCCAGCTTTATCCATAGCTTCACCAGAAGCAAGGTAAGAGTCGATTTCCTCTTCTGTATAGTTGCGCATTGTCACGACTGTTTCCTTCCTTATGACCCGTGTCATACCACGTCCGGTATCGACTAAAGCTATTCCGGTTATCACTTTGTGAGTTCTTGCGCGGAGAGCTTGAAGCATTCTTTTCGCTCCACTCTGACTGGATGGTTTGCCATAGGGCTTTGAACCGAGTACGACAATCGTGTCCGCACCTAACACTAAGGAATTGGGATGGCGAGCCGCGACCGTGTGCGCCTTTTCCAACGCGAGCGTTTCAGCGATCGAGCCCAATGATTGCAGAGACTGATCGAATTGCTCACTGATCTCCGCTCGGTCCAAGATCCAAGAAAGACCCAGAAGCTTGATCAAATTTCTGCGTCTCGGAGATTCGGAGGCTAGCACTAAGCGTTTCATCCTGCTGTTTTTTCTGTCTTGGGATGGAGGATCACGATACATTCAATGTGATGAGTTTGCGGGAAAAGATCGATAGGTTGGACGTGCGTTATTTGGAATCCACCAGTAACAAGGTGCCTAAGGTCGCGTGCCAGAGTTTTAGGGTCACATGAAACATAAACTATGCGCTCTGGCTTCGTCCGAGTTAGCGTCTCTAGAACACGGGGATGACACCCAGCTCTTGGGGGATCTAACAATACGATGCTTGAAGGGACCTCAAGCTTTTCGAGTGCATCCTCTACTCTCCTTTGGTGGAACTCAATATTATTCAGGCTGGCCAAATTTGCTTTGGCGTCATTGATTGCCGCCTTTGATTCCTCTACGGCCAAGACTTTTCTCACATAACGTGAGAGCAATCCCGCGAAGGTTCCGACTCCAGCGTACGCATCGATAAGAACCTCACTTCCCTGTAAATCTAGGTGCTTTTGAATATGCTCGACCATCACTTGGATCTGCGGCGTGTTTACTTGGAAAAAAGAAGGAGAGCCGATTCGGAATGGCATCCCTGCTATGGACTCTCGATAATAGGCTTGCCCAGTTGCAATTGGAATCCCAGATGATAATAGTGGCGGCTGGATCAATGTCTCGCCAGTGTTTACACCTAGACGGATGGCGACCTGGCTGGTTTCACCACAGTGTCCTTGCAATTTTTGTAAAGTCGAGTTGATACCGGGGGCCATGCTCCGGCACTCATCAACAGCTACGAATGAGCGTGTGGTACGGTTGATGAAGCCCAACTTTCCTTGCGGGCCAACCGTGAACCGCGCATGGTTCCTATACCCATAAGTCTGTTCACTTGGGATTACATCAAGAATCTTTAGGTTTGCAAGTTCGGGAATGTCTGCGAAGGGTTTCGCGACAATTTCTCGTTTCAAAGTTAGTTGGTGAGTGTAGTCAATATGTTGCCATTCACATCCTGTGCAGGGCCCGAAATAAGGGCAGGGAGGGGCCACGCGATAGGGGGATGATTCATAAATTTCCACCACCCGAGCGGCTACAAACTGTCGTGTGGTCCGGATAATCTCAACCTCAACGTCTTCACCGGGAATACCACCGAACACGGATAAATGGGTGTTCTCGAACCAAGCGCTACATGCGCCCATCTCCCAAACAGTGTCAAGCGTGACCCGAAGGCGATCAGCATTTGAGTTTAGATTGGGCGTAATCGGGACCTGTCTGTTTTGCATCACGATCATACTATACAAGAAATCGGAAATTCGGCTAAGCTGCTTTCAACGACGATTTGCTGACTGACCGGAGTTGTACGGTATCAGGACTGGAAACAATTCGGCTGATTCTGCTTCGCACGCACGCGTGAGTCCGTTGACAGTCTAATCTGCAAAATGCTAGGATTTTCCCGCATTTCGTCTCTGGACCAATCATATGCTAGGTCATCGACCTGGTTTCGGAGGAGATAGTGAAAAGGACTGATTTTGTTGCGCGCTTTGCCGGTGAAGGTGGACAAGGAATGGTGACGTCCGCGGAAGGATTGGCACAAGCTGCTGCTCAAGGCGGCTATCATGTCCTTACCTATTCGACTTTCCCGTCCCAGATCATGGGAGGCCCGACATTCGCACAAGTGCGGATTTCCACATCTCCGATCTTGAGCAATGGAGACGCACTAGATGTTCTCGTGTGCTTCAACAAAGAGGCCTACATTCAGCATGAAGGAGAGGTTCAAGACAGCGGTGTGATTATCTACAACTCTGGGGCTTTCCAGATCGAAGATGATCCCCGCTCAGTGGGTTTGCCCTTCTCGGAATTAGCCAAAGAGACGGGGAATACTCGGGCAGAAAACATGGTAGTCATTGGTGCATTCGCACATCTTGTCAACATGCCTCAGCAGTACTTAGAGGACTTTGTGACCCTTCGGTTCACTAGGGGTCGGCCGGGAGATGAAGAAATCATTCGATCGAACATCCAGGCTCTTGGTTTGGGGCGTGAGCGAGTTGCAAGTAGCGGGATGAGTCTGGGTGAGTTAGCAGATTCGAATCGTCCTGAAGGAGAACAGATTCTGATCAAAGGAAACGAAGCAATTGCATTGGGTGCTATTGCCGGGGGATTAGAAGTCTTCGTAGGCTATCCTATCTCACCTGCCACAACCATTTTAGTTTTCATGGAGCGTAATTTGGTTGGGGATGGAAAGTTTGTTTACCAGGCCAGTTCCGAGATTGAATCCATTACAGCGATCATGGGAGCCGGATTTGCTGGAAAGAAGGCAATGACTTCTACGGCCGGGCCGGGGTTTTCTTTAATGCATGAGGGGCTTGGAATGGCATGGATGGCCGAAATTCCAGGAGTCGTCATTGATGTGCAGCGAGGTGGACCCGCCACGGGATTGCCGACTAAAACAGAGCAGTCGGATCTTGCAATTGCGATGCGTCCCGCCCATGGCGATGTGAGCATACCAGTGATAGCTCCGGGTACTGTGGAGGAATGCTTTTACGCAGCGGTTCATTCACTGAACTGGGCGGAACGATACCAAGGACCCGTGATGTTACTAAGCGAAATGATGTTGGCGGAGCGGGCCCAGAATATTCCGAAGCCTGATGTGCAGAGTCTTGCCGTAGAGAAAAGAGAGATTTATCAAGGTGCTAATGGATACCTGCGATACGAGGCGCCGACTGTTTCGCCGATGCCTATCCCCGGGGGGCCTGGCTCGTATATTGCTAATGCGAGCGAGCATGATCCAATGGGGGACACCACTCACCTGCCCGATCGGCACATCGAGATGACTCACCGGCGGTTCGCGAAATTGGAATTGCTAAAGGATGGCGAATTCGAGCGTGAGAATGTAGAACAAGCTGTCGCGATTATGCCTTGGGGTGGGTCGAAAGGCCCAGCTCGAGAGGCCTATAATGCTTTGATTGCCGAGGGCGTGGAAATCGGCTGGTATTACACGATGTTTCTCAATCCATTGCCGGAAAAGATGTTAGCAGAGCTTCGAGAGAAAGAATTGATTCTTGTTCCCGAGCTCAACTATCAGGGGCAATTGTCGTCTATTCTCAGATCTCTTGGAGTTCGAGCCGAATCGATTACTCAATATACAGGTCTTCCGTTTCAGGTCACTGATCTCGGTGCCCGGATTAAAGACCGCGTGGCGTCTGGCCAGGCGAAAAAGAAGGTGCGTTCATGAGCAAGAAGAATCCTGAATACGATTTCAAGTGGTGTCCGGGGTGTGGGGATTTCGGCGTCCGTAGAGCACTAGAGATGGCCATGCAGGAGCGCATGGTGAAAACTGAATTTCCTATCGAGAACAATGTCGTAGTAGCCGGAATCGGCTGTTCTGGGAACACCGTACATCTTTTGGAAGGGGCACAGCCGTTTGGTTTCCACGGGATCCATGGCCGTACCCTCCCGATAGCGATGGGCGTTAAGATGTCTAGGCCTGATCTGAATGTTGTAATTGTTGCTGGCGATGGTGATTTTCTCAGTATTGGGGGAGAACATATTACCCCGCAAGCTCAGCGTAACTTGAACGTCTGTTGTGTCATCATGGATAACGGGGTCTACGGTTTAACCAAGGGACAGACGTCCCCAACTACGCCCATAGGACAAATTACGCCTACTACGCCTTATGGGAAGGTTGAAGGTTCCATCAATCCTATGGAGTTGTATTTGACTGTGGGCGTTTCTTTCGTGGCGTCTGCTTTCTCGAGTAAAGTTAAGGACATGGTTAAGTTGATTGGCGAAGGAATGGATTATCCAGGCTTTTCGATTGTTCATGTTCAATCGCCATGCACTACGTACAATGATACCTACGACTACCTTAAAGGGAATGCTAAAACTGGTACGCCCGCTGCAATTTGGGACATCCCTGAGGAACACGATGTTACTGATCGTGACGCCGCGGTCGCATTGTTGCGATCTGGGGGGCTGCCGTTAGGTGTACTCTACAAGGATCCGGAATCTGAGCCATTTGAGGATCGTATGAGACGTTCTAATGCAAAGGCTAATCCTCGATCTGCGGAACAATTACTTGACGCATTGAAAGTGTAATTAATCATTACACGGGTATCATAACCGGTCTCGGGTGTATGTCTATTATAGGGCTTAGGACTTTGCGTTTAGCCTAGGCACTTCCTAGGTTTGAGGCTTCATCTTTCTCTAGCGCCATTTGGCGTCTAATCGATAAGACTTGATCTCTTAACATGGCCGCCTTCTCAAATTCTAGGTTCCGAGCCGCCTCTTTCATTTCTCGCTGTAGTCCTCGAACCAGTCGGGCCAATTCATCTTTAGGTAACTCTAGACTGATTGTATCATTCCGATTTTCCTGAGGATCAACCTGGCGTATTCGCTCGGTGATATCCCGTACAGCTTTCTTGATTCCCTGAGGGGTGATCCCATGTTGTTTATTATGGCTCTCTTGGATTTCGCGGCGACGGTATGTTTCATCGATCGAGTTGCGCATGGAATTGGTAACCTTGTCAGCGTACATTATCACATGACCATTTTCGTGGCGTGCCGCTCGCCCTATTGTTTGCACTAACGAGGTGTTCGAGCGTAGGTAGCCTTCCTTGTCGGCGTCGAGGATAGCGACAAGACTGACTTCAGGGAGGTCCAGCCCCTCGCGCAACAAATTGATTCCAACAACGACGTCATATACTCCTAGTCGTAGGTCACGCAGGATTTCACTACGGACTAACGTTTCGATATCGGAGTGCAGGTAGTGGACGCGGATATTCATTTCTCGGAGGTAGTCGGCAAGTTCTTCCGCCATACGCTTTGTTAGGGTTGTTACAAGAATCCTTTCGCCTCTTTCGATACGAGAATTGATTTCATTTAGAAGGTCATCGACCTGATTCACTGTGGGCTTCACTTCGATTGTCGGGTCGAGTAATCCGGTGGGGCGAATGATCTGCTCTACTGTCTGGGCACTATGGGTTTGTTCGTATGGTCCCGGAGTAGCCGAAACGAAAACAACTTGGTTTAATCGAGACTCGAACTCTGGGAAGTTCAGTGGCCGATTGTCTAGCGCGGATGGTAGACGAAAGCCAAAGTCGACGAGGGTTCGCTTACGCGAGAGGTCTCCGAAATACATGCCTCGAACTTGTGGAATTGTCATATGCGACTCGTCTATGAATAAAAGAAAATCATTAGGAAAATAGTCCAGCAAAGTCCAAGGCGTGCTTCCTGGCGCACGGCCACTAAGATGGCGGGAGTAGTTCTCGATTCCTGAGCAGTATCCTAGTTCCTGCAACATTTCTAGGTCGTATCTGCTACGAGACTCTAAACGAGCGGCCTCTAAAACCTTATTTTCGCTTCGGAGCAAAGACAATCGTTCGTCCAGTTCTTCTGTTATGGTTCGACGTGCTTGGACCATCTTCTGAGACGGTGTCACCCAATGTTTGGCGGGATAAAGGTGTATCTCGTCTCTGTCGGCCAGCACTTCCCCTGTTAGAGGATCCATTTCTAGGAGTTGTTCTATCTCGTCTCCCCAGAAACTAATACGAAGAGCGAGTTCTTCATATGCTGGGAAGATATCCAGAGTGTCTCCGAGAACACGAAATGTGCCACGATGGAAATCAATTTCATTTCTTTCGTATTGCATGTCTACCAAAGTCCTGGTCAGGCGCTGGAGGCTTCGCTTTTCACCTTTCTTTAGCGTCGCAACAAAACTTAGGTAGTCTTGTGGATCGCCCAAACCGTAAATGCAGGAGACAGAAGCTACGATGAGGACGTCTTTACGCGTCAGGAGAGATCTGGTCGCGGCATGTCGCAATCGATCAATCTCGTCGTTGACTTCCGTTTCTTTTTCGATATACGTGTCAGTTCGAGGAACATAGGCCTCAGGTTGGTAATAGTCATAGTATGAGACGAAATACTCTACGGCGTTATCAGGAAAAAACTCGCGGAATTCAGTGGCGAGTTGAGCTGCAAGCGTTTTGTTGTGTGCGAGCACTAAAGTCGTGCGCTGTAGCTTAGCGACGATATTGGCCATCGTAAACGTTTTTCCTGACCCCGTTACTCCCATAAGAGTTTGATAAGATCTCCCTCTTTCAATTCCCCGGATTAGCCGGTCGACAGCTTGGGGCTGATCTCCTGTCATTTGGAAGTCCGAAGCAAGCTGAAAAAGTGCCATATATTGGTTCCTCTTCTAGAGAGCTATTGTGAACAGTCCAACAGTTTATTCGCGTTTCTGAGGAGTTGAACGATACTCCTCTAACATCTCCCTTTAGCTGTTTGCTTCATAGCGAGGGATTTTACTTATGCTAAGGTTAGGAGTCTCTGTGGTGTTTCGTTTGTCATAATATCGAATTGGGCTTCGGTGATGCCGAGATATTCCAGGCGTGGACGGATTTGATCTAGGATAAAAGTATACCCGTTGCCACCTTTAGAACGAAGCCAAATTTTGAATCCAATATCGTGCGATAGAAGGATTTGCCTGCCGAAGCCAGCTTCAAAAAGTTTTGCAAGGGCTTCGATTACCATGATGTCCGTCGCTTGAGGTCCCCAGGGATTTGTTCCTGGAATTCCGGGAGAGCGTGCGATTGGCGCTCCTGCTCGTCCTAGGAGATCGAATTCAATGCAACTCCCTGTCGAGAGCAATCTGGTCATGAATGAGAAATCCATCGCGTAGCTGTCACTGTGTCCGAAGATCACTCGGCTAAGGTCGGCACCTTCACTATCAAGCAGTTTGGCGACCTCGAAACGTTCTTCGCCCAAACCACCGTAGTGTAGGCTGATGGATGCCCCTGTGGCTTTGCTTGCCCATGCCGAGGCTATGATCACTTTGCGTTCGTTCGGTGTCAGTGGGTTACCATTAATCCCAATTTCACCTATTATGCCTGCTCGCGTTCCTATTTCGTCGATACCTATCGTAATATCATTGATGATTTCCTGCGCCAAACCTTCCACTGTACGGGCGTCCATATCGTCAGGGTGGGAATCTTTTATATACCACCCTGATCCCATGACTATGTTTGTTCCAGTTTGGGCCGATATCTTCCGTAGTGCTGAAGGATCGCGGCCGATTCCTATGCTTGTAGTATCGACGATTGTCCTCCCTCCCATCGCGCGGTAGTCAAAAACCTCCTTGATAGCGATAGATTCGTCATCTAGGCGCAGGTCTTTAAACAGGACTCCTTCTCGCGCCAAAACTAGATGGTCTAGCGTTATTGGACTATCCCATAGAGCTACATTGGTCGCGGGAGTTCCAGGTCCGGGGCCACGACTCCATCCCCCTAAGAAGAGGTGTTCGTGCATTAGAGTGAAACCTAACTGGGAAGGAATTACCGGGCCGTTAACTGTCATTGCGTATTGCATCGTATTTGTACTCATCCAGCAACTTACTTAGTGGACATGTGTGGTTCGCGTAATCTTGTGGTTGAAGTGATCGATTAACGATGGGAAGAGACTCTATTTCTTCCCATCAACGTGGCCATCTTTTTGGTTGGGCTAGAGGTTGTTCCCTAAAAAAGTTTAGTTTGAGCACTTTGCTTACGAGAGTCTGGATATATAGCACCGAGATGTTCGTATGCATGACGGGTGGCTGCACGACCTCTTGGCGTCCGTTCTAGGAAGCCGAGTTGGAGGAGGAATGGTTCATAAACATCCATTACTGTGTCTGGTTCTTCACTAATAGCTGCGGCCACTGTATCAAGGCCGACTGGACCTCCGTCAAACCGTTCTACAAGAGCTCGTAATACTTTGTGGTCAACTTCGTCTAATCCTAGGTCGTCAACTTCAAGCATTGATAATGCTTCTGTGGCAACCTCGTGGGTGATCTTGCCATTGGCTCGCACTTGAGCAAAGTCCCTGACTCTGCGTAGGAGGCGATTGGCTACCCGAGGGGTTCCCCGTGACCTTTTAGCTATTTCACCCAAGCCTTTATCAGAGGTTTCTAAGCCGAGAATTTTTGCTGATCGGCTCAAAATATTTTGTGTCTCATCGGGATTGTAGAATTCTAACCTGTATATGGCACCGAAACGATCCCGCAATGGTGCACTCATCATAGCGAAACGTGTAGTTGCACCAATTAATGTAAAGGGTTTCAGTTGCAGCCGCATACTCCGTGCGCCTGGGCCTTTCCCAATGAGGAGATCTATGGCGAATTCTTCTAGGGCTGGATATAAGACTTCCTCTACCAGGCGGCTTAGTCGGTGAATCTCATCCACGAAAAGAATATCGCCTTCCTCTAGATTCGTGAGCAATGCTGCTAAGTCGCCTGGGCGCTCTATCGCTGGTCCAGACGTAACTTTAAGATTGGCGCTCATTTCGTGGCCCAGGATGTAAGCAAGAGTAGTTTTGCCCAAGCCCGGGGGGCCGTAGAGCAAAGTATGGTCTAACGGTTCGCCACGCATCCGGGCAGCATCGATAGCGATGCGCAGATTATCCTTCACCCGATCCTGCCCTACATAGTTTTCAAGTGTTTCTGGCCGCAGCGTGCGATCGAGTCTTACGTCCTCGACTTGAGGGGTCCCTGAGACTAGCCGTTCAGTCATGGGGAAAACGTCTCCTTATCGCCATTCTAGGGGTACGTGTATCTAGGGTCAATTATGCGAACTCGTTCGGATCCCATGGGAACAAATAGTGAACATAAACGTTGGTTTAGAGAATCCTATGGTGTAATAAGAACGCTATGGCCCGAATTGGGAAGAAATTGACACTGTGAGGGCTGGTTCCATACACTCCTGTTCAGGCTCTATCTCGACGGTCGATTATCGGAGGTGATTGTGTCGGAAAATAAAAACGAATGGGTTGCGAATACATTGGCGCCGGCCATAGAACGTGCTCCCGAACGTCAGGAGCGATTCGAGACAGAATCTGGAATTGAATTAGACCCCCTATATTCCAGTGAAGACATTCCAGATTCCAAACAGGATCATAGTTTTCCCGGGGAATTCCCGTACACACGAGGAGTCCAGCCTACCATGTACAGAGGGCGTCTCTGGACCATGCGGCAGTACTCGGGCTACGCGTCTGCTGAGGAGTCAAATCGGCGTTACCGATTTCTGCTTGAGCAAGGCCAGACTGGCTTGTCAGTTGCTTTCGATTTGCCCACTCAAATGGGCTATGATTCTGACCATCCGATGGCTCTCGGTGAGGTCGGAAAAGTTGGAGTCCCAATATCGTCATTGAGAGATATGGAAATTCTTTTTGATGGGATTCCTCTGGACAGTGTGAGTACGTCCATGACCATTAACGCAACGGCCTCGATCTTGCTTTGCCTTTACGTAGCTGTTGCCAAGCAACAGGGAATCTTAGAGAAAGACCTATCTGGGACGATTCAGAATGATATTCTTAAGGAATATATAGCGCGCGGCACATACATTTATCCGCCCAGACCGTCTCTGCGTCTTGTGGTTGATGTCCTCAAGTATTGCGCTGAACACATGCCTCGATGGAACACTATCAGCATCAGTGGTTACCATATGCGCGAGGCTGGCTGCACCGCCGCACAAGAGTTAGCGTTCACTTTTGCGGATGCGATCGAATACGTGGAATCGGCGACTTCAGTCGGTTTGGACGTTGATTCGTTCGGTCCCCGGCTGTCATTCTTCTTTGCTTCACATAATAATCTTCTTGAAGAGGTGGCCAAGTTTCGAGCAGCGCGTCGGATGTGGGCCAAAATCATGAAGGATCGGTTTAAAGCCCAAAATCCTCGGGCATGGACGTTGAGATTCCATACTCAAACGGCTGGAGTTACTCTGGCAGCCCAACAGTCTGATAATAACGTGGTGCGTTGTACTGTCCAGGCGTTGGCAGCAATACTAGGTGGCACGCAGTCGCTGCATGTGAATTCTCGTGATGAAGCTCTAGCTCTACCGACTGAAGAATCTGTACGACTATCACTGAGGACTCAGCAAGTCCTAGCATTTGAAAGCGGCGTAGCTGATGTGGTCGACCCCCTTGGGGGATCCTACTATGTTGAGCACCTCACGAATGAGCTTGAAGAACAGGCTTTCAAATATATTGCACAGATGGACCGAATGGGCGGAGCCCTAGCGGGGCTGGAAAGAGGATATCAACAAACGGAGATTACCGAAGCTGCGCTGAAACATCAGCGCTTGGTAGAGGCAAAGGACAAGACAGTCGTGGGAGTTAATCGATTTGCCGTTGATTACGAGCCAATCAAGGGGATCCTTCGAATCGATCCCGATCAGACTCGACGTCAGATTGAACGTGTGCAGGAGGTTCGTGCGAAGCGAGATCCCCAGAAGGCTCTCAACGCGCTGAACGAGCTGAAATCTGTGGCCTTATCTGATGAAAACACGGTGCCTTCGATTTTGCTATGTGTGGAGGCTTATTGCACCACCGGAGAGATCGCAGATACACTCCGATCTGTGTTTGGAGAGCATCAGCATCAAAATGTCGTGTAGAAAGCTTGTGCCCAATCGGTTTAAACTTAGATAGGTGCTTCTTGTTATCGATTAATGGCGAAGTTTTCCGGTTGGAATTAGGTTTGGCGTTACTGGTAACATAGGCGTCGGCCCATAAAATTATGGTGGAGGACTGAAGTGAGTGATCTGTTTCTTACTGAGGAAGAGAAACTTCTGCAGAATATGGTTCGAGATTTTTCCGAACAAGAACTAGCTCCTAAAGCCGATGAACTGGATTCCACCCAGGAATTCCCTTGGGAAGCAATGAAGGCGATGGGGGGTTTGGGATTGTTTGGTGTTGGAGTCGATCCTGAGTATGGGGGCACTGGGGGAGGGGCGCGGGAGCTCGCAATCGTAGCTGAAGAGTTAACTAGGTGCTGTGGTGCTACGAGCCTAACTTGGATCGCCCATGTGTCTCTAGCGATACAGAACATTCACGGATTTGCTAATGACGCCCAGAAGAAGAAATATCTTCCTGAACTTATATCAGGAGAGAAGATTGGTGCATTTGGACTGTCCGAGCCTGGAATGGGTAGCGATGCGGCAGCCCTACAGACGTCGGCAAAAAAAACTGATGGCTCTTACTTGATTAATGGGAGTAAGACTTGGATCACGAATGGGGATTTTGCTGATACGTTTGTTGTCTACGCGACCATGGACCCTGAGAAGAGATCCCGAGGCATTACGGCGTTCATCGTGGAGAGAGAGTTTGGGGGGCTCGAAGCCCAATCTCTAGGAACAAAGATGGGCATGCGGGCGTCCGACACCGCTCAGGTTTTTCTCCAGGATGTCCCGGTTCCTCAGGAGAATCTCATGGGAGTTGAAGGAGAAGGATTCAAGATTGCTATGCTGACGTTGGATTCCAGCCGCATCACGATTGCTGCTCAGGCGGTAGGTTTCGCGCAGGCTGCGCTTGAAGCCGCTATTCAGTATTCTAAGCAGCGAAAGTCATTTGGAGTACCCATTAGTGATCATCAGGGAATTCAATTCAAGCTTGCTGAGATGGCTACTCGAGTGGAGGCATCACGGCTGATGGTTCGCAATGCAGCTATGTTGAGAGACGCAGGTTTACCCTTTATCAAGGAAGCGTGCATGGCAAAATTCTATGCTTCGGCATCAGCGACTTATTGTACGAATGAAGCGGTTCAGATTCATGGAGGGATCGGATATTTCAAACCTACCTTGGTCGAGCGTCTTTATAGGGATGCGAAGGTTACTGAGATTTACGAGGGAACCTCGGAGGTGCAGAGGATGGTCATTGCGCGTCATGTTCTCGGAAAGATGGGTGGCTAACATATGGATGAAAATGTGTCCCCGTGTAGTCTCAGGAATCTTGACCACGTCTGCATTGCCGTTCAGAGCATCCGAGATACCTTGACTTTATATCAATCGCTTTTTGATATTGAAGTAGGGCCTCTAGAGGAAATTGCTGATCAAGGAGTGCTTGCCTGCCTAATACAAGTTGGACATAGTCGTCTAGAGTTAATCGAACCGACAGATCCGAATGGAAGTATAGGCCGGTTTATTGAACGTAGGGGAGACGCACTCCATCATGTTGCGTTTGAGGTTGAGAATATTAGTCAGCGGTTGAGGGAATTTCAGGAACGCGGTGTATCACTGATTGACCAGAGCCCTCGTAAAGGGGCAGCCGGAACAATCGGGTTCCTGCATCCCAAAGCCACTGGTGGAGTTTTATTCGAGTTAGTCGAGCGAGACATTTACGATGAACAATAACTTGTCGATCAAGGTTTTAGTGGCGAAACCTGGCTTGGATGGACATGATCGCGGTGCGAAGGTTGTCGCTCGTTCGCTCAGGGACGCAGGTATGGAGGTGGTGTATACAGGTATCCGTCAGACACCGGAGATGATCGTCGAGGCTGCAATCCAAGAGGATGTTGATGTCGTGGGATTGTCTGTTCTTTCCGGAGCTCATATGGAGCTTGTGCCACTTATAACTGCGGGGCTTGAAGAACGCGGTATGGGGCATACACTTGTTGTTTTGGGTGGTATCATCCCTGATGATGATCAGTCCTCGTTGAAAGCCATTGGTGTAGATGAAATTTTCGGGCCGGGATCAACCACAGAAGCCATGATTGAATACCTCCTGGCCGAAGTCGCATCCAGACGGGGAAGAAGCCTCACTTAAGAAGGATGCGAACGCCCATAGGCAATCTCCAGTTGAGCCCCTCTGTTTGGGGGTTCGGGTAATGTATCAATAGATCGTTCTGCTTGATGGACTGAGGGCATCAAGCAAGTGGAATAAGTTCGATTGTTTCAATTGTCCATTTGGGCACGCGTCGTTGTTTGAAACGACGTAGTTGCTTGTTATCCAGAGCTTTGATGTAAGGAGAGCAATATGGGAGATCAAAAGAAAGTACGCATTGAGCGAGATTCTATGGGGGAAATGGAAGTTCCGGCAGATGCTTATTTTGGTGCGTCAACGATGCGAGCCGTATTGAACTTCCCAATTAGTAGCTCGCGATTTTCGCGCAGGTTTATTCAAGCTTTAGGATTAGTCAAGCAAGCTGCCGCAACGGTGAATACACAGCTGGGCTTATTGGATCCTAAGCTTGGCCAATCCATTGTGCAAGCTGCCTCAGAGGTAGCAAATGGCGATCATGACAGCCATTTTGTGGTGGATATTTTCCAGACCGGTTCAGGAACGTCAACCAATACGAATGCTAATGAGGTTATAGCCAACCGAGCTAACGAATTGCTGGGAGGCGGTGTCGGCACACGATTGGTACATCCAAATGATCATGTTAATACGTGTCAGTCCTCTAACGATGTGATTCCGACGGCGATCCATGTAGCAGCGCTCCTTTCGATAGAAGAAGATCTGTTGCCTGGTTTGGATGCATTAAGGGGCTCGCTTGACGCCAAAGCCGACGAATTTTGGGGTGTAGTCAAAACAGGACGGACACATCTACAAGATGCGACACCCGTTCGCCTCGGCCAGGAATTTAGAGGATATGCCGGACAAATTGAAAGAGGACAGAGTCGGCTATCGTATGCCAAGTCTGAACTCGGCGAAGTAGCACTGGGCGGGACCGCAGTTGGGACAGGAATCAATGCCCATCCCAAATTCTCAGGCATGGTGTGTGAGCTTTTGGCAAGTTGGGTAGGAGTTGATATCCAAGAGACAGATAATCATTTCCAATCACAGAGTACGCTTGACAATATTGTGGCCGCTAGTGGGAGTTTGAGAACGATTGCGGTAAGTCTTTACAAGATCGCAAATGATATTCGCTTGTTAGGGTCCGGCCCTCGGGCTGGACTTGGTGAATTGGCGTTGCCTGAGGTGCAGCCAGGTTCGTCGATCATGCCTGGAAAGGTTAATCCTGTGATCACCGAATCAGTCATACAGGTAGTTGCTCAGGTGATAGGGAACGATACAGCGGTAGTCCTTTCCGGACAAGCCGGATACTTCGAACTTAACACTATGATGCCGGTCGCAGCTCACAATCTTTTAGAGAGTATCGCTTTACTGGCCAATTCGGCGCATAATCTATCTGATCAGTGTATCCGAGGTCTTCAGGCAACTAAGCGTGGGCCTGAAATGGTAGAAAAAGGTCTCATGTTGGGGACTGCTCTTTCTCCGGCCATCGGCTATGATTCTGCTGCAGAGATCGCTAAGGAAGCTGCGAAGACCGATCGTACTATCCGCGAGGTTGCTATCGAGAAGACTGATCTTACTGGAGAAGAACTAGATCGTTTATTGGATCCGGTTCAGATGACAGAACCAGGTCTTGGGTCTGGGCCGGCGGGTGGTTAAATTGAACCCTGACGATTCACCTTGGTAGAAAGCACCTCGAAGAAACCGAAGTGTTCGTCACGGTAGTGGAGGATTACATGGCAGAGCTTCGAGAGCTACAAAAGCCATTGAAACAGTCGTATCGGAAAGACCCTGACGCTGCCAGGATTCGTCTGTCCGCTAGTGCAGGACAGGAAGGTTCTGCCTTGGTTTGTTCCGTGGATATAGGGCGAGCGATTTACGCGGCACAGGCGCATGCTGGAGTCGGAGGGCCGGGGACGGGCGCGTGTTCAGGTGACCTTCTCTTGGGGGCACTAGCTGCGTGTGCACAGATAACGTGTCAATTAGTTGCAGAAGCGCTAAGAATCCCAGTGGAAGGGATCAAAGTTAATGTAGTAGGTGAACTAGATTTACGAGGGACCTTGGGGATAGCTCAGAACGTTCCTGTTGGGTTCGAAGAAATTGAAGTATTCTTTGATATAACCGCACCTCAGGCTACTTCCGAACAAGTCAAGATGTTGCGTGAGAAAACTGAACAGTACTGTGTGGTTATGCAAACATTAGTATCGTCGCCTGTAGTACGGGCGCGTTGGAACTAAGATATGTTAATAAGCTAACGGTTGATGGCTAAGCTGATATGTCCGACAGGTAGGCGATCAAGTATCCGCTTTGATGTTCATCGTTTGGCAAGCCGTCTCTTTGCTGCAAGGAGGCATTTGTTCCCAACCTGTAATTACGATGGCTAAATCTCCTAAGCTCGCCAATCAACTTGTTTCTCCGCCAAAGCTATCTCTTGGATTTCGTCGTTGGTTGCCAAGTGTTGTCATCGAAGGCATTGGATTTGCGTTGTTATATGGGACCTATTTGGCGCTTGCCAAAGTGGTGTTCCCGTCATCAGACAGCATTGCGTTGCGGAACGCTGAATTCATAGTGGAGCTATCGGATGGGTTGGGGCTATCTTGGGAGCTAATGTGGCAGCGGTGGGCTATCGATGCTGGCTCACTAGTTGTCCGGGTGTTTAATTGGTATTACCTATTGGCGTTCTGGCCCTCAATACTGTCTCTTGCAGTATTTACTTATATCCGCCACCAATGTCTTTATAGGCGGTACCGTACACTCATAGTAATCAGCACGATCTTGGCGTTAATCAGCTTTTCCGTGTTTCCTGTAGCCCCGCCGAGAATGCTTCCGGGCTTCGTTGACACGATTCAGGTCTATGGACCTTCAATTTACGGTGGAGAGGGAATGATGCCTCTGTATAATTCTCTGGCGTCGACTCCGAGTCTTCATTTCAGTTGGACCGTGCTAACTGCTTGTGTGTTGTGGGGACTGGTATGGCGACATCTGAGACACTTGGTCTTGGCATATCCATCGATTCATTTCGTCTCGATAGTTGTGACAGGTAACCACTACGTTGTTGACGCTGTAGCTGGGCTAATCGTAGTGGGATTAACGCTAACCCTATATGTGTTGGTGCGAAGGGTGAATCCGAAAGTCTTGTCCCTACTCAGGCTTTGTTTTACCTGCCGGTCTAAACACAGGTAACGATATATCTTCGTCGAGGCGCCTAAACGTGACTTCCAGCGGCATACCACAATAGAGGTCGCTGGAATCTTCATTCAACTCCACGATATTTGTAGGAATTCTTACTTGTTCTTCCAAATCTACGAGGCCTACAACATATGGGACTGCTTCTCTGAAAGCTAGTGATGGTGCTCTATAGACTATAGCGAACGAGTAGAGGGTTCCCTTGCCACTGCTCTGGATCCAATCGGTGTTTTTGGAGAAACAATGGGGGCAGATATCTCGTGGATAAAAGTATGCTTGTTGGCAGTCCATGCAATGTCGTAACCAGAGTTCATTGATCTTGCATTTCTCCCAATAAAAAGAGGATTCAGATTGAGGTGCTGGTGTGGGAGGTCGTGGGTTGGTAGGTCTATTTGTATCTGACATCAACTTAATCCGATGCGAGGATCGTCGTGGCAGTTGAAGAAAGCGATCCTCCTGTTCCGTTCACCAGTGTAAGTCTTGCTGGATTCTGGGTGTTTTTGGGACTGTAAACTTGCCGGGACCCTGCTTCTCCTCTCAGCTGTCTGACTGCTTCGATAAGGAGGAAAATCCCGTACATCCCAGAGTGAGTGTATGAAAGACCTCCGCCATTGGTATTCATCGGGAAGGTGCCTCCTGGAGCAGTTCGTTGATTTGCAACGAAATCTGGACCTTCTCCTTGTCCACAAAACCCTAAAGCTTCTAGACTTGCCAGCACAGTGTAGGTAAATGAGTCATAGATCATTGCCAAATCGATATCATCGTGCGTGACTCCGGCTCGCATCAATGCGGTCGGGCCTGTTTGGCGAGCTATCGTTGATGTAAGGGATGGCATCTGACTTATCATTGAATGCTCGTGGGATTCCGCGGTTCCTAGGATCCAAACGGGTGATTTACGGCATGAAGCAACTTTGTCATTAGAGGTTATAACAACAGCACCACCCGCGTCGGTTACAAGACAACAATCAAGTAAGTGGAAAGGCCACGCGATCCACCTTGACGAGTGATAGTCTTCAAAAGTCATGGGGTCTTGCATAAAGGCTTTCGGATTCAATTGTGCCCATTTTCTAGTTGCTACTGCGATTTCTGCCATCCCCTGCCGAGTCCGCTCTTCTCCGAATTCGTACATATAACGTGAGCAGGCTAAAGCGTAATCAATCACGTTTCCTATCAGGCCATATGGAGCTTCATATTGGGATTTGGGAAGAGTCAGATCGGGTTGGCCCCCTTGACCCCTTCTAGAATATCCGCTTTGTCCGTGAGTAATTAAAGCTACGTTGCAGTAACCTGCTTGTATTGCTGCGACGGCATGCCCCACGTGCGCTATAAATGATGATCCTCCAATGGAGGTAGAGTCTGTGTATCGGGGAACAATACCCATGTACTCTGCGGTGAGTAAAGTTGAATAACCTGCTGTGAACAGACCGTCGACTTCGGATTTTTTGATTCCGGCGTCTGCCAATGCGTTATACGCTGCTTCAGAATGGTGTTGGAGTGGCGATTTGCTAGGTATGTGACCCATTTGGTCAGACTCTCCTACGCCTACAATCGCGACCTTTTTAACGGACATTATTAGCCTCGTCATCCCAAACAATTGCTTCTAAGACAAGTATCTCAGGGGTTCAAGAGCATCGTCAACTGACAGGGAACAGCCTTTTTTCGTTAGATTCGGGCATGCCAATCAATGAACGCCTTGAAGTCGTTTTTTGTCATCTTTCGACCTAGGATCGACTTCTCAAACCATCGTTTGCGTTCGAAAACATATCTCGGGCTCGCGCCAGTAAGAAGGAAAAATCGAAGAGAACCTAGAATTGTGATCAGAATAGAGCATAGTAGTATCAGCACGGTGAATATTTTTGCCAATTGACCCAAAATGTACCAGCGCATCGGTATCTCCTAGGAAGATGCCTCTATCTTGAGAAGATGTTAGCCGCCACCTACAGGCCTTACTAATTCCAAGATGTCATGATTTTTGAGGTAGGTTGTTGCATACGCTTCTTTTTGTAAGACATCGCCGTTGTATCCGACTGCAATAAAGTGCGATTGGAGGGATAAGGTCTCAAGGAATTGAGCTAGTGACATGTATCTGGCAACGGTGCGTTGTTTTCCGTTCACAATGATAGTGATGGTACTACTGGTCATCTCTCGGTTCCTATCTTTGGCAATGAATCTAGCATTATTTTCTTGAGTTCGCTAGCCGCCTGATCCGGATTCTTTGCTGGCATTATGGCGCGTACTACAGCTACCCCGGCTGCTCCTGTAGCCATCACTTCGGGGATGTTGGCATGGTTGATCCCTCCAATTGCTAAGAACGGTATGCCTACGGCCCGGCTAATTTCTTCTAAAAACCTGGTTCCTTTAGCAATCAACCCTGGATGCGAGGGAGTCTCGTAGATCGTCCCGACAAATAGGAAGTCTGCGCCTGCCGCCTCAGCTTCGACTGCGGCAGCAACACTGTGGACCGAACGCCCAATTAAGAGTTCATTGCCGAGAAGTTCCCGAGCTTCCTCTGTATCAATTGATGTTTCACTCAGATGAGAACCATCGGCAAATGACCTCTTTATTACATCTAGGTGCCCGTTAATAATGAGTTTTGCCTGATCCCCGATCGCGGAACGTAAAGTCTTCGTCAATCCCAGAATAGCTTTTTGGGGAAGGTCTTTTTCGCGAATTTGGACCATGTCGACTCCGCCATAGACAGCAGGTGGGACTTGTTCTTGAAGAGTGCGATCACTTGGGCATAGATGACGATCAGTGACTAGAGCGAGGCAAGGTTTAGGGAAAGGCAGCATAATTGTACCTCGAGAATAGATCTACTCTTTTTTGGGCATGCCTTCAACTGGACTACTTGGCTGGGCGCGGGTGGTTTTGGGAATTCTTCCGGAAATGAAACCCTTGCGCCCGGCTTCAACGCCTAGACGGAATGCTTCTGCCATCATTCGTGGATCATTTGCTTGGGCAATCGCTGTGTTGACTAATACCGCTCCTGCTCCTAACTCCATTGCTTCTGCAGCATCAGATGGAACTCCAAGGCCGGCGTCTACCACTACAGGAACATGGGCTTGGTTAACAATCATTTGGATTTCTTCGCTAGTATGGATGCCTTGACCGGATCCAATGGCTGATCCCAATGGCATGACAGTCGCGCATCCCAATTCCTCAAGTTGCTTTGCCAAGACTGGGTCAGCGTGGATATATGGTAGAACGACGAATCCTTCTTCCAGTAGAGTCACAGATGCATTAAAGGTCCCGATGGGATCAGGGAAGAGGTGAGACGCATCGGGAATCACCTCAAGCTTTACCCAATTAGAGCCAGTTACCTCTCTACCGAGCCTAGCTGTAAAAACTGCTTCTTCAACCGTTTTCGAACCTGCAGTATTTGGTAACACCGTATAGCGGTCCCAGTTTATGTGGTCTAGGATGGTTTTCTCGCTAGGTCGATCCAAGGGAAGACGTCGGATGGCTACGGTCACAATTTCTGTTTGGGACGCTTCTAAAGCGTTCAACATGTCTTCGGTTGAACGGTAGCGTCCAGTCCCCAAAATTAGTCGCGAGCGAAACTGTTTACCTGCTATAACCAGTGAATCATTCATTGTGTTCTCTCTGCGGTTGTGGCGTTACCACCGTGTCGAACGTTCTATACCGTATTCTATCAGTTGTTGGATGTCCAGACGCTCGGTCTTTATTGGTGTGACTATTTGCCTTAGAAACTGCTAGATTTTCAACCAGGGTTTCGCATGTATGTAATATAGGCAAAGCTTGCGCATGGTTGGGTAAAGGATTCTGTGTTGCGATATCAAAGATTATCTAATACATGTGCCTGTGAATGTTTAGGTGGGGTTGCTAGAAGTACTAGGAAAGAGCCTGCGATACCTAACGAAGATGCTATAAGAAAACCAAGCTTGAAATTCCCTGTTGTATCAAAAAGGATCGCGATAAAGATTGGACCAACGATCTGAGAGATGCCCAGTAGAGGGCGTAATAGTCCTTGGATACTGCCGAGAAATCGTCGCCCATAATAATTTGCCATTGCGAGGGCTTGCATTGGCCAGATAGTGCCCCCAAGGAAGCCAAAGAAGCCAACGAATGACAGGATGTTTTGAGGGTAAGGGATAATCACTAAAGAAAGCACGCCAAGACTCCGACACAGGAACACTCCAAATAAACACAGTCGAATCGGGATTCGTTCTGCAATGAAGCCCCAAAAAAAACGAGATGTTGTTGCCCCTAATAGAGTCAACGTGAAGATATAGCTAGCGTCCTGCGCAGACATCCCCATAGACCTAAAGTACGGAACTTGATGGTATAGCAGGGAAGTTGCACCAACCGTAACGAGATTCATTGAGACTACGATAATCCACAGGGTACGGGTACGAATTGCATCAGATAACGTCCATGTGGACTCGTCGAGATATGGTGGTTGATCATCATTAGGTGGCCGATGCATGATGGATTTCGTGCCATCGGGGAGCAATCCTAGGTCTTCTGGAGTACGTCGCATTAATAATAAGATTATGGGAGTCGCAAATAGTAATATGGTCAGTCCCATTAACTGCCAAGTGTCACGCCAGCCAAAGAGGCTGATGAGGAGAGCTACTAACGGTGACATGATCATGCCGCCCGCAGGTCCACCCGATGTGGCAAGCGCCATGGCAATTCCCCGTTTCCGTACAAACCACTTCGCGACTACAACTGGTCCAGCTAAATCTCCTAATGCGGTCATACTTAAGGAGCCAACGATTGCGAAAAGAAGCCAGAAGTGCCAGATTTCTTGCATGTTGCTTAAGAGCATGAGTCCTATACCGGCTACTATGGCTCCCGATGTCATTACAATTCGAGCACCGAAACGGTCTAAAAGTGGACCGATAATTGGAGCAGCTACGAGAATGGCAATCCCTTGTGCTGTTACCCCACCCGTAAGCTGCGTCAGCGTCCATCTTTGGGTTTCTCTAATCGGATCGAAAAAAAGAGAGACGGTTATTCCGCCTGCCCCTGAGCTAATGAATGAGCCGACGAATACTACAAATACGATGACCCAACCATAGAACCACTTTCGCGCCATTAGTGTGGACATAAGAGATTTATCCTATGTAATTAATGTCGGCACTTAGCCTGCATCGAGGCGCTGAAGGTCTCTGGATCCCGTTTCTAGATCAAGACCTGAAATCTAGTAGCTATGAATATCAGACTCAGGACTAAAGACGAACGAAAAGTGTTTCAGCCTGATCCCATCGGAATTGGAAGGGCTCGAAGTGAGGAGGGATTTCAAAGATCATCCACCCTTGCAATTCAGTGTCTTGGCCAAGCGCCACTTCTCCCCACAGGAACGGCAGGTATGTATCGGGGCCAGAGGTGGTACTGGGGCCACCTTCTTTGCGTTGGTCGCCGAAAGGATCTACCGCTGGGTATCGCACTAGGTTTCGGTTCAACATTGCTGCAGCCCCTGTGTCAATTAGGAGAGATATTCTTGAGGATTTCCGGTTTACAATGAGAACCTTTGCTACCATTAGGAGATTTGCTGGGTTCCGGGGACGGATCACGTAGTCATTCCCATCCTCTGTATAAGGAACTTCAGATAATTTCTCTATATTGCTGACATTAATCGTAAGATGTGATCCAACAGACCATTCCCCACGGTCCACACTCCGGTAGCAACCAGCAAAAAGGCCTAAACTAATGATCGCAACGACAAACGCGAATCGATTGAATCTAGAAAATCTTGACATATTAACGTCCCCAATGTCCGTTAAAGTTTAATGCTCGAAGCCGCCCGACAAGTTTGGGAATCACTTCGAGCAGGTATTCGATTTCTGGCAGCGTATTTTTACGGCCAAGTGTAAATCGAATGCTGCTTCTAGCAACCTCCGCTGAACGTCCGATGGCAGTAAGAACGTGTGAGGGTTCTAAGGACCCGGTGGAACACGCGCTGCCGCTCGATGCACAAACTCCGGCCAAGTCAAGAGCAAGTAGGAGGGGTTCAGCATCAAGGCCCAGTATCGATATGTTTATGTTGTTGGCAAGGCGTTGGACAGGATGGCCATTCAGAACGGTGTCTGGCAATGCTCTCTGAAGGCCGCTTATCAGGTGATCCCGTAAATGAATAATGTGTTGTAAATGTGTCGTACGCTCTTCTTCCGCTAGTCGTAGAGCTTCTGCGAAACCCACGATGCCTGGGATATTTTCAGTCCCAGAGCGATGCTCGCGCTCTTGCCCTCCTCCTGCAATAAGAGGAACGAAAGGGGTTCCACGGCGCACATAAAGCGCCCCGACCCCTTTCGGACCGTAGAATTTATGAGCTGAAAGGCTGAGCATGTCGACGCCGAGGTTGGAGGCTGACAGATCTAGATAGCCCGGCGCTTGTACGGCATCTGTGTGAACAGTAATCGTCGTTTTCATTTGGTCGGCACGATCCTTAACTGCTTTCGATATTTCTTGAATCGGCGCGATAGTCCCAATTTCATTGTTCGCGTACATAATGCTTACTAAAACTGTCCGCTCTGTTACCGCATTCATCACATCTTGGGGTTCGATTAATCCATTACTGTCGACTGGGATGTAAGTGACCTCAAAGCCCAATTGCTCCATTTTGTGGCAAGCGTGGAGCACTGCGTGATGCTCGGTGCTCGCGGTAATGATATGGTTTCCGGCACTTTTAAGCGCGAGGGCCCCTCCATGGATTGCAGCATTGTCTGATTCTGTCCCGCCACTAGTGAATACTATTTCGTTTCGTCGGCAATCAATTACTTCTGAGACCGTTTGACGAGCTTCATCGAGGGCTCTCCGAGCTTCCTGGCCTAGAGCATGGATGCTAGAAGGATTGCCAAAATTTCCTTGGAAGTAAGGAAGCATCGCTTCTAGTACTTCTAATCGTGTTGCTGTAGTCGCGGCATGGTCTAGGTATACGGGGGTGGTTGGACTTTCTACAGACCTCTCGCTCGTGCTGGGTTGTACTTGTTGGCTCATTGTATCCATTGTCTTTGAACTCCGGCAGTATTGTAGCATTGATTGGGTTGAGGGGGCCATTAGAATCTCTAGGGGGAAGAGTATCGCAAGTTTGAGAAGGAGTGTCGCCTACCGAATGATTGAGGCTGAGATGCGCTCGATCCTTTCTGGAAACCGTCTGCTCCGTGTTTCGGGCTTTGCTAATTAACTACCAATTGAGCTTTCCAGAGAGGAGTTGGCGTCTGATGCGTCGTGGAAGAAAGACTTGGCGATGTACCTCTCCTGAGTAATAGCGCGCATGAAACCGTTTTTTCTTATAAGGCCGCCTTGGATCAATCCCTTTGGTAGCGATTGAAAACGTCCACCAGTTTCCTGCATATGTGGCTAGCGCTTGCGTATATAAGTCAACGACCGGGAATATTGATGCCAGATCCCTTTGTATGTTACGTACGAAATCTCGGTGGAAATGTAGCGATTCGGTCTGGGAAACAAATACCCCATTTGCCGTTAGGGATGCGTACGCGTTGTGGAACAGGTTTAGAGTGAACAACTCTTGGCCAGGGCCTACCGGATCCGGTGCGTCAACAATGATCACGTCAAACTTGCCCCGAGATTTCTTAAGAAATGCGCCTCCGTCTTGTATCGTGACTCTCACTCGGGGATCATAAAAACTTTCAGACAAGTGTGGAAAATACTTCTTGGAGGTATCGATAACCTGTAGGTCAAGTTCTACTAAGTCGACTGAAGTCACGGTGTCATGTAGTAAAACCTGCGTTAAGCTTCCCCCGTCTCCGCCTCCCAAAATGAGGACCCGTTGTGGGTTTGGATGGACAGCTAAGGGGACTTGGACCAGGAGCTCATGGTAAAAAAATTCGTCACGCTCTGTGATCTGTAAGACATCGTCAAGGACAAGCATGCGCCCAAAATATTCATGGTAGAGCACTTGAATCGTTTGGTGCGCGCTAGTCACGCTATAAAGTTGTTTAATATTTTTGTAGCGGTGATGGATCGGCGCGAACGGGTCTTTTTCTTCAAAAGTGCTTCTTCTCATGAAAATCTATACCAGATGGGTTTGTGGGATGGAAACTCCATTAAATCTAGACGCGTAGCACGTTGTGTAGGCTCCCCCAGGGAAGATGGTTAAGCGGTCGCCAACTGTGACATTGGGCAGGATGGCTTTACGAGAAACAACATCGACGCTGTCACACGTTGGGCCTGCCAATATCCAAGGGCTTTGCTGGAGGTTTTCTGAGGGATCTACAGTGGAAAACTGGTATTCAATCCCGCCGATAGCTTCCATTAGTCCATTGAAAATTCCAACATCGAGGTACATCCAGTCTTGGCCCTCTCGTACAGCTTTCCCGATTATGGACGTTACTAACCAGCCAGCGTCTGCAACAAGTCCTCGACCTGGTTCCACTCTCAAAGTTAGGGAAGACGGGAACAGTTCAGTCGCATGTGAAGCGATTGCCTGAAGCAACTGTTTGGTTGCTGGAACATCTGGAGTGTGGTGGGCGGGGAATCCTCCGCCGACGTTAAGAACTTCTAGGGAAATCCCGTTCGACGCGGCATTCTTCCAAACAAACGCAGCCTCAGACATGGCTTTCATCCAACTCGAATACCCGGTGCATTGAGAGCCCACGTGGAAAGTCAATCCGAGCGGTCGAAGTCCTTTATCCTGGCATAGTACTAGTAACTTGATAGCCTCTTCGGTTGAGACACCATATTTCTTGTCCAGAGGCCATGCGCTTTCAGTGTTGTCAACTAATAGGCGGACGATGATTTTGCTGCCTGGAGCGACGGAAGCGATCTTGTATATTTCTTCTACGGAGTCTACGACGAATTCATCGATACCGTTCTTATATGCGTAGTCTATAAATTCTGGTGGCTTGATTGGATTACTAGTCGAGACATTTGATGTTGGCTGTCTGATAGCAAGAACGCGGCGAAGTTCTTCTTTAGAGGAAACCTCGAATCCTAGCTTAAGGTCCGCTAGGTATTCCAGAAGCCTCGGAGAAGAATTCGCCTTGACGGAATAGAATGTTTCGATTTTCGGTCGAAATCCTGTGAACTCAGCTGCCTTTTTACGCAAAACCTTGCGGTCGAATACGAGGAAAGGGGTCTTCCAGCGACGCAGTTTGGAGGGTAATAAATTCGCGGGGTAGGGCACTGTGAGCCTCCTGGAGACTGTCCCGAGTGACTTGACGGGATCACAGAGTAGCATCTTTCTCATGGATCGTATAGTCAGTTGATTGCTTGATAGCCATCCTCTACAATGGCTGTGGGAATACGCTATCGCTAACAGGTTAATGTTCCACTGAATTTTGATTACTTGCAGGAGGCATTGGACATGGCTGGTACACCGTTAAAAGGCTCAAAAACTCATGAGAATCTCAAGGAAGCTTTTGCGGGCGAATCTCAAGCTAATCGACGTTACAATTATTTCGCACGTGTAGCTGATGTTGAAGGGCAACCGGAAATTGCGGCTCTGTTCCGCTCGGTTGGCGAAGGTGAAACAGGTCATGCTTTCGGCCACTTTGACTTTCTCAAGGAAGTTGGAGATCCGGTTACAGATGTTCCCGTCGGAGATACCGCAGCGAACCTAAAATCTGCTATTGAGGGAGAAACGTTTGAGTACACTGAGATGTACCCCGGATTCTCTCGAACCGCGCGTGAAGAAGGATTCCCAGAGATCGCTGATTGGTTAGAGACCTTGGCACGAGCAGAGCGTTCACATGCTGGACGTTTTACTAAGGGATTGGAAGATCTGCAGAGCTAATCGGTTGTGCGAATCAGAGGCTTCTTGCGGGAATCTCTTCATATAGGAGGGTAAGCCGGTGCTGCCAGTGGGATTCTGGGACAGCACGGCATTGCGTCAAGAGACGATAAGGCAGTTTGATATCTGCGGCTCGTGCCGTATGTGCTTGAACTTCTGCCCCTCTTTCCCCGCAATGTTCGATGCCATTGATGGACATGATGGCGAAGCCAAAGATATCTCTGTGGCTGAGGCTCGTCAAGTTACTGAACTTTGCTATTTATGTGAGTTGTGCTACCTGAAATGTCCCTACACCTTTCCGCACGAGTGGGATATTGATATACCCGGGCTCCTCCGGCGGTCTAAGGCAGTCAATGCGAAAACTCATGGCATCCCCCTCAGGGATCGTCTCATTGGCGATGTCGAACGTGTGAACGTTCTCGGTAGTTTCGCTGCCCCAGTTATAAATGTTCTCAATCGGCTGCCCCCGACTCGTCTTCTCCTTGAAAAATTTATTGGGCTTGATCGCCGGGCGATTTTACCAAGCTTCCATTGGCAGACCTTCACACGATGGTTTCGCAAACGAGCTTCGGTTCGGGTCAACAAACGTCGACCTCGTCACAATGGTAAAGTCGCGTTTTTTCATACATGCTTAGTCAATCATAATAGGCCAGATATCGGGATCGCTGCGGTGAAGGTGTTGGAACACAATGGAGTTGAAGTGACATTGCCCACCCAGAGTGATTGCGGGATGCCTTACATTGATATGGGCGCGATGGAACACGCTTTAGGGCTTATGGAAAAGAATGTTGCGTCGTTAGTCGAATGGGTGCGAGACGGGAGCGTAATTGTTGTTCCGGAACCGACATGTGGGATGATGCTGAAAAAGGAGTATCCGAAGCTCTTAGGGACCGATGATGCGAGGCTAGTATCAGAGAACACATATGATATTAGCGAATATTTGCTAATGCTTCATAAACAAGGGGATCTGATAGAAGATTTCCGTTGGAATCCTGGAACAATTGCATACCATATGCCGTGCCACTTGCGATATCAACAGATGGGTAGCTTAACACCTCGTCTTCTCGAGTTAATTCCTGGGACGACGGTGGAGGCGATCGATCGAGGGTGCTCAGGTCACGATGGTACATGGGGGATGAAAGCAAAAAACTATGATCTCGGCATGAAAGTTGGACGGAGACTGTTCGAAGCAATTGATGAAGGGCAATCGGACGTAGTTGTGACTGATTGCTCGTTGGCCGCCCTTCAGATTACTCAGGCGACTGGGCAAGAAGTATTACATCCGATAGAAATCGTTTATCGTGCCTACGGGATAGATTAAGAGGAGTTACTGTTGGGGGTAGTGACTATTACAGAGCTGATCGGGCTCGATGAATACGAAGCTTGTCGCCCTGAGATTCAGAACGAACTAATATTACTGCGACGAACCCTTCGGTTGTCTCTAGGGTCGATTTTGTCGTTGGCTTTTGAGAACCGTCGTACCGTTTGGTATCAAATCCAAGAGATGCTTCGTGCAGAGCGGATTACAGATCCCGAGAGAATACAAGACGAACTAGACGCATACAACAGCTTAATTCCTGCCGAGGGTGAGCTCGTAGCGACCTTATTTATCGAAATCACCAACCAGGAACAGATAAAGTCGCGTTTGTCAGAATTGGCCGGGATTGAAGATTCGGTCGGGATTGCTGTTGGCAACTTCTTTACGGTTTCGGCGCTGGGGGAAGATGGTCGGACTTCTAATGGGCGCACCAGTAGCGTGCATTACTTGAGGTTTTATCTTGCCCCAAGGGTCCGGGAGGAGTTTCAGAACCTATCTAGTCCTGTTACCGTATTTGTTAATCACCCGAGATACAACGTACAGGTTGAGATCCCTTTGAGTATGCGTCAAAAGCTAAAGGAGACATTGGCTCCTTGATGGATTGACTCAGCCCATGTCCAGGACTTTTGGCAGTATAAGGATTCGTTTCGAGGTAAGTTGAGAAGTGAATCGATCTTAAGTTGGGCTTCTCAAATCCGGCGGGAGTGAGAGGGAGTCGAACCCACCTGTCCGCTCATCGCGGACACGACGGTGTTGAAGACCGCAAGGGCCACCGGGCCCTATTCACTCCCAGACAATGTGAGTTTCTATCCGTCCGAGAGTGCTGAGTCAAGTCGTTTCTTAAGTAGTGCTTTGGGAACGGCTCCGACAACTTGCTCAACCGGTTGTCCGCCGCGAAAGATTAGAAGTGTTGGGATTCCTCGAATACCGAATGAAGCAGGCGTTTGAGGGTTAGTATCGACATCCATTTTTGTGAACTTCACCCTACCTTCGTATTCTTCTGAAAGTTGGTCAACAATTGGGGCGATCATTTTACAAGGCTGACACCACTCTGCCCAGAAATCTACGAGAACTGGGACATCTGACTGTAAGACTTGGGTGTCAAATTCTCCGTCGGTTACAGCGATTGGTTTGGCCATATTGGAACCTCCAGATGATTTTGGATAGCATGTGAACTTGCTTTAGAGGTAGTAAACTCTTAGTTTTACCTCTGAGGTTTGATCACGACGATTGAGAACGGGGTGAAGCCACCTCCAATCGCCCATTGTTCCAGTGTAATTGTACCATTCCACCCAGTCAACCGATTCCGTCATTTGAGCAATTGACTTTATCCGTCTTTATGCGAGGGTTATAATCCTCGCGGGTTGGTGTCGCACTGACACACGCAGATATGAAACATATTACAGTTCAATGGCGTTTGGTGGAGGTCAGGTCCAGGCATTGCGGGATTATAGTTCCATACAACTGGGGAGAAGCGTGGTTCATGCGGGGGGCGGTTCGATCCTCCCGGTCGCTGCGCTGATCGCACCAATAGATGTAGTTCAAATAGCCAGTATCGCTATCGCAGGGTTGCTAGTGTGCGTGGAATTTTTCCGGAAGACCTCTCATTGTTTTCGGAATTTGTTCTTAGTAATATTTCGGAGGATTCTGCGTGCTGACGAAGTTACTGGAGCAATTACCGGAGCCAGCTATCTTGCAGTGTCCTCTGCGATAGTGGTAAACCTCTTCCCATTACCAATATCTTGTTTAGCACTCTTTTTCGTAGCGTTAGGCGATCCCGCGGCCGGGGTGGTTGGGTCCACCATAGGTAGAGTACGACTGCCTATAGCGTTGTTTAGGAATTTAAAAGTAAAGACCTTAGAAGGCAGTGCAGCTTTTTTGGGCGCATCGTTGCTAGTGGGAATTCTGTTTTGGTCACAAGGCCTAGTTACGTCGTTTTGGATTGTCATATTAGGTGCTGGGATTGCAACTCTGATTGAAGGGCTTCCTGTGCCGATTAACGATAACTTTACGGTTCCTTTAGGTAGCGCGTTGGTTATGGGGATTGTTTGGTCGACATGAGACGCGAACATTAAATCCGACAAATCTTGACCAGCTAAGATTCGCAGCGTAGAGTTAAGATGCTAGGTGAGGAGTAGAAAACGTGACAGGAGACGGATGGTTGTCATCGGTCTCACAGGCGGCATAGGAACCGGTAAGAGTGAGGTAGCGAGAGTCCTCGCAGGTCTCGGGGCGGCGTGGATCAGTGTGGATGAGTTAGGCCATCAAGCCTATCGACCGCATACCGTAACGTGGCGTCAGGTAGTGGAGGCCTTTGGGAAGCGCATCCTCTCTCCCGGGGGGAAGATTAACCGTCAGGTGCTTGGAGCAATCGTATTCAGTGATCCTGCTGCCCTTGATAAGCTCAATAGAATAATGTTCCCGACGCTCTTTGAGCTGGCAACAACTGAAATCGCGAGACGTGAGGCGGAAGGAGACGATATTATCATTCTGGAGGCCGCCTTACTGATTGAAGCAGGTTGGACTGATCTTGTAGACGAAATCTGGGTTACTGTGGCCCCTGAAAAGGACGTAGTGTCACGCCTGATGGCTAGGAATCAATTGGCATACGACGATGCGATATCTCGAGTACGGTCACAGTTATCTGATGCTGACAAAGTGATTCATGCTACCGCCGTCATTGAAAATTGTGGGAGCCTTAAAGATCTGTGCAGTCGAGCTGGAGAAATCTGGGACGAACGAATTCTGTCTAGGAAAGGTTGATCATGCTGAAAGAAAAGCGGTCCGTACTGTATCACAACGAGCTGCGGATTGAAGAATATTTAGTTGATGCAGAGCCTTACTATCTACCGCAAGGCGATGAGATTGAACTTTTCGAGGCCGCTTATGCTGAACGAATCCCCGTTATTCTTAAGGGCCCTACAGGGTGTGGGAAAACGCGATTCGTTGAATACATGGCATATCGATTAAGTCATGCACAGGGACGAAAGCGCGGTAATCGCAAAAAGGACCAGCAGTCTATTCCGCTGATCACTGTCGCATGCCATGAAGATCTTACTGGTAGCGACTTGGTAGGTCGTTACCTAATCGACGCAGACGGCACTCGATGGGTGGATGGCCCTTTAAGTCTTGCGGTTAAATCTGGAGGAATTTGTTATCTTGATGAAGTTGTAGAGGCTAGGAAAGATACTACAGTACTTATTCACCCTCTTACGGATCATCGGAGGATTTTGCCAGTAGAAAAACGAGGCACCTTAATTGAAGCACATGAAGGCTTCCTTCTGGTGATTTCATATAATCCGGGTTACCAAAGTGCCATTAAGGATTTAAAGCAATCTACGCGTCAACGATTCGTAGCAATTGACTTCGAGTATCCCCCAGAGGAAGTTGAAGCACAAATTGTTGCTCATGAAGCTGGAGTAGATATTGGAATCGCTTCACAACTTGCGAAGTTAGGAGCGAAAGTCCGCCACCTTAAAGATCATGGATTGCAAGAGGGCGCGAGCACGCGACTCCTGATTTATGCGGGTAAGTTAATCAGGCGAGGAATCCCAGCTCGCGATGCTTGTCGTGCCGCGATTGTCTGGGCTGTAGTCGACGATCTCCAGGTACAGAATAGTATCGAGGAAGTTGTCGCATCGATCTTTGAATGAAGGGTCCGATCACCTTCAGCCCACTCGGAATCTTACGCAGCCTCCCTTGGCCGTATGTCCCTGATTTGGCGTATCCTGACAAAGAGGTAGTTCAGGCAGGGGTTCTCCTTCCAATTTCGTATGAGAGTAGCGGGCTTTCAGTCGTTTTAACCCGGAGAAGTTTGCGGGTCGCACAGCATAAAGATGAGATGTGTTTCCCGGGGGGAGTGAAAGAACCGTCTGATATCGACATTCAAAGGACCGCATTGAGAGAAGCCTTCGAAGAGCTCGGGATCATTCCTGACGACGTTAAGATCGTTGGGCAACTGCACCCAGTATCGACGAATTCCGGTTTCCAGATATGGCCGGTTGTGGGCTACATTCCTTCCTGTTACAGATTTCAGATTAATTCCGATGAGGTCTCTGAGGTCATCGAGGTTCCTCTATCAGCGTTCCGTTCTGAAGGAGGGTTCCGTCAAGAGGCTGTTTTGGAAGACGGATCATTGCGGAAGAGGTATTCATTCGTATATGGTGGGCGTGTTATTCATGGAGCGACAGCCAGAATCCTTGGCAGGTTCATGCGTATGGTTGCGGAACGGTTACCGGAGGGAGCGTTATTATGAACCACGACCCTCGCCTCGGCCAAATTGAAACTAGGCTAGCTGTGTTTCCTGTGTCGCTTAGTCAAGAATATCGTGCAGCGATTGATCATCTCCGGTTGAAAATGACGCCTGATGAGCTTGAACAATGGGCGGCCTGTGGGCTAGCTGTTGCCGAACAGGGAGCCCGAGCTTGGGAAGTTGCAATAGAGTATTTCCAGTCGAGTCCCACGATTCTTGATAACTATTCAGTACCCACGTTACTAGAATGGGGCGAGTTAGGTCACGTCATTAGTCAACGATCACCCTCGGTTGCAGTGGCGTATTTACGCTCGAGCTCATCGGTTTTAGGTGTACGTCAGCATGAGATCATTTTGTGGGGCAAACTTGGCCAAAGTTTCTATAAGGGGACATGGAAATCTACATCTTTAGCTTGCAAGTTCTTCGAGATCACGCCAGAAGTTTTGAATTACATAACCTACGCCGAGCTTGAGCGATTTGCTGGGTTTCTTGAAGCGTTGTCCAGTCGCTCGAATGATCTTGCACAAGAATGTTTGTCTCTGGGCAAGGATGCTTTCGCTAGATTAGGAGATGAAAAAGGGCTCTTGATCTCGCTGTTGACCACAATTGTGGACATTAGCTGGAGGGATTCCAAAGGTTGTTTAGAAGCAGCTAACAGTGGACTGCCAAAGCTTAGAGAGAGCGAGCGCGCCCGGTTTTTGATAATGGCAGAGCGGCTTAGCAAATCTGGAGAACGTGGCATCCCGAAATTCTTGTTGGAGAGCTCGACTGGTTTCGCTCAGCTTAGTCCCCGTGTTCAGCAGGTAGTGTTCGGTCTCGCTGAAGACTTAATACAATTGCACCCTCCCGCCGTTCTCGATTTCGTACGGAATAGCCCGGCAATCCTAGGCCGCATTAGTGACCAGGAGTTGAACGTGTGGTTTGACTATGGGGTTCAGTTACTCGCGTCCAATAAAGAAGGCGGCATGGCGTATTTCCGTCTTGAATCAGCAAAATCTCAGGAATTAGTCGATTCTCTTTCGGCCGTGGTAGAACTTGGTCGTGTCAAGGAATTGATAAAGCTCTATTGCCGAGCCCTTGTTGGTAGTCAAATTGAAATTGCCCCTACAAAGGACTTGGTGCAACGTGGAATCGGTTGGGTTGAAGCGGAACGCCCAACTACCGAAGGAGCTACAGTGTACCTGCCTGAAATCGAGGGTCGCTATAAATCCAAGATCGAGAACTTTGGGCTGATCAAAGTAATCGCCACCCATCAAATTGGCCATCTGGAGTATGGTAGTTTTGATTTTGAATTCGAGCGCCCGTCGGTCCATTTCCGCGATTTGCGACCTCGATTATCTCATCTCGACCCTGCCCCCTCTACGGGTGGCTTGGATGTAGAATCCCCATGGGAAACTGACATGCACCGGTTCTTTGCTCTTTTCCCCGATCGGAAATTGGCTTTAGACATTTTTACGATTCTAGAAGATGCACGACTAGATGCGCGTGTGCTAACCGAATACGCCGGTCTTCGACCACACTATCGGCGAGTCCAACGGGATTCCCTTCCTGGACGTCCATCAATTCAAGACCTACCCGCAAGAGAGGCATTGGTCGAGGTTATGGTACGCCTTAGTTTGGGCCAGGAGTCCGATCTTGTGATACCGCATGGCCGTGACCCTGAATCCAGGGCCATACTACGGATTCTACGTTTAATCCAGGCGCCACTTGCTACTGTTGAGGACGTGGGTGAAGCCACACTTCGTTTGTATGCTGTCCTGTCACAAATACCTAATGAAGAACTTCAAAACGATGAATGGCAAGATTTTGACGCTTCTGAGGACGAAAATGAGGAAGCCGAAGAAGACGAGGCCTATGATAGCTACTTGGACAGCCTTACGCCGCAATTAGTTGCTGGTGAAGAACCCCAATCGGGGGATGCAGAACAAGAATCATATGATTCGCCTCAGCAAGTTGATTACCGGGGCGATTTTAAACCAGAGCTTGTCCAATTGATTAATAAGCTTAAAGAATCGCAAGATCGAGGGGATGAGCAAGATTCTGCCACGACTCAGTCATTGCTAGAGCAAGTCCTTGAGGATAATGCCGAATTGGAAACAGCGCAGGGCGAGACTCTGCAAAACAGCGAGCTCGCAGCCAATCTTATGCGTAGTGTTGGCTTGAAAATGCCCCCTCAGAGTTCCTCAACAGGTCAGGGTTCCTTTGTTCACATGGATGAAGATGGAGGGCCACTCCAGCGTGCTGAGGCTAATGCTTACCTATACGATGAATGGGATTTCCGCGCCGATGATTACAAACCCAGTTGGTGTTTGGTGAGAGAGAAGCAAGTTGTTCAAGGAGAAGTGACTTTTTGGAACCAGACTTTGCAGGACAACGCTTCATTGGTGACGCAGATCCGTCGACAGTTTGAGCGAGTTGTTCCGGAGAACTTTCGCAAGGTCAGACCATTGGCAGATGGGGAAGACTTTGATCTTGATGCTGTTGTTGACTCGATGATCGATCTTAGGGCTGGTGGATACGCTTCGGACAAAGTGTATTGGCGTCGTAATAAAGTTGAACGTGATGTAGCTGTCTTATTCCTCCTTGATATGAGTGCTTCTACGGCAGAAGCTATCGAGGAAAGTCGTCGTGATGACTGGAATGCACCCAATGATCCTGTCGAATACATGCTTTGGTTACGGACTAGGCGTGGCGAGGTAACACGAAGGTCGTATAAGAGGATCATCGATTTGGAAAAAGAAAGCATTGTGCTGCTGATCCAAGCGTTGGAAACATTGGGTGATCAGTACGGTATATATGGTTTCTCAGGCTACGGCCGCGAGAACGTCGAATTCTATGTAATTAAAGGTCTAGACGAATACTTGAACGATCCGGTGCGTCGCAGGATTGATCGGGTTTCCCCGTTGCATGCGACTCGAATGGGTCCAGCCATTCGTCATGCTACCACATTGCTGGATAGGGTTAGTGCAAAAACCAAGGTTCTATTTCTTATCAGTGATGGGCGGCCCCAAGATCGAGGATATAGTCGAGAAGGTGTTGAAAAGGAGTATGCGGTCCATGATACGCATCAAGCTTTAGTAGAGGCTAAGCGTAAAGATATTACTCCATTCTGTCTCACAGTGGACCGTACGGGGCATGACTATTTAAAGGCTATGTGCGGCGATATGGGCTATGAAGTGCTCGCCGATATAAGTTCACTTCCCCAAAGATTGCCTGAGCTTTACAAACGTCTTACTGTATAGTGGGGATAGTTAAGCGGCCGGCTTTCCCCATTGCTCGAGATATGTGAGTTCAAGGACGGGCCGCCGCCGACTCCCTCCAAAATGTTCTGGGCTGGCAGGGTACCCAACAGGTATTAGGGCTGCCGTTTCTACATTATCAGGTATATCAAGCAAGTTCTTGATCTCTGCCTCGTATCTCTTGTGGAGCGTGGTTAGGGCTGTTCCTAATCCCAAACCTCTGGCGGCTAGCATCAAGTTTTGTACTGCTGGATAGATAGAAGCCCCTCTACCTAGGCTACTGGGTGACCCGTCGTGTTTGATGCATGCCATGATCAGTACAGGAGCCTCAGCCATATTTTCTGCTAAGCCTGAGGCGGAACTAAGAACTTGTTGGGACAGCGTAGCGGCACGTTCCGGTGGGCCATAAACTTCATCCCAAGAACGGCGGTAGAAAACAGAGATGCGCGCTTTTAATGATGGATTTGTAATCACGATGAAGCTCCAGGGTTGCTGATTGCCCCCACTTGGCGCTCTGACTGCGAATTCAAGAATGCGGTGGATCAAATCCATGGGTACAGGGTCGTCGGTATAACGGCGAATAGCTCTCTGGCTACGGATAGCGTCAAATAAATCCATGGGTTCATGACCTCCTAGAGGGCTCTTTTAGAGCGTGATGCGCCGTGGTGGAATCCGCTGTTTCTCTTTGGCGATGATGGCTTTGATATCGGCGACTGCACTGTCTAGGTCTCCGTCTCGATTTGTTACGATGTAATCAAACATTGGTTGATGCCCCATCTCTGCCTTCGCGGTTCGTAGTCTTAGGCGGAGATCCGTAGTAGTTTCAGTTTTGCGATCTCGGAGACGTTTCTCAAGTTGCTCAAGAGACGGCGCGACTAAGAAGATAAACAGAGCTTCGGGTTCAAGCTTCTTTATAGTGGCTGCTCCTTGGACATCCGCTTTGATAAGCACATCCATCCCTTTACACAGCGCGGTATTCACCTGGTCGCGTGGAATCCCGTACCGATTTCCGTACACATGGGCCCATTCAAGGAATTTATCGGCCTTGACCATATTATCGAATTGATCTGAGCTAAGAAAAAGATAATCGATTCCGTGAATCTCTTCATTACGTTTTTGTCGTGTGGTCGCCGTGATCGTGAAGTAATAGGGACTCTTTGTAGATCTCATATGTGCGAGCACCGCGTCTTTTCCAACACCTGAAGGGCCGGAAAGGACGACTAATAGTGGAGTCTGATTTGTGTATGACTCTTGATCGTTCGACTCTAACAATATGATTTACCGCCTAATGATTCTAAATGTTCCCAAAACTGCGGATATGAAACCGCGGTGCATTCCGCCCCGTCTATGACGGTCTCTCCTGTTGCCATTAATCCGGCGATCGCGAGAGACATAGCTACACGATGATCTCCGTGGCTTGAGCAGTGTGCGCCATGTAGAGTTTTTGGGCCGTTGATCACGAGCCCGTCAGCTGTTTCTTCAAGGTCGCCACCCATACGGTTCAATTCGTGCCCCATCGCTCGAATTCTATCAGTTTCCTTAAGGCGTAGTTCTCCTGCGTCGCGAATTAACGTTTTACCCTTGGCGAAGCACGCCGCCACCGCAAGTATAGGCAGTTCGTCGATTACGCGAGGTATGATGGGGCCACTAATCTCTATCCCTTCAAGGTTGCTAGAGGTGACGTATATGTCGCCGACCTCTTCGCCTCCCTCAACACGTTCATTTTTGATGTGAAGGTTAGCCCCCATTTGCCGTAGGACATCTATAACTCCGCGGCGGGTTTGGTTGATGCCGACGTTGCGGATGAGGAGACGTGAATCTGGGTGGACTACTCCAGCGACGATCCAGAACGCTCCGGAGCTAATATCTCCCGGGATCACGACGTTCTGAGCTTTCAAGCGGCTAGGCGATACAGTTATCGTATCCCCTAGGATCGTGAGGGATGCTCCCATGTTGATAAGCATCCGTTCGGTATGATCTCGAGACTGTGTTGGTTCACGAATGACACTCTTTCCCGTTGCTGACAGCCCTGCGAGCAAAAGGCATGACTTCAGTTGCGCACTTGGTACTGGTAAAGCATAGTCGAGGCCTTGGAGCGGTCCCCCGAGGATTGAGAGAGGAGGTAGAGTATCGTTTCCTCTGCCGTGTATTATCGCGCCCATGCTTTGCAAAGGCTCAATGATCCGTCCCATAGGGCGTGAGCGTAATGAGGGATCCCCCGTCAAGATTGAATGGAATTGTTGTCCAGCCAGGACACCAGCTAGAAGGCGCATGGTTGTTCCACTGTTACCTGCATCCAAGACGTTGGTGGGTTCTTCCAGTTCTCTATCACTTCCAATGAGTGTTAGCTGGTCAGTTGCCGTTTGGGTTATGTCTATCCCCAAACTAGCAAGGCAGCGTAGAGTGGACAAACAGTCCTCACCTGGGCCATAGTTGCTGATTACCGCGGTCCCATGTGCTAGGCTATTCAGGATCGCTGCGCGATGAGATATGGATTTGTCGCCGGGCAGCGAAACATCGCCATCAAGCCGTCGGCGTGGAGTGACGCCTTGGCGCATCAGCTTACCTCTTTCGGTATTTAGTAGGATCTCCCTTCGGACTTTCACTCAAGGTCTTGAAACGACCTGCCAACTTTTCTCCCATCATGAGGTTCATCATGCTGTCTGATGCCTTGGGGAGTTCTGCTCCTGGACGTTCTCCGGAATCTCGCCCTGCTAGCCAGCGTGCTCTCGCTTCCCAAGCTTTGATTAACTTCAACTCAACGGAGTCATGGCTTTCTTGGAGTGAATCTCTTAGATCAACGAGTTCGCGGAGGAACTCGTTGATCCAATGGACAATTGGTTCAACATTAGTCACACATATGTCGCGGTGCATAATAGGGTCGCCTGATGCTAGCCTTGATATGTCTCGGAAACCTGTCCCAGTGAGGCGCGACATCTCCCTCCAGCCGAGGCTTTGAGTAGTCGCGCCGACTAGTGCCGTTGAGAGTATGAAAGGGAGATGACTGACGGCTGCCACGTAGCTGTCGTGTTCTGAAGGGTCAATGAAATAAGGGATTCCTCCGATAGCTTCGATCATAGTTACGACGGCTTGCGCTGACTCTTCGTTAGATGATGGGGCTGGACAAACTGCGTAGGTCGCGCCCCTAAACATATCAGCGTCAGCGTTATCAGGTCCTGGTTTCTCTTTTCCGGCCATTGGGTGACCACCAATGAAGTTGCACGAGGTTTTTCCGTTTGCCAGGAGCATTTCGGCCCATTCGATGACCTGCGCTTTTGTACTACCGGTATCGGTTACAACGCTTCCGGGAGCGAGATGCGGCGCAATCAATTCCAGAGTCTCTTTGATTGCCATTACTGGCGTGGCAAGGATAATCAGCCGGGAGTTTTCAACGGCGTCTATCAAATTGTGTGTTGTTTTATCAACTGCGCCCATTTTCTTGGCTTTGTTTTCGTGTGATGGCTCAAGGTCGTGTCCTACAATCTCTGCGCGGAGAATCCCGGAATCCTTGAGGGCTAAGCCTATTGATGTGCCTATAAGACCAAGACCGATAATTGTAACCCGCTCCAAGGAACACCTCCTCTTGGTGTCTGGGGTTATTGTTTCCCCAGCTTCGTCTAGCCTCATTATACTCTAGTCACGGGTCATAGGGCATTAATCGATAGATTGGGAAGGACAACTAAAAAATGCTGTGGCCAACTACTAAGTTACTAAGGGCATTCACTCCAGGCCCCAATATTCTTGCCAAGATACGAGTGTCGAGGAACCAATCCAACATTATGATGCTCAGGAGCACTCCAGGCCCCCAAGGCTCTAATCTATGGAGGATACGAGCGAATTCTCTGGGAACTAGACCTAGGATCACTTTTGATCCATCAAGAGGGGCCAAAGGGATAAGGTTAAATATGGCCAGCAGAAGGTTGAAGAATACGAGAATGCCCAACACGGTACCCACCATTTGTTCAATTGGATTGTTCATTACACGGGCGGTGAATGTGAACGGCCAGATTAATACTCCGAGCTTGAACGGCATAGCGAGTAATGAGGCCATAAGTATGTTCGAAAGAGGTCCTGCAAAGGCGATCATCGCCATGCCTTGGACCGGGTTCCCTCTTATTGCGAGCGGGTTTACGGGGACAGGTTTTCCCCAACCAAATCCTACAAATAAAAGCATCAAACTACCCATTAGGTCTAAGTGGGCTAGGGGATTGAGGGTTAGTCTCCCCAAGCGTTGAGCGTGGTGATCTCCTAGCCTTACTGCCACGAATGCATGACTGAATTCATGGATCGTGATACAGATAACTAGCCCAAATATGGTGAATCCTAAGAATAGTAAGAAGCCTTCTGGGTCACGCGAAAGGTAGTCAATATTTCGGAGGAGCATTGAGGGTCACCTACTTTATAGTGGGGCTAGAGGGAACCTCCGTCACCTGCTGGAATTAGATTTCGTCGTATTCGTCTTCTTCTAATTCTGAGGCATGTACTTGGTCTGTAGAAGGGACTGAAGGAGGGGTCCTTTCGGCACGAGATCTACGCCGGGGTAAGTGTAGGATACGTTGTTTCAGGGATTCTAACGCATCAGCCTTAGCGGTCCCAATGTCTAGGATCAATCCGTCTACTCCAATATCACGAAGGCATTCAATTTCCCACTCTGAAGGGAGATCGTTTACTACGACAAGAGCTGGTTTGCCGACCTCTCCTCGAGTGGTTGAGAGATCTAGAAGTTGTTGGAGAGTTAGAGGGGGTAATAGAGGTCCGGGAAGCAACACCATATCGACCGGGAGGTCTACAATGCTACGTGCCTGATCCGTGGAGAAGTCGGGAGGTATCTGGAAGAACCTCCCAATCTCGTCACCGTGTAACATATCTAGTTTGACTTTGAGATTGGGCACCACTAAGAAGTCACAGCCTGCGTCGCGGAGTGATCCAAGGGATTTTGATGTGTAGCGCTCAAGAGATACCCCCCAAGGTGTTCCTAGTTTCTTGAGATTGTTGACTGAGCGCGATGTGGGCAAATCTGTGAAAACAAGTGCATCCGCTCCTGAGGCGGTCTTTTTCGTTACTTGGTCTGAATGTTTACATAGAGCGAGTAACAGCATTGCCGGCACGGCCTCACGGGCCGCTGACGCGCCGAAGCCTAAAGGTCTCGGGGACTCCCTTGCTATTTGATCAAGGCGTTGAAGAAGTTTGCTCACGACATATGGCTGCAAATAGTAGAATTCATTACCTCTTATGGTAGCATAGGATTCGCCTATAGTGAACACACAAGGTGCATGGACTCCGTAGAGACGTTTGTCGAAATTGTTGTTTGGAGGCCTTGGTGAAGGTCGAGGAATTAGGAGAATTCGGGCTAATCCGACGGATCACTCAACAGATCGCGAGACGCGCGGTCGAGTGTGACGCGAGTGTCATCATTGGGCTTGGCGATGATGCGGCCGCATGGGAAAAAACATCGGGTGTGGTCGAAGTGTTGACTACGGATACGCTTGTTGAAGGGAGACACTTCGACCGTAAGTACACTTCTTGGTTGGACGTAGGGTGGAAAGCGCTGGCATCTAACCTGAGTGACATCGCGGCGATGGGTGCGACACCAAGCTTGGTTCTTGTTACTCTGGGTTTGCCGTATGACTTAGATGTGGAATCAGTGGATGCGTTTTACGATGGGATTCTAGAATGTGCTGCCGAATATGGAGGAGTCGTAGTTGGAGGCGACATAGTCGGATCGTCTGAATTCTTCGCTACCATTGCCTTGATAGGAAAAAGTTCTGATGCACTCTTGTTACGTTCAAATGCGCGAGAAGGAGATGTGATTGCTGTTACGGGCACACTTGGTAGGGCTTCCGCGGGGTTAGTACTCCTTAAGAACAATTTGGAAAATGGGACTACCAGAACCTCGGTTCTTCGGTCGGCGTATGCTCGACCTGAGCCGAGAATGTCTGACGGGAAATTGTTAGTTAGCCATGGGATTTGCTGTGCCATGGATATCAGCGATGGATTTCTAGCTGACCTTGGCAAACTCTGCGAGGCCAGTGCGGTTGGAGCTCTTATATACGCTTCGGCCATTCCTATCCATCCCGAAGTTCGAAGAATGTTTCCTGAACAGTTCATGGATTTTGGCCTGGGAGGTGGCGAGGATTACGAGCTTGTATTCACTGGGAGTAGGCGGATTGTAGACGGGTTGATCAAAGTTTTGCCGAGTGGCGGGACCATCGTTGGAGAAATCGTCCAGGGACAACCCGGCAGCGTTGTTGTGCAGGACGACTCTGGCTGTGTTATCAATGTTGATTCAACTGGATGGGACCACCTACTTCGATGACGATGATTACCGAGGTTATTAGTGAATCAACGTCAGAAACGCGTGCTTTAGGCAAGAAAATCGGACGATCTGCGCGAGGTGGTGATGTCATTTTGCTGGTAGGAGATTTGGGGGCTGGTAAAACGACATTTACTCAGGGTATTGCAGTGGGGATGGGTGTTCAGACGACGGTGCGGAGCCCGACATTTGTTATGGTCTCGGAGCATCCTGGGCGGATGCCTCTGTACCATATTGATTTGTATCGGATTGAGGATGTTGCCGAAGCCCTTGATCTTGGTATTGAAGAATACACTTCTGGGGAAGGCGTTTGTGTCGTAGAGTGGGGAGACCGTGCGATCTCAGCGTTTCCAGATGGATTCTTGATCGTGTATCTCGAGGATATTGGCGGGTCCACTCGCCGGTTCACGTTCGATGCAACTCGGTTGGGAGAGCATCGGTTATTATCGGGCATTTTTTGATTATGTCTTGGGGGAGATGAAGTGGAGTTATCGATTGACACGTCGACCCGTTACGCGAGCATAGCTGTGACGGATAAAGGGGAAGCTCGGTGGGAAATCTCGTGGTTTTCTAAGCAGAATCACACTGTGGAATTGACGGTAGCTATCCAGACAATGCTCACACAGGCTGGGATAGCTCCGAATGATTTAAATGCTATATTTGTTGCGATAGGGCCGGGAGGGTTTAGCGCGCTACGAGTTGGCATGAGTGTTGCAAAAGGAATGTCTGAAGGACTGGATATCCCGCTCATTGGTGTTGACACATTACGCGTGGAAGCTTCAGCATTATCAGGCTTTGAGAAACCTATTTGTCCGGTTGTGGGGATGGGAAGAGAACAAGTTGCTTGGGCGTGTTACGAGGTGACTGAAGAGGACTGGACCGAACTTCGTGCCCCCGAGATTGATTCTGTAGAATCGATGATTGCGAAGGCAGGTCCCGGGGTTGTGTTTTGCGGGGAGGGTGTGTGGGCACACAAGTCCGCGATGCACGGGCTTGTCGCGCGGTCGGTTACGGTCTTATCTATGCCGCCACCGACTCGTCATGCATCTGCCTTAGGGGAACTAGGATTTCAGCGTTTTATAGAAGGTAGATATGAAGACCCCGGGCAACTTGAACCATTGTACCTTAGGCGACCTAACATAACGTATCAAGGGAAGCGGAAACAAATCTTGGGAAAGGGATAACACAGCATGAATAACAGGGAGCGTACGTTGGTCCTTATCAAGCCTGATGGAGTCCAGAGAGGTTTAATCGGTCCCATTATTTCAAAGTTTGAGCGACGCGGCTTAAAGCTGGTGGGTTTGAAGATGCTTCTAGTTGATGAAGCGCTCGCGAGGCGACATTATAGTAGTCATCAAGACAAGCCGTTCTTTGCGGGTTTGCTGCAGCATATTACGTCATCTCCCATAGTCGCAGCAGTATTTGAAGGAGACCGTGCTGTCGAGGCTGTTCGGCAGTTGATGGGAGCCACCGATCCGTTGGCGGCATCACCAGGCACAGTGCGAGGCGATCTGGCCTTGTCGATAGGGAAGAATCTTGTTCACGGTTCTGATTCGCCGGAGAACGCGCTCCAAGAGGTGAGCTTGTTCTTTGAATCTAATGAATTAGTCGATTGGGATTGGGATTTGGCGAATTGGATTATTGAAATCTGATAACAGGTATTCCCTGAGACCATAGCCTCTCTAAGCGATAGGCCTGTCTTTCCTCGGGAGCGAAAATGTGGATAATAACATCGCCGTAATCCAGTAAGATCCAACCACTATCTGCTACACCTTCCTGATGGTCCAATCGGATCCCCGCTTCGGTGAGTGACTTGACGATATCCTCCCTGATAGCGTTCATCAGCCGTGTGCTGTCAGCCGTTAGGATTAGAAAATAGTCCGCAAAGGAAGCGATATCTGTGATATCCAGTAACACAATGTCCGATGCTTGCTTGGATGAGGCCAATTCGGCAGTCTTATGAGCCAATTGTCTAATCTGTAGTGTCATGTTAGGCCTACTGCTCCGGGATAGTAGTTGTGGCATGGTGCCCTGGTCCGCCTTTTTTGAAGCTTGGTACTAGTAGGAGCGGCGCGAGCAGCGTAGTGATCACCGTCATCAAGATTGAAACGCCGAATAAGTCCGTTCCAATCACACCTCGAGATAGACCAATCCCCGCGATAATCAACGCTACCTCGCCGCGCGGCATCATGCCTAGTCCGATCCGCCATGCGCCAATAGAGTTGAATCCTGTAATCAGTGCCGGGGCTCCTGATCCGACAATTTTTCCAATTATGGCCAGAATAGTGAATACTATTCCGAAGACCAATGCATTCCCCATGGTTGTTACATCAACAAGCATGCCCATCACAACGAAGAAGACAGGAACGAGCCCGTGGTATAAGCCGGTTAATGGTTCTTCAATAAGGCGTCGCAATGGTGTCGTCGACAGACCTAAGCCTACCGAATACGCACCGATGATCATTGCGAGCCCGGCCAGTTCTGCTAGTCCCGCTCCAAGAAATGCTAAGGCCAAGGCCAGCACCAATGGCGCGCCGCTAACTCGGAAACCTGAGATAAATCGGAATAACTTTGTAGCAGTCAAGAGGATGATGCCTGTCAGGGCTACCCAGAATCCTATGGCTATCGAGGCGATTCTGGCTATCTCGCCTCCTGATGTCCCGCCTGATTCCACCATGCCTACAACAATAGACAGTATTAGGATCCCCAGGACGTCGTCAATTACTGCAGATCCGATGATCGTGACGCCTTCAGGGGTGTTTAGCTTTCCAATATCGGCGAGGACTCGCGCCGTTATTCCTACTGAGGTCGCTGTCATCAGCGCCCCCATAAACAATGCCTTCGGGTCGCCCCAATCATCTACTTCGCCTATTAAGACAACAGAGGAGATTCCCAGGATAAAGGGGAGGATGACTCCTCCTAATGCGATTACTGATGCGGGGCCGATGTAGCGAAGGAATTGCTTGAGATCGGTTTCAAGCCCGGCCACAAACAGTAGGATGACTGCAGCGATCTGACCTATAACCCAAATTTCCTGTGGGATGTTTGAAAGAGGGTTTACTCCGACTCCCTCGTTGATCGCAAAAAGAGGTGCAAGTGATCCAATAGAAAGCCCCCCCAAAGCATACGGGCCAATGATTATCCCGGCTGCTAGTTCGCCGAGGACCGGGGGGATCTTTAAGAAACGTTCACAGAATTCTCCGGACAATTTAGCCGCGATAAGGATGATGGAAAGCTGTAGAATAATACGGGTTACGTGTTCGGCTAGATGCTCGGCCTCCATTAAGCTCCTCGAATTTCAGATTGAGTGATGAGATCCAAGACTGGTTTTCGTTTAACATTGTAGCATGGCCGGCGATATAGTTTGAGTGTCTGAGTAGGGGTTGACATTCAACTCTCGCACATCTAACATTGCAACGACTCTTCCGTAATCTTGGGCCGAAGGCCTTGTTTATAGTAGATCAGTGAAGGGGGTCCCATATGATTGTCTCCCCTGGAGCGAAGGCTATGCGTCTCCTCCTAATAAGTACATTGCTTAGTGTAATTCTCGCGGTAGGTTGTGGAAGTCCAGGACTTCCTGGATTGCAAGGGCCGGTCGGTGACCAAGGCCCCCAGGGAGCTCAGGGCTGGGTAGGTGATCAAGGAGCCCCGGGGCCGCTACCGACGTCAAGCGACGTTATGAAGGCACTACAGCCCATGGCGACCAAAATGATCCCGCAACTAAAGGGCGGTGCAGGATTTCAGGGTCCTGATGGCCCGGTTGGAGCACAAGGCCCGGCGGGCGTAGACTTCCGTCAATCTCCGGCCGGTATTCTGCTGGACCAGCGCTCCTATGCGCTAGGCACTGATACCACTATCACGGTCTACGGATCGGGCTTTGCTCGAAACGAGTTCGTGCTCCCGCAAATAGCTGGCGCAAATCCGAGAGGATTCGCAGCTGCGGGCGGAAATGCTGATATCGATGGTGTGTTTTCGACCACCATCACTCTGAATACTAGCGGACATATGGTCAAGGCTGGAGTATACAGCCTGCAGGTTAACGGTGGCGAAGGGACCTACGTCACTATTCCAATAGTCATCTCTGAATAAGACATCTTAAGGACATAAACACGGCCTATTGAGCCGATATAAGGGGGATATGATGAAAACTTCTTGGGTGAAGCGAATACGTTTCCTCCCCTTCGTGGTGGCACTAACGGTGATTTTGACTCTGGCTTCTGCATGTGCAGGTGAGCCTGGTCTTCAGGGTGTGCAAGGCTCGCAGGGAGCCCAAGGTCCGCAGGGGGCCCAGGGCTGGCAAGGAGATCCAGGGCCTGCTCCGACCGATGACCAAATTAAGGCAGCGGTGGTTTCGATCATCCAGCCTGTCGTAGGTCAGTTGGTTGGTGCTCAGGGAGATCAGGGACCCATTGGGCCGGCAGGACCTGCTGGACCTCAAGGTGAGGCCGGGACGGCGATCGTGGGCGCTGGCGCCGCTACTGACAAGGCGGCTTACGTACTAGGAGAAGACGAGTCAATCAGCGTTTATGGTTCAGGGTTTCAGCGGAAAGAGTATGTGTTGCCGCAGATCGCTGGCGCAAATCCGAGAGGATTCGCAGGTGAAGGCGTAAATGCAGATATGGATGGTGTGGTTTCGACCACCATCACTCTGAATACTAGCGGACATATGGTCACGGCTGGAGTATACAGCCTGACACTCATTGGTGGTGAGGGTACCTTAGTAACGATCCCGATTGTCCTTACAGAGAGTACTAAGTAACCTATTCCAAGTAAGTAAACAAAAAACGTCCCAAGTCATTTAGCGACTTGGGACGTTTTTTCTTCTGGCGTAGTTTGACCGCGGTGCAGAATATTCAGGTATGCTGAGAATTGTTTCTAATGGGGATGGGGTATTCTCGACGACCATTCCCCTGAATACTAGTGGGAATGTAGTGTCGGCTGGAGTATGCAGCCTGACAATCAATGGTGGAGAAGGCACCTTAGTAACGATCCCGATTGTCCTTACGGAGAGTACTAAGTAACCTATCCCAAGTAAGTAAACAAAAAGCGTCCCAAGTCATTTAGCGACTTGGGACGCTTTTTGTTCTGGCGTAGTTTGACCGCGGTGCAGGATATCCAGGTATGCTGAGAATTGTTTCTATGAGGAGGGGGTGTCAGATTGGATCACTCGTATCTTCTTAATCCGCTTGCCTAGCATCGTTACAATTTCTAGCTCCAAACCTTCGTAACTTATTCGATCTCCGGGATTGGGTAATCGTCCAAGGAGTCGGTATACAAATCCTCCTACGGTATCGAAACCGTCCGCCTCGAGGGTTACCCCATAGCGGTCTGTGAGATATTCAATGGGTGCGCGAGCTTCGAAGATCGTTTCTGAAGGGGTCACTGTTTGGATCACGGGTTCCTCGTGTGCGAATTCGTTGGCGATCTCCCCTACGATCTCTTCCAAAATGTCTTCGAGAGTGACGACCCCTTGAGTGCCGCCATATTCGTCCACCACGATCGCCATCTGTCGTTGCTCTGCAAGGAATTCAGTGAGTAGTTCGTCAACCCGTTGGCTTTCGGGTATGAAATGAACCGGACGCAACAAGCCAGATATATCTGAAACAGATCCATCTTTGGCCATTATGGACAGCAAGTCGCGAGCATAGAGAATGCCCAGAACGGTGTCCATAGTTTCGCGGTAGACGGGTACGCGAGAGTGGCCGCTTTCTGCGAGTCTGCTCGCCGCAACGCTCGGCTCTTGATCGGATTCAAGCGCAACGACGTCGACTCGTGGGATCATGATTTCGCGCGCCGTCGTGTTCTCCATGCGGAGTATCGCTTGGATCATTCGCAAGTCGTGTTCGTCTGGTGGGTTGGCTTGTTTGCCCACAGGGATGACGATTTGTTGGTCAATTTCTGGTTTAGGCAATGCTCCGTATCCTAGAATCCGAGTTGTCAGCCAACTTGTGCTGATCGCATCTGGGATCGGGAGGCACAAGAAGATGCGGAGAAAAGGCGTTGCTTTTATTACGATACGTTCCGGGAGAGTGGTTGTGCCGAGAACTACCCGTGGCAGGCTAATAAGGGCAAATCCCAACGCAAGAATCAATACTAAGGTCATCGACCAATGCGTCTGATCGATTGAGATCCAACGGAGGACGAGAAGAATAGCGGTTGCTCCGAAAAGAGAACGAAACAAACGTAGACACAGGGATAGTGAGCTGTAATTGTTCAGAAGTATCTCGATACTTGCAATCAGTGGTGTTTGTTGGTCGACGGGTCGTGTTATCCGTAGGCTATCGAGCCCGAGTTGCAGTGACCCCAAAAAGTTCGAAAGTATTATGCTTGCGATAACTAGACATAATGCGCCAATCTCTCCGCTATCCAATGTTGGTTCTCCTTTTGAGATTTCTAGGTTCGGGATTAGTGTGGTTCGCGATCCGGGCAGGGACTCCAACGACGAGCGAGTTTTCTGGGACGTCGTCGGTAACTACTGCGCCAGCACCTGTAATTGCATGGTCGCCAATTCGTACAGGAGCGACGAGCATGGTATCGCTCCCAATCAAGACATTATTGCCGATCGTAGTCGGGTGTTTACCGGCCCCGTCGTAGTTGCAAGTTACTGTTCCCGCACCAATATTGACGTCTTGTCCGATGCGGGCATCGCCAAGGTAGCTGAAGTGTCCTACTCTAATTCCACTTCCGAGATAGCTCGCTTTAACTTCCACATAGTTTCCGATGTGTCCATTCTGTTCGATATGTGTCCCTGCTCGGAGGTGTGAGAAAGGACCTATCTCGACTTGATCTTCCAATACCGACTGTTCAATAACCGATGACGTCACTTTGCATTGAATACCGATGATTGAATTCGTGACGACGGTATTCGGTCCTATTGAACAATCTGCCCCGATAGTTGTTTGACCGCGGATATGGGTGTTCGGATGGACTACCGTATCGTCTCCGATAGTCACAGTGCTTTCTATAAACGTAGAGTACGGATCTATAAGCGTTACGCCTTGTAACATCCAATAGATACGTGTCCGTTGGCTAACCGCAAGTTCCGCTTGTGAAAGATCCACTCGGTCGTTAATCCCCAGTAATTCGATGGGATCACTCACTGATACAGATTCGACCGGCTGGCCTTTCTTGTCCGTGATGTCTACAAGGTCTGTTACATACAACTCACCAGAAGATGACGGTTTAAGCTCAGTCAAGTTCTCTCGTAAGGGATGTAAGCGGAAGGCATAAACTCCGCCGTTGACTTCAGGGATTTGCCGTTCTTTAAGAGATGCATCGTGGGCTTCTACAATCCTCGTAATCCCACCATTCGGTTTTCTGATGATTTTGCCAAGCCCGGCTTGACTTGAGTCGCATGTCGTCAACAGGGTGATTGATGCATTGGAGTCGACATGCGTGCTAACCAGGTCACAGATAGTTTGACTTCTTAACAGCGGAAGATCTGCATTGATCACAAGGCAGTGTTCGACGTCCTCTTGGAGGGTATCGAGGGCTGATATCAGGGCATCCCCAGTTCCGGAGGGTGTTTGTTGAATGGCTAAGTCTGCTCGACCGTTCAAGGCTTGGCTAATCAATGTATCCTGATTTGGGATTACAACGATGGGGCGAAGGAATCCGGCAGACTCAACTTGTTCTATCAGATGAAGCAGTACTGGCTTGCCGGCTAAGAGATGTAGAGGCTTCGGGATGCGCGACCGCATTCGCTTGCCTTGTCCAGCCGCAAGTATTACGGCCTTCCAGGTTGCCACAGTCTTTACTCCTACAAAAGAAAAAGCCTCCCGCGACCTTCAGTCGGCCGTTTGAGAGGCCATTCGTTACCTACGGCAATTTTATGAGCGAATCAGCGTCCACTGCCCGATCATCGTATAGGGTCTCGCCAACTGAGTCAAGCTGGATTTCTGGGTCGACGTGAGAACAGCGTCCGGTGTAGGATGATAGCGTAGTGGAGAGGTGGCCGAGTCTGGTTGAAGGCGCCGCACTCGAAATGCGGTATCCTGCAAGGGATCGTGGGTTCGAATCCCACTCTCTCCGCCACGGCAGAAGTTTTTAATCATTGATCCATGCGTGGGGTAAACTATGAGTGTGATTCGATACGCGGGAATTTGTTTGATGTTGCTAGTCATTGCATGTAACAGCGACCCCGCGCCTGAGATCGTAGACCCATCGGCAGCTTCCATAACGCCCACTGTTGAAGTTCCTACAGTAACGCCAGTCGAAGTAGAGACACCAACTCCCACACCAACTCCCACACCAGTATCTACCAAGGTTCCCGAGGCGTCTTCGAGCCTTCAAGCAATACCAGAATCTGGAAAGTATGTCTATGATAATTTTGGCTTTGTCATGCGTCTTGATGAGGAAGTGAATATAACAGCGACTGGGATATCCAAGGATGCTCCTGATGCGAGTCAAGGGCTGCTGGTATTCTCTTACAAGGGAACCGCTGCTTTCGTTTTGTGGGCGGAGGATGCTGATGCGACCCCTGATGGGATGCTTGCTGAAACATATAATACCCTGCGTCTAATCCAGCCAGGATACGCGTTCTTGCCAATCACCGAAGGGGATATCTCTGTTGGCGATCTGGATGGAAAATTTGGTGGGTTCGGCCTAACAGATCCCTCCGGGAAATCGCTTGGCGGAGGTTTGATGGGAAGCTGGGTTTGTCCGGATACGAGTACGGCGATGGGCTTAACGGTGATAGGGGCGAGTGCTACTACCCTTCAGATTAGGTTCAATAGGCTTCTTCAATTGATAGAGTGCTAAATGCCTTAAGCATGATGATCCGATTGCTGATAACCCACTAATGAAGGTAAAAGGTATCTCGTTGACATGAGCAAAGGGCAGTGTTAGGCCTGAGGATCTCGGCTAAGCCCTGCCTCGTAATAGAGATTTCGGGCTATTTAAAAAATCACGTCATCGGAGGGATCCATGAACATGAGTTTTGATTACACTGATTCGATTGCGAAAGGGGTATCTTCGTTCCTGAACAGTCGATCGCCGGCGAAGCCTTCGCCCCCGCCTGAATTCGATTTTGCCATTGCTCACTTGGATCCGGACTCGATACCGTTGGAAGCACTTCACGAAGCTTTGGGAAAGGCACTGTCTGATTATGGAGGGAAAGACCTAGCGTTCTATCCGCACGCGCAAGGATTTCCGGCATTGCGTGAATTCGTTGCGAATAAACTGAAGAAATCACGCGGTATGGACGTCACCCCTGATCAAATCGTGTTGACGTCCGGTTCAGGTCAAGCTATCGGCTTGTTCACGCAGTTGTTTTGCGACCCAGGTGACATATTAATTACCGAAGAGTTCACCTACTCGGGCACCCTAACAATCATGGATCGTTTCGGAGCGAACATCGTAGGCATTCCTCTTGATGAACAGGGGATGCGCCCAGATCTTTTGGAACAGACAATCGTAGACTTGCGTGGTCAAGGCAAGTCGCCGAAATTCATTTACACGATTCCCACATTTCAGAACCCTGTTGGGACAGATATGGGTCCGGTCCGTCGTCAAGAAATCCTTGCTGTTGCTCAAAAGCATGGTGTTCCAATCTACGAAGATGATTGTTATGCAGACCTCCGATTTTCGGGGGATAGCTCACCTGCTATTTCTTCCTATGATGATCAAGGGATGACCCTTTATTCAGGTTCTTTTTCGAAAATTTTGGCTCCGGGAGTGCGGCTTGGCTGGCTGGCTGCGCCACCGGATGTAGTTTCGCATATCAATCAGCTTCATTATGGATTGCCGACGGCGCAATTTTCTGCTTGGGCCACTTACTACTACCTTCGCGACCATATGGAGAGCCACATCGAGGAATTGTGTCACATATTTAAGGGGAAGCGTGACACAATGCTTGGTGCTATCGGCGAGGCGATGGGCTCGCGCGTAGTTTCTAGTCAGCCTGATGGTGGTTTGTTCTTATGGTTACGTATGCGAGATGATGTCAACACGACCACATTACTCGCCAAAGCACGCGAAAGAGGCGTGACTTACGCTACTGGGCAATCATTCTCCGCTAACAGAGCAGAAAACAATTATCTACGCTTGGCTTTCGGGCATCAGACTCATCAGGAGATTCGAGAAGGGATAGGAGTTCTCGGCTCTGTATTTGAGGAAAATGGGGCATTGAGATAACCGGGGTCCAGCGACAGGTCTGGAAATCCAGGAGTATTTCGTGACTTTGATCGTGCCGTCGAGGAAGGTTCTTGGTTAGTATCCGAAAACGTCGCCTAGGACGCACAAATCTTTGGGTATCGGAAGTCGGGCTTGGTGCGATGGATACGTCTCGTTCACCTGACGGTGCGGCTACCATTCGCTCTGCTCTCGAGGTGGGAATAAATTTCATTGATACAGCGAGAGAGTATGACGGGAGCGAATTCCTGATAGGGCAGGTAGTTCAGGAGGGACTGTCGCCCAACGTCTACCTTGCGACCAAGACATTCGCACGCGATATGAACGCCTGTCAGTACGCAGTTGACCGTAGCCTAGCGGTTTTGGGCGTTAGGCAGATCGACATTTATCAACTCCATGATGTGTCGACACTGGACCATTGGCGTCAGGTAATGCGTGATGATGAGGGCGCATTGGCTGGCCTCAAAATCGCTCGAGCTCGAGGATTAATAAATTACATTGGCATCTCTTCGCATAACAGTGAAGTACTTCGCTTAGCGATTGCTTCGAATGAATTTGATGTGGTTATGGTGGAATACTCTGCTTTCTTCCGGGAATCCGAGTGGATAATTGAGTTAGCGCAAGAAAAGGATATTGGGGTCATCGCTATGCGTCCTTTAGGAGGGTCGGGTCGAATGAGTGCCCTCAAGACGATGAAGCGAGATCGTCCCGAACAGATTGCGCTCTCTCCTGGGATGCTCCTGGGATATGTCCTGTCGAACCCTCTCCTCTCACTAGCAATCCCAGGGGTGAGTCATCCAGCGAGAATTCTCGAGAACGCGAATCTTCCTTCTGACTACGTTGACATGGACCTAGCCATGACGAGGGAATGCGAACGCTTAGCATCCGAGTTTGTCGCACAGTGATGGAGTGTAGCTATCCTCTGCACTGTGGGGCGTAAGTTGTTGGCGATAGCTTGAGGAGTTAAAATAAGTCGTATGGATATGCGTGTATACAACATTTGCTGTTGCTTCTGTTGCACCCCCGAAGAGGGTTCGGGCGTGTAAAGAAGAGACTATCTCACAGTCACGTTCGAGCCTCCTCAAGAATGATTCCTTGAGGAGGCTTCTTATTTAGGAGAGGTTGTATGAGTTTCCTGTTAGGGCAGACTTCTAAAATTTTTGGTTTCCCGCATCCGGTTAACGAGTTTGCTGCACGTCTGGTCGCTGGGATGGTGGCGATTCTTTGCATCGTGCTCATAATTAGTGATGTGCGGTGGTTGATCCCAGTCCTTGCATATGGGTTCTTTGCTCGGGTCATCTCTGGTCCTAACCTTAGTCCTATGGGGTTAGTAGCTACGAAGGTTTTGGTTCCGCTCCTAGGGAATCCGAATCGGCCAGTAGCCGGTCCACCGAAACGGTTCGCACAAAGTATAGGGTTGTGCTTTTCGATGAGCGCAACAATCCTAGCTTATGGGTTCGGCATGTTTACGGCAGCAGAAATCTTAATTGGAGTGTTGGCAGTATTCGCTGTTCTTGAGGCAGTTTTTGGATTTTGTGCTGGGTGCTTTGTCTTTGGCTATCTGATCCGTTGGGGATGGATCCCCGCAGAAACGTGTCAGAAATGCGAGGATCTCGGTTTCCGATGAATTGGCAAACTTATCGGACCCGTCGCCCTCCTTGGAAGACGGCCCAGAGATTGCGTAAGTCTCGGATATCGGACAAGGGGTCGCCATCGACGAGGATAAAGTCCGCTTGTTTGCCAACTTCGATTGTGCCGTTTTCAGGGAGAGTGCCGACGAGTTCTGCAGCTGTCCGGGTTGCGGCTTGAATGGCCTGCATAGGAGACAAGCCGTATTCCACCATTACCTCAAGTTCTCGAACAATATTGCCGTGCCGCATTGGGTCGCCGCCTCCCGCATCCGTTCCTGCCGCGACCTGTACGCCAGCTTCGAGGCATCTGCGGAAACTTTCCCAGTGGGATTGCCGAACGGCTTCTGAGGCATCGACCTCCTCTTTGGGTATTCCGTGGCGTTTGGATGCTTTGAACAGGTAGTCCCGCCAAGAAAGCGTGGGGACGAGGATCGTTCCCTTCTCTGCCATCAAGTCAGCAGTCTCCTTGTCGATATGCGTTCCGTGCTCAACGGAATCTCCATTGGCTTCCACGAATTCTCGAGTCCCGGCGAATCCGGTGCAGTGAGCTGCAATCTTGACGCCGTACCCGTGCACAAATTCCACGACCTGCTTGGCCAATTCAGCTCCCATAGTTCCTCGAGATGCGATTTCCTCCGGAGTATCTTGGCTCGTTGCACCGATTTTGATTAAACCCGCTCCTTGACGCAATCTTGACTCTACAGCCGCTTGCATCTCTTCCAACGTGTGAACTGTTTGGATCTTGGATTGAAACCACGTTGTTGGGAATTGCAACCATTCGCCTGCTGCTGTGATTCGGGGGCCTGGGAGTCTTCCAGCCGCGACCGCACGGGCTAGAGTTATAGATATTCCTCGAGGCGATCCGACGTCACGTGCAGAGGTTTGACCTGTCATCAACGCGAGGTGAGCGTTTGCGGCTGCTTTCACGAGTAACAGTTCAGGCGGGTCGCTATTCATTGCTGCTACGCCGTGTTGTCCGCCTTCTCCAGCGAAATGTTCATGACAATCGAACAGGCCAGGAGTAAGTGTCAGATCTTCTGCGTTAATATCGTCGAATCGACTGTGGTTATGAGGGGACACGTGTCCCTCGCCGATCCAGCTGATCACTCCGTTTTCAACTGCGACATTCACTGAAGGTACGGGATCGCCACCAGTTCCATCGATTAGTCGTACATTTCTTATTAAGATGTTCATCTACGCCCCAGAAATAGAAGTCGTGCTTTAGGCATTCGTGAGTCGAGATATGCTAGATACAGAGAGCGGACATATCTAAGTGGTAGGCGATTGTCCGCCCTCGACCCTGGGCGACTCAGCTGTTGATCGAAGTTCCTGGATCTCCTTTGCCGTCCGTTTCTCGTTCCCAGACGGGTAGACGAGCTTTCGGACTGGGTAGTTGATCTCAATCCCTTCAATTGCAAACCGTTGATGGAGTCGCTTAATCAGTTCGGATTTCAATTTAAACGATCCTATGAAGTCTTTCGCTTCGAGCCAGACCCAGAAGTCGATGTTCGAATCTCCGAACCGTTCAAACCCAAACCAGGGAGTGTATGGTTTCTTGGCTTCATCCAGCTCTTCTATCATTTGGGTTGTTACGTCCAAAGCAACTCGTTCGACATGAGCAAGATCGCTGTCGTAACTTACTCCAGCTTCGACTATGACGCCCATATCCATGCTGGGCCCATAGTAGTTGGTAAGGATACTATCGGCTAAACGCGAGTTAGGAATTATGACGAGGTTGTTATAGGGGGTGCGAAGCCTCGTACTTCTCCACCCTACTTCGACAATGTATCCCGTCAAACCGGTTTCCAGGGAAACATAGTCTCCGGGAGTCAAGATGTCGCCTGATACTAGGTACGTTCCGGCAAAAAAGTTGCTTAAAGTTGGCTGCAATGCAAGGGCAACGGCGAGACCGCCAATGCCAAAACCGGCGATTAGCGGTGTGATTGAGATCGCGAGTTGATCCAAGATGAGCATCACCAGGATGACATAGATTGCTAACGATGAGATCCGGCGTAGTCCAGGTATTAGGCGACTGGTGAAATCCCCTTTGCGCCTGGGAGCAACGTAGCGTCCGTACCAGGTGAAAAATTCGCTCGCGAGCCGAGCACACGAAAGGCCCACAAGAATAATGAGCGTGATGGCCCAGGCAGTGCGAATTTGCTCAGCCCAGGGATCCAGTGCCTTTATAGGAGCAGCAGCAAGGAACAGCCCTTGAACGAAGATGATCAAGTATACCTGGCGCCTGACAGCGCTAATGAGCCGCCCGCCAATCTGGTTCCGTCTACCGACAGTAAGCCTGCGGGCGGCTTTGTGTAAGATGAGGAATGCAATAGCTTCAACGAACAGAAATACAACGAGGATGGCACCGGAGTAGACCCACTGCCAAATTGCCTCGGTAAATACTAGGGGTCCTATCGAGATATCGGACATGCCGATGATCCTGCTTTTGTTAGGATGACCTACTAGCTAATTGTATCATGAACATTTGTATTGAGTGCCTCAGCCCAATAAAGTCCGTCAACCCATGGCTGTCTTCAAGTAGACGATGATAACTAGCAACATCAGACGGGCTCTCGCGTTAAGGTTTGCCGAGGGAATCTAGTTTCTACGGGGATATTCGTGCGACCGACCAACTGTTCGCATTTTGACGCGTGTATAAGATGCGGTCATGGAGACGATGCTGGTCACCTTTCCAGAACTCCACCAGTTGGTGATGCAATCGATATCCCCCCCATCTTTGGGGGCGAGGGACATCACCGGGGAATTGCCGGTTGTACTTTCCCCACTCCTCTACAAGCTCATCGCGCCCAGCGATTATGCTGCTTTGCTTGGACGCCCATGCAGCCAGCTGGCTTTCTCGTGGTCGGCCTTCGAAGTACTTGTCTGATTCTTGACCAGGTAATTTGCTTACATCGCCTTCGATACGGACTTGGCACCCCAGGCTGCTCCAGAAAAATAAGAGACTTGCTTTCGGGTTCTTTGCGAGTTCTTGTCCCTTTCGACTTTCATAATCAGTGTAGAACGTAAATCCTTGTGATGTCGCCATGTGGAGCATGACCATTCGTACAGATGGATGCCCTGACAGATCTGTTGTCGCGAGGGCCATGCTTTCTGGAAGCGGCATAACGGTTTGTTTCGCAGCTGCGAGCCAAGTATCAAACAAGGCGATCGGGTCTTCAGGCAGATATCGTGCATCAAGCATGTCGATTCAGCGTGTCCCTATTCCGTGTGGACTTAGCGTAATCGGTCAGAGAAGGCGTGTTCTTTGCAGGTGATGACCTCTATGAACGCTGGTTGACCATTCTTTACGAGATTGATTGCTTCCTTAATCGCGTCGACAACTTCTATAGGCTGCTCTACTCGACGGCTATGTCCACCCATAGCTGCGACGACATCCGCATACCTTCCGGTAACGTCTTTGATATGGTAGCGCTCTTGAGCTATGGGGAATTGGTCCGGTCCATAGATTCCCATCCCGGAATTGTTCAGGACGATGGTGATGATAGGGATCTTTTCTCGTACAGCTGTTTCGAAATCCAAGCCTACCATTCCGAACGCCGTATCTCCCATAACATTTACAACCACTTTGTCAGGAGCAGCTAGTTTCGCTCCCATGGCGAAGCCCAAGCTTGATCCGAGTTGCGTGGATTTTCCCCATCCGATAAACCCCCTTGGCTCCAAGGTTTCAAAAAATGGCGACAGCTCATCACGGGGGCTCCCAGAGTCGGGGATCACTATCGATTCATGTCGGTCTAGAGTTTGCATGAGATCCCAAACCACCCGGTACGGGTTGATCGGAATCTCTTCGGATCTCATCTTGGGGGCCCAAGCCGACATCCAGCTTTCTTTAACTGACTTGATCGTCTCAGTAATTTCCGGAGATCCCCGTTGGGCCGTGCCACGCCCTTCCAATTCTTGGATGATTTGTTGAAGAACCAGCTTGGTATCACCGAGAATGGCGTGATCCGTCACATAGTCTTTATTCAGGTCTTCGCTGCTATTGGTGTTATGGATTATGACTTTCCCTGAAGGGATCTTGACTCCGAATTCGGTTCGGGTGAGGCTACACCCAACCCCGAATACGAGGTCTGCCTCTGTGAGAAAGTGTACGACAGCGGCTGTGGTTGTCGATCCCCCAGATCCCAGAGAGAGGGGGTGGTCCTCAGGGAATACTCCTTTGGCCCCGAGAGTGGTCATTACAGGAGCATTCAAAAGTTCTGCCAGTCGTATGAGTTCGTTCCAAGCTTGGGCATACAGTACTCCTTGGCCCGCATGCAATACCGGTAGCCGTGCCTCCAACAAAGCTGTCACGGCTGCTGAGATGTCAGAAGGGTCACCTGATGACCTGTGTGGAGAAACCGGTTGGTAAGCCACGTCTGATTCGTTGATCTCTTCCGTCGCGACGTCTGTAGGTAGTTCAAGGAGGATTGGTCCGGGACGGCCTGTCCTTAGTGCGGAGAAGGCTCTTCGGAACACCTCGGAGATCCGTGTTGACATGTTGATTCGATCTGCCCATTTGGTTATCGTTGCATAACTCCGAATAGTGTCGAAGGTCGGGTGGACGCCAATCCTGTTGCGTGATGCTCCTGTGGGTATAAGTAACATGGGGGTAGAATCGTCATGGGCTTGTGCTACGCCAGGGTAGCCGTTCTCCGCTCCGGCTTGGGCTTGCATCAAGAAGACCCCTATGCGCTGACCGTTAGTTACGCGGCTGTACGCGTCCATCATGTTGATGCCTACGCGCTCTTGGCGTGGGATGATTAGCCGGATGTCTTCGAGAGCTAAGGCATCAAGCAGCGGGTGTGAAGGGATACACCCAACGAGGGTAACCCCTTCTTGTTTCAAAATCTGTGCTATCGCTGCTGTACTCTTCACGTTTCCCCCTAACAAGGTTGTTGCCCTCCCCTACGTCGTTTCGTGATACCTTCAAGGGGAAACCCAGCCTGTGAGTGGAGTCATTCTAGATGTGTCCGGTAGGAGGGTCAAGGAAGTTCTATCGAATGACTGTCTGAAACAAGGCAGCTTGGACCATAAGGAAAAATGCGAGCTATAATAGGAAAATGCCAATCATCCGAGGAGGGAATGTTATGGAACGCGACTTTGTAGGGTATGGACCAAACCGACCAAGAATTGAGTGGCCTGGCGGAGCGAGAATAGCTATTTCGGTAGTAGTCAATTATGAAGAGGGTTCAGAAGCTTCCATTCTCGACGGCTATCCTAGGCAGGAGGCTGCCAACGGTGGGCTATCTCCACTTCCTGAGGGGATGCGAGATCTGGCACAGGAAACAATGGTGGAATATGGGAGTCGAGCTGGCGTATGGCGCCTCATGGATATCCTGGATGAATTCCGCGTCAAAGCAACAATCTATGGCTGCGCGGTTGCACTTGAACGGAACCCGATAGTGGGAAAAGAAGTGATCCGACGCGGACATGAAGTAATGGGGCATGGTTATCGTTGGGAATCGTACTATGATATGCCCCGCGAGCAAGAGAAAGAGGCGATTCGAAAATGCGTCGAATCGATTGAAAAAACTTGTGGGGAGCGGCCGCTTGGTTGGTATATCCGCTCTAGTGCGAGTCTGAACACGCGGGAACTTTTGATGGAAGAGGGGGGATTTTTGTATGACTGTAACGCGTATAATGACGACCTTCCCTATTACGAGCAAGTCCAAGGGAAACCTTGGCTAGTAATTCCCTATTCATTGGAGGTTAATGACGGAGGGTTTTGGCGTGGCGGGGGGATGACAAAAGCCAACGATCTTTATGAGAACATGGTGGACGCCTTTGATACGTTATACGCTGAAGGTGCCACCCATCCGAAAATGATGTCTATTGGGCTTCACTGCCGTACATTGGGAACCCCAGCGAAGTCGATGGCATTGAGACGTTTTCTTGACTATGCTCTTTCTCGTCGTGGGGTCTGGTTTGCTCGCCGGAAGGATATCGCGAACTGGTGGATGGAGCATTATCCAGAGGGACCTCCGCAAGACTAATCTGGCGGTTTCAGTGGCTATTTTTACCTTGACAGGCTGTGCCTCCCATGCTAGGTTCCAATAGAGTTGGCAGTCTAGACGCGAGAGTGCTAAAAGCCCCATGGAAGTCCTTACGCGACGGCAGGCAACACTGCTTCAATTTATTGTTGGCGAATACGTGGCAACCGCCGCGCCTGTTAGCTCCGAGGCCTTGGTGCGCCGTGCCGGGCTCCAGTTGAGTCCAGCGACTGTGCGCAACGAAATGGCTACGCTCGAAGAAGCAGGGTATATCACGCGGCCGCACATTTCCTCCGGTGGGATACCAGGTGACGCCGCTTATAGATACTGTGTACAGCTTGTAATGCAGCCACCAATCCTGCCGAGAGACGTCCAGCGGGACCTCCGTTTGAGGATCGGCCGCGTTCTATGGGATCCTGAACTGTGGACTCAAGTCGCCGTTCGAAGCCTCTCGGATGTGACGAAGAATCTGGCCGTTGTCACGATGCCTCGAGCTTCTGAGGCTCGTCTTCGTCACGTGGCTACAGTGTCAGTGGGAGCATCGCTTTTACTCTTAGTTGTTGTCCTTGGTGAAGGAAAAGTGCACAAATCTCTACTTCGTCTTGATCACTATGTCGATCCATACCACGTGAACATGCTGGCTAGTAAACTGAATCGGTATTTCGAAGGCCTGTCACGTAAGGAGATTTTGCTGAGTGAGGCTTCTCTAGACGGCACTGAAACTGCGGTACGCGATGGAATTATCGGTGCGCTCGAAGTAGAGGACCGTGCGTTGGCTTCTGATTACTTTATTGAAGGACTTCGACATCTCCTTGCAGAACCTGAATTTGACGCTGTGCATACGGCTAGGGTCTTAGTTGAAGCCTTAGAAGAACGACGTCTTGTGGAAGCTATCTTACGGGAGGCGCCAGAAGTAGGAGCCCTTAGAGTCGTCATTGGTCATGAGAATCATGATGCTGCGTTAAAGCCTCTAAGTGTAATAGTAACCCAATATGGGACACCTGGTAGCATTACTGGGACGATAGCGATACTCGGGCCTACACGCATGGAGTATCAGCGTGCAATGGCAGGGGTGCACTATCTGTCAAGTTTATTAGGTGAGTTGCTTGAAGGTTCTGAGAGTCCTACATTTCCTGCGTAAAGCCTGAGGTGACATTGTGAAAAAGTGTGATGAGGACGATATTTCAAACGATGCGACGAATGATTCTGCGACAGTTGATGCTATAGACGATCAAGGTGTGGAGGGCGATCGGTCTGAGGATCGAGAGGAGGAGTTGGCCCAGCGTGCGGAGCGTTTATTGGCAAACTGGCAACGAGCGCAGGCTGACTTGGCAAACTATCGGAATCAGGTTGAGCGTGAGCGGGGAGAACTGAGTTCTCTGGTTCGTGCGGCAGTCTTTTCCGATTTGCTGCCGATCATGGATGATTTGGAACGTGCTTTAGGCAATATAGCTCCGGAAGTTCAGGCTTTGACTTGGGTAGACGGGATTGGCCTTATTTTCCGAAAATTCCAGGCGATCTTGGGTGCACATGGACTGGCAGAAGTAGAGGCGGAAGGTAAGGACTTTGATCCTCTCATCCATGAGGCCATCGCGCAGGTGTCTGGCGAACCTGGCAAAGTTGTGTCAGTAGTTCAAAAAGGCTATCTGCTCCAAAAGCGGCTCATCAGACCAGCTTTGGTTACCGTAGGGGGAGGCAAGGAGGCAGAAACCCATTCTTCAACTGAGGAATCTCCTACGAACCAAAATGTTGAATCGACTGGTAATGCTGCAGCTTAACAATTCTCGCTTCCTGAAGCATAATTCTTCAAAGTGTCTTTCTGTAGGTTTTTGACGTATGCAAGGTGCTAAAAGAGATTATTACGAGATTTTGGGAGTCGCGCGCGACGCGACCGAAGAAGATGTCAGGCGAGCATTCCGTAAACAGGCGATGGAATGGCATCCAGATCGGAACAAGAGTACTGAGGCAACTGACCGATTCAAGGAAGTCAACGAGGCATACCAGGTATTAGTTGACCCTGAGAAACGTCAATTTTACGATCGATTCGGACACGCTGATATAGACGGCTCCGCGGGAGGACGTGGCTTCGATGGAGTTGGCTTTTCCGCAGGGTTTGGCGACATTTTCGATGCATTCTTCGGCGGCTTTGATATCAGTCGGGAGACGGGGCCTCGTAGGGGTGCTGACCTTCATCATGCTCTGACCATTTCGTTTCAGGATGCGGCATTTGGCACTGAATCGGAATTCCGTGTGGAACGGCAAGAGACGTGCGAAAGCTGCAAGGGAAGCCGCTGTGCATCCGGGACAAGTCCATCGGTTTGCGAAAATTGTCGTGGATCTGGTCAGATTCGACGAGCAAATTCTGGATTCTTCGGGCAGTTTGTTCAGATTGTTACGTGTAGCGTTTGCCGAGGCGAAGGCAAAACCATTCCAAATCCCTGCTCAACTTGTGAGGGTCGTGCCAGGGTAAAACAGTTGCGTGATCTTAAAGTGAAGCTTCCTCCTGGCATTGATGATGGGATGCAACTACGAATGCGAGGCGAGGGAGACGCTGGACTTGCAGGCGGGCCTTCAGGTGACGTGTATATTACCATTGCGGTCGTCCCACACGAGTTTTTCAGACGCCAAGGAGACCATCTCATCTTGGAGATGACAGTGAATGTTGCTGAGGCGACACTGGGCGCAACCCTTCCCATTCCTCTGGTAGATGATCAGGTTCACGAATTAAAGATCCCGGGGGGGATCCAGTCAGGAACAGTTTTGAAATTGAAAGGGAAAGGTCTTCCGAATGTCAGCCATCGGCGTCGTGGTGATTTGTTGGTGGAGGTCACAGTTGTTACCCCGCGGCAACTTAATCAGAAAACTAGAGGGCTCTTCGAAGAGCTGGGGCAGGAACTCGGAGATAAGCCTGCTAAGAAATCTCATCGAGATCATTCGTGGATTAGTCGTTTCAAAGGTGCAATCGGCACGCAGAAAAATTAAGGACGCCTCTCGTGAAGCCTAAGAACCTGAACCGTCATTCCGTGCCATTACCCTCTCGGGGAGCTTCTGGTACTTGGATAGAGTTCGACGTTTGTGTGCCGCAGGAGCTTGTTGAGCCAGTCGTTCAACTATTCACATATTACGGTCAGGCGTCCCCTGTAATAGAGGAAGCTGGCGGATTTAACCCCGATCAAGACGAACATCCAGTCCAAGGGCCGGTCACGGTGAAGATGTACCTGCCTGAGAATCGGCGACTGAGTGGTCGCCAAGCTCGGATCGAAGCAGGAATCCGACTCCTTTCTCTTGTACACGAATTTCCTCCAATGAAGGTGCGGAGATTACGCCCTCGAGATTGGGAAGAGGGGTGGAAGGCATATTTTGGTGTCCTGAGAATTGGGCGTCGCATTGTGATTTGCCCGACGTGGAAAAAATATGCTGTCCGCCATGATGATGTCCTCATACGGTTAGACCCTGGTATGGCTTTTGGGACGGGATACCATCAGACCACGATGCTTTGTCTACAGGCTCTCGAACGGTTCGTGGAGCCGGGCAATCGTGTCCTAGACTTGGGCACCGGATCTGGAATCCTCGCTGTCGCAGCTTCCAAGCTCGGCGCAGCAAGAGTTTTTGCTCTGGATGCTGACAGCCAAGCCTGTGAAGTTGCGATGCAGAACGTTGGCGCTAACAAACAAGACCGCAGGATTAGTATCGTGCGTGGGAGTATCCCTCATGCTGATGTCCCAGTCTGCAACCTGCTTGTTGCCAACATCTCCGCAAAAGTACTATCTGAGTTGTCTTCATCTCTGTTCCGATATGTGGCACCGGGCGGAGTCATGCTGGCCTCCGGACTTTTGTTAGAACAGCAAGAGGAAGTTATCAAGAAGTTTGAGAGTGTTGGATTCGTGATAGAAAAGTTGGAAAACTTGGATGATTGGGCATTGATCATTGCAAGAAAACGTCTTTAGGCTTCGTAACAACGCTCTCGAAGGGCGATCTGTTATGAGTGTCGATTGAGTTTGTTCCTGGAGCCATCATAAACCCGCTGCACACTCTTGCTCGTGGGACGCTGTTCTTCCCTAGCGTGATCAGCGCGCGGATCTCCGTCGCTTGGCAACCCTTGTTTTGAAATGGATGCGGATAGGACTGCCGAGGAATCCGAAGGCCTGGCGTAGGGAGTTCTGGAGGAAACGTTCATATGAAAAGTGAATCAACCTTGTGTCGTTGACATCAAAGCAAAATGTAGGTGGATGTGTGTGGGTTTGGTTTACTCCAAAGATCCGTAAGCGTTTGAGGCCGCGGGATGGTGGTGGGTGGGCACCTATCGCGTCAATCAGCACTCGGTCCAAATCGCTCTGACTAACTGCTTTCCCTCTTTCTTCGTAGACCGTGGTTGCTGTGTCAAGGAGGTGTTCGATCCCTTTGGCCTTCAGGCCTGTCGTGAATCGTATGGGCGCGTATGGTGCCCACGGTAATCGTGCTCTCACCATTTCTCGCGCTTCTGCCTGCTCGAATTCCGCGTCCTCCGCAAGATCCCATTTGTTGATTGCTACCACTAGGCCTCGGGAAGCGTTCTGAACCGCGCCGGCAATATGGGTATCCTGAGCAGTTACCATCTCAGTAACATCGAGGATGAGAACGGCAACATCACACCGCTCTATTGCTTGAAACACGCGTAGGGAACTGTAGCGCTCGACACCAGGTTTGATATGCCCTCTCCTTCTGAGGCCAGCGGTATCGATCAAGACCAGCTGCTTCCCTTTGAATTCAAAAGAGGTATCTACCGCATCCCGAGTGGTTCCGGGCGTGTCTGTGACAATTGAACGTTCGACTCCTAAGATTGCGTTCAATAATGTTGATTTCCCAACATTCGGTCTTCCGACCAAAGCGAGTCGTAAAACACCGTCCTGTTCTTCTTCTCCGAGTGCCGCACTGGGCAGCAGTGCTTCAATCTGATCAATTGCTGCACTCACTCCGCGGTTGTGTAGCGCGCTGATAGGGATCGGGTCGCCTAGGCCTAATTGATAGAACTCCGGAATGGCCATATTTCTTGTGGGTGTGTCACACTTATTTACGACTACAATCACAGGGGTTTCCCGACGTCTTAGGAGATTTGCTAGTTCTTTGTCTGCGGGGTGTAATCCTGTCATCGCATCGGTGATAAGAATTATCAAATCCGCATCGTCTATAGCGATATCAGCTTGCGCGCGAATCTTTTCTTCCATCTCGTCCGTGTGATCGAGAACAATGCCACCGGTGTCAACGAGTAGAAACGACGTGTTTTCTGATATCACCCTTGCAGCTAATCGGTCGCGTGTGGTGCCTGGGTTATCATGAACCACGGACAACCGTTCCCGAAGTAGTCGATTGAAGAATGTGGACTTGCCGACATTCGGCCTGCCCACGATCGCTACTGTGGGTAATGTTGGTTGGTTGGAAGGAGCAGAGTTTATCATTTCTTGAGCTAGTCACCGATAAGGGATTCCAATACCGCCTTTAATGTATGCAAGCGGTTCTCAGCCTGATCGTAGGCGACAGAGTACTGGTTGTCTAAGAATCCCTCTGGAACTTCTTCTCCATAATGGACTGGCATGTTGTGCATGAAGATTGCTTTCGGGTGTGCCAGGCTCATTAGCGCTGGATTCACTTGGTATCTCGAGAAGACTTTACGTCTCATGTCAGCTTCGGCTTCTAGTCCCATACTTGTCCATACATCGGTGTACACGACGTGGGCCTGGAGAACCGCTTTTTCTGGGTCGCGTACCAGATCAAAGGAACCGCCTGAATTAGTTGCAAGTGTTTGGGCCTTACTAATAATCTGGCTTGGTAGATCGTACCCTTCGGGGGAGCAAATCCGTACCTCTGCTCCTATTGCCGTTGCACCGAGAGCGAGACTTGCTGCGACATTATCTCCGTCCCCGATGAAAGTTATACAAACATTTGCGATGTCGCCATGAATCTCTTGGATCGTCAACAGGTCAGCCAGTCCTTGCGTTGGATGTTCTACATCTGTTAACGCGTTGATAACGGGCACTGAAGACTTCGTTGCGAGCTCCTCTAAATCACTGTGGGAGGTAGTTCTACAGGCGATACCGTCTATCCATCTTGAAAGAACGCGGGCGACGTCTTCGATTGTCTCCCGAACCCCGAGACCAATTTCGGCCTGACCCAGAGTTGTTGCATAGCCTCCCATTTGGAACATCGCAACTTCCAGTCCTACACGGGTTCGCAAGGAAGGTTTTTCGAAAAGGATGGCTAGCGTCTTTCCGGTCATTCCAGTCGCTTGACTGCCGTGTTTAAGCGCAGATGCACGAGAGAGAAGACTCAATGTCTCTTCTGTCGAGAGATCCGTCATGGAAAGAAGATGTTTTGTCTTTAGATGTATACCCATATCTAGTGAAGCAGTATACCATGCGTAAGCTTACGATCTCCCAAAAAATAGGTGGTCTAGTCAAAGTGATCGAGGCATGAATCGCGTGGTGCACCTGATCTAAACGGATATCTTTTGTTTAGCTTGATGCGGTCGAGAGATCAATTTCCGCTAGAATGCGGATAGGGTGAAACTTTCCGATTCGACTGTATAAGTTCTGAGATGAGGCTCACACGTGATTCCTACTATCTATAGAGAGATGGAATGGGTTGTGCTTTGTACGGGTGGTACGATAGATTCACGCGGTACATGCTTAGTTCTAAGATTGTGTTGAGGGATGCTTGTGCGTAGGTTGAGAACTGTTTTGGGAATGGCGCTTATCTTGACTCTGTTGGTTGGGTGTGGCGGAAGTGGAGACGTGCCTGTTTATCGGTCAGCGGACACTCCTCCCGGAGAGGCGCTGAATGTGGACGTCACACTTCGGAATTATTCATTTGCTCCCCGTCGGTTTGAGGTTAGAGTAGGGGATATGGTGCAGTTTAATCTGCGCTCTATAGATATTATTCACAATTTCACCATCCAAGATTTGGGCATCGAATGGCACGTGCCTAAAGATGAAACGGTACAACAAAGTACCGTGTTCGACACCCCGGGGCAATTCCGATTGATCTGCACCATTCCCGGACATGAGTCGATGGGAATGCTTGGAGTAATCAACGTTGTTGAGAAGCCATCATGAAGTATGACTCCAGACTTGACAAAATGATTTTCCCCTGAGACACTCATCGCAACGGTAAGCCGTTAAAGTCTGAACGTATTGGAGGGCGCGATGTCGGCAGGACAAGAGGTGCTACTCTACCTGTTACGGGTCGGCCATATTTTCGCTGGTGTAACTTGGATAGGATTACTGTATTACTTTAACTTCGTCCAGGTGCCGGCATTTGCCAAGATGGACCCCGGTGCGCGTAGCAACGCGATTCAATTCCTTGTTCCCAAAGCGCTTCTCTGGTTCAGGTGGGCAGCCTTAGGGACTGTAGTGTTTGGGCTTTTGTATGTCATCGTGATGGCGACCGGAGACCCAGAGTTGGGCGGAGGGAGTACCTACCTAGAATCTCACCGATTTAAGTCGATTCTGATTGGTGGCACTTTGGGTATCATTATGGCCGCCAATGTCTGGTTTATTATTTGGCCAAACCAGAAGAAGATTATTGCGGCGACCACGGCCACGGCTACTGACGGTACGCCAGCACCTGCTGATCAGCCCAAATGGGCCCGTGCGGCACTCCTTGCATCCCGCACGAATACGATGCTTTCGATCCCGATGTTGTTCTTCATGGCAGGTGCTATACATCTTCCGAGGTTGTGGTCCTAGGTAGGCATCCCGCAGGTGATTAAAGGATGGTCTTATGAAGAATCCGCTTGATAGTATTTCCGGCACCCTGATATCCGGGTTCGTTATTCTAGCCGTTCTGATTGTGATTGTCCGGCTGATTGCCTGATATGTAGCCCAGTAACACGGGCGATGTCATGATTTGAATATTCATTTTCGATTCGTGATTGCACTTCACCCCTTGGCGTTCATTGGTCCGCGTAGTATTGCTTCTCACACTTTTGGGTTATGACCTAGAGATGCCTTCGCCTGAAGAAATGGTAAAAAAGCTGCTCGCAGGTGACAAGAGCGCCCTCGCGCGCCTAATTTCTCGATTTGAGCAATCTAGTTCTGAAATCCCATCGATACGTGCAGCCCTACACTCCCATTTACGTGGTGCCCATGTTGTTGGGTTCACCGGGACCCCTGGTGGAGGGAAAAGCACCTTGATAGCACGCTTGACCTCTATTTATCGAGAATCTAATAGACGGGTCGGCGTTTTAGCCGTTGATCCAACAAGCCCGATCTCAGGTGGAGCAGTGCTGGGCGATCGAATCCGGATGAATGAACATGCGACAGATTCGAATGTGTTTATTCGAAGTTTGGCTACCAGAGGGGACTTGGGCGGTATTCCTCGCGTCGTAAAAAGCGCTAAACGAGCTATGGACGTAGCTGGGTTAGACCCGATTCTGATTGAGACAGCAGGAGTGGGCCAAACTGAATTGGCGATCATGGATGCTGTGGATACAGTCGTTGTAGTCTTAGTGCCCGGTGGCGGAGATGCGATTCAAATGCTGAAAGCGGGACTCCTAGAGATAGCGGATATTTTCGTTGTGAACAAATCTGATCAGCCTGGAGCAGAAGCAGTGGCTGCTGAACTTGAGTTGATGCTGGATCTCGGGAACAATCCCAATCGTGAGGATAGGCCTCAAGTCATCCTTGCCTCTGCGCACAATGGTGAAGGGATGGCTTTAGTGTCGGAGGCTATCATGCAGCATTATCAAGGGCAGCGTAAATCTTCCCGCTTATTTGATCGACGGCAAGAACAACGACGCAAAGAATTCCTCGAGGCAACGTATGATGGATTAATGACGTATGTTGAAAGTCGTGTGACATCAGGGGCAGGACTTTCGGGTGTGCTTACAGGAGTCGAACAGGGAGAACAAGATCCCCTGAAGGCGGCATTTGACCTCCTCTCAGACATGCGACTTGTATGAATCCCGAGATCATACATGATGGACCGTCGAGATTACAGAGATTCGTATGCGTGGGCCACACGAGAAAGTCGGAGTGTACCCACAATCGTTGATCGTAGTGTATAATGCAGCGCACTCTTTTTGAGTGGATATCGGGAATAGCATAATCGGGTTAATCCCCGAAAAATTTTGAGCCCCGTACACGGGCTCCATTATAAAAGGCTCCACCATGGAACAGGTATCAGGCCCAGATCCTCGGATCAACGAGCTAGAAGAGCTTTGTGATGACCTTCTCCAGCGTCGTCCGTTGATTGTTGGTAGTAACCGAGGCCCCTTGGAGTTCCGCGTGACCCCTGAAGGGCGATTACAGCCAAGGCCAGGGAGTGGGGCAGTGGTCACCGCTTTGAGTCGCCTTATCCAGCGTTATAACTTTACTTGGGTAGCCAATGCACTTGGGGAGGGAGATAGGCGAGCTCTCCGAGACAACCTAGGTGAAGCTATCCAGTCCCCGCTACCGATGCAACGAGTGTCTGTACGCTATGTGACTACCGCTAGACGTGTTTATCATAAGTTTTACAATATTTTCTGTAATCCGTTGCTGTGGTTTTTGCAGCACTATATGTGGAGTCCACCATATACCCCTAACGTGGATGGCGTAGCATACGATGCTTGGGAGACGGGCTATCGAGTCGTAAATCAAGCTTTTGCAGACGCGATCGCTTTAGAATCTCAGAAGTCCGCTGCGGCGCCACTAGTGATGCTTCATGATTACCATCTTTATCTGGTTCCTGGGATGGTACGAGAACAGGTTCCTGCAGCAAGCATCTATCATTTTATCCATATCCCTTGGCCTTCAGTTCACTTCTGGCGGCTCCTACCGCGGTCAATCAGGTTAGAAATCTTCGAGAGTCTTTGCACAGCTGATTTGATCGGATTTCAAACGGAAGAAGATGCCCGAAATTTCCTGCACGGCTGTAGCCAATTCATTGATCAAGCGACTGTTGATGTTTCTTCAGGAACGGTTGACTGGAAGGCGCATTGTACTAAGGTTCGGACCTATCCGACTTCTATAGATATTGACGAAGTCAGGAAAATTGCCTCTTCGCCTAGAGTAGCAGAATATGAACAGGCGCTCGCTCCAATGTACGATAAACACACGATTGTTCGTGTGGATCGAGCGGAACCGAGCAAGAATATCGTACGTGGCTTTCGATCGTATCAGATATTTCTCGAACGATATCCGGAATTTCGAGAGCAGGTCAACTTCTTTGCATTCCTGGTGCCCGCTAGAACACATATCAAACAGTATGAGCGCTATCGTGAAGAGATTGATAATTTAGTCAAGAACATAAATACCACCTATGGGACATCAACTTGGACTCCCATACAAATTTTTTATGAGAACAATTACGCACAAGCGCTTGCAGGAATGCGTTTATATGACACTCTTCTTGTAAATTCTGTGGCAGATGGCATGAATCTGGTGGCCAAAGAAGGACCGGTGGTTAACTCACGGAATGGTGTGCTAATTCTATCAGAGGGAACAGGTGCTTATAGTCAGCTCCGTGACGGCGCATTAGTGGTTGCTCCCACCGACCTCCATGGGGGTGCTGAGGCATTGTATCAAGCCGTCACTATGGGTGCGCAGGATAGAGCCGATCGTAATGCCATGATTATAGAGAAAGTAAAGAACGAAGATGTTCTGGACTGGCTCCTAAAGCAATTACGGGAATTGGATCAGATTACGTCTTCAGGATAAACGTTTAGAAAGCGTGTGAAGTTGGTTACGCTGGCTTTTTCTCCGAGGCGTATTTCGATGGACATTTTACAATGAGTAAGTCAGCGTGGAAGTGGCCGTCGGTGTGATATCGTCCTTCGGCAACAACCTGAGAGTGTTCGTTGAAGAACAAGTCAGGAACGATACCATCATATACCGTCTTTATTGTGCCGGGGCCAGACGGGTCTGTAAGGACGAATGAAGCTTGAGAACTTCCGCCGTCTCGAGCAAAGCTCCCTGGCAGGAGTACTCCGTTTATCCGAACGGATTTCTCGGCTTCACTTGGCCCTTGAGCAAGCACCTCGTCGACCGTGAAGTAGTAAACCGTTGATTCCTGAAATGCTATCGAAGTGAAGTAAGCCATAGCTCCGACGAGTAGAATCGCTCCTGCAACTAATCGGCCATGTGCCTTTAATCTCTCCAGAAAAGTGGGGCTGTCCGTCTCCAAGTGTCTCCTCGTGTCTTTTTCTGTTGAGCGGGACTCTGATTACTATATTGGGTCAGCAAGGTCAAAGCAACACATTTGACTCAGAACAGATGCAAGGTTTGTTGACTTCAGATACCTGACAATGGGGCGCCCCATATACCGTACCAATGTTCCAGTTCCTCTTCGATCGGAAGGAGTCCTTCCACTGTAGACGATAGTTCGAACTCGAGAATGCTGTCACGATCTTTGTCGTTCACGGGGATGAACGGGTAGAATCGATTTCGCGTAAAGCTGTAAATCCACTGAACCTCAGTGTCGTTATATGTGAACGGAAATATAGCGACGAGGAGTCGGTCAGAGAGATTGTTTTCCACGAACGTTAAGGCGGTAAGGTATAGCACTTCTACCAGAGCCTTAAAGTCGGAGTCTTGTACAATTACCCAACCAAACCCAAAATCGTCTTCTAGGACGTGATATTTCGTTCCCGATGATTCTTGGCTGACGGCAAGCAAACTCAGCAGTTCTGCTCCAATTTCGGAAGGTAAGGATGTGAGTGGTTGTCGAAAACAGCAGGCAGAGACGCCGGTTGGCTGCATCTGGAGTCGTTTAAATAGGTCTCGTGTGGCGTTCACTATGGCGAAAATCGTGCTTAGCGATTCGGTTTGGGGTTGATCTCGGTCGGTCTTTTTGCCGAATAGCCCCACTAGCGGCGATCCAGCTCGCGAGACAGATCTCGTAGGCGAGAAACTCTTTTGTCAACTGGCGGATGAGAAGCGAATAATCCCGCTAATGATTCTCCCCGGAGTGCCGAGACGATGCAAAAGGCATTGGCTGTTTCCATTTTCCGGAGATCTTGGGTCGGAATTCGGGAAATGGATCCCGTAATCTTCATAAGCCCTGAAGCTAGGTGTGAAGGTTGTCCGGTGAGGATCGCCCCGCCTCGATCTGCGGAATATTCTCGATAACGAGAGAGCGCCAAGATGAGTAGGTTCGCAACGAAATAGACGATGAGCGAGATTACGTAGGCTGCCATGAAGCCCATCGCTAAACCACCTCCGTTACGACTTCTGCTACCGGTCAGTCCTCCTAGAAGCATCATCCACATGAGCATGCCTGAGAGCATGGAGGCCAAGGTTGCGAAGAAACTAGCGAACGTGATTACTGTCACATCGCGGTTTTTGATATGGGTTAATTCATGCCCAAGCACACCCTCAAGTTCATCGTCGTTCAGCCTGCGCATAATTCCTTCTGTTACGCACACTACAGAGTTCTGTGGATTTCGACCGGTAGCGAAGGCGTTGGGGATATCACTCTTTGATATGGCTATCTTGGGTTTTGGCATACCAGCCTTGGCCACCAAGCGGTCTATCGTTGAATGTAGCTCTGGTGCCTCATCGGGGCTCACGATGCGTGCGCCTACAGAACGGAGGACGAGTTTATCGGAGAAGAAGTATTGCGTGCCAAGCAGTATCAACGCGAGGATCACAATAAAAGTTAGATCGATCCCGATGAGTGTCATTGCAGCAAAGAAGAATAGGTAGACGATGATTAGGTTAAACATTACGAAATACATGCGGAACTGGAGTCCCCGGTCTCGGCCGATTGATCGTCTTCGCCTAGCCATGGCACGCTCCATGTTCGGTGTATGGTTAATTATAGAGTAGTCTCTTGTTGTGCGCAGTATTTTGGAGGAATGTCGTCATGATGTTGCGTTCGTATGTTAATTGTTCATACCGATCATGCAGCTGTCGAAATCGATATGACAATCACCCCCGCAATTGCGAGAAGCGCTCCGGCGAGGATTCTGGGGGTGAGACGTTCGATATTGCGCAGAAAAATTTGAGCTAAAGCAATGCTGAATAGTGGATTTATAGCGGTGACGGGTGCGATGTTAACCACCGGGGCGTGACTCAGCGCTAGGTACAAGAACGTCACGCCGCCTGCTGAAGCTAAGCCCGCGAGGATTGCCCGGATATAAGCGATTTTGGGAGCCGGTTTTTGTTGCTTTACATCGCGGGCTGTCAAAGCACCCAAGATTATTAAGCCGAACAATAGCGTGAATGCTGAACCGACCAGCGGTTCTGTCTCTGTAATTACCTGCTTGGCTACAACCTGGCTTCCACCGTACCCCATGGCAGCTCCGATAGCGCACAGGTATCCGATAATGAGTGTCCTTCGCGCAGGTAGTTTCATTTTGAACTCACGATCAGAGCTACGCCACTGATAATTGAGATTGTTCCTGCAAGTAACGGAATCGTTACGTGTTCGCCTAGGAACAGCACTGCGAAGGATGCGGCAAACAAGGGTGCTATTCCAATGATGGGCAGAGCACGGCTTATCCCGAGACGCTGGACGCTGGAGAAGTTCAAGAACCGGCCGAAGGGGACGGTAAGAATTCCGGCGAGGATCAACCATTTGAAAGTTTGTATTGAGAGATCGAACACGGGGTCCCAGAACAGGATCAGTGATAGCGTCATCGTCGCGACTATCCCTGAAATCAGGGAGATGATCGTAGTCGTACTTGAGCGCAGATCATTTAGGCTCAGGCGAACAAAAACCGCGCTGACCGCCCAACAGAGTGAGGCTAACAGTGCAAGAGCGATTCCTGTGATAATAACCTCCAGCAACAGCCGCTGGTCTCCGGTGCGACAATCACCATTATAGACCCAGAAAGACTGAGTGGCTTACTCGTACCTGAGTGCTTCAGCAGGATAGATCTTCGAAGCCTGTCGCGCCGGCAGGAAAGTTGTTACCAATGAGAAGGCGTAGGTGGCTGCGATGATCCCCCCAATTCGCATCCAGGGGATTGAGAAACTTAGAGTCTGAATGTTCGCAGACTCGCGAACATCCGCTACGATGTTATATGAAATCGTAGCTCCTAATGCCACTCCGATTGCGATGCCAAGGAGGGCAACAAAGGATGATTCAAGCAAGAAACTTAGTTGGATCATATATTGCCGATAGCCAAGTGCCCGTAACACACCAATCTGCTGTCTCCGTTCGACGACCGCTCGCAAGCTAATTACTCCGAGAGCCGCTACTCCGACAAGCAGCCCGAGGGCCATGAAGGATGTAAAGATACGGTTAAAGGCTTGTTGAGCTGACGCATCTTGCTGGATTGTTTCCTGAAGAACCGCGACTTTCATCCCATTCTTCTGAAAAACTTTTTCAAGGTTTGCTTTAATTTCCGGCGCGGAAGCACCCTCAGCTAGCCGCGCACGGTAAGTCGTGATTGGGACAGGGAACGGGAGTCCTTTATCTAATTGGTCTTTAGCGATTAACATTCCGAATCCAAGGTCCCCAAAAGAGTCCGAGAGTTGGGTTAAGACCCCAATAATCGTAACCTCGAACTCGACTCCGGTTCGAGGTTCACGTATTTGGATCGTAATCGGGAGCATCTCCTCATCCTCATAACTGATGCCTTCAAGTTGAAATTCGATTTGTCTATCTTCAGATCTACCGTCCCGTTCAATTACTAGCGCGTCGACTATTGCTAAGTTGGGGTTGTCTTGAAGCGCTTGCCACACGTCTCTTTCAGTTGGGCCATAGCCCTCAGCGATGTGTTCTAGCTTGTATTGATTTTCCGTAAGGTAGCCGTCGTCTGCGGCGCGTATGGCGTATCCTTGCCATCGCTGGTCTTGCGCGCCGATCTGGCGGGCCTGGATCGGTATTTGTGTAAACCCTCCAATCGCCGTGAAATCTTCTCGTGCCAGACTCTGTTCTTGCTGAATTGCATTATCAAAATCACGGATGGGTGTGTTGAAGTTCACTTCTCCCTCTATGTCCCATCCCCCGGTTATGGTCCTGTGGTCCAAGGTCGAGAAGTTAAATGCGTTCGATAGAATTGACATAACAATGAGGGTAAATATGACGAGGGCGAACATCATTAGTGTAAGGCCGGTCCGAAATTTGGAACTCATGGGGTAGGCAACGGCTGTTACGAGCACTGGTCGCAAGCGTCCGAATCGTCCGGCGATGATTGTGAGAACACGTAGGATCATGTCTGAGTTGTAGATTACCGTCCACACAGCCGCCGCAACAACAGATATCCCGGAGACGAAAAACATCTCAAATTGAGCGTCAAGTTCACCCGTTAATGGTTCCAGTGTGTCGAACGGCAAGAGCCAGAACGTGAGAAGGGTGAGTCCGATAAAGCTGTACGTTATCCTGTCGCGACGGTCGGCTCGGACCTTGGTTTTCGACCATATAGCTCGCCCCATTAACCCTACGCCGATAATTGTCATCGATACGCCGATAGTGAATGGTGCGGCCTGTCCTATCTGAATCCCTTGCCATATGGTGATCGCTCCAAGAATCACGATGAGCCAGCCTTGTGTTGCGGGCCGCCAAAGGATTCTCATCAAGCTGGAATAGATTTCCCATGGTAACGAGATTAATGCCCAGATCATTTGACGGATGTGTATGACAGTTAGCTTAATCTGAAGTGTTGCCAAGGAGCGCAGTGCTCTGAGTGCAAGCAGGAAAGGTTTTATGATGGCCGTCAGCAGTCTGCCGAAGAGCGAACGCCATCTCACATTGCGAACAGAAATCGGTGTAGGAAGATCACGAATCGCTGCCACAATATTGAGTTGGCTTACTTGATATGCGGAAATAGCTACTGTGACGAAGGTGATTGCCATGCCGAGGCAGTAGGAGATAATGATGGTCCTTGGTTCGAAGTGCCGTGTGAAGCGAAAGTCTTCGTCAAAAGTGGTTACCACGCTATTCGCCGCAGTGATGACTAGACTGCTGACTACAAGTCCGATTGCCACGCCGATGGCTGCCGACACGACAGAATAGGCAGTACCTTCGAAAAGAAACATTTGCACTAGGTGGGAGCGCTTTGCTCCTACTGCACGCGCCATCCCCATTTCTGAGCGGCGAGCGGCTGCGAGCATCACAAAGATTAGGAAGATTAACAAGATCCCGACCATGATTGAGAAGAGCCCCATCAAGAGAAAGAATGTTGTCGCGAAACTGCTTACTCGTTCCGCGATTTCCAGAATAGTTCTCTTGATCTCTACGACCCGGAATTCTGAAAGCTTTCTGAAAAGGTTGTCGGCTTCGATCTGTAAATCTTGCAGCCCCTCGTCTTCTAGGGCGTCTAGGATAAATTTCTCTATTTCCGGGTTTGTCAGCAGCCCAATGAGTTCTGGATCGGTTTGTCCATTGGCTAGCGCACTACGCAGCTGTATGATATCGTCGTTGCTTTCCCTAGTAAGCGAAGCTTCTTTCTTTGCAATAGCGCTCGCAACATTTGGAAGGATCAGAAGGCGTTGCAGTTCTGTCGCCGTCTGCTCGTCAGCGAACAGAAGCCGGAGCTTTTCTGTGACTGTCTTACTGAGTTTCGCTCCCTCCACATAGTCACCACGGTTTGAGATCGCGATCGAGTTGATCTGCCCTTCGCGTTCGAACAGTTTCTGTGCGGCTGAGAGGCGGAGGATCAAAGTCGGATCATTTCCTGCAAGTCCTCCTCCTTCTACGATCCCCGCGATAGTGATCGTTACCGTCCCTTCTGGGCGGAATAGCTCGATGTTGTCTCCCGCTTGAGCGTCGAGCAGGGTGGCGGCTTTCTTGTTGATGAAGGAATCCTTGTCACCGAGGGTGTCAAGAAGAGCAGCTTCCCCGGAGATTAGCTTGAAGAAGCCGATGTTCTCGACACTCTTGGGGTCGACGCCCGTAACCCGTAATGTTCCCTCACTAAGCCCTGTTCGAGGATTCAACGCAGCTGCAATCTCTCCTACACCTGGTGCAATCGCGTCGATAGAATCGAAGTCTGCGATCTGTGCCTGTATTTCCTCAAAACGCGTGAACGGAAAGTAGGCATTTGCCCCGAATCCACCTTCGGCGTTGGTTGGCGTCGAGAAGACGAGTTCATCGATTGGTCCGAGGCCTTCGACCGCTTGGGCGCGAATCGAATAACTGATTGTGTCACCGGTGCCAAATGCTGCTGAAATAATAATTGAACTCAGCATCACCCCGACGATGATGAGGACTGTTTGCGTGGGTCGACGAGGAATGTTGCGGACCCCAAGTTTGAGGATGACAGGGTTTTTCCAAGCTAATACACCGACAATCCCCAGTCCGAGCGAGGTAACAGACACTAGAATCCACATCAGGGTGTTCATTGAGAGTCCGAAAATCTGTTCCATGTATCCCTTGCTGTCCTTCGTTTTGAGAGGGGTCTATAGTGTGCCTCTACCTAGGTTAGTCCATTATCTTCGATGATCCCGTCGCGCATACGGATGATTCGATGAGCCCGATCTCCAACTTCTCGCGAGTGTGTTACGACGATGAATGTTTGCCCTTCGGTCTTGTTAAGTTCGATCATCAGATCGATAATCCCGTTCGCAGTCTCGCTATCTAGATCTCCGGTCGGCTCGTCAGCCCATACAATCGCTGGGCGATTCACGAGAGCCCGCGCGATTGTTACTCGCTGGCGTTCGCCACCCGAGAGTTCGGCTGGCAAATGGTTGGCTCGCCCGCTCAATCCGACTTGATCGAGTTGTTCAAGTGATCTCTTACGTGCATCTCCCGAGGACACTCCTGAAATGAGGAGTGGCATTTCCACGTTCTCTACAGCACTTAGAACAGGGAGCAGGTTGTACAACTGAAAAACGAAGCCCATTCTTTCAGCCCTGTAGTCACTGCGCTCGTTGTCAGAGAGAGTGTGTAATTCGATACCATCGATCACTACGCGCCCACCATCGATTTCATCGAGGCCCGAAAGACAGTTGAGAAGAGTGGTTTTGCCACACCCGCTAGGCCCCATGATTGCCACCATCTCGCCACGAGAGACATGGAGGTCTACACCTTTTAAGACACTTACTTCAACGACGCCCGAATGGTAGGTTTTCTGTACTTCGTCGGCTGAGATGATCAGATCGTTCATTTAGTAACCCTCGCAGGAATTATTTATTCAGTAATGTGGTCGCTGAAAATGGATTTGAACAGCTTTGCACCGTCGTCGCTACCGAGGAGCAATTCGCAAGCCCGTTCAGGGTGAGGCATCATCCCAATGACGTTACCCGTGAGGTTTGTAACTCCAGCAATGTTATCAAGTGATCCATTAGGATTAGCCTCCGGACTGGTATCTCCTTCTGGAGAACAATACCGGAAAATAATTTGGTTGTTTCTCTCTAGTTCAGACTGTGTTTCTGGGTCTGCGTAGTAACGGCCTTCGCCATGCGATATTGGGATAGAAAGCACTTGTCCGGCTGAACATGATCGAGTGAAAGGTGTGTGGTTATTCTCAACGCGGAGTGACACCCATTCACAGCGGTACTCAAGGTGAGAATTCCGTAAAAGAGCTCCCGGTAATAAGCCAGTCTCGCAAAGGATTTGGAATCCGTTACAAATTCCAAAGACAAGGCCGCCTGCTTTAGCGAAGTTCTCGATCGCAGGCATAATCGGTGAGAACCGAGCGATTGCCCCTGCACGCAGGTAATCGCCGTAGGAGAATCCTCCGGGGACAATGATGCAATCAAGGGGTGGTAAGGTTTCGTCTTTGTGCCAGATGTACGAGACTTCTTGCCCCAATACCCTACCTAGGGCTTGATGGCAATCCTGATCGCTCCAAGTTCCAGGGAAGACCGTTATGCCGAATCGCATCACCGATCTCCTTTAACTGTTAGATATATTGGAAAGCAGGTCAGAGACGATCTGATTAACAAGTGCTCCGTCGGCCTGGCCACGAAGTTTGGGCATGAGGCTTCCCATAACCTTCCCTCGGTCCGAAGGGCCGGTTGCATTCAATTCCTGGATAACTTGCTGTACGGCGGCGGTGATCTCTTCACGTGACTTCTGTTTCGGGAGATAGGCTTCGACTATGTCCAGTTCGGTGGTTTCTTTGTCTACTAAGTCTTGGCGGCCGCCTTTCGCAAAGAGGCTGATACTGTCTCTTCGCTTCTTCGCTTCACGCTGAAGCACCTGAAGGCATTCCTCATCCTGAAGGTCTCTTCCTTGTTCCTTCGCTGCGTACTGAAGAGCATTAAGGCTATATCGTAGAACATCTCGGCGAACGGAGTCACCGGAACGAAGAGCGAGTTTGAGGTCGTTCGTCAATTGATCTTGCAGTGGCACTAGAGGACCGGACCTAGGAGTTTCGACGGCTCTTGCGACGCTTGGTGGCCAGCTTTTTCTTGCGCTTGAGGTAGGGAGGTTCGAATCGTGAACGTCGGCGCACTTCAGAGAGCACTCCATCCTGCTGTACCTTTTTCGTAAAGCGGCGAAGCATGCTCTCGAAGCTTTCGCCTGAAATTAATTTCACTAGGGTCAATCGATTAACCTCGTCAGGGATTATTCACGAACGACGTTCATTTTATGCGTAGCTGTGGAGAGTGTCAAGGAATGGAATCCGTTGACAGCGACTGAGGTGAGTGGCATCCTAGAACTTGGGCCCAGGTGGTGGAAATGGTAGACACGCGGTCTTGAGGGGGCCGTGGGGCAACCCGTGTGGGTTCAAGTCCCGCCCTGGGCACCAAAGAACCCTCTGGATGGCGACGTAGCCAAGTGGTTAAGGCGAGGGTCTGCAAAACCCTTATTCGGCGGTTCGAATCCGCCCGTCGCCTCCACACAGCAGATCATCGCTTGCGCCTAGGATTCCTAGTGAATGGATTCTTCGTTCGTGTGACGGATCTGAACAGTTACAGTCGGGGTTTTCCGGATTCACCGATATTATTCCCTTCACATATGTGTGCCGGGGTGGCGAAATGGCAGACGCGACGGACTTAAAATCCGTTCCCAGCAATGGGGTGTGGGTTCGAGTCCCTCCCTCGGCACCAGCCAATTTAGTCACGGATTGACCCATAATGGGTCGATCTGTGCCCCTCAATCCTCTGTCCAAAACTCCCGTTGACACCCAATCTGACACCCAATGGATCAAAAACAGGTTCAAAACCCCGCCGGCCGATCTCTTCTTCCGTGGCATGGGGGCATACATTGTTCAGCATCCTGCCACTATATAAGGAGTTATAGTAGCCACTCCCGTGGTTGAACTGGTTTGAAACATTCTGGACAATGACCGAAACCATACCCAAACCGTACACAAACCTGACGAACTGTTGCTTTTACTGTGTGTCTATAGTGCGGAGTTGTGGGCTAATCATTTATTAATGACAAGGGTCTTGTGAGG
>CAZVDP010000014.1:0-41021 GCA_964625945.1 uncultured Dehalococcoidia bacterium | reverse complement strand
CAGAGAGACCTCAACAAATAGAGCGATTCCTATCGTATTCTTGGAAAACGCTTGCCAGCTAAATTCAAAAAGTTGCCAATACAGGAAAACAAAGTTCACCCCGAAAAATCCAATCGCTGAAAATCCAAGTAAAACCCAACTGTCTTTTGTCATTTTTCCCCTCGAATCCCGTCGATAGGCCACTGTCTCATCCGGAGAGCGTCGAAGAACGCGTCCAGTCGAGAAGGAAAACTGGATACGACGCAAAGGTTCGTTGCATCTCTCCTGATACATTTCTCTACTCTAAGAGATGCGATGAACTGTTTTGCGGTGATATGATATACACCGCATCAAACCAATGCCAAGATGCCCCGAGCTCCACGGGGAGAAAGATCTCTCGAAATGAGCCCACGCTAGGAGTTTTATGCCACCGGCACTCATCCTTTCTGGTTTAACCAAATTGTTCGGCACAGTCCGTGCACTTGATGCATTAGATCTGACACTCGAAGCTGGTTCTATCCATGGTTTTGTAGGACCGAATGGAGCCGGAAAAACTACAATGCTGTCAATCGTGGCCGGGCTCAAGCGGAAGACCTCAGGGGACATAGTGTTCGGAATACCCCGACATCAAATGATGTTGATGCCCGATACCCCAGATTTTTTCCCACTCTTAACTGCCAGGGAAGTTGTGGACCTCGCCCGGTATCCGTTTCGCAGGGAAGTAGACGAGCAAGCCGTTCCGACAATAATCGAAGAAGTAGGGTTAGCGGATGCCATAGATCGCCGTGTCGGAGGCTTTTCCCGAGGTATGAAGCAACGCCTTGGACTAGCTGCCACTCTGATCGGCCAACCCCAGCTAATCTTACTAGACGAGCCATGTTCAGCTTTGGACCCTATTGGTCGCAGGGAAGTCCTAGACACAATATCTCGCTTAAGAGAAACAACCACCGTCTTGTTTTCAACGCATATCCTGAGTGATGTCGAAGACGTCTGTGACTCCGTAACAGTGGTCAATGAAGGGAAAGCTCTCTATGGAGGAAGCGTAAACGGGATTAAAGGGACTACAGAACAATCGTTTGAAGATGCCGTTTTAACATTACTCCAGCCTGAAAGAAGCGCCCAATGAATCTGTGGAAAATGGAACTAATTCACTTGTTCCGTAGCTGGCGTGGGTGGACTTTGTTGGCAGTGTTCACACTTGCAAGTGTGTTGTCCTTAATTGTTGGAGTATTCATCGACCGTGCTAGCGCTGGATTTTCCTATTCAGACGCGCTAGAACTGTACATCACCGTTTCCATCGTAGGAACACTGCTTTGGATTGGAATCGTCGTCTCTTCGCTCGCTTTTGATAGCAATAAGGATTCATCCATATTCCTCAGAACCAGGTTTTCGATGAAGCAAATCCTTATGACTAAGTTACTGATCTATGTTCCTTTATCCCAAATCTTATTCTTTCTGGGCTTTCTTTTAACTCTGATTGTAGGTTTGTTGATCTTTGACTCATCGGATCATGTCAGCCTTAATTGGTTCTTATGGGGGATGTTCTTTTACCTGATTAGTAATCTTCATTACGCCGCACTCATGCTGTTCACTTCATCAATTTTTAGAGGCGCAGTTGCCTCTGTTCTCCTAACGTTAGCTGTCTTTATCGGCATCCCGCTAATAGGAAGCACGCTCATCACTGTCGAATTGCTTATGCGCGGACTCATCGACACACCATTGGTAGAATGGGAAACCGTATCTTACGTAGCGCAAGCGTTGCTTTGGTGGCCCGCAGCGCTGAACGATACCCTAGCATTTCTTACCGTGACGCAGTCAGACATACAGAACGGTACGCTGACTTATTTCGGGATGTCGCTCGAATTGGACGCGCACTTCAGACAGAAAGCACTCATTACGGCCATAGCGACAACCCCAGTCTTTGCCGTACTGGCATGGCAAAGGTTTTCAAGTCGAGAGATATAAGGATAGCAGCGCACCATGGAGCTTCTGAATCTCTGGTCATTGGGCCACTTGGTTCAATGGGGCTTCGTCGGTCGATTCCTATTGAGAAATTGGTACCTCTTCCTGACCCTCTCAATTGGCTGGGAACTTGTTGAATTGGTGCTGCCCTACGAATTCGCTCTAGAAACCTGGGCCAATAAGTGCAGCGATCTTGGTATTAACTGTATCGGCTTCGCCTTAGGGAGATCGTTACGGAAGAACAGTGATCAAGCCGGACGACGTTCACCATACACCCATTCCTAGACACAAAATCCTCCGCGAGAGAATCGCGGAGGATTTTGTATACGTCCGTACAGAGTTGTCCCCTATCCTTCCAAGAAGGTGAGATCAGGAGGACCTTGAACTGTTGCAGTCTTCAGTGCCTCCTGCTGTTCAGGGCTCGTCATAAAGGCAAAGAAAGCTTCCTTTGACGGCGCAGTTCCGATGGCAACGACACCATTGGGATCGTCCATAACGCGATACGCCTTGACTTCAAGGCCGGCTGCCACGCGTGCGCTCTCCCGATTGGCGAATGACGCGGCGAAACTTGCGTAATCTTCCACTTTCAACCTGACTACCACTGTGATACTCACATGACACCTCCGAAATTATCGTGCAAAAGCACCTGATTGATGATACACGACCAATCACACCAATTGGGGGATTTTACGGTAGAGTCCAGCTTTCGTTCGCCTAGAAAACATTGCCTTATGTCAATCAAAGAAAAACCAATTATCAGAACTTTCATATTGCCATGCCACGAAACTGTTCACATGGTTTGTAATTACCTCCGGCTCCAACCACTCCACTGAGGATGACAGGAACAATAATGTGTCAACGTGTGATATAACTACAGCATGCTAGAATTATCGGGGGATACGAGCTTCCGAAGGGAAGTACAACGTGGCTGACAAGCAGATTGTCGCATTTGGCGGGTTACGACCCGCGGGGGATCAAACACATCCATTGATCAGGTATATCCTGTCATTATCGAACAACGATCGTCCGAAAGTCTGCTTTATCCCCACTGCTACAGGAGACTCGGCAACCTCGATCGTCGCTTTTTACGACCGATTCCCTGCATCACATGCAGAGCGATCTCATCTCTCTTTATTCAATAGAGCCGTCTACAACATCGAAGACTATTTATTGAGTCAAGATATCATCATGGTTGGCGGCGGGAATACGGCAAACATGCTGGCCACGTGGCGCATTCATGGCGTCGATACCGCTTTGGGAAAGGCTTGGGATTCAGGAATCATTCTGTGTGGTGGAAGCGCCGGATCTTTGTGTTGGTTTGAATGCGGTACGACAGACTCATTTAACATCAATCACCTTGAGCCACTTTACGACGGTTTAGGTTTCTTACCAGGTTCGCATTGCCCGCACTACGATGGAGAAGCACAAAGAAGACCGTTGTACCATCGACTAATCTCGGAAGGATTTGCTCCCGGTTACGCAGTGGACGAAGATGCGGCGATCCATTTCATTGGCACGGACGTACATCAAGTGGTCAGTTCCAGAGAGAGTGCTGGTGCATACTACGTGCAGAAGGTCGGACATGAGGTTATTGAGACTCCCCTGGAGGCCAAATACTTAGTTGATCTACCACGACAACGGTAATTCTTGTTCCAAGCGGCGAGGTGTCAACACAAAATGAAAGAGCGGTTCCGAGACAAAACACGGGATGAATTAACCGCGTCTCTGAATGCCCTCGGTGTGCAAGCGGAAATGTCTAAACGCGAGGTCGTTCAAGAAAAGGCCGAGAATTCGTGGTATCAAAGATCCTTGGGTGTCATTGACGTGTTCGAAGAGCCAATCCGCTGGATAAACATTCTGAAGAAAGACAGAAGTGACAAAAGCCCCCCTGCATGGTGGGTGGTTTTTGGCATCCCAGACGATCGGCCTATCTCAAGCCGCCACACGGTCAAGATCAAGACCGTCAGGAAGAAAACCTTTCCGCTATTCGGGCGCGTTGTGGACGTAACATGGAAAGGATCCGATGGGTTTACGGGGTTAGTAAAGACGTTGTCGAACGACGAACCGACTAAGATGCTGGCGAAGCGTGTCGGAAATCTTGAAATTAAGAGTCACGTCAGACCATTCCAAGGCTGGACGTTGACGACGTATAGGCGCATACAGCCCACAAGAGAAGATTGGGAGAGTATAAAGAAGCTCGCTGATTACATGCTCGAATCGCCTCGCCGATTGTAATCGTTAGACTCGACCCTGGAACAATCTTTCAGAAAGCTCCAGGCCCGCGGGGAAGTTATTCCAGCAAGACCGGGATGAAAATGCTAGTTGGTGAACAGGTCTAGGATATTGCCAAGGCGCCCGCCTCCCAGACGGTACATCTCGGTATACCCACATTCTTGACAGGATACGGTGCCATACTTTTGATTTTGTAGGTTCAAGAATCGAGAGATACCAGAACCCGTGGTCCGCAATTCTCCAGTTTTATATGTGGTTCCATCACACTTCACACAAGAGAATGTTCGGCTCTTCACAGCTGGCCTCCTTGATGTATTACTCGGACTATTACAGTACTATTCAATCCTAACACCGGCATATCATTTTGACACAATCTTCTCGGATAAACGAGATATGCTGAAGTATAAACAGAAAATCTAGGCAAGATCGCTAAGGGAGACACACTATGCCGAGCAAAACACAGGCAGAAAACAGTTGGGCCGAACGAGTCGCTGGCCTCAAATATGTAAAGGGCTTCATTCCCTACTACTGGGATTACAAGCAAGGACGCCTTCTCCTCGAAGTGAGCAATCTGGATGAGGAATTCTTGTACCTCAGAGCCCTTGCTACAGGCGTAGGGTCTGTAGATGTCCGCACCTTAGACAGAGGGACCATAGGAGGCTCTGCTCTCGTCACTTTTAGACATGTTGGGCCGAAGGTACTACTTGTACAGAAAAACCTCGCCTTCCGCTCCACGACTGACAACCCTGACCTAGCGCAAAGCGTCCAGGAGTCTTTCGCTGAATCCGTATTGGGAGCTTTCACAATAGAAGCAGAGAAAGCAGGCCGATTCCTAGTAGATGCGACGAATTTTTTCCTTCGGGACGCCGCGGATGTAGCAACTTCGATCCGGGCTGCTGACCTCGGTTCGTTCGAGGTCGACGAACAGCGTAGTGCGTTTCATATGCCTCACACGAAAGCTTTTCCACGCAATACCGAAATAGAAGTCCTTTTGACCCTAGCGGGAGAGAACATCTCGGACAAGCTTGGATCTCTCTTACCAGACGGTCGAACGCTCAGTGTCCACCAGCATCATTCTTTCGTTGCACTACCAGAGGAAGGGTATCGGCCACGGAAGCTAGATCCACGCGTCGGGTTCGGCCCCATGTCATTCAAAGACTTTGGTGTCAACTTCAGTGAGAACACAGAGATCCAATGGATTCGTCGATGGCGCCTCGAAAAAAAGGATCCCAATAAACCCGTTAGCGAGCCTATCCAACCGATCGTCTACTACTTGGATAGAGGCATCCCTGAGCCGATCCGTTCGGCTATGCGAGAAGGAGCTCTCTGGTGGAATGTAGCTTTCGAGCAAGCTGGCTTTAAGAATGCGCTTCAGGTTAGAGATTTACCAGAAGGCATTGACCCCATGGATGTACGTTACTCGGTTATCCAATGGGTACACAGGGTAGAAAGAGGCTGGTCTATCGGAGCCCATTATAGTGACCCTCGTACAGGAGAGATCATTTGTGGCAAACCACGAATGGATAGCCACCGCGTACGGACAGTGCATAATTACTGGGCGGCAACGATGCCACCGGGAGACCCTGATACTTGCGAATTGGGCGCAGACCCTATTGCAGAACTCGCGCTCACTCTGGGCACTATTAAAGACGAAGAATCGCTGATGCTTCAGCGGCAGGCTCTCCTAACCGCCCATGAGGTGGGCCACACCTTGGGATTTCCTCATAACTTCAGCGCGAGCCTTTACGACCGCGGTTCCGTGATGGAATACGTCACGCCACGCATAAAGATTGGAACAGACGGGGCGATTGACTTCAGCGACGCGTATCAAAATGGGTTGGGATCTTGGGATATCCTTGCCGTTCGTTTTGCCTACTCACCTGCACCAGCTGAAACGGAAGATGCGCACCTGAGAGCCATCACGAAAGAAGGTCTGCGGAAAGGGATACTCTTCCTTCCTGACAGCGACCCGCGTTGGAATCCTTATGATGACGGTGCGGATCCAGTCTCATGGCTTCAAGAGACCCTTTCCACTCGACGCGCGCTACTTCAGCAATATGGCCCGCATCTACTCAGAAAAGACCAGCCGGTGTCAGATCTGGATCACTATCTATCTGTGATTTATTACTTTCATCGTTTCGCGATTGAAGCTGTAGCGAAGCACATTGGCGGCATGGAGCACACAAACGCGCTCTCTGGTGATGGACAAGTGCCCACTAAAATAATCGATTTCTCCCGACAGAGAAAAGCCCTTGCTCTCCTTCTGGACTGCCTAGAGCCAGGAAACCTCGATATCCCTGAAGAAGTGCTCAAGCATCTGCCCCCACCACCCTTCGGCAGCCAGAAGAATTTTGATGCTTCTCTGACCCGAGCGGGATATGCTTTCGACCAACTTTCAGCAGCGCGGGCTCTCGCCGGCTTGGTGTTAGACAACAGTCTCGAGCGTGAGAAGCTGGCCCGGATAGTTGCCTTTGCCGCGCGCCAGCCCGATCCGCTCACTTTGGGCGAGGTACTAGATACCGTAAGAGCCCGCACTTGGGAGCAGCCCGCAGACAGTCAACCACGGCACGCGGCCCTCCGGCGGGTTGTACAACGAGCTTTCCTAGATCGCCTTCTGAGCCTTGCCACCGATATTCAGGTGACTCCGGAGGTCAAATCATGGTTGCACGCTGAGTTGACCCGTCTTCAAAGCGGGATTGATCAAGATCAGGGAATGGACGAAGAGGAGCGGGTCCACCGTATCAAGGCTAGGCATGACATCGCCCACTTCCTCGAGCGTCCTGTTGACTGGACCCTCCAGAATACGAGCCCAGCTCCTCCTCCCGGCGCCCCGGTATAGGATGCTGTTATAGACTGGGTCCTCCATGGAAAGAAATGGCTGCCCCTACCGAGCCGTATCACAGTGTAATAGACTGTGACATGACGATAATATCCAACCGTTACCTCAAAAGGAGTGGAATGTATTTGATTAGAAGAGGATTCAAGGTGAAACCCGGCACAACACGTCAGGCAGCGACATTGATCGACAAGTTGGCCAAAGCCTATGAAACCACCGGGCGATCCCATACCCGGGTTTACTGGAGCGGGTATACCGTACCCGGGACGCCAGACATCGTATATATGGATTGGACGGAGGAAGTCCTTCGTTCTCCTTACGGACCGGACGCGAAAACCCCTCAAGACGTATCTGACATCTACAATGAATTGAGGGAACTCCAAGAATCAAGCTTCATAGAGTTCTATGAAATGGTGTAACGCTTCAGTCCCTCCTAATCCGATTGCCTATGGCTTGTCTCTGCCTTTTACTGACAGGAGTGAACAGGAACTCACAGATCAGGTATAATTTCGTCCACGGGCTCCAAGAGTCTCACAGACAGAACGCAGTCTCAAACCATTTGCAGGTGACGAACCAGATTTCGTGTTCCCAGGATTCCGCGATGACCTTCCGAGACACACCTCTCACAATGTCATGGGGAAATCCCCGAAGGGTTCTCGAGGTTGTTTCCCCTTGGAATACGAGTTGAAAACAGCTTCCCGAAGGATTTGTTGCTAATGGCTGAACCTAAGCGTGTACAAGCACTTAAATCGTTGCTAACCAACCGGGATCGGGTCTTGGTCCTCGACGGCGCCATGGGAACCTCGATCCAAGCTAAAGGGTTGGAGCCAGATGATTTTGGCGGCGCAGATTACGACGGTTGCAACGAATATTTGTGCGTTACTCGCCCCGATGTTATTGCAGATATTCACAAAGAGTTCCTAGCCGCAGGTGCCGACATTATAGAAACCAATTCCTTCGGTTCTACTTCTGTAGTCCTCGCAGAGTATGGGCTTTCACACCAATCCCGATACCTCAACCGGGAAGCCGCCTTGATTGCGAGGCGGGTTGCAGATGGGGCAAGTGACGCGACAGCGACCAAATTTGTCGCCGGCTCTATGGGTCCAACGACAAAAACAATCTCTGTAACGGGTGGCATTACCTTTAGCGATCTAGCGTTCTCTTATTACGAGCAGGCGCTCGGACTAATAGAAGGTGGGGTCGACGTACTCCTCCTAGAAACAAGCCAGGATCTCATAAATGTTAAAGCCGGGCTCGACGGGATAGATCGTGCTATCGCTGAACTAGATATTCAGGTGGCAGTCGCTGTCCAAGGCACGATCGAGCCAATGGGCACGCTGCTCGCTGGCCAGGACGCGGAAGCATTCTATACGTCCTTGGCCCACCGTGACTTATTGTGGTTAGGTTTCAATTGCGCGACCGGCCCGGAGTTCATGACTGATCATATCCGAACATTGGCTGGCCTCTCTCGCTTCCCAGTTTCATGTGTTCCGAATGCAGGGTTGCCGGATGAAGACGGCAATTACAACGAAACTCCGGAACAAGTCTCAAAAACCATCGGGCGATTCATTGACTCTGGATGGTTAAACATTGTGGGCGGCTGTTGCGGAACCGGACCGGAACATGTACGGCAACTCTCAGCTATGGTCAGGAGATCTACCCCTCGAAGCTTTTCCATTCAACAGGAAACACGGGTTTCAGGAATAGAAGCATTGTTGCTCGACGAAGATCTCCGTCCTTGTATCGTTGGGGAGCGAACAAATGTACTCGGGAGTCGTCGCTTCCGCACATTGATTAGTAAAGACGCTTTTGAAGAAGCATCAGAGATAGGCCGTGCCCAGATACGAAACGGCGCGCATATTCTGGATGTATGCCTTCAAGATCCGGATCGAGAAGAAATCGACGACATGACAGATTTCCTAGGCTTCCTGACACGTAAAGTGAAAGCCCCGATCATGATCGATTCAACAGACCACAACGTCATTAAAGAAGCACTAAAAATGCTTCAGGGAAAATCGATTATTAACTCGATTAACCTGGAAGATGGTGAAGCCCGCTTTGAACAAGTTGTTCCTCTAGCAAAACGGTATGGCGCAGCATTGGTCGTAGGCTGTATTGATGACGATCCGGTCCAAGCACAAGCCATCACCAGGGAGCGAAAACTCGCCATCGCGACCAGGTCGCACGCATTATTGACGGAGAAATACGGTGTTGCCGAGGAAGACATCTTTTTTGATGCTCTAGTTTTTCCTGCTGGCACCGGTGACCAAAACTACGTTGGTTCCGCCGCTGAGACCATCGAGGGAATTCGCTTAATTAAGGATGCGCTACCACAATCCAAAACGATTCTGGGAATTTCTAATGTCTCTTTCGGTCTCCCTTCTGCGGGACGTGAAGTCTTTAACTCGGTTTTCCTGTATCACTGTGTTCAGGCCGGTCTGGACGTTGCAATTGTTAACTCGGAGATGATGCATCGCTACACCTCAATCCCACAGCGAGAGCGAGACCTATCCGAGGATCTGATCTGGAATCGCGGAGATGACCCAATCGCAGCTTTCGCCAACCATTTTCGCGGGAGGGTCCCCAAGGCCACCACTGAAACGCGGCTACATTTACCCCTGGATGAACGGTTAGCGTTGTCGATTATCGAGGGAAGTAAAGAAGGGCTGGCTGACGACCTTAACAAGGCACTAAAACGACGGAGTGCACTGGAGATCATTAATGGACCCTTAATGGATGGCATGGACGAAGTCGGGAGGCAATTTAACGCCAACCAACTGATCGTCGCGGAGGTGTTGCAGTCAGCTGAATCCATGAAATTCGCAGTCGCCCATTTGGAACCTCACATGGAGAAATCCGCCTCCGCGAAAAAAGGCAAGATTATTTTGGCGACCGTCAAAGGGGACGTTCATGATATTGGGAAGAATCTGGTTGATATTATTCTTTCCAACAATGGCTATGAAGTCATTAATCTCGGAATTAAGATCCCACCCCATGAACTCATTCAAGCGTACAAGAACCATCAACCTGACTTAATTGGTTTGTCTGGTCTGCTAGTGAAATCTTCACAAATGATGGTAGAGACTACACGTGATCTTCAGCACGCCGGAATTGACTGCCCCATCATGGTTGGAGGAGCCGCCCTGTCAAATCGATTCACGCGCTTGCGCATCGCCCCAGAATATGGAGGACTGATCACGTACGCAAAGGACGCGATGGATGGCCTTGCGTTAACCAGAACGCTTCTTGATGCAAACGCACGCGAACAGCTGGCTATATCGCTGAAAAATGAAACGCAGGAAATGAAGATTGCAGACAAAGCGCGTCGGGCCGACCGCCCTGTCGTCCAAACTACACCGAAATCGCTGACGTCAATTCGTCACGATTTTGTTCCGCCAAGACCGCCAGACCTTCTTCCTCACGTACTTTTGAACTACGATCTAGAAAAAATATTCCCATATATCAACCCACAGATGCTGTATGTCCGGCACCTTGGTTTCAAGGGACGTTTCCGAGATGCTCTGGAAGCTGGTGACAAATCAGCTAAAAAACTTAGGGATTCTGTTCGCGTTGTAGAAGACATTATGCTGAGCAACCCGAATATTGCAGCGAACGCGGTCTATAAGTTTTTCCCCTGTAATTCCGAAGGGCAGGAGTTGTTGATTTATGGTCCTGACCACCAAACCGTAAGATACAAATTCCGTTTTGGCCGGCAGTTACAACGAGACGGATTATCTCTCGCTGATTATGTCCGCCCTAAGAATCTGGGGGAGATTGATTATGTGGGAGCCTTCGTCACAACGATTGGGCCGGGAATAAGAGAATTAGCCGAAAAATGGAAAGATAGGGGAGATTACCTGCTTTCTCATATTCTTCAATCCCTTGCCTTAGAAGGGGCTGAAGCGTTCGCTGAACGTTTACACGAAGAGATGCGACGAATGTGGGGGTTTGGCAGTACCAAGGCTACATCTTTTGATGACCTTTTCCGTACCCAGTACCGCGGACGGCGGTATTCCTTTGGTTATCCCGCCTGTCCACGCCTCGAAGATCAGCAACAACTTTTCGAGATGCTCGACGTGACCACGACAATTGGCGTTGAACTAACCGACGGGTTCATGATGGATCCAGAAGGGTCAGTATCTGCACTGGTGTTTCATCACCCCGAGGCGAAATACTTTAATTTGAGCGAGTCTGACATCGAACAATTAGAAGAAGAAATCAGGATCAGTATCCCCACGAATGATGTGCCTTGAGATTTAACTTGTTCAGCCTAACTTTTATTTGAGCTACAAGTAGCCCCGGATCCCTCGTATTGGCCTGCGCCCAACAACAGGGAAACGGGTCCACTGCTAAGCGTCTCCAGCGCCTCGATTAGTCTGCCATCTTTTTAAAAAAGCAAAAGCAAAAATGGCGGTCGACGTGAGTGCGATTGATGGACCAGACGGAAGATTGAATTGGTACGAGAGATACAGTCCTACCACCGCTGCAAGCACACCGAAGATCACCCCCACAAGAATCACTCTCGAAAAACGCCTGGTGATAAGACTTGCAGCTGCAGCCGGCGTTATAAGCATTGCAACAACCAGAATAATCCCCACTACCTGCAAAGTAACAACGATAACAATTGAAAGAAGCACCAGCAGGAGATAATTGATCCTCGCTGCTGGTAGACCTGCCACAACGGCACCCTGATAATCGAAACCAACGAAAACCATCTGCTTATGCAGCAATATCATCAACACAAGGGTAAATACGCTGAGGACAAGCGTCACATATACATCAGTAGTGGATGTACTCAAAACCTGACCAAGCAAGATGTGTTCAAGATTGAGTCCTGTCCCACCAAGCACGGAGAGCAAGATCAGTCCGAGTGCAAATAAGCCCGTAAACAAGATGCCGATGGATGTATCGTGCGAAATATTTGCTTTCTTAACAATGAAGCCTATGAGTAATGCCACGACGATCCCCATCGGAACGGCACCAGCCAATGGATTCAATCCGATGACATAGGCAGCAACAATGCCTGGAAGAACCGCGTGAGACAGAGCATCCCCCATGAATCCCATCTCACGATTAATCACATGTGCACCGAAAACAGGACAAATCACTCCAACTGAAATACAGACAATTAGTGCCCGGATCATAAACTGGTATTGAAACGGTTCAAAGATGGTGTCAAGCACCATGAGTGTGTTGTCCTATTTGATGATCAGCAAACATCTCCCCATGCGACCCATACAGCTCAATCAAAACATCCTTGGTAAACACGGATCCCGGTTCCCCATGTGCGCAAATATGCCTGTTTATGCATAAAACATAGTCAAATCTATTGGACAATGTGTTTAAGTCGTGAGTTGCGACCAGAATGGTCTTTCCTTCATCTCGGAGTGTGCGCAGTACATTGATTACGCCCTCTTGAGAAGCTATATCAACTCCACTGAAGGCTTCGTCGAGAAGCAAGATATTGGCCTCTTGAGTCAGAGCCCTCGCGATAAAAGCCCGTTGTCGTTGGCCCCCAGAAAGATTTGAGACTAACTCATCCCGATTCTTCCACATATCGACTTTCCGCAAGGATTCTTCAATCAAGGCATCGTCTCCAAACCCCAAATTTTTGAGGAAAGATCCACTAGTGGAAGTCCCCAAACTGACAACGTCACGTACAGATAAAGGAAATCTCCAGTTGACGCGTTCTCTCTGAGGAACATAGCTAATTTCCCCGAGTGCATTTCCAGGAGGTAAGCCATTTATAAGAATAGTTCCATGCACAATCGGCTGTAATCCTGCAAGCGCGTTGAACAGCGTGCTTTTCCCTCCGCCGTTCGGGCCCACAACTCCTGTCAGCCCACCCTTCGGGATGGCGAAGGATACACTATCTAACGCCAAGAAATTGTCGAATTCAACGCACGCGTCGACGGCTTGAATGCAGCAGTTACAGCTTTCCTGTAAACACGGGCATCTCATAACGATGTTCCATCCAAAAGCAGGACTTGAATGTCTATCCGATTAAATTCGATACGATCACATCAAGATTGTATTGCATAAAGTCAATATACGATTGCCCTTCTTGGAGAGTCTCCACGCTCAAACCTTCCGCTAATCTCGCACCGGTTTCTTCGGCGATCCTCTCGGCAGATTCTCCCGTGGTCTCGATTTCAAGGAAAATCACAGAGATATTATGCTCTTGCACCAACTCAATCGCTTCTGCGAGGTCTTGCGGTGTCGGTGCGGTCTCAGAAGAAAGATTTGGAATGACAGCCTGTAGTATCAGGATATCGTAGCGATCTCCTAGGTATCCTAGAGATTCATGTCCTGATATAAGTTTCCTCCGTTGTTCTGGTATCGATTCGATCTGCGCCGCGATGTGATCATCCAGTTCCTGCAATGTCTGCCTGTATGATTGCGCTCGTTCAGCGTAATACGTGGCTCCGTCGGGATCGAGATCCGAGAGAATCTTTGCAATTTTTCCGACTGCAGACGATACCCTGATTGGATCAAACCAAAAGTGCGGGTCATAGGATCCCTCGTCGTGAGCATCTTCATGCTCGTCGTCGTGAGCATCTTCATGCTCGTCGTCGTGGGCATCTTCATGCTCGTCGTCGTGGGCACCCCCATGACGATGTTGCCCCTCAAATTTGATCGGGTGAATATATTCGCCCAATTCGATCAAGGTTGTATTGGGATGACTATCAAGAAGTTTATTGAGCCAAGAATCCTCATATAACAATCCGACAGCGAAGATGTAATCTGCCTGCGTGACCTGTGCAATGTCTTTCGCGGCTGGCTGATAACTGTGCGGATCCATTGAATACGGGATAATCGAGGTGACTAGAATCCGATCACCCGCGACCTGATTCACCCATGAGGCGACCATAGGAGTAGTTGCCATAATTGTAAAATCAGTTCCAGTCCCTTCTGTAGAATCATCGGCACTATCTCCGGAAAACGGAGAACATACCAGGAGAGCCATCAGAGATGCGAGTAAAGAGGTTATTCCTAAGAAACGCCTGAATCCCATGACTATTTCCACCTAAATTAAGAATGAGTCTCATTTCTGTAAATATGAGAATAAGTCTCAGTCTTATTTTTGTCAATGCCCAACAACTTGAGTATAATTGACTCATGCTCTCGGTGAGAAAACAATCCAGATCGTTATTGAGCGCGAGCAAAGCATCTATTACTAACCCGCGACTGATCGTCCTAGAATTACTGCTAAGGGAATCTCGGCCTTTGACCATCGACCAGATTCTGCGATTGGCGAGAGGCAAGTTGGCTCAGTCAACCCTGTACCGAGTAATCAACGACCTTAAGGCATTTGATTTAGTGACAGAATTTACTACTCCAGAAAATACCATGGTGGTTGAACTGAACAGCGCCCAAGGTCGTCACCATCACCACATCTTCTGTCGAAAATGTGGGTCTATAACCGATATCGAATTGAACCCACAGTTGGAATCAAGCTTGGAATCAGAAGTGAAAAGTATTGAGAATGAATATTCATTCTCAATCGATACCCATTCCCTCGAGCTGTTCGGGACATGCACCTCATGTAGCTGAAGGGAGGAAGCGTGGGCCGATCTGCTCAAGGGACCCCAACAACGCCCGCCCCACTTCTTGAACAGCCCTCTCACACTATTCAGGACATCGCTTTAGCAACACTCGTTGGACAGCGTCATACCCTATGGAGCCTTCAGCAAGATCGGTGCGGAATATCAAAACTCCTCGATACTTCCCCGCTTCAACGACAGTGAAACGCGAGTTCGGAAGAACTCCGTGTTCAACCAAGTAACGAAGCAAGATCGGATCTTCTTCATCAACGCGATCGACGTAATACAGAGTTCCAGGCTCAGCTTCCTCAAGTGTAATCCCTCCTCCGACAGGGGGGACATAGCCGCTCCCTGGAATCGGGGCTCCGAAGGGACTCGTCGTTGGGAATTCCAAGAGCTTCTGAAGATGGTTTTCCATCTCCGCGGAGATCGCGTGCTCAAGACTATGTCCCTCAACGCACGCGACATGGAGATCCATGCCAATCACATTGACCACTAAACACTCCGCGAGACGATGTCTCCTGACTGCAATCTCAGCCAATTGCAAACCAGTGGGTGTGAGATAAATTTGTTTTTCCCGAGAAACCGATATCAACCCTTCTCGGGACATCCTTCTCAACATCCCAAGCACCGATGGGAGCGATGTTCCTAGCCGTTCTGCAGCCGGTAAATTTCGAAGATAATCAGCCAAACGTACCGCCGTGGGAGCAATACCCCATTCCGCAAGCTTAAATAGAGAACTTAGGTAATTCTCAACCGCTCCTGAGATTTCGGACAGGGAGATCGCGCCTGAATCGGATCGCGCTTTCTCTTTGGCATTACTCATGTTTTCCACCATCCAACAGTAGGTTGAATCACCGAAATGCGATACCAAAAGATTACTGTCCGGACGCATCTTCGTCAATCTTCACGAGAAACCGAAACAGTGGCTTACCTTACCGTAGAAATTCCTGTGCAGAACGTTTTAAAGTTCGCTTAGCATACCTCTTGACATTGCCATAGAACACTTTTACAGTATGTCTGCACACTGTAATAAATGTGTGCACACTACTCTAACGAATTGGAGACACACCGTGAAGGAACGATTGAACACATTTGGATACCTTTTCGCGTTGATGGCGATTACGTTGCTCGGATTTGCCCTCGTTGCATGCTCCGAGACCAAGACAGTGACGGAAACGGTCGAGGTAGAAGTCGCGGTGCCAGCATCGCCTGGAAAACTAGTAGTCTATTCAGGCCGTAAAGAAAGCCTTGTTGGTCCCATTATTGAACAATTCTCCGCAGCAACCGGCATCGAAGTAGGCGTCAAATACGGCAAGACCAGTGAAATAGCCGCCCTCTTGGGCGAGGAAGGTGCGAACAGCCCAGCTGACGTCTTCTTCGCACAAGACCCCGGTGGCCTCGGCTCCGTAGCGGACATGCTGACGACGATTCCAGCCGCGACCTTAGAACTCGTACCCGAGTGGGCGCGGTCACCAGTAGGCAAATGGGTTGGCCTTTCGGGTCGTGCCCGAGTCGTTGTCTACAATACGGAGAAGCTCACAGAAGCTGACCTTCCGGACGATATCCGAGGGTTTACAGATCCGAAGTGGAAGGGCAAGATTGGGTGGCCTCCAACCAACGCATCATTTAAAACAATGGTCACAGGAATGAGGGCCACATGGGGTGAAGAAGAGACAAAGAAATGGCTTGAGGGAATTTTAGCGAACGAACCGACGATTTACCCCAAGAATACCCCGACTGTCGCAGCAGCCGCTGCCGGTGAAGTTGAGGTCGGATTCGTCAACCACTATTACCTGTACCGCTTTATGGCAGAAGAGGGTGATTCGTTCGCTGCACGGAACTACCATCCGCGTTCGGGTGGTCCTGAGGCCCTCGTGATGGTTGCCGGGGCAGGGATCCTCGAAACAGCCGAAAACAAAGAGAACGCGCAACGTTTCTTAGAATTTATGCTCTCCAAGGTGGCGCAACAGTATTTTGCCAGCTCGACGTACGAGTATCCATTAGTCGAAGGCGTAAAGATCAGTCGTCACCTCACTCCCTTGTCTGAGATCACTAAGCCAACGATTGACGTATCGGATCTAGAAGATCTGGACGCCACATCAAAATTGCTCAGTGAGACAGGGGTTCTACCCGAGTAGACCCTCTTTCAATAAGCCTATATATAGGGAACCAGCATTGAGCGGCGAGTTGGACCAGTGCCCTCCACCTCCATGGAGTAAGGCATGCACTGGTCCAGCTCGCCGCTCCTTTTCAGTACTTCCACACATTATGGATCACCGTCACTAAAAATCGATCCCTCTCCAGCCCCGTCGCAATTTCTGCAACACTATGTCGTTACGATATCCCTCGAAAGTGGCTCACAGAACACATTTCAACATCCCCTGTCCGCAATGTATAATGCCTTCACAGCGCAAAGGAGCATCATGAAGACAGACTACGACGTTGTGATTATTGGTGGAGGAGCAGCAGGCCTCAGTGCAGCTCTGTATACTGCACGCGCTCAATTGCGGACCGTTGTGATCGAGCAACTCGCGACTGGGGGGCAGCTTATGATCACATCGGATATCGAAAACTACCCGGGTTTTCCTGAGGGAGTTCTCGGGCCAGAACTCAGTCAGATGATGACCAATCAGGCCACAAGGTTCGGCGTAGAGATCGAATATGACTCTATCCTCAACCTCAAAGTCGATGATCCGATTAAGTCCGCGGTAGGGGCAGACCGAACATACACTGCAAAAGCCATGATCATCGCTACCGGAGGAGAACACAATAAACTAGAAGTTCCCGGCGAAGAAGAATTATCCGGTCGCGGTGTGTCATACTGTGCAACCTGTGACGGAAATTTCTTTGCTGGTCAAGAAACAGTAGTAGTAGGTGGAGGAGACGCCGCGATGGACGAAGGCCTCTATCTATCACGAATCGTCAAAAAAGTGACGGTAATCCATAGACGGGACGAGTTGAGAGCAACAAAAGTTTTACAACAACGAGCTTTTGACACTCCAAACATGGAATTCAAGTGGAGCCACACGGTACGCGAGATCAGAGGAAACGGATCTGTAGATCGCATCCTATTAAACGACCTAAAATCTGGGGAAGACTACGAACTCCCCGTCAGTGGTGTATTTATTTACGTCGGATTCCATCCAAACACGGCTTTCCTAGGCAAGACCCTGCCGATGGACCCAGGTGGGCATCTTCTCACAACTATGCAAATGGAAACGCCGGTTCCTGGTGTTTTCGCGGCGGGAGACGCGCGCCAGTTTTCCGATCGACAGCTCGGTAACGCCGTTGGAGACGGCATTACCGCAGGGCTATCTGCATACCGATACATTACTGAGCACCTTCAGGACTGAAAGAAACCCTTCTAAACAAGGGTTTGCGGACCAGATTCTCGACTGATATACTTTGGGACGACCACAAGTAAAATACTGAGGTGCAAGATGACCACAGGCACGCAACCTTCAGTAACAATACAGGTAACCGAGAATGCCGCCAAGAAAGTCCGTTACTTCGCTGAGAAACAGGGCATTGGCGACCAATTCGGATTAAAGGTGGCGGTAAAAGGCGGTGGTTGCTCAGGCCTAATGTATACGTTGGGCATTGAGCGCGACGCTACAGACGACGACAAAGTTATTGAACAGCATGGTATTCGCATCTTCATTCCTAAGCGAAGTTACGTTTTCCTCGCTGGGACTACCCTAGACTTCTCGGACGGACTTAACGGCAAGGGTTTCGTCTTCGCAAACCCGAACGCCTCCAGTACCTGTGGTTGTGGGAATTCTTTCGCCGCGTAAGATAGCGCGAATATCGCGATAGGCAAGACCAGAAGAAACAGCTCTTCATACCAACACTTGTCCGCATTGATTTGAGAAAGACTCCAGGAGCTTCAAACCAGATGCTAACCAGCGTGCTCCATACTCTGCACCAACGTAATGACGCACGATTTGTTCAGGAAGACGGCTGGCTGGTTCCCGCTGGGTTCACGGACATCGAATCCGAGATCCGTGCAGCCCGAGAAGGTGTTGCAATCGCTGACCGATCCCATATGGGTCGCCTCGAATTACGTGGAAACGATACCCTCGACCTTTTAAATCGGCTTTCCACAAACCAGTTAGACCTTTTAGCCCCCGGCAACGCCGCCAATACCGTTCTTACTACTAACAAGGGACGGATCATTGACCGATTACTCGTCGCCCATTTGGATACCTCCATTCTCCTCACAACATCTCCTCAGCGAAGTGCTCATGTCTCTGAATGGATCGATCGCTACACCATCGTAGAAGACACAACAATCAATGATCTTTCACAAACCGCAGCGATGATCAGCCTACTGGGCGCCAAAGCAGCCAGCCTGATTACGAGAGTTTTTGGGGAAGCCGCATCGTCCCTCGGCACATCCAACTGCGTCACATTTTCGTGGGGTGCAACAACCCTGACCTTAATGCAGGCCGACTCTTTCGGTGTACCAAGTTACGACATTCTAGTACCCGTAGAGGAAGCTACGGCACTGTGGCTCGCTATAGAAGAAAGCGGAAAAGACCACGGTGTCCAGCCTATTGGAGAAGATGCACTGGAATACCTTCGAATAGTATCCGGGCAAGGACGCTGGGGCAGAGACTTTGACGAGAACTATAATCCCTTGGAGGCTGGACTCACAGAGGCCATATCCTGGACAAAAGGTTGTTACATTGGACAAGAAGTGATAGCAAGATTGTGGACTTATCACAAGGTCCAGAAATTCTTAGTAAGCTTCGCCTTCAGTGAAGCAGAGGAGACCACTCTCCCCGCAGAGATCCAAATTGGAGGATCGAAAGCCGGAGTCCTAACAAGTTATTATTTTCAACCTGAAACTCAGACAGGAATCGGCCTGGGATATCTTCGTACGCCCCACGCGGATCATGGGCAACTCGTCGAAATCCCCTCTGAGGCTGGCGGCCCAATGATTGGGAAGGTAACGAAGGTGGCACCACGGCCCACTGCCCCTGTTCCGTCAGTCTCCTAAGTTGGGGCGATCAAGATTTCGGCTTACCCAAGCAGGGACAAGCCCCCGTCCACCACGATCACTTGACCACGTATCATAGTCGCACGTTCCGTGCAAAGGAATGCGACAAGATCCGCGACATCCTCAGCAGTAAGTAGTCGGCCTGCTGGTGTCATTTTCTCCGCATGTTCTAAGATTTCATTCCAGTTCTCGAATGTCCGTAAAGCTCTCGTATCAATATACCCAGCTGAAACAGCGTTAACACTAATCCCGAGTGGCCCAAGTTCTACAGCAAGATAACGAGTCAATGCTTGCAGCGCTGCTTTAGAAATACCTACGAACGCATAGTTCGGCAGCACGCGTTCAGATCCAAGGCTCGTAATGTTAACGATATGGCTCCCAGACTGCATGAGCCGGATGGCTTTCTTCGCACACAGCCATGGGGCTCGGGAGTTAATCCCCAAAGTCCAGTCCCAATGCCGTTCTTCCAATTCCAAGGCGGGTCGTTGGACTCCTGATGCCGCATTATTCACGAGGATATCTAGACGTCCATATTCATCCTCTACAGCGCCCATAAGAGAGTCTATCTGCTCGGAATCCAGAAGCTGGGCACGGACCCGCAAACAACGCCCCCCGTGTTCAAGGATGCTCGACTCTGCGGTCTTCGCTTTGGAATGATCTCGCAGGTAATTGAAGGCTATGTCGGCGCCTTGCCTCGCGAGTTCTTGCGCTATAGCAAGGCCTATACCTTGGGAACCGCCAGTTACCAAGGCTACCTTACCGGAAAAGGGCTTGTTCAAGTCGCTCAGCTCAGCCTCCCAACGACAGTCCACCATCGATAGCGATGACTTGACCGGTAATATAACTTGCTTCGTCAGCTGCCAAGAATCCCACTAAATCAGCAACCTCTCTGGCATTCCCGAACCGACGCATGTGAACACGCTCGAGAATCCGTTCTTTAAGATCGGCCGGCAAACCTTCAACGATATCGGTAGTTATATATCCGGGTGCGACACAATTAACCGTGATATTGCGTGTACCCACTTCTTTCGCAACACTCTTAGTAAAGCCAATGACTGCGGCTTTAGAAGCTGAGTAGTTAGCCTGTCCAACGTTTCCTGCAATGCCAACCACAGATCCGATGTTGATTACTCTCCCCCACCGATTACGCACCATTTTCCTCAATGCTAATCGAGTACACAGGAACGTCGCTCGAAGATTAAGCGACACTACATCATCAAAATCATCCAGGTCCATACGAATTAGTAGGGAATCCTTGATCGTACCAGCATTGTTAACAAGGATATCGACGGGGCCCCATCTATCTTCAACACCTTTTATCAAAGCTTCAACATCATCAGGGTTTGTAACATCTGCCTGAAGAGCAAAGGCCGACCCCCCGTCTCGAGTTATTTGATCAACAACCTCACGGGCTGCGTCCTCACGTGCCACGTAATTCACTGCAACTTTAATCCCAGAAGCGGCAAGCCGATAGGCTATGGCACGCCCGATACCTCGTGATCCTCCCGTGATTAAAGCGACACGCTGCTCAGTACTCACGCTTCTCCTCCCATTCGCACAAGCCTAACCTATCTGCCCAACTCTCGTCAGTTCATCTTCCATGCTCTTCACCAAGCCCGCATGTGTCATATCACGAGCACTCCGAATAGCCTGAGCGATCGTCGTCGCCCGAGATCGTCCATGCCCAATCATCACGAGTCCCTTCACACCAAACAACGGGCCTGCTCCGGTCCGTTCGCCTGGATTCAGAAGCTCATAGATTTGCCGACTAATCCCTGTCACATGTTCGGAGCCGACAAGGCCAGTTAGTGTCGATGAAAGATACTCAGCTAACTGTTCTCCAAGCCCTTCGGACAGCTTCAAAAGAATATTGCCAATAAATCCGTCACAAACCACAACTTCCGCATTACCCAACGCCAGATCATTACCCTCAACGTTCCCAATGAAACGCATTGAACTTTTCTTGAACAATTCGTATGCTTCCTTCGTCTGTCGATTCCCCTTACCTTCTTCTGCTCCGACGCTAAGGATAGCGACACGCGGATCTTCGATTTTCAGGTAAGTCCGAGCAAATGCAATACCCAACGCAGCGTACCTAACTAACTGAATTGGTCGACAATCCACACTGCTGCCGATATCTACAACAACCGTATTCGGCGCTGTTCCGATGATAGGCCCACCTACCGCGGGCCGCTCCATACCATCCATAAGGCCTAAAGCGAAAGCTGATGCTGCCATCGTGGCACCAGTCGAACCCATTGATACAGCCGCATCCGCATGTCCCTTCTTGACCGCCCCGATTGTCACGGCTATGGATGACTGCGGTTTCTGACGCAAGCCTTGGATTGGAGATTCCCCTTCCTCTATTACACCTTCGGAGGGAACTGGCATGATCGGAAGGTTCGTCCCTTCTCGCGCAACGAGTTCAGTCTTGATTAGTTTTGGATCTCCAACCAGAAGAACCTGTACTCCCCCTTCACGTGCAGCGTCAATAGCGCCTTGCACCACTTCCCCTGGTGCATGATCCCCTCCCATGGCGTCCACAGCAACTCTTATAATATCGGTGTTTTGTTGGTTCATAAGCGGTTCCCTTTTTTAAATAACTCTCTGACCAAGGACAGACGCGTTTAAAGTCCAAACAGCCCACAGGAACGGGTGTGATTATAGGTTGAAAAGAGCCGAGAAATCAAGGAATTTCCGAAGCACCAGCTATCCTTATTCTACGACGGCTGGATCTCATTACCCATATTCCGCACTTTCGAATTCGTAGCTCCAACGACAACAGCGAATGCCGAAACCATGAATCCCCCAACGGTTACAGCAACCGGTGCTCCAAACCAATCTGCTATGAACCCCGCTTGCATGGCTCCTAAGGGCATGAGACTCCAGGTCATTCCATATAACCCCATTACACGCCCTCGAAGATGATCTGGAACCTGCGACTGGAGCGTCGTCATGACAAGAATCATATAGAGCGATGAACTAGCCCCTGCCATGAACAGAAGAACCATTGACGTGTAATAGTCTTGTGAATACGCGAAAAGAATCAGGAAGAACCCAAAAAGTGTCGCTCCGCCGATAAGTAGGTGTCCCTTGAAACGACTTCTCCCCAAGGTGGCTGCTATAAAAGTCATAAGTAGTGACCCTAATCCCGAGCCAGTTTGCAGAAAGCCCAAACCTTGTGGACCCGCATCCAATATGTCTCGGGCAAAAATAGGTAATAAGAACACGTACGACATTCCGAAGAAACTGTTAAAGAACGTCATCCCAATTAAGAAGGTGAACAGTCGGTTGGTAGTGACAAATCGAATCCCTTCTCCCATATTGCTACGTACATTGCCGGTAATTTCTCTATGTATAGGCTGAATCCTAATGCAGGATAACGCGAACACCAGCACCAAGAACCCAGCAGCTGCAGCATAAAATCCGGATGCCAGCCCAATCTTCCATGCCATGATCCCTGCGATCGCCGGCCCAATAATCCTTGTTCCTTGCCAAATCGTAGAATTCAAGGCAACTGCGTTCATGAGATCCTTGCGGTCGATAAGATGAGGGTAAAGCGACTGTCGTGACGGACTGTCAAATGCCAATACTGCTCCAGCAAGGAACGCGATGACAAGAATATGCCAGATCTGTACCACATTTAAGAGCACAAGGGTGCCGAGAAAGATCATGAGGATTGCTGAGCTAGTTTGAGTAGCCATCAGTAAACGTCGCTGGTCCATTCGGTCTGCAGCAACCCCGCCGACTAGGTTCAGGAGGATCGTGGGAACTGCAGTCACGAGCCCCAACAATCCTAAGTATCGCGCTTTCCCAGTAAGATCATAAACAAGCCAACCTTGAACAACCATGAGAATCTGGAACCCGAGAACCGAAACGAGAAGCCCACCCCAATACAGGCGGAAATTACGATGCCGGAGAGCCGAGGGGAATTCCATTTTCTGAGTAAATTGCCTGAAAAAAGACGTCCACATACAATCACACCAAATTTGAGCTAACGGGGCGGTTCAGATTACTTATCTACAGGATCTCCTTCAAACTGAGCGTAAACACCCCGGAGATCTTTAGGAATGAGGTCTGCAACACGATACATTATACTGTCAGCCAATGACTGCAGTTCCTCTCTCTCCACTTTGCCATCAATTTCCGGCAAGCTGAACGGCTTGCCAATCCTTACCGTAAGATCCCCTGTCGGGAAAAACATGCGCCACAATGACCTAATGTGGCTTGACCCTGAAATTCCCACGGGAAGGATAGAGGCACGAGTGCGGATCGCCAGCAAGGCCGCTCCCGGGATTGCCCGCCCCATGCCGTCTGGGTTGCGAGTAGACTCCGGGAACATGGCAATGACGCCATCTCTCCTAAGGAGGTCTCTGGCCCAACGAAAGGCCTCGAGATCTCGCCCGTTGCGATCCGCCGGGAATGCGCCATACTTTCTCAAATAGAACCCTACCCCCCACTTAAACAAACTACTCTTGGCAATAAAACGCATACGGAGAGGCACACCAACTGCGAGTAGCCCAGGATCAATGTTGCTAAGATGATTCGCCAAAACCAATAACGGACCGTGTTTAGGGACATTCTCGATACCTTCAACACGCCAATTGGCGAAGGCACGAAGCAGACAACGGCCCAAGAAATTCTGTGTGCGATACACCAAATCAGTCATAGAATGATTGGTGAAGCAGATTCAAGATGTGTTCCACGACGTCGTCAATTGAGAGGGAATCCGTCAAGATGGGAATGCCGTCTTGCGCCATTTGCAGGGGCGAATGCGCTCGCTGGGTATCAATTCTATCTCGTTCTTCCATGTACTGTTGCACTAGCTCCAAATCACTTTCAGAGCCTCCACTCTGAATTTGAGCATACCGCCGTTGTGCCCGTTCTGGAACCGAGGCTTTCAGGAATATCTTCAGGTCGGCATTAGGAAGAACGACCGTACCAATGTCGCGCCCCACCATAACAATCGAGCCACTATTTGCGAGGGCGCGTTGCTTTGCAACAAGTGCTTCTCGGACCCCGGGGATTTGGGCGACACTGGAGACTTTGCGTTCAACAGCTAGGCTTCGCAGACTATCTGTCACGTCAGCCCCGTCAACGAGTACCTGTTGTTCATGGGGATGCCCGAGGATGTCAATGCACAGATGCATAGCAATATCCACAAGGTCTTGTTCAGCACTTGTGGGAGCAAGCTTATCGCGCCCCAAAGCGACCCATGTGACTGCTCTGTACATTACGCCAGTGTCCAGGAAACGATATCGAAGTCGCGCAGCAAGGGCACGGCCAACTACTGTTTTCCCTACCGCAACCGGACCATCAATAGCAATAGACAACCCATCTCGCATCGGCCCGATTATAGCTAGCGTTTCAGAGATGAACAAGTTCCATGCCCAAGCAATGGGCCAAGAATGGAATTGTATCCTTATGCCTTCATCTTCACGATCGACGAATCATGGAGGATTGAAGACCCTCAATCGGCGCTAGACTTAATTCTCATTTGACACTTCTCTAGCGTCGACTCTATAATCTCAGCTACAAGTTATGCCTAAGAGAACATATCAACCTAGCGTTCGGCATCGCAAACGGGTTCATGGGTTCAGGATCCGTATGCGAACGCGCGGAGGCCGCGCAGTACTAAAACGAAGACGCCTAAAGGGGCGAGAGCGCATTTCCGCGTAGATAGCAGTGAACGAATACCCGGCCCACGACAGCATTGTCTCATAACCCCTATGAAGAGACATGTCACGCTAAAGAAAGATTTCATCGCGATAGCGAGACAGGGTCGAATTTGGCACTCTCATCTCCTACTGCTACGGACCCTAGAACGAAATGGGCAACAAGCACGGTTCGGTTTGTCAGTGAGCAAGCGTGTTGGGAAGGCAACAGTACGAAACCATGTTAAACGGCGCTTGAGAGAAATCTTACGAGACGTGTCGTTGAATCCGGGATGGGATATAGTCATCACAGCTCGTCCAGTTACCGCAACTTCGAGATTCTCCGTTCTTAAGGATGAACTGCTCAACCTGTTAGCGACGAGTGGAGTAGTAGATCCTAAAGGCCTCGGGAGGACTAGGTACGTATGAAACGATTTGCCATCGGGATCATCCGGTTCTACCAGTTGGTAGTTTCGCCGTATCTTCCGACGGAATGTACTTATATCCCCTCGTGTTCTACCTACACATCAGAGGCTATAGAACGGTATGGACTTGTACAAGGCATCCGCCTTTCGGCACGTCGCCTCTCGCAATGCCACCCATGGAAGAAAGGGATAACGTATGATCCTGTCCCGTAAGCCTCCCAAGGTGTTGGCTTGGTTAGTGTTGCTGTCCATCGTGGCGTCCTCACTCGCTGCCTGTGGGACCGATCGGTTTAGTGCGGAAGGCTGGTCTGGCATGACCCTGGAAGAAACCAGTCTCTACGTCGGAGATGGAGATGGGAGACTGTTATCCATCGACGCTGATTCAGGTGCATTACAATGGCGGTACCCTGAACCAGACGACGACAAGCAACGACTGGGGAGTATATATGCATCTCCAGCTGTTTCTGATACTGGAATCTATGTCGCAAGCTACGAGACACGCAGCGATTGGTGTGGTGCTTCTGGAAACCGCGGGACTACCCCATGCGGACGCCTATATGCTCTCTTAACAACGACACAAAATGGGAGAACTATGGCTCACGTCGATTGGGCATTCCCCCGAATGGATCAAGCCGCGGTGGGCCCCATAATTGGAACCCCGAAAATTGCAGACGACTTGGTAATTTTCGGTTCTTCCGATGGTTTCGTCTATGCAGTAGACCGAACAGATGGAACTCCCAAGTGGTCGTTCGAAACGGGAGGGGGGATTTGGTCTTCGCCGACCATACAGGAAGGACGAGCACTGTTTGGATCGCTTGACCACTTCGTCTATTCCCTAGATGCGGCGACCGGTGAGCAACTCTGGAAATTTGAAACGAATGGTGGTATTACCGGCGAGGTACTTACATCAGGTAAACAGCTGTACTTCGGGTCTTTCGACCGACATCTATACGCGCTCCATACCGAGACTGGAGAGCCGATCTGGGCAACACCCTTCAAGGGAGATCAGTGGTTTTGGGCAGGCCCAGCCTTCGACGGAACTTCCCTATTCGCGGCGACGCTCAATGGAACCATCTATGCCATTGACCCCTCGAACGGTCAAGAACGCTGGTCCGGGCATGTCGACGGGGCTATCTTAACTCCCCCGCTAACACTCAAGGACTCTGTTGTGGTCGCTACAGATGAGGGATACCTCGGCCAATTCCGCAAAGCGGACGGATGGAGCGAATGGAACCCACACCTAGGGTCTGATGCGAAAATTCGCACACCGTTGGCAGCCAATGGCGATATTGTCTACCTTAGCGATGCCGATCAGACGGTAAGAGCTATCAACTTAACGGAACGACGCCTAAAAGGCGGACCTGGACTGTGGGAATTCACAACAGATGACTAAGCAAGGACTTACTTGATGTCTGAAATCACCGATCTCCTGTCGTTAGCTTGGAACCAAGGTCTGATAAGACCCATGACGAATGGGCTGGTATTACTGTACCTCATTCTATTTAATAACTTCGGCCTAAGTGTTCTAGTCTTCACTGTGTTCGTCCGTGTTTTGACCCTCCCTTTGACCGTGCGACAAACTCGAGCAACTCGCGCAATATCACAATTACAACCGAAGCTCAAAGAGCTCCAAAAAAAGCACGCCAAAGATCGACAAAAACTGTCACAAGAAACATTTCGGTTGTATCGAGAGAATGGTATCAATCCATTAGGGTGTCTAGGGCCTTTGGTGATTCAAATGCCGATCTGGATAGCCCTCTACTGGTCATTAATCAAAGCCCTGCCCGCAAACCCCGAATCAATCGTCAGCCTTTCGGGAGTCCTCTACACTTGGTTCAACCAGGCACACGCGGCCGTCCCCCTTGATAGTAGCTTCTTGTGGCTAGATCTCGCTCACCCGGATCCATTCCCCATTCTCCCGATACTGGTGGGCGCTTCTATGTGGGGACAACAAAAAATGATGACGCCCCTCTCTGCAGATCCACGACAGAGACAAACAAACCAGATGATGCTCTGGATGATGCCTTTAATGTTTATGTTCTTTACTTTCCAATTCCCTAGTGGACTAGCACTCTATTGGGTTGCATCCAACCTTGTCGGAATGGCAATACAATACAAGATTGCGGGATGGGGCGGACTAAACTTTAACCGGAAAGAAAAGACAGATCCGACAACTGAAATAGTTAATTCAGATACCAAGGAGTTAGAAGATGAAGGAGATGACGGAAGCGTCAGGAAAGACGATCGAGGAAGCCATCGAAATCGCACTCATGGAGCTAGACGCCGCCCGCGACGAGGTCGAGGTCGAGGTAATAGCCCAAGGTAAAAGCGGATTTCTAGGATTTGGGTCATCACACGCTCGGGTGCGTCTGACTCGTCTTGGAGAATCTGGACAACTGGTCAGAACCGCAAAGTCGACGGTTGATCGCCTCTTGAAGTTGATGAGCATATCAGCCACTTCGACAATAGCTAGGCCCGCAGACAACTCCCCCGACACTTACACGATCCAAATTAGCGGAGACGATTCTGGCCTCTTGATTGGAACGCGCGGCAGCACCTTGAGGGCTCTCCAATTCGTAACAAACATAATGCTCGCTCATCAAGGAGATACGAGTCAAGGACGTGTTGTTGTCGACGTAGAAAACTATAAAGAAAGACGGGCTGGTGTCCTGAAAGGCCTCGCACTGAGAATCGCCGACCGTGTCGGAAGAGATGGACGCTCCGTCACTCTTGACCCAATGCCTGCAAATGAACGCCGGGTCATACACATGACACTGGCAGAGCACCAAAGAGTAACTACGGAAAGTCATGGAGAAGGGCAAACGAGACAAGTGACAATCACTCCTCGAAATAGTGGTCTCACTGGGCGGTCTGGCCGAGGAATGGGAAGTCGGAACCGTCGCCGCAGCTCAGATTAGGCAGTTATACCGGATAAGGCAGAACAATAGTAGCTTCGGATTCAAGACCCACGTATAATGGTGCTCACCGTAATTAGACGTCGGGGCGTAGCGCAGCCCGGTAGCGCGCCACGTTCGGGACGTGGAGGTCGGTGGTTCAAATCCACTCGCCCCGATTGCTCATTACAGCATTTGATACCCTTTTGTTGCGTGCCAATAATCTCGGGATTCCCGTCTTAATAGCCCAAATCTCCTGCAGATTCATGATCCCCTAAATTAATGTAGGACTTCTAGTTTTCACAGGACGATATCCGCATCATGCCACGAGGGAAACTCTCCAGTTCTCGACCGCCCACAAATCGACTAATTTGACAAACTCGGCTATCAAACGGAGTATTTAGCAAGCAACACGTAATGTTTGGAGGACACCTATGTGGAAAGGCATGAAAGTCATTGATGCAGACGCTCACATGCATGAACCCGAATACTTATGGGACAAATATGTCGAGTCCCAATACCACGACCAAGTTCCTAAGGTTGCTTTCATGGATGGCATTATCATGGTATACGAGCCAGACGGACATATCATTCCCAAAGGGGACCTCCAACCGCGTCCATCTCCAGGAGTTTTTAAGACGTTAGAGGATAAATATGGCGAGGCGTACCGCCAATGGTGGTCTCCGGAGATCCGACTGAGCGACATGGACCAATTTGGATGGGATATTCAGGTATGCCTTCCAACAGGGAATAATGGAAATTTCGCGTACCGCGTTGCCCTGAAGGACGTTAAGCTAGGCGCAGCGATGTGTCGCGCCTACAACAACTGGTGTGCCGATTATTGCGGGGTGGATGCCAAACGACTGAAGTTCACTGCTGTGCTGCCAGGGGGCGATGTTGAGGAAATGGTAACGGAAGCCCGTAGAGCTGTGAAAGACTTAGGGGCGGTATCTGTACGCAATCCTTTACTCCCAACCGGGCAGTGGCTCCACTCCCCAGTTAACGATCCGTTATGGACGCTAGCCTGCGAGCTTGATTTCCCTATCTCTATTCATGGGGAATACCGTCAACGGCGATTTCAACCATTCGCGGGGATTAAGTACGACCCAAGCGCGGGCGCACTAGAGGCACTCGACCACGCATTAGGTTTCCCATGTGACAACATGACTACGATGGGCCATTTCATTTTCTCCGGAATGTTAGACCGATTTGCCAAGCTAAGGCTGGCAATCCTAGAGTCCAACGCAGGATGGTTGCCGTTTTGGCTAGGGCGTATGGACGAACATTCACACGGGCGAAACAGTATGTTCTTCAACGCAGAAAAACTTCCTATGACGCCAAGTGAATACGTGAGCCGGCAGTGCTACATCGCATGTGACGGTGATGAAAGAGCTTTGAAATATGTTGTTGACTATATGCAGGGAGAGAACCTAGTTTGGAACACCGATTATCCCCATCCAGATGCCCCAAACCCCGTAGAGGCACTCCCGGATCTCGACAGTCAAGCTATTTCCAACGATGCCAAACGCAAAATCCTGTGGGATAACTCCGTAATTCTTTACGGACAGCGGTTAGTAACATAAGGGGACGCTGACTGGGTACCCTCCGGAAATAGGACCTTCTACCTAGCCTGTGGCGTTAGGTCGAACTCATACCGTTCGAATAGATTGTCCAAAAATTCGGCCGTAAGCGGGTCCGGTTCTGTCATTGGTAGGCGGGGACTTCCTACAGAAAATCCTGCTTGATTGACACCGTAGCGAATCGGTATCGGGTTAGCTACGACAAAGATACCTTTGAAAAGCGGGAGCAACCGAATATGTTCTTTTGCTGCACCGTCGATGCTGCCATCCACAAGCATCTGGATCATCGACTTAATTTGCCGACCCACTAAATGTGACGCAACACTAACTACTCCATAGCCTCCTAGGCACAGAAGGTGGAATGTATCGGCATCGTTTCCGCTCCAAACGCGGAACCCAGGGCGAGCTCCACCTATAATCGTAGCTATTTGTTCGAAGTCTGCACTAGCCTCTTTGACGCCGACAATGTTAGGGATTTCACTAAGTTTTATGGTCGTTTCGGCTGAGAGCGAGGTCACTGTGCGGCTCGGCACGTTGTAGAGGATACACGGCAATGACGTACTCTCGGCGATATGGCGGAAGTGCTGGTACAAACCCTCTTGAGTCGGTTTATTGTAGTACGGCACAACGAGAAGAGCTCCGTCAGCTCCGGCTTCCTCAGCATCCCTGGTATAGTGCACTGCCTCCTGGGTACTGTTGCTTCCTGTTCCCGCGATCACGGACGCTTCCCCCTGAAGTTCTTCCCTAACTTCAGCAAACAAACGAGTCTGTTCTTCTCTAGTGAGAGTAGGCGATTCGCCCGTGGTACCAGCAACCACTACACCGTCACTCCCAGAATTTATGAGAGATTGAGCAAGGTGACGAGCCTTTAGGTAATCTACCCCGCCGTCTTCACCAAATGGGGTTACCATCGCCGTTAGAAGACGTCCAATCTCACTACTCATAACCACTCTCCATAATCACTGTTGGAACGGTACTATAGGATAACGATTAATCATTACCCCGTCTATCTTCATGGTTGCCTCGACAACTATCCAAGCTAGCCACCCAAATTAAACACAGACCCATCTCAACGATTCACGGAATTACCGGCCCGATATTTCCATGCTCGGGAATCCTATCCACGTCAATGTTCTTATGGAATAACTCGCCGATTCTGCCGAACATCGACACGCTTTTGGAACTGTGCCAACCTAAAAGTGAAGCTTTCGTAGCAAAGCTGGTTAGAGTTGAAGGGTGGGGCGTCCAGATAATCCAAGTACTTCTTCCATGCCAACGACCTTACCGGCGTAACGACGTACAGAGCGTATCGCTGCTATCACTCCAGGCATATAACATTCGCGATCTACGGTATCGTGACGGAGAGTCAGCGTTTGACCAGCGACACCTAATATCACTTCATGATGCGCTAATCGCCCAGACATCCGTACAGCATGAATGGGAACCCCTTCCATTTCCCCGCCGCGGGTTCCTTCTACGACTTGTTTTCCTGCCAGGGGGGGGGCGAATGGAATCGACCGTCCGGCATTTAACGCACGAGCTATCTCTAGAGAGGTCCCGGACGGTGAGTCAATCTTCTTTTCGTGATGAGTTTCAACGATTTCAGCGTAATCAAAATGTCGCGCCGATATGCGCGAAAGGTAGGTCAGCAGTACCGCTCCGATAGCGAAGTTGGACGCCACGACAATACCCACTTGATGTTGCGACGCGAGATGACTTAGGCCTTCAAGATCCGCCTTACCCAAGCCAGTACTACCGATTACCAAGTTAATTCCGGCTGACGCAGCTGCCCATGCCGACGCGCGGGCCACTTCTGCATTGGTGAAATCGACCACAACTTGAGGCGCACATGCCTCAATAGCAGAGTCCACATTTGAGAATACCGGAACCGTCCGTGACCCATCGGGTAAAAGAAACACCTCTTGCGGAGAACGTCTAACTCCTCCGACAATTTCCAGATCCGAAGTATGGCTGAGAGCATCAATCACCTGACGCCCCATGCGGCCGGAGAAACCATTAACTAACACTCTAACCAAAGAGGCTTGTTGTTCCTGCGCCGTCACGACACCCCCTACTGTTTGCGGAAGCGATCTCCGAACCCGAAACGTCGCCGAGGTGGCGATTGATCCTGTCCGGCATTCCTTGCATCATCTTCGCGACTACCTGCAGGGTTACGGGGCAACGGACCCCGATCGCCCCTTCGATTCCCGAATGATCCCGGACGATCTCCCCTTTGCGGATACCGCCGGGGTGGCCCCGATGAACGGAAGCCGCTCCTCGCTGGAGGGACCCCACTACCGTCAAGTATCGCTTTACGAGACACATTGACCCGACCCATATGATCAATCTCAATCACCATGACGCTTATTTCGTCGCCCACTTTAACCACATCTTCAATACGTTCGACCGGTTCATCAGATATATCAGGCGTTCTGACTAAACCGTCTTTCCCAGGAAGAATTTCGACGAAAGCACCAAACGAAGTGATCCGGCTAACTTTGCCGGTATAAACATCACCGATGACCACTTCACGAGTCAGCAGCCCTATCCGTTCTTGCACTTTCTGCACAGATTCAGCGTTTGATGAACCGATCGTCACTGAGCCGTCATCGGCCACATCAATCGTAACCTTAAATTCTTCAATCATCCCTCGAATAGTTTTGCCTCCTGGTCCTATGACGACTCCAATTTTCTCAACTGGGACCGTCATCCGTACCATCCGGGGTGCGTAGGGGCTAAGTTCGTCTCGAATCTCACCAATAGTCTCACTCATACGCCCGAGGATAAAGAGACGAGCTTCCTTCGCCTGTTGCAATGCTTCTTCCATTATGTCGAAATCCACGCCAGCAACCTTGATATCCATCTGTAGAGCAGTTACGCCTTCTGCAGTTCCGGCAACTTTAAAGTCCATATCTCCCTCATGGTCTTCAATCCCTTGCAGATCCGTCAAGACAACGTATTTCCCGTTGTCCCCTAAGATCAACCCCATTGCAACACCTGCTACAGGCTCTGCGATGGGAACACCGGCATCCATTAACGCGAGAGTACTACCGCAGACACTCCCCATTGAAGTGCTCCCATTTGAACTCAACGCATCTGAGACGACACGGATGGTGTACGGAAAGTCCTCTTCATCCGGGACCACTGGAATCAGCGCACGTTCTGCTAGCGCTCCATGCCCAATCTCTCGACGACCCGCGGTACCTACACGCTTTACTTCGCCTACGGAGTACGGCGGGAAATTGTAATGATGTAAATACCGTTTACTTTCAAGAGGACTCAATCCATCAAGCTTCTGCTTTTCCCCCAGTGACCCTAGGGTCACCGTGCTGAGAATCTGGGTCTGCCCCCTAGTGAACAAGCCGGAGCCATGCGCTCGAGGCAGGATTCCTACAGCAGTTGTAATTGGCCTAACGTCTTTTGTTCCACGCCCATCTGGACGGATCCCTTTTGATAGAATCACATCTCGAAACTCGCTCCTCACCAATCCTTCAAATGCGCGCGAGACCTGATCTGCTGGGAATTGCTCACCGAGATTCGTAGTTACCTCTTGAGCAAGCCGCGACAGGTCATTATCTCGTTCGCCTTTCTCTTTCCCGGAGAATACGACTGGATTTAACCTATCCGATACGAAATCTTGAACTGCTTTCTGAACATCCGAATCAACTTGCGGGGCGGGAGGGTATTCCATTTTGGGAACACCTGCATTTTCAGCCAACTCCTGGATCATCGAAATCACCTCTCTGTTGGCCGCAATCCCTTCCCGCATCGCATCTAACAGGATGCTCTCCGGAACTTTTTTCGCACCGGCTTCGACCATTACAACACCATCCCATGAACTTGCCAGCACGACATCAATACTGCTCTGACTCATTTGTTCAAACGTGGGATTGATGACGAGCCGACCATCAACACTACCAATACGACAACCACTAATTGGGCCCTCGAAAGGAATGGGTGAAATTGTAAGGGCAGCGGATGCCCCTATGATCGCCAGAATATCCGGGGGGTTTTCCAGATCCGCAGAAAGGACGGTTGCGACGACTTGGACCTCATTCCGGAACCCTTTCGGGAAAAGAGGACGGATAGGTCGATCAGTAAGTCGCGCCGTTAACGTCGCTTCTGTCGACGGACGTCCTTCACGGCGGAAGAAGCTCCCTGGGATCTTTCCAGCGGCATAAAATCTCTCTTCGAAATCTACGGACAAGGGGAAGAAGTTAATCCCCTCTCGAGGGGCACTGGTGCACACTGTGACCAACACAAGGGTATCTCCCATTCGTAAGGTTACTGCACCATGTGCTTGGCGAGCAAAAAGCCCCGTCTCTATCGTGAGCGTCTTTCCTGCAATTTCTCGTTGAACTTGGTAAACCATAGGGATTAACCCTCCTTAAATTCAGTGGGAGCGACGAGAGGACATGGAGAAACAAACAATCTGGGTCTAGCGGCGGAGCCCCAACCTACCCAAGAGTGATCGGTAACGATCGGTATCTTCTTTGGCAAGGTAGGCGAGAAGCGTACGCCGTTTTCCAACCATCTTCAATAGCCCTCGACGAGAATGTTCATCTTTTCGATGCTCTTGAAGATGTTCTGTTAAATCTAGTATGCGTCTCGTTAGAAGAGCGATCTGAACTTCCGGGGAACCCGTATCTGACGGGTGTGCCTGGTATTCCTCGATTACAACTTGCCTTTGTGCTGTATCCAAAGTCTTTTCTCTCGTTTCTCGAGCCTGTTATCCTTCAGCGCTATTATAGCATGAGTAAGAGTGAGTGGAAAGTTCACCACCTCGGGTTGACACTTGTCTCCGCACTCGCGGAAACTCTCCCATAAGACAACTCACCAAGAAATCCCGATAGTAGGAGTACCAGTGACGGCGAAAATCCTTGATGGTGTCCAAATCGCTGCTGACGTGAAGGCAGAGGTCGCTGTAGCGGTCCAAGCTGTTAAAGACCGGTACCAGGTTACACCGGGCTTAGCAGCAATTCTGACTGGAAATGACCCTGCGTCGACTGTGTATGTACGGAATAAGCGCAAAGCATGTGACTCGGTGGGGATTTTTTCTGAGACATTTCATCTTACGGAGGAAACATCTCAAAGTGACTTGCTAGACCTCATACAGGGACTAAATCGAGATTCGCGTTACCACGGAATATTGCTTCAACTACCTCTACCCTCACACATAGATGAATCTGAAGTTATCCATGCGATTGCCCCTGATAAAGACGTAGACGGACTGCATCCAGAGAACATGGGTAGGCTGATGTTAGGGAACGAGAGGTTTACCCCCTGCACTCCCGCGGGAATCCAGGAAATCTTAGCTAGAAGTAATTGTTCCCCTTCTGGGCTACATGCCGTGATATGTGGGCGAAGCAACATCGTTGGAAAACCCCTAGCCGTCTTGCTCGCGCAAAAAAATGTATCCGCGAATGCGACGGTGACGCTGTGCCACACTGGAACCACGAATATGGGCGATATCACGCGGAGAGCCGATATATTGGTAGTTGCAATCGGTCGACCCAATTCCATCACGGCAGATATGGTTAAACCAGGCGCTATCGTCATCGATGTCGGGATCAACAGAATTGAAGACTCCTCCAGAAAGAGAGGTTATCGGCTTGTCGGCGATGTCGACTTTGCTGGGGTATCAGAAATCGCCGGAGCAATTACTCCTGTTCCGGGTGGAGTCGGGCCAATGACGATTGCTATGCTTTTGAGAAACACGTCAATCGCGGCCCGAGAAATTGCGATCAGATCATAGTGACCCAACCATAAAATCATCTCTAAACTCGCACATACGCCCTACATCAAACATGAAAACTTCAGATTTCGATTACAGCTTGCCAACAGAGCTAATTGCACAAACGCCCACGGAACCTAGGGATCATTCGCGTCTCTTAGCACTCAATCGGCGTACCGGCGCCATTACACACGTAGACACGTTTGCCAGTATTACTTCGTATACGCGCCCTGGGGATGTTTTCGTATTCAATAACACCAAAGTTCTGCCAAGCCGCCTCTTGGGCGAAACAATACCCGATGCGAAACCTGTTGAACTGTTGCTCCTGCGGCGCCTATCGCCAGGAGTTTGGCATTGTATCGGGAAACCGGGAAAACGTCTAAATACAGGCTCAGTGCTGCAATTCCCGCGAGGACATTCTGTGATGCGAGCCACTGTGATCGACGAGCACAAAGAAGGATTTCGGACCATTCGACTGGAAGGCGAAAAGGCATTAGCTCGTGTCGGGCAAATACCGATTCCTCCGTATATCCGCAACCCTCTAAAAGACCCCACAAGATACCAGACTGTTTACGCGCAAGAGCCCGGCAGTGCCGCCGCTCCCACCGCTGGGCTCCATTTTACGAAACAGCTCATCCAAAATTTGCGCGAGAACGCTATTGAATTAGCGTTCATCACATTACATATTGGGCCGGGAACTTTTCGACCAGTATCTAGTGAAGACCCGCGAAATCATTTCCTTGATCCAGAAGCCTACTGGGTAACCGATAAAGCAGCCACGACTATCAACCAAGCAAAGCTCGAGGGAAGGAGAGTGATCTGCGTCGGGACAACAACCATGCGGGTAGTAGAAACGATAGCAGCAGAAAGAAACACCTCCCCTCCGTTGCAGGCGGGCAGCGGCTGGGCCGATCTCCTGATCCTGCCCGGTCATAACTTTAAGGTAGCAGACGGATTAGTCACTAATTTCCATTTACCACGGTCCAGTTTGTTGATGCTTGTTAGCGCATTTGCAGGGATGCAATCTGTGTTAGATGCGTATAATTCTGCAATTGACGAGCGGTACCGTTTTGCCAGCCTAGGGGATGGGATGCTCATAATCTAGAATCAATCACCGCCACGAGGTGACGTTGGGACCATTATTGTGGGTATGAATTCGGTCTAACTACCCCGACAAACGGGAGGTTGCGAAATCGTCCAAGGAATCCCGAACCATAACCAACCGTGTATTCATCGCGTATGTCAAATCCCAAGTATGGTATGTGACGATCGACAATGGTGTGGGCGCGATTTCGCGCTAAGACACAAGCAGCCAAGCTTCTAGGCTCCATAGTCGAAACATAGTTCATTGTATGGTTTAAAGTCAGACCAGTATCCGCCAGATTGTCCACTATGATTACATCCTTACCTTTGAGCGTGGTTTCCAAACTCTTATTTGTCTGGATCGAAGCCCCTCCTTGAGAAACCTTCGAGAACCCCAAAAAATCAATTGCGAGAGGCAGTGACATAGCCCGCACCAAATCAGCCAGGAAGCATAGCCCACCATTCAATACGCCGACAAACACCGGGGTCCTGCCACTATATTCAGCAGATATTTGGCTACCCAATTCTATTACGCGAGATCGAATCTTATCAGTTGACACAAGAACATATTCGATCCTTGGCATCCTCTCTTGGTGCGTCGAGTGCCCCTCATATTTCCAGAGCATGCGTCGAAAGTCCCGATATTGGAAACTCTTATGATTCCTAGCGGAACGGAACTGTTCGTGTCCGACGCTCCCGCCATGAGCAACAGCACCTGAATGCGAATTGCCAATTCGGATCAGCAGATCCTCGTTTTCTAAATAAAACCTTAGCCCTCCGGTGCTGGATATTTTCCTACGGTTTTGTTGGTCTAGTGGCTCAGGATTCAGAGAAGTCCACTGCAAGCCATAAAAGTCTAAAAGCTTAGTGAATTTACGCTCCTCACTCGATTGAGGCACATCCGTAACAAAAGAGGGAATAACCGTTCCGGGAGACGGGTCGGCTGATTGCACAACTGCGCGAATACTGCGTTTTCTGGGAACGTAGGGGACTTTATCGCTTTTTGAGGATTCCATCAAACTGGGCTCGGTCCCAGCAATCGCCTGCCGATGTTCCAGTTTTTGGCCATTGATCCGTCTTTGTTTCCGCCGCGGTGGCCGAATACCTCTGGAGACCTGCGCTCCTCGTAAATCCCGATCATTCATCTTGGAAGCGTCAGGGGATGACGCTGGAGCAGAGTCTTCTTTCGCATCCGCTATGTCGGACTTCAGCGCTTCTTCTCTAGATTTGGGCGATTTGCGGACCACTAATTTTCTCGGTGATCGCCTGTGTTGGCGCGGAGAGCGTTCATCAATCTTTTCTGAAGTACTCTGAGCTGCGTCATCAGGCAACGTGGAAGAGGATTCCGTCAATTCCTTAGATTTGCGCGGATATCGTGATACGGGAGTTGGGTTATTTTCCCTAGGCTTTGAGCCCTTCTTAGCCAAGAATTCCTCCAGATTATAGAGACAATTTCTGAGCGGGCTCATTCTACGCCACCCGAACGGATTTGACTACGTCGAATCTGCTACATTACGGATCTGTATAGTCGCAGAGAATGCGGAGATCTGACGTAATCTACAAAGCAGAGAGGCTATTACCCATTACCTTCTATTTTCCGGTCTCTAAATATCTCGACGGCTGCAGCCTCGAGTGACGCCCCTGTAATCGATGTGCCTCGCTTCCTAACAGAAACCCGCGCTGAATTCACGGGGAACCGATCTATGACCACTTTAGCTATCTCCGCCGCCAAACTTTCCAGAAGATTACGCTTGGGTCCTTCCATCACTTCACGCACACACAAGTAAATGTCACTGTAGTTGATGGTGTCAGAAAGCTTGTCAGTTAGGCCTGGCAAGCTGAGGTCAGCAGCAATCTCGAGGTCAACCGTAAATGTCCGGCCAATCCTTTTCTCTCGACTCGATACGCCATGGAATGCGTAGAACTCCATACCGTCGAGACGGATTAGATCACTCATCCAGATCGTCTCTTTCAAGGCCTTCTGCCAGGATAAGCAATCTTCTCGCGCGTTCCACGACAGGACGGTCTATCATAGCCCCATCCAAAGACGCCGTTCCATAACCAAGAACCTCAGATTGTTCATATATCTCCACTACCCGTCGAGCGGATTCCATTTCCTCTCTGGACGGGCGGAAACCTTCTTTGATCGGTTCAACCTGGCTGGGATGAATTGCGAACTTACCATTAAATCCATATTGGCGGGCTACAGTGATCTCGTGAACCAAGCCATGGTGATCCCGGTAATGCGTGTATGGGGTATCAAGCGCCATGGCCTCACCAACGCGCGCGGCTATCCCTATCACACTTCTAGCATAAACAAGTTCTGAACCTTCGTCACTTCTAGTGATACCCATGTCGAGCGCGTAATCGTCGGCTCCGAACGCCAGAGCACAGATACGCGGGGATGACATACAAATCTCTAGAACATTGGCGACTCCCCGGGCCGTTTCGATCCAAGGAATAAGCCGAGTGATACCCTCAGGCCTTCCAAGATGACGCTCCGTGGTCGCTAGAATAGAGCAGATCTCTAGGACTTCTTCCCTTGACTCAACTTTCCCAACCGTGACACCGTCAATGTATGGGCCGACAACCGCAAGTAGATCGCTTTGCATGAGCCCTGAGGTGAGAGTATTCACCCGGGGAATGACGGCAGCTGCTTCTAGGGCTAACTGAGGAAGCATTGAAGATATCAAACCCCGCGCGTCGCCCTTACTCGAAGGAGGTACTGAATCCTCCATGTCAGGTATCAACGCGTCAGCACCATACGTTGATGCCTTTTCTAACATCGCATGCCGATTCCCCGGCACGAATAGCAAGCTCTTTAAGGGTTTGATCAGATCCGCCACATTAACCATCTCTCCCTATTCCTGCTCTTTTATCCCATTGCATGGAGGAGCAAGAAAAACTCTCTATTTCCTTCACTGCCAAGAATCGGAGACGCAATCAAGCCGCGCACCCGCAACTTGTTCTTAACAGCCCACAGTACCATGTCTCCAAGTACGCGGCTATGGATCCCAGGGTCCCGTATGATCCCTTTTCGCCCGACGTCTTTCCGTCCTGCTTCAAACTGAGGTTTCACCAGCGCTATAATACGGCCCGCGGGGCTAAGTTTCCGTTTCACTGATGGGATAATTTTTGTCAGTGATATAAACGAAACATCGATGGTGACTATGTCCACAAATTCAGGGAGGTCGAACGGGTGCCTCGCGTTAACCCGTTCAAGCACGACAACACGCTCGTCGGAACGAATCCTCTGAGCAAGTTGCCCGTAGCCAACATCCAACGCATAGACTCGACGCACTCCATCCTGGATCAGACAATCCGTAAACCCACCAGTCGAAGCTCCAACATCGAGAGCTACCAAATCCCTCACATCCACCTGAAAGCTTTTCAACGCACCTGCAAGCTTCAGTCCTCCCCGACTTACATACATTGGTTTAGCTTTTAGCCTGATGGTCGCGTGCTCGTGTACTAATGCCCCTGGTTTCACCACAGCGACTTCATCGACCAATACAGCACCAGCCATTAAGAGTGCTCGAGCTTTCTCTCGACTGGGAGCAGCTCCTTGGTCCACCATAAGTTGATCAATCCGTCTTTTCACAACTATATTTTTTTACAGCAACAAGAGCCTGATTGCAAGCATGATCTACTCTTGACAAACCACGGAGAAAATGGGAGCATATCCGAGCGCTCACAGACGGCGACGTTTGTGCGCGTCATTGCACCTTAACAGCTAGAGCGTGGGAAGAAGGTCCGATAAATAGGGACCACACGTAACAACGTAACAAAACAAATGGGTAACAAATTTAGAGAGTTTGATCCTGGCTCAGGGTGAACGCTGGCGGTCTGCATAACGCATGCAAGTCGAGCGGTTGGTGGACTTCGGTTCAACAACAGCGGCAAACGGCTGAGGAGCGCGTAGGAAGCCTGCCCGACGGTGGGGGACAACCCGGAGAAATCCGAGCTAATACCGCATGTGATTGCCCGCTCATGGCGGGTAACGAAAGGCTTCGGCCACCAGTGGATGGGCTTGCGTCCCATCAGGTAGTTGGTGAGGTAACGGCCCACCAAGCCATCGACGGGTAGCCGGTGT
>CAZVDP010000013.1:0-129058 GCA_964625945.1 uncultured Dehalococcoidia bacterium | reverse complement strand
TCGGACGCTCTCCCGCTCAAACCCAGCGAGTATTTCCTCCGCCAGGGGTTCGTCGCCTGCGACCCGGATGAGTTCGGACTCAAAGGTGCCGTGATGCTTGTCGGAGAAGATAATATCGTCTGGAATACCGACTATTCACACTCAGACGCACCGGACCCGGACAAGGCAGTACCCGAATTCCTGGCACAGGATATCCCCGACAGCGCCAAGAAAAAGATCCTTTGGGATAACGCCCTGAGACTCTATGGACAAAGGATTCTTGCTTAAATATCACTGCCTTGCACCTATTACATCAAGGCTTGATCCCAGGTGGGGTTTCGACCAGATTCCGAACTGGAAAGTTCTTGCCCTTGATAACTCGTTTCCAAGTTGTTGCATCTTCACTTAGGACACCCAAGAACCTTGAGCGTCACAAGTCAGAAAGAGTATGCCCCGCACGTTTGGGGAGTTAAAAGTATCAGGCCTCGACAGCAGGACTGGTAAATTCCAATCGAAATAGCTTGGCAGCGTTTCCGCCCGTGAGAAGGCCCTTTGCCTCATCCGATAGATTTGCTCCTCTAATTTGTTCTAGCACGCGTTTCTGTCGCAAAAGAGGGAAATCCGTGCCAAACAAGAGTTTTCCTGTACCTACAAGTTGATCCACGATTTCATAGACCTGATTGGAATATAAGAAAGGCGATGCGGCAGAGTCAAAATAGACCTTCGCAAATGCATCTCGCACTTCAGGCATAAGAGTATAGAAGGGTAATCCACCCCCCCAATGCGCACAAATAATATCGTTAGACTGAAAAGATTTGATGAACTCCAACAACGCGTAGGGGTGCGTCTTCCCTTTACCAGGGTATAGGTGCCCCACAGGCTCTGACGAATGGACTAGAACAGGAAGCCCCAAGTCAGCAGCTGCTGTCATCACTGGTCGAAGCAAAGCTGCATCATCGATCTGGAACCCCTGACTATCAGGATGCAATTCTCCAATTCCCCGTAACCCGGCATCCGCGCATCGATAAATTTCCTCGATCGCAGCAGCCCCCCAAAGTGGATTAATCGCACATAATCCTATCAATCGGTCCGGATGCTGGCGCACGGAAGCAATTACATAATCGTTGGCCTGTCGAGCTAGTCTAAAGTCGGTCCATCCGATGCCAGCAGCAACGGATATATCGATGCCAGACAGATCCATTTCGGATACAAGGTCAATAGCAGAAGCCAAGAGCTTCTCGGGGTGAGAATAGAGGCTGGCGAACGTCTGATCCTGGTCTAACAACTCCCAACGCTTGGCTCCGAAGTGCGGCGGGAAAATATGAGTGTGAGAATCAATCAGTAACACCACGATACTGTACCACAATCATCTTTTCTGAACGGCTATGCATAGCTCCTTCGCTTCCCGAAATTTCCATATGCGAGCAACTTGTTGGCATGCTATGCGCCGTTAATTCCTCACATCAATTTTGGTATCCGTTGCGAGGCTCGGAACGCGGGAAGTATAATAGCAAGAGCACTTGTGATTTTTGGGGCACTAACGCTAACTGGAGGCAATTACATGACTTCAAATTCATCTGAAAACGGCCATGCCACATGGACGGTAAAAGTCGGACTTGCACAAATGCTAAAGGGCGGGGTGATCATGGATGTCGTGACTCCCGACCAAGCTAAGATCGCCGAGGAAGCCGGCGCCTGTGCGGTTATGGCATTGGAGCGTGTCCCATCCGACATACGTTCAGCAGGAGGCGTAGCCCGTATGTCGGATCCTGCAATGATCATGGCAATAAAGGAAGCAGTAAGCATTCCCGTAATGGCCAAATGCCGCATCGGCCATTACGCAGAAGCCAAAATTCTTGAAGCAATCAAAGTTGACTATATTGACGAATCAGAGGTATTGACCCCAGCTGATGAAAGTCATCATGTATGGAAAAAGGATTTTTCAGTGCCGTTCGTATGCGGATGCCGAGATCTCGGCGAAGCACTGAGGAGAATCGCGGAAGGCGCCGCTATGATTCGCACCAAAGGAGAAGCGGGAACTGGAAACGTCGTAGAGGCAGTGCGCCACATGAGAACCGTATCCGCCAATATCCGACGCATCCAAAACATGCCTAACGAGGAGTTAGCACTAGAAGCCAAAACTTTAGGCGCCCCTCTAGAATTAGTTCAGGAAGTTCAGCGACTAGGCAGGTTGCCGGTTGTGAATTTCGCGGCCGGTGGCTTAGCGACTCCAGCGGATGCCGCGTTGATGATGTGGCTCGGGTGTGACGGAGTCTTTGTAGGTTCGGGAATATTTAAATCCGATGATCCAGCCGCACGCGGCTATGCGATTGTTCAAGCAGTCACACACTATCAAGACTGGGATCGCGTAGCCGAGTTGTCCAAAGGTCTTGGAGAGCCGATGCCCGGGATCGATGTTCGAACGTTGAAGCCAGAGGAGCTCTTGGCGGTTCGTGGCTGGTAGAATCAGGGATCACTGAGAAGGTATCTACGTGGTTACGAGTGAAAATTCAAGGTGGAACCCCACCCCAATCTCGTGGCGTAATCCAACGTTCGCTAATCGTCGCATCCTCAACCTCAAGATCGGCGTGCTTGCATTGCAGGGTGACTTTTGGGAACACCAACTCATCCTCGAAACACTCGGTGTCGATACAATCCAGGTCCGAACCCCCGAAGAGCTCGACAATCTAGATGGCTTAATTCTCCCCGGCGGCGAAAGCACTAGTATGGAGAGACTGATTGACGCACAAGGGTTACGCGCTCCGTTGTCAAAAACAATCTCTTCAGGCATACCTGTTTGGGGAACCTGTGCTGGCTTGATCATGTTGGCTAAAGAGGTTCGAGAAGGCCACCCAAAACCGCTAGGAATTCTAAACATGGCGGTTTCCCGGAACGCCTATGGAAGCCAGCTTGACAGCTTTGAAACAGATCTTTCTGTACCTATTTTGGGCGAAGCGCCTTTTCACGCCGTATTTATCAGAGCACCCGCGATCACCCACTTGGGACCAAGGTGCAAGACACTAGCTCAACTTGAGGACGGCACGCCTGTCGCTGTGCGTGAAGGGAATATTTTGGTCACAGCATTTCATCCGGAACTCACACATGATTCCCGATTCCATGAGTACTTCATTAACGACCTCGGGATGAAACGTGGTGAAACTCGCTGAAAGAATAGTTGCTCGACCTTGGGAATTGACATAACTACGTATTGCGGAGGGCTATACCGGTGACGCTTGGGAAAGTCATAGTCAACGATCTCACATCCTTGTTAGATATCTTGCCTGCTGACATCCGAAAAGGATTAGACGAGCACCCACAACTACCGGAACTACTGGAGATTGTCCTAGATCTCGGCCGCCCAGCGATAGCAAGATTCCGTAATGGAGAATTCAGGCCGAGTCAGACAGAAGTCACCAGTGAAGACATCGCTAGCGTCACCGGCCAGATAGGCACATTCGGCGACGATAACCGTGCCGGAATCGAGCGAACATTGCATCGAATCTCTTGCCTTCGCAACCGGAGCGGGAAGATCGTCGGCCTCACTTGCCGCGTTGGGCGCGCGGTATTTGGGACTATCAAGATCATTGAAGATTTGGTCTTCTCAGATCAAAGCATCCTTCTGCTGGGGGGGCCCGGAGTTGGCAAGACAACGATGTTACGAGAGATTGCACGTGTTCTTGCAGACGATTCACATAGAAGAGTCGTCGTTGTCGACACCTCAAATGAGATCGCCGGAGACGGAGACATCCCCCACCCAGGGATTGGCGATGCGCGTCGTATGCAAGTTCCGACTCCCACACTGCAACATGGAATCATGATTGAAGCGGTCGAGAATCACATGCCAGAAGTGATCATAATCGACGAGATGGGCACCGAACTCGAAACAACCGCTGCAAGAACAATTGCTGAGAGAGGCGTCCAACTGATTGCGACTGCACATGGCAACACCTTGGACAACCTCGTGCTTAACCCGACGCTATGCGACCTGATTGGCGGAATCCACACCGTAACTCTCGGAGACGACGAGGCACGTCGCAGAGGGACACAGAAGAGTGTTCTGGAAAGGAAGGCACCCCCTACCTTTAGCAGTGTCGTCGAGATTCAGGGATGGGATCAGGTAGCGATACATGCTAACACTGCGGTAGAAGTTGACGCTCTCCTCAGGGGCTTTTCTGTCACCCCCGAACGACGATGGATCGATAAGGATGCTGAAGTCCACAAAGCGACGGGCTCTCCAATCACATTACGTCATACGCCTGAACAGCTCCCTAGCTACACACCTCAACCATTTCAATCCAACACCCAAAGGACAAAACACACAAACGGAACGGGGGGAATCGCTGTAAACTTTCCAACGCCAAACCAATTGCCCCTAACTCAAAGCAATGGACCTCCCAAACCAACTAGAATCTTCTCTTATGGTGTCAGCAAAGACAGGCTTCACGATTTCATCGACAAACTTGGGATTGGAGCAGTAGTGACCACGAGCGTTGAAGCTTCTGATGTCGTCCTTACAACCAAGCTCCAATACCGAAACAAGTCAGCCCCGCTACGTTTCGCTGAGGAACACAATCGGCCTATCCATGTATTACGAAGAAACACACCTGTACAAATCGAGCAATTCCTCAAGAACATCAGTATAAGTTGGCGAGACTCGGAGGACAGTAGTCCAGAAGACGGGCTTCAAGAAGCGGAGGACGCTGTTCAACAATTAATGGACGGTGAAGGGTCGGTTGAGTTAAGCCCACAGACTGCTTACATACGCCGACTACAACATATTCTCGCGGAACGGTATAACCTCGCATCCGCAAGCACCGGAAAAGATCGGAAGCGGAGAGTAATAATCTTCCGTAGATAAAGTTAGAAGTCTAGCCGCCAACCATCAATTGGGGATAACTTTAGTCGTTGGAAAGAATAGGTCTTGCAGGATAGTATTCCACACGTATAATCAAGGTGCGCCCAAATCTACAACACAAGTACTCTTCCAGAAAATAAGGAGACAACAATGGGTCCAAATAGATTTAAATTAATGACTTTAACCCTCCTCACTATCTCTATCTTAATCGCGAGTTGTGGAGGCGACCCTGGAGCAGCGTCAGATAGTGCAACAAGTGCCACAGACTCAGCTGCCGGAAGCGATCGGTCGACCGTAGACAATACAGGGCAATTCACCAGCGTTGCTAGCCCACAACTGACGGCTGTACGCGATCAATCAAAGGCGTTGGCCGAAACAGCCCCAGAGGGGGCGGCTATTAGCGGCGATCAAGCCATCGAAGCAGTCCAAGAGTACCTAGCGAATCACAAACTCGCGTTCTGTAAGGCTCGAGCAAACGAACCTGGTTGGCTCACCAAATACTTCGGGAGCGGCACGTGGGAGGTTGCTCTAAGCGCAGACTATGACCCTTGGGGACCAGATTCAGATCGTGGGGCCGTCAAACCCCGTCTCTGGCGAATCGAAAATGACTCTGCATTAGAAGTCGTAAGCTTGAACGAAAATTGGCCTTGCTAGTCCCAAACGAACTCCTATGATGGGCGACATGCCTCCTACAGAGAATGAGGCCTCCGGGTTGTTTATCACTCTGGAAGGTGTCGACGGCGTTGGGAAATCTACACAAGCCGTCCTTCTCAAGAATCGTCTTCGTAGGGCAGGGTTCCCGGTACTCCTATTGGCCGAGCCAGGTTCTACGATCCTAGGGAACCGACTCCGTCGTTTATTGAAATACTTTCGATACGACATGAACGCACAAGCAGAGTTACATTTGTTCTTAGCAGCGCGTACACAATTGGTCCAAGAGCGTGTCATTCCTGCCCTAAAACAAGGCATGATCGTCATCTGTGATCGTTATTGTGATTCCACGGTAGCCTATCAAGGTTATGGACGAGGTATTCCAATCGATCAGATCCAATGGATGAATGACATCGCGACAATTAAAGTCCTCCCAGACCTAACGATATTGTTGGACATGCCTCCGGAACAAAGTCTGAAACGACGAGCGACCTCGAGACACGATCGTATAGAACGAGAATCGGGCGCACCGGGAAATTCTTATATGATTCAACGCATCCGAGATGGCTTTCTTGAACTAGCGAGGCTTGAGCCTCACCGATGGCTGACCATTAACGCGCGCGACAGCAAGAAAGCTATTTCTGAAATAGTTTGGACAACAGTTGACAATTTAATTAAAAAGTCTTGCCTAAGCTGAAGCCTGAAATGGCGGTACAGCCGTCTGAATCGGGAGTTCTAACAGCACCGTCGATTTGATGGTCAAGGCGTAGCGTAGCGTCTCTCCAAATTCTTCTAAGTTCGTACGCATACCCACGATTCCGAAGGCTTTGGCCAATGCCATAAAGTCAGGGTTGCGGATCTCGGTCCCCAACACCCTCCCTTGATATTGGGTTTGCTGGTCATTGAGGCTGGCGCCGAAGGCACCATCATTAAACAGCACTATAACTATATTGATCCCGTGCTGGGCAGCTGTGGCCAACTCACTAAGATTGTAGAGGAATCCTCCATCGCCAGTGAGAGCAACCACAGGAGAATCCGGATTAGCAACTTTCGCACCTAGTGCTGTTGGGAATGCGAACCCAAGCGTAGCAAAATATGCGGATGTGAGATACGTCCCAGAAGCGTAACTTGGAAACGTGAGGTGTGCCCAATAAGCTGGGTTGGTCACTCCAGCAATAACTATTGAGTCGCGGGGGAGGACATCGCGAAGAGTATCGATAACAGGCTTTTGATACGTTGTGACCTTACCAATATTCCAGTCAGACCAGTTCCGAGCATCATCCAATTCTGCAAGCTCCCAACCTGTCGTCGATAGGCGAGATCCACGAAGACGACTTGTCAGTTCTCGTAATATTTTTGCGACATCTCCAATTAACGCCGTAGCAGTTGGGGAAGTCAATTGAACTTCAGTGGGATCAACGTCGATCTGAACCGATAATTGTCCCGCTCCGAATTCTGGGATACCGGACATATCACGATTAGCTCGGGCACCAACAGTAAGTATAAGATCAGCCTTAGGGATCAATGCTCGAGCGACTCCAAACCCATAGTATGCAGCTCCTAAAGCCAGAGGGTGATCTTCGGGGATTACACCTTTCCCTTCTGGCGTAGTGATAACTGGCGCATCTAATAACTCTGCTAATCCACGCAGTTGTTGACTACTATCGCCTGATTGAGCTCCGTCTCCTGCGAGAATCAATATCTTCTTGGCGTTACAGAGTGCCAGAAGAGCTTCAGCGAACACTGCTTCTTCGGGAAACCCGGCACCATCTAATTGCGCGGTTTGAATTACTACATCAGAATCGTCGGCCAGTACGTCCGGAGGGAGTTCAATTTCGACCGGACGAGGTCGTCCAGTTAAAAGTTCGCGAAAGGCGCGTGCGACAACTTCAGGGATATCCTGAACCTTGGTTATTCTTTCAGCCCACTTGGTAATTGGCTTAAACACGTCCAATTGGTCATTAATTTGATGCAAAGCGCCATGATGCCGTCCTATGTCTTTAAGCCAAATCTGCCCAGAAATGAGGAGCACCGGAGACGATGCTGAATAGGCGGTACCAATGGCTGCCGTCGCGTTTAACGCTCCAGGTCCGGGGACAACTAGCGCAACACCGGGTTTTCCGGAGGATCTGGCATAGCCATCAGCCATGTATGCGGCCGCTTGTTCATGGCGAACTGTAATCAGCCGAATCTCAGGGGTCTTGGCCAAGGCATCAAAAATAGGCATGATTTGAACGCCTGGAAGTCCAAAAATAGTATCAACCCCGTTTGCAATTAGGGCCTCTATCAAAATGTCGGCACCGTTGCGAGATTTCATAAGACTCCCACAGAAAGAACAGCGGAAAAACCAAGAAACGCTCCGTAGTGGCAAGTAACTGTACCGCATTGTAGTATTTATCGATCCGAGTGCAAAGCGGCCTGTATAAGTTTGCCTAGAGAATCACCATATGATATCGTATTTGCGAATTGGACGTGTCCACTCAACGAGTACGCGAGGAGAGCGGCCTGATGGCCTCACTGGCCCCGCGGCGCTACTGTAATGTGCCGCGGGGCCAGTCGCGTTTCCAACGAGAGGAGTGAAGAGTTGGACAGTGGTTTCCGTTTAGGCGGATCGATAGAAGCCAACATTGTAGAGACGATTACAGCCTATCGCAAAACAGAAGTCCCTAGATCTAATCTATACGTGGTGGCAGTATCCGGAGGGCCGGATTCAGTGGCGCTCCTCCTAGGACTCGTGGCCCTCCGGAGTCGACTGGGAATTAACCTACATGTAGCTCACTATAATCACAACCTCAGATCCAATTCTAGTGATGACGCTGAATTCGTCACCCAACTTACCCGAAAAATCGGAATACCGTCTACCATTGGAACCGCGACAGATGCAGACTACAAGCGACTGAGTAATCTTTCACCCGAAGCGGCAGCTCGAGAGCTACGCTACGCATTTTTGGCGCGCATCGCGCAGAAATCCGGTACAACTTCGATTGTCATCGGACATACAGCTGATGACCAAGCTGAGACAGTTCTACTTCATTTAGTTCGTGGCTCTGCAACAAGGGGACTAGCAGGTATGGCGACAAATCGGAAATTTGTGCATGACGGGACGACTCTGACCTTACTCCGGCCACTACTTAACGTCACACACAAGGAAACCATCGCCTATTGCAAGCAATCCGGTACCCCACCGATTACAGACCCAACGAACTCTGATACGGCGATCCCTAGAAACCGCCTTCGTTTAGAAATTATCCCAAAACTGTCTACTCTTAACCCGAAGATCAGTTCCGCATTACGCCGCTTAGCCTATGGGGTTTCCATCGACATGGATTATATCGATCTCCAAACCGACGCAATGTGGGAAAAGGCGGTAATCGTGAGACCCGATGGCGTTCTGATCGATACCTCGATCCTAGCCTCAACACACCCTGCGCTTATCCGAAACCTACTGCGTAGGGCGTTCATTTCTGTACAAGGAACCGAGATCGGCTTAGAACAGGTCCACATAGAGGGAATGGCTGAGAAAATCACAAGCCACGCCGGCACACGCGTATCTCTTCCGGGAAAACTTACTATTGAATACCAGCGTCGTACGGCCTGGCTGTCCAAAAATGTCCCCTTTCCTTGCCCGCTTCCTGCTCTCGCAACGAAGTACGACTTAATCGTCCCTGGACGTACTGACTTGGACGGATGGATCGTGAACGCGCGGTTTGTAACTTCCAATAAGACGTCTTCTAAAAACCGCCTAACCGCATACTTTGACCAAAATCTGGTCGGTTCACAGTTGAGCGTCCGGACTTGGGGCTATGGGGATCGGTTCTCAAATTCTCGCTCTCTCAGCGGTACACGCCCGAGCAAGAAGCGGTCGGCCCCCTTCGGGAAGAAGCTCCAAGATATCTTGGTAAACCACCATATACCAAAAAGTTGGCGCGACCGAATTCCGTTAGTAACGGCGGGGGAAGATATCCTATGGATTGTCGGGTGGCAAGTCGCCCGATGGGCTCAGGCAAACGCTACGACAGAGCGGATCTTAGAGCTTGGGTTCTCCGAAGCAGAACACCAAGAAGTGTCTTTACAATTCGATTCGATAGCTTGAAACTTGGTGAAGAGGTACAGAATGCAAGACCGTTTCAGCGATCACCTGCACATGTTAGGACAACCCATCTGGAATGCTCAGTTTGCTCATCCATTCATTCAAGGCATTGGATCCGGTGACCTGGATGTAGGACGCTTCAAACATTGGGTCCGTCAAGACTACCTTTTCCTGATCGACTATACGCGCCTATTCACAATCGCAGCCTCTAGGTGCCCAGAGTTAGCCGACATGATCCGTTATACAAACCTCGCACAGACGACAATCACCAAAGAAATAGAACTCCACTTATCTTACGCAAAAGAATTTGGCATCAGCTCATTAGAGTTGGAGCAGGAAACTAAGTCTCCTACCTGTCAGGGATATACTGACTTTCTACTACGCACGGCTTCCTTAGGAAGCTACGCCGAATTGGTAGCGGCGTTACTCCCTTGCATGTGGGGGTTCCACGAACTTGCAGCGCGTCTGTTGTCCAAAGGATTACCGAGTGAACCACGCTACGCACAATGGATCGAAATGTATAGTGACCCCGAATTCGGAGAATTAGTTGAGTGGTGCAAGCATCTGACGGATAAGAGCACAGATGGCTTGCCGCGGCGAGAGCTTGAGCTAGCCGAAACGGCATTTCTCACGAGTAGCCGTTACGAGTACCTGTTCTGGGAGATGGCATGGAATCGAGAGGTTTGGCCAGTCTAAGAGCATAGTCAGTAACTATCAGCAAACTGACAACAGGAACTATTCTGGCTAGCGAAACATATCTATCTCAGGAGGCCGCAGCAGCAAGCTGATGGAAGCCATACATGGGGTGTAATCAATGCCTCGCACGAGTGCAACAGGGATGCCGTCTGTCTTACCCAAAACAAGATCCGCACACCCTGCAATCTCATCAGCCCAAGCAGCGACTGAAACCTTGAGTTCGTATCCGTGCTCGTCTTCTGTTCCTCTGTAATCTTTCAACGGAGAAATCCCGGATACCCCTATCGCAACATTTGTAGTTCCTTCTCGCCACGGGCGCCCAAAGGTGTCCGAAACAATTACAGAAACTGGAAATCCCGTGTGCTTTTCCAATTTCTCCCTGATTTCATCGGCTGATTTATCAGAATCATGTGGCAAGAGAGTGACGCAAGACTCTCCTGGCACATTCGATGCATCAACCCCAGCGTTCGCGCAGATGAATCCGTGAAAGGTCTCAGCGATAATGATCCCTCTGTCCATTCGAACTATTCTTCGGCTTTCACGTAAAACGATCTCGATATGCCGAGGATCAGAACCTGTGTTTCTTCCGATGGTTAAAGCAAACGGGGACGGTTCTATGTCGATGAGATCAACGGTGCGACCTTCAGCTTTCGAGATAATCTTTTGTGTTACTACTACAATATCGCCTCGTTCCAGAAGAACTCCCTGATTACTGATCGCCTTCAAAATGATCGCCGTTAAGTCATCATTTTCCTGAACCTCCGGAATACCACAAATTCCAATGACGGTAATCTGTGGCCAATTACCATCTGGTTTACTCACCATAATCAAACCTTCCCAGAAGTGGCAATCTCAAAATTAAGGTCGGTAATGTTTGATCGTTCAGCAGTGTTACAAAGAATGGCACATTATTCCCTCTCGGCGAGCCACGCTGTCGCCGCTAGATGTATGTCGTCTTCATTAATGTCTGCTGACAAGTCAAGGAAAGAGGTTACTACCTCCTGATCAACCGCGCCGATTCGCATACGCAATCGACGCCTTCCGTAAACCACCGAAGCAGTCTGGGTAATCGCCGCCAAGGCGTATTCCTGCAACGCATACAAACTGTTGGCTTCGTCGAGTCCCACTTCTCTAAAGGTCACTTGATCGCCGGGGCAAGCTTGCGCTAACTTGGGCACGTCAACACCAATCACAGTTGCAATTTTCGTATATCCTCCAGTTGTCCCTCGGTCGGCCAAGAGGACCATTGGCATCCCATCTCCGGCAATTTGGACTGCACCTAACGGATTACCGTCGGAAAGGATGTCGGCTCCCTCTTTATGCGCGATTGGTGGACCACTGAGTCGGTACCCAGTTCGGTCAGCGTGATCAGTGATGTTATACGATGAGTTAAGGAATGTTTCAACACCATCTGAAGTAAAATACGCATCCTGTGGCCCTAGCACTACACGCAACTCAAGGTGAGAACTCTGATGTGGGATCAGTTCAGGAGGACATCTAAAAGCCAAAATGTTTTCCGGCATTTCTGTCATTCGTGAACTGAGACGATCTCCCATATACAGCTTCCGACCAGACAGCCCCCCTAATTTTGCACGTGTATAAGTAGCGCGACTGCCAAGAACCAAAGGAGCTTCAAACCCTCCAACGATAGCAATATAACTGCGCATACCTGAATGACTGCTAGTAAAGCTTAGTATCCCACCGGCAGGTACAGGAAACGGTTGCCAAGGTTCCATACGAACATTGTTGAGTTCGCAACCTAAGTCGGCGCCGGTAACTGCCACAACTGTATCGGTAAGGACCTTAAATCGAGCCCCTGGTAACGTCACCTCGATAGTTGCACTGTCACTGGGATTCCCTAGAAGAATGTTGCTGACGCGATGAGCAAAGGGGTCAATGGCACCGGAATGCGGCACGCCATAACGCAGATATCCTTTGCGACCATGATCCTGAATTGTACTAAGAAAACCACCGTCAATGGCCTCGAGGACTAACAAACATACCTCCTAAGCAGAAAGCTCAGTAACTTTGTACCTTCCTTGCTTGATATCATCTGAAATTGCGGCATACTCCTCTATAGAGATCGGGATAAACCGTAGGTAGTGTCCAGGCTCCAAGAGAGTCGGAGGCCTTTTGGCGGGATCAAACAAAGAAACCGGCGTTTTACCAATCAACCGCCAACCCCCTGGTCCGTCTGATGGATATATTCCTGTTTGACTTCCCGCTATCCCCACTGAACCCGCCGGTATTATCACTCGAGGCGTCTCCAATCGTGGAGTTGCAATAGACTCGTTGAGCCCACCTAGGTATGTAAACCCCGGCGTGAAGCCCATCATATACACCAGGTAATCAGTCCCAGCATGCAGCGCGATGACCTCAGCAATTCCCAGCCCAGCATTCTCTGCTACAAACTCCAGATCGGGACCATGTTCCCCGCCATAACAGGTCGGGATTTCTACGATCCGCTTCGGGACCTCTAACACCCCTTCCAGTCCAGATTCGACATCACGCAACACCATCTCGAGAGTAGAAAATGACAGTAACATCGGGTCATACTCGATAAACAGGGTGCAATAGGTCGGTAATATCTCGTTAATGCCTCGAACAGATCGTTTCTCCAAGCCCAACTGGACGGAGCGCACATGTTGGTGTATTCCAGGATCTATGCCTCGTCCTACCTCGAACGTGGCGGCCCTCTCTCCAGCAGGGTGAAGAATCCCATTTGAAAACAGTTCTGCCATTAATCCGACCCCCCGTGAATGGCTTCCGCCAATGGAAGCAATGTAACGCCCACGGAAACTAAGGCCGAATGGATTGCAGCGGCCATCTCCACTGCACCTGGTGTATCACCATGCAGACAAAGCGTATCTGGCTGCACTTCCAACTCCGCGCCGTTCGTCGCGATAATGCGGTGATCTCTAGCCATACCGACAACGCGCTCCTTAATAACCTCAACATCTGTCAGAACAGCACCGGGTAGCTTTCTATCAACGAGAGTACCGTCAGGATTCACTGCGCGATCAGTAAATGCCTCTTCAGCAACTCTCAAACCCATACGGCGCGCAATCTCACCCCAGTGGCTTCCAGCTAACACCACTAAGATTACGTTAGAATCTACCTCGAGGACTGCATCACAAATTGCTTTGGCAAGATCGCCCCCACCAGCGGCCATGTTGTACATTGCTCCATGAACTTTCATATGCTGAAGACGCTTACCCTTTGTAAAGGCAGTAAGCGCTCCCATCTGGTACACGATACAGTCCTTAACTTCTTGGGGTGAAAGAGACATGGGGCGTCTACCGAACCCAGATAAATCCGGAAAGCTCGGGTGAGCACCAACACCTATTGAATGCTCCTCAGCTAGCTGGACCGTTTTCCTCATCCACGCTGGATCGCCTGCATGGAAACCACAAGCTATGTTCGCAGAAGTGATATGTTTTGCAACCTCCGCGTCCGAGCCCAAAGTATACAATCCAAAACTCTCACCCATGTCGCAGTTAAGGTCGATCGAAGAAGTCATACACTTTACCCCCGAGTTTATGCTACTCCAACACCACGATTATAGGCGACGCGTAACAACCTTGCATGCGTCAATGGCACTTCAGGCCCGAGATTGCTATAGTGCAGTAGCGCGATACATTCATCCACCACCCGTTTTCTCCGCCCATCGCGCCGAAGGAATCAAGCAATCCGCGTACAAAGAGGAGCGCTGTGATGCAAGAATCATTCGGGAATTCACCAGGGGATACCGCTTATAAAAACGCACTAGCCCAGCTTGAATTTGCCGCACAGCGGCTCAAGCTGGATCCGGACATCCTATCCCTCTTGAAATCGGCGGAAAAGGAACTTAGTGTGACGTTCCCAGTGCCTATGGACGATGGGAGTCACCAGGTTTTCACTGGATATCGCATCCAACACAATTCAGCCTTGGGACCAACCAAAGGAGGAATACGGTACAGCCCACAAGTTGACATAAACGAAGTACGGACCCTCGCTATGTTGATGACGTGGAAATGCGCGGTCGTCGGGATTCCTTACGGTGGTGGAAAAGGGGGCCTGTGTGTCAACCCAAGAGACTTAACCACACCCGAATTAGAACGGATTACTCGTCGTTTCGCCAGAGAATTAGCAGACATTCTTGGTGAGGATCGGGACATCCCTGCACCAGATGTTGGAACCAATGAAACCACGATGTCATGGATGGCGGACGAGCTCTCTAATCTGCAAGGAAATTATCGCCCCGCCGTTGTTACAGGAAAGCCCTTGAACTTTGGGGGAATTATTGGTCGAGAAGAGGCTACTGGCAGAGGCGTCTCGATTGTCGCTAAACAAGCGCTGGACAAACTTTCTATTCCAACAAAGGGTTCGAGAGTAGTGATTCAAGGCTTTGGCAACGTTGGCGTACATTCGGCACATCTGATGCGAGACCTTGGCTCCAAAATCATAGCAGTCTCCGATTCATCTGGAGCACTTTGGAACCCGCGGGGGCTGGATCTAAGCAAACTGATAGCGTTTAAACGAGAAAGCGGACACCTCCGTGACTACGCGGGGGACGCTGAGCATCTCAAGATGGCCGAGATCCTAGAAATCCCGTGCGAGGTTCTAATCCCAGCGGCCCTCGAAGGACAAATCACAGACGCTAATGCTCTGAACGTCAATGCCGCGATCATCGCTGAGGGAGCCAATGGCCCTACCACTCTTGAAGGAGACCAAATCCTTAACGATCGGGGCATCCTTGTCATTCCAGATATCCTCGCTAACGCAGGCGGTGTCATCGTTTCTTACTTTGAGTGGTTGCAAAACAGGAGTAGTGAGACTTGGATTGAATCCAGGGTTTCACGAGAATTGCAACGGACCCTTTCAGAAGCTTTCAGGCAAGTGCTCAATTACGCGGAACTGCACAAAGTCACACTACGCCAAAGCGCCCTTCTCCTAGGTGTTTCGCGAGTCGCAGACCGGATACGAGAGTTACGTTGAGACAAGCACCTGACAAACCTAATGTATGGTATTCTCAGGCTGTGGCGACGACTGAATTTTGGGCATTGGATATAGAGACTGCCGGAGGGGTCTGGAGTTCGTTCCCAGACGGCTTTGACTTATTGATGACGGGGCTAGATTATGGAAGCGGCTCTCAGGTGTACACCTCGACCACTGAAAGTCTCGCAAGCCTAGCCGACAGTTTAGACGCGTACAAGGGTACGATTGTGACGTACAACGGCACAAGTTTCGACCTTCCAATCCTCAAACGCTACTTCGCGAAGGTCCTGAACCGACCCTTGAAAATCCACGATCACTACGATTTATTACGGGAAATCTACAATAAAGCTGGACGACGGATCAGTCTGGACAAAGTTTGCTATTACAGCTTCGGCGAAAGAAAAATACCATGGGATCACAGACGTAATCGCCAAGTGTGGGCAGAAAACCCAGAACTCCTAATTGAATACAATAAGGTTGATCTCAAGCTTACGTCTAAACTCTATGAACGCGTCTTAGCAAACAAACCCCTGTTCCTTGGAGACAGTACCGTTGTTTTACCATTACCGCAAAAACAGCTTCAGCTGAATTTATCCGAGGGAGAACCCGATGAGCATGAATAGGATCGAGGGAATGTGGCAAATTATTGAAGACAAGTATGGACATCAAATCCAGAAAGGAGAAATCCAAGATATCAAAAATGGGCTTGCAGGGATTGTTGAGCTTGAGGATGCTTTATCTTCATTCCAACTGGACAAATCCGGAACCCCACCATCATTATTCGCACCACACATATCAGATGAGGCTCGGGAATGACACTTCCTCTCAGCTTTGCGACCATTCGTCAACTCTCGGGACTGATTCGCTCCAAGGAAGTCTCTCCACTGGAACTCGCGACTTTCTTTCTAAGCCGTCTCGAGACGATAGGGCCACGCTATAATGCCATCGTCACACTCACAAAAGAACTAGCTCTAGAACAGGCAGCCACGTTGGAACAAGAAGCCAAACGTGGAGAATACCGGAGTATTCTGCATGGGATTCCGTACGGGGCTAAAGATCTCCTCGCGACGGCTGGTGGCATTCCTACCACATGGGGGGCCTCACCATTGCGAAACCAAATGTTTGATTACGACGCCACGATAATCAAGAAACTCCAAGCTCATGGTGCTACCCTGGCGGCAAAACTCGCGATGGTTGAATTGGCGGGCGGATTCGGTTACCGCAATCCGGAAGCCAGTTTCACCGGCCCTGGAATCACACCATGGGGAGATATCGCGGCATGGAGTGGAGGGTCTTCAAGCGGTTCGGGATCTGCTGTTGCCGCTGGCCTTGTTCCTTTCGCGATAGGATCAGAAACCTGGGGATCAATTCTCACGCCTGCAAACAACTGCGGCATAACCGGCCTGAGGCCGACTTTCGGTAGAATAAGCCGCCACGGAGCAATGACTTTAAGTTGGAGCCTCGACAAAATAGGACCACTCTGCCACACCGCAGACGACTGTGGTGTATTACTCGAGGCGATGTCAGGTTACGATTCTTTGGACCCCTCGACAACAAAACGTGGATTCCGTTACCAACCCTATCGCGGCGATCACCGATTCAGGATTGGTGTTATACGTGATATCGCCTCGAACTGCGAAAATGAAGTGAAAAGCAACTTCGAAGAAGCACTATCCTCTTTAATGACCGTCGCTGACATCGAGGAGATTACGGTACCCGACTTGCCGTACGAGGCAGCGACGAGGACAATTCTGTTTGCCGAGATGGGAAGTGCTCTTGAAGACTTCATTAACAGTGGCGGTGCCAGAGAATTGACTGCGCGCGAAGACCGATATGGAGGGTTAGCCCCGTCCATGGTGCTCGCCAAAGACTATATCAAAGCATTGAGAATCAGAGACATTATCGCAAATGAAGCTGATCAAATTCTTTCCAAGTATGATGCGTTGGTTGCTCCAACCCGACCCACGGTGGCTGCAAAGGTAGAAGGGGAATTTACTAGCATTATCAGAGGCAAAGCATCGGACGTTATGGGGGCTATCGGCAATATCAGTGGACTCCCCGCGATATCAGTTCCGAATGGTTTCGGGAAATATGGACTACCTACAGGAATCCAGTTTATGGGACGGTGCTACAACGAGAATGCAATCCTCGGAATTGCACACGCATATCAATCGAATACCGGATGGCACCAAATGTATCCGCCAAACGGGAATCCTACTCCAGAATAGCCTGATTTCTTGACACTTTTACCAAGCACATGGTGTAATCGATACATAATCATGTCCAAATACGGGTGATATTATCATGCCACTACATGACTACGGGTGCTACAACTGCGGTGAAGTCACGGAACGATTGATTAAAGACCGTTACAACATCCCTGACTCTGTTGCCTGTGGGCAGTGTGGTAGCGCAGAAACTATTAAGATGGCTCCTTTAGTACACTTCAAGATGTATAAGCAGCCAAAATACAGTGAAGAGTTTATGGAGAAAGCCATGCCGGCACTGAAGGGGAAGAAAGAGCTCGCTCCTCATTTCGGAGAGGGCAAGGGTTCAGAGGAAGGCAAGATGTTCGAAATGAGTGAGGCTATCGGCAACCGAATTGATGGCGTCCTTCACAAGAACTTCCCGCTGAAGTAGTAAAGCGCTTGAAGATAAGCACCCCAGTATCCTACCTAGATTCCGTGACAGCCGTAATCAGACGATTCTCGCGCATCTCATAACGACAACTGCACCGAAGTCAGGAGGCAATCATGTCCGTGAGTAGCCTGCCCAATCTCCCTGTTCAAGCTTCTCGGCTTCAATCTGACCTAGACGCACTTCAGGCCATAACCGATCCCGATTTACCCTATACCCGCCCAGCGTTTAGTGACCTTGATATCCAAGGCCGCAAGTGGCTGACAGCTCAAATGGAAAATGCCGGGCTCGAAGTGCACGTCGACACAGCTGCGAACCTCATCGGCCGTCGCAAGGGCCTATCATCTAAACACCCAGTCATAATGATGGGTTCCCATATTGATACTGTTCGAAGTGGGGGTCGGTTTGACGGGATCATTGGCGTGCTCGGGGCACTTGAGGTTATTCGAACACTAAATGACGTTGGTTGGACCACACAGCATGATATTGAGGTGGTGAACTTTACTTGCGAGGAGCCTAATGCGTTCTCTATCTCGCCATTAGGGAGCAAGCTAATGTCTGGGGCAGTTACCGCGGAGCAAGTAAGGAAAGCCGAACTCGCAGACGGGACCACGCTTTCCAGCCTCATCGATCGATTAGGTGGCGATCACCAAAACCTCGAGGATGTCTTACGCGGCACCCAAGACATCCACGGCTATTTGGAATTGCATATCGAACAGGGTCCCGTTCTGGAACGGAAACAGATCCCCTTAGGAGTGGTCACAGCCATAGCTGCTCCACTGCGCGCGACGGTAACACTTTCCGGAGTCGCAGACCATTCTGGGGCAACGATGATGAATGAACGTTATGACGCGCTATGCGCGGCAGCCGAAGTTATCCTAGCTGTAGAGCGGCTCTGCGGCAACCCTGAAATTACTGACACTGTCGGCACAATCGGACATATAGAGGTATCGCCCAACATGGTCAACATCATCCCAGGGCTCGTTGAGCTACGGGTCGATATCCGGAGCACAAAACAGGAGTTCCTCGATAAGCTTCAAGGCGAATTTGAAGCAGAAGTAACACGGATAGCGCATCGCAGAAGTATAGAGCACGATTTATCTTGGACATCCATTGAAGAGCCTGTCCCAATCCCCAACAGGATGCAACAATTAGTGATGGAGTCATGTCAGGATCTTGGATACCCGTTTGAACATCTCCCAAGTCGCGCGGCACACGACGCTTCGCGAATCTCTGATATCTCCCCTGTCGGGATGATTTTCGTGCCGTGCAAGGACGGCAAAAGCCATACCCCGGAAGAATGGGCCAACATTGACGACATCGCTCGTGGAACAGAAGTATTGGGCAGATCATTATTGAAGCTGGACGCCGAATTGGTATAAGCCTACATTGGGACGCCCAATATCCCCCGTTATGGTCCCTGCCCAAAAATCGATCTAGCGATTGTACAGACGACGTTAATCTTCGATCTCGATGTGTAGGTCAACAATTTCGCCAATTCCAATCAGTTCACGATCAAGAAACTCCACCAGACGATCGATAACCCCCCGCGCGTAGTATGAGCGATTTGCGACGGCGGAAACACCGATCATGGCTGACTGTGATCGTGGTTGGATATCTAAATCGGCAATAGAAACATTGAACTGCTGTCGTGACCGGGATATGAGGGATTTGACAATTCCACGCCGCTCTTTTAAAGAGCGGCGTCCATTTATCTTGACCGAGAGGTACGCGTAGCCAAAAGCCATGAGGGCACGAACCGAATAATTGAATTCGGAGCCAATACCTCAACCGACATCTACGTCAACATCCGGGAAATATGACCCAAGGGGAGCAGGGTCATCAGATGGATCGTTAGCTGCCCCTCTGCGAAGCGAAGCAGTCACTGCAGTAGACCGGCCTACCTTGCCGCGGCTGGAATGGAACTTCGGTGTCCTTACCACAAGAGGCACATACAGCCGGGTACATTTGCCGTGGGCCACCGTCAAATCCCATCCGAGAACGCCGTCTCTCGGATCGGCAATTCGGACAGCGCGCCGGTTCGTGTAACAGGCCCCTCTGCTGATAAAATTCTTGTTCCCCAGCGGTGAATGTGAACTCTCCGCCACAGTCTCTGCATACCAGTGTCTTGTCCTCCACGAGAACTCCTCCTAGCAACCTTGCGACTATCATGGTTTCTCTCCTCGGCCAAATCATCGCCACCGGACCTAAATAGCCGAGGCAGAACTCCATGCGGCGCCTAGTATAACAGCGCGTTAACCTGACCACAAGGGGAGAGGGCGTGCCTGAACATAGCACGCACGCCTCTGATAGGATATCATCAATTAGTTGATCTCTAATCACAAGGAGCCTATGCATGAGGGAGCCCGACGACCCAATAATCATCCTTTTAGGTGGAGCATCAGGAGTTGGGAAGACTACTTTAGCTAACACTCTAGTGCACGAACTTGGCCTCCAGCATCACCTAAGTACAGGGTTTGTCCGTGAAGCGGTCCGTTCACTTCTCCCTGAAGCACTTGTCGGTGCTCTTCACGGCCATGCATTCGATGCATGGAAACTCATTAATCCTGACCCTGACCTTCCGATACGCCCAGCTTTCCAAGGCACTAAAGCGCAAGCCGAATTGCTACGCCCCGCATTTCAGGCATGTATCGATCGAGCCTTGAGGGAAGGCATATCTCTCGTTATGGAAGGTAGCCACCTGATACCAGGGCTCCTAGTAGATTACTATGACAAAGTTTCACTCGCATGCATTATCGATGTACCAGATAGGGATACCATGCTCAGTCGGGCAACAAGTGATAGCCACCGGAGGAGAGCTCTCGACTCTGGGCAGCTAAACTCTATTCTCGAACTGCAGGAGGAATGCATGAGACTGGCAGGAGACTACTCACTCCCAGTCATTGATAATACTGACCTGGAAACCGCTCTCGTGGAAATTCAGAAACTGATTTCCTGTTGAGAACGCTTTACCTCCATTCAGTACAAATACTCCCATGCTCAGTCGAGAATTCTATCGAGCCGAAAGTGAACAAATGTTACTAGATGCTCACACATTAGCAGAGATAGAGTCTTACGCAGCAAACCTTGCGTGGCAAGCCGGCGAACTACTTAATGACTACTTTGATCACCCCCTTAGCGTGACCTATAAAGGAAAAAACACTGGAGACGACCCTGTAACTGAGGCCGATCGCGAGGTAGAAGCATACTTAGTGCGCGAGATCCAGAAGACATACCCGACCCATAATGTGGTTGGCGAAGAAGAAACGAAGACAGACAGCCATGACGGCCCCCTGACATGGGTGATAGACCCCCTTGACGGAACGACCAATTTCTTAAACGGACTGCCGCTATATGCCTGCTCAATTGCTCTCCTCTTTGAGGGAACACCAGTGATCGGGGCAGTTTTTCTCCCTTGGCCTAATCAGCACAAAGGGCGAGTGCTACATGCTAGGGCCGGAGGGGGAGCATGGGAGAGCGACCAACCTCTTAGCGTCTCGGACGCTGTCACCCCAACAGCTGGCCGAATAACCGTACTATCCGGATTGCACGGTAAGAAATTGAAGCCTACAGGGCCCTTAGCACGCCAGATGGGAGAGAAGCGTTCAGTCGGAAGCATCGCCTATGAATTAGCATTGGTCTCCACCGGGCGATACCAGTACGCATTTTTTGGATCCCCCCGGATTTGGGACATCGCCGCAGGGATGGTGCTGGTCCAGGAAGCAGGAGGGATGCTCTTAGCGTATGACACCAAGTGGTCAGAGTTGGAACGCGTAACATCTAGAACAGGGGATCAGTTCCCAGATCCGCAATCGCTCAGAGCTTGGACTCAGCCAACCTTAGCGGGTAACCCAAACATAGTCCGCCATGTCTCATCAAATTTGACCCGACGATGGCCTTCTACGGTAAGATCATTGTTGAAGTTTACTTGAGCCAACATGGATTGTCACACGCCCGAAAACTCACTCTAACCCAGGAAACTGCCCAATCGAGAGCATCATGCGTGTCCGAAAGATTAACGCGTGGATTTCTTCTTCAGATAGTAATCCGGAGAGAGCTTTACGCAATACGCGACGATTACGTAGCTGTCGCAAGAGCCGTTCTAAATCAACACAGTGCTCCGCCAGTAATGATTCTCCTCCAAATGCCCATATCCAAGTACGAAGCTTGGGATGAGTGTTAAACGTGAGCCCATGATCAATGCCCCAAACCCGCCCTTCAGAATCAAGTAAACAATGGCCTGGTTTCCGATCAGCATTATTCGCAATCCAATCAAACAGGCATATACGCCGTAAATCATCGGGATGCCGATCCAGAACAGTCAGCGGGTTCACCTGAGTTTCATGTTCTACAAATAACTGAAGCGATCCAATTCCGTATGGCCCATCCCGGATCACTGTGGGGGGAACAAATGTCCAGTTAAGCGCAGACGCTACTAAATAGGAAGCATATTCTCTCAGATAGAGCGTTCCGCTTGGAAAGTCCCAAAGAGGTATCTCTCCATCGCGTGGCTTGTAAATTCCTAGAACATTCGATCGTCCCTGCACGCGCAACAGGAAAGTATAATTCGACCCATATGGAATAGGCTGACAACCAGTAATCTCTCCTTTTCTCAGTGAATGTATCAACTCTCTCTGAGAACGAGTGGCATCGCTTCTTCGCGGTCGTAACATAACTTCGAACCCCTAAGCTATGAGTGGCCAGCCATTGAACTCCAGTATTTAACCCACATCAATAGTAACGGTCAACACCCTGATTTATTCATGAGATGAGCAGCTAAAGACCATTTTCCTTGCCCGCCGATTCTGGAACCAGGGGCCATAATTGACAAGCTCCCGCATTTGATGCCATGAAGCGGAACATTGCGATAACTGTAATATTCCGCGAAATTATTACATAATTCGTCCCACAACACTCCTAAACCTCTTGACACATGATTTCTCCAACCCGTAAGCTTAGACGCAATAAAAGAAGAGTGTAGATTAAGCGCGATGCTTAGAGTCCTAACATACTAGAGTTGCCCTGCCAGCCTGCTGGCAGGGCTTTTTTTTTTGGACTTTAGCGCATACAAGAAAGGGGTATTTTGACACTTTCCCTCCCGTTTCTGCCGAAGCAGGATCACTTTTTTTTCCTGTTGCACCAGAGCACTATGAATATCCAGCGGGCAGCTAGGAAACTAGAAGACCTAATGAAGAATTTTGAGAATGTTGAGGCTAAAGTTCAAGAAATAAAGGATCTTGAAGAATTTGGCGACCAGATAATCCACGACATCACCCACTCACTACACCAGACCTTCATAACCCCCATTGATAGAGAAGATATCTTGGACTTGGCGGGCCGATTGGATGACGTCATTGATGCGATCGACGAAGCAGCACAGTACACATTAGAGTATGCCATTGAAAAGCCAACAATATACGCCGAGCAGCTCTCAACCGTGATAGTCAGCTGCTCAGATTCGCTAGAACAAGCTGCAGCCGTTTTGGGAGCTAGGTCTTCTAAGTTGAAAGATATCCTGCCAATGGCGGTCGAGATCAATCGCCTAGAAAACAACGCTGACCAAATTGCAAGCAAAGCAATGGGGGACCTCTTCACGAACGGATCAGACGTCATAGATATCTTAAAGTGGCGAGATATTTATAACGACCTTGAAGAGGCGACAGATCGAGCGGAAGACGCGGCCAATGTCCTCGAGGGCATTGTTCTCAAACACGCGTGAGAGTAAAGTTCTTTGTCATCTTGTATACGTGTTTTCCAAAACATGCTCACATTCTCGACCTTAAAGAAGGACAATAAATGATTGACCAAAATACTCTTACGTTCCTAGTATTAGTCATATCCCTCGCTCTATTGTTTGAAGTTTCGAATGGGTTTAACGATGCGGCGAATGCGATTGCCACAGTCGTCTCAACCCGCGTATTGTCTCCCCTAGCCGCAGTACTCATGGCCGCCGTCATGAACTTTTTTGGAGCCATCTCGGGAACAGCAGTAGCCAAAGCCGTTGGTAAAGGCGTCGTAGACCCAGAAGCCGTAACCTTAATCACGGTTGCTGGAGGCGTTTGTGCCGCAGCCACATGGGTTTTTGCGGCCACGCGATTCGGCATGCCTGTAAGTGGCAGTCATAGCCTTATCTCAGGTGTTGCGGGTGCCGGGATTGCACATGGTGGTTGGAGTGTTCTGCAGGAAGCAGGGATACAGAAAATCCTTCTAGGCCTTGCTTTCTCGCCCATACTTGGATCCATTGGTGGGTTCCTGGTGATGCTGTCCATATATTGGATTTTCCGTAAAACCTCTCCCACGGTTGTAACTAGGATATTCAGTAAGTTGCAAATTCTCACAGCAGCGGCTGTTGCTTTCAGCCATGGATCGAATGATGCCCAAAAGACCATGGGGATTATAACGTTGGCTCTTGCGGTCCACTACAATTGGGCGGCCAGAGGAATTCCTTTCGAAGTACCCCTATGGGTAATTCTCGTTTCCGGAGTGGTGATGGGACTCGGGACATACCTAGGTGGTAGAAGGGTGATCACAACCTTGGGTGTCCGGATTGTAACAATGAGGCCACCACATGGTTTCGCAGCAGAAAGTGCAGCAGCATCCGTCATTGAAGTCGCGTCGCGAACGGGGGTCCCAGTTAGTACTACACATGTCATTACTTCGGCGATTTTGGGTATGGGCTCTACACGACGTCTTTCCGCAGTCCGCTGGGGTGTTGCTAAAGAAATTGTCTTCGCCTGGATCTTGACCTTCCCAGCAGTAGGGATTCTCGGAGCAACTCTTTACTGGATATTCTCACTAGTCACCAAATAGGCACCAGATACCTTGCCGACTCGTCTGAGATCCCGATCGAGACCCAGCGCGATGATTAACTTTCTTACAACCCAAAGACCCAGAGCGCCGATCAGAATTGCACCGAACACATCACTTGGCCAGTGACGTTGAAGTGCTACACGAGAAAGCCCTGTGAGGAGAATAAATGTCCCAAATATAGGCAAGCAAATTCTCGACAATCGCTGATTACCACTAGCCTCCAGAAGAGACCATATTAGGCCAAGAAACAAAATCGCGTGCACCGTATGACCAGAAGGGAAACTATCCAATTCAGCAACTATATGAATTGTTGGCCGTGGACGACCGATTACCCACTTTAGCACTTCATTTGCACCATCAACCAACCCCCAGATCACTACACCAAGGCTAGCGCGCAAGCTCCAAATACGCCATACAATGATGGCAAGGATTATGTAGGAGAATATAGCGACCTTGTAGGTGCCTGGCCAAGAGACCGCTTGCATCGTAGGCATGAAGCCTGGGAAATCAATTTTGTGCACCCAACCAGCAATTGTTCTGTCCCCAAGCAAAACGTCGTAGGAGTGTGCACTAAACGAAAGCAATAGACTCAGAACCACTCCAAAGATAAAGCCTTTTCGGGAAAACATAACTCTCACAGTCAGGCACCTCCAACCCCTGGTTCTTCCAAATTCTAACCGAACCATCTCATTTTCGAGAGACGGGGACGGGGTAATGTCCTTAAATGGACAAAGAGAGACGCTGGCCGATTTCGTTCGCTCTAATACCTAATTACTCGAGAACTTCACGTTTGGGTTCAGTAGTAGGAAATATCGCGAGTATCCGGACTGGATTTGCCGTGGTGTTTACCATGCGATGCAAGACGCCTTCGGGTGCCAATACTGCGTCTCCAGGCCCCAATTTGACGACTTCCTCACCAAGTGTCGCTTCAGGATGACCTTCAAGCACCACCATTGATTCTTCGTGATCTGGATGAATATGTAGCGGAACACGAAAGCCAGGAGCAATGTCGAGTTCGATCACGGTCAACGACACCGCACCTAAATCCGCGCCAGTCAGAATCTTTGCAAGCACGTTCGGGAATGCCTCCTTTTGTTCCTGCGTACCTCCCCATATAACCGGCATGATCAATTCCTCCGCCCTTATTGCAACTGTCCAAACAATTATCTGAATTATAGGAAAAGACATAGGTTGTCACAACAGGTGACGCCAAACGTGCATCACCAGACCCATGGAGACAATAACATTGACCAAGAATAGGGTATATAAAATTACCTTAAAAATACTGGCCGTCGCACGTCGAAGGTTCTTGCAGCACATCGCAAAAACTCTATATAATCTGGCCACCCTGGTTGGAGGTCCGATATGACAATCTATTCGACTGATCAACTTCGCAACCTCGCACTTATCTCGCATAGTGGAGCCGGGAAGACAACCTTAGCAGAATCGCTATTATTTCATGCCAAAGTGATTTCAAGAAAAGGCAAGGTCGAAGATGGCAATACGACCGGAGATTATGAACCTGAAGCAATAAAACGAGGAGGAAGCACTCAGCTATCGATCCTCCCCTTTCCGTGGCGCGACCACAAAGTTACCCTCATTGACACGCCTGGGTATTTTGACTTCCTCGGTGACGCGGTATCAGGATTGCGTGTCGCGGACGCGGCAATCCTCGTGGTATCTGCAACTTCCGATTTGGAAGTGGGTACCGAACTAATGTGGAAACGAGTCCGCGCCCTCGGACTTCCGTGCGTTATTTTCGTCAACAAACTCGATAGAGAGAACACGAACTTCCTCGAAACCGCAGCTCAAGTCACCTCTAACCTGGGGCAAACATGCGTCCCGATGCAACTACAGGTTGGGGAATCTCAGGATTTCGCAGGAGTGATCAACTTGCTTGACAGTTCAGTTGATATTCCAGAAAACCTTAAAGGCGCGGCGGCGGACGCGCGAGAGCGCTTGGTCGAAGCAATTGCAGAATCGGACGACGATCTCGCAACGAGATATTTGGAAGGGGAATCCCTGACGGATGAGGAATTGTCCCACGCCCTACGCAAAGCAATAATGAGTTGCGATTTAGTCCCAATTCTGGCCGGCTCAGCATTAAAGGACCTGGGCTTAGCTGAACTTTTGGACCTCATTGTGGATTATGGTCCGTCCGGATCTGAGAAAAGCGCAACCGCACGAGACAATAACGGTAACGAGAGCAAATTAGATATCAAGTCAGATGCCTCGCTTGCCGCACTAGTTTTCAAGACTACAGCTGACCAGTACGTTGGCAAGTTATCGTTTATCCGTGTCTACAGCGGAACACTAAAGAGTGACTCAGAAGTATTTAACGCAAACAAACAACAGACCGAACGCATAGGACAACTGTTTGTTCCGCGAGGAAAAGAACAGGAACAAGTCTCTCAGTTGGTCGCTGGGGAGATCGGTGCAGTCGGCCGCTTGAGTTCCACCGCGACAGGGGACACTCTGAGCAACACAGGGAAAGGATTGATCATGGACGGCGTGAACTTCCCCGATCCGCTGTACAGCATGGCAGTCTATCCCAAAGCTAAAGCAGATACGGACAAGCTCTCTACCGCCCTCAACCGCTTAGTCGAGGAAGATCCAAGTTTAAAGTTCGCCAGAGAAGCAGATACTGGTGAAGCGCTTTTGATCGGGCTGGGAGACAGTCATGTGGAACTAGCAGTTCAACGAGCCCAGCGTAAACTAGGAGCGAATCTTTTACTGGAAACACCTAGAGTGCCCTACAAGGAGACATTGGGTGCGGTTGCCAAGGTTGATCACAGACACAAACAACAATCCGGAGGCCATGGACATTTTGCCCACGTGCAGCTTCGTCTAGAGCCTCTGGATACGCTAGCAGGAATTCAATTTTCTACCGAGGTGACTGGCGGCAATGTTCCCAGAGAGTTTATCCCAGCCGTAGAAAAAGGAGTGCGTCGCGCGTGTGCTGAAGGTGTTCTAGCCGGATTCCCAGTCGTAGACATCCGGGCCGTGCTCTTCGATGGTAGCTTCCACCCTGTTGACTCCGCGACGATGGATTTCGACATTGCCGGTTACTACGGATTAAAGAAGGGATTCTTAGACGGATCACCAACACTGATGGAGCCAGTGATGATCATAAGAGTCACCACACCTGATAACTACACTGGGGACATCATTGGCGATATCAACAGTAAACGCGGCAAAATCCTAGGGATGATCCCGCAAAGCGACGGCGAGACGATCGTGGAAGCCCATGCCCCTCTCTCTGAACTTCAGAGATACGCATTGCAACTTCGTTCAATAACTCAAGGAAGGGCGTCCTACAGCATGGAGTTTGACCACCACGAAGCCGTCCCGGCCAACTTGGCGCAAAAGGTCATCGAAGGAGCAAAACAGGGGAAGGAGTAACCGGCCCTGCAGCATCTCAAAGTTGTGTGACTAGGGATTCCTCGTCCAAACTGTATGGTAGGTGCCCCCGCTTACAACGGCGGCTACTTCGGCTCGTTCCAGTTGCAAGAGTTCCTTGAGCGCCGCCCGACACATTTCGACAGCCTCTACATAACCAGTAGCAGACACACGTTCAAGAATATGATCATATAAGCCCAAACGAACCAAGCCCCCAACGAAACGCGGCCAAAATATTGTTGATAGCTTCTTGGGTCGGGGAAAGTCAGGACGAACTCTACGAAGGTAGCGTATCCGCTCTTCTGGAGTCAGTACTTGCCTGACGACCTTGATTAGCGGGTGAGACCTAGAATTGACTCTGAGATCCACTAGTAGGGTTTTCCTTAACATCGGGAAACAAACCGTTAAGACATCCGAGGTTTTGATTTGCGTTAAGGATTCTGACAAATCGACAGGGAATTCCATATCCATTAGTGAACCCCCGCACAGTTTTCTCGAGAATCGCTAGTTCCCTAAAAGCTCCCGGACTTTCTCGGTAAACGCTGGAAGAACTTTCTCCCAGTCACCAATTACCCCGAAACGAGAATCGTTAAAAATGTTGGCTCCCTCGTCTTTGTTGACCGCAACGATATTTTTAACAGCTGAAACCCCAGCCATATGCTGACTGGCGCCCGAGATCGCGAAAGTCAGATAGAGATTAGCGGAGATACTTTTTCCTGTAAGACCAATCTGATATGCGTGAGAGAGCCACCCAGCATCACAAGCGGCACGTGATGCCCCCATGGCACCACCAAGGAGACGAGCCAATTGTTCCAAATCCTGGAACGGGTCAGGCCCACCAAATCCTCGCCCCCCAGCAACAACAATATCTGCGTCTTCTAAACGTTGTCCCTCAACTTGATCTCGGACTTGGGTTATCAGCTTTACTTCCGGTGATCCGGGACTCATATCTACAGGATAGTCTATGGTTTCCCCGGTGTCCTCCACGGCGGATATGGGGTCAAAACTGCCGGGACGAACCGTTGCGATAGCGAGTGATGTTGTCACAGCAACTCTAGCCATCGATGCACCTCCATAGACTGGACGTTCACCGATAAGATTTCCAGTTGCTTCTTCAATGGTCAAACTCACACAATCTTGGGCAAATCCTGCTCCTAGCCGAAAGGCAATTCGAGGTCCTGCATCACGCCCTAATACCGTGCCCCCGAAAAGGACTACGCTTGGGCGCACTTCATTTATCAATTTCTCGACTACTATGAGATGAGCGTCAACGTTTTGATATCCATCCAGCAATGAATCGTCCGTAACATATATATTGGAGGCCGCCAAGCCTGCCGATATCTTTCCGATATCGCCGATTCCGGAACCACGCAATGAGAGAACCACAGGCCCATTTTGACCTTGTATCGCTTTTGCCGCCGCAAGTAGTTCACCTGTGATAGCCGAGACTGTGCCCGACTGAATCTCTCCAATAACAAGAACCGGGTTCCCATTTCCCATAACGCCTCACCGTTCTCAAGTTCTAAATAAGTTTCGCCTCTCGCAACTTCAGCGCGAGATTAATCCCCTTCTCTTCATCCGTTGCACCGTCGATAAATTCACAAGCACTCTCCTGAGTAGGCACAAACAACTCTCGTATCTCAACCTTAGCCAGCAAAGACTCTGGTCCTATCCCGAGATCACCAATCGACCATACAGTCGGCTGTTTCCGAGACGCGGCCATGATCCCTCGAAGTGTCGGATAGCGCGCTTGACCAATTTCGTTACTGACAGTGACCAAGGCAGGCAATCCAGATTCGACAGTATCATAGCCATCCGTCATCACACGGTCGACTCGCAGTCTATTATCTTGAACGTCTACGTTTTGGGCCAGTGTGATCGCTGGAACGCCCAGTACTTCAGCAAGAGCTAAGGGCACTTGGGCTTGGTCGAAATCCGACGCCTGCCGGCCACACAAAAGCAAGTCAAATTTCCCAATTTTCTGGATCGCCGCCCCAAGAACCTGCGCCGTAGCAAAAGGATCTAGTGAATCCAAGCCGTCACCCTGCACTAGCACAAGCTCATCAGCACCCATAGAGAGAGTTTTCTTAATTACATCCATGGCAAACTGCGTGCCTACTGAAAGGACAGTCACCTTACCATCAACCTTTTCCCGAAGTTGTAACGCCGCTTCAACAGCGTTTTCATCAAACCCGTTAACCACAGGGGGAATGTTTGCTGGAGCTTCCATACGATGGGTTTCTTGATTAATCCGGAGAGCTGAAGCGGGTGTCTCTGGGTCAAGGACTTGCTTAGCGGTTACGATAATATCTAGAGGCATAGGACGTCTCCTGAAAAGTAGTAGGGGGAGGCGTCTGTGCAAAGTATCACAAGTAACTTCAGGCTGTCAATTAAGACGGGTACTTGGTATCAAGTATGATATCCTAGCAGCCACCGTGGAAGGAGGAATCATCCGAGGTCGCTCTCTGGCTCTCCTAAGACGAATGGGCTTGGCACTCCTGTGCGTAGCATGTTTCATACCCCTTGCTAGCGATGACCGAGGCATGTCTCCAACACGAAGAGACGTGTCCTCACATCTTTTTTCATTAGAAAACTGGATCACGGTCAACGCCCTTGATAAATGGATACACCGACTTCCTAGCCAAGGCTCCTTCTCAGACAAAGATGGATCATTTATACAAAGATACTTTGACGTCCGTGACGAGATCTCACCTCTTACCGAAGCGAGAAACCGATTGATCGCCAACGATCCTCGCTGGACCGCGCTAAACGACGAGATTCTTAAGCACCAGAGATACTTAGACGACAACCGGAACGATGTTGAGGAACTCATCGAGAATACTCTTTCAACAGTCCTTATCGAGCAGGGACTAGAGCGCGGCACCGGCCCGATCAAGACATTGCTGCCCCCAGTAGACGTAAGATTAGTTAAGACACCTTTACTGCTCACGATCTCCCCAAGAGACCGTGTCCTGCTCCGGGAGACCGTGTTACTAAGAGGTGATCTACCCGTCTCGTTAATCGAACAGATCGAAAAAACGCTTCGTTTGCAACATAACGTCTCGGCATTGATTGTTCCCATTGGAGGCTTAGCAGCTTACCCAGCTATGGTAGCGAATCATCGAAGTTTAGAAAAAACCTTCGAAGTAACAGCACATGAATGGCTACACCACTATTGGTTTTTCCACCCCCTAGGTTTCAACTACTTCGCTAACCCAAAGATGACGACACTTAACGAAACTGCCGCAGACATTGCCGGTCGTGAACTAGGCCAAATCGCTCTAGACCAACTTCTCCTTAAGCCTAGAATCACTCAAAATCAGCCCCAGAAATCAAGCGGATTAGACTTCCGAAGAACAATGCGTCATACACGAGCGACAGTTGATACTTTGTTAGCTGAGGGCAGAATCACCGAGGCTGAGGAATATATGAACACGCAACAGAAAAAGTTTGTATCTCATGGGTATCCTGTCCGAAAGCTTAATCAGGCATATTTCGCGTTTTATGGCACGTATGCCCAAAGCGCGGCTTCTAGCAGTCCCATCGGCAAACAATTAGAGTACGTCAGACAGAGATCAGAATCGGTGGGGGAGTTCGTGAAGACTGTTGCTCGATTTGGGACCCATGCAGAATTTGAAATGTACTTAACTCAAGATTGAAAGGTGATAAGGTTGGGCGTCAGCAGGGGAATCCAAATAGACAAGTCTAAGTTTGTAACCCGCGGACTTCGCTCCCCCTAACCACTACCGCTTAGCCATTCCAGGGCCTCTACCATAGTCGTCATCGAACCTTATGATGTCGTCTTCTGCAAGATATCCTCCAGATTGTACCTCTATAATCTCCAACGGTACGTTATCTGGATTTCTCAGCCGATGTTTAGTGCCTGGAGGGATATAGGCAGACTCGTTTGTGTTAAGCAAGAACGTCTCGTCTCCTTTTGTGACCTCCGCCTTGCCCCTAACGACGACCCAATGCTCAGCCCGTTCTTGATGGAGTTGTAACGATAGGGCGGCGCCAGCTTTAATAATCAGCCGTTTCACTTGGAACCTAGGCCCTTGATCAATCACCTCAAACGTTCCCCAAGGTCGCGGCACCATTCTCGGATACCTTTGCTCTGATCGATTGCCTGTCTGTAATAATTCAACGATATGTTTTACTCCGTCGGCTTGGTCTCGCTTAGTCACCAGCACCGCATCAGCAGTCTCGACGATTACTGCGTCTTCAATTCCGACAGCTGCAAGAAGGCGATGATCTGCAATCAAGACTGAATTGGTCACGTCATAGGTGAATACGTCGCCACGCTGGACGTTCCCCATTTCGTCTTGTTGCGCATGTTCCCATACTGCGGGCCAAGTGCCAGCATCCGACCACCCAGCGTCGAGACTAATCACAACGGCTGGACTGTAGTTAGCAGGGTCACAACTTGTTTTTTCACTAGGAACGTCGGTCAGTGGCTCCATCACAGCGTAATCAATTGACTCCTTAGGACACTCGAGAAAACTTTCCCGTTCGGGCCTCAAAAATCTCCCATCCCATTTGCTTCCGCGCTGTGCTAATTCGCAGGACTCCGCGATCTGCGGACGGAACCGTCTAAGCTCCTTCAGAAAAACTGATGCACGGACCAAAAACATCCCTCCGTTCCATAGATAGTTGCCCGAGGCAATGTACTCGGTGGCAGTCGCTAAGTCGGGTTTCTCCACAAACTTGGCAAGTTTGTGGGCGCATGGCCCAGTCCGTTCACAATCAAGCTTAGCCCCAAGCTTAATGTAGCCGAATCTAGTCTCTGGACGATGTGGGAATATTCCGAAAGTTACAACTGAACCTGCATGAGCGAAGGGCATGGCGGCGAGCACTGACTCTTGGAACGCGTCCCTATCTTTTATCACGTTGTCCGCAGGCATCATTAGTAACATTGGATCATGCTCATTATCTGGATCGCCTGAAAAACTTTCTGCTAGGAAGTTCGCCGCAAGCGCGGCAGCCGGAGCAGTGTTGCGACCGGCCGGTTCTAATAGAATCGCTTGAGTATCGGTACGCGTCACGGCCAACTGTTCAGTCACCAAGAACCGATGTTCTTCGTTGCATACAACCACGGGCGACTCAACATCCGGAAGACCATCAATGCGAGCAATCGTCTCCTGGAATAACGTAGAAACACCGGTCAATCGCAGAAATTGTTTGGGCACATCTTGACGAGAGAGAGGCCATAGGCGAGTCCCTGATCCTCCTGCCAAAATGACTGGGTATAATCCCATTGTTCATCACACCTTCGTCTGCACTTTCTCGAGAGATTGCTTCTTGCCAAGGAACTTCAGTCAGCGCGAATTATATGTTCAGAAACATCCGATGCCAAGGGATTACGAATTCTCAAGCAGTGAATACCATCCCAAGATTAAACGTGAAACTATCACGTTAAGATATCCAAGCAACCCCGGAATGATTGATAAGTCTATTGCGGATTTCGAACTCGCATTAAATGGGTCTTGCATCATCGGTAAAGCTCTAAGCGACATTCGACTCGCCCATTCGATTGGCTCGAACAGCTGTATGCCATGTAAAGGCACCTTCATATTAGGCATGCTTTCAGTTAGAAGTCTTAGTCGAGTAGCTTCACCATCCACTAGCCGCTCTCATGACGAATATCCTTCCGGGTGACGTTGATGCCAGTCCCACGCGGACTGCACGATCGACTCGATCGTGGTGAACGACGGCTTCCAACCTAACTCTTCTTTAGCAAGGGCGTTGCTCGCAACCAGCACAGCAGGATCACCGGGACGACGGTCACGAGCTTCACTTTTGATCGAGTTCTTTGTAACCAAGCGAACGGCGTCCACAACCTCTTGGACAGAATAGCCCCGCCCACTGCCAAGGTTGTAGCTTCGACAACCAAGAGAGTCTACTCTGGAGATAGCTCGCAAATGAGCGTCAGCGATGTCCACCACATGAACGTAATCCCTAAGGGCAGTGCCATCAAATGTAGGAAAGTCAGTACCGAAAATAGGGACGAAGGAATCTTTACCCAAAGCAACTCGCAGGATGTTTGGGATTATATGAGTCTCTGGCCGATGGTCTTCTCCATGGTCACGCGTAGCTCCCGCCGCATTGAAGTATCTGAGTGAGACCGAGTTTATGCCATACGCCCGGTGAAACCACGCAAGCATATGTTCAGTCATGAGCTTGGATTGCCCATATGGATTCACAGGTTCGTGAGAATCGTTCTCAGTGATTTGGCCACTGGTCAATTCACCATAGATAGCAGCGCTAGAAGAAAACACAAGATTCTTCACGCCAACATCTACCATTTCCTCCAACAAATTCAATCCGCCCACTACATTGCTTCTCAACACGTGACGCGGATCGCGCATGGATCGCTCGACGACTGTCTCAGCTGCCAAATGAACAACAACATCAAAATTATTCGAGGCAAATATGGCATGAAGAGCGCTCCGATCAAGAATGTCCCCAACAACAAATTGTGCTCCAACAGAAACTGCACCACGATGACCTTCGCTAAGGTTGTCAAAAACAAGGACATTGTGCCCTACTTCAAGTAACTGTTCGGTCACGACGCTCCCAATGTAGCCGGCACCTCCGGTAACAAGCACGTCCAAAGTGCCCCTTTTTTCTGTCATTCGTTGAGGTACCTCACAACCACTTTATCCGAACGTTCTCAGCGATCGGTTTATTAAATCAAGCTTTTTGATGCGACTGTCTACAGTGTGGATTCAGGTTTCCGGAAATTCCGTATCTCTTTCTCATCGTATACATCCCTGCTACAAACCCCACGGCGCCAAGCAGACATTGGAGAGCCTTCATTACCCTGAAGCCACCACCAAGAAGAGGATGCCAGAAATTCGCGCCAATTCCGTAGGTACGCTGTACGCAAGAGAAAAAAGCACTTTACTGCACGAGACCGAAATTTAGCCATGGACCTAGAACGATCAACGTAGCAGGCCGTTCAAAGTGGCCATTGCTGTAGGGTGAGGAGCATGCCCCAGTCTGAGGAGCCGCTGTATATCCCTCTGCAAAAAGGCGACCACCCCTTGATCAAGTGATTCCTGAGCTATACCGCGTACTTCTTCTAGAAAAGGATAACGACCCTCTTTCAACGGATCAAGCTTGTCGGCAAGGAACACTGCCTTTCCAAGAGGAGGAAGATCAGGGGCTGCGGTAGTATGCCAATGAACCGCCTCGATGATATCTAAGTCAGAAATTCCGAACTCATCGCGTAGGCGGGCGGCGCCAACGGGTCCATGGAGCAAGATAGGGTTTTGCTCCTCAATTCTGTTAATCTTTAAGCCTCTATAGCGGGCCTCAAGAAGTAAATCCTCAGGTTTCATAGACCGACAAATGTCGTGAGTCGCCGCTGCGAAGTCGACGCGGGATTCTTCGAGACCGTGGGATAACGCTAGTTTCTGGGCTTCAATCCTAACTCTCTGCATATGCTTCTGTAGTGCGTCCGGAAGGGATCCAATAGCTACAAACAAACACGATGGCAATGCGTTCGTCATCATGCTAATACGAAGCAACCACGGTAACAGTGATCTCTGTGGACAACACCCCTACCGTCATCCCTCCGGCCCCAACTTCCTCCCGCCAAGAAGATGCACATGTAGGTGGGCTACTGTCTGATTGGCATCCTCGCCTTGATTAACCACCAGTCGATAACCGCTCTCCAATAGTCCCTGAGACTTCGCAATCATGCCAGCAACTTCGATCGTGTGGCCCAAGATCGATTCGTCAGATGGACGGATCCCAGAGATTTCGACCTCGTGTTCGACAGGTATGACGAGAATATGTATTGGGGCTCGGGGTGCAATATCTTTAATCGCGAATACCCTTTGGTCGCGATACACGATCTCAGATGGGATATTACCCTTGGCTATCTCGCAAAAAATGCATGCCTGAGCCATTTAGAACGCCTTGCGACCATAGCATTGTGGGGCTGAACAGGTTTCATGAAGGCCTGCTTTAGCCATTGATTACCGAACCCCCATCGACGATGCCAGCGCTTCCCGATGGAAGTCTGGATCCCCATATAGAAATTCACCGGCCTTAACAGCTCTGGTAAACATCTGTAAGTCATATTCACTAGTAAACCCGATCGCGCCATGACATTGATGAGCTAACGCACATACTCTTTGTGCAACGTTGCTCACCCAAGCCTTCGCAGATGCCACTTCCCGAACACCAGGTTCTCCAGTACCTAATTTCCAAGCCGCTTGGTAAGAAATATATCGCGCAGATTCTACGTCAACGGCCATGTTGGCACAGTGATGTTGAACGGCCTGGAAGCTCCCTACGGGCCTTCCGAACTGAACGCGGTTCTTAACATATTCCACTGTAATTTCAAGTACGCGCTCGATTGAACCCAACATCTCAAAACATTTCGCGACCGCCGCACGTCGGAGAGCCTGCTCGACCAACGGCCAACCTCCTCCAATCGTGCCCAAGACATCTTCATGAGACAACAGAGCATCCTTGAACTCCACAGAGCCCTGTCTATCAGAAGCGAGGCTTAGAAGCGATCGCTGAGAAACTCCCGCAGTGTCAAGAGGAAGTAAAAATACCGTAATCCCTTGCTCTGGAACCTTAACTCGTTTGGTGCGTGAAACCACTACTAACGTATTCGCAATATGTGCGTTCTGCACAAAAATCTTCTTTCCTGTTAACTTGAATCCCGAACCGACCCGATCGCCAATCGTGTTCTCTATGGCCGAAGCATCCCAACGACCGTTTGCCTCAGAAAACGCTAGGGTTGCAAGGTGCTCGCCCTTCACAATTGCAGGAAGAAATTTCTCTTTTTGACGAACTGATCCTCCCTCAAGAATGGTCAGACCCGCCAATACCACAGTCGAGAAAAATGGGCCTTGGAACAATGCTCTGCCCATCTCCTCGACAATCAGGCAAAGATCGAGGAAGCCAGCATCCTCACCTCCGAATTCTTGTGGAAACGCGATCCCAGTCCATCCCAAATCTGCTATATCACGCCACACTTTGGGGAGGTAGCCAATAGGGTCGCTTTGCATTAAACGGGAATGCGCGAGTGGCGTCTCTCTCTCAAGAAAGTCCCTTACACTGGCCTTCAGCATCTGCTGAGGCTCGCTCAATCCAAGATCCATAAGCAATCATCCCAACATACCGGACTGGATTAACCCCGTGGCAAACCTAGTCCTCGATTAGCAATAATATTTCTTTGTATCTCTGATGTTCCTGCAGCAATCGTCGCGCTGAACGAAGAAAGCCAGTTTCGCGCTATCTTCCCGTTCTGTAGAGCCAGTCTCGAACCGGGAAGCAGCAAGCCCTGGATCCCAGACGCATGCATGACGAGATTATAGAGATGCTGCATCATCTCAGTACTGAATACCTTAACGATGGAAGCTTCCTTATTTGGCAATTCGCCTTGACTCTGCATCCATGCTACGCGATAGCACATTAAACGGCATGCTTCAATTTCCGCGGCCATGGCACCGAGTCGATTCCGAAATATTGGATCACTCGCCAGACGCCGCCCAGACAATGATCGGCTTTTCGCGAGCGCAACTAAGTCATCAAGAACCCTTTTCGCCCGAGCCGGGCGCTGGACTCCTGAACGTTCAAAGTCTAGCAAGGTAGCTCCGTAATACCACCCTCGATTTCTCTCACCAACCAAGTTCCTTTTCGGCACCCTGACATTATCGAATACCGTCTCATTAAACCCACTCACCCCAGCCATGTTCCGGATAGGACGAACCGTAATCCCTGGGGATTTCATGTTTGCTACGAAGAAGCTAATCCCACGGTGCTTTGGGGCATTGGGATCAGTCCGAGCCAGAAAGAATATCCAGTCAGCGTGGCGTGCACCTGAGGTCCAGCTCTTCGTCCCGTTAATGACATAATCATCCCCGTCTTCAACCGCGCTGGTTTGCAAAGAAGCCAGATCAGACCCAGACTCTGGTTCCGAATACCCTTGACACCATTCAACTTCAGCCCGGGCGATACGTGGAAGATGTTCTCTTTTCTGGTCTTCTGACCCATACAACATAAGAGTGGGCCCTAGCATCGCAACCCCGGAACCTCCACCACCAGGTGCGCCTTGATAGGCCATTTCCTCGTTGAAGACAAGTTGTTTCATATGGCTCGCGCCCATTCCGCCATATTCACTAGGCCAAGCCAGTGTAAGCCATCCCTTGCGCGCGAGCTTACTACGGATGGTGCGTGACAGACTAAGCTCCCCGTCTTTTCGACGTTCGTCGTCGTCCTCGCTGATCCAATCGCCGCCGGCCCAATTCTTCGGAAGCTCCTGTTTCAAAAAGGACTGTATCTCTTCCCGAAATACGTTCTCGTCAGCTGTAAATCGGAAATCCATTAGATCACTCCGTAACCCGCGATCACACGTTAGGACTCCTGCCTACCAATAGCTAGACAAGTCACCGTACGTAGAACACCAGCGATGGTATGAATACGACTTGTAACAAGCTCACCAACGGAATTCAAATCTTCCGCCTGAACGACCGCAATAATGTCGTACGGGCCAGTCACCATATCAACTTGGGCCGTGCCATCAATCCCCTGAACAGCTTCAGCGACCACGCGGTTCTTGCCAACAGCGGTCTCAATGAGGATATAAGCTTTCGTTCCCATGTAGCCCTCCTCGAGCGAGTTAAGGGGTCCACACGATCCGAGTCCTTCAAACCACGCTCGCGAGTCGTATACGATGCGGATCCCTAGTGGAAAATGAGTTTACGGGCAGGTAGACCGACTGTCAATTGATAAATTGGCGCTTCCGTCCTGACTAAGTATCCAATAAGTGTTGGCCACTGATACGCTTTCCCATATACTTACGGAGTTAACAAATTCAGGGATAGTAACAGTGCAAACTTCGGAGTTATTCGGACACCTTCAATCAACCCCGCTTCTTTGCGATGGCGCTATGGGGACAGAACTGTATCGGAAAGGATGGGTATCATTCGACCAGTGCCTCGATGAGTTAAATTCAGATCGCCCTGACTTGGTGCGATCTATCCACCGAGAATACATCGAAGCTGGAGCTGACATTATCGAGACGAACACCTTCGGAGCTAATCGGATCAAGCTCGAGACCCACAGCCTAGACACTCACATAGAGACGTTCAACCGACAAGGAGTGGAACTAGCTCGGCAGGCGCGAAGCGCTTCTCGGCGTAACGTTTTGGTTGCCGGCGCGATAGGCCCAGTTGGGAAACCATTGGCACCGCTGGGGCCTATCTCACTTGACACTGTTCGAGATGTCTTTGCAGAGCAAATCGGCATCCTAGCAGATGCGGGTGCAGACATGATTATCCTGGAAACATTCGCGAGCATTCCCGAACTTACACAGGCCATTTTAGCTGCTCGATCTGTGTGTCAATTACCAGTGATCGCGCAGATCACACTCACAGAGGAAGGCCGAACACCCGACAACTATTCACCGGAGGACATAGTCCAAAACCTAGAAATGATAGGTCCGGACATCATCGGCTTAAACTGCAGTGTCGGCTCGCAGATCATACTTGACGGCATAAAGCAAATGGCGGCTGTGTCAACTAAGTGGTTGTCAGCACAACCGAACGCAGGATTCGCTACATATCTAGGGGGTCGGTTTGTATATCGATCGCCGAGCGATTATATGGCATTACAAGCCAAATTGATGATTGAATCGGGAGCGATCATAGTAGGAGGTTGCTGTGGAACGACTCCAGAGCATATATCCAAAATGCGTGAATCAATTGATACAATTGACCTACAAAGGACAAGCAGCCGCCCCAAACAATTTCCACTCCCAGCGCCAACCATACCTCCAGCGGTAATCTCAGAAAATTTGGCCACAAACTTCCAAGACAAACTCAAAAGTGGTTTTGCAGTCTCCGTTGAAGTCCTGCCACCAAAAGGCTTCAATACGATCACAACGATAGAGAACATCAAAAGGCTCAGTGCAACTGGAATGCTTGACGCCGTGAATATCCCTGATAGTCCTAGGGCCACCGGCCGGCTTAGCGCACTCGTATTATCGTCGATAGTACGATCCAAACTGTCCGTAGAGCCAATTTTGCATCTGGCGACCCGACACCGGAATCTAGTTGCATTACACTCCGAAATCCTTGGTGCGCAAGCAATGGATGTACGGAACATATTCGTCGTTATGGGGGATTTACCTCGAATCGGAGACTATCCCGACGCCACTGCTGTGTCAGACATTACAGCAACAGGGCTCATACACCTTTTGACACAATTCAATAGAGGACTTGACCTTGCCTCAAGAGTCATTGACGGACAAACATCTTTTCACATCGGAGGCGCATTCAACATGAGTGCCCGCGACCCGGATCGTGAGTTGCGGATCCTTAAAAGAAAGATTGAGGCAGGCGCGCATTTTATTCTCACCCAACCGGTATACGATCAGGATCTAGTCGAATACTGGTCGGATCAGCTCAACCCGCTCAAGATTCCAATCCTAATGGGACTGCTACCATTGCGAAGTTCCCGGCACGCAGAGTTCCTTCATAACGAAGTTCCAGGCATAGTCATCCCCGCCAACATCCGATCGAAACTAGAGAAATCAGGGAAAGCCGCTGGAACCGTTGGGCTCACCTTGGCCAAAGAAATGCTCGAGCTCTGCTATGAACACTTCTCAGGTGTCTACCTCCTCCCTTCGTCCGATAACTTCGACACGACTGTCCAACTCCTGGAACATCTTCGGACCTTAAAAGTACGTTCTGACCAGTTGGACGTTGACGTGCAAAACCTGTGAGGATAGACTCGAACTTGGCCATATTGGCCTGAAAACAAAAACTAGCATTATCTAGTAAATATAGCGCGGGGGGACACAAATGGGACAAGTCGAAGACAAGCTCAAAAGTATGGGTTACACAATCTCGACACCACCACCAGCTGCCGGGAATTATGTCCCGTTTTACCGAACTGGAAACCTAATATTTCTCTCAGGGGTTGGACCACGACAAGATGACGGTTCGATGGTTCGCGGAAAAGTAGGTTCCGACCTTACCGTAGAAGAGGCCTACCAAGCTGCTCGACTTTGTGCTTTAACTTCACTAGCAAACCTGAAAGCCGCTATCGGTGACCTAGACAAGGTGTCGCATTTTGTAAAAGTACTCGGGATGGTGAACGCAGAGCCCGACTTTACCGAACCGCCAGCAGTCATCAACGGTTATTCGGACCTAATAGTCGAAGCATTCGGAGAAAAGGGCAGACATGCGCGATCGGCTGTGGGAATGGTATCGCTTCCCGGTAACATGGCAGTAGAAGTCGAGGCAATTGTGGAAGTTGAACCCTAGGTATAGATGACTTAACCTATCGCCACACGACGACTGGTCCAAACATCTAACACATTAGCCACCAACGGATTATGCTATGCCTTAACAACTCGCATATTCCGACCGTGTGGCGCTCTCTGCGACAAACCAAGCTCGGTCTGCAAGTCTCGAAGGTTTTCTTCTAGGGTGCGAGTTTGCCATCGCACCCGCTGTCCAATTGGCAGATTCTCAATTTCCGGGAACACTTTCATAGTCACAAAAACGGGACCTGGTAATGCCAGTATGTATTCAAGATCGCGAGAAAAGGATTGGATCTCATCGTACGAAAAAGCGGAGGGATAACCACAAGCCTGCGCGATTACATCGTACTGGATCCGTTTTGCATTCGGTACAGGCTGTCCCCCAGTAGTAGCGTAACATTCATTATCCATCACAAAATGATAAAAATTGCGCGGCTCCTGTTCAGCAATCGTCGGCATAGCACCTAAATTCATAAGAAGATCACCTTCAGAGTCGAACAAGATCACCCGAACATCTGGCTGTGCAATCGCAAGACCAAGGGCAAACGACGCATGCCCTCCCATCCCAGGATCTCCTAAAGCCACGTCTAAACTCGGTCTTTCACTGATTTCTGACCAATGTCGGCTCGCACGACCCGAGACAACTATCGCGTCACCTCGATAGGGAAAGATAGCTCTGACCATTTCAGAAACTTCAATCACAACCACTCCATTCCAAGAAAAGCTAGCGGTTAAAACCGTGAAACTCGTCTCCCACTAAAATCGCGACAGGTCGACCTAGTCGCTCTGCGTCAGCAAATGCCACGCCAATTCGATCAGCGTCGGAGTCATTCTCTACAAGATAATATCGGATCCCGAGCGCGTTAAGCATGGGTTCAGTGAAAAGCGCAACCTCTGCCTCACTTGTGACTCCACGCCGATTCCACCCTCGGTAACCGACCATCACCACTATGGGCATGTTCAACCCGATACCCCATCCTCGTAATGAGTCTCCGGACTCAAGTAGGCCCGTATTTTGGATCAATACCACAGGCTTCTTCCCGCCAATCACTAAGCCAGCAGCGGTGGAGAATGCTTGTCCCTCGCGACTCACCACGATAAGACTAAGAGCCGGATCGGATTCAAGCAATTGGTACAAGAAATTCGTCTCGCTATCGGGAAGCCAAACCACGTGAGTAATATCGTTGGCCTTTAACTCTTCAACAATCCTTACAGGGCTGAGTCCGCCCTCTTGCTTATCTACCACTTTAACGTTACCTCAATTTTTGCAACATCCTAATTGTATAATGACGGAGAGTACTGAAACAACAATGAGCCCACGAACAAAATCTAAGAGCAGCAATGAGGCATCATGACAAGTTTAGCGCACCAGGTTTGCACTGCCTGCAGAAAAGACTCACCAGCCGCCACGGACCTCGAGGTGGAGCAGTTACTACCGGAGATTTCAAACTGGTCTCTAGAAACAAAGGCCAGTGGCAGACAGCTATCCCGAGTCTATCGATTCAAAAATTTCCTCGACGCACTAAGATTCACCGAAACCGTGGGAGCCATGTCAGAATCGGAAGGTCATCATCCGCGGATCGTAACCGAATGGGGACGAGCTTCCATAACGTGGCGGACGCACAGTATTAAGGACGTCCACCGTAACGATTTCATCATGGCAGCCAAAACTGACCAGCTATTTCTTCAGCAACCTACCTGATAGCTCGCACTGTGAGAGTGTCGATACTCGTAGAGGAACACCTTGGCCCAAATAGCATGTCCTGCCTTAAATGGGAGAATATGGGGTGAGCGAAGGGATTTGAACCCTCGATCTCCTGAGCCACAGACAGGCGCCTAAACCACTTGGCCACGCTCACCATAAAATGACCCCAACTTACCAACCCACCACACAACCACTTAGCTTACTGTCGAACCTATCGCAGATATCCTAAGATAAGAACCCGTACAGTCTCCCAGCAGTCCCACAAATAAGTTTGTAACGACGGCTTTCCTCGAGACGCCCAAGATCTTGGGATATTGTAGCGAGTGAATCGGGCCAAACCCCATCAGGATGAGGGTAATCAGAGCCCCATATGGCGTTGTCGTCACCAACTAGATCGATCATATCAGCGAGAATACTGTCAGTCTGGAAGGTCGCATGACCTTGTCGACGCCAATATTCACTCGGAGTTAATGGCAGGTCAACCATATGGCGCTGGTCTCTATGATGGGCGTCCATCCGAGCAGTGAGGAATGGAACCCATGTAACCCCTGTCTCGCCCAATACCCATTGCAGATCAGGGAATCTCTCGCAAGCGCCAGAATAGATGATGCTCGTCAAATGAAGGGCTCCTTCCAACTGCGAGCAAGCATCACCAACGAGATTAACTTTATCTTTGTATGCTGGAAGGTCTTCAGCATCTGGCTGTCGAATCGATGGTTTCATCCCAACCGTAAAATGGAATGAAACTGGCATAGCACATTCACTCGCAGCATCCCAAAGCACGTCCCAATCACTATGGTAAAGAGGTTTAACCGCATTTGAGACTGCGAAGTCGGCCCCTTTTAAACCAAGCCTAGCTGCGAGGCGGAGATCTTCTGCAGCAGCGTGCGGATCATGGCTCGTTATTGGAGCCAACGCGGCCCAGCGGCCTGGATTGGTTTGGCAAAAATCAGCTGCCCATTGGTAGTAAACATTGTATACCCAACGCGTTAGTTCAGGATTCTGAAATCTCAAGCCAACTCCTAGCACGCCATAGAGAACTTCAGCATCAACACCATCTCGTTCCATGTCTTTCAGGCGAAGTTCCGGAGTTGTCGGTCTAGGGGCTCCTTCATAAAAACCTTCCGAAAACATCGAGTCGATTCGCCGGGACGACCCTTTTTCGGCTTTCCCAAATCCAAAGCTAGACCCACCGAAAACGCCCAAGATTTTTCCTTCTGCGGTCCATTTCAAGCCCTCATCCGTCTCTATAACTCGAGGAGCATCGTCTCTCAATGCAACAGGCGCCTGACTTGCCCATAAGTCACCAGGCATCCACGTCATATCAATGTGCGAATCACCTGAAATGATGTTGTAATCCACAAAACACCCCCATCAATTGGCTAGGCTTTCTCTCAATGTATCCTAATGGGCGACTCGGTATATCGTCAATCAAATGAGCCCGTGTCACCGATCGTTCGAGAGCGTTCAAAAAGCCACTTCTTGAAGCGTTCACTTATAGACTAGAACTACGCTCGGTGATCATTGAAATAGACGCAAGGCAATGTTATGATGAAGCGCCATTAGTTCGAGATTTCACGAGGGTGCCCTGTGGCAGCCCAACAAACTGCTGAATTAAGAAAGAAGCTGCTACAAGCAGTCTCTTCGCAAAGATATACCAACATTACGGTGTTATCGTCTCTTCTCGCCATAGAAGATTCCTTCGGCTATATCCCCAGAGAGGGCATCGAAGAGGTGGCCGCGTACACCAATTCCACCATCAACGAGGTCTGGGCTGTAGCCTCGTTCTATACAAACTTCCGATTCACGCCTCCAGGCGACCATGTTGTAGAAGTTTGCTGGGGACCAAGTTGTCATCTCAAGGGTGCTCAGGCAGTTATTGGGAAAATCCAAGAAACCCTCGGCTTGCCTCACGAAGGCGACTCTCAGGACGGTTCGGTAACCTTAAAGTACAATACCTGCCTCGGCGCGTGTTCACAGGCACCAGTAGTCATGGTGGATCACGAACTGATTGGGCATCTGCAACCCGATCAAACTAGCGAGATTCTGACGAAATTACAGACGAAAAGTGAGAATGGTTGTGACCCCAAGCAGACCGGGAAACCGACAGGAGACTCCCAATGAGTAATGTAATTATTGATATACGCTCACGCGCAAAGCGCGAATGGGAACAATTGGAGGCATTGCCTCGCATCCGTGTCGGCACAGCCCTTTGTGGAAACGCCGCTGGCGCAACGAAAGTACTGAATGCGATTAAAAACGAGTTAAGCCTCCAAGGGATCCAAGCCAACGTACATGAAGTCGGGTGCCTAGGCCAATGCTTTGCGGAACCTTTAGTAGACATCAAAATCCCAGGCGGTCCACGCGTCTTCTACCGAAACGTAACGCCTGAATCTATCCCCGAGCTGATCGCTACTTGCCTCATAAACCAAAAGCATATATCGGGTTCAACTTTGGGAAGTCTGGGAGATGCCCATGTCCAGGAAATCTCTCGAATGGAAGAACTCGACTCTTGGCGCCATCAAGTAAGAATCGCAACTAGGAACGCTGGGACAATAGATCCTGGCAATATCTCTCATTACATAGCACAGGATGGTTACAGCGCATTGGCTAAGGCGCTCACCGAAATGACCCCAGAACAAGTGCTTGAGCAGGTGGCTAAATCAGGACTTCGAGGAAGAGGCGGTGCGGCCTTCCCTACCGCAACGAAATGGGGTTTCCTAGCGAGAACACCCGGCGACGAGAAATATATTTTGGTCAACTGTGAAGAGGGAGACCCAGGAGCTTTCAACGACAAAGGGATCCTCGAAAGCGACCCGAACACTGTGATTGAGGGAGCGATACTCGCGGCTTACGCTACTGGGGCAACATTCGGATATGTTTTTATCAGACACGGACACGACGGCCCGATAAAGCGTACTGAAAATGCCATCTCGCAAGCACGTGACTTCGGCCTGCTCGGTAAAAGCATCCTCGGTACGGAATTTTCATTCGACATGGAAGTATCCCTCGTGGGTGAATCATATGTGTCAGGAGAAGAGACCGCCCTTATGGAAGCTATCGAAGGGAAACGAGCGATGCCAAGGTTTCGCCCCCCGTTTCCGGCCCAATCAGGCCTCTGGGGCAAACCAACCAATATCAACAATGTGAAGACGCTCGCTTACATCCCAGAGATCATTCGTCAGGGTGGCGAATGGTTCGCCGGCATAGGACATGGTAGAAGTACGGGAACTGCGGTGCTCTGTCTGAGTGGAGAGGTAGTACGTCCAGGAATGTATGAGGTGCCATTCGGGCTAAGTCTAGGAGCAGTGATTGATGAAATTGGCGGAGGCGTCCCGAATGGACAAAAAGTCAAACTTCTTCAAACCGGTGGGCCACTGGGAGGAGTTCTCGGCCCACAAAGCATGGAGATCATCCTAGATTTTGAACAAATGGCACAGGCTGGAGCGATATTAGGTTCCGGAGGGATTATAATTGGCGGCGAATCAGTATGCGCGGTAGATCTAGTACGTAATCTAGTCGCTTTCTGTCAATTCGAATCTTGCGGGAAATGCTTTCCGTGTCGTCTAGGAATGACACACCTCGTGGATGTCTTAGACCGCATCTCAAGCGGCGAAGGTATGCCAGCGGATCAACAACTAATGGAATCTATGGGGAAATCTATGGCGTTAGGCTCACTTTGTGGCCACGGTCAGCTCGGATTTAACCCGGTCAGCTCAGCACTTCGTTACTTCGCAGAAGAATTTCAGACCCACATCCAAGAACATCGTTGCCCGGCTGAACGTTGTTCAGACTTCATGCACAAGCCAAACCGGACAAGGCCACTGGCTATAGGGGGATGGTATGCCCGATAACTATTCGCTCACCATTGATGGAGTGCAGATAACTGCGAAACCCGGACAAACTGTCATACAAGCTGCAATGGATGCAGGCATTTACGTCCCGTACCTATGCTACTGGCCTGGGATGAAACCCTATGGTGCGTGTCGAATGTGTGTTGTTGAAGTTGAGGGACAGCGCGGAACACCTGCATCGTGTACCCTCCCAGCAGCTGACGGAATGGTAGTCAAGTCAGTTACACCTCAAGTCGATCAACTACGCGAAGGCATCCTAGAGTTGTTGCTGTCCGAACATCCACACGGGTGCTTGACTTGCCACCGGATAGAATTATGCGGGCCGCAAGACATCTGCCTGCGTCACGTTCGAGTTACTGACCGTTGCGTGGTATGCCCGAAAAATGAACGCTGCGAGCTCAAGGACACCGTACGATACGTGAACATGAATTTGGAGACGCCTCTCGCGTATAACTATCGTAATCTTCCGGTAGAGACTAAAGACCCATTCTATGACCGAGATTATAACCTGTGTATTGTTTGTGCACGATGCGTCAGAGCGTGTGATGAAATCCGCGGTGACGAAGCGATTGCAATGGTAGATCGTTCCGGAACAGCTCTGGTCGGGACCTCAAGAGGATCATCGCTATTGGAATCCGGCTGCGAATTTTGTGGTTCTTGTATCGACGTTTGCCCTGTGGGCGCATTAGTAGAAAGTAAGTATAAATGGGAAAAGGCCGTCGAAACCATCACTTCTACGTGTACCCATTGCCCAGTGGGATGCCAGGTCGACCTAGAGGTAGACGCTCGAGGACGCGTCATCCGCTCACTGGGAAATTGGACAGCACCAGCAAATAAGGGACAACTGTGTTTTAAGGGTAAATTCGGCATGGACTTTATGAATCATCGGAATAGATTGAAGTCACCTTTAATTAGGAAACACGGTGTCCTAGAAGAAACAACTTGGGAAGAAGCCCTTGATCTCCTGACCGATCGATTACCAGACTATGCGGGCGGAAAATACGCTCTTCTGATTAATCCGAGAGCCACCACTGAGAACGCGTACCTCGCACAAAAGTTTGCCCGTCAGGTGATGGACACCAACAACGTTGATGTTGTTTCAAATACCACACCATCCCTGCTGAAGGTGTTAGGGAAAACCTTAGGAACCCCAGCTTCCACCGGCACCATACAAGAACTGGATCAAGCACAAACAGTAGTGATCGTAAACAATAATACCACTGAAGACCACAACATCGTGGCGCTCCCTATAAAGCAAGGGATTAAGGCAGGTTCATTACAGTTGATCATCATTGATCCGCGTGAGGTCGAGCTTACCCGTCACGCTGCAATCTGGCTCCGCCCATACCCAGGAACGGAGTCTGCACTTATAGCTAGCCTCTTGAACGTGATCCTTGAAGAAGGCTTGCATAACGAGCAGTTCATACGCGAGAACTCTGAAGGCTGGGAGAGCATACAGAACGTGATTGGCACCTTTAACCCATCCTATGTCGGGGACATCACTGGCGTGCCCGCTGATCAGATCGTGGCAGCAGCAAGATTGATTGGACAACGAGATCCCGCAGCCTTCGTTTACGGACTAGACAACGTCCCAGATCAGCAACAAGACGACGTTGTTCAGGGACTAGTAAACTTGGCATTGGCTACTGGGAACATTGGCAAACCTGGCTCAGGCCTCTTCCCCATGTTCAAAGGTGCCAACCATCAAGGAGCGTGGGATGTTGGCTGCAACCCTGACTTCCTGCCTGGGCACCGAGCAATTGACGCAGTCGACAATTCTCACAACAAGCACGGCCACGTTCCAAATTCGGAAGGATTGGGCACTAACCAGATATTCCAAGCCATACTTGATGGGGAAATAGCAGCCATACATATCGTAGGGGATGACCCTTCAATTGACGATTTCGCTCTACACGCGATATCGAAAGCTGAGATAGTCGTGGTTCACGAGATGTTCCCAAGCAAACTTACTGAACTAGCCGACATTGTCCTGCCCCTGCCAGCATTCTCCGAGCAAGCTGGAACGTACACCTCCCTAGATCGAAGGATACAAGCTGTTCGCCAAGTAATCCCTCCCAAAGGAGAAGCACAGCCGCTCCACTGGGTGTTACGAGAAATCGCCACCAGAATGAACATAGATGGCTTCGCGTTTACTGATTCGGCCGAGATTCTCAACGAGATTGCAAGTTTAGTTCCAACGTACGGAGGTATTACCTACCAACGTGTTCAGTCGACGACTGGGGGATTGCAATGGCCATGCCCATCCGTAAACCACCCAGGAACATCAACATTATATAGTGACGGATTTTCCACGGATCAGAAGGCAAAAGTTGTCGCTCCTCGCGAGCACGCAATCCCCGCCATCTCTCAAGATTTCCCGCTTTTATTCGTGCCTGGACGCGTCCTTGTTAAGCCGAATGAGGATATTACGATCATGGAAATTCAGGGGCATAATCAAATCGTCAACGAGGACATTCTCGAACTGAACGCGGATGATGCGCATGGGCTGGGAGTTAGCGATGGAGAACTCCTAGAACTCATCACCCCTGTTAACCGTAAGCTCTATCGAGCGAAACTGAACGGAGGATTATCGGGAATCGTTACATCCACGACGTTATTTGGAGAACTCGCCACTAAACTTGATACAAGCGAAGAGTTCGACCCGATGCTAAGAGTACCTAGACTCGATGTTATCCCAGCCCGCGTAAGCAAACCTGCTCCGGATCCTCAGACAACTTAAAGGCCAAAGATGAGTGCTTGATCACGACATACCTAAACGAGTACAATAGCTGTAGCTTGAATTTACGCTTGGAACTTACATGGACGCCCACCATCTTGTAACAACGACCCCAAACCGACGGATTCCAGAATTTCGACCTGGCGACACCGTTAAGGTCGGAGTTCGCATACGTGAAGGAACTCGCGAGCGAGTTCAAACGTTCCAAGGAGTAGTCATCCGGAAAACCGGAGGGAAGAGTCCTGCAGCGGCTTTTACCGTTAGATCAATTTTCCGAGGAGACATAGGAGTCGAGCGAATCTTCCCTCTATACTCCCCTCGGATTGAATCAGTTGAAGTTGTCCGCGGAGGGAAAGTAAGACGCGCCCGACTCTACTATTTGCGAGGAAGGTTCGGGCGAGCAGCACGTATAAAGGAACGACCAATTCGGCTGAGAACCACATCAATTGCTGAAGACACCATCGAAGAACCAGACACCCGAGACACTGAGATTTCGGCTCCCCTTCTGTCCACAAATGAGGACGCCGAACTAGATGCCTCTCAATCATCAGGTCCCGATCAAGCAGGAACAGAGACTGAATCACCGGCCACTGCGGACGAACCGCCTGAGGCGCCCGTTGCTGAGTCAACAGGAACAGAGACTGAATCACCGGCCACTGCGGACGAACCGCCTGAGGCGCCCGTTGCTGAGTCAACAGAAGCGACTGCCGAAGAACCAGATGAAACCCCGGCTGAAGTGCCATCTACCCAGGTAAACGAAGGCGAATCAGACAACCCCGAAGATCCGTCCACACAGGATGAAGGGGAACCCCGAGCCTAGTCTTAACATGAAGTTGGGCGAACGAGTCGCCACGTAATGGGGCCGTGACTGCCATGAGCTACGCCGAAATAGCAGTTGATGCTCCCCTTGGACCCGGACGGACACTAACCTATGAAATACTCCCTAACACATCGGTTACACCCGGTAACATCGTTTGGGTTCCATTAGGCTCACGAATCGTCTCAGGCGTAGTATTCGGAATCTCACAAGCAACCGATGTGCCAGGTGTTCGGCCCATAATTGAAACCCAGACCACGGAATTTCTTCTTTCTCCTCAACAGCTCCTCTTAGCGCGGTGGCTCAGTCTTGAAACATTGTCTTCGCTGTATCAAGCGGCTGCCTTAATGCTACCGTGGGACTTCCAACGGCGTGAGTTCTTGTCCCTCGATGTCAATTCCATGAGTCTCAAGGAACAATCTGAAACACTCTCGCAAGTTGAAAAAGCCGTCATCGATGTACTAAAACAGGGAAAGCAACTACGAAGATTCCACATCAACGACGCGAAACGACGAGCAATACAGGGTCTGATACGGAAAGGAATCATTGTACAGAAGTGGTTGCCCCGCAGCGGTGCTAAGGCCCAATACCGCGAGTTTGGACGACTGATGATTCCCTATAGTGAAGCTATGCGGTTGGTCAGGAAAGGTGCAAAACAACAAACGGCCCTTATAGAATCCTTAAGTGCTTTATCGGAAGTTGAACTAACTCAACTACGGAAGCGATTTGGACACCACGTTGTTAGAAGCGTTATCGACAAAGGGATCTTAGAGATACGTACGAAGCGCCAACTCCGAGACCCGATCCGGCGCCGAGAAACCTCACCCCAACCCAACCTTCAACTGACGTCTAGCCAGTCTAGTTCACTACAAGCCATCGCTTCATCATTACAAACTCAAGCCGGACATACTTTCCTGCTGCACGGCGTCACCGGAAGCGGAAAGACTGAAGTGTACATACACGCGCTCAAGAAGTGTATCGACTTAAACATGCGAGGAATCTACCTTGTTCCGGAAATCGCTCTAACCACACAACTTACAGAACGACTGACTCAAAGATTCCCGGGCAAAGTCGGGTTGCTTCATAGCGGTCTAACTTTAGGTGAACGATACGATACATGGTGGCGTATCCGAGAAGGCGACTACGATATCGTGTTAGGCTCTAGGAGCGCGATTTTCGCACCTCAACCAGATCTCGGACTTATCATCCTTGATGAAGAACATGAATCGACGTACAAACAACAAGATACCCCACCTCTCTACCACGCCCGCGCCGTTGCCAATAAATGGGCTGAACTGACCGGGGCGACCGTTGTTCTCGGAAGTGCAACTCCAGAGGTCACAGTGCATCAGCGGGCTCTGAGCGGTGAATATCATTTGTTGTCATTGACCGATAGACTCGCGTCCTCCTCGCACCAGAAGCCTACACCTGTCCCTCTCCCTATTGTCGAAATTGTTGATATGCGAGAAGAACTCAAATCCGGAGTCCGAAGCATCTTCAGTAGAAGACTTCAACAGGAACTCGGGGAAACGCTAAGACGTGGTGATCAAGCACTGTTATTCTTGAACCGTAGAGGATCATCCACGATCATCCAGTGTAGAGAATGTGGGTATGCAGCAAGATGCAGTAGTTGCGACCGCCCCATGACATACCACGCCAATCGCGACCGATTGTTCTGCCATCACTGCGGGCGAAGACAGTCGAACATGAATCGATGTCCCATATGTTCTAGTCAGAGGATCAGACACCTAGGAGTCGGAACACAGACGGTTTCGCAAGAGATCGAGCGACTCTTCGGCATACAGCCAATTCGTTGGGACCAAGATACAGCCCCAAATCAACTAGCGCACGACGACATACTGGACCGTTTTGCTCGTGGAGACAACCAAATACTGGTCGGCACACAAATGATCGCGAAAGGATTCGACTTACCGCACGTCACACTCGTCGGAGTAATACTCGCTGATCTGAGCCTGCACATCCCGGATTATCGGTCAGGTGAACGCACATTCCAGCTCCTTTGCCAAGTCGCTGGACGAGCTGGAAGAGACGGAAGTCCTAGCCTCGCGATTATACAAACTTACTCTCCAAACAATTACGCGATCGTCGCGGCTGCTAAGCAAGATTACCTAGCGTACGTGGAGGCGGAAATAGAATTCCGCCAACAGTATCGCTATCCTCCGTTTTCCAGACTCGCACGTCTCATGTTCGAACATACCAATGCCGCTTACGCAGAAACCCAGACTCGAGAAATTGCTACTTACTTACGCTCAACAATTGCAAAACAGCAGTTATCGGGCCTAGACATTATCGGGCCCTCTCCGGCATATCCCATCCGCTCGAAAGGGCGATACAGGTGGCACATGATCGTGAGAGCAGAAAATTCTATCGCCGATGACCTTCCGAGATTCATAAGAGAAATGCCGCCGCCTAAAGGATGGCAGATCGAGATTGATCCGATAAGTCTCGTGTAATATAGAAAGACAGGAAGCCGCCTTAGAATCGAGGATAGCCAGGAGGGGAAGACGAACAGTTTACTAACGAAAGTGCAAGCAGCGATCAACTATAGCTTGGTCGACCCCATCAAACAGGAACCGAGAGTCCTTTTGTTATCCCTATCCACGTTTTTCATGACAATGGGACATGGCATTATTGTACCAATCATCCCGCTCCTAATTAATAGCTTCGGGTTGAGTGCGGCTATGATCGGGATCGCGGTAAGTTCCTTCGCTGTGGCACGTGCGTTCAGTAATATTCCGTCCGGTATCCTTGCCGGACGACATGGAGCTAAAACGGTTCTCGTTCTAGGCGCTACCATCTCCGGACTAGGCAACCTGATGATCGGAGTGATTCCGGAATATACAAGCTTGGTTGCGTTCCGATTCGTAGCCGGCCTTGGATCAGCGTTATTCATCACCGCGGCGGTCATTTTCGTCGCTGACGTGAGTACGTCCGCAAATCGTGGAAGATTGATGACCATCTATCAAACGGCTTTCTTGCTTGGAGTTACTATGGGACCTGCCATAGGAGGTATCACCGCAGGAACATTTGGTTTAAACGCTCCTTTCTTCCTTGTTGGGATCACATCAGCAATTTCAGCGTTATGGGCAATGACACGAATTCCAGGCAACGTTGCAAAGCGAAGTCCCGGATCAGACGAACTAGCCGGAAATCATGTCAACCAATCATCTTCAATGGTTGCAAGCCTAGATCTCATTAAGGATGCTCGATTTGTCGCGGTTTCTCTGGTCACAACCGCCGTGTTCCTGACGCGCGGCTCCTGCCTATTCAATTTGTATCCACTTCTCGGACGCACCCGCTTCGCACTCACCACTCGCAACCTCGGTTTGATGTTTACTATTCCTTCAGCTTCTAACCTTGTTTCTCTATCGTGGGCAGGTGCCTTAGCGGACCGGTTAGGGCGGAAGGCATTGATCGTGCCCTCCACATTCCTGTTTGCCGTATCGTTAATGGTAGTTGCTTTGTCACCCAACATCCAAGGATTCGCTGTTGGCCTTGTAATATACGGAGTAGCGCAAGCGATAGAAGGACCCGCTGGCAACTCTTACGTAGCCGATATAGTACCTAAACATCGCCGCCCACTCGCTCTTGGAATCTATCGGACATTCGGAGATGTAGGAGTAGTGTTAGGGCCAGGCCCATTAGGCCTAATTGCAGACTGGGCTGGTATCCCTTGGGCATTGTTTGTTAACACACTCATTATGTTGGCAGCAGGAACTCTATTCTTAATCGTGACTAGCATTAAGCCGAAACACGTCAGAGCCTGACACAGGCATAAATACTAGGCTATACCGATTACACTCTGGTATGCTGTGACTAATCAGGTCCTAGGTGTAAAACATGTACGTAATCGGTACCGCAGGGCATGTGGATCATGGGAAATCCTCGTTGGTAAAAGCATTAACCACCATTGATCCAGATCGGCTTCAAGAAGAAAAGAAACGAGAAATGACGATCGATCTAGGCTTTGCCTGGATGACTCTGCCAAGTGGTATCGAAGTGAGTATCGTAGATGTCCCAGGACATGGACGTTTCATCAAAAATATGTTGGCAGGGATTGGAGCAATAGACATTGCTCTACTCGTTGTAGCAGCAGACGAATCCGTCATGCCACAAACCATGGAACATCTCGCGATCCTCGAACTCCTAGGCATTCGAAAATGTGTGGTGGCTTTAACCAAGGTAGATTTAGTCAGTCAGGAATGGCTCGATCTCGTGACAGATGATATCCGCGAAACATTCAGTGAAGGATCCATAGAAGATCCACCAATTATCCCAGTATCCTCTGTCACAAATTTTGGGGTCGAAGTCCTAACTAAGCAGATCGATACCCTTCTCCAAGGAGCGACAACGCCAAGAGACTTACAGCGTCCCCGCCTACCGATCGATAGAGCATTTACAATGACCGGGTTTGGTACGGTGGTCACTGGTACACTTATTGAAGGCGGACTAACAATTGGTCAAGACATTGAACTGGCGCCATCTGGCCTCAAAGGAAGAATTCGAGGACTCCAAACTCACCAACGATTAATCGACTATGCGGTCCCAGGGACTCGCGTCGCCGTTAATCTATCGGGAGTTAACCATAGACAGATCCGAAGGGGTGAAGTCCTTACCAATACCAGCTGGCTAGAACCGACTGGAATGATCGACGTGTCATTACGTGTCGCGAGATGGGGATCCCGAGAGATAAAAAACAACACCGGAATAACATTCCATTCCGGAACCAGCGAATCGACAGGCAAGTTACGCCTATTAGACGCGAAATCACTTAAGCCGGGGGATGAAAGTTGGGCTCAAATTCAGTTAATGCCTAAGTTGCCGCTCGTCAAAGGAGATGCATTTGTTGTCCGGTCCTCCACTGCAACCCTTGGAGGCGGGATGGTAATTGATACCAAGCCAAGACGCCATCGGCGAGGACAGCAGGCAGTACTCAAACATTTAGAAGCTCTCTCGAAGGGAACCTCTCAAGACGCCTTGTTGGAATCATTGCCCAGTCGTGGGCTTACAACAATCCAAGAGCTTGCGAATCGGGTAGGAGTACTACTCAACGAAGCGCAACAGGAATTCAGTCACCTTATAGAGGACGGCTCCGTAATCGCTCCTAGCTACACAAGTGTTGAGGCGCAGACACTCGTAGCATCCCGACACTCATGGCAACATATTCGAGAAAACGTATCAGATATGTTGAGTGCATTCCATGAGAAATGGCCTCTCCGCCGAGGTTTACCGAGAGAAGAGCTCCGCAGCCGATTGGGACTTTCACCTCAGGGCTTCAGTCACACATTAGCCCAGCTTGCCAAAGAAAACCTCATACTGGAGGATACGTCATTTGTAGCGTCTCGCGAGCATTCAGTTCAATTAGGAGAACGACACAGGAGCGAAGCAGCAGCATTCTTGCGAATGTTAGATGAAAACCCATTCAGTCCACCTACCGACCACAAAGTTGACCCCGAAATCCTTGCATTCCTGGTTTATGAAGGAACCGTGGTTCAAGTAGCCGAGCAGATTGTCTTCTCTAGAAGAGCCTATGACGAGATGGTGGAGAGGATAATTGATAGACTTCAGAAGGAACAACGTTTGACCGTGGCAGATGTACGTACAATGTTTAGCACCTCCCGAAAGTATGCGGTGCCTTTGTTGGAACATCTTGATCACCAGCGAGTTACGAAACGCTTAGGTGACGAACGAATTCTGGTGAACCTGAAATGAGCCTCGATCTTTCCCACGTCCTTCGTCAACTGGAATCTGTAACTAAGAACTTGCCAAACAACAAACGAACACAAGAAACCAGATTGAAGGAGTGTGTCCGGACACTGCAAAACGCCACTAGACGACGTGCGCGAGAACTTGTCACAAACTCCGATAACACTTTCATGTTCTCCCACGGTGACCCTTTGGAACTTCCGGCCGCGCGCCACTCATTACCCTTGTGCCCTACCAGTTATACCGTATCCGCAACTGACGGATCTCATATTGATGTCGACAGACATCTTCCAATCGCGTGCTCAGTAATTAATATTGGAACATGCACATTGACTTACGGGTCCAACACAGGCGCACGGCTTGATCAAAAAGCTGAGATTTACTCTGGGGACCAGCTCATCCTGACGAATCCAGAATCTCAAATCCAAAGCCAGACCTTCCAAGGCCCTTTGATGGGAATCAAGCGATCAGTCGAAGAGCTTAAATTTCTGGCAAACATCCTATGCGAGTCTGACGGTATTAGCGGACCGCATATAGGACTAGTAGACGGGTCCTTGGTGCAATGGTCCCTCGCCTCCGAAGGGACTTCGTCCGGCCGATATCCAACATACGTGCGCGATGCACTTCTAAATCTTGGCCTTCTTGCATCTCTAGGACAAGTCCAGGCATCATCACGGTCCCATCCTATAGCGATTGCGGGATACATCAGTTCGCCTCGTAGTCGCGAAGTGACGAATATGTTAAGGCTACTCCTTTGCACTCATACTCCGACCGGGGACTGCAACAAGCATTGCCGGAATCTTCTTCCTGGGACGAGGAGTTGCGACGATGTAAACGATGTTTATGACCGAGATATTTTCGGGGCTATGCTAGATGTTGGCGAACGATCAGCTGTATTTCGATCGAAGGCGTCCGTAGTTGAGGAATACTACGGGGGCCATGCGATCAGGTTCTTCTATATCAATGTTGGAGACGAGATCGCTCGCGTCGAGTTTCCTGCTTGGGTAGCAACAGATAGTGGTTCAGTGGACTTACTACACTCTGTGATATTTGATCAATGTCGACGTGGGATGGGCTATCCAGTTGTTTTACAGGAAGCTCACGAACAAGCTGTCATTTCAGTTGGCGACCGTGAGGAGTTTCAACACCTCCTTCAATATCTGATGGAAACGCAAGGCATCCCTTTCACAACATCAGAGAAGAACCGTTCAAAACAACTCAGAAGCGTCTAAGGAGAGTAAATGGGTGGACCAAAGCGGATCGCTGAGGTGATCGAAACCTCCTCTGATTCCTTCACATCACAATGCTATACGTTCGACGGAGCTCTCCCTCTGGGCTCGTTCGTATCGGTTGGGAATCCGTCGACATATGCGGTCATTTCTAACATCATGAGTGGACCGTTAGACCCCGGAAGGCGCGTGATAGCGCGAGGATCACACGAAGAGAGCGAAGATTCACTATTTCTAAATCATCCTCAACTTGAACATCTCCTGATAACACGCATGGAGGCTGTAATTATCGGCTACGACGGCGCCGATAAAATATATCATGGCCTACCGCCGTTACCCCCGAGGTTACACTCGTTTGTATATACATGTGAGACAAACACTATCGAAGCATTGACCGAGCAATTCAATTTCCTTCAACTTTTAACAAGCACGCAGTCTACCACCAGAGACGAAGCAGTAGCTTCTTGCCTTCGTCAAGCCTCGCTGGCTCACCCACAACCTAGAGAATTTTTGCTAGCGGCTGGACGTGCACTCGCCCAGGATTTATCAGAAGATTTACGACGACTTAACGCCCTCATATGGAGGATCACTCGATGACTTCAGAATCTATTCATACACCTCATCCCGGGACAGGACCGCGCCGCTTGGGAACAGTCATTGGTGGGTCGCACTCTAGCGGAGTTGATGTGAAAGTAGACGGGGATTCGTCGATAGAAGATATTCGTGTCGGGTCACACGTCACGATCCGTAGTACGAGTACACGCTTCTTCGGAATGATAACTGATGTGTCCCTTAAATCCACCGACCCATCTCTAGCCTCTCAGACGCAACATAGTTCTAATCAGCTATTCATTGAAATCCTTGCAGGAACAACCGCTTACGGGGTCTTCAAAGTTCGTCCTCGCCTGGTGCTACCCAACGTGCTAGGCGGGAACTCTGAGATGCTTTCTAAAGTCCGAAGTGTCCCTGTACATTTTTCACCGGTTATCGAGGCGTCTGAGGCGGATTATGCAACCGTCTTCGGGCAAGAGGACGGAAGACACTTTTGGATAGGCAGCCCATTAGATATCGAAACCAAAATATGTCTAGATATGAATACCTTCGTTCAACGGTCGAACGGAGTCTTCGGTAAAAGTGGCACTGGTAAAAGCTTCCTCACTCGGCTGCTGCTAGCGGGGATCATCCAAAAAACTGACGCGGTGAGTCTAATTTTCGATATGCACAATGATCACGGGTGGCAAGGGCGAGACAGGGAACGCGGATTGAGACCAAAAGGTCTAAAGCAACTATTCCCGTCACGCGTCACCATATTTACATTGGACGCCCAAAGCTCTCTGAGACGCGGAGTCCAATTCGAATCAGAGATTCAAATCCCGTACGCCGACATTGAACCGGAAGATGTAGAGTTATTGGCATCTACGCTGAATATTACCGACAACGGAGTTCAGGCTGTCTACCGTCTTGCTCGACATTTAGGGCGCCAATGGCTCAAAAAGTTTTTGGAATTCAGTAACGCAAAGGATCTTAACAGTTTGGCCGAAGAGATACAGGAAGCACCAAGTACGCTAAGCGCGCTTAGGAGACGCCTTGAGCGATTGGAGCGTATGCCTTACCTCACCAAGGATTCTCTTGCGGATCCTTTAGGAAGCATTTTGGATTTTCTGCAACGCGGAACACACATCGTCTTAGAATTCGGAGATCACCGGTCGCTAGCAGACTATATTTTGGTCTCGAATCTACTTACAAGGCGAATTCGTGAAAAATACATACAATGGACCCAACACGCTGCAACTACAAATCAATCAGAGCCTAGACCACTGGTGATTTGTATTGAAGAAGCACATGCGTTCCTAGACTCATCCATTGGCGCTGAAACAACATTTGGAGCCATCGCACGGGAAGACCGAAAAAACAACATCACCCTTATGGTAGTTGACCAGCGCCCTAGCAGTCTCGATCCTGACGTTATAAGCCAAATCGGCACCCGAATCATTTATCCATTAGATAACGACCGCGATATCGCATCTGCACTATCTGGTGCCCCTGACAGTGGGGAATTACGAGGAGTCTTAGCTGGCTTAGATGCTCAACAGCAAGCATTAGTGTTCGGTTACGCCGTCCCAACACCCATCGTAGTGAAAGTCAGAGAATATGGGAGCCCTGACTCTTACCGACAACTTGTAGATTCAGCCATGTATTCAGCGAGCAGTAGCTATGATGAGAAAGGACGTGACTTACTTTTCCCGTAGGCAGACAGGATGGTAGTTTAAAGACTGCAGATACCATTAATGATCCGTCCGGCCGGATGTAACTTAATCTCCTGATACCCTAACCATAGAAAACCATTTCATGCTTCTAACGCCTCGAGCTGTTGATCGTCCCACCCCAAATGATGTCCTATTTCATGTAACATTGTCATCCGTATCTCTGCCCTCAACTGCCAGTAGTCCTCGCATAGTGACTCAAGTGGACGCTGGAAAAGCCAAATCACATCTGGGAGAGATAGGTTGTAATTTCCTCGCTCAATACGCGGTATTCCCTCATACAAACCAAGGAGATCATGTCTCTCATCCAGCCCGGCAGTGGACAGTTGCTCATGTGAAGGCCAAGCTCTGACCAAGATTTGCACGTTATCCAACGACTCCTTGATACCACTTGGAAGAAGATCAGCGATTTCCAAGACTGTACGTTCAAAACAAGTGCGCGACAACTGTATTGTCAAATTGTTCCTCATTCAACGATCTATACCAGATAGTATCACTATATCTATTGTGAGAGGGATTGACGTCCGCATAACTCGTCCCTATCCTGACTCCGTAGCCAAAGTACTCAGGAGTGAAACAAAATGACGAAACGGATCTTTGGAACAGGATCCTACAGATACGATATACATCATACTTTTGGCAACCTCCCAGACGGTTGGACATGGGGTAACGTCAGTAATGTAGCATGTGACGCGCAAGACCGTGTGTATGCGTTTCAACGAAAAGATCCCCCTATCGTGATTTTTGATAGTCAAGGAAACTATCTGTCAAGCTGGGGCAACGGAGAGATGGTCGACGCCCACGGGATTTTCATCGCAGGTGACGACACGGTCTTTCTTCTGGACAGGGACGCGCATGAAATGCTGAAGTACACACTCGACGGAACCCTAGTTATGCGGATCGGTACGCGTGACGAAGCGCACTTACAAAAGCCCTTCAACCATCCTTCGGATGTTGCGATCGCGCCCAATGGAGATATTTTCATTGCAGACGGATATGGCAACTCGGTGGTTCACCACTATGCTTCAGATGGCAATTACATCAAATCGTTTGGCGCCCCAGGAGAGGAATTCGGGGAATTCTCTACGCCACACGGCATCTGGGTAGATGCGGATTCCCTAGTCTATGTAGCAGACCGAGAGAATAACTCTGTGCAAATTTTTGATACCGACGGCAAGTTCATAACGGCATGGACGGATTTTTATCACCCGATGGACTTATGGCAAGACCAGCACGGTATGTTCTATGTCACAGATCAGACATCTCGAGTCAGTGTATTATCTCCCGATGGAACTCTGATTTCGAGAACACGAGCGCCTGACGCCGGGCACGGAATCTACGGAGACTCTCAAGGGAATCTTTATTTATCCGCCGCTTTCCGTGGCATAGCAAAGATGGAGCGACGCTAAAGCAATACCTTGATAGCCCATCAAGAATTACGCATGGGATAATACAATCTAGTCCGGCTAACTGTTTCTGGAAGCAAAGCCTTGAGCAAACTAACTTTGTTTATCACGGATCCTCTTGAGAACATCCACGTTTTCCCGATCCGGACCTTTTCGCTCAATGCCCGGAACTTCTAACAAGAACGGGATTTCCGCAAGCGCTGGGTGCTCCATGATACATTGAAATCCTTCAATTCCTATAGACCCGAACCCAATATTCTCATGGCGGTCGACTCCACCACCAAATGGTATCTTCGAGTCGTTAGCATGCACTGCCACAAGATGTTCAAGCCCTACCTCTGCATCGAATTCCTCTAATGTCCGCTCTAATCCCTCACGCGATCGCACGTCATAACCGGCAGCAAATGAGTGCTGTGTATCCAAACAAACTTTCACTCTTGGGCTCGCTAGTCCCTTCATTATTTGACCGATTTCCGAGAAACTGGCACCGATCTGGTTCCCCATACCGGCACAATTCTCGATGATTAGTTGTGTATCAGACGGAGAAGCATCCAGCACTTCAGTCATTCGTTCAATCGTCTGGGACAAAACAGACTTAAATCCGACACCTTTATGGCTACCAGAATGGAAGATCACGCCCTGTGCGCCAATCATAGAAGCCACGTTGAGATAGTTCACCAAAGCCGCTCGTGATTTGTTAAGGTTCTCTGGTTGAGGGCTACCAAGGTTTACAAGATAGATTCCGTGAAGGAAATTTGGGCCCACATCAAACTCCTTCGTTTTTTCAAGAAAACTGAGCACTGAATCCTCAGGTGGTGCCCGAAACGCCCATGTTTGCGGCGCAGAGGGAAAGATCTGGACACACTCGGCACCAATTTCTACAGCACGGTCAATCGCTTTATCGATTCCTCCAGATGCAGAAACATGAGCTCCAATCCTCATCGCAACCTCCACTTACAGACACGCAATCCATTTTGCGACGTCCCACATTTTCAACTCATGCGCCAGCAGATCCCAAACTTAAGATGATGGCCCATTCCTGCGATGTTACGGGCTGTATGGACAGGCGTGCACCGCGGCGCAGTAACATCATGTTTTCTAAACCAGAAATTGTTTTCATCGCATTTAGAGTGACGGGTGCATGGAATCGCTGGGCAGGCTGGATATCTACCATGTACCATACGGGTTTCTCAGGAGTACTCCTAGGATCAGGATGCGCAGAGGATGAATCCCATGCAGTATGATCTGGGTAGCCAGACCGGACCACTGTCGCTGTTCCAATAACGGCAAGAGGATCCGTATTACTGTGGTAGAAAAGGACCCCATCCCCCACCTGTATCGTGTCCCGGAGAAGATTCCTCGCCTGATAATTGCGGACCCCGTCCCATTCGGCCACAGCATCATGTACGAGATCATTGTACGAATATGCGCCTGGTTCTGATTTGAATAGCCAGTATTGCACTGTCATAATTGTCCTTTAGATACAATTGAAGTACTAATTATAGTTGATACAATTGATACTCGGTAGCATCTCCAATGCTCTTCAAGGAGATCAATGAAGGCCTTAGTCCTTAACAGAGCGATCCACCCTCCGACCATGGAACTCCGTGAGGTCGCGTCTCCCCAGATTGGGAAAAAGCAAGTCCTCATACGGGTCGCCGCTTGTGGTGTTTGCCATCATGATCTCCTAGTTATGCAAGGCATCCTGAGACGGGGCGTGAAACCCAATGTGATATTGGGTCATGAAATCTCCGGAACTGTTGTCTCGTGTGGGGAACTCGTAAATTCCCTCCAACCGGGAGACCATGTAACCACGTTGCTAAGAGACGTATGCGGGACATGTGTAATGTGTACTACTCGTCGCCCGGATGAATGCTTAGAATCCCTTGGTATCGGTCACGAAGTCGATGGAGGATTCGCCGAATACATTGCCGTCACTGAAGAGAGCGCAATCAAATTACAACCTGACACCGACTTGTATCAAGCGAGTCTGTATAGCTGCCCAATCGGGATCGCCTTGAAGGGTATTAAGTATGCGGGCCAGGTTAAGCCCGGTGAGCCGGTTGTCATAACTGGAGCAAGTGGAGGGCTAGGCATTCATGCTATCCAAATCGCCCGCGCTTCTGGATGCACAGTAATCGCTATGACCACCTCAGCCAAAAAGGTTTCTTCCTTAGAAACGTTCAACCCAGACTGGGTCTTCCATATAGATGACCTTGAGTTTAGCCACCTGGTCCGCGGTGTTACAGAAGACCAAGGTGCAGCCGTCGTATTCGATGTCCTAGGAAGTAAAGGCTTTATCAGTTCTCTACTATCGCTTCGTGAAAACGGTCGCCTCCTTATGATGGGCGACATCGACGGATCATTAGCTGAGTTCAGGCCAGCAGAAGTAGTGTTTCGCAATTTACAAATTATCGGGGTCTCCGGGATAGAAAGGTCGCTAGTGGCCGAGGTCGAAAACATGGTGCAAGCGGGACTCGTTAGTCCCGCGATCGACCGAGTGTTCCCTTTTTCAGACTTCAACGAGGCCTTCCGATTACTGACTGAACGGCGTAATGTAGGGCGCATAGCACTTGTCCCCGACTAAATGAAACAACCTTGGGTATTGATATGAGGATACCGGCGAACAATCTCGATGCAACAATAGTCCTATAGAGATAGGAAGCCTAGGGCTAGTCTGACCCAGAATGCAGAGTTATAATATGGACTACACCGTTATATATCGAATCGACTCGCGGGAGGACGCGCCCCATGGCTAAAAAAACCACTAACGATCCGAACTCACATGCTACTAATAGACCTCCAGAATTGAGTGATAGCGATTTGCTCAAAATGTATTATCAAATGATCTTGAGTCGTCGCCTTAGCGAACGCTGGATCATGTTGAACAGACAGGGGAAGTCTGCTATCGGAATTGCGAGCGAGGGCCACGAGGCTGCTGGACTCGGTGCGGCTTGGGCGATGAATCCAGAAAAGGATTTCTTTTTCTTTTACTACAGAGACCTTGCAGGCCAGGTCGCTCTAGGCGTTACTGCGGAAGAAGCACTCCGTGGGTTCCTTGCGAAGACTGGTCCCTTCAGTGGTGGCCGACAGTTTCCATTCCACGGAGCATATCCCGAATACCGTATCTACAATACATCAAACGTTGTAGGTGCTAACATGACGCATGCTGTCGGCGCCGCGCTGTCCGCCAAGATACGAAACGAAGATTCCGTGGTTATTTGTAGTTTCGGTGACGGTGGGACAAGCCAAGGAGAGTGGCACGAGTCACTGAACTTCGCTGGCGTCCACAGATTACCAGTGATATTCCTTTGCGAAAACAACAAGTTCGCGATCTCGGTGCCCCAAAAGCACCAAATGGCAATCGCGAGCGTGGCAACACGTGCAGAAGGATACGGTTTCCCAGGTGTTTCGATCGACGGATCGGATGTCATCGAGGTTTATCAAACTATCCAGGAAGCCCATAAGCGAGCCCGAAATGGAGAAGGGCCCACACTTGTTGAAGCCCGCGTCGAACGACTGAAACCCCATACAACAGATGATGACGACCGTCGGTACCGGACCCCAGCAGAAATGGAAGAGGCTTTGAAAAAGGATCCACTCCCGCTGTTCCGCGACAAACTCATCAGTTGGGATATCCTTACGGAAGAGACAGACGCCAACTATCGGGAAAAAGCACAGCAGGAAGTAAATGATGCGACCGACGCCGGAGAGGCAGCCCCGTACCCGGACCCATCCACGCTACTGGATCATCTATACGCTCCAGTCAAGGAGAGTTAAGTATGGCCGAGAAAGTTCTTATCCAAGCTATCCGAGAAGCCATGTTAGAGGAAATGCACCGCGATCCGTCGGTTTTCTTAATGGGAGAAGATGTCGCAGCGAGAGGGGGAGTATTCCTCGCGACGGAGGGTTTCCTAGATGAGTTTGGAGAGCAGCGCGTAATCGACACTCCATTGGCAGAAGCGTCGATAGTAGGTGTGGCTGTTGGAGCCGCACTAAACGGCATGCGTCCTATTGCAGAGATTCAATTCTCTGATTTTATTTGGCCTGTGGTCAATCAGCTAACTGGAGAGGCAGCGCGAATTCGCTATGGCACAAACGGCACAGTGGGCTGTCCACTTGTTGTTCGAGCTCCATACGGCGGGGGTGTCCGTGGCGGACTGTACCACTCCCAAAGCCCAGAAGGATTTTTCTTCCATACCCCGGGACTGAAAGTCCTGTGTCCTGCTACACCGTACGACGCAAAAGGACTACTCAAGGCAGCCATACGCGACGATGATCCTTGCCTCTTTCTAGAGCACAAACGAACATACCGGCAAGCACGTGGAGACGTGCCCGACGAAGATTACACAATACCCATCGGTGTAGCAGATATCAAAAGAGCCGGGAATATGATCACAGTAGTAAGTTATGGCCTCATGATGCATTACAGTCTTCAAGCAGCAGAGATTCTGCAACAGGAAGGAATATCTGTGGAAGTCGTCGATCTTCGATCAGTGAAACCCATCGACCGAGACACAGTCGTTTCTTCGGTAACGAAAACTGGCAAAGTGCTAATCGTTCACGAAGACAACCTCACAGGAGGAGTTGGCTCGGAAGTCGCTGCGATAATCGCTGAAGATGCTTTCACCGAGCTCGACGCACCAATCAAGCGGCTTTGCGGACCCGATGTGCCCGCGATGGGGTTTGCGCCCACCCTTGAAGATGCTTTTATGCCAAACCCAGAGAAGATAGCCGCGTCTCTCAGAGAGCTAGCAGCATACTAAACTAAGGAAAATGCGAGATGGCTAAGACTACCATTGACCTCCCACAAGTCGGTGAAACTACAACAGAAGGTACTATCCAAAAATGGTTGAAGAAACCAGGCGATAAAATAGCGAAATACGATCCGTTAGTAGAAGTAGAAACAGACAAGGTTACAATGGAGGTTCCTTCTCCTATGAACGGCACGTTGGGATCCATCCTGGTCGAAGAAGGTTCAACGGTAGCGATGGGTGCGCCCATCTGTGAAATGGAAACAGAAGACGCAGTCTCTTTATCCCCTGCCACTGAAGTGACTAGCCACGACAAGACAACAATTCCCTCACCTCAAGAGGAACGAACTTCCCAACCAACTCCGAACACAGTCGGCGGGCTGATCGAACAGAAAGGTGAACTGTTTGGATTATTCGGGATGGGACCGGCAAGTGATACCGCCACCTCCAACGAAGAGGTGGCGAGGAAAGACCAGGTCGAGGCGTCGTCTTCAAATACGTCTACTTCTTCCCAAGGAAACCGTAACATCAGACTATCACCAGTTGTGCAGAAACTCGCGGCCGAACACGACATCTCCTTTGACGAGCTGTCCAATCTCAACGGGAGCGGATTATCGGGGCGAGTCACCAAGATAGACTTACTCAAATATATTGAAAAGCGCACCACAGAACCAACCCGCTCAATCGTGGATTTAACCCCGCAAGACACCGCACAACCCAGACAAGATGAAACGAAGGTTCCTCTTAGCAATATCCGTCGCCGAATAGCCGAGAACATGACTCGCGCCTTGGAAATCCCTGTGGCCTGGAGTCTTACAGAAGTGGATGTAACCGGCATGGTAAACCTTCGACAACGAGTTAAGGAAGAATTTAAGCGGCAAGAAGGCATTGATCTAACCTATTTACCATTTGCCGTACAAGCCGTAGTGCAGGCAATCAAAGAGAATCCTTTAGTAAACTCGCGATGGGGAAGTGATCATATCGCACTGTTACACCGTGTTAACATCGGTATCGCCGTGGCAGCATCAAAAGGTCTTGTAGTGCCAGTCATCCATAACGCAGATCAATATTCTGTTGCTGGCTTGGCCCGAGCTATAAGCGAGGTTGTCCAACGCGCCCGAGAAGACAAGTTGCGCCTAGAAGACGTTCAGGGAGGAACGTTCACATTTAACAACACCGGGGCGCTCGGCACAGTTGCCTCGCAACCAATCATTAACCATCCCCAAGTAGCTATCTTAACCACTGAGGCCATCGTCAAACGGCCCGTAGTAATAGGAGAAGGTATTTTTATCCGTAGCATGATGAACGTGTGCCTTAGTTTTGACCATCGTGTTATGGACGGGAATGATTCTGTATCTTTCCTACAGAATGTCAAACGTCGATTGGAGGCTATTGACGACCGTACCATCATCTACTAGGACGATCCACCAACACCAAGTTGTGGCCACTAAGCACAGATTCCATTGCGCCGAATACCAAGTGGGAACGATCGATTACGTTCTTGGTTGGGAACTTCAAAAGGTCTTAGTGCATCAACGGGCTGAAGAAGAAATTGGCGACACATTGCTCTTGGTCGAACACCCTCACGTGTACACAGTCGGCCGAAGAATTAGTATTGCCGACGTCCTCGCATCGTCATCAAGCCTTACAGAGTCGAGTATTCCAATCATTGAGGTGGATAGAGGCGGAGAAACAACCTATCACGGACCCGGCCAGTTAGTGGGGTACACGATTTTTGGTATTCGTCAGTTTGGCGGTCCTCTCCAGTTTGTCCGTCAACTTGAGGATGTTCTAGTTGCAGTAGTACGTCGGCTTGATCTTGATGCAATGGTAGTACCAGGAAAGACTGGTGTATGGATAAAGCAGAAAGGCGACATACGCAAAATCGCGTCCATAGGTCTACGGATAAGTAGAGGAATCACGAGCCACGGATTTGCACTAAACGTCAACACGGATTTGCAATTCTTCGACCAAATTATCCCTTGCGGGCTTGAAGATTGCACGATGACATCTCTAGAACAGGAACTAGGGTACAAAGTGGATCTTCCATCCGTAATCCAGTACCTAGAAGAAGAGATGGCAAATGTGATGAGCCTGAGGGTCGAAAAGGGAAACATTGAAATGATAGCACCGCAACTGAAACTGGCAGAGACCCGTAGGTTCGCTATCCGGTAGACGTTGTCCCAATTGGCTCCAGCTCTTCTAATATGGCCCCACGAATCCCATCAGCTAGGTTTCGCCACACACGAATATCGATACGTTGCGCTTCAAACTCTTGCCAGAGGGCTGGAGCCCAATCCGTAGCTTCATCAAGATAAGACATCGCTTGCTCGATTTGTAATTCCGCCTCTGTTACCCATCTCTTCCATCGCAGCGCTTGCTCATCTGTTGGGACGTCCCCTTCCTCAAGTGGTTGCCATTGGTCTAAAACGCGGTAGAGTTTTGCAGCTGCAGCATACTCAGCCGACCGCGCCTTGACGACAAATGTATTCGCTTTAGCACGGCGTTGTGTGAGAATAAACGTTTCCCGCATATCAGTTGGGATTAGTAACACCAACTGTTGATTCTTCAGTGCTAGCTTGCCAACTGGATTTTTCGCTTCGAGAAATGCATCTGACGCGGCTTTGAAAAAGATCGCACTGTTGCCGTAGTTTTGGCTGTCCGATGCATTGACCCCTCGCTGGGCCAGCAATGCACCGTCACCCAAGATCGGCTTTACAGACTCATCAAATATCCGAGTAATCTCCTTCTGGACAGCGAAGGCGGTGACCAAATCATCTCGCTCAGATAGATACAAGTCTCCAGTTACCTGAAGCTCGGCAATTCTTCTTTCACGTGCCTCGAGCTCTTTATCTTTGAGTGAGAGTTCCAAACGCGCTACGCGACTACTATCCTCTGACCGAGCGAGTCTGGGACGAATCTCGGACAATGCTTGGGATCGGTCATTGAGCACCTGTGTGAGTCGTTCCTCTTCAACACGTACAGACCGAAGTTGCACTTGCAGTTCTGCAACTGCGGAATTTTGCCTTGACAGTCGTGAGGCTGTCTTAGCAGTAGAAATGTCCCGTTCTCCAACCGTTGCTTCCAAAGAATGAATTTGAGGCTGGTAAACTAGATATCCTAGCCCAAAGCCAATGGCAAGGGCCAAAGTCGACACTACTAGCCCACTTACAACCAATTTCAAAGCCATTTTTTTCCTTCATTCACGGGAACCTAGTTGCCCGCACATTGTAACACCACATCAAGTCCTCTGTGACAAGGCATAGAATGGTACTTGCGAAGACGGTGCCGAGCAGAGTATCTTCGCAAGTACCAGAACAGTGACCGGTGACTCTATGCCCGCACTCCTACAACTAAGTGACATCCAAGTCGAGTTCACAGTACGTAGACGATTGTTTCGATCCCTGCCCGTACGGGCAGTTGATGGTGTCTCCCTCAGTCTTGAGAGAGGCGAAACAATGGCTCTCGTAGGAGAATCTGGCAGCGGCAAGACCACATTGGGAAGAGCGTCTCTTAGGTTGATAGACGTAAAGTCAGGACACATAGAATTCGATGGGCACGATATCACAAACTACCCGGAATCCAAACTCAAGTGGTTCCGCAAACGAGCACAGTTTATCTTCCAAGATCCATACTCCAGTATTGATCCCTTTATGAATGTTTACCAAATCCTAGAAGAGCCATTGTTGATCCATGGCATCGGTGAACACAAGGATCGGATCAACGATGCTCTTGCCAGCGTTCATTTAACCCCGCCAGGAAACTATATGGATAGATACCCTCATATGCTTTCTGGCGGGATGCGACAGCGCGTTGGGATCGCTCGCGCACTTATGCTACAACCCGAATTTGTGGTGGCAGACGAACCAGTCTCTATGGTCGACGCGTCGAGTCGCGCTGAGATACTTGATCTGCTCCGCGATCTTCAAAATGAGTCTCAGATAAGTGTCCTGTATATTACCCACGACATTGCGACGGTGCGACACTTCGCCAATAAGCTGGCAGTAATGTACCTCGGCAATATCGTAGAGATAGGACCACCGTCTAGGATTATTGAAAGACCACTACATCCCTATACACAAGCACTAATCGAATCAGTGCCAGAACCAGATCCTTTGAATCGCTTAGCTGAACGAAAAGTTGTGCCGGGTGAGATACCAAGTTCCCTCAATATTCCACCAGGCTGCCAATTCCACACTCGATGCCCTGAAGCGATTCCAGGACTTTGTAATATCCTTAAGCCACAACTCTCAGAAATTGAGACAGATCACGAAACAGCATGCCATTTATATCCGAGGTAAACACTGTCATTACACTCTATGCATCGTTCCGAGAATCTCTGGACAACATAGGGAATCAACGTAGAAGAAGTGAGGAACAATGGACCTAACGCGTTACATTCGGAACGTACCGGATTTTCCAGAGAAAGGTATCCTTTTTAAAGACATTACCCCCATCCTCAAAGACCCGGCAGCTTTCTCGTTTGTTATACACTCGTTCCTGGACCAATTTGCCGATCTAACGGTTGATAAAGTCGTTGGGGTGGAGGCTCGAGGATTCGTGATCGGCGCTCCACTAGCCCTACTTTTGAACGTTGGTTTTGTGCCAATTCGGAAATCTGGCAAGTTGCCGGCACCTACATACGGCACGGCATATTCACTTGAATATGGTTCAGGTGCCCATATGGAAATGCACCAGGATGCGATTGGTCCGGACGACAGTGTGTTAATTATCGACGATGTACTAGCAACAGGTGGGACTGTGGAGGCTAGCATCGATTTAATCAAGCAATCGGGCGCTTCAGTTGCGGGGATTGGAGTACTCATTGAAATTGGCGAATTACGTGGGCGCGAGAAAATCCGAGACCTTCGCATCGAGTCTCTTATCAGAGTATGATGCCACTATCCAGAATCGCTCTAGAAACTACATATCTAGAGAGCTATTCCTGTTCGACGTCTTTACATAACACATGAGAATCGGACGCTGCATCTTCGGTTAGCCAACATCGCGAACCTTCTGAAGAGCCTGCCCAAAACATTGGCGGAGTGTCAACTGAACACACTTCAATCGCCCGAGCACACCGAGGCTGAAACCGACACCCCGCTGGAGGACGAATCAGGTCTGGTGGAAAACCCGGTATGAATGCCGGGGGAAAGGGAGAATGTAGTCTCGGCACACTCGCCAAGAGTCTTTCGGTATACGGATGACGAGGATCGGTAAGGATTCTATCCATGCTGCCTACCTCTACAACCTGCCCACCATATATCACAGCCAAATGGTCACACAAGTCTGTAGCTAAAGCGATGTCGTGTGTGATGAATATAAATGACAGTCCTAGATCTTTCTTAAGACGTTTCAGAAGGTTCGTAATTTGAGCTTGTACGCTAACGTCTAATGCCGAAGTGGGTTCATCCAAGACGATCAAGTCTGGGAATTGCACCAAAGCCATGGCGATCACCACGCGCTGTTTCATGCCACCACTCAATTCATGTGGATAGCGCTGGGATGTCGTCGACGGAAGTCCAACCATCTCGAGAACAGTGTCTACGCGCTCACTCGCTTCCCGTTTACTGTATCGTCGCTCTTCAAACAAAGGCTCAGCTATCTGGAATCCTACTTTCAATACAGGATTCAGAGCATTCATCGCCCCTTGGAACACCATCGAAATCCTATTCCATCTAATCATCCTCCTGAATTCGTGGTCACTCAATGACATAAGTTCCGTTCCATCAAGACGAATTGAGCCCTGATAGTCCGCTGTATTGCTAGGAAGGGATCGCAGGAGAGCCAAGGCCAAACTACTTTTCCCACTCCCAGATTCACCCACTACTCCCAATGCCTGTCCATTACCTACACTAAACGACACGTTATCAACTGCTCTGAGCACGCCTCGTTCCGTTCCGTATTCCAAGATGAGGTTTCGAACTTCTAACAATGGATTCATCGAGTTCTCCGTAGTCTTGGGTTTATAACCGGCTCCAAGCCCAACGCGAGTAACGCGAATGTGATAGCCGTTGCAACAATCAAAAGCCCGGGCGGCAAAATCCACCACCAATAACCAACATACACCGCTCCTGTGCGGAAACCTTGCTCCAATATCTGCCCCCAAGTCGGGATGGAAGGATCACCCAAACCTAGAAAACTCAGACCAGCCTCCGCCAGAATGGCCGCAGGCGTGAAAAAGATCATTTGGGCAAATACAAACGGCGCCGTTTGCGGGAATATATGACGTATCATAATGCGGCTAGACGGCGCACCCAATGCTCGACTCGCTTCAACAAATTGTCCAGTTCGCAACTGCAAAACCATGGAACGGACAAGGATGGTCAATCCGGGCCAGCTGAATACAACCAACAATAATATGATTAACATTAAGTTAGATCCGAATACGAACACCATGAAAATTAGTATGGGTAGTAAAGGAATGTTGGCAACGACATCTGAAAGTCGTTGGATAACCATATCTACCCATCCACCACAATACCCACTGAGGATACCAAGGGTGGTTCCCACAGCGGTGGTTAAGCTTGATGCCATCAAACCTATGAACAATGCCACTGGGAATCCAAACAATAACCCCACTGCCAAATCTCTTCCTATCGCATCAGTTCCCATCAATCCAAAAGAAGACCCGCCTAAAACCAAAGTTGCTTTCCCAAGTGTATCCTGTGAATCTTTGCCTTGGACTCGAAGGATGAACTCGTACCGACCGGTCAATGAAGTAAATTTCTTTTCACCTGGCAAGAAAGATCCAAACATCGCGCCAGTTCCTAGACCGGATTCTGAAAGATCAATTGGGGTCAACTGGGCGCCAGACCAACGGGTATGATATTGCGCTAGGTTATCCAATACCAATGGATCCCCATCTAGTCGAACACGCATTGGCTCTTCTTTATAGCGGACAGTCGGAGAAGATTCGTCTGGACGTTTACCATGAGCTACATGGCGATACAGCACCAAGCGCCTACCATCCGGCCTCTCCAAAGCAAACGTAACAAGGGGTGGACGAACACGAAATTGAAGGTTTGAAAGTGCGACCGAAACGAACGTCGGGAATTGCTCTCCCTTTTGGATTACTTGGAATCGATATTCGTGCTCATTTTCGACACTATTGGTCGGTGATGACAATGTCATCACTTGGTGTTCGACGTGGCGCGTTCCTGGGATGGCTCCAATCCAAGCGGGAGGAACAGCTTTAGGATAATCGGCCCATTCTGCCGGGTTACTCCACTTACTGCTTCCAAAGTCTAGGGGATACGTCGCGAGAACGTAACCTGAGATCGCGAGCAAGAAAAATAGACATACCATTCCCGTAATACCCGGGCCACTCCTAACTAGGATCCTTAAGGCGTCTAATAAGCGAACATTCATGTATAACGAACCCTGGGATCAAGAATCAAATACAGCACTTCCAAAACAAAGCGCCCTATAACGTATAGAAGGGTATAAACAAATGTTAACGCGACAATCACTGATTCATCAGGTGTCCCAGCGAATGCCTCGAAGATTAAGCGTCCCATACCTTGCCAATTAAACACAGTCTCAACAAGAATCGACCCACTCAGTGAACCAATAAAACTAAACATTAGTCCTGTTACAATCGGAGGCGCCGCAACTCGCAGAATGTGACGTCGTAGCACTAAATTCTCTGCTATGCCCTTAACCCGCGCTACTGTCACATGATCCTCTTGCGCAACATTTAGAGTCATGGTACGAACCGAATAAAGGTACGGCCCTACACTTACTAACACCAAAGTAATAATTGGCAACAACGCATGCTTGAGCAGGTCAAGGAAACGAGAGATCGCAGAAACAGGTGGAGGTGTACTATACATGCCGCCAGACGGTAGCAGGTCTAAATGATACGACAACAGCAGAATGAGGAGTATACCCGCCCACCAGGCGGGCAACGCAAACGAAACAGCTGCGACGAAAGATATCGTCCTGTCAAACAGAGTCCCGACTCGAGCCGCTAGTTTCACCCCTACAAACAACCCGATTATAGATGTAATCGCAAGCGAACTTGTTAGAAGCAGCATGGTATTCGGCACACGATCCAAGACGATGTCAGACACTTTGGGACTTCCTTCAAAGCTACGCAACGTGCGAGCCTCTCCAAGGTCCAGGGTCACAACTCGGAAAAGTGTGTCGGGCAATCGCGCATACCACGGTTGATTGAGACCATAAAAGGCTTCAAGGTCATACCGCCGAGTCTTGAGTGTTTCCTCTAATCTTTCCGGGTCACGGATAGTCTGAGCAAGGCCAAGCCGCATACCTCGCATCTGCTCATCCACGACGCCAGACAATATCCGGTCGGAAAACCCTGTGGTTCCAAGAATGACAACTAGAAGCACCAGAACAGAGAGGAGGACACATGCCAACGTTAAAGCCCTAAACAGTAGAACTTGAAGAAGAGCCAATCTCCACCCCCAGCCACGGCTCTGGACCTACATCTTGTCAGTCACGTTCGCTTAGCCATCTGACCCTAATGATCGGAGACATCCGGGTTTACTGAACTTTCTGAGATTTACGGGGTCGCCGTCGAATCATAATCCCCATAAGCAGGGTAACGACAATGCCGTAACTTAAATCGGTAGATTGGCCTCGACCACAACCGCTACTCGTAACTTCAACCTGATCTTCTGTAACACCTTTAGGAACAGGCTTGGTATCTAGCGTAGCTGAGGTATCGGGTGTAATGGAAGCTTCGGATACGAGATTCTTAGCCTCAAGGTCGATTCGCGTCTCTGTGGTTCTTGCAAGGGAATCACTATATCCCGCCACATAAAGGTGATACAACCCCGGCTCTAGGTTTGTAGTCAGAGTCTTCTCGAATCCTACATGAAAGGTACCCGGACTTTCTTGAGTCAACTCACCAGAATCCAAAACTTTACCAATCACAGGGTCAACCAACACGTAGCGCAGACCCAATATGCCAGGCCCTTCGATATCGATGAGACCAGTGTAGTCTTGACCAATGTTAATCGCGTCCAGAGCTAGTGGTTTAAATCTAATAAGTTCCGACTCTCCGAAGTTCCAATCACCTGATCGAAAAGGATAGTCAGGATCCCGAAATGCCTGAAGTTCTGCGAATTGCGCGGGAGGATCGTATCGCGCCAAATAAAATGGCCCGTTGGCAATGACCAACATTTCAAATTCCTCGAACCAGTCCATTACAGCACGATAGCGACGCTCCGCATCCAATTCGGTAACGAACGACTTTTGCCCCATAGTCAAAACTTCAGATGGCATCAAGTCGTCGTCAGATAACTCGCGCAGGGTGTTTCTCACGAGGCGGGCGTCTTTTGGCATCACCAAGCTAATCCAAGGGACCTGGAATCGTCCTGCCGCGGTATCACTATAGGCAGCCTGACGTTTATCAAAAACTAGTGTATCCATCGCCCAAAGCATTTCCCATGGCATTGAGAGGCTGGAGGGACTAGCGTAAGCAGCTATGTTATTTGTATCGAAATGCCAGAAGTCCACGTAGACCTCTAAGCGATTCTCATCTAGTACTTTAAAACCCTTATAGGTTTCAAGATATGGTCGAGCCGTCACCGCAGTCGCAAATTCAATCTCGGATTTCTTTTCATCATACGCGATATCAAAGTTCTGGTAGATCGAATAAATGACATCGGCCATCGTGATCGGTTGCCCATGATGCCACTTGGATTGGAAGTACTTCGAATAATCGAACGTCACTTTACTAACAGCCTTTACGTCAGACCCGACAGGAACCCACCGATCGGCATCGGAATCTAAAAGCACGGCGTCCTGTGGAACATCCATCTTTTCATTAGGCCCTGCAGTTTCCACATCAAATGTTGCGCGAAAAGGGATTGGAACGCCAGTAAACGGGTGGTTCCATAACGGAGGATCACTCATGTTGCGCCAGATATCGGTGCTGTATACGTCACCGAAGCCCCCGACAGGATTCCATGTCGTGCGCTCTGTCCATACCCAAAGATGCCCTATGGTTAACTCACTACGTCCCTCTATATGTGCTTCGCGGAGCGTCCATGGCGACCGGGGCCCTGCTACGATATCTTGTGTAACCCCGCCTAGCTGATCATCTGCTGGGAAACTGTTGATTACTGTCGCTACCCAAACTCGAACGGAGTCATCCATAGCAAGTTGGGTCGCAGTTTGGTACAAGTCATTTCTCTCGTCCAATGTGGAGAACTGGCCTGTAAAAATCCGTTTCCCAATCCTATCAAGATCGTCGTTCTCAAATTGCCAGAACCCAGCAGCTCTCCATCCTGGCATATTCCCCATCCACGGAGCCGCGAAGTGATTGATGGCTCCAAAATCATATCGTTCAGGAGCAGATCTCCCCCATCCCTCGGTATAAAAATGCCATTGTAAGGATGCCGGATCCGATGAGTAGACACGCTGTATCGCAGGCGCAAACGTCTGATATGCAGGCACCACCTGGAAGCCTGCCTGATCCAATTCGGCCCTTAACAGGTCTCCAACCTCCCTTCGTTCATCTTCTACACGGATAACTCCCTTGAGAACAACCGGAGCCCCGCCATAAAACCATTTCCCATTCACAAGCTCGGCCCCGTTTTCTAACATAGAATTACGGATTCTTTCTCTAGCAAACTCGGGGTCGTAACGTATATTGGCCTCATGAACCAAGTCGTAGATAGTCAAATAGTCAAAATCCAAAGGACTTACATGTGTCAACATGGGAACAGCCATCCCACGATAGATGCTTCCGGCTACAAATTCCCGATTAACGAGGAATTGGAACGCTCGACGGATTTCTGGTATTGAAAAGGGATTCAGTTGTCCGTCTGGGGCAGGAGAAGGATTTAGAACGATTGACAACGTTGTGGCAGGAGCTTCGTATGTCCGGATACCCTCGACGCCACGCAACTCGGAAGCGGCAGCAACCTTAAGCCCAAACAGGTAAAGATCCATATTTCCTTTCTCTAGGTCTAATGGTGCGCGATCAACATCGAAAGCCTTGAAATACAATCGGTCAACGGCTGGCCCAGGATCCTGATTCGGCGGAGATGCACTCACTACATTTACGCCGAGTGAAAGGCCAAGAGTGAGAGTGAGCGCGATCAGCCATCGGATTTGCCCGGAAAGTCGCATATTTGTCCCCCGTTCTCGACACTGAATTCCCTAAAGGACTATATCAAGACGCTTCCTGCCAGGGCCCCGGCGGTGATGGCGGTTCGTCACGCGAACCTGAGCGCCTCATGACCAATAACGTTGTCCCGGAACCGGCCAAAGCTGCAATTCCAACGCCGAAAGGTAAAATCCACCAAGCCATCTCGCCCTCTCGTGGATCTTCAGAAACGCTTGGAGAATGAGTGGCGAGCGCAGGTGCTGCATTCACCTTTCTCAACGATTCTGATACTTTATCAAGTTCAGCCGACAGAGCAGACGTAACAGACTCATTCATGCCTTGAACGTCATCTTGAAGGCCTCTGACTTGTCTTTGAAGAGACCCTTGAACGTCTTGTACGTTGTCGAACCCAAACTCCATGTAGAAAGACGCGGTTGCGAAATTCCCCGAATCGTCGAAGATGGTCACATCATGAGGCCCTTCCCCTGATATGGGAATAAAGATCTGGGTCGTGAACCTACCTTGCCCGTTCGCGCGCTCTGTAGACACTAGAACTCCTCCAACCTGAACAAAAAGGTCAATGTCAGGCTGGAAATTGAACCCCTGAATAGTTACCGACTGCCCACCCGGCCCGGAAGGAGGACTAATAAATACCTCAGGTGAGGCCATCGCTTTGCGACGACTAAACCCAACTTTCTGGTTAACGGGGCCGAATTCGCCGAGCCTAGTATCAGCCCAAACCATGTACACATCATCAGGGGTCGCCTTGATTGAAAAGTAATCTCCGATAAATCGTCCGCCTGGAAACCCCTTATTAGGATTGGATGGAAAGTCCGTGACCCGTGCATTCTGGGTCTGAAATCCTGTTTCCGGATCAACAAACCCCCAGTTATCGCCTCGATCAACCGACTTCGTGTAATAGATATGATATCGAGTATCAGCTCGATCATCACGCATATCGCCCCACATGGCGTGCAAAACCCCAAGAGAATCTGTCGTGATTGACGGGAAGAACTGAAGTCGATCTGTGTCATCCCCGTTTAACTTGATAGGACGACTCCACGTACCACCCTTATCGAACGAACGTACCACATAGATGTTACCGTCATCCTCCCTCGCCTCAGATGGGATTCCAGTATACGCAACGTATACCTCACCATCTAAACCTAGCGCTAACTGTGGGAATGCAGAAGCCCAATACCTGAAAAACGACGTCCGAGGCGCAAACCCAGGCTCGTTAAATACTGATGCCCTGACCGGTTCGGAGAACTTTAACCCTCCATTATCAGATCGAGAGACGTATATCTCTCCCAAACCCTCAAAGGCTTCATCATCCGTACTGTCAAGCCAAGCAACATAAACCTTTCCCTGAGAGTCAACAGCAACTTGAGGCCCTTGGACCGTCCGTTTTATACCCAAAGCCTCAACTTCTCCCGCTGATTCAACGAAAGAGTCTTGCGCAGCTTCAGATTGGCCATGAGAACCTGTACTTTCACCAAAAATTCTTCGGACGGTCGGACTCACAGCAACTGGACTTGTCCATGTGAATCCACCATCACTGGAACTAACAAGCTCGATAGTCGTGTCCACTACCGGAACACCAAAAAATGGGAGATCCCCAATTCGGAAGATACCGAATCTTTCAGTAAACTTTGTGTACGTCACATAGATAATATCTTGCTCTGGATTATCTGGGTGCGGGCCGATCGTCATCCATGGTTTATCTAAGAAGCTAAGTGCGACCTCTCCTTGCAACCTCCCAGATCCGTCAACTGATAGATCTTTATCGAAACCGCTTCTTGCCGAAGAAACTGCCTCACCCCATGAATAACCACCATCATCGGAACGTGCTACTGCAATACTGGAAACAGCTGCAAAATCGACTGCTGGCCCAACAGTGTATTCTTCAACGCCGATAGAAATAAACGCTACGAAGGCGTTGCCTTGTCGATCGAACGCAATAACTGGATCGCCACCCACACCATCATCCTCTCGCAGATACTGTGGCTGATGCGGACCTTCCCATGTAACTCCACCATCGATACTCACGTAAGTGGAGACGTTGGGAAAGTTATAGTCGATTGTTCCCAAGAGGAGGTGCTCTGGGTCCCTTGGGTTTATTGCTAGATGTGGCTCGGTCTGCATTGGCGTATTACTGAAATCCCTAGTGACCAAAATGTCTCGACTGAAAGAAGGTGCGGGATCGCGAAACGGCACAAGCTGCCCTTGGACAGAAGAGGTCGCAGACGACACTGGTAATCGCGGTGCCGTAAACACCTGTGGAAGATCATCCCACGCCAAACCTGGGCTCATACCCATTCTTTTTCTTGGAATACGACCAGTGAAATCCGTGTGAGCATCCAAACCAGAGACCATCAACCATAGCGGCCCTGAGAGGAATTCACGAATAGGAGTTAAAAGCGTAAACGGAGTGGGGGCAATGTCAACGTTCTCTTCGCTGGTGCGTGGCGCGAAAACCTCTGGTGGGTGTCCTGTAGGAGGTGAAACTGATGTTTCGCTTCCAGAACGATCATCAGCACCCAGCGGGCTGAAAATCAACACCGAAATGCTCACCATGAAAGAAACAATTACTAATTTTCTTAGTTTCCCGCCCATCACTAGCTCCAATCCTTGACTTGAATCCAGATAACTTTGTCTCGATCTATTCCACCTGACTAATAAGCGAGTCCATTTTATTAATTATCAACAAAAATACGTCCTTCTCAAAATCACCGATGATGGTTCCGAAGTCATTTGCACCAGTATCAACGTAGGTAACAACTGACTCATACGTATCAACATATTCTCCCTCTGCCCAATCAAAGTAGGCAGGAATCAGACGGATTACGCGATCGGCTTTGGAGCCTAAAGATGGATCTGCTTTCACAGCCAATGATTTAACTCTGTGCCAGTAGCTAATCGCCGAGGAACGAGTTTCAGGCATATCCTTCCTTAGTTCAATAAGAAGAAGGCGATGAGACTCTAACTGACTAATTTCCTTTGTCACAACTGCAAGTTGATCTTCGGAAACCTTCAGTTCAGTAACATCCCCTTTCAAGCTGTCAATCGTCATTTGGGCATCTGCCGCAAGCTTAGCTGTTACCGAAATTTCACCTTGGAGAGTTCTTGATGCGGTTTGTTGTTTTTCAAGATCTGAGGTGACAGCCTCCAATTCATGACCCAGACTGACTCGCTCTTTAAGTAACTCTGTTGTTTCACTCAAAAGGGCATCAATCTTGCCATCTTGCGATGCAATTACAGTTTCGATCTCTGTGATTCTCAACGCCTGTTCTACAGATTGGGCCTCTGCGCTACTGGCTCTCGGCTTAAATATCCCATAACCGACAGCTGCCCCTACAATAAGGAGAATTAAATGCGTAGATAGGATCAATCCGACTGGATATAGAAGCCATGACCGACGAACCATGAGACACCTCTTTTTCGTAGCAGCTGCCGTTAACTACATTCGCAATGATTAATGGACCCAACCTCTACACAGAACCTGAATAGAGCGCAGGCACACTTAAACCAGCAGGAAGTCTCGCTTAAAATCCTTGCCTATTGTTTAGCACAGAACGTCCACGCCTCCCGTGCTAGACGACTTTTATCTACAAAGTATAGATGCAATCGTGTCTCGGCAAAACTACCTATCAAATGTTCTACAGGTAGGTTTTCGAGTTTCTAGACACCTCCTCCCAAACTTTTATCGTGAGAGATAGCCATCCCTTGGACCTAAAGAACGAATGGTTCTCTGGGATGTTATTGGCTACTAGTCACTGTTTCCGTCTCATTCATCGTAGACTTTCGAATCGCTTCGCTCAGAGGAGAGTGAAAACCATGCCAAGCCTCGCTCAGGTAAATCAAGACCGAAAACCAATAACGGTTCCGGATCGCTAATCGAGACCTGCCAAGTAGTCCATCCTTCGATCGTGGCACCTGGAAAAACCAGTGCGCTTAGGAACGGCTGCATAGGAGATAAGAAATAAGGTGTTCGATAGGACAGACCATCACCTGCCAAAGTTCGGAAAAGATCGTGGTTGACGTAGTCACTCGACGAATCAGGACCTTTGACATAACGCACACGCACCAAAGCTAAGACGTATTCCATTCCCTCGCCAGGCTCAGGATTCCATTGGCTCACATCTTTGAGCATCTCGAATGCGCGAGTTCCGCGTATCACTTCTCGCACGTGTATCTCATGGATCGTATTGTCTGTTCCACCAAGGAGGCGCCCATGGACACGGACTGGCCAACCAATTGGGGCTGGATTAGCCTTGGAATGACCCATGGATGGAAGGACTGAGGCTCGAAACACATGCCCCGCCTGAAGTTTCGGCAACATCTCTAACGTTGGCCGATCAAGTGCGACTGCCCAACCAGCTTGTACAGGAAGGAACACGCCCAACTCAGAAACACGCAGGGTTTTACTCAATACCCCGATGACGTCACCGTTCAAATTCAAAAGCGGGCCTCCACTTTGGCCAGGATAAAGAAAAGCATCAGTTTGAATAAATTGGTAGCCCTCGACTTCATAGGGAATGATCGCTGAAACCACTCCTGAAGTACTACTCATACCTTCATTGAACGGCGTATACCCGAACGACAGAACAGGGTCACCGATCTGGACGCCTTGCTCAGAACCAAGCACAGCGACATGAAGTTCGGGAGACCCGCTAATTTTGACCACAGCAATATCACGGACCTCGTCCCGTCCAAGCACGAATCCAATCTCTTCTCTCCCATCGGAATGCGTTACGGTCACCTTCGGGACACTCCGGACTACGTGGTCCGCGGTCAGAACATAACCTCGGTCATCAAAGATTAGACCTGTTCCACTACCTCGGGAAGTGGATATGCGAACCGTAGCACCTGCCAATTGTTTCAACGCGCTCGCAGGACCTATCTGTTCGTCAGCACTCTCGTCATCGGCACGTATTTCAGTGCCGGTTCGAGCGGACTTGGGACGTGTATCTGGCGTGGGAATTGATAACGATGAAACAACGAATGAATCTGAGAGATCTCGGTTCGCCATTGTCGGTTGTGAAAGTTGACGAGACGGTTTTGTGGAAACAACCGGTCGCCTAATCTCAGATGATGAAGCAGGTATTTCGCCGAGCATCCGAGACTGTGTGACATCGCTCTCACGCTCAGTAAGCGGCTGAACCCCTCCGCACGAGACGGCAAAAAGCAAAAGTGCCAAAAGAGACCATCGGAGCATGAACCCTCCGAACGTATCTGTGCTGCGCCACCTAGTATACCACGCGGACCTATTAGATCACTCTAGTGGCAAAGTGCTCATCGCCATCCTGAATCGCACAGATCAAGCCCTTTACGGTGATCAAATCATTATTGCGGATAGCTCACTGCAACCACGGTATGTATACCGCCACGGGTCTTGTAGTCCAGTGTCAAAGACATTCGACGGGGCATACATACATTAACCAGATCCCACAGGATACGATTCGCCGCATGCTCCTGCACTATTCCGACACTTCGGTAACTCAACAGATAATACTTGAACGACTTCAGTTCGATACAATGTTCTTGGGGCACGTACATTAATTCAAGAGTCCCGGAATCAGGGAGACCTGTCCACGGGCATACGGCACTAAACTCGTCCGTATCTAAACGTATCTCGGCCTCAGATTCTGGAAACTCATAAGGGAAAGTCAGCAAACACCCAGGGTTGATAGCCGTTTCCGACTCGATAGCCCCAGCCCACTCCAGATCCAGATACCTTTGCGTCAATCCGTCTTCTAAGCCATCCATCGCTATCCCTCATTAAGTTAATCTCTGATACCAAAACAGTATTCTACGAGACACGCAATAGAGGAACAACCGCACGTTTTACCAAACTATCCCGAATCACAATTGACGGCCCTATGGCCTCACCATAGAATGTTGTAACCCAACCACATCCGAGGGCATTACAATGGCACCAGCGCGGCAACTCTATGAACTCCAGCGACTTGAAGTAGACAACGACGAGGCTAGAAATACCATGTTGGTCCTTGAGTCGGAGCTTGCAGATACTCAATTGATAGATCAAGCAAGCCATTCACTTGAAAATGCTAAAAAGACGCTAAGTGATATTTATCTCCGTCAGAAAAGAACCGAACTCGAAATTGGAGAATGTGAGGAGCGTCTGCGTGTTACCGAAGGCCGACTTTATGCTGGCCAAACCACCAATCCAAGAGAGCTTCTTGGCCTTGAAAATGAGATTCAATCACTACGCACTAAGAAGCAACAGGCTGAAGATCACTTCCTTGATCTTATGGTTCAAGCAGAGCAGACTGAAACTGACATCGCTGGAGCAAACACGAACCTTGCAGTCATCGAACGCCAACAAGTTGAAAAGCGAGATGAGTTGTTATCTAAACGGGAGCAATTGACGAAACAACTTGTGTCACAAGAACACCAACAACAGACCATACGATCAACAATCCCACCAACCGAGCTAGCAATCTACGAAGGTTTAAAGACCAGCAAAGGTAATCCTATAGCTCAGGTAGAACATGGCATTTGTAGGGGCTGCGGACTGACGCTTTCCTCGCATGAACTCCAACGTGCCCGCACCGCTGCTGATATCGTGCGATGTGGGAGTTGCAGCCGGATACTGTATATCGTATAAACTCGGCAGGGGTCACCGGTCTGATATACTACCATCGGGGCCGGGGAATCGGGTGGCCGCTCTGCTGCGAATGCCAGCGGAGAGGAAAGTCCGAGCTCCACCGAGCAGGGTGCTGGGTAACACCCAGGCGAGGCAACTCGACGGATAGCGCCACAGAAACATACCGCTATGCCACAAAATGCTGGCAAGTAAGGGTGAAATCGGGAGGTAAGAGCTCCCGGCCGGTCGTGGTAACACGGCGGCGGGCAAGCCCCACCCGGAGCAAGACCAAGCAGGGGCTTAGAGTGCTCGGCTCGTCCCCGGGTTGGTTGCACGAGATCGTGAGTAATTGCGGTCCTAGATGGATGGCCACCCTCCTTGGAAAATTCCAAGGAGACAGAACTCGGCTTACAGATTCGCCGGCCCCCACGCCATCCCATAGATCTCAAGAGAAATGGAGTCCCGGAATGGAATATCACGAACTATCGGTTACCGAAGCCGCTCAACAGATACGGAGCGGCCAGATTTCTCCACTAGAACTTGTGGATGCCTTACTGCTCCGTACAGAACAACTTGATCCCCAATTTCACGCCTGGGTGAGCATTGATAGAGAAGCCCTACGAGACGAAGCCAAGAGGTCCTTGAAACTGCTTGAAAATGGTTCACGAATCGGAACACTCCATGGAGTCCCGATTGGACTCAAAGATATCTTTTACACAGCCGGGACAAAAACGACAGCCTGCTCCTCTCGTTACGCTGACTTCGTCCCTACCTATGACGCGACCTGCGTTTCTCGCTTGAAAGATGCCGGCGCCATTATGATGGGCAAGCTAGTGACTACACCATATGCGGCATCTGATCCTTCACCCACTCTTAACCCATGGGACGCCGATCGTACACCTGGTGGTTCTAGCAGCGGTTCTGCTGTAGCGGTGTCAACGGGAATGTGTCCTGCAGCACTTGGATCACAAACCGTAGGATCAACGTTGCGTCCAGCCGCCTACAACGGGATAGTCGGACTGAAGCCAACATTTGGCCGCATCAGCCTTCATGGAGTCATTCCTCTCGGCTGGACCCTCGACACCGTCGGGATCCTAACGCGGACTGTAAGTGATGCCGAATTGCTTTTGAGAGCTATGTCCGGGTACGATGCGAGAGATCCAGTTTCCGCCACCAACTCTTTCGAGCCTGTAGAGCGATTCAAATGTCAGAGTTTCTCACCACGGATCGGTATAGTAGAAGAGTTCTTCTTCCAGCACAGCGATCAGGAAACCAAAAGCCATATGAATGTAGTCGTGAACAAACTCAGTGACGCGGGAGCGCGGATTACCAGAAACATCCTCTCGGAATCAGATTTGGAAGAACTTCATGATGCCACAACAACTACTTTTAATGTGGATGTCGCAACCGAACACGGTCCGAGTTACATCACTGATTCATCTCTTTATCCGCCACAGATCGCGGCACTGATAGAGAAAGGCCTACAAACACCCGCACATACGTACGCGACCGCGCAGAGGACAAGAGTGATCTTTAGACGAAAGTTACAAGAATGCTTCGAATCTGTGGATGTGTTACTCAGTCCGAGCACGCCGACCCAAGCTCCGCTTCGTACCACTGGAACGACAGGTCCGCCCATCTTTCAGGGCCCCTGGACGTCAGCGGGGATTCCAGCTATCTCAATTCCATCAGGATTGGATTCGTCGAAGTTACCGATCGGAACGCAACTGGCAGGACCAATGTTCGGAGAGCAAAGGTTGATTGAGGTTGCAGGTTGGTGTGAGAGAACTTTAGGCCAAGATATAATGCTGCGAACCTAGAGGCTGTATTTAAGGTCATGAGCCAGGAACTAGGCCCGTCCGAGATAACTAAACAACTCCCCACTACCTTGATGGGCAGTTCAGTCGTCTCACTAGGAACTACGACCTCAACTATGGATATCGCTCACATAGAGGCGAATCGAGGGGCTCCTGAAGGAACGCTCATAATAGCAGAAACCCAAACTGCGGGGAGAGGAAGATTTTCCCGCTCGTGGATTTCTAAACCTGGGGAAAGCTTAAATTTCACGATCCTCCTACGGCCAACTTTAAAGGAAACTCCTAACGTGAACATGGCCGCTAGTCTCGCCATCATTCGAGCGATCGAATCTGTAACCCAACTGAAGGCTACGATCAAGTGGCCAAATGACATCCAGATCTCAGGGAAAAAGCTCGCAGGAATCCTGATAGAGAGTCACCTTGATGAAGACGGTAAAACGTATACGATTATAGGGATTGGTATAAACGTAAACTTCGATCCAAGTACTTCTCCGCACGTGCGACAAATGGCCACCAGTCTAAAGAGAGAACTCGACGAAGCTGTTTCTCGCCTGGCACTATTGAGAGACTTCCTGACACAATTCGATAAGCTGTACGCTCAAATCCGCGGGGGGCGGTCAGTCTTGAGAGAATGGATTCCACATGTGGGAACACTAGGCAAACACGTTGAAGTCCGTTGGGGAAATCGCTCTGAGAATGGTATAGCCAAAACAGTGGATGACGACGGAAACCTCATAGTCCAACGGCTTGACGGCACGAAGATATCACTCCCTGCTGGGGAAGTGACGCTTCGATAGTGTGGTGGTATCCATTGAAGCCACAGACTGCTTTGACTAAAATAGTGATCTGGTCTTGACGTTAACGGAGTATCTATATGGTAAACATAACACGCAGATTAGCGAGTATGCCTGATCTTCTCGAAGAAGACATTAGCACAGCCAACCACTCTTCAGAAACACTTCGCAAGTCTCTGGGCCAGCACGGTTACCAGCTTGTCGATACTCCAATGCTAGAACTCACAGAATTGTTTCTCCGCAAATCTGGAGGCGGACTTGCATCCCAAATGTATACATTCGTCGAACCCGGGGGTGAAAGAGTTAGTCTGCGTCCAGAGTTCACGGCAGCAATCATTCGTATGTTTTTAGAACGCTCGGAAAAAGAAGTCTTCCCTGTTCGATGGCAGTATGCTGGGCCAGTTTTCCGTTACCTGCGTGAACAGTCGACCGGCCTGAGGCAATTCACACAAATTGGGGCTGAACTAATCGGAGCAGACGGGCCCTACCATGATGCAGAGATTCTAGCCCTATCCTGCGAATCTTTGCAGACCTTGCCGTTAGGTGAGTTGGAATTATCTATAGGGAATGTAGGCATTGTCCAAGGTCTATTGAATCAATTCAATGTATCAGAGCGCGTTAGCAACTTCCTTTTGAACAACCTCTCCGAACTGAGAAAAGGAAATTCAAGCGTCAAAAATGTCATGGAGCAAGCACGCCGGCTAGGAATTCTGGTTGATAAGGATTCCTTAACAGCTGTTAACAGAGTTGCCCTCAATACCGAACTAGAAAATCTGACTCGTCACTTGTTAGCGGAACCCACTACACAATCGGTAGGTGTCAGAAGCGTTGAAGAAATCCGTACGCGAATGCTCTGGAAGATGCGTTTAAGCGACTCTCCTGAAAATGTTGAAAGCTGCTTCACATTTGCACGCTCTTTATCAATGCTACATGGCCAGCCAGAATCAGTTATCCAGGACCTTGGACAACTCATCACCACCCATGGCTTGAAACCAGTTGGGCTGGACGACCTCAACACGACTATCAATGTATTTAGGTCGCATAATCTGGAAAATGTCCGTGTACAACTAGATTTGGCGCTCGTCGGAAAACTTTCATACTACTCCGGGCTAGTATTCGAAATCCGCACAATCGCCGAAGATACCCAATCCGTCTTGGGCGGTGGAGGTCGATACAACGATTTGATTCGAGCACTTGGAGGCTCGAAAGACGTTCCAGCCCTCGGCTTCGCGTACAATCTAGAACAAATAGTAGACAGTCTCCGCCAGGATTCGATCAATGCAACAGACCGAAAAAGTACTTTGATCTTAGTGATTCCAACCACCACACAATCCTATGATCATGCATTGAGAGTCGCTCGAAAATTGCGACAAAGTGGGAACTCGGTCGAGGTTTCCTTAGTGAACCCAAAGGGGTCAGTACAAAAGGTGTATGCTAAGCAGCGTAACATAGATACAATCGTTACCGTGGGAAGTAATGGTGAAACCCAACAACATTCAATCTCAAACTGACAATAGACTGCTTCGTTTGGCAGTCCCTAGTGATGGAGAGCTGCAGGAGCCGAGCCTGAAATTTCTTGCGTCCTGCGGCTTACCCATTTCTCGGCCTAGTTCCCGGCGCTATACGGCCACGTTCCGTAGCGTGGACAATGCTATGGCTCTTTTCCAACGCGCCGCAGATATCCCAACCAAGGTGGAAGAGGGAATTGCGGATATCGGGATAGTTGGAATGGACCGCTACCAAGAATCGCGAATTGTGACAGGGAAGACTATAGTGCTTCTAGACAACCTAGGCTTTGGTCAATGCGAACTCGTACTTGCGGTACCGGATTTATGGATCGACGTAACCAGTATCAGCGATCTTGGCGACTTAGCAATAGAATTCCGAAAAGCCGGACGAGAGCTCAGAATCGCGACCAAATTTCCACGCTTAGTTCAAAGCTTCCTCTATGAGAAAGGAATCAACTACTTCACACTTGTTTTAAGCAGCGGCACCCTTGAAGCGGCACCCGCTATCGGATACGCCGACCTCATAGCAGACCTTACTGCTTCTGGGGCAACTCTACGAGAAAATGGACTTCGAACACTTGATGACGGAGTAATTCTAAGCTCCCAAGCATGTCTAATCGGCAACCAAGAAGCCTTAGCAAGTAAATCGTTTAGAGCTAGGAGCGTTAAACCTGTCCTCGAAGCAATGGAGGCTCACCTACGCGCGCTCCAATTCTGCTCCATCACGGCGAACGTTCAAGGAGAGTCACCCGATTCCGTAGCAGAGCGCATTCTCACGCGGACAGATCTCGCTGGAACCAAGGGCCCCACGGTATCTGCTGTCTACGCTAAGACAGGCATCGGCTGGTACTCAACCACAATCATAGTAGAACGGTCTAGAGTACAAGATGCTATCGAGCACCTACGTAGTCTGGGAGGTGATGCAATTGCAGTTAGCCCCTTGGAATATCTATTCCAAGGAAACTGCAATTCATACGATTACCTCGAATCGATGATAGGCAACAATCCCGATGCCTAACATACTCACGCACATTCACTTAGGACTGCAAGTTCAAAATTGCATGCTTAACCAAACTCTGCAAAGAGAAATGGGCAGTTTCTTGCTTGGTTGTACCACACCGGATATTCGTGCGATGACTCGAGGCGACCGTGCCTCAACACATTTCTCTCCGTTTAACTGTAGCGATCTACGAGGCGGAGTTCGAGGGATGTTCGATCAAAACCCCCATCTGGCTGATTCGACAACGTTACCGAGTTCTACTCAAGCATTCGTCGCGGGATACATCTGCCACTTGATCGCAGATCACGCCTGGGTGGCATGCGTCTATGAACCGTATTTTGACGAAACTCCACATATCCCTGATCCAGTAATAAATAAAGTCATGGACCGAGCTCTTCAATTGAAACTTGACGAGATCGCTGCGCATGAGATTCCAGATGACGTATACACCACAATAAGAGAGACGACGGTAGAGATGGACATCGGCTTCATTAATCATCAGATGCTCGTTGACTGGCAACAATGGGTTATGAAGTTATGCGACACCGGCTTTTCATGGGATCGGCTTCGATTCCTCGCAAAGAGAAGACAAGCACCAGAGGACTATGCTCAAGCTACGAAGGCAGCCGAAGACTTTTTATCATCGATACCGACCGGGTTAATAGAACTCGAGCAAATTATTCCTGAATCGGCTATTGAACTATACCGATCAACAGCAATTCAAGAAGCTATCTCAGCGACAAAAGGGTATTTAGCATGCAAGTGATCCGGGGATTTACACAAGCGCAACAGAGAATGAAACGTAGCATCCAAGAAGACTGGCAACTTGTGCCAAAAAATTTGCGTGAGAGCTTTGCCGAACGCTTCGGAGAAGCGATGTCACCAGCCGACGCCGTCGCACGAATCCTAGAAGAAGTACGTACGAATGGTGATCGAGCGGTCCGAAAATACAGCTTGCAACTGGATGGCACTGAGCCAACCTGTCTAGAGGTGCCTCAATCGGATTGGGAGATAGCATTCCAGAACACGCCGACGAAACTAAAGGAAGCTATGCAAGTCGCGGCGAAGCGTATTCAAAGTTTCCATCAAGCTTCTCTTCCTGAAAGCTGGATGGACAATATCCAAGGATACGGCGAACGATTCACGCCGCTTGAACGCGTAGGTATTTATATCCCAGGTGGAACAGCAGCCTATCCTTCTTCTGTGCTTATGACCGCAATCCCCGCGAGAGTGGCAGGTGTCAATGAGATCATCATAACTACACCAATGTCGCGAGGCGGACCACCAGACGAATCGGTACTCGCGGCAGCACACATTGCAGGCGTGGATCGCGTCTACCAGATTGGTGGAGCACAAGCGATCGCTGCAATGGCATACGGTACCGAAACGATCACTAAAGTAGACATGGTATGTGGACCGGGAGGCATCTTCGTAACGTTGGCCAAACGTATGGTTTACGGCACGGTGGGAGTAGACGGCCTTTATGGACCTTCAGAAACCATAATTATTGCTGATAAGGACGCCGATCCTGTCCTTTGCGCAGCTGATTTGCTCGCACAAGCTGAGCATGACCCGCTCGCATCACCAATTATCATCACTACTTCGGAGCAATTTCTGGCCAATGTGATGGAGTCCGTCTCAATCCAACTCTCCCAGCTCAACCGTAACCAAATCGCTCGATCGGCTCTTGATGGGCAAGGCACGGCTATCATTGTTGATACCTTAGAAGACGCAATCGCTCTCGCCAACATGTATGCACCAGAACATTTGTGTTTATCAATATCAAACCCTTGGGATTGGGTCGACAGAGTCCGAAACGCCGGAGGCGTCTTTATAGGGTCCGGTTCTCCCGAAGTGCTGGGCGATTATGTCGCAGGTCCCAGTCACGTCATGCCTACAGGAGCCACGGCCCGATTTAGCTCTCCACTCGGGGTCCATCAGTTTCTCAAAGTAACGTCCCTTGTAGGAATGCATTCAGACTTGGTTCGAGAATTGTCGGAAGCAGGACAAATCATCGCCGAAGCAGAAGGGTTAGGAGCCCATGCTGAAGCATTTCGACTACGTTGTATGCCTGCCGCAGAGGCGGATAGTCATCCGAGAAAGACGGTGGAATAGCTATGACTGAGAGACGGAGGGTTACAGATCTTTTCCAAACACACCTGCAAAATATGAAAGCATATACAGCAATAGACCCACCTGAGGTGCTAGCTGCACGACTAGGCATCTCTGCTTCGGAGATTATCAAACTAGATGGAAATGAGAACCCTTATGGCTCCTCGCCGAAGGTAGCGCTGGCTCTCCAAGCACACCCTTGGTATCACGTATATCCTGATCCCGCACAAAGAGGGGTCAGACAAGCATTGTCAGAATATGTGGGGATGAACGCGGATTCGATTATTGCTGGATTCGGTTCGGATGAACTGATCGATCTGCTTGCACGATTATTCGTTGGAATCGGCGACGAAGTAATCGACCTCCCGCCGACATTTGGCATGTACCCAATCGTGGTAGAAACCCAGGGCGGGCAAGTTATCTCAGTACCTCGCACCAAAAATTTTGACGTCGACGTGGATGCAGTCGCAAAAGCCATAACGAAGAACACAAAACTCCTGTTCCTCGCAAACCCGAACAATCCGACCGGAAACATTTCATCCGAAAAGACCATTCGGCAACTACTGGAATTGGACCTGATAGTTGTGGTAGATGAAACTTATTTCGAGTTCTGCGGGAAGACGGTTGCGCATCTTGTTGGCAAATACGAAAATCTTGTGGTTCTCCGATCCCTAAGCAAATGGGCGGGCCTCGCCGGACTTAGGCTCGGGTACGGGATCATGAACCCGGTAATCATCGAGCGATTAATGACTATTAAACCACCGTTCAACCTAACGGTGGCAACCGAAGCCGCCCTAGTAGCTACACTCGCCGATAGACAATTGCTAATGGACAGAGTCCACATGCTAGTCGCAGAACGTGAACGCTTGACGGAGTTGATAACGGCGAACGTTACTGGCGCTCACTGCTTCCCCTCCGAAGGCAATTTCATACTATGCCAGTTCCCTGACGGAATCGCACCAAGAGTACAGTCGGCTTTGGCCCAAAGAGGCGTATTTATCCGTCACTTCAGAGATCCCCACATCTCTGATTGTTTACGTATCAGTGTAGGAAAGCCCGACCAGACAGACACACTGATTAAGAATCTGTTAGAAGTCATAGAGGAGATGTCATGACGAAATCCCGCAAGTCTTCTGTCCATCGTAAAACTCAAGAAACCGACATCCTGGTTGACCTAAATTTGGATGGAACGGGGAAGCATCAAATCAAGAGTGGGAATGGAACACTCGATCACCTCTTAGTCCAGCTTAGTCGACACGGCTCCCTCGATCTAGCAATAACTGCCAAAGGAGACTTGGAGACAGGGTGGCATCATACCGTCGAGGACATTGCCATCGCACTCGGTCGCGCGATACACGAAGCAGTTGGCGACGGTCGTGGGATCACCAGGATTGCCCATTCTTTCGTGCCTTTTGACGAAACTCTCGCTCAGGTAATACTTGACCTAAGCGGTCGCGGCTATGCGCTGGTGGATACGCAACTCAACCACGAGCTTGTTGAGCACCTTCCCGGTGATATGGTTAGACATTTTCTAGAAACTCTAGCGATTGAGGGCAAGTTTACTCTCCACGCACGTGTCGTGTACGGACGAAATAGTCACCATAAAGCAGAAGGTCTGTTCAAGGCCCTGGCGAGAGCTTTAGCGGAAGCTTCAAGAATTAGTCCACGTACACCTGATCAAGTCCCCAGCTCTAAGGGGACTCTTAGATAGACCTGACTCTTCAAAACCCTTTTGAAGCCTAGCTAGGCTCCGGAGGATGACTCTGTATTACTTTCTGAACCAGTTGAGGGACTCTCATCACCATCAGCAGGCCCTGATTCAGGCACACTATCGCCTAAAGTTTCATTAATGATCGGGAAAGCAGAGAAGCCCAAGTCGGTTATCGAAGCTCTAATTTCATCCGAACGCCATAGAGAGGAGGTCTGGCTCTTCCAATCCAACTCGACTCGCTGGGCTTCTTCCATCACGGCACTTAGAGACGCTAGGACTCTGTCATAAGCACCCTGACTTTCGCGCCTAATATGCTCCTCAACCTGTTCACGAGCTTTTGCCAACATCAACTGTGCGTGGAGACGTAGCTGACCTTCAACGATCTCAACTTTTTTACGCGCTTCGGCCAATATAGATTCTGACTCTTGCGAAGCCATAGAGACAGCCTCGCGCCGAGCGTTGGTGATCATCTCTCCAGCTTGACGACGAGCTTCGGTCGTAATCCTCGCAGCTTCCGCCTCAGCATCACGACGAGCCTGATTTTTAATTGATTCTTCGACTTGCTGCAATTCGCCCATCAGTTTCTGGACGTAGTTCGTCATGACCGTGGGAGAATCATTTTGTTCAAGTTCTTTGTTGCGAGCAAGCAGTTCTTCGACAAATGGGACCACTTCGGAAGCCAACAAACTTTGATCCGTGGGCAGAGTAAAGTTTCTTCCCCATAATTCCTTCGTAACTGGTGATTGATCCCGGTCTTCGATCTGACCAATCTGGGGAGCATCTTCTGAAGCAACTGCGAAAGACTGTGGGGCACGAATGACGCGCTGAATACGGCTTGTAGTTTCGGCAGAAGCCGAGGCTTCTTCGGGGCTCATCTGGTTAAACCCTAGGACACGCTGCCACCATGAAGATCCGGCACTATTAGACGGCACCGGATCGTCCGGTTCCTGTCGGAGAATCCAAATCATCGGCATCTAGGATGACTTTAAAGTCATCCTCTTCCCAGAGCCGCGCAGGACGTCGCTGCCACTCGTCTTCGAGACGCTGCGCCTCGGTTCCAAGATCCTTTAACGCATTAAGTAGTCGTCGGTATGCTTCGCTGCCCTCATGCCGGATATGGCCCTGAAGTTGGCTTCTAGCCTTCTCAAGCATCAGCTGGGCCTGCAACCGTACTTGGCCTTCCGCTATCTCCGCTTTCTTGCGAGATGCAGCTAGTATAGCTTCAGCTTCCTGGCCTGCAATCTGAGTAGCTTCCGCTCGAGCTTGTGCGATAATCCCCTGTGCCTGATTCCTAGCTTCTTCCAAAAATCTGGCCGCTTCCGACTCAGAATCGCGGCGAATCTGAGCGGTGATCGTCGATTCTACTTGCTGGATCTCACCCATTACTCTCTGAAGATAAGAACTGACTTGCTGTGACGTCCCTTGACGTTCTGATGATTCCTTTAATCGATTGTACCGCTCGAGGAGGTCATTCACGAAACGAACGACCTGAACTTCATCCAGCCCCGAATCGACTAGATTAAATTGTTCTCCCCACAAGGATCGTGTCTTACGTCCCCACCGCGACCGGGCACCCTCCCTCGGTGAAGAGTCCCCCGTCTCCGAGTTTCCTGTAAGGAATCGATCCCAGAACTTCCGTGTTTCTCCGCTCATTCTCTCCCTCAAGAGCCGGGATTGACTGGAGATTCAAATTACTGCTTATTCTAGGCAGCGGCAAGATAGCAAGTCAAGCACTCTTTGGCATGCAGAAGATTTCAGTGTTAATCAACCGTAAGATTAGTGATTCCTTTAAGAAGTTTGATTAGAACTGGATAGCACCAAGTCGAACCGAGATTCTTCAATTACTGGGTTGGTTAGTAATTGAAGACACATTTCCTGTACCCGTGCTTCGGCTTCGGCATAGCTCTCAGACTCAATCTCGATCTCTAAGTATTTCCCCACTCTCACACTCTTGATTCCCAAGAAACCTAAGCTTTTCAACGCACCGTGTACGGTAAGACCCTGAGGATCATTGACGGTAGGCTTCAATTTCACATAGATGGTGGCCAGAAATTCCATGGCCCTATCGACTCTCCATCGCGTTGCCAGGTTCACATCCAGGGGCACCAAGCTCGGGTCCCAATCCGCGATACGCCTCGGCGAATGCCCTAATTACGTTTTCGTCGACAGTGTCCAAGAATTGCGTTCTCGCCCAAGCCGTAAGAGCAATGGGCTTTTCAATAGCAGAATTGGGAGCGACCACGTAATAGTTGGGCCATCCAGGAAGTTGCTCAGCAATTCCCACCAAGTTATCGCGGATCAAGAGGTCATTAGGATTGTATTGCATTAACACGAAACCGTGTTCAAGATTGTGTACTTGAATTTCATCTGCAATCTGCTCGGTATGCAAACCACACTGCGTCCACCCCGGCGCATGTGTCCCTGAAGTGGGGGGCACAGAATTGTAATATCCAGCAGGGGCTGGTGAGCCTAATGGGAAGTGACCGCGACCCAAATCATCAACAACTGTTCCAGGCCCATGGCCTGAGTCACGAACAGACCGTTCAGGGCTGGGTAAAGACGGGATCACCAAGCCTACGATTATCAGCAACCCTAAGGCACTAACTCCTACTGCGAGGATATAGCGACGTAGTTTTCGGAACCGTTTGCGACGAGCTCGTCGCGCTCTACGTTCTGCCTCTCTCTGAACTCTCGATCCCGCAGTTTTAGACATCTCGCCGTTTCCCTTTCCTAATCCCAAGGATCAAAACAATGTCTTCCCCGTAAGGTAGCTGTACGCATCAAGATATCTTGCCCTCGTGTATTGTATAACCTCATCAGACAGTTCAGGAGCAGGTGGCTCACGGTCCCAACCGGCCTCCGTTAACCAATCTCTCACAAATTGTTTGTCGAAGTTGGGCGGCGACTGTCCTGGTTGATAGGAAGCCTTATCCCAAAACCGACTAGAATCTGGAGTCAGCAGTTCATCGATGATGATCAGCTTCTCGTCTCTTAACCCAAACTCTATCTTGGTATCTGCAATGATAATGCCCCGAGAAAGAGCAAAATCATGAGCCCACTGGTAGATATTCAACGTGGTCTTGTGCAATGTATTTGCGAACTCTTCTCCTACCTGTCCGCAAAGCTCCTGAATAGAGATCGGTTCGTCGTGGCCTTCATCAGCTTTAGTTGTGGGAGTGAACAATGGCTCAGGGAACCGGTCACCTTCGACCAAGCCTGCTGGCATCTCTTGTCCGTTGACTGTACCTGTTCTCTTGTACTCAGCCCAAGCTGAACCCGTGATATATCCACGCGCCACACATTCCACATCCACTCTATCCGCAAGCTGAACAATCATAGATCGAGAAATCACCTCGTCTGGAAGGGTTAAGTTGCCAGACGTTGCAATAATCTCCTTACCTTCTTGAGAATCCGCCATAGCGACTAAGTGGTTAGGCAACAGGTGTTCCGTCGCACTGAACCAAAACTTTGAGAGATTCGCAAGGATCACACCTTTGTCAGGAACGGGTGTAGGGAGGACGACATCGAACGCAGAAATTCGGTCCGTAGCTACCATTAGAAGGAGCCGGTTTCCAAGATCGTATGTGTCTCTGACTTTCCCCCGGTGTAGTAGTCCAGGGAAATTGGTTTCCTTGACAATAGTCTGTTTTTTCATTCTGCTATTTCCAATCGCGCGAAAATTTCGTCAGCGAAACGAGCGTAATACGAATAGTCGAATAGCCCGTCTAACTCGTCGCTACTCAGTATACCTGAAACCCTAGAATCTTTCCGGAGGAGTTCACGGAAATCCAATGTTTCTTCCCATGAACGGGACGCATTACTCTGAACTATGTCATAAGCGTCCTCCCGACTGATCCCATGCTCGACAAGTGCGAGCAAGACCCTTTGAGAGAAAACTATTCCCTTCGTAGACTCAATATTGGTCATCATTCGTTCCGGATGCACTTTCAATTCCCGAACAACACCCGTAAAAAGGTCCAGAATATAGTCTAGAGCGATACACGAATCAGGGATTATCACACGTTCTGCAGAAGAATGACTGATATCCCGCTCATGCCAAAGAGCTACATTTTCTAAGCTAACCATTGCATTCGCTCTGATGAGTCGAGCCAAGCCACAGACCCGCTCCGAAAGCTCAGGGTTTCTCTTATGTGGCATAGCAGAAGAACCGGTCTGGCCATGTGAAAACGCCTCTTGCACCTCCCGAACTTCCGTGCGCTGGAGATGTCGAATTTCCGTTGCGAATTTCTCCAAGGACGCCGCAATTAATCCAAGGGTGGTCAGAAACGATGCGTGTCGATCCCTTTGGACGATTTGATTAGATACCGGTGCGGGCGCTAGCCCCAGACGCGCACATGTCCTCTCTTCGATAGAGGGCGATAACGTGGCATAACTACCGACTGCCCCTGATAGCTTCCCTACAGCAATATCCTCTGTAGCATGAGCCAAGCGCTTACGCTGCCTCACCATTTCCGACCACCAGAGAGCGAGCTTTAGTCCGAATGTTATCGGTTCGGCATGGACGCCATGTGTGCGACCCATCATTGGTGTCTTCTTGAATTCGAGCGCTCGGGTTTGTAGGACTTCTATCAATTCAGATAGGCCTTCATCTAGAAGATGTGCTGCCTCTACCATCTGTAGCCCCAACGCGGTATCCATCACATCGCTTGATGTCAAACCAAGATGAATCCATCGCCCTTCTTGCCCCAGATTTTCTGTAATGGATCGGGTAAACGCCGTCATGTCGTGGCGAGTACTCTCGAATATCTGATTCAAGCGCACATAATCATACTTTGCGTGCCTAAGAAGAAGCATGTCCTTCTCGGGGATAACGCCTTCCTCAGCCCAAGCTTCACAGGCAGCTAGCTCTACCTTGAGCCAGAGATCGTATTTGTTAGTCTCTGACCAAGTTTTTCCCATTTTAGGCCTGGTGTACCTACTGATCACTTTCGTTGCCCCCTAATAGATATCCTGCTTCACCAAATTCTTTATCCCAATTGTCCCTGAACGATCCCTCTTGGAGGTCATTTAAGGGCTCTACGAAACTAGTGAAAGGTCGACAGGGGATATGTTCCTCGAGACAATGCTCCAATAGCGATGATCGGGCATAGACATAATCTGCGAGTCGGGATGGACACAGATCAGAGGTCCCATCGCCGAAATAAACGATCTTATAGCCTAGGTCACGGTACAGATTCAGGACTTTGCATTTACAATTACCCCATTCGAAGCACGTATCCGTCGCATACGGATACCCGAACTCGATGGATGCGCCCTCATTTGAGGTTTCAACGGCGAAAACAGGAAGATCCTTTAAAACGTGATACTGATTTAAGAGCGCCTGTATATAGAACACCAATCCGTTGGAAACGATAGCCACTTGTATTCCATTCGCAAAACAATAGCCTACGAACTCCACTAGGCCTGATCGGACAGACGCCTCAGCTCCAACAAAGTCTCCCATCTCTCTATGGCTAGCTTCGACAAATCGGAAGGCTTCTTCTTGGTAGTTCCGCAAAGATGTATCGCCACGCCGGAACTTTTCTCGTACGCCTAGCCACCCATGCTTCCCAAATTTACGTAACAACAGCTCAGCTACATTCTGATCTGCGGACGTATCGTCAAAATCCAACAAGACCACCATTTTGTCTGATATCGCCATTGACTCAACTATCCCTGTCTCTGATTGTCACGGAATGCACGATATGAGGTTGCAATTCCATCGTGACTGAGAGCGATTATTGAAGCCGCCAGGTATGCCGCGTTCCGCGCGCCCCAAGACCCAACCGCGACACATGCTACTGGTACGCCCGGAGGCATCTGAGCAATCGCATACAGCGCATCTACCCCTTTTAACTCACTACTAGGCAAAGGAATTCCAATTACGGGTAATTCTGTCCAGGCAGCCAATGATCCAGGAAGCGCCGCAGCCCCTCCGGCGGCAGCTATAATCACCTTCAGTCCACGACTTTGTGCGTGGCGCCCATACTCTTCAACTTTGTGTGGCGTACGGTGCGCCGAAAAGGCGGAAATCTCATACGGTATGCCTAAATCAGTCAAAATCTTCGTAGTTGGCTCAAGATACGACTCATCGGAGCGGCTGCCCATCACAATCCCAACCAGCACATCATTGTCGCTTGATTTTTTACTCATCATGTATCTCCATTTCCTTTCAAAAATTCACCGATCTCAAACCTGTCCGATATCAGTGCGATAGAACGATCCGCGAAATTTAACCTCTGAAACCTTATCGTACGCATGACGTCTCGCACTCTCCAGTGTTTCCCCTTGACCGACTACCGTGAGTACACGCCCTCCACTAGTCGCGACTGCTTCGGATCCCGTCCGATCCATGAGGAGACTAGTCCCAGAATGAAAACTGAGAGCTCCTGAGGCGTTATCTCCTAATCCGGATATTGGATATCCTGTACTGTAATGACCCGGGTATCCCTCAGAAACCATCACTACCCCCACGGTCGTAAACTCTTCCCATTCCAATTGGCATTCATCCAAACGACCCTCGGTGATAGCCATCAACACATCAATAAAGCTGGACTTCAACCTTGGAAGAAGAACCTGCGCTTCAGGATCACCCAGACGACAATTGAATTCAAGCACTTTAGGCCCTTTGTCCGTAAGCATGAGACCCGCGTACAGGATTCCTTGGTAACGATGCCCTTCAGAGGCCAATCCTTCTATGGTTGGCCTCATGATTCGATCTCGAATTTCGATAGCCAACTCCGGCGACCAGAAACTTGGAGGACTATAGCTCCCCATCCCACCTGTATTCGGACCCATATCATCATCATTAAGCCGCTTGTAGTCGCACGCGGGCACGAGCTCGGACAAGTTTTCCCCATCAACAAATGCGAAAACACTGATTTCCTGTCCATACAAACACTCTTCGATTAAGATTCGTGCTCCTGCATCTCCGTATAGACGAGTTTCCATGCAAGCCTTGATCGCGGATTCGACTTCGGCTCGCGTTTCACAGACGGCAACCCCCTTGCCTGCAGCAAGCCCGTCAGCCTTCACCACGAGAGGCAATCCCGCCTCCATGCAAAAGTTCCGAGCCGCAGATGGATCATCGAAAATTTTCGCATTTGCGGTGGGAATCTTATTGTTCTCCATAAGCAATTTTGCGAAGACTTTCGAACTTTCGAGTCGTGCTGCAGCACGACTCGGCCCAACTACTCGGAACCCATCAGCTTGCAAGGCGTCAACAAGACCCAGCGAAAGGGGAATCTCAGGGCCCACAACCGTCAGATCGACGGAATAATCGCGTACAGCACCTACGATCCCAGAGATATTTGCAACATCGATGGGAATGTTAGTAGCTATGCCCGCAGTGCCGGCATTCCCAGGGACCACAAAGAGGTCAACCTTATCAGAAGTCTGTTTCAAGCTCCACGCGATCGCGTGCTCGCGCCCACCCGAACCAACAATCAGTATACGCACTATGGGTTATTCCCTCGACTTATTCGCTGATCCATGATTCCAAACCAAGCCAACCTAGGTGTGTAGTGGTCTATTCCCACTCAATGGTTTTTTCTGTGTTAGTAATTGATTTTAAACAATTTATTCCCATTCGATCGTTCCGGGGGGTTTAGACGTGATGTCGTAGACCACTCGATTAACCTGCGATACTTCATTCACAATCCTAGAAGAAATTTTCGCCAGCACCTCATAAGGCAGACGCGCCCAATCAGCAGTCATCGCGTCTTCCGATGTAATCGCTCGAACAGCAGCGGCGTAACCATATGTCCTGCTGTCTCCCATTACTCCTACGCTCCTTGCATCCGTCAAAACCGCGAAACTCTGCCAAAGTTCGTTGTATAAATTAGCTGATTTAATCTCATCCATAACAATCCAGTCGCACTCACGCAGGATTTCAAGCTTCTCATCAGTAACTTCGCCCAACACTCGAATGGCTAAACCAGGGCCTGGAAATGGCTGACGATCAATCATCTCGCGAGGAAGCCCCAATTCAAGACCCACCTTCCTGACTTCATCCTTGAAAAGGTACCGCAATGGCTCCACCAGCACGAGGCGCATCTTTTCTGGCAGGCCACCCACATTGTGATGACTCTTAATCTTTGCCGCAGCGTTGGTCTCTCTAGGACTGCTTTCGATCACATCAGGATAAAGGGTCCCCTGTGCCAAAAAGTCCACAGATCCCAATTGATCAGCCTCATCCTCGAATACCCGGATAAAAGTCTCCCCGATGATTCGCCGCTTCTCCTCTGGATCAACCACTCCGGTCAAAGCTCTAAGGAATCTGCTGGAGGCATCAGCATGTATAAGGTTCAACCCCATGCCTTTGCGGAAAGTCGCGACCACTCGATCCGCCTCTTCCCGTCGCAACAACCCATTATCTACAAAGATGCACGTCAGCTGACTGCCCACCGCTCTATGAATCAACGCGGCGGTAACCGCTGAGTCTACACCACCAGATAAGGCACATATTACCCGCCCATCGGCAACTTGGGATTGAATGTTTCCCACAGTATCAGAGACGAAGTTTGTAGGCGTCCAGTTTCCCTTGCACCCACAGATATGGTGAAGAAAATTGCTGATAATTTGTTTGCCAGCCGGAGTATGGACAACCTCAGGATGGAACTGGAGCCCTATTATCCCAGTATTGTTCCCCATAACGGCGATGGGGGAGTTTCCAGTGTAGGCCATAGGCTGAAATCCCTGAGGCAATTCTAAAACCTGGTCACCATGGCTCATCCAGACTGGCAGAGAATTCGGGAGGTCTTGGAAAAGAGGATGCCCCGGGGCATCCTGATGTAGAACCGCATGCCCGTATTCCCTGACCGGAGTCGGGGCGACTTTCCCTCCTAAGGAATGGGCCAACAGTTGCATACCATAACAAATTCCCAAAATAGGAACTTTCTTGTCAAGGATGTGGGACTCTAAATCCGCTGCATCGGCGTCATATACGCTTCCGGGCCCTCCAGAAAGTATGAAGCCCTTGATATCAAGATGAGACAGCCGATCTACAGTCACATCATGTGGATGGATTTCACAGTACACGTTCGCCTCTCTGATCCGGCGAGCTATTAAACGACTGTATTGAGAACCGTAATCCAAGACAACGATAGCTTCTTGACGGAGAACGTCAGTTTGGTCGGACCTGACAGTTTGACCAAGTTTCTGCTCAGCCAGTTCTAGATAGGCGGATACTTCGAGGTCATCGCTGGTGGCCACCCGACGACTCTTACTATTTTCTCCGATTTTTGACATGGCTCTTCCTGGGAATAAAATCATACGGTTATCAGTTCGACATTATCATCCGTGATATACTGGGTCAATACGAAAATCCCTCTCGCAAGAGCATTTTCTTTATTGAACTGACCTAGGAACATATCGTATGTATGACGACGACCCACAATTGAGCATAGATGTCTCCGAGGGGGTCCGAGTGATGGTAAACGGAGGTATCGTCGTCTATCCTACAGATACAGTATATGGACTAGGAGCGGACGTATTTAACACTGCAGCAGTAGAACGGGTATTTGAGGCAAAAGGCCGCCCGAAGGGAATGCCACTTCCAGTCTTGGTACCCAGTATCGACTCACTCTCCATCATAGCCCAAAACATTCCTTCAATCGCATGGACGCTTGCTGACAAATTTTGGCCTGGACCCTTAACACTGATACTCCCAAGTCGTCCAGAGATACCTTCAGTTATTACCGCGCGTGGGTGGACGGTAGCCGCGCGCATACCGAACCACCCGGTTCCTTTGGCTCTTACTCGAGCGCTCGGGGCTCCAATCACTGGAACTAGCGCTAACCGAAGTGGACACCCCGTCCCATCGACGATTTCAGAAGCGCGAGAACAGCTAGAGCACAGGGTAGATTTCTTAATTAACTCAGGGCCAAAACCTTCGGGCCAGGCATCCACAATACTTGACATAACGCAGAGCCCGCCCAGAATTTTGCGCTCCGGGATCATCTCCTACTCCGCATTAGCGGCATTTGTGCCGGAAATCCAACCACCTTCGGGAGCAAACTGACTGTGACGGAACTATCCGCTCGTCCAAACTTCGATAGCCTTAACGAAGCGATCGAAACTGAACTTCGAGCCGTATTTGAGTCGCGTTCAGAACCGCTGTATGACATGATGAAATATCAACTCGGATGGGTCAATGAACACGGGATAGATCAGCCTGTTGGACGATCTCATCGAATGAGGGCTCTATGGTGCTTGCTAACTTGCCAAATTCTCGGAGGAGACGTGGAAAAGGCTATCGCCGGCGCAAGTGCTGTGGAACTCGCATACGAATACTCTCTGATTCATGACGACATTCAAAGTGGGAATTCCGAGAGAGACTTTCGAGCTCCGGTTTGGTGGCTGTGGGGGCCCGGCCAAGCAATCAACGCGGGAGATGGACTGCATGCTTTAGCCAGATTGACCATCTTTCGCCTTGTTGATTCAGGAGTTGGGGCGGCTAAAGTCCTCGATGCAACGCGCATGCTTGATCAAGCATGCCTAGAACTATGCGAAGGACAATACCTTGAACTCCGATTCCAAGAACGTATCGACTTGCGTCAAGATGAATATCTCCGCATGGCGGAAACGAGAACGGGCTCACTAATAGGTTGTGCAGCTGAGCTCGGTGCCTTGGTAACTGAAGCGACAGAAGCACAACGATCTGCCATCGGCAAAGCGAGCAGAAGTCTTGGCGTTGCTCTGCAAATTCGCCAAGAACTCGATACCCTCTGGGGAACGCAACTAGGAGCTCCACCAACCGGCAACATCCTGAACAAACAAAAGTTCCTAGCAATCGTTCACGCACTTCAGAACGGAGAACTGAAGACGAAACGACAACTAGGAACTTTATACCTAAAACGCATCCTGGAGCCGACGGATCTGCCACAATTGCTCTCACTGTTAGAAGAGACCGGAGCTAAAACATTCTGTAGTAATCTCGCAGAAGAAATCACCACCCAGGCGATGCAAGACCTTCACGCGAAAGGGCTTCCAATCCCGGTTTGTGAAGAATTCCAATCGGCTTGGGTCGCCCTTACCGAGGCACTATGAATCAATCGAAGCCCCACGCCTCAACGGAGCGATCCAATACGGGAATACCCACCTTAGACGACGTTGATGTCAGAGGGAAACGTGTCCTAGTTCGGGTAGATTTTAACATCCCTCTCGTTAATGGCCGAGTTTCTGATGACACCCGCCTCCGGGCAAGCCTACCAACGATACAACACCTCTGCCACCGAGAAGCGAAAGTCATTTTGTGCTCGCATCTCGGCCGCCCAGGCGGTACTCCAGAAGACACACTCCGATTAAGACCCGTGGGAGAACACCTGGCAAGCCTATTGGGCCAAACGGTCAAGTGTGCGCGAGATTGTATTGGGACTACAACTAAAATGGATTGTGAAGATACAGAGCCAGGGGGGGTAACTCTGCTGGAAAATCTACGCTTCCACGCTGGAGAAGAAGCAAACGACCCCACCTTCGCCCACGATTTAGCATCGAATGCCGAAATGTTTGTAAATGACGCTTTCGGTTCCATGCACAGAGCCCATGCCTCGACAGTAGGAGTTGTTTCTTACCTTCCTGGATACACTGGGTTCCTCGTCGACCGGGAAGTGGCTATGTTGGGTGGTATTCGAGACAACCCGGAACGACCGCTGAGCATAATCCTAGGGGGAGCTAAGGTTAGCGATAAACTCCCATTACTCACGAATTTGATCGATAGTGTAGATACCATATTGATCGGTGGCGGGATGGTTGCGACATTCTTATATGCTGCCGGCTATCAAATTGATGAAAATTTGGTTGAAACAGAACAGATCGGAACAACCTCAAGGATCATCGAAGCAGCAAATCAGCGAAATGTTAAACTGGTTCTGCCAAAGGATGTCATCGTGACACGCGACCTCGTCGAGAACGCTCAGTATCAGACCGTCTCAGCCAATTCGATCCCACTGGGACACCTCATAGCCGACGTTGGACAGAGTGCCATCAAAGAATTCCAAGCAAGCATTTCTAATTCAAAGACAATCTTCTGGAACGGCCCGCTAGGAGTTTTTGAACTCAAACCTTTTTCATCAGGGACAAGATCCCTTGCCGAATGTATTGTCAGCCTCCCTAAGGTCACGACGGTAGTGGGCGGAGGATCGACAGCAGAGGCAATCACCGCATTGGGCCTTGATGAGAAAGTGACTCACGTATCCACGGGTGGTGGCGCGTCGCTAGATTTCCTGGGTGGTACGTCTCTCCCAGGACTCGAAGCCCTGAAGCGACAAGTCACATAGGTTGTTCAGGCTGCCCCTGTTTAAGCCACGTCCAACTGGCTATAATTGCTATATGATTGACTTCCCGTATTTGGCCGACATAGTAACTGCGAGCCCATCAAAGATCATAATGCTCGTAGTTGATGGACTAGGTGGACTCGCGAACCCCGAAACTGGTAAATCCGAACTTGAGACGGCTCAGCTTCCTCATTTAGATCACTTAGCTAAGCAAAGCTCATGTGGCCTCACCGTACCAGTAGGCGCGGGGATTTCTCCTGGAAGCGGACCTGGCCATCTCGCCCTCTTCGGCTACGATCCGGTCAAATCGTTAATTGGCCGAGGAGCACTAGAAGCACTAGGCATCGACATCGAACTGGGTGAACGAGATATTGCTGCTCGAGGAAACTTCTGTAGCATCGACGCGGATGGCAACCTAACAGACAGAAGAGCAGGAAGGATTGCAACAAAGCTTGCCGCGCCCCTAGTAGAACTTCTTGACCAGATAGAGATTCCCGGAGCCGAGACATCTGTATATGCAGTCAAAGACTATCGATTTGTATTACGCATCAGAGCCGATGAGCTAGAGGACGGAGTTAACGACACGGACCCAGAACGCCTTGGAGTCCCCCCGTTGCTCCCTAAGGAACAAAACAAATCCAGTAACAAGACTGCAAAGATAGTAAGCGAATTTATTAATAGAGCCAGATTCCTGCTCAGAGATCGAAGCTCGGCGAACATGGTACTGTTGCGAGGCTTCTCTAAAATGCCTGCTCTGCCCCAAATGGGAGATTCATACCTTTTAACACCGGCTGCAATCGCGGCGTACCCAATGTATCGGGGACTGGCTCGTACCTTGGGCATGAAGGTCATAGATGCCGGGACTGACTTTAGCAGCGAAGTTGAAGCTTTACATCACCATTATAACAATCATGACTTCTTCTACCTCCATTACAAGCCAGCAGACGCGGCAGGGGAAGACGGGGATTTTGGTGGAAAAGTCGCGGCTTTAGAAGCCCTAGACACATTTATTCCTTCAATACTAGAACTCAATCCGGACGTCCTCATTGTGGCAGGTGACCATGCCACACCGGCGGTTTTAGCTAGCCACTCATGGCACCCAGTTCCATTCTTGTTACGATCTCAGTGGACTGCGGGCGAGGGCGTTCCCACATTTAACGAGAAGGTCTGTGCGAGTGGCTCATTAGGCACGATCCAAGCAAACCAACTCATGCTACTAGCGATGGCGCACGCAGGAAAGCTTCGGAAGTTCGGGCCGTGACGCAGAGGAGTAAGAAGCCCTTTCCTCGACCATACATGCATGCGACGACTTTAGCACCAATCGGAGAGTACCATGCTTAAACCTTTGTTAGCGGGCAACTGGAAAATGAACGGCACCCTCTCGGAGGCAATTGCTCTCGCCGAACACTTAGTAGCTGAATTGGGAGAACAGACAGATACAGACGTGCTCGTGTTCCCACCCTTTCCACACCTATTTCCGATTAAGAACATCTTGTCTAAATCAACAATCGGCTTAGGTGCCCAAAACTTATACTTCCAAGAAGGCGGCCCATTTACTGGAGAAGTTTCTCCAAAAATGGTGGCAGAACTATGTGAGTGGGTTATTATTGGGCACTCCGAACGACGACATCAATTCGGAGAGACAAACCATGAGGTACACCAGAAGCTTCATGCAGCATTAGGAGCACAACTTACTCCCATCCTGTGCGTCGGGGAAACACTAGAACAACGGAAGGCCGGTGAACAAAACAACGTTGTCGAGAATCAAATTCGATCGGCCTTAAGCGGGATTACAAAACCATCCAATATGGCCGTCGCCTATGAACCAGTCTGGGCAATCGGTACAGGGATCTCGGCCACAGCGGAGATCGCTGATCAGATAATCAGTGGGCCTATAGCACAAACACTCAACGCATTACTTGGAGATACCGTGGCTTCCACAATCCCGCTACTTTATGGAGGAAGCGTTTCACCGTCAAACATTGAACAGTTCATGGAACTGCCCACAATACACGGAGCCTTAATCGGGGGATCAAGCCTAAAACCAGATGAATTTACGGAAATAATCCATCTGACTGCAAAAGTGAAACTGGGCAAATAGGCTAAAAATCAGTATCTGATCAAACCCATTAACCCAGATATAACGATCCATTCTAAGAAACTGACATGAACAAACTCGATCCGGAATTAGACCAGCGTGCCCAACCTCCACTGTTGAGCGTAGTCGGGCCTACAGGCGTGGGGAAAAGTGCCTTGGCGTTATCGCTAGCAGCAAGCTATCGCGGCGAGATTGTCAACGCAGATAGTCGCCAAGTGTACATCGGAATGGACATCGGCACGTCGAAACCTTCTCTGCCAGACCGGCAACAAGTCCCCCATCATTTATTTGACTTCGTTGATCCTCGTACGAGATTCAATCTCCAGTGGTTCCTAGCCTTAGCGCGTACAAAGATTTGGGAAATTCACCAGCGCGGCAATTTACCCATCGTAGTTGGAGGAACCGGACAGTATATGCACGCTTTGATTGAGGGCTGGGAAACTCCCAATGTTCCTCCTCAACCAGCTTACAGAGAAAGGCTGTACGAACTAGAAGAAAGAAATGGCGCTGGATTCTTATTCCAATGGCTAGCGAACACTGATCCAGTAACCGCAAAACGCCTAAGCCCAAAAAATATCCGGCGGATAATACGCGCGCTAGAGATAGCGCATTTTGCAAGAACTCCATCTTCAACATTACGAAAGCAACAACCTCCTCCCTATAGGATTCTAGTGTTGGGCATTAACACGAAATCCCGGACGGAGCTTTACCAGCTCATCGACACCCGAGTAGACGGAATGCTTGACTCCGGATGGCTAGGTGAAATCAAGCATCTTCTCGAGCTCGGGCATACCAAAACCAATTCAGCTCTTGCCACTATGGGATACCGCGAATTATCCGACTATTTAGATGGCTCACTTACACTCGAAGAAGCCACGACGTTAGTTAAATTCGCTCATCACAGACTTGCCCGCCAACAACTCACGTGGTTTAAGCCCAGCGACCCGCAAATTCACTGGTTGATATCAGGAGAGAACTTAGTGGTTAACGCCTCAGACTTGGTCCAGTCGCATTTCGATCTCACAGAATTCAGAGATTATTGAAAACTGAACACACAACGAACTCCAACAAGTTATGTGGATTCTTATCCTTAGTCGATTCTGATACACTAGGGCGACCGCATTGAACCTAATACACTGATTTTCGTGCGAGGCCGTTTTGTCTAGGAGGACCTACTGTGGGAACGAACGAAGAGATTCGGATCGGTATCGTCGGGGCCGGAAATAACACCAGACTGCGACATATCCCTGGTTTCCAACAACTAGACGGCGTGGAAGTTATCAGCGTTGCAAATCGTAGTCGGGAATCCGGTGAACGAACAGCGAAAGAGTTCGGGATTTCAACGGTATACGACAATTGGGTTGACCTCGTCGACGCAGACGACACCAACGCGATTTGTATCGGAACTTGGCCATACCTTCATTGCCCGATAACTTTGCGCGCATTGGAACGAGGAAAACACGTCCTCACGGAAGCACGAATGGCCATGAACGCTTCAGAGGCTCGTTCGATGCTTTCGGCTTCAAGAGAACATCCGGATTTGATCACACAGATAGTACCTTCTCCGTTCACTTTCAGAGTGGATTCTACTGTTGAGAAACTCGTTTCAGATGGATACCTCGGCGACATTCTCGCCATCGACTTGTTAGCCACTCAAGGCGGATTTATTGATAACGACGCCCTTCTCAGCTGGAGAACTGACATAGATTTGAGCGGAAACAACATCATGACCATGGGTATCTGGTATGAAGCCCTGATGCGTTGGGTCGGACCAGCCACTCGCGTGAAGGCGTTGACGCAAACATCCACGAAACAACGGCTCGACTCGTCTGGAACGCTTCGTACAGTCGTGGTTCCGGATCACGTCGATATTATTTGTGATATGGCGTGTGGTGGCATCGCGCATCTAAGGATTAGTTCAGTAATGGGACTGGCAAAGACTAGTGGAATTACCATATCCGGAACTGAAGGCACGATAAGTTGGGACGCCCCCACACAGAAGCTATTCGGGGGACAGCGTGGCGACAGTAAGCTAGAAGAGATACTGATCAAACCAGAACATGAAGGATCATGGCAGGTAGAGCAAGAATTCGTCAGAGCTATTCGCGGTGAGCAATCCGTCGAACTAACTCGATTCGAGGACGGTGTGCGTTACATGGAGTTCACAGACGCAGTCAACATCAGCGCGCGCTCTGGAGAAAGCATAGATCTTCCCCTTGTTGCTTCGTGATGCATGATTTGACTGGATTAGTACAATGGCAATCGTAAACCAACTCGTTTTGTGGAGGGATGTATGGAATTCCGTAAGCTAGGCAATTCTGGTCTCAAAGTTTCAGTGATCGGGCTGGGCACTAATAACTTCGGGCCCCGGATGGACCCACAGAATTCAGCACGCGTACTCCACCACGCGATTGATCTCGGGATAAATTGCGTCGACACTTCAAATAGCTACGGTAATGGGCTTTCCGAGGAATACATAGGGCGTGCAATAAAAGGCCGAAGGAACGACGTTATCCTAGCCACAAAAGTCTATAGTCCGATTTCAGAAGGCCCGAACACTCGCGGGGCCTCCCGGTTAAGTATTATGCGTGAGATTGAAGGGAGTCTACGACGCCTAGGCACTGACTTTATTGATCTATATCAAATCCATTTCAATGACCCAGATACCCCCATTGAAGAATCTCTCCGTGCGCTCACGGATTTGGTTCGCCAAGGAAAGGTCCGTTATATAGGTTGCTCGAATTTCGACGCTTGGCAGGTCTGCGAGGCCATCTGGACGTCCAAGGGAGCAGGGCTCGAACCATTCGTCAGTGTTCAGCCCAATTACAGTTTGTTAAACCGTGAAGTCGAACGAGAGCTTATTCCATTTTGCGATCAATACGGAGTAGGAGTACTCCCATACTTCCCTCTTGCAAGCGGTTTTCTTACAGGAAAATACCGCCGCGGCGAGGTCCCGCCTCAAGGGACGAGACTGGCTGGCAACCAGCAGGCAGCAGACAGAGAATTAACAGACCGACACTTCGACCTTCTGGAAAAGCTGGAGAATTTCTCGGCTGAACGTGGCCATTCTATCCTGGAATTGGCATTCGCATGGCTCCTAGCCAAGCCCGCCATCAGTTCAGTCATTGCAGGGGCGACGAAACCAGAACAGCTCGACGCAAACGTGGCCGCAGCCGATTGGAAACTTACTCAAGATGACACCGACGCGGTCGACTTGATACTAAACAGCATGTGATTATAGGTCGAGAGAGAAATCCGCGTCTTGCGTCGCTTGCGCAGGTGGCCTCCGTCCATTGCATGACTGCATGGAGACGCTTTACACTTGAAGAGTGAGCATTGCTAGGAGACTATGATGAATTTCGTGAAGATGCACGGTTCGGGTAATGACTTCGTAGTCTTCGACGCGCGTCAGATGGACGTAGACTGGTCGGTCCAATCGCCAAAGATCTGTGATCGGCATTTCGGAGTTGGAGCTGACGGCGTAATCCTGATTTTGAATTCCGACTCAGCCGACCTACGGATGCGGATGTACAACCCTGACGGATCAGAAGCAGAAATGTGCGGAAACGGGATTCGTTGCTTCACCAAATTCGCTCTAGAACGACACATCGTTCCCTGGCCTAAAAATGAGCTGACTGTCGAGACCTTGGCTGGGATTCGGACGGTCGAGCCTTTGACATCCGGAACGGTAGAGCGAGTCAGAGTAGGTATGGGCAAGCCAATTCTCGAGCCAAATAAGATACCCGTCGATCCTCGACATCGTTTGGCACTGGTAGGACGCAGAGAGCAAGTCGCCCAATGGCCAACTACGTCTTCAACTGCTTACTTTGAACCAGAAGGCGAGATCGTTCTAGACTGGCCCGTTGCAATCCCCGGAAACAACTTTTATATCACTGGGGTTTCTATGGGGAATCCACACGCCGTTGCATTCCTAGATTCCTCGATCGACGAAATCAACCTACATGAGATCGGCCCTCAAATCGAACACCATCCCCTATTCCCAAATCGTGTTAATTTCGAAGTTGTAAACATCATCGACCGTAAGCATTTAAGAGCTCGCGTATGGGAACGAGGAGCCGGGGCGACTCTCGCCTGTGGGACAGCTGCTTGCGCGATTGCAGTTGCTGCTCGTCTTCACGGATACGTTGACGAAGTCGTTGACATAGATCTACCAGGAGGACAAATTCGCGTCTCGTGGGATGGCAACCAGGAGATCTATATGGAAGGCCCAGCTACTGCTGTTTTCGAGTCACAGTGGGGAGCCTAGACTCATAACAAACATATGGAGGAGTCCAGATGGATGTCGTTGCTAATAGACTGAAGCGTTTACCCGTGTTCCTGTTCGTTGAGATCTCTAGAAAGATAGCGCAGAAGCGGGCGGAGGGTGCCGACGTGATCACATTCGGCATAGGAGACCCCGACATCGCAACCCCAACATCTATTTTAGATCATCTATCGAAAGCCTCCCTCGAACCGTCGAATCACCGTTACCCAGACCCGGAAGGGCTGCTAGACTTCAGAGAAGCTGTAAGTGCATGGTACAAAACTCGATTCGGAGTAATTCTTAACCCAGCCACTGAAATTATCTCGCTAATCGGTGCTAAAGAAGGAATAGGACACGCTGCTTTCGGACTCGTTAACCCCGGGGATATTGTGTTACAACCAGAACCGGCATATCCGGCCTATAATTCAGGAACTATCCTTGCTGATGGCGAACCTTACTGGATGCCTCTGAAGGAAGAAAATGATTGGCTTCCTGACCTTGATGTTATTCCTAAGGAGATAGCACAACGCGCAAAGGTCATGTGGCTCAACTATCCAAATAACCCTACCGGAGCCGTGGCATCATTCGAATACCTCGAACGCGCAGTCAATTATTGCAAGGAATATGAAATCACGCTTCTCCACGATGCTTGTTACACGGAAATATCTTTTGACCAATATCAACCGATCAGTCTACTAGAGATTCCCGGAGCCAAAGATATCGCCGTTGAATTCCATTCCTTGTCCAAGAGCTACAATATGACAGGCTGGCGGATAGGGATGGCAGCAGGAAATGCAGATGTCATAAAAACACTCTTCGAAGTTAAGTCTAACTTGGATTCTGGGGTTCCCCAAGCTATACAACGTATGGCTATAGAAGCTCTGACTGGCCCTCAAGAATATATCTGTGAACGCAACAATATTTATCAAGCTCGACGAGATAAGTTGATTCCGGCACTCGCCAACCTGGGGCTCCGGGTCCAATCACCAGTTGCCGGACTGTATATCTGGGCCGGCATACCAGAAGGCTATTCATCAGCTGAATATGCCACTCTTCTCTTGGACGAACTAGACATAGTCGTAACGCCCGGTTCAGGATATGGACCTTCCGGAGAAGGCTATCTACGGTTTTCACTCACTCTATCTGATGATGATCTCGACAAGGCCATAACACGTCTGCAAGGATGGAAAAGGAATCCCTAAACCACCTACCCGCGAAGGGGGGAGCTATCGTTAAGGGACCAGTGTCCACATATCCAGAACTTGAACGCGCGATCCTTGTGGGAGTTTCACGCAAAGGACAGCAGCAAACCTGGAGCATGGACGACTCGCTCCAAGAGCTTGGAACGCTGGCGACAGGGGCTGGTGCTGTTGTAGTAGATACCATCACCCAACAGTTAGACCGCCCAACCAGCCGATACCTGGGCCGCGGAAAACTTGACGAATTAAATGAATTGGGACGTAAGCTGGGGTGCACAGTAGCCGTATTTGACGATGAACTGTCACCAACGCAGCAGACTAACCTGGAAGAAATGTTGGGAATCAAGATCATTGACCGAACAGCCTTGATTCTCGACACATTTGCCCGTCAAGCACGCACAAAAGAAGGACAGCTTCAAGTGGAGCTGGCGCAACACCAGTACCTATTACCAAGATTGGCCGGGCAGTGGTCACACCTAGAGCGTCTCGGAGGTGGCATTGGAACACGAGGACCAGGGGAAACCCAGCTCGAGACTGACCGAAGAATCATCCGACGAAAGATCCAGCGCCTGAAGTCAGACCTTGAAGAAGTCCGAAAACATCGGCGTATTCACCGAAGACGCCGCCAACGGTCGGGAGTGCCCATCATCTCTCTAGTTGGATACACCAATGTCGGGAAAAGCACAATATTGAACAAACTATCAGGATCCACCGTCACACTTGCGGAAGACCGCCCATTCTCGACACTTGATCCTGTAACGCGTCGCACTATGCTGCCAAATGGCCGTGAAGTCCTAGTAACAGATACCGTAGGGTTTATTCACAAACTTCCTGCGACGCTGGTAGCCGCTTTCCGTGCCACATTAGAAGAGCTAGAAGATGCCGATCTTCTGCTCAACGTTATCGACATCAGCCATCCAAACGCTTCAGAGCAATCCCAAGTAGTCGAAGACACACTGGGAAGCCTCCAACTATCTAGTAAGGCCAAGATCTTAGTAATGAACAAAATCGACCAACTGAATCACTCCCCAGATGTGCTTGAAGCAGTCGTGCCAGGATTCACAACATTGAACGGATCGAGCGTTTTAATTTCCGCTAAGAAGGGATGGGGAATTGATAAACTCCGTACCATTATTCAGGAGCAACTTGTAGCCAATCTCTAGTCCTAGATATCTCTCAAAACATTCCATCGTCTAAGAATCAGGTATGCGCCCGAGAGATGTAAAAATGCCCAATGCAACGGTCAAGCGCCCCTCTTCCAAATTTTCTTGGAGATTCTGAACACGACGCCCCACATCATCGACCAGAAGATGAAGCCCTAGTCCGCGTGGCGACGGCTGTTTCGGCAATGAGAGTACAGCCCGTAGCCCGGCTAGAGCCTGATCCGTAACATCGCGCCATGCAACTTCCGAAAAGCCCTGAGCTGCGATCATCTCCCTAATTTCATTCTGTGGCATGAGGAAACTTGCATCAGAATCACGCGCCCACGGGACTGGATAATGCGTCAACGGTAAACGCCCACTATAGATCTCATAAATCGACAGTGTCCCATCGGTCCGGAGTACACGAGAGAATTCTCTGAACATATGACGCTTGTCTTGTATATTCATGCCAATATGTTGCGCCCAGACGAGATCGACTTTCCGCGAGCCAATCGGCAAGGACAATGCGTCACCTACACAGAGATGGAAATCGCTAGACAATCCCTTAGCAGCATTGATCACCGAGGCCGAACGAACATAATTTAGGCTCATGTCGATGCCCACTACTGAAGCACCACATTCTTCTACGAGGGCCCTCCCCGCACCACCAACCCCACAGCCAACATCAAGTACAAGCATCGAAGAACTTACAGATGACAGATTTGCTAGCAACCTTGTTGCGTTCAGCCCATTAAGGTGGAATTGGTCAAATGAGGCCAAGTGCTCCCTATGAAGTTCGGTCGAATCCTTGGTAGCTGAATCGATCGCGTAATTCACATTATTCAGGAGGGAAGTGGTCGAGTAGTTCTTGCTCACTTGAGCGTGAATCCTGCGACGTTCATCTTTCAACTTGGGACGTCGCATTTTGAGTTAACTCGACACCTGGCTTAACTTTTCTATTTACTTCGCACTATAGAAGTTATGTAGATCCAATAGGGAATTTGCTTTCCATAACTCTTATACTAGACATAAGTGATGTGAATTCCACGCATAATAAGAACAGTTGTCGAAACATAAACGTCAGGCGGTCCCTCGTTGTTCGATGGGTATATACTCTAAGTCTTTTGGACCTTCGTAATAGAGCAACGGGCGGATCAATATGTTGTTTTCGTATTGCTCCATCACCTGAAGAGTCCAACCAGGGATCCGTCCCAGTGCGAAAATCGGCACAAACAAATCCTCCGGAATCCGCATTAAGTGGTAAACAGAACCAGCAAAGAAATCCACATTCACAAATATCCCACGCGCCTGATATGGCTTCATCGCCTCAACCAATGCCTGGAGGATTTGGAACCACTTAGGTTCTCCAAGCTTCTCGCCCAACCCGCGAGATAACTCCCGGATATGCCGTGCTCTGGGGTCTTCCGCCTTGTAAACACGGTGACCGAATCCCATAACTCGACCACCCTTACTAAGAACCCCCTTAACGTAGTCAGCAGCACGTTCTGGCTCGCCAATCTCCATAGCCATTCTCATGACAGACTCCGCGGCTCCTCCATGTAATGGACCCTTGAGAGTCGCAATGCCGGTAACAATCGCAGCATGCAAGTCTGCCAATGTTGAAGCTGTCACCCTCGCTGCGAACGCAGAAGCATTCGACCCATGTTCGGCATGAACGATGAAGTCAGTGTCAAGGAGTTTCGTTGCCTCGGGGTCAGGCTCTTCGCCATGGAGCATATACAAAAAGTTTCCGGCATGAGTCAAATAATGCTGCGGCTTGATCGGTTCTAGCCCATTACGAATCCGGTTGTGGGCGCACACGATCGTGGGCGCCTGAGCAGTTAAACGAAGGCCTTTCCTTCTCACAGCATCAAGGCTGTTATCATTCACTTCAGGATCAAGGGCGCCTAGAGCAGAAACCGCTGTACGCAGAACGTCCATTGGAGCGGCGGATTTCATCGATCCCAAAAGTGCATAGATCTCTTCGGGCAGATCGCGATTATCTCGAAGAAATCGGTCTAAATCACTCAGTTCCTCACTAGTAGGCAGCTGCCCGTAAATCAGGAGGTATACTACCTCTTCGAGCGTAGATTGGGCTGCCAGATCGTGAATGTTATAGCCTCGATACAGCAGCTTACCCTCGACTCCGTCAATAAAACTAGACTGGGTTCGCTCCAAATAAATCCCAGTCAAGCCGCGGTGAAGTTCAACATCCCGTTTCGTCATATACCCGCTTTACCTCAAGTGCATATTGAATCCGGTTCAATGACACGCTTTCAACGGCGCGCGGCGCGTCACGGACAGGGAAGAGGATACACATTTTATAACGAACTTGCCAAGCGGTTTGTTCCAAACAATACCCCGACTACACGGACATTGACATGCTAAAATGATCCAAGCGCACCACAACACGGACAAGCGCAAACTTAGGATCAAGTCAAATGCCACCTAGACACCAACAAAAAAGCCGGCAGAGACGTTTAGCTATATTTCTGGCATTTGGTATCGTCTCCGTATTGCTAATCCAAGCCTGTTGGGCCAGCCCATATCCCGACGCGCCGGCAACCATGTCCCCACAAGCATTGGATCCACTGTGGGAAGTCTGGGAGATCTTAGAAGACAGCTATGTAGAACCTGAGGCTCTTGACGCCAATACTCTTGGAGAAGGTGCTATCAAAGCAATGCTTGAAACGTCGGCACAGTCGATTGAGACGATAGCAAGCTACAAACCAATGCAACGTTACCAACTCCCAAAGGACGCTCCAGATGGATTAGCTTCAGTCTGGAACACTTGGACATATCTTCAGGAAAGTTCTTCACCTACCAACGAAAACACCGCAACTAAACAGGAACTCGCGCAAGCTGCAATTCGTGGTTTCCTTGAAGCACTAAATGATCCACATACAGCATATATCCCGCCGGACCGTTTTCGGATCGAAGATCAAGCCTTCGAAGGGAAATATCAAGGGATCGGTTCGCACGTACACAAGCGCGGCGACCTTTTCCTTTTGAGTCCAATGCCCAATAGCCCCGCCGAGGGTGCCGGGATACGACCTGGTGACGCCCTAATGACGGTAGAAGGCCAGAGTGTCAAAGGTTGGTCTATATATCGCCTAGTCTCGGAAGTTCGGGGGCCTGCCGGAACAAGCGTACGACTCGGTATCCGCAATCTAGGATCGGAAGAGATTATCGACATCACAGTGACTCGTGGTAGGATCACTGTAGAAAGCGTTTCATGGACGATGCTCCAAGAGAAGGTAGCGTATATACGGCTTAGTGCTTTTTATGGCAATAGCGACGAAGCAATGAGGGATTTGCTAAAAGAAGCTCGACGTGGAGGCGCAAGTGGCGTCATCTTGGACCTGCGCAACAACCCTGGCGGGCTTCTTTCCACATCCGCCAACATCGCTTCCTTGTTTCTCAAGAAAGATCTCGTCGTATACGAACAAGGTGGCCCCACCAATCGTCAGCCATGGAAAGTGAAACGAGACGGGCCCATTCTGGAAATGCCCATGATAATCCTTATCAACCAATTTTCTGCTAGCGGAAGCGAGATTCTAGCGGGAGCACTGCAAGACCATGGACGAGCCCAGCTTGTCGGGGTGAAATCGTTTGGCAAGGGTAGCGTGAACCACCTTGAAGCTCTTTCGGATGGCGGTGGCCTCTACTACACCTCAGACCGATGGTATACCCCCAACGGGCAACTCATAGAAGGAAAAGGATTGAAACCCGACATACTTATACCAGGACCAGTAGAACTAGGAACCGGCCAGCCAGACCCCCAGCTAGAGCAAGGAACAAAGATTCTTCTCAAGCAGCTACAAACACGATCCTCTATCCTGGAATATACAGGATATCATGCCTAAACGACCGTCTCGAGTGGGAGAACTGAAGAATACCCGGCAGTCTGGGAGTCGTACGATTGCAACAAATCGTCGCGCCACATATGACTACGAGATTCTCGACACCGTTGAAGCAGGCTTATCACTCTGGGGAACTGAGATCAAGTCGATTCGCGCCGGACATGTTAACCTCAGAGGCTCATTCGCCCGTGGCTATGGGCATGAGCTATGGCTTGAAGGCGTGCACATTGCACCATACGCGCAGGGCAACGTGCATAATCATGACCCACTTCGCTCGAGAAAGCTTTTGCTCAAACGAGGCGAGATGGATAGCTTGATCGGCCGCGCCGCCCAAAGAGGTCTCACAATTGTAATCTTGCGCCTTTATCTAAAAGGAGCATTCGCCAAAGTAGCAATAGGTCTCGGCCGTGGAAAGCGCAGATACCAAAAGAAACAAGCTTTGATCGACCGCGCAGTTAATCGCGACATTCAACGAGAGATGAAACTGCATTAAAACGCGATGTCCAATGTCTATGAACTGAGAAATTAGATTTGTGATAGTTCTGCACTAATTCATCTGTATGTTATCATCCACTAACGGGGACGAGTGGTTTCGACAGGGAGTAACCCTGGAGGATCGCAGGCCGAGGTGCCGTTGACCTCGTTAAACTGGCGGCACATAAAGTAACTGGCGAGCGCGAACTCGCACTGGCTGCCTAGCTAGGCAGCCCGTCTACCCTCTCTTCCCCCGAGAGAGAGGAGTAGGCGCCGATAATTTGGGGTGCAGCCCACACCGGCGCCGATAAGGTATGGGTCTAAGAAAATAATCGGCTAGCCCAAGTCCCATCCCGCCGGTGGGACCGAGACTGGGCGAAACATGAAACGCCGGACAAGCCTGTAGCATATCCTTCAGTGAGCTTTCTGGACGGGGGGTTCGACTCCCCCCCGTCTCCACCATGTCAAGGCTCAGACCACGCAATGCCCTTGACCATCTGTAGTCACCAGTTTAGGCTTTCACGCAATCCAGGTACTAAATTGACTGGACGAATGGACTAGTGAATCCCATAACGTGGAGGGACAGAAATGGACTATCAATTATTCTCAGCTGACGACCATATTGACCTTCACTTCTTGCCTGCAGACCTGTGGACCGCCCGCGTACCTGCAGCATTCCGAGATCGCGCGCCTCATGTCGTAGAGACGCCGGACGGACAGGAATGGAGAGTCCAAGACCACGTGTTTGGAAGATTCGCTAAGAGTAATCAAAGAATGATCACAGAGTTTGGGAAAAGTGGCACGCTGGTCCACCATGAAGAATCCAGGTGGCGCCCCACAACTCCAGAACTCCGTTTGGAAGATATGGACCGCGACGGTGTAGAAGCTCAGGTTCTCTACGGAGGACTTATTACGGGATTCCAACAAAAAGACCCCGAACTTAACGCTATATGCCAGCGCGCATACAACGAATGGACTGTAGAATTCTGTAATTCGAGTCCGGGTCGCCTCATTGGACTGGGATTCCTGCCAGTCCACAACGTCGAAGCGGCCGTAAAGGAAATTCGATATTGTGCGAAGATTGGACTGAGAGGCGTCCAATTCCAACCGTTTGACGCCTACCGACAGCCCTGGGATGAGGTCTGGGAACCTCTGTGGGCCGCCTCTGCGGACACTGGAGTTTCTATCTCATTCCATATCGGAGCGGGGACATGGACTACAGTATTTGACGACATCTTAGGCGGCCCCAAGGGTCGCGGCGCTACCGCAACCTTCGTTGCAACAGCACCGAACCAAATGGACGAGCTTCTCTGCTCACTGGTCCTTTCCGGGGTACTGCACCGCCACCCAGATTTCCAGGCAGTTCTGGGAGAGTCCTCAATAGGCTGGATCCCATATATCCTAGAACGAATGGATCGCAAGTATGAGGAACGTCATATCCGTGCCCGGAAGGACGATGCAGCGGATTTAGATATGATGCCCAGCGACTACTGGAAACGCCAAGGACACGCAACGTTCCAAGAGGACCCGATAGGAGTGCAACTTTTGGAGTATATGGGTCCACAAACCGTCATGTGGGCATCAGACTATCCCCACACGGACAGCGTATGGCCAGAATCGCATGAGACCGTCGATAAGATGTTCAAAGACGTTGATCCAAGAGTGACGAAAATGGTCCTTCGAGAAAATGGCCTGAAACTCTACGGTTCATAAGTACCAAAAGGTTAAACAAGCAGAATTCATGAGATTATCGACCGAATATGCGCCAAGGTAAGACGTGAGGAGCCATTTTGAGTTCTATTTCGCCCCCGTTCTCCTTGCGTGCGTGTTATCCGCCCTCAACACTCTCACTTGTTCCTCAACTCTTATTCCTCTCGAAGAACATTCATCGGAACCAACCTCCATTAACACCGCATCCCTCCCGGTAACCTCGCCTACAATCGCCCAAACCACTACTCCTTCCAGTTCAAGACAACATTCCCAACAGGTCTTCCAGAAAAAATTCAACGATCCCGATGAACGTCGAGGCGGGATCTTAACCTTAGCGAATCGGAGCGACCCACCGGGCGGTTTCGATCCGATGCGAACGAGCAGCATCGGTCTGCACCATGTCGCAGGAGCGCTTTTCGGCCCTGGGAATCTTGTAATGCGTTGTCGAGAGAATATGTACATGGTCTGCCCTTACCTGGCAACAAGCTGGCGAGTCAGCCCCGACGGGCGAGAATGGACTTTTACGTTACGTAGTGAGGCGCGTTGGCATGACGGAAAACCTGTAACCGCTGGGGACATTAAATCCTGGTTAGAGTTTTCTAGGTTCGGCCAAGAACTAGGCAAGGGCAAGCGCGCTCCCGCGTATTATTCCGGTGAGATCGGGAGCATCGAAAAGGTCACCATCTTGGACAGTAACCAAATCCAGATTTCCCTGAATACCCGAGAGCGTTTTCTCCCAGAGGTATTAGCGAACCCGCGGCTCAAAATCGCTCATCCATCACACCTTCTGCAGTCAGCGTTTGATCAGGACCAATCAAATGTTAGCCCGTTAGCGTTAGGTCTAGTCGGCGCCGGTGCATTTCGTTTCGAGAAGTACGTGAGAAGTAGCCAGATCATAGTCAAACGCTTCGATCAGTATTTTGAACGTGATCACACAAACCGAGCTATACCCTACCTTGACGAGATCCACTATGTGATCATGAAAGACAATGCAGCCATGGATGCCGCATTCCGAACAGGTCGGCTCGATGGAGGTGCACGCGGTTTAGGCCATTATCTTACTGAAGAACGAAAACGAGGATATCTCCAAAGCTTGGGGGATAAGGTAACATTTGCCGAAATAGAAGGTGGGATGTTCCGACTCGCATTCAACACACTAACGCCTGGTCCTTGGTCTGACCCTAATGTGCGTCGAGCAATCGCCCTTTGGATCGACAAAGACGCCGCTATCCCTTCCGTACTCGGAGGTTTTGGCTGGACTTCTCCAGAACTGGGACCAGAGAACAAATACAAAGATAAACGATTCGTGGTATGGCCTTCCTTTGATAACGTTCCATTATTAGAGAGAAGATCAACTGCCAAAAAGCTTATTAAAGAAGCGGGATATGAAGATGGCTTTACCATGGGTCATCTTTGTCGTGCGAGACATTCCCAGGGATGTGAATTCCTAAACGATCAACTCCGAGGCCTTGGGATTGATCTAGTTCTCCGCCTTGTCGATACAGCAACATGGAACCAGAAGCGCGTAAGTCTGGATTTTGACACGCAGCAAGGGAGACTATCAGTTTTACCGATCCCGGAAGGGACCGAAGGAGTATATGGTCGATTTAGTAGAAGTCCTGATGCATACGCCAAACATGAAGACCAAAAGGTCGACGAGCTATACCGCCTGCTCCGTCTTGCAACGACACCAGAGCGTCGAATCGGAATCTGGAGGCAACTCCAAAAATACCTGTTCGTTGACCAAACTTATATTGTCCCAATAGCCGAGGCCATCTATGTGGTTCCTTACCGTACTTATGTCAACGGATTGGTTATCCCCCCAGAGGATGGCCATACCCACACTGATTTCGCAACTGTCTGGCTAGCTAACAGATAGATGCATGTCGTGTTAATCGATAGGAAATCTTCTCAAAAGGATTAAGTGCGTACTGTGGCTACACGATATATCATAGTCCGATTCCTGATGCTGATCCCAGCAACTCTCATTGCCTCAATCATCATCTTCATTGTCATGAGATCCCTGCCAGGTGACGTGGTTATCGTGATCCTAAGTGGCTCCGGTGAAGCAACCCATAGTCTCGAGGTTAGAGAAGGACTACGTGAGGAACTGGGTCTTAACGAGCCCGGTGTAACGCAGTACCTTAAGTGGCTCGTCCGGATGACGAATGGTGAGATGGGCGGAAGGTCATTGATAGACGGTCAGTCAATCCAATCATTAATTTCACAACAATTACCCGTTACAACATTATTACTTCTCTACGCAATCCTACTATCCACTATTATTTGGGTGCCTCTAGGTGTCCTTGCGGCTTGGACGCAAGGTAAATGGGTTGACTACGCGGTTCGCTTTGTGGCACTTCCGGGAGGTGCTATTCCAAGCTTCGTCCTCGCTCTCGTGATACTTTTAGCCCTACTTTTACTATTGGATTGGTCACCTCCAATCATTTACACAGGTCCGTTCGACGATCCTATTACTCATCTCCAGCTTGTGTGGTGTCCTACCGTCCTCCTAGTATGGGGGTGTGGTTCCACCATTCTCCGAATCACGAGAGCGAGCATGTTGAGCGTGCTCCATGAAAACTACATACTAGTGGCGCGGGCAAAGGGGGTCCCACCAACCTTAATTGTTTTACGACATGCAATTCCTAACGCACTCGCGCCAGTGATCTCGACCCTCGGTCTACAACTCGGGATTCTTCTGAGCACCCTGATGATATTGGAACCAATCTTTGGCTTGCCCGGTATTGGGAGAGGCATAATCGACGCCGCGATCACCAGAGATTTACCTTTCATCCAAAGTATCGCCACTCTGCTCGTATTGGCTGTTCTCGTCCTTAACCTAACCTTAGATATTACGTCTAAATTCTTAACTTCAGGAAGATTTTCCTTGGAAAACCCTATTCAATGGCTATTAAGGACTAAACCCCATGGTTAGTAGACGAACTGGCACAGACCCCCGCCCAATTAGCAAACCACGACGTCGCTCTCCCTTCTCGTTATCCCGAGAGATTCTCGCATTCGCAGTAATAACTCTCGCTGTATTTATAGCGGTTACCCCAGGAACACTGGCTACCCATGACCCCAACGTGCAAGACATCGAACATAGACTAAGTGCACCTGGGGGCAATTTTCTACTGGGATCTGATCATTTTGGGCGGGACGTGTTTAGCAGGATAATCCACGGCTTTCGCTCCTCTATCGCAATTGGCATTTTGAGCGTGGCCATTGGCACTCTCGTTGGCCTAATCTTAGGCGGCTCATCATCGTATATCGGTGGTTGGTTGGGTATGTTAGTCCAAGGAGTCACAGATGTTCTTCTTGGATTTCCGATCCTGTTACTTGCTGTAGTATTGATAGCTGCATTTGGTGTCTCCGAAGCTACCATAACGATAGCCGTTTCAACTGGATTCACTCCTCACATAGCCCGTGTCAGCCAGATACTCGTTGCGAGAATCCAGACACAGCAATATGTCACAGCTGCAATTTCTCTAGGCCTAAAGAATCACCAAGTGTTGGTAAGACACATCCTCCCCGCTTGTATTGGAACGGTCCTTGCGTATTCGACCAGCTTTGTCAGTACAGCATTGGTCATTGAATCATCCTTGAGTTTCCTCGGCTTAGGTGTCCCGCCCCCAAATCCATCGTGGGGGAACATGCTCCAAGAAGGAAGTAAATTTCTTGAGAGTGCTCCCTGGCTAGTCGCCTTCCCGGCAACAGTCCTCGTGATGGCCGCACTAAGCTTCACTGTCCTTGGAGACTTTGTCCGGGACACCTTGGATCGCTCCGCAACGACTCACCGCCTGGATCAGCAATAACTTCCGAACCAAAAGCTACTGTATTATCCCTACCGATTCGCATCACAATAAACTTGCACATCACACGAGGCATTGTCGCAAAATACCATTCGAATCAAATACCTACAATTTGCCTTTCTAGCTTATTACTGGTACCATTTCAAGGACTCTCATGTTTAACGCAGGCCTTCACTCGTCCGCTTCGTATCATGCAACATAGCAATTCGAACCCCACCTAGCCCACGCGTGACGCTTGTACCGAGAGCGAAACAACCGTACAAGGAGCATCCTATGACCGATATTTACGTTGGCAACCTGAACTACCAAACCACGGAGGCTGAGTTACAAGAAGCCTTCGGAGGATTTGGGCAGGTCAGTGAGGTGCGTCTCATTACAGACCGTTATTCTGGCCGCTCGAAAGGCTTTGCCTTTGTGGAGATGCCTGACACTGGCGAGGCATCTGCTGCAATCGAGGCCCTCAACGGAAAAGAGCTTCAAGGCCGTACTCTTACGGTGAACGAAGCTCGTCCCAAGACTGACGCACCCCGACGGTGGTAAATCTGGGCTAGGCGAATCGCTGATCCCGAAGATCAGAGTGGGGGCGCGTAGGTGGGGCGCCCTCATTTTCTTAGATCACACTGAACGTAACCTTATCTAGAAAACGAGCGATGATTATGGAATTATTCTGGCAAGAGCACAAGCTTGGTTTACAGTTAATCCTCTCCACGGATAATGGGGATGAGGTGGTAGGGCGAATCCGAAGTCGCCCTACCGGGCACGACGCAAACGCCCGAGCGTACGGATACAACCCCGAACGTGCAGCGGCTGGTCTTGCATCGCTTGACGAAGCAAAGTTGTTTGTGGAGTCATTTCGTCCATGGGAAGAACTTACAGGACCGTTGGACCTTTCCATTGAAGAAAATGTCCGACAACTCTCCTCGGGACATCCTCCGGAAGCTCAAAATGCCGATACGGATACGTCTGCTAAAGAAACACCGGAAATTCGTCAAAAACCGTCCCTAGAACCAACAACAAACGCTAGGCGATGGTGGCAGTTTTGGAAGGCCAATTAGCTCTATTCAAGATTTCCCACGCCCGCCAAGAGCCGAGGTCCGTAAAGCTTTACTGAATTGTCCCATAGGATTTTCTTAACCGAGTCCTTCGCGATCGGCTGTGCCAACATCATTGGGAGAACGTCTTTCGGATTCGGGGCATCGAAGTGTGGGTAATCCGTATTGAACACGATCCTGTCGTCCCCCACATAATCGATAGCGAATCCTATTCCCGGCTCATCCACATCACAAGCAATAAAGCATTGCCGCCTAAAATATTCCCGAGCGGAAGATCTCAGAGGTTCATTGTAGAACGTCAGAGATTGACGACCCTCTGAGCAGCTTTCCAACCGGTGTAACCAAAACGGCAACCATCCGCAATTCGACTCTAGCACAGACACTTTGAGTGCCGGATAGCGGTCCAATAATCCACTAAACATGAAGTGTGCTAAGGCGACCATGTTTTCCATAGGGAAATCCATTGCGTGGTATATCGCCTCATAAAAAGATCCTCGCTCTTCATATCTCTGGGTCAATGGAGGGTCACCACTTCGGGAACCCGTACCATGCAACGAGAACGGTAGATCTAATTCCACGCCAAGATTCCAAAGCGGCTCATATTCCGGTTGATCCCATTCCTTGCCCTCAATCGGATTCGGCAACATCACTGTGACGGCTCCAAGTTCTTCCACTGCCCTCCGAAGCTCGATTACTTCTTCAGTTACATCTCCTCCGGGTGCCACAGCTGCAAACTTGACGCTACCACCGGACGCTGAACAAAAATCATTGGCCCAATTGTTATAGGCCCTGCAAAGAGCTGCCCCAAGCTTGATATCCTTTCTCGAAATTACATTTCCAATAGTTCCATTGGTCGGAAGCGATACTTGAATATCCCAACCAAAAGATTCCATATCTCTTAATCGACTCTCTACGCTCCACCACGAATTGTACGCATGCCCGTACTTCACGGCATGTTCACGATACCGTTGATCAGTTCCAGGCTTCTTCTGTGACCCCGTAAAGAACACGCCATCCACAGCGAACTCCATCCGCGCCCGCCCAGGATAAGCCTCAACCCTCGGTCGCCTTGAATGGAATTCGGACTCCGTATAGCGGTCCCATATGTCCCATGGTTCATAGAAATGCGCATCTGCATCGATTACTCTAAAACCCTCGTACATATTATGCTCCTATACGGATCCGGAATATCACGACGTGATCAACGGTACATCAAGATCCTGAATCAAAGAGAGAAACGCTTTAATCTCGTTTTCCTGGATCTGACGGAAGACACCAATTTGTTCGTCAATTCGCTCTGCGACGTCATCGAGCACTTGGTAAGACTGACTAGTTGGCTTGCCACCAGATGTTGCCACTGCATAGGTTAGCTGGGCCAACTTCTCATCTAGGCATGCTGGAGGAAGGTTGACCTTATTAGGCAAATGATCTTTCGTGACTACCCGCTCAACGGAATCCAAGCGCGATAGAACATCCCTCGCGGCGTCCACCACAGACTCCCCTCCTGGGAGAGTTTGTGCCCGATTTGTCCAGTCTGCCACCTGACGGCCGATCTCGCGCACATTTTGAAGGAAATCGGAGGTTTCGACTAACTTCGAGCGAATCTTCAGAATCAACGCACTCTGCTCCCCGAGATCCTCCGAAGTGGAAGCGAGGCGCGGATCCTTCAGCAATGTGAAAGCCCGCTCCATCACTGAGTCCCCTACCTTCAACCGTACCTTATACGATCCAGGAGGGATTAACGGTGGTGCACTTGGAAGATGTCCGTCACGATCAGCGTATGAGAGGTCCCATACAAACTGATTCATTCCTGCGTTAGCTGGAAGAGTGATACCATCAGCTCCGGTCTGGCTAAAGACCGCGAGAATCGTGTCGTCATCGGCTAGGAATTCTAAGCCAATCTCGCCCTGCGCAATATCCCGCAAGTAATAATTTACCACTAGACCAGTCGGAGCATTCTCTCCAGCATCCAAGTACACTCTCTGGGTTGTTCCTGCTTCCGTACGCCGATTGTAGAAGGCAACGGTCTCTCCAGAAACTCGGTGATAGTTAATTCCGGGAGTCGCAGCACGACCCGGACGAGAAGACATACCAAGATCTCGACTCATAGCGGTCAGTGGACGATATGTATCGCGAGGTTGGAAAAGATGTACGTCCGACGCTTCGACTGTTTCCCCACTCTGATGAAGGACAGTCAGATCATCTAAGACCCAAAAGGAGCGGCCATGAGTGGCAGCTATAAGATCATCATCCTTGATCGCAAGATCATAGACCGGAACAGCAGGCAGATTGCCCCTAAGGGAATCCCAGGAGGCGCCTCCGTCAAAAGAAACAAACACTCCCGTTTCTGTTCCGAGATACAACAGACCTTTCCTTTTAGGATCCTCACGAATCACCCTTGTGAAGTCCCCATCAGGCAGGCCGCCTGAGATATCTTTCCATGTTACGCCCGCATCATGTGTGGCATACACCATAGGGCGGAAATCGTCCCACTGGTAACGAGTGACCGCGGCATAGGCGCTCGCCGCATCGTGTGGGGAAGCCTCAATGGTGCTCACGAGTGTGCCATCTTCGAGCGTTTGCGGTGTAACATTTCGCCACGTCTTCCCATTATCCTGAGAAAGATGAATCAGCCCATCGTCTGATCCTGCCCATAAAACTCCACGTTCCACCGGTGACTCAGCAAATGCGTAAATGGTGCTATAGTAATCCGCCGGGCCAGCGTTTTCCTTTGTTACTTCACCCCCTGATCTAACAGAGGTCTTTTCTACATCATTCCTGGTTAGGTCAGGACTGATAATCTCCCAGCTTTGTCCTTCGTCATACGACCTGAAGACACATTCTGCAGCTGTATAGAGAACATCAGGATCATGTGGAGACAGAACTATCGGGAAGGTAAAGAAGAATCGGTATTTCGCTTCGTTTCCTGGTGCCCCGCTCTGGACTTCAGGCCAAACGGTGATCAGCTTAGAATGGCCTGATTTCTGATCAAAACGCAGCATTGGTGCGCCCCCTCCAGGAGCGCTACCGAGCGCACCAGAAAAGACGATATCTGGATTGTCCTGTCGCACCGCAATATATCCACTCTCAGAACTACCCACAGGGTAGCAATCCTTCCACGATATAGCTCCGTCATCTGACCGACTCGGCACAACGATGGAAGTATTATCCATCTGTGTACCATAAATCCGATAGGGGAAATTCGTATCTGTAGCGACGTGGAATAAACTCGCGGTCGGCTGGTTATACAGACTAGACCAAGCACCTCCCCCATTAAGGGTGACACTGGCACCTCCGTCACTACCTTCGATTATGCGTCGGTTATCATTCGGGTCTATCCAAAGGTCATGATGATCGCCATGTGGAGTACTATAAGACGCCCAAGTACGGCCGCCATCAATCGACTTCCAGGCATTCAACGACTGCACATAGCAAGTTTCTGAATCCTGCGTATCCGCAAAAATGTGATTGTAGTACCATCCCCGCTCTCGCAAAGCTACACTGGTAGACATCTGCTCCCACGTATCTCCCCAATCGTCAGAACGCAGGAGAGCCCCGTCCCGAGCCTCCACAAGCGCCCAAACCCGTCCTGGCTGGGCGGGAGAAGCAGCAATACCGATGCGCCCCAAGCTCCCGGCAATAAATCCAGGGTTGCCTGTTATGTCTACCCATGTGTCTCCACCATCTGTGGATCGCCACAGGCCACTCTCTGGCCCACCACTTTCAATAGTCCATGGCCGCCTTACAACCTGAAATATTGACGCATAGAGAATCCGCGGGTTGGTCTCGTCCATAGAAAGATCTATCGCTCCTGCACGCTCGCTCTTTCTGAGAACCTGTTCCCAAGTGTTTCCCCCGTCACGTGACCGGAAAATTCCACGTTGTTCGTTTGGACCATAAGCGTGTCCTAAAGCAGCAACATACACCAAATCAGGATCAGCAGGATGAATTCGGATCCGGGCTATCCTGCGAGTATCATCAAGGCCAAGATGAGTCCAGGTCTTCCCGCCGTCGCTTGACCGGTAAACACCATCGCCATGTGAAGAATCATGCCGAATACATGCTTCGCCCATGCCCGCGTAAATAACGTTTGGATCTGAATTAGCGACAGCAATGGCGCCCACGGCTGCAGTTCGGAAAAATCCGTCAGAAACATTTTCCCAATACATCCCTGCATCGGTGGTCTTCCAAACACCACCGGCCGTCGCACCGAAGTAGAATACGAGAGGGTCCTTGGGGTCACCCGCGACTGCGACCACCCTGCCACCTCGAAACGGACCAATACAACGCCACCGGGTCGCCTCCAGCACTGTCGAATTCGCCATAGTTCCCTCCAATCGCAAAATAGATCAGTAAACACATATGCTCGAAAGGAATTGTTCACCGCGCGAGGCTTGCTGTCAATGTCTGAGAAGCCCAATTCGACATATTAACAGGCAAGATTGGCGATAGATCAAAGCATGTCCGCAAACGGATCAGGCTTTACGAAATCTGGTGAGTACGCTAAGCTGGTTGGTACTCAATAATAGCGAAACAAGGAGGGAGTATGCGTAACGGCCTCGGAATCATTGACTCTGACGCCCATCTCCAAGAACCTTACGACATCTGGAGCGAATTCGTCGAAGCCGAATTCTATGACAGACGTCCTATTCC
>CAZVDP010000012.1:0-115925 GCA_964625945.1 uncultured Dehalococcoidia bacterium | reverse complement strand
TTTAGTGTTGGCTTCATGCGCGCTCTCCTCTTTTTCAGTTGTAGACGCTGTTGCGTTAGTGTTTGTTGTTGGCGCGGGTGCTGGTTTGTTAGGTGTAGTGGCTGCAGTGGTAGTGGCCTTTGCAGTTGCGCGTGCCGGTTTGGCAGGAGTAGCTGGCACACTACGCTTTTGAGTTCTGCTGGGTTGATCAAGCGATGATCTCTTATCGGGTCTCGCTGGAGCAAACAATGCGAATGCAGGGGTCACGGCATTGTGCATGGCGTCAGCGAGAGCGGAGGGCACTGAAACGCCTTCTTTCTTACTTAAATAGTCGGCAGTTTTCAGCACTCCGCGCAAACCGTCTCCAGCAAGCCGTTCAGCTTGCGCGAGACTCAAGTCTCCACTAAGGAGGCGTCTCGACAGTTTTCGCTGTTCCATGCGTTGCTGACGCTTATGCCGTCTCTTTAAGAGTACTACTTTGCTTTTCTTATACATATTATTTGCCTCGTGATGTAGTTGGGATGTGATTCTCAAACAAAGTTTACGGATTGTCCCCGTAGCTAGTGGGATATCCCTTTTCGATCCAGGGAGGTGTCCCGTCCTCGATGTTGACTAAGGAGTCAGGATCTAATCCAGTGGCGGCAGCCATCTCGCAGGCGAGCCCGCTCCGGATACCGGCCGCACAGATAAACAGCAGCGTTTTCCCCTTAGGGAGTTCCTCGATCCTAGATAGGATCTCATCTACTGGAATGTGGATAGCATTCGTGACATGTCCTTCCAAATACTCGTCTTCTGCTCTAACGTCGATCACCGCGTATTTGTCTGGTGTATCGGCCAAAATGTTACGGGCTTCATCCGTTCCTAAACGATAGTATGGTTCTCCTGGGTCTCTTCTCATCTCTCCCTCCTCATAATTAGCTGGCGTGCCCGTCCGTTGTTTCCGGACTCGGCACATTTACTCGCCCTTTCAGGATAGGCCAAAGTTTCAGTAATGTCTCCTGTGGTATCCGTTCGTGTTCTGTGGCGATAGATCCCTGAAGCGCGTCCGGGCATGGGCACTTCTGGCTCTCGCCGAGGCTTGGCAATAGTTGCTGGAGGATTGCTTGAGACATAGAGGCGTTCCGACTGAGGTTTAGAACGACGCTCTCTGTTGAGACATCATCGGCTTCGTCATTCCAAACATCATAATCAGTGACGCAGGCCAGAAGTGCATAACACATTTGCGCTTCTCTCGCCAACTTGGCTTCTGGTAGAGCAGTCATTCCAATGACACTGCCGCCCCACGACTGATAAAGACGAGACTCTGCTCTCGTTGAGAATGCCGGCCCCTCAATCACGATATAGGTGCCACCGTCATGGGCTGTGGCACCAACCTGCTTCACAGCGCCTACGACTCGACTTGATAAGCGTTTACAGAATGGGTCCGCTAATGATACGTGCGCCACGATTCCATCGCCGAAAAATGTAGAGACACGATTCCTGGTTCGGTCAACGACCTGATCCGGGATGATCATATCCAACGGATGAATGGTTTCGCTAAGGCTCCCTACCGCGCTAATGGATATGATCTGCTTGACCCCGAGGACTTTGAGGGCGTATATGTTCGCTTGAACGGGAATCTCTCCGGGCGTAAAGAAATGACCTCTCCCATGGCGTGGGAGGAAGGCCACCTCGGTTCCGGAATATTTCCCTAGAACAATCGAATCGCTCGGGTTGCCAAAAGGTGTTTCGATGTTGACCTCTCGCGTCTCAAGGAGCCCGCCCATCTGGTAAATTCCACTTCCTCCGATAATACCTACCCGTGCTTTAGTCATGACTGCTTACCATCTCTCTTAGGCTAGCATTGTAAGGGTGGCGTGCAATCCCGACCTCAGTGATGATCGCGTCGACATAGGTAGAAGGAGTTATATCAAAACCTGGGTTGTACACGGCGACGCTTTCTGAACCAGTTGGCGTTCGATTAAAAGATGCTATTTCCGCCCCATCCCTCATCTCGATGGGAATGGTGTCGCCGTCCGGACTATTGAGATCGATCGTGGTCGAAGGCGCTGCTACATAGAAGGGCACATGATGAACTCGCCCAAGGACAGCTAGTGAGTATGTGCCAATCTTGTTTGCTACGTCGCCGTTTGCGGCGATCCGGTCGGCACCGACCAATATAGCGTCTACTTGCCCCTGCTGTAATAAGTAACCCACAGCTCCATCAACAACAATCGTTACCGGTATACCTTCCCGGGATAATTCCCATGCGGTTATGCGGCTTCCTTGAAGCAGCGGACGTGTCTCAGTGGCAACAACTCTCCGTAGTCGTTCGTCTGTCCACAGCTTACGGATGATGCCTAGTGCGGTGCCGTAACCCGAAGTGGCTAGAGCACCCGTATTACAGTGCGTGAGGACAGTTGAGTCATCCGGGAGCAGTGTGGCTCCCCAAGCACCTATACGGTAATTTGCCTCTAGGTCCATTGAATCTATACTCTGTGCCTCTGTAATCACGGATTCGATACTTTCTCTGACGCTGGAGGCGGCTCGGGCGGCCTCTAAAACACGTTGAACCGTCACAGCAAGGTTTACCGCTGTCGGCCGGGCGGCCACGATGGTTTCCGCCGCCACTGTTAATCTTGAATGAAATTCTACGGACTCTAGGTTGGCATACTCGAGGCAAGCAAGAGCTACAGCGTACGCGCCGGCCAATCCGATAGCTGGCGCGCCGCGAACACGCATCCCTTGTATAGCTTCTACTACGTCTGGCCAGACCCGACACTCTTGGTAGTGTTCTTCTAAAGGCAAGCGCGTTTGATCCAGAATAAGAAGGCTGCGTCCTTGCCAATTCAAGCCGCGGATTTCCCCCATCCGATTCCTCTCTGGTAGTATCAGTCCAAGTGACAAAGGCGAAGGAGCAAAAAAAAAGCCTCTCGATGAGAGAAGCATTGTCGCTTTAGCGACCACTCCCATCGGTCGAGCCTGTCATTCGGCTCGGCGGCGTTGGCACCGTGCTGCCTAATTTTAGGCCAACCGGTTGCTGAGGCTTCTTAGGGCCGATCCCTCTGCCCCTCTGGATAAGAGCAGCAAGCTGCTATTCAGTTGTCCGGTACATGCTAGAGTAACCCTTTAGGGGTGTCAAGCTAAATCTTCATATTCCTTGACACTTTATAGCTGGTGAGCCTAGAATGGTCGGCGGCTTCTTTAGGCTAGTGGAGAAGAACGGGGTTCAATTTGTCTTACGCAGTAGTTCAGACAGGTGGGAAACAATACCGTGTACAAGAAGGCGACATTTTGGATGTCGAATTGCTAGACGCGGAAGTGGGTGCATCAATCTACTTAGAAGATGTCCGATTGATCGCCGGTGCCGATGACATATTAGTGGGCAGCCCGAAAGTTGCAGGTGCTGCGGTAAAGGCGCAGGTGGTCGAGCAGGTTCGTGGAACAAAATTGGTTGTGTTCAAGTACAAGGCGAAAACACGCTACCGAAGAAAGTCTGGCCATAGACAGCGCTACAGCAGGCTTAAAGTAGACGCTATTCTGCTGCCGGGTGCAAAAGAAGCAGCCAAGGAAACGACGCCTGAAGATGGTGGCAAAGTCACTAAGCGAAAGCCCGCGACTGCGAGAAAGACTACGACGAGTCCTAAGTCGACGAGTCCGCGGACCCGCGCTAGGGCCACCAAAAAAGAGGTGAAAACTGATGGCGCATAAGAAGGGTGGCGGATCCACTAGGAATGGTCGTGATAGCCGAGGTCAGCGCCTGGGCGTTAAGCTCTTCGATGGTCAATATGTTATCCCCGGGAACATCATCGTTCGCCAACGAGGCACTCGTATCCTTCCAGGGAGTGGTGTTGGCTGTGGCCGCGATCACACTCTTTTTGCTTTAGTGGAAGGGCGATTGAAATACGAATTCGCAGTCAGAGGCAAGAAACGCGCCAGCGTTTATGCCATACAAGCTTAGAAGATTGAAGTTGGAACGATGAAAACAAAGATTCACCCGGTTTGGCACGATATCGAGGCTACGTGTATGTGTGGAAATAGCTTTATGACGGCATCGACCAAGGAGTCCATACGCGTCGAAGTGTGTAACCGTTGCCATCCCTATTTCACCGGGGAGCAGCGGATTGTGGATACAGAAGGTCGAGTCGAACGGATGAAGCGTAAATACAACTTACAGTAGATCTTGCCAAGGCGACCATACCACGCAAGCGACCTCACTAGACTCCGTATTTAGATTGGTGTGTGAAGAACTTTGCCGCAAACCTTCTACTATGGCGGACAAGCGATTATCGAGGGCGTCTTAATTAGAGGCCAGCGTAATGTCTCAATGGCTGTCCGCTGCCCAAATGGCACTATCTGGAAGGGCGACCTTCGGATGGGAATATTTGCTAAGGGTCCTTTGAGAAAAATTCCACTAGTCAGAGGGATGTTTATTCTCTTGGAGACCCTTATTCTCGGTGTGCGAGCCCTCAATCGATCCGCAGAGATATCGATGGTCCCACCAGAGGAGACTGTCGAATTCCAGCATAAGCCAACGATATCTGAGCGCCTGTTACTTGGCCTTTCAATGGGTATAGCCCTAGTAGTTGGCATAGGATTCTTCTTTCTCGTTCCCTTGTTTGGTGCGCGATCCATGGATGGGTTCATCGGGTCCTCTTTAGCCAGTAATGCTATAGAGGGGGTGATACGGCTGATGCTTCTAGTCGGGTACATGTGGGCGATTGGTCATATGGAAGGTATCCAGAGAGTCTTCGCCTACCATGGTGCTGAGCATATGACGATCCACGCATACGAACACGGAGAATCTCTCGACCCTGAAACCGTGTCTCGTTTTCCCAAGGCCCATCCTCGGTGTGGAACCGCCTTCCTGCTGACGGTTGTCGTTGTATCAATTCTTATCTTCGCTCTTTTAGGTCGGCCTTCTATGGAGATCGCTATCCTCTCACGTTTAGTGCTAGTCCCAGTTATCGCCAGCGTGAGTTACGAATTTCTTAGACTTGGTGCGACGCATGAAACTAATCCTCTCGCCCGGTTGATGATTCTCCCTGGGATAGCATTGCAACGCCTTACGACGAGGATTCCTGACCCTTCTCAGATTGAGGTTGCGATTACAGCTATGGAGAGCGCATTAGAAGCAGACCGTGTCTGAGTCTAATGCGCTCTGTATTTCCGAATACCAGATGCCGCTATGCTATACTGCAGGTCGGTCTAATTAATGTGCCCTAGAGACAGACGTGATCTTAAGCTGATACAGTAGGGATATGGCCACAGAGATTGAGAGAATCGTTGACGGTTCTGTTACTACGCCCAAGGGTTTCGTTGCGGGCGCGACATATGTCGGGCTCAAAACGTATGGTGAAGCTCCTTTGGATCTAGGGCTTCTCATGTCGGAAACGCCTGCTGTCGTAGCCGGCACATTTACTACCAGTAAAGTTCGATCGGCGTCTGTCGTGCTTTCTGAGCGCCGAGCATCCTCTCTTGAGGCTCGAGGAGTGGTAGCGAACAGTGGTTGTGCCAACGCTTGTGTGGGTGACCAAGGGATGAAGGACGCGATCGAAATGACTTCGCTTGCTGCCGCCAAGCTAGGTGTTTCGCCCGAGGAGGTATTGGCCTGTAGCACAGGTATTATCGGTGTAGAGTTGCCGATGGGGTTGATTCGGTCCGGAATTGATAAGATTGTCGTCTCAGCGGAAGGCGGGCATGAGTTCGCTCGCTCTATACTCACTACCGATCATAATACTAAAGAATATACGGTGAGTTTTTTAGTAGACGGAGTCCGTGTGCACATTGCCGGGTGCACGAAAGGCGCCGGCATGATTCACCCCAATATGGCTACGATGCTTTGTTTTCTAACCACTGACGCAACAGTCGAGCCTGCATTGTTATCACAGGCACTCAAGGAAGCGGTGGATTCCACATTCAATATGATTAGTGTTGAGGGTGACACTAGTACTAACGATACTGTATTGCTTTTCGCGAATGGGGCGGCTGGAGCGCCAAAGATCGATTCAGACAAGGCTTCCGGTGAGACATTTCGACGTGCGCTATTCGAAGTATGCAGAGAGCTTGCCAAGGCAATTGTTCGGGGGGGCGAAGGCGCCACGAAACTGATTGAAGTTGTCGTCGAAGGTGCTCAATCAGTAAGTGACGCACGATTAGCCGCCAGGTCTGTTGCCAGTTCGGTCTTAGTGAAGACAGCGATCTATGGGAATGATCCCAACTGGGGTCGGATCATGATGGCTCTCGGTAAAAGCGGGGCCGAGATGCAAGAATCGAGCATGGCACTATACATTAACGATATCTGTATCATGGAAGACGGACTTCCCATCTCCTATTTCAAAGATGCCGTGATTGCGAATATGAACGGGCCAGAGATTAAACTTGTGGCTAAATTGAATATAGGTGAGGAATCAGCGACTGCGTGGGGCTGCGATATGAGCGAAGCTTTTGTCACATTCAACAGTGCGTATACTACTTAGGAGTCTGGGGATGTGGTCAGCTCACCTTGATTCGATGCATCCCGTATTAGACCGTGGATAGCAAATTACATCCTATAGTAGTAAAAATCGGCGGAAGCACACTTGGTTCCGATGACACTACACTGCAGGACCTAGTGGAGTTGCAGCGTCAAGGTTGTCCTGTTTTGGTTGTCCATGGGGGCGGACCAATCATTAATCAGTGGGTAAAAAGTATAGGTGTACGGCCTCGTTTCGTTCGTGGCCTTCGCGTTACTGACGATCCCACAATGGAGATCGTCCTAGCCGTGCTTGCCGGTCAGGTAAACAAGCGATTGGTAGCTTCTGTCCAGCGCCTCGGAGGGGACGCTGTGGGAGTGAGTGGAGTTGATGGAGGATTGATACAAGCTCAGGTTCGAGATCCGGAAATGGGCTTAGTAGGGGAAATCGTTGATGTTCGAACATCCGTGGTTGACAGGATTCTTCGAGATGGGGTCATACCGTTTGTGGCGCCAGTAGCTCTCTCAGATGGTTTATCTTCATCTGAATCAGCGACAATTCTAAATGTTAATGGAGACACTGTTGCAGGGGAATTGGCGGCGGCTTTGAGTGCAAAAAGCTTGATATTCCTTACCGATGTTGAAGGGGTCAAAGATTCTACCGGGCGGGTTATACCGCGATTACTCTTTGATCAGGCGCGAGCGCTGATTAAAGGTGGGGTTGCATCTGGAGGTATGATCCCAAAGTTGGAGGCGTGCCTCACGGCATTGCCGCGGGTGACGAATACGGCGATAGTAGACGGGCGCAAACCACGCGCCTTGGTTGAGCATCTTTCAGGCGGAAACCTTGGGACAAGAGTAGGTTGAAGGGAGTTTATTATGGCATCGTTTTTCCGTGGGGGTAACGGATCAAATGGTTCGGCTGGCAGCCCAACAGGAAACTTACCGGTCAATCCCCGGCCACTGATCCTTGGTGTAGTTGTCATTGGATCGGTGATACTAGGGCTGTTTCTAGTCGGATGGCTGCGCAACATTTATGCTAATCTCCTGTGGTTTGACAATTTAGACTTCCGCTCTGTTTTTACCACCATAATTGTTACCCGTATTTGGCTATTCGCATTAGGCACATTCGCTTTCGCAGTTCTCGCTAGCTTGAATGTCTATCTTACTTATCGTTATGCCTCTGGACCGTCAGCCCTCCCTGGATCTCAAGATACCGTGAAGACCTTGAAACGACTTGTCCTAGGGGGCTCAGTCTTGGGGGTATCGGTTCTGTCTCTGATTTTCGGGGGAGTGATAGCAGGGCAGTGGGATACAGTTTTGGCGTTCATTAACTCCTCGAGTTTTGATGTCAAGGACCCGCAGTTTAACCGGGATGTTGCTTTTTATGTTTTTGATCTGCCTTTTCTTCACCTAGTACGGGGATGGTTACTTGGTGCAGTTATAGTCAACATCTTAATCACTTTAGGCATGTACTTTGTGCATTTTAGTATTCGTGGAGCAGTCTTCACATTTACTCAGGCGGTTCGTGTCCACCTCTCTGTGTTGGGAGCAACGCTCCTGTTCGTCTTCGGATTCGGATACTACTTAAGCATGTACGGTCTGGTTTTCTCTGAAAATGGGGCAGTGGCAGGGGCTTCTTACACAGATGTTCATGCTCGGATTATAGGCCTACGTGCCTTGATGGCTATTGTGGCCATTTCAGGAGTGGTTCTGCTTGTAAACGCGTTCTTATGGCATCGACTACAGATGATCGTTGGTGTGATTGTTTTGTGGATAGCCTCCGCGGTCTTGGTTGGTGTTCTGTACCCCAACGTTGTTCAGCGGCTGCAGGTGGTCCCGAACGAATTGGAGAGAGAAACCCCCTACATTGTGCGTAACATTGACATGACCCGTTACGCGTTCGGCCTCAATCATGTTGAAGATCAATTATATCCCTTATCCACCGAAGCTACCTTGAGTCCGGAAATGGTTCGGTCCAATCCGGAAACTTTGGACAATATCAGGCTTTGGGATCATCGTCCGTTTAAAGATGTCTTAAACCAGGTCCAGTTTTTCCGACTGTATTACACCTTCCTTAATGCTGACGTGGACCGATACATCCTAGAAGATGAAGGAGAACAAAAACTTCGTCAGGTGATGTTGGGTGTCCGCGAATTATCACCAGATAATCTTCCTTCAGAGGCACAGCGGTGGGTTAATCGCAAACTGCAATTCACGCATGGGTATGGCGTGGTAGTGGCGCCAGTTGTTGACTTTACTGAGGAAGGACGTCCGGAATTTGCGGTTAAAGATATTCCTATCAAGGGACAACTCGAGGTCACCAGGCCTGAAGTGTATTACGGTGAGGGAAACGAAGATTACATCATCGTCAATTCTAACGAGCCAGAGTTCGATTTCCCGGATTCTCAGGGAAACCCAGTCTATACTCGTTATGAAGGAACAGGGGGGATCCAGCTAACCGGATTCTTGCGTCGTTTCGTCTACGCGTGGGAGTTTCGCGATATCAATATCCTGATTAGTGGAGAGATTAATCGCGAAAGCAGGATCCAGTATCACCGTAATGTCCAGGAACGAATTGAGCAAATTGCTCCCTTCCTTCACTTGGATGCTGATCCCTATATCGTGATCGCTGATGGACGACTGTTATGGATTCAGGATGCTTATCTTACGACAGATAGGTTTCCTTATTCGACTCCCCTTGTTAACGAATTTGGGAAGTTTAATTACATCCGCAACAGCGTTAAAGTGGTCATGGATGCATACAGTGGAGACTTAACTCTATACGATTTTGATGCGGATGATCCGCTTATACAAACGTACAGAAAAATCTTCCCAGATCTATTTGAATCCGCCGAGGTGATGGATGATTTGCATCCAGGACTAAGTAGTCACGTAAGATATCCCAAAGATCTGTTCGATATTCAAGCGCGGCAATATTTGCAGTATCACATGACGGATCCTAAGGTATTCTTCAACAAAGAGGACCAGTGGAGCGTCCCGAATGAGTTCTTCCGTGACGAATTTCAACCGATGGAACCCTACTACATCAATATGAGGCTCCCGGGAGAGGAGAAAGAAGAATTCGTTTTGCTCCTGCCATTTACCCCGGTTAATCGTGAAAACATGGTTGCCTGGCTCGCGGCCCGCAGTGATGGTTCACATTATGGGAAGTTGTTATCCTTTGAATTCCCCAAAGGGAGACAGATAGACGGTCCAGCTCAAGTAGAAAAACGAATTGATCAGGAACCCGTGATTAAGCAAGACTTCACACTTCTTTGTCCACCTGGTGGGGCCGCCCGTTGTATAAGAGGAAATCTGCTGGTTATCCCGATTGAAGGCGATGGCGACGAAGCAGGCACCTTGCTTTATGCTGAGCCGCTATATCTCCAAGCTGGAGGCACGCCCTTCCCTGAGCTTAAGCGAGTTATACTCGTGGACGGTGAAAAAGTGGTAATGAGATCAAACCTTGAAGAGGCGCTGGTGGCTCTTGCTGGTGAAAGGCTCCCTCCCGTTACTAAGCCATCCGTCAAATCAACAACTCAGGCAGCTACTAATGAAGGGAAATTGCTGGATGAAATCAAGCGAGCGGGTCAAGCGCTAGATATTCTGAAGGAACAAGTTCAGGATCTACAGGAATCTTTGTCCAACCTTCAGAGAATTTTCCAAGGGGGATCAAAATGAGTGAATTGGTCGAAAGAGAGCATCAATACTATATGCAGGTAGCGCGTCGTCAGCCAGTCGTTATCGTGAAAGGTGAAGGTTCTTGGGTCTGGGACGAAGCTGGAGAAGAATACTTGGACTTTCACGCAGGCTGGGCGGTTGATACTCTTGGACACTGCCCGCCCGTTCTCGTTGATGCGATTCGGCAGCAGGCCGGGCTCCTGTTCCAGACCTCAAATCAGTTCTATACTGTCCCCCAGATAGAATTAGCTGAGTTGTTGGTGGAGAATAGTTGCCTAGATCGGGTATTTCTTTGTAATAGTGGCGCAGAAGCCAATGAAGGTGCATTCAAGCTTGCTCGAAAGTACGGCAGGCTCCACCGAAGTGGTGCATACGAAATTATTTCTACGGACAATGCCTTTCATGGACGAACGATTACCACGGCCGCCGCTGGTGGCAATCCACAGTACAGTGCGACCTTCGCACCCCTTACCCCGGGATTTAGCCATGTTCCTTGGGATGACATCGAAGCACTGAAATCTGCGACGAATGCGAAGACATGTGCGATTGTCCTTGAGCCCGTACAAGGGGAAGCGGGAGTAAATTGTCCGTCACCATCCTACCTCGGCGAAGTACGACAATGGTGTGACGAGCAAGGGATACTGCTCATTCTCGATGAAGTGCAAACTGGCATTGGCCGCTTAGGGGCTTTGTTCGGCTACCAACTGTTTGATATCGAGCCTGACGTCCTTACGCTTGCAAAAGGGCTCGGTGGTGGTGTCCCGATTGGTGCATTCCTGTGTAAAGAACAGTACCAGGTTTTGGAGCCCGGGGATCATGGTTCAACCTTTGGGGGGAATCCACTTGCATGTGCTGGAGCCTACGCGGTGGTTAAGCATGTAATAGAGAACGACATCTCTGGATATGCAGGAGAGTTGGGCGAGTACCTTGCAGCCGGATTATTGAAAATACAGGCTCGCCATGAAACTGTCATTAAAGAGGTCCGTGGGATGGGATTGATGAGAGCTGTTGAGTTTCATGAGGCGATTGGCCCCGATGTAGTAGGAGGATGTAACGAGGAACGTTTGCTTGTGAATCCTGTGCGTCCAAATTCTATCAGGTTTACGCCACCTTTGAATGCTTCTCGGAGTGAGGTGGATATCGCTCTGGAACGATTCGAGCGTGGGCTCGAAAGAGTGACTCGGGTGAAGTAGATTGGGTTTATCGGGGGCAGAGTGACTAAGAAAGAACGCGTCGTATTAGCTTACAGTGGTGGGTTAGATACATCTGTTGCTATTCCTTGGCTGCAGGAGAACTATCATAGCGAAGTAATAGCGCTGACATTAGATCTTGGACAAGGTAGAGACTTAGATGGGGTACAGGAAAAAGCGCGCGCTGTTGGTGCGGTCAAGGCGATTATTATGGACGTCCGAGAGGAGTTTGTTAATGGCTTTGTCTGGCCGGCCCTTCAGGCTGGTGCATTGTATGAGTCACGCTACCCACTTGCAACAGCGCTAGGCAGACCCCTCATAGCGAGGCGTTTGGCAGAGTTGGCACTTGAGGAAGGTGCGCAATATATAGCGCATGGATGCACTGGGAAGGGCAATGACCAGGTGAGGATCGAGTTAGGGGTCATGGCCTCAGCGCCTCACCTCAAAGTTATTGCTCCGGCTAGGGACTGGGGTATGAGTCGAGACGAAGAGATGCAATACGCCCAAGACCGTGGGATTCCAGTACCAACTACGCGGGCGAGTCCGTATTCTGTGGACGAGAATTTGTGGGGACGTTCAGTAGAGTCAGGAGTATTAGAGGATCCGTGGGTAGAGCCACCGGAAGATGTCTTCACGTGGACCAACTCGGTTGAACGAACTCCTGACAAACCGCTGTATCTGGAAATAGAGTTTGTTCAGGGTATACCGGTAGCCATTGACGGTGAAAACCTTGACGGCGTGTCACTGATCCAATTGCTCAATGCATCTGCAGGACAGCACGGAATTGGCAGAATTGATCACCTCGAGAACAGACTTGTGGGAATTAAATCCCGCGAGATCTATGAAGCGCCAGCTGGTGTGATCCTACATGCCGCTCATCAAAGTTTGGAGTCACTCACTCTTACCAAGGAGCAGCAGAGGTTTAAGGCAACAGTAGCTCAGGAGTATGCAGACCTTGTGTATAACGGGCTATGGTTTTCAGACCATCGCCAGGACTTGGACGTTTACGTGTCGAGCAGTCAGCAGTTTGTCAGTGGGACTGTGCGGTTACGTCTATATAAGGGAGCTTTTATGGTTGTAGGCCGTCAATCTCCCACTCCACTCTATTCCTATGAACTCGCGACTTATGACAAGGCTGATCAATTTGACCACCGCGCAGCTGCCGGATTCATCAAGGTGTATGGCCTAACGACGAAAACTCAAGCAGAACGGTCACAATCCAATACTGAGCGTTGATTGATCTTAAGAACATACCTCTGGCTTGAATTCCTTGGGGGTTAAGAACGAACATGGTCATCCACGATCGTCGGGACTGGTTCGGCCGATATCTAGATGAATTCGCTGTTGGAGATGTCTACAAGCATTGGCCTGGTAAGACGATCACCGAATCTGATAACAATCTCTTTTCGCTGCTAACTATGAACCATAACCCTCTCCACTTAGACGCGGAATACATGAAATCGCATCAGCATGGAAGAATATTGGTAGCAGGCCCTCTTATTTTTGGGATAGCGGTTGGATTGAGTGTTCCGGATACTTCGGGCAAGGCCATAGCGAACCTTGCTTATGATCAAATTCGTCATCATGCGCCGGTGTTTGTGGGCGATACCGTGTACGCGGAAACGAAAGTCTTGGATCTCAGGAGATCTTCCTCGAAGCCTGATCGGGGAACAGTAGCGGTCGAAACGACCGTCTATAACCAAGAACGCGAGAAGGTTCTGTCGTTTCAGCGTACAATATTGATACCCGACAGGAAAAGGTAGAATCATGAGAGGCCAACACCAATCCTCGTATACAGTGTCGATTCATTACGACTGGCGTCTGTATCGAGAGGATATTGCGGGTTCGATAGCGCATGCTCGGATGCTGGCGCGTCAAAAGATCCTATCCATCGAAGATAGAGATGTTTTGATTAAAGGCTTGGCGAAGATTCGAGAGGAGATCGAAGCAGGAGAATTCCCGTGGCGGCGCGAGTTAGAAGATATTCACATGAATATTGAAGCGCGACTCTATGAGTTGATAGGCGAGCCGGCAGGGCGATTACACACGGCGCGATCTCGGAATGATCAAGTTGCTACAGACCTGAGGCTGTACCTCCTCCGAGTTACGGACGAAACGGATGAATTGATCAGTCAGTTCCAAAAAGTGCTGCTCCATTCTGCGGAGTCACACATGGACGTTGTGATGCCGGGATACACTCATTTGCAGCGCGCACAACCCGTTCTTCTGGCGCACCATATCCTTGCGTATTTCCATATGTTTAATCGCGATCGATCCCGGTTTCAACAGGTCCGAAATTCCGCGGATGTTCTCCCGCTGGGAAGTGGTGCTTTAGCTGGTGTGCCGTATCTCCTTGACCGGGAGTTTGTTGCTAGAGAGTTGGGGTTTACCAAGATTTCGAGTAACAGTATGGACGCCGTGTCGGATCGCGACTTCGTCGTCGAATACCTATCCGCTTCGAGCATCATGATGGTGCACGTTTCAAGACTTGCTGAGGAATTGGTGCTGTGGTCTTCAGCCGAGTTTGGTTTTGTGCACTTCTCAGATGAACATACGACTGGTAGTAGCATAATGCCCCAGAAAAGGAATCCTGATATAGCTGAATTGGCCCGCGGCCGCTCTGGCCGGGTTTTTGGTCACCTTATGGGCCTACTGGCGGTCCTGAAAGGACTTCCACTCACGTACAATCGTGATTTACAGGAAGATAAAGAAGGACTCTTCGATACAATAGACACAGTGCAGAATACTTTAAAGGCTCTAACAGAATCGTTTGCCGGCCTAGAATTTAAAGTGGCCACGATGCGGGATGCGGCAGATAAAAGCTATAGTTTGGCTACTGATATAGCGGACTATTTGGTAGGTAAAGGAATCCCCTTCCGGCGAGCTCATGGTATTGTTAACGACTTGGTCCGCACTGCTGAGGCGACCAAGAAGAGCCTCAGTGAAATGACACTTGAAGAATACCAAGCGTTCTCGCCACGTTTTGCAACGGATATTTTCAAGGTTACTCTAGATTCTTCCCTTGCCGCACGAGATGTCCATGGGGGGACCGCTCCCCAGCGTGTAAAGGAGGCGCTCCGGGAGGCATGGAGGATGCTCTCCCATACAGAGTCCTGAACACCATTTCTCCCGATCGTTATTGCATGGCTTTTGTGTCGTATTGATCTCGGGTTTCGAGATATCGTAGGAGAGTTCCTCGAGTTGCGACAGGTCCTAGGTGAGGTTGCAAGCATGGCTGTTACGAAAGAAATTAAACTGGCACCATCAATCCTCTCAGCGGACGTCACTCGTCTGGGTGAGTGCGTGGAAGAGGCCGTTGATAGTGGGGCAGATTATATCCATGTGGATGTTATGGATGGGCACTATGTTCCCAATCTGACTTTCGGGCCACTCGTCGTCAGGGCAATCCGTGCTATTACTGCAGTTCCTATAGACGTCCATCTTATGGTCCGAGAACCTGAGAAATTTCTCCCATGGTTCGCTGACGCTGGTGCCGACATACTGACAGTGCATGCCGAAGCTGCGACAGACCTACGAGATATTGTAGAAAGAATAAAATGCTTGGGAGTGGGAGCTGGGGTAGCGATCAACCCGGGGACGCCGACGAATGTGATTGAGCCGCTACTGTCAGAACTTGAACTGGTTTTGCTTATGACGGTGAATCCTGGATTTCCCGGTCAGCAATTCGTTCCTAGTGTGATTTCAAAGATACAGCGAGTACGGTATTTACTAGATACAAAAGGGGCTAAAGCCCAGTTAGAGGTTGATGGGGGAATCAACAAAGAGACGATCCCGGGTGTGGTTGTCGCTGGGGCGACAGTGCTTGTTGCGGGTTCTGCCGTTTTCGATTCTCAACTGGGGGTAAAGGGTGCCATAAAAGAGCTACTTCAATGTGTGGAAGCGTCCAAAGGGGCGTCTGGCTGAGTTAGCTCGTGTGGCAGTAGACGAAGGCTTTGTCGGCAAACCAGGGATTGAACTATTTGACTCGAACGCTTTTGTACTGCGTGCGGATACACCGGGTACATGCCTTTACTTGCTTCCGAACACCATTGAAGGTCATTGTTGCCCGCTGGACGTTCGGTAGCCAGCGCGTCGGGGTGCGATTTTTTGCATGGCTAACATTTCGCCCAAACCGACCGATCTTTCCGCAGACATGGCAGTATGCCATAAATTGATCCCTCTTTGACGGAGTATCTGACTTTGCGTAGAATCCGAGGGTTAATCTAGCATACAACGATGGTAGTCGGCAAGCCGCTGACTAGCTAATGGTTCTCTAGGTGGTGCAATTGAAGATCCTAGATGCTACAACATTCCGGGGGATGCTTAAGGCTGGAGAACTAGCGCTTGAGCGTAACGTAGAGGCTGTTAACAGCCTCAATGTATTCCCAGTTCCTGATGGGGATACCGGGACCAACATGTTACTGACACTCCGATCTGTTGGAGAGGCGATCGAGCATGCTGAGGATACCAGTCTCAGTGGGATCGGTTTGGCGGGAGCGCGGGGTGCACTGCTGGGAGCGCGGGGTAATAGCGGCGTGATCCTGTCGCAATTCCTACGAGGATTGGCGGATTCTCTTTCGCAGGAAGGGGAAATTGACGTAAACCGGGTTGCTGAGGCCTTTGATGAGGGTGCCTCCGCTGCGTATCGTGCAGTGAGCAATCCAACTGAGGGGACGATCCTAACTGTTTTGCGAAGAACTGCAGAAGAGATGCGGGGAAGCGTGGAGATATGTGAGGGGGATATCCTAGTTCTTTTACAGTCTGGTCTCACTGCGTGTGGTGCGGCCGTATCAGAAACTAGGGAGCAACTTCCGATCCTGAAACAGGCCGGTGTCGTTGACGCTGGAGGTGAAGGGTTCCGCCTGATATTGGGAGGAGTGTGTGCGTATCTTCTAGGCGATGATCCAGCTAGCGTGACGGTGGGTAGAGACGTGGGAAGAGTGTCAGTGGGTAATTTCCTGGAAGAGACGATCCAATTCGAGTATGGCTATTGCACCGAACTTTTGATTAGTGGAGCCAACTTGGATCCGAACGCGATCCGCACAGAAATTGAAGCGCTAGCGGATTCTACTGTGGTCATTGGAGATACAGAATTGGTTAAAGTGCACAGTCATACAATTGACCCTGGAAGAATCGTTAGTTTCGGGGCATCAATAGGGACACTCAGTCAAGTGAAGATTGAGAATATGGATGACCAACATCAAGAGTTCCAATCCAGCCACCGGGTGCGTAGCGAGGCGATAGATGTAGCGGTTGTTGCTGTAGGACGTGGTGAAGGTATCAACAAGCTTTTCATGAGTCTGGGGGCTCATACCGTCGTGCAAGGCGGACAAACCATGAATCCAAGTTGTGAAGAGATCCTTTCGTCGATTGAGCGGCTTGGAGCTACACAGGCATTGATTCTTCCAAACAATTCGAATGTTATAGCAGCTGCACTGCAAGCGAAAGAATTGAGTGACATCCTCATTGAAGTTGTTCCCACAAGAACGATCCCTGAAGGGATTGCTGCACTGTTGTCGTATGACCCAACGCTGGATGTCGACGAGAACGGGCAAACAATGAGCAAAGCGTTCCAGGGGATCCGTTCTGCTGAAGTGGTAACTGCAGTCCGCACCGCTGAGATTGACGGCAACAAGATTAAAGTCGGGGATGTGATTGCAGCGTGCGATGGACATGTTGTTGCGGTCGGCGCGGACTGTGAAGACGTCCTCCAAGGGCTTTTGGAACACATCGGTCTCGATGAAGGGGCCTTGACAACACTATACTGGGGGGGTGACATCACAGAAGCTCAAGCAGAGGATACCGTACAGCGTCTCCGCGATCGGTTTAGCGACGTTGACTTTGATCTAGTTTGGGGTGGTCAGCCTCATTATCACTACTTGGTCTCAGTCGAGTGACCGTCACCTTACCACAGGATGGTCGCATCTCGAACCGGATAGGGTGATCTCACCGGGATAAAGTTGTGGCAAGCGGATAATGATCCGAAGCACGGCTTTCGATGACAGAGAAGTCGGAGGCGATCAGATCCGATGATACCCAAATATAGTCTATCCGTCTCTGATCTCCTGGGAAGTCCCATGTGATTCCGGGATTCCCGAACCCTGCTTGATCGTATGTGTCAACTAAACCTGCTTGCCTAAGAAGATTTATCTCTGAGTGGTCTGGTTCAGCGTTGAGGTCACCCAGCAACACAAGGTTTGAGCGACCCTTCACAAAATTGTGCAGAGCTTGTAGTTGCGACTGCCGCTGATCAGCGCCGTCAATTGTATGGTGTAAGTGTGTTCCGATAACAGCGATGCGCTCGCCGTTTCCAATGTCAATGAGAGCCTCGGTAAAACCGCGCTTCAACAACAATTGGTCGTTATTAGGCATCGGATAGGTAGTCGATTCAATTATGGGGAAACGGCTGAGGATTGCGTTTCCCCAGACTGAATCAGCAGTAGGCCCCCACACGTAAGTCATATCGAGCCTTTGGGAAAGCCATGGCAGCATATCGAATGATCCATCTATGGCCCACCCGCGTGAGATCTCTTGAAACGCGATGATATCTGGCGATTCACTCTCGATTACTTGAGCCAATGCTTCCATGTCCAGGCGCCCGGATGTGTCAAATCCTTGGTGTAGGTTGTAGGACATTACTCTCACGGGGAATCCCTGGCCTGCAGCAGTTGATGGTTCAGTCCAAGCTATAGAATTCCACAATGGCAGGAGCAGAAGAAGGATAGTGAGCTTCGCTGGCGCCCAACTGAACTGTGTCTTAGGTAATCCGTTTTTGATGACTCTAGCAGTACCGACTCCCGCCAAGCCGATAATACCCGCGGCGATCATCAGAACCCCTGTTTGACTTACTGGTAGCAGAAGGTCGTATCCAGCGTAGTACGTGAACATCAACAAGACTAAGAAAAGCATCCCTATACTGCTCCCGAACGCGATGCCACCCAATCCTCGCTTACGTGTAGGTTGTCCTATGCTGGCGCACGCCAAAGCGAGCAAGATCGATAAGATGATGTGACCGGCTATCGACCCAATTAACGCGTTGTAGCCCGTAAATGGGGCATATACGATACCGGCCAGGAGGATCCCGAACAACGAAAATACCGCAACATTTGGTGTCCACCGAGCCCTGAATAATCCGATTACCGCAACTACACCTAGAGTGTTTCCAAGACAAATCCAAGCTAGCGTTTGGGGTTGAGCAACATTCGACAGGACTGTCTGTTGGCCGATATTTTGAAACAGGAGAAGCTCAAGAAATAGAAACGCGCCAAGGCCGACAAGTGTGAGTGAGGGGAGAATAGGTATGGTGGCGTAGCCCTTGCTAATATCTTTGGTCAGTGTTCGAGCAGACGCGATTTGTGTTACGACGAGTGAGCCGATCAAGAGGACTGGGAAAAGCCCTGGTTGCCAAGAAAGGTCTAGAGTGGCCCATGCTCCTTTCAGAGCTGTATCGGCGGCGATCCCAACCAGTAACCCTAAAGCTAAGGATTCACCTGTCCGTGTTCGTATTCCAAGGACTCTGCCCAAGTACATAGGAATAAAAATGAGGAACACTCCAGTGCCTATGGTTGCAAGAACAAGGTCAGCAATTGGGAGAGTTATGAATTGTTCGAATAGGCGAATTAGTCCGAGGCTTATTCCCACTAACAATACCCCCCGATGAGAAGGGATAAATTTAGATAGGAGAGGAGCGGAGAAGCCTAAAAGAAACAAACCTAAAGCGTATACCCCAGTGGCATACGTAGGTGCACCTGCAGCGTCTCTAACATAAAAAACGAGCCCGTTAAGAAGAAGTCTGATCAGCTGTAGTCCGAAGACTGTGGTGAGAGCAAGGAAAACGAGGGATCCTGTAACCTGTCGATCCCATCCGAAAAACCGCGAGCGGAGTGTCATCATTGTGATACTCTTTTCTGACGAACGCTGTTTCTTGATAGTCTAGTATACGCTAAGCTGACCTACAGGAATTGCCGTACTCTTATCCATCAATCACTCGAAAGGCATCTGTTGATTAACTATCGTGGCAAGTCAAAGTCGCAGAAGCTGGTCGTCCTAGCAGCTCGTTTGGAAACGTTTCGCAGGGTCTTGCGACTGGAACTTGAACGGGAATGTGATGACCGGGCGGTCATGGGTGGGCTTGATCGATTCTTGGATGACTGGCATAAGGAATTGGCGAAGGACTTTCAGACAGCATTTATTGCTCGTCTGAAAGCTTGGGAAATCCTGTCCCCCGGCTACGCGAATCTCGCGCCTGTTCAACGTGCCGCATGGGCAGAGCTCGCCTTAGACGCTTCAACAAGACTGATTGACGATAGTGAACCCAGTGACCGCGTGACATACACCTCTCGCAAAGTAGGCGAATCCCATGTCCAAGAAACACTCCGCAAATCCCCTAGAAGCTTGTCTGGGATTGGGCCCCGTATCGCGGCGAAGATTAGTACGCTTGGGATTAGCACGGTTCGGGAGCTTCTCTATCATTTACCACGGCGTCACATCCCGATCGTGACGATTCAGAAACTCTCTTATGGCGAAGAGCAGGGAGTGATCGGAGTGGTTTGGGAAACTCGATTGGTTAAGACTGGAGGGGCAAGGCGTCAGGCTACTGAAGCGATTTTGAGTGATGAGACTGGCAATCTACGTGCCATTTGGTTTAATCAGCCGTTTGTCGTGCGCACCTTGCGTTCAGGAGATCGCATCTTTATTAGCGGGCATCTAGGTCGCCGCTATAGGGGGGAAACCAATTTCGAAGTTACTAGTTATGAAGTAATTAGCGAAGATGATGAGGTCTTCACGCCAGGACGTCTTGTACCCGTCTATCCTTCTACCGAAGGCCTTCCTCAAAGAACACTTCGGCGAACAATTCGCAGTGCACTTACAGCCTATCTCATTGGAATTGAAGATTTTCTGCCAGAAGATATTGCTCAGCGACATAAACTCTTGCATATCGTGGATGCGCTTTCCGCGTACCACTATCCCGAGGACAATGATCAGCGAGCAGCGGCACGAAGACGACTAGCCTTCAACGAACTATTCTTAATACAGGTTCGTATGCTGGTTCGGAAATCCCAGTGGCAAGAGGATGGAAGCGCTCGGCCTATTCAGGTAGAGCAAGAGGCCCTGTCGGCGTTTCTATCTGCTTTACCATTCCAACTAACCACCGCTCAGCACCGGGTACTTGATGAGACGCTAACGGACATGGGTCGACGCTTCCCCATGGCGCGCCTGCTCCAAGGAGAAGTTGGGAGCGGTAAGACGGTGGTAGCCTTGGCGGCGATGCTTATGACGTCTGCCAGAGAGTATCAATCTGCGATGATGGCGCCAACAGAAGTCTTAGCTGAACAGCATTTCCTGACGATTACACGGTTACTTGAACCCCTTAGCGGGCAGGCTGAAGAACCAAACATATTTGTGGCCTCTATACACCCAAAGATGAAGCCGATACGAATCGGGTTATTGATAGGGAGCCACAGCCGTCGAGAAAAAGAGGCAATATATCAGCGCCTTGAGAATCAGTCGCTTGATATCGTGGTCGGAACTCACGCCCTGATCCAGAATCAAGTAGTATTCCGCAGCTTAAATCTCGTAGTAGTTGATGAACAACACCGGTTCGGTGTTGCACAACGGGAAGCTCTCGGGGTGAAAGGTGATCGACCTCATGTGTTGACGATGTCGGCTACCCCGATTCCGCGCAGCTTAGCTTTGACGCTATACGGAGATTTAGACGTATCCGTTCTCGATGAATTACCTCCTGGGCGCCAAATTGTGCGAACGATATGGTTACGCCCACACCAGCGTGAACAAGCATACGATTTCCTTCGGCGGGAAATCTTGGCAGGCCATCAGGCCTTTGTCGCATGTCCTTTGATCGATGAATCCGAAGCACTACAAACTCGAGCTGCCCTTGAGGAACATCGGAGACTATCCGAAGAAATCTATCCGGAACTTCGGATTGGCCTTCTTCACGGACGAATGGCTCTCGCAGAAAAGGTCAAAGTGATGCAAAGTTTTCGAGACAAAGAGCTAGACATTTTAGTCTCGACACCTGTGATCGAAGTAGGTGTCGACATTCCTAACGCAACGGTTATGTTGATTGAAGGAGCGGATCGATTCGGACTGTCGTCTCTACATCAATTTCGAGGCAGAGTAGGCAGAGGAATCAACCCAGGAACCTGCATTCTTCATGCTGATGAACCCTCGACTGAAGCGGAGCAGAGACTGACTATCTTAGAACAGGAGCCAAATGGATTTCGGGTTGCTGAAGAGGATCTGCGCCTGCGAGGGCCAGGAGAGTTTTTTGGAACGCGGCAAAGTGGGCTCCCGGATCTGAAGGTTGCTGACTTGGGAGACCTGCCGCTTTTAGCCGTCGCTCGAGATGAGGCGACGTGCTTACTTGAGCGGGATCCGCACCTATCCTCTAAAGAGAATCGCGCCTTATCTGAAGCGCTTCGAGTTTTAACATGTGAAGAAGAGAACAGCTAAGTCGACTCTGGCTGACCGATACACTGTTGTCCGAAAGTCAGATACAATGTTGGCTACAATGATAATGCGTGATTTGATTGCCGAGAGAGTAATATCAGCCTTGGAAACAGCGCAGTCTCAGGGCTTGCTACCCGTTGTTCCAATCCCCCAAAGAAAGCTGGTCGAGCGTCCTCAAAATTCTAGTCATGGAGACTTTGCGACGAGTGTATGTCTGAAACTGGCTCGAAGCATGCAACTGAGCCCTTTACAGATTGCTAATTGTGTTAAAGACCTGATCCAGATTGGCGGATTTTTGGATGGAGTCGAGGTTGTTAATCCAGGGTTTATCAACTTTCGTCTCGAGGCAGGCTGGGTCAGGGAGCAAGTTGCCACGATACTTGATGCTGGAGACCGGTATGGAGATGCAAGCGAAAGTCGCAAAAAACGAATCCAGGTTGAGTTCGTCAGCGTCAATCCGACAGGTCCGCTACATGTAGGGCACGCGCGAGGGGCGGTTCTGGGAAGCACGTTAGCTGATGTGCTTAGTGCGGCAGGGTATGAGGTTGTTAGGGAATATTACATTAATGATGCCGGTAGTCAGATGGATGCCTTCTATCAATCGCTTGAAGTCCGTTACCGTGAAGCCCTAGGCCAACCAGTGAGTATGCCAACAGAGGGTTATCATGGCAAATACCTCTCCGACATTGGGACCGAGCTTGCTGAAGCCAAAGGCACATCACTATTGTCGTCGGATAATCAATGCTCCTTGCCCGAGCTTGCTGATTGGGGTCTGAAGAGGATGCTCAAGGAGATTCGCGATGATCTAGGGCGGATCGGTGTTGAGTTTGATGTGTGGTTTAGTGAGCGCAGTTTATATGACGGCGATGTCTACGGGCACGTTATGAAAGAGTTGCGATCTCGGGGGTACCTAACGGATCGGGAGGGGGCCACGTGGTTTGCGTCTAGAAATCTTGGAGAAGACAAAGATAACGTCCTGATTCGACGGACCGGTGCCCCGACGTATTTTGCCTCCGACGCAGCCTACCATTACGATAAGTTCCTGATTCGCGGCTTTGAACACGTCGTGAATATCTGGGGTGCTGATCATCAGGGACATATCAGTCGACTGAAAGCGATCCTGTTGGCTCTAGATGTGGATCCGAATCGGTTAACAGTGCTTGTGTCGCAAATGGTGATGCTTAGGCGACAAGGGGCAGTCGTGCGTGTTTCTAAACGGACTGGTGAGATTATCACGCTTCGTGATTTGGTGGATGAGGTTGGGCCAGACGCATGTCGATACTTTTTCCTGGCTCGTTCGCCAGAGGCACAGATGGAGTTCGATATGGATCTTGCCTTGAGGCAGTCTCAGGAAAATCCTGTGTACTACATCCAGTACGCTCATGCTCGAGCGGCTAGCATACTGCGGACTGCGTTAGAGCAAGGCCTGTCATCTGATTCAGCGGTTATCCAGCTTCTCGCCTCTGATGAAGAGATGGCTCTTGTAAAGAAAATGCTAGAATTGCCGGAGATTGTCGATTCCATTGCCAGCACGCTTGAACCCCACCACATCGCTCATTACACGTTGGAGCTAGCAACAGCCTTTCATTGGTTTTACGATCGGTGTCGGGTTATCACAGAAGATCAGGAGTTATCAAAGGCGCGGATAAGCCTCGTAATGGCAGCCAAAGCGGTCCTTGGCAGATGCCTAAGACTGATGGGCATGGCTGCCCCTGATCAAATGTAGAAGGATTTGCGCTAAGCCGAGGCGTCACTTCGGTAGATTCTGGCTTTCTCAATATAATCCTCGACGACCCCTCGTATGAGTTGGATATGTCGCTCCCGGATCTTTCCCTGAATCTTTCCTGGGACTCCCGTAACCATCGAGTATGAAGGGATTTCCGCACCCTCAAGTATGACTGCCCCGCTACCGATTATGCAGTAGTCGCCTATTGTCCCGCCGTTTACTGTAGAGCCGCTCCCTATAAGCACGAAGCTCCCAACGGTATCGGCATGACAAAGTACGTTGTGCCCAACTGCAGAGTTTGGGCCGATTTGGCAATCTCGATCAGCGTGGACCGTGCTGTTATCTTGGATACAGGTATTTTCACCGATCACTATCTTGCCCATATCCGCGCGGATGACAGCTCCAGGCCAAATGCTCGCGTTCGCGTGCACTTCGACATCACCGATAACGTACGCAAATTCACTTACGTAGGCCGATTGGTCAATTTGAGGCCAGACTCCCCTGAAGGGTCGTAGCATAACCGCCTCCTCGCTTGAATGGCGGCGCCAGTATACGAGGGGGAACGAGGCGTGTCAAAAAGTATTGATCGACCAGTCGCTCGATTGACTAAGAGGCGCTTCCTCGTTTGAATCGCGACGCATGTGAGATCGTTTGAATATGGCTCGCGACTCCCTTGCTGCCAGAAGGGCACCGACTCTATAATGCGCGCAACTCGAAGCAGGACAGCGATGTTCACCCATCTCCATTCACATACTGAGTATAGCCTTCTTGACGGTCTTAGCCGGATTAGGCCTATGTTAAGACGGAGTAAAGAGTTGGGGATGGACTCTCTGGGGATTACGGATCACGGAGCACTTTATGGAGCGATCGATTTTTACCGCACAGCCTTAGACGAAGGAGTACGACCGATAATAGGTTGCGAGGTGTATGTTGCCCCAGGTAGCCATAAGGAACGTAATCCAGCCAAACGAACTCCGTATCACTTGACCTTATTAGCGAAAGACAACACCGGTTACAAAAACCTGATCGAGTTGGTCACCCGAGCGCATCTGGATGGATTCTACTACAAGCCTCGAGTGGACCGAGAGCTACTTCAAAGTTACAGTACCGGCCTGGTGGCGTTGTCTGGATGCCTTAATGGTGAACTTGCGCGGCTGGTCTTGGATGGACGCGAGGAGGATGCGCGATCTTGGTCGCATTGGTTCCGCGAGGCTTTTGGAGAGAATGCCTACCTAGAATTACAGCGCCATCCTGGGATACCACAGTTGGATACAGTGAACAACTTCCTGTTTGACATGCATAAGGAAATTGGGATTGGTTTAGTGGCAACCAACGATTTCCACTATGTATCTGAAGGGGATGCTCCGTTGCAAGATATCCTAATCTGCATCCATACGAATACAACCATTCATGATCAGAAACGACTGAAGATGGAGGGATCCTCGTTTTATCTTAAAAGTCCTGCTGAGATGGCGAGTCTATTCGCTGATGTTCCTGAGGCGATTACTAATACCCAAAGGATCGCCGAAGAAACCTCTCTTAATCTCGCGTTTGACCAGATACATCTCCCGAAATTCCAAACTCCCAATGGGCGGGATGCCGATGAATACCTTGGGGAGCTTTGCAGACAGGGCTTAGAGAAACGTTTGAGGGGTGCCCCCAATCGGTATCATGAGCGTCTCCAATATGAATTGCAGGTCATCGCGCACACACGGTTCGCCAATTACTTCTTGGTGGTATGGGATATCACTGCATTCGCCAGAGCGGAAGGTATCATTTATGGTGTGCGAGGCAGCGCGGCCGCGAGCCTTGCTCTCTACTGTTTAGGCGTGACGGACGTTGATCCATTGGAATACGGGTTGATTTTCGAGAGATTTCTCAACGTTGAACGTAAGGAAATGCCGGATATCGACATGGATTTCCAAGACGATCGTCGCGACGAAGTGATCCGCCATGTGGTTCGCACCTACGGGGAAGATCGTGTCGCACAAATCATAACCTTCGGCACCATGGGCCCAAAGGCTGCCCTCAGAGATGTCGGTCGGGCATTGGCTCTTCCCTATGCAGAAGTCGATCGAGTCGCTCGCCTTATTCCTGTAAGAGTCCATGGCATGGAAGATGCCCTGAATGCCAGTCCTGAGTTGGCCAGTTTGAGGAATGACGATCAATCTATTCGGCGCCTCATTGATACCGCCCAGGAAGTTGAAGGGATGGTCAGGCACGTTAGCACGCATGCTGCTGGAGTGGTCATCTCTGAGGAACCGTTGAGAGAGTATGTCCCGTTACAACGTCCATCCCGGGGCGTGGAAGGCGGGATCTCGATGACTCAATTCCCGATGGAACCGATAGCACAGTTGGGTCTACTGAAAATGGATTTCTTAGGATTGGCGAACCTAACGATTTTGAAACGAGCGATCGATTTAGTCGGTCCAATAGCAGGAAAGCACTTAGACTTGCAGACAATTCCTTTGGATGATAGCAATACCTTCCAGCTACTTTCTTCTGGAGAAACCGCAGATGTATTCCAACTGGAAGGCTCGGGGATGCGGCGATATATCAAGGCTCTGAAACCGGCTTCGTTGGCGGAGGTCTCGGCCATGGTTGCCCTGTATCGTCCTGGGCCCATGGAACACATTGAAAGCTATATCAATTCCAAACACGGGGGAGAAGTCCGGTATCCGCACAGTTCTCTGGAAGACGTACTTAAGGAAACTTACGGAGTGATTGTTTACCAAGATCAGGTGTTGCGCATTGTGCAAATTGTTGCTGGATACTCGTTGGGCGAGGCAGATGTTGTCCGCAAGGCAATGGGAAAGAAAATTCCGTCAATTATGCGAAAAGAAAGAGTGCGGTTTATCGAAGGTGCCTCAGCGCAGGGATATACCAATGGTGAGGCAGAAGAAATTTTTCATCTCATTGAACCCTTCGCCGGGTACGCTTTCAACAAGGCTCATGCGGTTAGTTATGCACTGATTGCTTACTGGACAGCGTATTTTAAGGCGAATCATACAGTGGAATACATGGCTGCGGTACTCAGCGTGCGCATGGAAAACCAGGAAAAGGTGGCGGCGGCTGTGACTGAGTGTAGGCGGTTAAGTATTCCGGTGTTGCCACCAGATGTAAATAAGAGTGAGGCATTATTTACGGTGGAATCGCTCGAACAAGGCGGACAGGGTATTCGGTTCGGGCTGGCTGCAGTGAAGAATGTCGGGGAAGGAGCAGTGGTTCCCCTAGTCCAAGAGCGGCAGAGCGCGGGCCCATTCCAAAGCGTGGAAGATCTCTGTAGACGCGCGGATCCGCGGACGCTGAATCGCCGGACGTTAGAATCGCTTATCAAAGTAGGAGCACTAGATGCTTTAGGCCTCCCGAGAGGGCCAATTCTCGATGGGCTAGACCGAATTCTTTCTATGGCGCAACGTGAAGCCCGATTACGCGAAAGTGGTCAGACGACAATGTTCGATCTCTTTGGAGAGGCGGTCGAAACTCCGTCAATCCTCGCTGAGTTTGCCACGGTAGACACTGTTTCACGTCAAGAGAAGTTATCTTGGGAACGTGAGCTATTGGGCTTTGATTTCTCAGGGAGTCAGTTTGGTGCGATAGTTGCCTCCTTGGACCGATCTAAAGTAACGATCTCTGTCGAAGATTTAGATCCAGCAGGGCGAGGGAAGACTAACAAGCTAGTCGTGGGTCAGGTGAAATCTGTAAGACATGGGTCCACACGAGACGGGCGACCGTTCGCTGCGGTGGTGTTGGCCCTTTTGGACGGGGATGTAGAGGTTATGGCTTGGTCTGACATTTATGAAGAAAGTAAAGAATTCTGGAAAGAAGGAGCTATTGTTCAGATTGTCGGACAGACTAGAGTCCGTGGCGATCAGGTTTCTCTTACCTGCAAAAAAGTTGCCAATTACGAATTGCCCTCTTCAGATGAACTTGAGCAATCAGCTGAAACTCTCCCGATTGAACCTCGCGCGATTAGCCGAAACGGAAGTGTTCGCAACAGCCCCATTGTCTCGACAACCCCTCGAGTATTTTTGCACATAAAACTCTGCGAGACAGAGCACCCTGATGTAGACGCTAACCGTCTTCGAGAAATCATGATAAAGCTGCTGGAATATCCTGGCCCGGATCGAGTTATTTTAGAATTGGATGTTGACGGTATAGTGACCCGCATGGAAGCTCCGTACACCACTTCTACCTCGGAGCAGGCGTTATATACTGACCTTGTGGAGCTTTTAGGTTCAGGATCAATTGAGGTGAAGGAAGGAGCCAGCGACTTACAGTAGCCTCGAACATAAGGGTCCGCTCTAAGGAAAGGAGGACACAATGGTTCAAGGAATACCGTCCTTTCGCCCCGCTGTAATGGGCAATACACACGCTGTCTCTGCAGGCCATTACCTCGCGACTGCTGCAGCCTATCGTATTCTGGAACAGGGAGGAAATGCGATTGATGCGGGTGTTGCTGGGGGCCTTGCTATAAACGTCGTTCTTCCGCATCTTACGAATTTCGGAGGCGTAGCTCCGATAATTCTCCATCACGTGGGACAGAGTGAAACCGTCACAATCGACGGTCTAGGCCGTTGGCCGCAAGCAGCTAATCTAGAACGCTATCTTCGCGACTATTCTAATGACATCCCGGAGGGAATACCGCGAACAGTGGTTCCTGCAGCGCCCGACGCGTGGCTGACTGCTTTAGAACTCTATGGAACTATGTCTCTTCAACAGGTCATTACTCCGGCCTTGGAGTTGGCAAGAGACGGGTTTCCTGTGCACCCGCCGTTGCACCGCGCGCTCACGGCGCTTTGTACAGAAATTGATGGCAGATTGTCTGGAGAGGAGTGGAGATCAACGCGGAGAACGTTCTTCCCAAGTGGAGGAGCTCCAGCTGTTGGGAGTGTTTTGGTGCAGCAGGAATTGGCTACGACTTTTCAACGTCTCATAGACGTTGAAAGAAGCGCAGGCGCCAAACACCGTGATCAAGGGATTCGAGCAGTGAGAGAGGTTTTGTATCAGGGAGAACTAGCGGAAGCTATGGTCCGATTTTGTAGGGATCAGGGGGGATTGTTGACACATGAAGACCTTGCCAACTTCCGCGTTACGATTGGGGAACCTTCTGTGGGTCAGTATCGAGATGTCGGGGTTTATACGTGTGGTCCTTGGTGTCAGGGGCCTGTAACCATTCAAGCGCTGCAAATATTGGAGCGGTTTGATCTGTTAAAGATGGGTCACAACAGCGCGGATTATATTCATGTCACTCTGGAAGCACTAAAACTCGCCTTCTCTGATCGACATGCTTATTATGGTGATCCTGATTTTGTATCGGTTCCGATCGAAGGGTTATTGTCAAAAGACTATGCGTCTGATCGAGGGACGCTCATTGATATGTCCCGTGCGACCCCAGGCATGCCGAGTCCTGGGAATCCGTGGTTATTTCAGAGGAATAGTGTCCATAGAGGCCGACATGTCTCGGATCCAAGTCCGGCTCCGGGCGAACTACAGGCCGATACTAGTTATTTGTGCGTGGTGGATCGTTGGGGAAATGTTTTCTCTGCGACACCAAGTGACGGTATCGGGACTACGCCGATTGTTCCGGGTTTGGGGTTCATCCTTTCTCATCGAGGTTCCCAGACATGGTTGGAATCGGATCATCCCTGTGTTCTGGAGCCAGGAAAGAGGCCGCGTCTAACTCCCAATCCAGCAATTGTTTTTCGGGATGGTAAGCCATGGATGCCATTTGGCACGCCAGGAGGAGACGTCCAATGTCAGTCTATGGTTCAGGTACTCTTGAACGTTGTCGAATTTGGCATGGATGCGCAACAGGCGATCGAGGCACCGAGGTTCTCGACTTGGAGTTTCCCCAATTCCTTCTGGCCTCATGCATATAATCCTGGGCTTGTTGGGATTGAATCCAGAGTTGAGCAGGAGACTTTACGGGAATTGGAACGTCGCGGACATCGCATCGAGCTCTGGGAAGATTGGAGCGGACAATCAGGGAATGTGTGTGCGATTGAGATAGATCATCGAAGCCCGATTCTACGAGCGGGCGCCGACCCGAGGCGCGAGGCCTACGCCATCGCTCGGTGAAGTCTTCGAGAGAAAAGACCTGCTTCGTAGTGACTCTTGAGATGGACTCAGTCGGAATGGTCTTGGAGGAAATAGATCAAGGGAGGCGGATAGTGGCTAAGTACGAAAGAACTCTTTATGAATCAGAGTCAGGGGATCTAACTCTAGCGCTTGCTGGTGAATGTCTAATCAGCAGACCAGTGTCAGTCTATCGAGAACCGAACTTTTTGACATTGGTCGATCTCGTCCGTGGCGCTGACTTATCGATCACGCACGCAGAGATGCTTTTCCATGACTACGAGGATTCACCGAGCCATCTTTCCGGGGGTACGTATATGCGCTCGGATCCCAGAAACATTGAAGAGCTAATGTGGATGGGATTTAAGATGCTGAGTACTGCTAGCAATCATTCGTTCGATTTCGGCGAGAATGCAGTCCTGACGAATATTGCAAATCTTGATAGATTTGGCATGGCCCATGCTGGGAGTGGACGACACTTGGCTGAGGCGAGGTCTCCGCGGTATTTGGAAACACCCCAAGGCCGCGTAGCACTACTATCTGCTACGACATCTGGCCCCCCGGCCGGTAGAGCCGGGGAACAGAGAAGAGACGTGCGTGGACGGCCTGGCGCTAATTACATTCGCCACACGACAGAATACGTCGTGGACCGCTCAACCTTCGATGCTATCAAGCACGTGAGCGAGGCTTTAGGCTTTGAGGCAGAAAAGCAGGGAGCCGGTGCAATGTTCTCGAGCGGGACTCCGGTTGATACCGATACGGAATTCTATCTTACCGGGCTTTTCCCTACTTATGACTCTATAAATTCAGTGAAATTCACTCTTGGGGAAGTGGTAGAACGTCACTCCACGCCGGACTGGGATGACCTAGAAGGGACTGTGCAGCGGATCCGTGATGCCCGTAGGATGGCGCAATGGGTGGTGGTCTCGTTACATAGTCACGAGTCTGGAGAAACGCATGATGATCCGTCGGAACACTTGAGAACGATAGCTCATGCCTGCGTTGAAGCGGGTGCTGATGTGGTTTTGGGGCACGGCCCCCATCAAGATCGCGGGATTGAAATTTACGAAGGGAAACCAATCTTCTATGCGTTGGGAGATTTCTTCTTGCAAAATGATACTGTTCTGTTGATGCCGCATGACAACATGGTGAGACAGGGATTGAGTTGGGAGGCGACGCCTGCAGATTTCTACGATAAACGATCGTCTAACGATACGAAGGGCCAGACTGTTCAATCCATCAGGTGGCAGACTGCTTTGGCATGTGTGGACTGGAAGAAAGGTGAGCTCAACGAGATTAGGTTGCATCCTGTAGACCTAGGATTTGAGAAAGCACGCTCCGAAAGAGGGCGCCCGATTTTGGCGGAAGGGGCGGTGGCTGATGAGATTCTTGACAGATTTCAACGCTTGTCGGCTCCATTCGGCACCAAAGTTGGCATACGAGACGGTATCGGAGTGATTCAGCCATAGAAGATTATCGGTGAGGCCTAATCTGTGTTCTATTCCTCTGTCTAAACGGTAAATTGGAACGGGAATGGCAGATTAGGATAGTCCCGTATTAAGTTTCTCCATGCTCGCTGCCCGATCCGGTCAGCTTCATGGATTAAGGAATCTTCATCCATGGTAAGGACCTTGTCGTCCTTCATTATAAAAATGCCGTTAACCATCACTGCCTCAATGTCTCCGGGCTGGCCGTTGTGGATGAACCCTGACACTATTCGTGTAGATGGAACGAGGTGAGGCCTCATCTTGTTTAATACAAAAAGGTCAGCCTTCTTTCCTGGTTCCAAGCTCCCAACAAGCTTGTCCAAATGAAGCACTTTCGCACTTCCAAGTGTAGCTTCTTCAAGGACGTCTTCCGGTTGTGGATTTATTGCGTCATCTCGGAATAGGCGTTCGGTGAGTAGGGCAGTTCGCATCACCTCTACCATGTCTTGGGTATTGTTGTCGGTTCCTAGTCCAATCTGGCAACCCGCCGCGCGAAGCGTCGCAATAGGAGGAAACACTCCACGCCTCGCTGCCATTGCCGGCTGATGAGAAATACCGGATTTGGTTTGCCCCAGCAATCTGATCTCCGAAGGGTCTAGGTATCTACAATGTGCTGCAATTAGGTGCGGGGATAAGAAATCTTGATCGTACAGATATTGGGCAGGGCGAACGCCCCACATCTGAAGAAGAGACTGTACTTCAAGACGACTCTGTCCCAAGTGAATTGTATAGGGCACGTTATAGCTGGTCGAAAGAGAGCGTACGCTTTGTAGAAGCTTGGGAGAGGATGTCTCTACGAGCTGAGCGGCTCCGATGCAGGAGATCCGCCCGCTGGGATGATTATGAAATGCGTTGAACAGGTGGTGTACTTTTTCAAGGCCCTGATCGATCAGGGAATCAGAAAACTTTGAGACGGCTTCACCTGGCCTATAGTCCGGCTGAATGATTCCATCAGCGATGTTCTCTCCGAAGATGAGGCGTAAGCCGGTGGTTGCTAGAGAGTTTCCGTATACTTGGATGTTTTGAGCTACTTCTGCCACGGTCGTGTTTCCTGTTCGGATACACTCTAGGGCGCCTAGGCTAGCCATCACACGTTGTTCGTCATCCGAGAGGTAGGAATTGATAGGGGCGGGGAATCGAACAGAATTGGGAAATCCCAGATCCTCGGTGACGCCTCGGTGTAGTGTTGCCGTGAGATGAGCGTGGGGATTTATTAGCCCCGGGAAAATCGCCTTGCCATTACAGTTGTACACATCTGCTGTGGGATAGAGTGGCAGAATCTCTTCTGTCGGCCCTAGGTCGGCGATCAGGTCGTCCTTTATAACAACCGCTCCGTTGGTGATCGGGTGCCTTGCACGTGCTCCTGAGACTACTGTTGCGTTAGATAGAACGGTCAGAGTCATAATCTTTCCTCACTGAATCTCGGCTGGGGGTCCTGAGATGAAGCTGGGATCTACTTGCTTGGAGGCTAATTTCCTTTGTCGCATCCAACTAAGAAATGCAGAAGCCGGCGGAGGCAAAATCCGCCTGCGTGTTGTAATTAGATAGAGTGAACGTTTGAGATCGACGTCGGCTAAACTAACCAATTCGATGCGAGGGTTTCTATGTGGGAGCGCCAGTGATGATACCCAGCCGATCCCATATCCGTTTTCCACGGATGAAAGGACACCCCGCATCGAATTGACTCCAATTGCGATGTGATGTGGCGGGAGGCTGAGGCCTTTCCCGCGCAGTGCCGACTCGACACTCCGTAACGTGCCAGAGCCACCCTCGCGCAATATAAACCGTTCTCCTGCAAGCGCTTTGAGCGGGATGGTTTTTCTCTGAGCGAATCTATGAGAAGTCGGCACTGCTAGCATGATCTCATCCTCGCCAATGACTTCGTGAACGAGGCGTTTATCCGAAGGTCTAATGCCAGTGAAGCCGATATCCCAATGACCGTCAAGAATTTCATCCACTACTCCGGCCGAATCAGTGGTGAAAATTTCAGGAAGCACTTGTGTGTATAAGGAATTGAATCGCGTTACGAGGTCGGGGACCAAGTATTCTCCAGGAGTAGAACTTGCACAAATCTTTAGAGGTCCAGATATTGAGAGAGGCGGCGCGTATAAGTGGTTTTTGAGTTCATGATACCCGAGGACTACGCTTACAGCATATCGGCGGGCCCGCTCACCGAAGGGAGTTATCGCTAGATTGTGATAATGGCGCTCAAAGAGAGTGCCGCCGAGATCAGTTTCTAGTTTTTGGATTTGTCGGCTGACCCCTGGTTGGGTCAAATTCAATTCCCTCGCCGCTGTTGTAACGTTCCGATGTTTGGCTACAGTGAGGAATGTGGTTAGGACACGTAGATTCATTATGGCCTCGTGTCATTACAATTTGTAATGGTGTTTGATGGAGAAGATACAGTATTGGTATGGTAAATGGCAATAAATAATGAATATGGAGTAGATCGACAATGCTTAAAGCCATGTTGGCTATGTCACTTATCGGCCTGTTGCTGGTAATAGGGGGCTGTAATTCATCCAGCCAGGAAACTTTGTATATTGGTGGTATCCCAGATCAAGACGCTTCAATTCTGCAAGCTCGATTCGAGAAGCTAGCGACTTATTTGAGTGAAGAGTTGGACATGGATGTTGAATATGTGTCGTCCGTAGACTATGCGGCAGTTGTCACCGCATTCCGACAAGGAGACGTGCATATGGCTTGGTATGGCGGCCTCACGGGGGTGCAAGCACGGCTAGCGGTTCCTAATTCGGTGGCGATAGCACAGCGTCCATCAGACGAGAATTTCCACTCAGTTTTTGTCGCTCAGAAAGGCCTCGGCATAACGAGCCTGGCAGACTTAAAAGGAAAAACGTTCGCATTTGGAAGTGAGAGTTCAACATCTGGAAATCTAATGCCTCGTTACTTTTTAGGTCAGGCAGGATTGGATCCAGAACAGGATTTTGCATCTGTTACCTATAGCGGTTCTCACGATAAGACTTGGAAACTTGTTGAGGCCGGTAGTTCACAGGCGGGCGCACTGAACAGAGTCGTCTGGGAAACTCGAAAGAATGCCGGTGAAGTTGACCTCACGAAGGTAGAGGAAGTGGAAGTGACACCCCCATATTACGACTACCACTGGGTAATTCGTGGGGATGTAGAAGAGACCTTTGGTTCCGGGACCATTGGCCGTGTGCAAGCTGCGCTTTTGAAGTTACGTTTAGAAAATAGTGAACGTGATAAAGAAATTATGGAGGCGTTCCAGTCAGAGCACTTCATCGCAACGAATAATGCGAATTATGCTGCTATAGAGGAGGTTGCTAGAGGGCTCGGGATCATTAAAGACTAGCGACAATAATGATCAGCCTTGAGAATGTAGCAAAACGATACTCGGGCTTTGAAGCCATCGCTCCGGTATCAATCCGGATCAAGAAAGGTGAACGGGTAGTGTTTCTTGGTCCGACAGGAAGTGGGAAAACCACTCTGTTGCTTCTTATCTCTGGACAACTTGCTCCTACGTCGGGCCATATCGAGATTGATGGGGTAGCACTGAAGTCGATTCGTTCTGGGCGCATTCTATCCCGATTAGTAGGCATGATTCCTCAGCAATTTGACCTCGTGCGGAATCTTTCTGTCCTACATAATGTGCTTGCTGGACGCTTGGGGGAGTGGGGGTTCTTCAGATCTTTGATTTCTCTCATGTTCCCTCAGGAAAGATCGCTGGCAACCGATGCTCTAAACCGCGTAGGCTTATCTGGTTGGGCAAACTCCCGATCCGGGAACCTTTCTGGTGGAGAACAACAACGAGTCGCGATCGCGCGAGTACTTGTCCAAGATCCCTCAGTGATTCTTGCTGACGAGCCTATCGCGTCGCTTGACCCCGCCAGAGGTGAAGAGATTCTGAAACTGTTAGTCGAGATCGCAGGAACCGAAAAAACGCTGATAGCAAGTATGCATTCTGTTCGGTTGGCAAGCTCGTATTTCGATCGACTTATTGGGGTTCGGAATGGGGCAGTCCATTTTGATTTGCCGACTGGGAGAGTAACAAGTACGATGCTTGATGAACTCTATTCGTTGGAGGGACTTCGCGATGCGCCGCAGAGCGCTGAATCGCCCTCATCTCCTAACAATCCTTCTCTTCTCGATGTTCCTATGGAGTCTTACGAGAATTGATTGGGGGGGGAACCTTGTTCAGGCTGGAGGGGTGTCAGCAGTAGGAGAATTCGCTTTTGCACTACTACGGATTGATCTTACGCCGACCGTGGTAGTGGCGTCTCTACGGGCCAGCTGGATAACAGTTACATACGCATTCGCTGGTTTATCAGTAGCTTTAGCCATCGGATTGCCTCTAGGAGTGATTGGTTCCGGTGTTCTTGCTAACAATATCCGTTCGAGGAATATCAGTGTAGTTTTAGGCCGATTTTCATTAGCGAGCATGAGGTCAGTACACGAACTCGTCTGGGCTTGGCTGTTCGTTGCATCATTCGGCCTGTCGCCTATCGCGGCGGTTTTGGCTTTGGCGATCCCGTATGGTGGGATTCTCGGGAGAATCTTCTCAGAGTTGCTGCAAGATGTATCCGGCCGACCACTTCGTGTATTAAGGACATCCGGTGCTTCCGAGTGGCATGTTTTGCTCTACGGCCGTTTTCCGATGGCACTTCCAGATCTCCTTAGCTATACGTTTTATCGTCTAGAATGTGGGATCCGGTCTGCAGCTATTATGAGTTTCATAGGGTTGGGAGGGTTGGGACATCAAATTCAACTTGCACTAGACGATTTGGCGTATGAGCGAGTTTGGACATCGCTGATTTTCCTAATAGTGCTGGTTGTAGTTGTAGATGCTTGGAGCACGAACGTTCGTCGCAGGCTAACGCAATGAATAACTTGCCTTCTTCTCGATCCGGTCATGCTTTGGGTTGGCCCCGAGTGACCTTCCTTCGTTGCTCAGGTCTAGTTACTTTAGGGATGTTAATCGCTTCGTGGATCTCCGTGTTGGGCTCAGATCGGGTTTCTCGTCAGCCCTTTCTATCTGTTGAGACAGTGGATAGAATAATCATTTTCCTGAAGGATCTTCTTGGTCTTGGACGTACCGGAGCACCGGCATATTTACAGATTGAAGCGTGGACTGAAACGGCCGTGTTGGCCTACGATACCCTTGTTATAAGTGTGTTGGGGATAGCGGTTGCTGGCTCGGTGGCCTTGGCCACGTTCATGTTTGGCGCCAGAAACCTGATGGTCGGTGAGTTGGCGGGTTACCGCTCAATTTCTTCACGAGGACTATTCTTAAGCATAAGAGCATTCTTCGTTGGCACAAGAGCAATCCCAGAATTAATTTGGGCGATGCTAATCATTTTCGTCTTCTTTCCGGGGATCGTTCCCGCAGCTTTGGCGCTTGGAATTCATAACGCTGGAATTCTCGGCAAGCTTGGCGCTGAAGTTGTAGAGGGGCTGGACCCCCGGCCGATAAGAGCGCTTCGGGTTAACGGTGCGACCAGGTTACAGATGATGGTGTATGGTGTCCTTCCAGAGGCTTTGCCGCGCTTTATAACGTATCTTTTCTATCGCTGGGAAGTCATTATACGCACTACGATAGTCGTCGGGTTTGTCGCTGCCGGAGGATTAGGGCTCGAGTTCCGACTGAGCATGAGCTACTTTCATTACACTCAGGTCACCTTATTGCTTATCTGGTATTTGATTCTGGTTGTAGCTGTTGACCTTACCGCTGCGGCCTTACGCCGCCTTGTACAATGAAAGGCCTGATGAGTGTCCCTGTCTAGGGCAGATGCGACAACTTGTGCCGTATACAGGACCGGATTCCGAGAGACAACGATGAGATGAATAGCAAGCAGAAACAGGTCATGGCGTGTCCTGAATTCAACTTTTGGTATCAGATAGAGGGTTAACTTGGAGAAATTTGAAAGTGGCTAGGATGTCATGGGTGCTATGGCTTTTCCCGATTTTCCGGGATAGAAGTTTCCGGTGGTTGTGGTTCTCGAATTTCCTCGTTTCGCTGGTCATGTCCATGGAAAAGCTGGCACAGGGTTGGCTGGTTTTGGAAACCACGGATTCGGCGTTTTGGGTCGGCGCTGTAGCCGGACTTATGGGATTGGGACAGGTGGGCTTTGGAGCAATCGGTGGCGTTATTGCAGATCGATTTGACCGGCGCCAGAGTCTCTCAATCACCTTGTTCTTACGTGGTTGCACAGCCTTCAGTATGGGCGCCTTGGTGTTTTCAGGGCAGGCATCTTTGGTTCCGATTTTGGCGATCGCTTTCGTGCAGGGAGCGATACAGGGTGTCAGCATGCCCACAAATAATTCACTTATCTATGACTTGGCTGGGCGCGAGCGTTTGGTAAATGCCACCGTGGCGCGGATGATGGCGTTAAGTTTGTCAGCTATTCCTGGAGCGTTGATTGCTGGCCTTCTTATATCTCAAGCTGGTGTTGCTTGGTGTTATTTTGTTGTCTCAATTTTTGCGTATTTGAGTATCATCCCTTTGTTCGCTGTTCGGTCTGGACGAAATGTACTGGGAAGCCAGATTCAGTCATTTGCGCGGAACTTGCGAGAAGGAATTTCCTACGTACTGAGGCACCCTCGGCTTGGCCCACTTCTTGTGCTGAGTGTGTTGATGGAGACGTTTGGGTTTTCCTTCCATATCATTCTCCCTGTGATGGCTCGTGACGTGTTAGGAGTGGACGCTACAGGTCTTGGTGTTTTATCTGCATCATGGAACGTGGGAGCGTTCGTGAGCATCCTGGGATTAGCCGTCCTGAGGGACTTTAAGTATCTAGGCGTGTTAATGATTGGTGCTGCCTCAGGGGCCGGAATCGTGATTATTCTATTTGCAGTGTCACCTTGGTTTGCGGTTTCTGTAGGACTATCGATGTTGATAGGCGGAGTTCTTTTTGCCTATGACGTGACGATGGGGAGTCTTCTACAATTGCTCTCTTCGGACGCTATGCGAGGACGCGTGTTAGGGTTGTACTCGTTGACGTTCGGATTTACACCGCTTGGGGGATTCATTGCAGGTGCGATTGCCGCGGCAGTGAATCCTCCCTTTGCTTTGGGCGTTAGCGGGATGGTAATCATAGTTTGGACAGCGCGGCTTTTCGGGCCGATGCGTCGTATACGCGGCGGGAGCAGTCCTGAAGACTACGTCATCAACCCCGTAACTTGAGCAACTTCTAGAGGCTGATTTGGAACACTCCTCCAAACCGACCTTTATAATCCAGCGTACGAGGTGTCTTATCTCCACCGAGGTCTCGTGAAAGGTACCCAGTGCTCGTTTCGTAGTTTACGACTTGTGTAGGGTTAGGCTTTGAGTTATTGATGATGTAGGTGGCACCAGGAGGGGCGAGTACGTGGCGGTTTAGAGAGTGCCATACGCCCCTCTTGACGCACCACCCCGAAATAGGATCAATTAGAAATGACCCAACATCGCTAGGGTTCGGTACGTCGAAGGGGTCATCAGGGTCAGTCGCCGGAGCTGCGCAGACGATGGAAGGGGGGCCCGACAACTGTACGAAGCTCTGGCTTACTCCGAAATGGCGCTCTAGTTCGTTGAATGAGAGAGTTTCATAAGGTTGCCAGATTACCCCAACAGTTGTTTGTCCATCATGTTCATAATCAGTACGTGAGATAATACGTCGCTCGGAGGGGCGTTCGTCGGGGTTCCAGAGTTCACCAAAAGGTGCGAAGGATTCTTTGGTCATGGGTTCTATTGTGAGTGTATAAATTGTTGACACGATGCCTCCTAGCGGGCTGGGCGTGACTAGTTTGGTGCCCCAACCATATATATGAGGCGAATGACTGTCAATCCCACTGGGCTTCGTGATGGGGGTTAGAGTTTAATCAAACAAATCGGTAAATACACCTTCAAGAAGTACTAGAATAGTAACTCTTGGGTTGTCTTTAGGAGGAGAAATGAGTCGGTCGCCGCATGGAATCAACTACAGTGCATATCGTCCGGTGGTAATGGGTCGTAACGGGATGGTCGCCTCTGGCAATGCTTTGGCTTCGCAGGCTGGGATTACCGTTCTACAAAGAGGAGGAAATGCAATAGACGCCGCGGTTGCTGTTGCCGCTGCCGTCAGCGTGGTCGAACCTGGGATGTCTGGGATTGGTGGCGATGGATACATTATGGTGTATCACCGCGAGAAAGACGAGATCCGAGTTGCGAATGCGACAGGAGCCGCGCCATCGGCAGCCACGAGAGAGCGTTATCTTCCTGAGGGAATTCCTATGAAAGGGATACTCTCGGTTTCTATCCCTGGCCTTCTACAGGGTTGGGTTGATGCGCATAGGCATTATGGAGTGCTAACGCTTGCGGAGTGCTTCGAGCCCGCAATCGATCTCGCGGAAAATGGATTCCCTGTGAGCCACGTGCTAGCTGCCAATATTGCTGCTGATCAGCTTCTCTGTGAATTCCCTACTTCTCGGGCAGTGTTTACGCGTGATGGCCGGCTACTAGCGCCCGGAGAGTTCCTCTACCAAAAAAACCTTGCCAGAACGTTTCAAAGAATTGCTGAAGAAGGAGAGAGGGTGTTCTACGAAGGGGAAATTGCTAGGGAAATTATACGATTCTCCGATCAGCATGGTGGCTTATTGTCACGCGACGACCTGAAGGATTACCGCCTACGTTGGCAAGAGCCGATCTCGACTACGTACCGAGATTATACCGTTTATGAAGCGCCGCCAAACTCAAGTGGGCATATCCTATTGCAAGAGCTGAATCTGATAGAAGGGTTCAATATGCAAAGTCTCGGGGCGAATACTGCTGAAAGTATTCATCTCATGGTCGAAGCCAAGAAGTTGGCTTTCGCTGACCGCGAGGCATACGTTGCGGACCCTGAATTCGTGGATGTGCCGATTCAGGGCCTATTGTCTAAGGATTATGCTCGTCATCGAGCGGCCCTGATTGACCCAGATAAAGCCAAGTCAGAAGTCGAAGCCGGATCACCTTGGGGATATCAGAGTTCGCGATTAGTGACAAAAGCTCGGAATTCCCAGCCGATAAAAGAATCTCGTGAAGACACTACGTGCTTCTGCGTTGTTGATAGATTTGGTAATGCAGTAAGTCAGCTTCAGAGCCTCCAAAGCGGCTTTGGATCGAGTCTTATAGCTGGCGAGACCGGGATACTGTTGAATAACCGGATGACCTATTGGCATTTAGAAAACGGTCATGTCGATTCGCTCGAACCTGGCAAGAGAGTTCGTCACACCATGAACCCGGTGATGGTATTTTCGGAGACGGATACTGCTAGAGACCTGTTCATGGTGTTAGGCACGCCTGGTGCGGACACTCAGGTTCAGACGAATCTTCAATTATTGAGTCACACCATTGACTTCGGGATGACAGTAGCGGAGGCAGCCGAGGCGCCGAGATGGCGGCATGTCCAGGGTTCGACTGAATCGACATATCCGCGCACGGCTGAGAATGCCCTGAGAATGGAAGATCGATTTACGCCGGAATCAATTGAAGCCCTAAAAGCTCTCGGGCATCCTGTCGAGTTAATTGATTCTTGGGCTGCGGTTGGGAGCGCTGTCTTGATTGGCGTAGATCCTAAGGAAGGAACGTTGTCCGGAGGTGCTGACCCGAGGAGAGATGCGTATGCGGTCGGGTGGTAAACGCAACTTTTCTGGGTCAAAGATTCCAGGAGTATCCCCAGCGTTTCTTATGGGCTGATGTGAGTTGACGGAATAATCGTTGATAGTCAGGCAAAGCAATGGGTTTCGTAGTCATGACAAAAGCATCTTCATGGTTGTCGCGATAGTAATTCTTACGAACCCCGACGTGCTCGAAGCCATACTTGAGGTAAAGATGCTGGGCAGCCTCGTTGCTTTCACGTACTTCCAGGGTCACACATTCTAGCTGACGATCAAGACTAGAAATCACCGTGCCGATTAGCAGCAGTTCACCCACGCCTTCGCGCTGGTGTTTCTTGTCTACTGCTATGGCGGTGATGTGTGCGTCGGAGCCCATGGCCCAAATTGAAACATATCCCAGAACCGGCTCGGAAGGTTGCAGGCTTTCGGCCCCTCCTTCTTGAATCCATGAAGGTAGGAATCTCCGGATGAAGCTCTCCAATTTAGATTGCATACGTGGAAGAGTTTTTGGGATTTCTGAATCGAGAATTTCATTACCATTCGGGATTACTGCCACGAGAAGGGATGCTGATCTATTTGTCATATCCCGTTGCAATGGGGGTGGGGGCCACACAGTCGGGAATGCTTCGCGGTCAATCGATTTCACCTGCGGTATATCGCGCAACTCCATAGGGCGCAGGAAACAATTCTCTACTTGATTACATCGGCCCTGTTGATGGATATGTCCCTCCCGTTGCTTCTGATCAGTTCACGCTTGAAGCCTTGAGTCACTGCTCACCTTTGGAGATTTTCTACGTTATAGTAAATGCACAGGTTCGCCTCGGCCGTATTAGGCGGCCAGGAGTACAAGTGCAGAGCTTACAGGAAATTGTCGGGGCAGCACAAAGGGGAGATGCCGGAGCCTTCTCGATACTATATGATCACTATTTTGATCGTGTCTATAGATATGTCATGAGTCGTGTAAGAGAATCCCATGAAGCAGAGGATTTGACTCAGGAAATCTTCCTCAAGGTGTTTCGCGGGTTATCTTCCTTTCGTTTCCACGGGCCTCCTTTTGGTGCATGGCTATTTAGGATTGCTAGAAATACTGTAGTCGACTGGGCGAGAACACGAGACAGGCTTGGAGATGTGACTGATTTGGAAGCAGTTAGGAATATCACCTCGGGATCTGATTTGGAAGCGAAAACCGCCACAGTTTTGGATATCGAGGAACTTTATCGAGCGCTTACGGAGGTGACAGACTTGCAGAGGGAAGTGGTTCGCCTCCGTTTTATAGTTGGGCTCAACCTGGCCGAAACGGCCAGCTCGATGCAGCGAAGTGAGAACGCGGTGAAAGCCCTGCAATATTCGGCGCTACGCGCTTTGCGGCGTTACTTCGATAAGGTCAATCGCGAGGATGAGGATGGGGATGAGCGATCAGTCGAATAGGTACGATCAGTTTCAGCTATGCCTTGAATGGATGCAGGAAGGCTATAGCCTTGAGGATTGCGTAAAGCATTTGCCCCAGATTGATGCAGAGACCGCCTCTCTACTATTTACGGCCCAACAAATTGGTCAGATTGATTTTCCGGCCCGGGCGAGCGCGAAGCAAATCGTCTTTGAGAGGCTCGACGCAGAGCTCAAGTTCAAATCTGGTGGTAGACGGTTGTTGTCTGGGATTATTTCATCCGTTCTTCGTCCTGCTTTAGCTTCTTCTGTTGCTGTTGTTGTGTTATTGCTGGGAGTGTGGGGAACATCTTCGGCGGCTGCAGAAAGCGTTCCGGGCGAGTTACTTTATCCTGTCAAGCGTACTCAGGAACAATTCTTGCTTGTCGTCGTTCCTGGATCTGAATACAAAGCGCGCCTGCATGCGAGACTGGTTGAACGTCGTGGTCGAGAGATGGTCGCTATGGCTACTACGAGTAAAGATCTTGTTGTCCTCGAAAAGCCCGCAGCTATGATTGAAGGGCATGTTCAGAATGCGTTGATCCTTGTTGGAGGTAACGGTAAGGTAGAAGTATTCACTAACTCCAAGTCGGGGTCAGGTTTTCCAATAGGGACATTGCGTCCCCGGAAAGATCTACCGAAGGTTACAGGGGGGTTGAACACTGCTCGCCTTGAAGTTCATAGGTTGCTGACGAGGCAGCTTGAACTTCAGGCGTGGGAAATGCAACGTCTATTGTCAAACACCCCAGCGTATAAGCACCCCTTTATTGAGCAGGCGTTTTATCGGTCAAGAAGCCAGATCTACCGAGCGTTGACGACGATCGAGATGTTAATGGTTGAGTAAAGAGCCTCATGGAGGATGCCCGTTTGGTTGGGTGCGATTTGCACTCTCGTGGCCAGTGAACGTGGTGAAAGGAAGTTGTTATGGAGACGGGATGTTTGGATCGAGAGACCATTTACAAGTATTTGGCTGAACACCCGAAACTTATAGATGGATACCTCAATCTTGAAACGCAACTCCAGCCAAACGGATTTGATATGACTCTGGAGGAGGTACGGGGTTTCCAAAGCAGTAAGGACACCATAGGAACGCTAACATTTGAGAACTCCGGAAGAGTGCTTCCCGCAACAAAGCCGCTCAAGTTTGATGTTGAAGGTATGTGCTATCTTGAGCCGGGTCCATACCTAATTAGGTTAAACGAAGTTGTCAATTTGCCTAACCATATCATGGCATTGGCCAGGCCGCGGTCAAGTTTGTTGCGATCAGGAGTAACTATACATAACGCAGTCTGGGATGCTGGTTATCAGGGTCGATCGCAGGCGCTCTTAATGGTCTATCATCCTGGCGGGTTTATGTTGAGCCGAAACGCACGAGTGCTCCAATTAGTCTTCTTCTATCTGGCCAATCCAGTCACTCAAGGGTATGAGGGACAATTTCTAGGCGAAGGATTACCTTGACTCTTTTCCGGTAAACGGCTAGGCTCAGTGGTCGATGGCCTCCGGTCATGGATCAGATGCCTGGATCGGAACCTCCTCTGGGGGAAGCGCAATACTCCAAGGCTCATCAATTCCTGTATCTCATATGGAGGCGTATGTTTGCACTAGATCTCGCTGGGAAAAATGCCTTAGTGCTTGGAGTAGCTAATCAACGAAGTATCGCTTGGGGCATAGCCCAAATCTTGTCTCAGGCAGGCGCCCGTATCGTGCTCACATATCAAAACGAACGCCTCAAAGAGCCCGTTGAGCGTTTAGCAACAGATCTTCCGGGCTCAATCCTGATCCCGTGTGATGTATCAGACGATCAACAGCTTTCCCAAGCGTTTCGAACGATTGACGAGAAAGTCGGCAGCCTTTCTATCGTTGTTCATAGCATCGCGTTCGCGGATCGCGAAGATCTAGGCGGGCCGTTCTCGAATTTAGGACGAAGCGGTTTTAGAACGGCTTTAGAAATTAGTGCATACTCATTAATTCCGATTGTACGGCACGCCGCTCTACGTATGTGCGACGAGGGCGGTAATGTTTTGGCAATGAGTTTCCAGGCAGCCAATCAAGTCTTTCCCGGGTATAACGTTATGGGAGTTGCTAAGGCAGCACTGGAAAATACCGTTAGACAGCTTGCTTCTGAATATGGCCCTAGGAACATTCGCGTGAACGCGATCTCCGCCGGGCCACTTGATACACTATCCTCTCGCGTGATTAGTGATTATCGGGTAATGAAGCGTGCCCATCTTGATCGCTCACCGTTAAAGCGCAATATCACACAGGATGACGTTGCTCGCACTGCTCTCTACCTATGCAGTGATCTTTCAAGCGGAGTAACCGGAGCTGTGCTTCCGGTGGACGCCGGCTATAGCATAATGGGTGTTTGACGTCGCCTCTCAGTACTAGCTAGATTCTGGTCAGCGATTTTAAGGCAGTCGTATCATTACGCGATTGTGTCTGTGTCTCCCTTTAAGGCCACCACATATCTTGAAGTAAAAGTGGCGTTATCCCTTGTTGGCATCAGGATGTGGGACAAGAGAACTAGGTGTAAAGTCGGAGTGTTTCATATATCCTAACGGCATGGATAGCGCTCCTTTGACGGTGTTGTTTTTCGGGTTCCTTTTAGGGCTCAAGCACGCGACGGATGCTGATCATGTGGTCGCTGTGTCAACGCTCGTCGAGAAACACCGTAACGTGTGGCGAGGCCTGTGGATAGGATTGTCCTGGGGACTCGGACATACAACTCCGTTGTTAACCTTGGGCGTGATGATACTGATCTTCAAGGCTGCGTTTCTAGATCGGTATGCAGGGATCACATGGATTCTTGAGACGGGCGTCGGGGTGATGTTAGTCGCGTTGGGCTTGCAAGTATTCTGGGGGTTCCGGAAAAGACGTTTACACGTTCATCAGCACGACCATGATGACAGCCCCCATTTACATGTTCATGGGACACATGCATTAGGGATCGAACAGCATTCAGCCGGACCATTTACCTCAGATCGAGCACCCGTATTCCGCGCTAAATCTTTTTTCATCGGGATGGTTCATGGTCTGGCGGGAACTGCTGCAGTCATGCTATTGCTGCTCCCGGAGATCGAAGGGTTTTGGGTTGGCCTAGGCTATCTCCTGGTCTTTGGAATGGGGACGATGATCTCAATGGCTGTGATCACTGTGCTAATAGGGATTCCTTTTGCGATCTCGCGTGAAATGAGTTTCTGGGGTAGAGGCATCACAGGTTTAGCAGGGGCTGGTAGCATTATACTGGGTCTCGTAATTATTTTGGATTCAGCTTTTGGGCGATCGATTACACTTTTCTAGGTGGATGGTGGCAGGGTTGACAGCGCCTCATGGCAGGTTAAGATTGCGGTAATTGCCAGTTTGGGAGAAATCCATAGAACTTCCGGAGGGATAGCATGGAAATCAAATACGGACTCATCAGCTGTGATTCGCACGCTCAGTTGGATAAGGATAATTGGCTTACGAGAATGTCGAAGGCAAAGTGGGGCAATGCTATCCCTCAGGTTGTCGAAACTAGCGACAAGGCCAACATAGTTGTGGATTGGGGGTTTCCCGTCGTCGAGCGTTGGCTAGTGAACGAACAATTTGTTGGAGATCGAGGGGTTTCTAATTGCCCTACGGTGATGGATGATCCGATGCGGAAATACTTCCCTCAAAGATGGGAGGAAGTCCCGAAGAAGATTTATGATCCAATTGAACGCCTAAAAGCCTTAGACGAGGACGGCGTTGATGCTGAAGTACTGTTTCCTAATGACCCAGTACAAGGCGGTACATTCCTTCAAGGTACCGCGGAATTTGAATTAGATTGTATTCGTGCGTATAACGATGGATTGGCAGAATGGCGCCAGGTTAGCGATAGGTTTATACCATTGGCCAATATCCCGATGCTTGGCGGCATATCCGCGACCGTTGCTGAGGTCGAGCGCGCCTCTCAAATTGGGCACCGTGGTATCAACATGGTTGCGGAGCCAAGGTCAATGCATAAATCACTTCCTCACTTCAATGACCCGTATTGGTACCCTTTGTGGGAAGCTTGCCAAGCGTTGCAGATGCCAGTCCATTGGCACTCCTCGGCTGGGCTTAAGTTAAATTTCCAGCAGTGGAGTGGATACTCCAGAAATGAGTCTCAGGCTATGGGCCCTGCCGCTGGATTCTCTAGCATTGCACAGTTCATTCCCAACCTTATATTTTCGGGTGTTTTAGACCGTTATCCATTACTCCAATGGGTTTGTGCAGAGACAGGTCTGGGGTGGGTCAATTACATCCTTGAAGGCTGCGACCATGAGTGGGAACGACGCCATCTTTGGACAGAAGGAATTCTGACCCGTCCTAGCGAGCTTTTCAAGCGTCAAATCTTGGTGGATTTTTGGTATGAAAAAGCTGGAGTGGAGATGAGGAATGAAATCGGGTTGGATAGGATCATGTGGGAATCCGATTACCCTCATTCGACCTCAACGTATCCCGAATCTTGGACGTTCGTCAACCGAAGTTTGGACGGGGTACCAGATGAAGAAAAGAAGCAGATGCTGTATCGCAATGCTATGAGGCTATATGCAGGGTAGCATCTTGTAAGGAGATCTTTCGGTGCTAACTTTGCAATTATGTCATAATCCGATAATCGCCCAGATTTCCGGTTTTTAGGAGGCGGGTATGGAACTCCGACACGGCCTAATAAGCGTAGATGATCATGTGCAGGAGACACCCGACGTCTGGACTTCACGAGTCTCGCAGAGCAAATGGGGGCATCTCATTCCACAGATTGAAACGCTCCCAAGTGGTGAGCAACGTTGGGTAGTTAATGGGCAACCGATTAGTCGTTCGGGAGTTGCTTCGGTAGGTGCTTTGATCTCAGACCCAGTGAATGAACCACAGCGCTGGGAAGACGTTCCCGAAGCAGCGTATGTGCCAGAAGAACGGCTGAAAGCCATGGACGTGGATAAAGTTGACTATGCTGTACTTTACCCTAACGTCGCTGGCCTAGCAGGAGAAGTGCTTGCTAGGATAGAAGATCCAGAATTGGAGCTTGCATGTGTACAGGCGTACAATGATTGGATTCTAGAAGAATGGGCAGCTACCAGCCCAAGGTTGATTCCACAATGTATCGTTCCGCTATCTTCTCTAGACGTAGCAGCCGAAGAGATTCGTAGATCGGTATCTAAGGGGCATCGAGGAGTAGTCTTTCCCTCTGTTCCTATGCATCTTCGCGACCTTCCCCATATAAATGACCCTGACTACGATGTCATCTGGCAGACGTGCCAAGATCTAGAAGTACCAATTGGGTTTCATGCAGGGGCGTCGTCGCGGCTCCAATTTCCGGCATTTGAGGGTCTTAGTCCTGGGCAGAGTTCCGCTCTCGCGAACATTACGAGGCCAATTAGTTCAGTCCCAGTTGTCGCTAACTTTCTCTATTCCAGAATCCTAATGCGATTCCCGCGCCTGAAGATCGTTTTTGCTGAAACCACATTGACGTGGGCAACATACATCCTTGAATTGGCGGATCATCAATTTGAACGACAGCGTTTGATCCAAGAAGGATATACGATGACTCCTTCCGAGATGTTCCGCCAATCGTGTTATTTTACGGGGTGGTATGACCGGACGGGTATACGGACGCGTCATTCCATTGGCGTCGACAACATTATGTGGGGAACCAGCTTCCCTTTGGCCACCTCGGTCTGGCCAGAAAGTGCGAAAGCGATCGAGCGTTGTTTTGAAGGGGTTCCCGCACAGGAACGCGAACAAATGCTTTTTGGTAATGCGGCCTCCCTCTATAAGATTTAAGCACTGTTCCGTTTAACGTGCGAATCTGATTATTGGGCTTCGGAAACAAGTAGGAACCAGGCGCGGCCGCGTTCCGGCCAGTCGGTTCCATAGGCTAGGATAGGAGCTTGATCGCTAATAGGTACTTGCCAGGTAGTCCACGCCTCGAAGGATGATCCTGGGTATAAAGCTTGGTTCAGGAAGGGCTCCATAGGGAAAAAATGACTGGGTGTCACGTATACCACGCCTTGTCGGGAGAGAGCCTTAAAGTAAAGTTGGTGTATGAAGTTTGTTCCGTCAGTCGGACCCGTAACGTACTTCATCCGCACTTTCGCTAGTAAATATTCCGTTCCTGGATCAGGATCCCATACGAACTCGTACACTCCAGACAGGAGTTCGTGCGCCTTTTCCCCTCTAGCCACTTCGGACAATGTAATCTCATAGATTGTGAGTTCTCCCAGTACTGTTGAGCCGTGGACCACCACCGGGAACCCTGGATGTGCAGGGGAAGAACGAGAAAGACCAATTTCTGATTGGGAAGGTCCAAGTATCAATACCCCAGCCTGCAAATCCGAAATTACTTCCAGGGTAGATTCGTCGACGGCGAGCACTGAGGGGGTGGATACGGTTGTTTGTCCCGAACGATACAAAGTGTCTGGTAGCATTAGCCCGATAATTTTCCCTTCCCGATCAACTAATACTCCCGACGTGTCTGGGTCAAGTCCCGTGGTGATCTTAAGCCTAGACAAAGTCGCTTCATTCGATTGCGTAGCGGCCACTGTTGCTACGCTAACCTCTACATCATCTTGCCAAGCACTAAAGAAACCCATGGCAAGAACCGATTGCCCAACCTCTGGCAATGTGCCGTCTCCGAGCTGGATGAAGGGTAGGCCTTCTCCACCGACTATTTGGATTACAGCTAGACCTCTGGTTTCGTCTCTTCCGACAACCAGCCCTATTTCAGACCGACCACTGGGATGGAATACTTCGACAGGTGAGGAAAGAGGGATAAGGTGGTTTGCAGTGAGGATATAGCCTGACTGATCGAAAATGAGACCATGAGCTTTCATTTCTCCCATCTGGAGTTGTACAGATGCCTTGCCAATCACAGTTCGCAACTGAAGAGGCGTCGGGGTTGGTGTGGGGGTTGGAGAAGAAAGAGGAGTGGGTGAAGGTGTCGGGGTCGGTGTCGGTGTGTTGGGTACAGAGATTGTCAGTGGAGCGGGCGGCGTAGGCTTACGCGTCGCTGGCTGGGGACTCGGCTGAGCGATAGGTGTTGGTACAGGGGTGGCTTCTACCAGTTGCGTTGGCACTGGCGTAGGAATCACTATGGGCTCAGTTTCAGAAGGATTGCATCCGGTTAACATCGCAGATGACAAGGCGACCAGTACCCACTGTGCCTTTAGGCTGTTTAATATCATTCTCATTGTCACGGCGATGGCTTATCGAGAGTCTACAAGGTTACTCGGACTTTGGAAATACTTCGGGTGCAAGCCTTGACACAATGCCAGCTCCTCAGGCACGGGGAAGGAGGCAATCCCTCATGAGTTAATTGCACGAATAAAAGTCGACTTAACTGGTCAACATTATTGACAGTGCCAAGGGATGATTGTACGATACGCTCTTGGTAAAATACTCAGTCGCTTGCCCCATTTCATACCCTGATCTAGAGGTTAATTAATGACTGACGCGGACAACATGGTTCGCGACTCGCTCGCCGAACAGTATAAGTACGGATTCGTCACGGACATTGAGTCAGAGACTGCGCCGAAGGGTCTCACCGAAGATGTCGTACGGTGGATCTCCGCCAAAAAAAACGAGCCCGAATTCATGCTTGAATGGCGGCTCAAAGCATACAATCACTTCCTGGCTGCTCTTGATAAAAAACAAATCCCTGGGTGGGCTAATGTGTCCCATCCTCCCATAGATTTTCAGGACATGATTTATTATGCCGCTCCAAAGCCGAGTTACAGTAGCCTAGAAGAAGTTGACCAAGAGCTACTCACTACCTTCGAGAAATTGGGCATCCCACTCCAAGAACAGAAACGCTTGGCCGGAGTGGCTGTGGATGCGGTCTTCGATAGTGTCTCGGTTGCTACTACGTTTAAGGAAGAGCTATTAAAGAGGGGCATTGTATTCTGTTCGTTTTCGGAGGCAGTCCAACTATACCCTGACCTAGTGCGTAAATATCTTGGGTCTGTTGTGCCGTATACGGATAACTTCTACGCGACGTTAAACGCAGCCGTCTTTTCCGATGGCTCCTTCTGTTACATCCCGCCGGGCGTTCGGTGCCCTTATGAACTCTCGACGTATTTTAGGATCAATATGGCTGGCACTGGCCAGTTTGAAAGGACACTTATCATCGCTGACGAAGGGAGTTATGTTAGTTATCTTGAAGGCTGCAGCGCTCCCATGCGTGATGAGAATCAGTTGCATGCTGCAGTGGTCGAACTTATTACCCTAGACAATGCTGAGATCAAGTATTCCACCGTGCAAAATTGGTATCCAGGAGACGAACAGGGCAAGGGTGGGATTTATAACTTTGTAACGAAACGAGGCACGTGCAAGGGAGTAAACTCAAAGATATCTTGGACACAAATTGAAACTGGGTCTGCTATCACCTGGAAATATCCGAGCGTAATTTTGCAAGGTGATGGTTCCGTCGGAGAATTTTACTCTGTGGCACTGACTAAAGGTCACCAACAGGCGGATACTGGGACTAAGATGACGCATATCGGACGTAATACACGGAGTAGGATCATCTCTAAAGGTATATCTGCAGGGCATGGGTCCAATACGTATAGGGGGCTCGTGAAAGTCATGCCGAAAGCGGAAAATGCCCGCAATTTTACCCAGTGTGATTCGTTACTGTTGGGTAGCCTTTGCAGTGCACACACCAATCCGTATATCGAAGTTAGAAACAACACTGCGAACCTCGAACATGAGGCGTACACGTCGAAACTTAGTGAAGAACAGCTTTTCTACTGCAGACAGCGAGGTCTGTCGACCGAAGATGCGAGCTCGCTAATCATCAATGGATTTTGCAAGGACGTTTTCAAGCAGTTGCCATTCGAATTTGCTGTTGAGGCCACCCGTCTCATGGAGGTTAGTTTAGAAGGGGCTGTAGGATAATCGTCCATGGAGATTAATCCGCTACTAGAGGTAAAAGGTCTGTTCGCGAGTGCGGCGGGTAGCCGTATTTTAAAGGGAGTAGATCTCTGCGTTGCCCCAGGCGAAGTTCACGCCGTCATGGGCCCAAATGGTTCAGGGAAGAGCACTTTAGCAAACGTTCTTGCCGGAAACCCTGAGTATCAGGTTGACTGCGGGGACGTTGTATTCTACGGCCGTGATATCCTTGGACTTCCTCCTGAGCAGAGAGCGAGGCTAGGTCTGTTCTTATCGTTCCAACATCCTGTTGAGATCCCTGGCGTACGCACTGATCACTTCCTGCGGGCTGCGTTTAATGCCATCCAGAGGGGTAACGGTGATCAAGAGTTGGACGTTTTGAAATTCGACCGCCTTATGACTAACAAGGTTAAGAAAGTAAAAATGGAGACCGCTCTCACAAAGCGTGGCCTGAATGAAGGCTTCTCGGGTGGTGAGCGCAAGCGGAATGAAATCTTGCAGATGGCTATTCTTGAACCTCGCCTTGCCATATTGGATGAGCCGGATTCTGGATTAGATGTGGATGCTCTCTGGTCAGTAGCAAATGCTGTAAACGGATTGAGATCGCCTGATAAATCGATAATTATTGTGACCCATTACGAACGCATCCTCAAACACATCGTCCCGGATGTTGTTCATGTTCTAATTAATGGCCGCATAGTTCGATCAGGAAGTCGTGAACTAGCCGCAGAAATTGAAGAGTCTGGCTACGACGGCTTCGAACTTGCCGCGAGTCAAGGCTGCTAAGAACAATGGTTACAGCAAAGCCACGCTTGGATCATTCCAGGGAATATCTCGCGGCCTTCCAACTGATCCACAACAATGACCGTAGTTCTCCGGCGTGGCTACGAGAATTACGTAATGAAGCCCTCGACGAATTCACCGTTGTCGGACTGCCTACGAATCGGCGTGGAAACGAGGGATGGAAATATACGGACGTCCGCCCAATTTCCCGGGCCCCCTTCCTGCCCACTATTGAAGCGGTTAGTTATACGGATCAAAGGTCTCTGCCAATCGGTGACGACCGTCAGGTAAGCGCATGCTTGCTCAATGGTAAGTTTTCCAACAACCAAACCGATCTTAGGGCATTACCCGACGGTGTCATCGTTGGGAGCTTGATGGAAGCTGTGAAGAGTCATGAGGATTTGGTTCGCACCCACATAGGCAAGTATGCAGACTGGGAAGGTGAACCATTTACCGCATTTAACACAGCCTTTTTTGAGGATGGCATTTTTATCTATGTCCCAGATGGTGTCTGTGTTCCAGGGTGGGTCAGTCTCCAGCTTCTTTCGCAAAGCTCTAGTATGGAATCTTCGCATCCTCGAGTCCTAGTAATATTGGGCGTTGGTGCCAAACTGAACCTTATAGAAGATTATCGTGGAGTGGGTGACGAAGAGAGGTTAGTAAATGGAGTTGTCGAGTTCGCCCTAATGGCACAATCACAACTTGAGAGTTATCGTGTCCAGCGACAGGCCGACGGCGTATTCCACATTGTAACGACTGCTGTCCAACTGGATTCTGGGGCCTCTTTTTCCTCACTAACCATGGATCTGGGCGGCGCTTTAGCGAGGAACAAACTGTCGGTAAAGTTACAAGGCGAATTTGCCCAATCTCATCTCCGTGGCCTGTATGTCGCGTCGGGCGGCCAGCACACGGATAACCAGATCGTGGTCGATCACGCCAGCCCCAAAACCACTTCGCGTCAGCTCTTTAGGGGAATTCTCGACGATCGGGCAAAGGCTGTTTTTCATGGGAGTGTGATTGTCCAAAAAGGGGCAGATGGTTCAGACGCTACACAAGAAGATCGCAACTTACTTCTGTCCCCAAGCACAGAGGTCAACGCCAAGCCTGCCCTCTGGATCTATGCAGATGACGTAAAGTGCAGTCATGGAGCAGCCAGTGGACAACTTGCCGAAGAGAGTTTGTTTTATCTTCGCAGTCGCGGCTTAAGTGAAAAAGAAGCGCGGCACATGATCATTGAAGCCTTTTTGGGAGAAGTGTTGGTGGGCGGCTCAAATGGAGGGCTACAAGAAAGCTTTCAGGGGCTTGTGTCCAATAAGATTAAACAATTGCCTTCGGCAAGTTTTTCTGAGGGGACTCTTTAGATATGACTATGGATGACCTTGATACTCTTTACGGTGAAATTATTCTCGACCATTTTCGGAATCCACGTAATACAATCACTGTGGAGCACCATGACATGTGGGCGGAGGGATACAATCCATTTTGTGGGGATCAGGTAATTTTCTCTGCGTCACTGGACTCTTCAGCTCGCTTCGAGAAGATCGGTTGTCATGGTCAGGGCTGTGCGATCAGTCAAGCTTCGGCATCGATGATGAGCGAGATACTTAAAGGGAAGACAATCGACGAAGCCAAGGCGTTATTGCAACGGTTCAGATCAGCGCTGCGTGGAGAGGTGTTTACCGAAGAAGAAGAGGAAGCTTTGGGCGAATTGGTTGCCTTGCAAGATGTGCGGCGGTTCCCCATCCGAATCAAGTGTGCGCTCCTGGCATGGTCGACGCTTCAGGATGCCATGGACCAGCCAATGCGTTCCTGAATGGAGCTAGAGACGATTGAAGATGTTTAACGTAAACGGCGTCAGGGCCGATTTCCCAGTGTTGAATCGTATGGTACATGGAAAGGCACTGGTCTATTTGGACAACGCTGCCACATCGCAGAAACCCAGATCAGTCATACGAGCTTTGAGTGAGTATTACGAAGGGTACAATGCCAATATTCACAGGGCAGTACACACATTGGGACAGGAAGCCACTGAAGCATACGAGGCTGCGCGCTGTAGAATCGGGCGCTTGATTAATGCCGAAACTCCAGAACATTTGATTTTGACGCGTGGGACCACCGAATCGATTAATCTTGTGTCGCACACTTGGGCTAAAGAGCATATTAAGCCGGGCGATGAGATTCTTACAACCCAGATGGAGCATCACAGCAATCTCGTGCCATGGCAGCGAGTATGTGAAGAGCAGGGGGCAGTGCTGAAATTTATTCCGCTTGCCAGCGATGGGAAACTGGATATCAGTGATTTAAATTCTTTGTTGACAGAAAGAACCAAACTTGTGGCTTTAACACATGCGTCGAATGTCTTAGGCACGATCAACCCGATTAAAGAGATTGTCGCAGAGGCCCATCGAGTCAATGCCTTGGTACTTGTTGATGGTGCACAGAGTGTTCCACACATGCCTGTCGATGTCTCCGAACTAGATTGTGATTTCTTGGCATTCTCGGCACATAAGATGTTGGGTCCTACTGGCATTGGTGCCCTTTATGTGCGTCCCGGTGTTTTAGAAAAGATGGAACCATTCCAGCGGGGAGGGGATATGGTTAGAGAAGTCTGGCTTGAGTCTGCCACCTGGAATGATCTCCCTTACCGGTTTGAGGCTGGCACTCCGAATATTGCTGATGTTATTGCTTGGGGGGCCGCAGTGGACTATCTCCAAGAGATAGGGTTAGACAATGTGCGGGAGCACGAGGTTGCGATCACCCAGTATGCACTAGAGCGCTTCATGGAACTGGGCGAGGACGTTGATGTCTTTGGTCCTCGGAACCCCGCTGAACGAGGTGGTGTGATTTCGTTCAGCGTGCCGGGGTTGCATGCTCATGATCTTGGGACATTTCTTGATCTTCGAGGGATTGCTGTTCGAGTTGGGCATCACTGTGCTATGCCACTCATGAGGCATTTGGGGGTTCCCGCCACGACCCGAGCGAGTTTCTATCTATACAACACTGAGGGAGAGGTCGACATACTGCTTGATGGGCTCCATGAAGCCTTCCGTTATTTCAGACGAGCCTGAAGAAGCTGAAGAACAACTAGGCTCTCTGGGTGTGGCTGCTTAGTGGCCGTGACGAGGGAACATATTCAAGCTTCGGTTGAATCTCCGTACCCATGCCCCCGTCTTGTCATCGCGTGAAGGTAACGCGGACACCGATTACGTAACTAACATGATGATCGATTGCAGAGATGCATGAAACAGACTGTTGATTTAGATGCCGATCTGGAGTGGAGACACAATCTGCCTGAGGCACGCAAGCACAGACAAGGCAGTTAGGCGTCCTGTTCTCGGATTTTCCTCCGTAGGGATATTTTCAATCGAAAACTCCATTCGTCCAAACTCGCCTTCCGCTACGACAACATGTGTGTTTCGAGTTACACAGGGATCGGCGACTATCTTAATGATTGTCCTCAATGGGCCGATGCCGGCTAGGCTGACAGCAGCGGCGACGTTCACATTGGCCGGAAACAACTTCACTGCCTCAACGACCGGGCCTTCGTAGAGTGTGGTAGGTTCCGTTATGGTCTTGACGTCTATCCCCAACGCCGTGACGCCAGGAGCACCCTCTAGTCCCGTTGGAGGTTTTCTGGTAGTCATTACTACGCGATCTACTTGCCCCATTGAAGCAGCTTTAAGCCCATCCAGGCCGATAATTGCTCCTGAAGGTACATAGATGTGGGCACCTTTCCTTTCGGCTAGAGAGATAAGGTCAGGTCTCCCAAGGAGAACCCCGCAACTAAGCACCATCACGGATACTCCGGCATTTAGCCCCGCTTCGGCTACAGCTCCCAGCGTATTAGCACCTGACGCTTCAATAATGAGTTCGCACAAAGAGGGTAGTTCAGATAATCCCACTACTTGCGGTGGGCTAGAGAGAGTCGCTGCAAACGAACGGACTTTACTTTGGTCGCGACTTGTCAGGGCTGTAAGTCTAGCCCCGGGGATTTTGTCGTTGTCCAATTCCTGTGCGACCTTTGCGCCAATTGCTCCAATTCCAACGATCCCGATATCCATAAATTCCCCTAGAAGCCTGACGGCATTGGACCGACCGGAACCTCTATCAAGGCCGGCCTGTTTAGTTGAATCGCGTTCTTGAGCGCTACTCCCAACTCACTGGGGCTTTCGACACGTGTGCCTCTTACTCCATATGACTCAGCCAGTTTCACAAAATCAGGATTATGGAGCCGGGAGCCCAGTTCCCTTCCGTCGAACTTGTTCTGTTGGTCTCGGAGAACATTCCCATATGCATCGTCTCGGAACACAACAGCGACCACGCCAATGTCTTCTGCTACGGCGGTCGCAAGTTCTTGGGAGTTGAAGAGGAATCCTCCATCTCCAGAGATTGTGACAACTGCTTTATCAGGGCAAGCGACTTTCGCACCTAGCCCAGTTGGATATGCGTATCCAAGGTTCCCGAAGTAAGAAGACGTCATGAAGGTTCGAGGCTCGTATGTTTTGTAGTATGTTCTACTGTAGTAGCCGACTTGGGTCATGTCAGTAACGAGGATTCCGTCGCTCGGGATGGCGGACCGCAGCTCGCGTACGAACGATCCCTGTGGCTCTAATAGTGTGCTAGGCGTATGACGGTTTGCGCGAAACGACTCGAACGCTCGCATTCGGTCCGAATCTTTCGTTTGTTGCGGACTTACAAGGCTGAGGAGTTGCTCTATCGCAACCCGAGCGTCGGCTGTGATGCCGAGCGTTCGTTCGTGGTTGCGCCCAACCTCTTCTGAGTCAATATCGATCTGGATTACCTGTTGGGTTTTGTGCGGCATGGCCGTCGCGAAGCGCGTACCTATTGCCAGGATTAGATCGCTGTCATGAACGAGTTCCCTTAAAGGGTCGGTTGGGCCTCTTGCCACCCCAAGTGATAGGTAATGATCGTCAGATATCGCCCCTTTACCTTCACCGGTGGTGATCACAGGTGCTGCTAAGAGCTCGGCAAGCTTGACCATGGCGTCCGAACCTCCGGCCGATATGACGCCACTGCCAGCCCAGATAAGTGGTTTGCGTGCAGACATCAAGGCCTGAGCAGCTTCTTCCATCAGACCACTGTCTCCTGAAGGCGGAGGAGGGGTTCCGGGCTCAAGCAACTCCACCACGCTTTCAGCGGATAGCACGTCAGAAGGAATCTCAATGACGACAGGGCGTGGCCGTCCGGTCCGAAGCTCGAGGAACGCTCTCCTGATGGCTTTAGGGATGTCAGCGGTATTCAGCACTTGCGCGCGCCATTTACTTATGTTGCGAACTACTTCTAGTTGATCATGTACTTCGTGTAAGACCCCAACATCCTGATTGATCCGTCCCGTTTCGATCTGGCCTGAAATTACTAGGATTGGTGAGGAAGCTGAGAACGCAGTCCCAATCCCTGCGGTTGCATTTAGTAGGCCTGGGCCCGGAACGACCAAGCTGCTCCCGATCCGCCCGCTCGCTCTAGCATACCCATCGGCCATGTAAGTTGTAGCTTGCTCGTGGCGAGTCGTGATAAACCGAATCTCTGGTTCCTTAGCGATTCCGTCCAGAGCATGATAGATCTGGACTCCAGGTAACCCGAAAATAGTTCGAATTCCTTCTCGATGGAGAGAGCGGGCTAAAGCCTCACCTCCGGTCATCATTGGCATGAAGGGCCTCCGAGGGTGACAGTTAGTAGGCGCTTACAGAGTCTATCATAGGGTCAAGTCTGTAGCTAGTCCGTGGTTGTCTGTGACTGTAGGAACCCTCGTATGACAGGAATCACGCCACATGGTATTCTTCTCCCCACCATGTCTTCTAAGAGCGGAGGGATACAATGGCGGGAGCTCTAGAAGGTATACGCATTCTGGACTTTACAGAGATTATCGCTGGACCGTTGGCAACCATGTTATTGGCGGATATGGGTGCCGAGGTCATCAAGGTGGAGCCTCCTTGGGGCGATCCTTGGCGATTCAGCCGCGAGTTTATACCTGGTGAAAGCCACACATATATCTCACTAAATCGTGGCAAGAGAAGTTTGCCATTGGATCTCACACGAGTGGAAGGACGGGAAGTAGTTGGTAAGCTCGTGCGTGATGCCGATGTTGTGGTTGTAAATTATCGTCCAGACGTCCCTGCCAAACTGGGGATTGACTATGAGGCCTTATCGAAAATAAATCCGAGAATAATCTATTGTGAAAATACCGCATATGGACGTCGTGGTCCGCATAGTAGCCGCCCAGGATATGATCTAATCATCCAAGCAATGAGTGGGATCGTCGCGTCGGAAGGCAAGATAGTCAATGGAGTCCCGCAACATGTCGTGTCTTCGGCGTTGGCTGATTTTGCTACGGGGATTGCTATGGCTTGGGGTATATCGGCCGCGCTGTACTCTCGAGAGAGGACTGGTGAAGGCCAAAAAATTGAGACGACTCTGCTCGCGACCGCACTTATGCTCCAAGCCAGCAGATTCCTCCAAGTTGATGCAGAAGACCTGTTGACGCGCAATGAAGTCTTGAATGATTTGGAAACGATGCGCAGAAAAGGACGGCCGTTCTCAGAAGTGCATCATCGAGTAGAGGAGGCCAAGGGCCGCCCTCCTGGAAATATATACTACCGTAATTATGAGACCAGCGACGGCGTCATCGCGGTCGGGTGTCTAAGCGATACCTTGCGCAGGAAACTGGCGAATGTACTTTCGATAGACGATATTCGATTCAAGCCTGGATATGACCCAACAACTCCAGAAGCGAAACAGTTTGGTCAAGAACTGATGAATCAAGTAGAGGCAATATTTCGATCTCGCGCGACGTCAGACTGGATAAATTTACTAGATGGAGCCGGAATCCCGTGCGGGCCTGTTCGGTTTATCGAGGAGCTCATCGACGATGAGCAGGTTCAAGCGAATGATCTGGTTGTTGAATTGGAACATGCCTTGGCAGGATCTCTACGAATGGTTGGGCCAATACTCCGGATGACCGAAACGCCACTCCATGCCAAATCTGCGTCACCTGCTTTGGGGCAACACACCGATGAAATCTTTCTCGAGCTTGGGTATGCCCCGGACGAGATTGAGAGGCTCCGGAATCTGGGAGTTACTCGATAGTTGAAAAACTTAGGCGATGAGGCGCTAATATTTAGCGATCTCGCCTCTTGACAACAGGGCACGGTATGTCTACTCTAATCCGAGTCCACCCATTCTTGGGTGTGCTTGTACTGTGTTCTATAGTGAGAAAATGCAACGGAGGTGCCTATGCGGAATCTGCAGAAACGATGGACCCTTATGGTGGCAGGATTACTTGCGCTGGCCATGGCATTAGTTGTGGCTTGCGGTGGTGAGGCTGCAGCGCCAACGGCAACCAGTAGCGCCGCGCCGGCCACAACGACGGCTGTAGGTACGACTGAGAAGCCAGCGGCAGCAGCAGCAGCCCAGGCAGCTTCTGGCCCGAGTACTGTCAGCATAGCAAGGCCGGCGGCGAAGACCGGTACTACTGCTGCTGCGGTTGTGGCCGAGGCCGCGAAGTCTGGTCCAGTTATGGGCGGGACCATTAACTCGTTCGTGTTTGGTGGGACCCTCACCTACGACCCGCATCACTTTGATTTCCGTGGGGCGGCTCCAGGGTGTGCTCTTCAGCACGGCTACGATCGTCTGATCGACTATGGACGTCCATATGATCCTGAAATTGGTGCGGAATTCCTTCCAGGGCTCGCTGAGTCATGGGAAGCAAACGCGGCTGGAGATGTTTGGACTTTCCGTCTGAAGAAGGGTGTAAAGTTCCACGATGGTTCTGATTTCACCGCTGACGATGTGGTAGCGACGTTCAAGCGTGTCTTGGATACCGATTGGGACGTCTCGACACGTGTCGTGATCAGGGCTCGCAACTTTATGACTGACGTGGTGAAAGTCGATGACCACACTGTCCAGTTCCACCTTGATTCTCCCAACAGGACGATTATTATGTTCCTTGCCAGCCCGTATGCTGGCCATATTTTGAATTCTGACGACATCAGCACGACCGATACAAGCGTTGACACATACCCATGGAAGAAGATGGAGGCGCACAATGGTACCGGGCCGTGGCTGTTGGCTGATTACGACACAGAAACAGGTCAGAAATGGGAGAAGAATCCCAATTACTTCATGAAAGACGCGGATGGCAATGCGATGCCGTATCTAGACTTCTACAATCATCCGGCGGTCCGTGATAACACGACTCGATTCGCGCTTATCCAGTCCGGCGGGATTGATGTCTGGCCAGGGTGTGGTCCGACTATCAAAAAGACTGAAGCTGATGCGATGATCTCCCGAGTTGGTGCGGACAAGCTGTCTGCGATCGATGCGAGCCGTGGCTTGTTCACACATTACTTTGTGAACTGGGAAATTCCTCCATTTGACAACCCGAAGGCCCGAGAAGCATTACGGCTTTCGATCCCCGTGTACGATATGTACGATATTCCTGATCAAGGCCGCGGACTTCCTGGCAGGACTGTCAACTGTGACTGGTATCCCAAGTACTGTATTGGGGATGCTGAATTCCAGACATTCCCAGGCCGAAGTCGAGATCCGCAGCAACGTGCGGCGGATGTCGAACGAGCCAAAGCGTTGATGGCCGAAGCGTTCCCAGGTGGAACCGCTGACTTCACTTACGAGCTCGGACTTGGTGAGCCGGGAATGGGCTTTGAGATGTGGACAGTCGCCGTTCAGGGTATGCGTGAGGTAGGCTTCAACATGGAAGCGCAACTCAAGGAATATGGCGTTTATATGGCTGAAATCCGAGAAGGACGCTGGCACATGACTCGTGAGAATCTATATGCGTCAGTAGACGGGCCACTAGACCCATATGCTGTGAGCTTGCTTTCATTCGGTGCTGGTCTTGGCGGGCGAGGTTGGTACTTCCCTGGTCAGGAACGAATGGATGAAGTCTACTATCGCTACGAACGTGCGATGGATGACAAGAAAGCACAGGAAGAGGCCAGAAACATTGAGCGGATCATCAACGAGCCGGAAATTCCGATGCTCAGTATCGGGTGGCCAGCTACACAGAGAATGTTCTACAACTATGTGAAGAACTGGTATCCTGGTCCGAACTCAATGTCTAACGAAGACTTGAAGCACGTTTGGATCGACGGCAAGTAAAGCTTTACGGAAAAGCGTGTATCTTAAGTCTGGTATGACAATATAGAGAACTAGCGACATCCCCCGGATCCTTGAGCGCAAGGTCCGGGGGATGCAGCTTCTTTAAGGGAGGTTATGGATGAGACAATATATTATCAGGCGTCTTATCCTGATACCTGTCACGCTTCTCTTCTTGTCGCTGATTTTTTTCATGATGCTCCGTGCGATCCCCGGGGACACTGTAGATGCCATTTTCGCGGAAGATATGGCCAGCAGCCTCCAGGCCGCGCGGGCACAGCAACTTCGTGAAGAGTTGGGGCTTACTCGGCCTATCCACGTGCAATATCTTGATTGGCTCGGACATATGCTTCGAGGAGACTTGGGTCACTCTTTCCGTTACAACAAACCAGTCACTCAAGTATTGAAAGAGCGATGGCACCCATCCTTCCAGCTCATGATTTTCGCGGTCATCGGTGGTGTTTCGATAGGTATTCCGCTGGGTGTCTTTTCCGCATATAAACAAGACACTCGCGTGGATTACACGCTCAGGATGATCGCTATTACCGGGATCACCTTGCCGGTGTTCGTCGTTGCCGCGTTGTTATTGATTCTCCTTGTCGGGATTTTCGGTTGGATGCCAGAGATCGGATATGTTTCCTTCTTCGAAGACCCGTCTCGGAACATGAAAAAGATGGCTTGGCCGGCGATTGTGTTGATCGTCGCGGCATCCGCGCCGTATATGAGGTTGGTGCGATCTGAAATGCTGGAGGTAATCCGGGAGGATTATATCCGGACAGCACGCGCAAAAGGGCTTCGCGACCGCTTGGTTGTGTTCCGGCATGCGTTGAGGAACGCATTGCTTCCGGTTGTCACGACGACGGGACTTAGTATTGGAGGATTGATCTCTGGTACGGTGATCACCGAATCAGTATTCGAGGTTCCAGGGTTAGGAAGGACTATTCGAGAAGCAGCATCGAGTAGGGATTATGCAATGCTGCAGAGCATGGTTATCGCGATCGGTGCAGCGGTTATGGTCATTAACCTGCTCACGGATATAGCATACGGATGGATCGATCCGAGAATAAGATACACGTAGCAAGATTTTATATCGAGAGGTTTGATAGTGACGACGACACCGACATCCTTGTTCGTGGCCCCCACCATTGGGGCGCGCGCCAACCGGGCGGCGAGAGGGATGGGTAAATTTATTCAAACCAAGCCTCTCGGAGCGATGGGGGCTTTTATCCTCCTGTTTATGTTCGTGGTTGCGGTTATCCCAGGGGTCATAGCACCGCATGACCCATTTCGATTTGCGGGACAACCCCATCTCAGCCCAAGTTGGACTTTCTTGGTTGGCACCGACGAACTCGGCCGTGACATTATGAGTCGGACCCTTTGGGCCACGCGTAATTCAATGAGGATTGGCGTCGTTGCTGTTTTGATCGGGAAGACCATCGCCTTGACGGTCGCGATGTTCACTGCATATTTTGGGGGACCAATTGATTTGCTTGCTCAGCGGGTAGTGGATGCGCTCATTGCTTTCCCCGGCTTGATCATTGCGCTTTTTTGGGTAGCAATGTTCGAACCAGGTCCGTGGACCGTGACCTTCGCAATCACCATTGGTTTGATTCCAGGGTCCATCCGGGTGATTCGGTCCAGGGTTCTCCAAATCAAAGAAACAAACTATGTTGAGTCGGCTCGAGCTATTGGGGCGTCGGCGCCGAGAATACTAGTGCGCCATGTGTTGCCGAACCTGGTTGCTCTATACATCGTTATTATTAGCCTCAGTGTCGGGGGCGCGATCTTAGTGGAATCCTCGCTGTCGTTCCTTGGATTAGGGGTTAGCCCAGAAACGCCTACGTGGGGCAATATGGTCGCTTCGAGTACTGTGAACCTCTTCCTGACTGGGTGGTGGATGCCGCTGCCCCCGGCTGCTGGTTTAGCACTTTGTGTCTACGGGTTTAATATGCTTGGCGACGGGCTGCGTGATGTTTTGGACCCACGGTTGAGAGGAAGTCGAGCTGCAGGCGTCCGGACCTAGACTTTGAGGGGGCTCTCGCGATAGCAAGAACGCTTGGCGCGAGATGTCCTGATGTAGCTGAGTCAGTGGGTGGCCAGCCGTCCGCGGGCAAGGAACTTCTCTAGCTAGCTTTCACTGCTTGGATGAGATTTGTAACCGATGCTCTCGCGTCTCCGAAAAGCATGAGTGTATTGTCAGTATAAAACAGATCGTTTTCTATCCCCGCGAATCCTGTGTTCATGCTACGTTTTAGTACAAGAACGTGGTTGGAATGATCAGCGTTCAATATGGGCATGCCGAAAATCGGACTTTCTGGCACATTGCGAGCAGCTGGGTTAACGACGTCATTCGCCCCAATTACGACTGTGACATCTGTTCTAGCGAACTCGTCGTTGATTTGTTCCAAGTCAAAAAGTTTCTCGTAAGGTACATTCGCCTCGGCCAGCAGGACATTCATATGTCCGGGCATTCTGCCAGCAACGGGGTGGATTGCATATTTTACTACTACCCCGCGATCTTCTAGTAATTCGCCAAGTTCTCTAACTTGATGCTGGGCCTGAGCAACCGCAAGGCCGTAGCCTGGCACAAAAATGACTGAGTTGGCGTAAGCGAGGAGGATACCGGCATCATCGGCTGTTGTGTCATGGACAGGGCGCTGTTGGTCTGTATTACTTAAGCTAGATTGTGGTGGGGTTGCCGCGCCGAACGCTCCAAACACTACGTTGGCTAATGAACGGTTCATGGCCGTTGTCATTATGTGTGTCAAGATAATCCCTGCGGCTCCAACAAACGCTCCGGCGATGATTAGGATCAGGTTGTTTAAGGCGAAGCCGGCGGCCGCGGCCGCCAAACCGGAGTAGGAGTTGAGGAGCGAGATAACAACTGGCATGTCCGCCCCTCCGATACGAATGACGAGTAGGATTCCTAGTAGAGCGGAAATTGAACCGAGAGCAATGAACATGAAGAGGCTGTCAGGAGCAACTGTGAGATATCCTGTTAGCGTAACCAGGCTCGCGAATAGTACCAAACTCAAGGATCTTTGCAGTGGAAAAGTTACCGGTCGAGTTTCTATGAGATCTTGAAGCTTACCAAACGCTACTATGCTCCCCGAAAAGGTAACTATTCCGATCAATGTGCCGAGTGCAATCGTAAGGGAGACGTGCATGGGCATTGCTGTTCCGGAATGGAAGTGGCGAAGGAATTCAGAACTGGCTATTAGTGCTGATGCAGCCCCACCAACGCCATTGAAGATAGCTACCATCTGAGGCATCGCGGTCATCTTTATGGTGCGTGCCAAGATTGCGCCAATAACTGAGCCTACTGCTATACCGATCACGATCAACTCGTAACGAAGGATGTCACGGTCCAGCAGCGTGATTGAGACGGCTATCAACATGCCAAGCGCTGCTAACAAATTCCCAGAGCGAGCGGTGGCTGGAGACCCGAGGCGCTTGAGCCCGAGTATGAACAGGGCCGCTGCAGCGAGATATGAGTAAGCAATTAACGTGTCAAACTGTTCTATCATTACTCTGGTCTTTTTGACGTTTTACGGAACATCTTGAGCATACGATCAGTGACCATAAATCCGCCTACGACATTGATAGTGGCGAGGATGACTGCTATAAGCCCGAGGGAGGTGCTGACATTCGCATTGTCAGGTCCGGCGACCATCAGCGCACCGATCAGTGTGATCCCCGAGATTGCATTAGCGCCAGACATCAGAGGGGTATGGAGGATGGGGGGCACTTTGTTGATAACTTCGAAGCCAATGAATATGGATAAGACAAAAACGTAGAGGGCTACGATGATTCCAGCTTCCATGATCTAGACCTCTCTATGTGCGTTTCCTGCGGGATCATGCATCTGCTACTCCGTACATAAGATTCCCGTCGTGGGTGAGACAGCATTCTCGCGTAATGCTGTCTGAGAAGTCCAGCTTGAGCTCTCCGTCTTCTAAGAGATGCAACAAAAAACTGGAAAGGTTTCGTGCGTACATCTGGCTTGCATGGATTGGCATTGAACTGGGGAGATTGACTGGCCCGTGTATCGTGATCCCGTGGACTTCTATTCTCGTATTGGGCTGTGTTAAGGAACAGTTACCCCCAGACTCGGCTGCGATATCTACGATCACGGCCCCCGGCTGCATCTGCCTTACCATATCCTCGGTAATCAAAAGTGGAGCCGGCTTTCCAGGTATTAGCGCAGTAGTGATCACGAAGTCAGCCTCTCTGACCAGAGCAGTAACGATCTCAAGCTGTAGCTCCTGTGATTCGGAGGAGAGTTCCTTCGCGTATCCACGGGCGTCCTCCGCTTCCCGATCCACCGCGCTAGTCCCCACAAATGTCGCTCCTAAGCTTTCGACTTGCTCTTTGACAGCTTCCCGCACGTCAAATGCTTTTACGACGGCTCCTAGGCGGCGAGCAGTAGCAATTGCCTGAAGTCCAGCGACTCCTGCTCCAAGAATAACGCCCTTAGCCGGTCGGACCGTTTGTGCTGCAGTCATCATCATGGGTAGAAATTTCCCTAAACTGTTAGCCGCGATTAACGAGGCCTTATATCCCGCAATACTAGCCATTGAGCTTAGGGTGTCCATCTTCTGTGCTCTCGCGATCCTAGGGATCATGTCGAGGCTGAAACTTGTTACCCGTTTTTCCGCCAGCATTTGGATTAGATCCGGATTTGCCGATGGCTGGAGCAGTCCGATCAAAGCGGAACCTGGCTGTATCAGATCTCTCTCAGAGGGGTCTTCACGACTGAGTGGTTGAACCTTCAGGATCACGTTGGATTGTTCCCAAAGATCCGCAACCGTCTCTATTATGACTGCGCCCGATGCCGTAAATTCCTCGTCAGACACGTGAGCGTTCTTACCCGCACCCCTTTGTATGAGGACTTCTACCCCGGCTTGAAGCAAAGACGGGATAACATCAGGAACTAGTGCTACCCGGTTCTCGCCAGGAAAGACTTCTGAAGGGACCCCGATTCTCATACTAAACTGCCCTCTATGGAATGGATATCATATTATGAAAGGGCCTGTCTCATTATATCCCGAGTTAGCCGAATCGATCTAGCTGTTGTTTGGTTTCCTGTAATCAAATGCTGAATGGTGCTAAAGTATTCGAGGGACCGCGTCGCCACGGCTCATGAATGTACTTGTACGCGAGCCGGCAAGATTAGCAAAAGTATTCTGATTTGCTTTCGATACTAGCAATCACTACTAGCGTTTGAGTGATCTTAATAACGAGAGAGTGTAGAGAAGAGGTTCAGCATGTTGGATAAATATTTGATCTCGGAATTATTTACCGAGCAAGAACTCCAATCCCAAGCGATGGCACGTGCTTTCCTTGACGCAGAGGTTATTCCGAACATCGGGAGTTGGTGGGATCAAGAGATTTGGCCAGATCATCTCGTAAGCCAATTCGGGGAAAGGGGGTTCTTCGGGGTCAATCTCCCCACCGAATACGGTGGTGGCGGTGCGGGGGAAATTGTCTATGGCTTACTTATGTACGAGCTCGAGCGAGCTGACTCCGGATTACGGAGTCTAGCAAGTGTTCAAAATAGTCTCGTAATGTATCCGATTCATCGATATGGTTCTATGGAGCAGAAGCAGAACTATCTTCCGGGCTTAGCCGCTGGTCAACTTGTTGGGTGTTTTGGATTAACAGAACACGAAGGTGGATCAGACCCGATGGCTATGCAAGCGCGGTTACGATACGAAGGTGATGTCTGTGTACTGAATGGGACCAAGATGTGGATCAGCAACGGAAACATAGCTGATTTAGCGATTGTTTGGGCTAAGGATGACGATGACGTCGTTCGAGGAGTAATTGTTCCGACGGACGCCCCTGGATTCAGAGCGAATAAAATCAAGAAAAAGGCAAGCATGCGAGCGTCCATTACGAGCGAATTGGTTTTAGATGATGTTCGTGTGGCGAGATCGTATATTCTCCCAGAGGCTGAGGGGTTGCGTGCACCCTTATCCTGTCTTACACAGGCACGCTATGGTATTGCCTGGGGCGCATTGGGTGCTTTGGAGGCCGTGTATACGGAGGCTCTGGCATTTTCTCGGGAGCGAGTAACGTTTGGTAAGCCAATTGCCTCACGGCAGCTTGTGCAGGCAAAGTTAGTTGATATGGTTGCGGATCACACGAAAGGCTTATTATTGGCGTGGCAGCTGGGGAACCTGAAGAATCAAGGGAAACTCTCGTATTCGCATGTATCATTGGCTAAGCGAGAAAATGTTCGGGCTGCGTTGAAAGCTGCCCGTAGTGCAAGAGAAATTCTTGGCGCAAGTGGTATTACCGCTGATTACTCAGCAATCCGCCATATGTTGAATCTTGAGACCGTCGATACATATGAGGGAACTTATGATATCCATTCTCTGATCATAGGACGTGATATTACCGGTCACAATGCTTTAACTTAATGGGGTCTACCCGGGAAAGATTGTGCATCTGAAGGTTCAGCTCAAAAGCATCTAGCTTACTAGCCCCTCGTGCCTCCCGCGGTCTAGCGCATTCTCGATGGTTTGGATAAGAGCTCTGGCGGAGGCTGGCGTGAGTTCCACAGCGACCCGTGCATCTATCCCTTGGTCTTCATTTACGAAATCAATATTGATAGCGTGGTCTAAAGGTGCATGGAACGGGTGATCATAGGAAACAGTGATACCCTTGAGTGGAAACCACCCGTGGCGACCGCGACCGCTACCAGCAATCAAAGCTTGTTCCACGATCATTGTACACATTCTATTCTCCTACGGTTGTTAATGAGTCCCACCCAGGTGTTTATCCAGAAAAGCAAATATTTTGTTCCATCCGTCTACGGCCTGTTCTTGGCGATATGGCGCTCGATCGTAATAGAAGAAACCGTGCCCAGCTCCCTCGTACATGTGGAAGTCATAACTCTTCCCGTATTCTTTAAGAACCTGTTCGTGGATCGCGACTTGAGCCGGTGTCGGGCTTTGATCTTCAGCTCCAAAAAGGCCAAGAAGAGGAGCTTGCAAGTCGCGTGTGTGGTCGAGTGGAGCGACTGGCTGGTTGGAGGTTAGTTGCTCAGGTTTCATGACCACATTCCCGCCCCAGCAATCTACTACAGCGTCGAATCCATCGGTTCTACAGGCTGCTAGATATGCATGACGCCCACCGGAACATGTTCCGAAGATGCCGATCTTCGTGCTGACGTTCGGCAATGCTCGGATGTACCGCATACTGCCTTCTAAGTCTCCCACTGCCTGTGTGTCTGGGATTCCTCCGTCTGAGCGAGCCTTAGCGGCAACATCTTCTGGGGATCCGTGGCCGACCCGCTGGTAGAGATTCGGGCAGATGGCTACATATCCATGATGTGCATATCGGCGCGTTGCTTCTCGGTACCACTCGTCCCAACCAGGCATATGATGTGCGAGAACTACCCCTGGGAAAGGCCCTTCGCCCAGAGGCCTTGCGAGATAAGCGTAGATTATGTCGTTGTTTGCGCCCGATATACTAACTGTCTCCGCGATCATACCTTCATACATGTCAGTTCTATACATTCGATCCTCCTTCAATCGGGTCTATACAAGATTGATAACAATTGCTGTGACTGTCAAGGTGATCGGCCGGATGAAGTTAGGAATCCGTCCCTGCGCGCCTAGGAAGGTACCGGCGATCTCTTGACAGTTGTTGGGGCGCGGGCTATCGTCGAGAGTAAATCCCTCCAATCGGGTTAGGAGAGTTTATTATGATTACGGTGAATCCCCATCCATCGATGGTTCCGTCGAGCCTAATTGAAGCCTATCAGAAGATTCCTGCTGCCAATCTGGGACATTTTCTCGATACCGCTCTAGACCCAGGTATCCAGGCCCTTTTCCGGCCCATCAAGCTGGTCGGCACAGCACTGACTGTTCAGACTACCCAAGATAACATGTCTGCTATTCGCAAAGCGGTCGAAATCGCGCAGCCTGGTGACGTGCTTGTTATCGATCGAGCTGGAGAGATGCGACATGCCGTCATGGGAGACTATGGAGTTCACGGATGGATTGAGAAAGGTATAGCAGGCATGGTGGTAGATGGTCTGGTAACAGATCGTGATGGTTTGGAACGTTTGAAATTCCCCGTTTTTAGTCGAGGGGTAGTCGCCCAGCTTCCCAAAGGGCAAGGTCCAGTAGCTGGGGGTGTCAATGTGCCGGTTGTTGTTGGGAGCGTTACTGTCAATCCTGGAGATCTCGTTCTTGGAGACGAGAATGGGGTGATCGTTGCCTCGGTTAAGGATGCCGAAGCCCAACTAGAGGCAGCTATTGAGCTAGGTCAGTGGGAGGTCTGGGCTCTTGCGCAAGTTGCGAACGGACGTCCTTTCGCGGAAGTCGCCAAGGATCGGAAGGTGTGGAAGGATCGATAAGGGATTATTTGGCACTTTTGCTTAATTCGCTCAAGCATTGCGAAGTCGAATTAAGCCCCGTTATCCGCCTATTGTTGAAAGGCGAACACTAAACTGCTCAAGTTAAATAAGCTAGACTGAAGTAAAGTTTCCCCGATGTAATTTAAGTAACTGATGGAAGCTTTGCCCTCTGTTGGACATACGCCTCTAGTTTATAGGGGTAGATTTTTTGGCTGGGGGTCAGGCCTATACCGATTCCACTGCCCTCCAGGATGAGTTGCTTATAATGGTCTGCAAATGTCTAGTAGTTTCTCAGTATGTGGGATATTCCACTGTTGAGAGCCGACGTGTCTGAATCTGATCGCCTGATCAGGGTCAATGACGAATACGCCTGGTCTCTGGCCTAGAGAGAAAACGCTTGAAGGAACACCATAGAGATTAAATACTTCCTTGTCAGGGTCGGGCAAACAATGAAATGGGATCGGGTTTTCTTGGAGGTATGATCGGACGAGGCCTTCGTCATCTGGTGTAATAGCGACCACTTCAGCCCGAATAGCTTGGAAGTCCGGATAATGATTCGCCAACTGACGAATGTGACGACGGGAATAGGGTCAGAAAATACCTCTCAAGAATACCAGAACAGTAGCTTGTCGCTCTCGGACGAGAGCGGTTAAGGAAAAGAATTCACCGTATACGGACGAAAGCATGAAATGAGGTGCTTTATCGCCCGGCCTCAGTTTACTGGCTCTACTATCCACAGGTCCCCGCAATCATTTTAGGAAGGCCATCGTTCTCGAACGGGTCAAGGTATCTCACAAGATGCTCCGGGCAATAAGCCGTATTCGCGAAGGAGTTCTTGGCTGTAGACTACACGACCCGTCACGCGGTCATGGTGTTCTGTGGCCAAGATGAGTGTTGCCTGGGCCAAGAAACTAGGTGGTTCTCCTTGGGGGTCTTCAAGGCCGGTGACGAGACCGTGATAAATCGTCCCTGGTGTCGCGACTACTTGGGAAGGAGACACACAGCTTACGGATATTCCAAGATGTGAAACCTCTTGTGCCAGGCCCTGGGTAAACCGCTCTAAGGCGGCTTTCTGTGCACCGTAGGCGGTACTCCCCGGATATAGAGGAGGGACAGTGTAGGGGCCAGCGCCAGGGCCTACTGACGCTACGGAAGAAATGTTGATGATGCTCCCACCCTTCTTCATATCGGGGATTACCAGTTGGCTCAAAAGGAATGGGGCGTGCATATTGACTTCCCAAGTCTTTAACCAGCGGGAAGTGGGGTATTCCATGATCGGGCGAAAGTACGCTAGTGCGGCATTATTGATAAGTATGTCGATTTGTCCGTAGCGGTCTCGCGCTGCTTTGATTAGTCGCTCACAGTCTTCAGGGTTCGCAATATTCGCTCTTACGGCCGTCGCCTCAAATCCCTGAGCGTTAATTGCCTTCACTGTTGATTCCAATGAACCCTGCAGTTGATGGTCACCTTCAAATTCTGTTCTAGCTGTGCAAATGACGCTCGCACCTTCGGACGCCAGTAGTCGAGCGATCTCTACCCCAATACCTCGGCTGGATCCGGTTACAATTGCTACTTTGCCGTCAAGTCTCCCCATCTGGGGGCTCCTCTATACCTCGGCTGTGAAATGCTTTGGGTGTTATGAAGGTGTATCAATGAATTGCCCGTCCGCCATATGGAGAACGCGGTCAGCAGCGGCCGCTAGGTTAGGTTCATGTGTAGTGGAGATAATGGTGATACCTTGGTTCGAGACGATTTCTTTTAGGACATTTATAATACCGGAGCCAGTTCCTGAGTCTAAGTCACCTGTAGGTTCATCAGCGAGGAGCACTGGTGGCCGAACAGCCAAAGATCTTGCAATCGCGACGCGCCTTTGCTCCCCACCTGAGAGTTCGTATGGTCGATGGTGGATTCTTGAACCGAGCCCTGTCAATTCCAATGCTTGGATAGCGAGTTCGCGCCTATCACGACGGGGTGTGCCATTGATCCGTAGAGACAACTCCACATTTTCGTAAGCAGAAAGAATTGGAAGAAGCCCGTACATCTGGAAAATGTATCCGACTCGGTGTCGTCGGAGATTTGTGAGATCTTTTTCACGAGCCTGGCTAAGATCCATCCCGTCAAATAGCACTCGTCCTGAGGTAGGAAGGTCTAGACCTCCAAGGATGTTCAGCAATGTAGTTTTTCCTGAGCCGGAGCGCCCCATGATGGCGACGAACTCGCCCTTTTTCACGTCCAGATTAACGCCTCGGAGAGCGACGTTTCTCTGCCCACCCGAGTCAAAAATCCGCTCGACGTCCGTTGCCGAAACGATTACTGATTCACTCATGAATTGCCTCCGGGAGGGATTATAAGAGCCCCATTATCGTGTTCAATCAGACGTATCCTGCCGCGTATTTTCATGCGTTCCATTGCGGCTCTGGGTAGTTGGAGGCGCCCGACTTGATCTACTACAAGATACTCTTCCTGAACGGTATCGCCACGATTTTGATATGTAGGCTCCATCACAGTCTCAGCTGCGATTCGGCCATCTCGGATTTGTACGATCCGGTGGACAAACGGTGCTACGCCCGTATAGTGCGTAACCATGATGATAGTTACGCCTTGGCTATGACAGAGCGCCTGCATTGCAGTTAGGACTTCCTCGGCAGTTTTCGTGTCTAATTCCCCTGTGGGCTCGTCTGCCAAAAGGAGCGGCGGCTTATTTGCCAGAGCGACAGCAAGCGCGACTCTTTGTTGCTCTCCGCCGGACAATTGGTGGATGAATCTTTGTGTCTTTTCTGCGAGCCCCACGGTAGAGAGCAGTTCCATCGCCCGATCATGGCGTTGAGTAGCTGGTATACCCGTGATCGCCATTGGCAACTCTACATTGTCTCGGGCCGTGAGGTAGGATACCAAGTTGCGAGCAGTTGCCTGCCAGATAAAGCCGACTTCTGATCGGCGATATTCTACTTGGTCCTTCTCCTTCAGTGTGAGGAGGTCCCGATCGCCTACCCTTGCGGATCCGGCTGAAGGTATGTCGAGCCCTGAAAGGATGTTCATTAACGTGCTTTTTCCTGAACCGCTCGCACCGATAATTGCTAGGAATTCTCCCCGCTGGACCTCTAAGTCCAGCCCTCGGAGAGCGACGACTTCCATCCCGGCGCGTTCGTAGAATTTGAAGACATCGCGGCATTCAATGAATGGATCTTGTTGTTGAATAGTTGGCATCATTTATCCACCTTGTACACGCATTACGCGTTGAAGTTCCATCTTAGAGATCGACCAGGCTAAGGCGAGGATAGTAACAGCTGTTGCTGCGCCGAGAACGCTGTAAGCCACTAACAATGCTGACCAGTTGGTCTCGAGGATCATTGGCGGTGTGACCCTTTTCCCTCCCTCTGCAACTTCTAGTAACGGGAGAAGGATTGCGCCAAGCCATTGTCCTCCCCATGTCCCGATTGCGAGCCCCAAACAGACTACTAAAGTCAAGTTAAACCACACCACCCCGTTAACTTGCATGTTAGAGAATCCAAGGCTGCGGAGCATTGCGAATTCTCCTTGTCTTTCCCGGGCATCGATATAAGTATAGAGGATCAGCCCTGATGAACTAGCTAGGACTACGGTCAGGAAGGACAAAGCCAAGAGTCCCGCCCAACCAGCTGTTAAGAGCGGGTCCGAGGTTCTAGCTTGGATAAGCGCCTTTGAGTCGTAGGTTGCTCCAATAGTGCCACGCATGTTAAGAACGGAACTTTCGATGTTGCTTAGAGTAAGCGTTCCGCTTCCATCACGGACCCATAGCTCCCCCTGTGGCCTGAGACGCCGTACTGTCTGTACGTTTGCATGTTGAAGTAAGGCATAGATATCAACCACAAGAAATTCTGTGGTTCGAGGATCTACAGTTGGAAAATAATCGATCTTGTCCACGAGCGTGACGGGGACTGGGGTTGAGTCGAGCATAACGGTGATGCTATCACCAATCTGTACCTCGTTAGCCATGAGAAAACTCTTACTAGCCAATGAAGGAATAGGTGACCCAGGTGGTCCGACTTGGATGCCTCTCATGGGGGCATTGCCTGGTCCCCACGTGAAGCTAAGACTCTTTCTTGAGTTGCGCCCGACGCTTTGACTCACTTCAAGAGCTGAAAGGCCTGGCGAGGCAGGGTTCTCTAGAGGGTGCCAGGCTCCTAATTCTTGGAAAGAGGCTACATCTATGGGCCCAGTGTGCAAATCTGCTTGTAGAAGGTCAAGGAATAGGGCCCCACTAGTCGTTCCACCTTGTTGAAGGTTAATCCAGAGTGTGTGAAGTGTGAACGGAGGTTCTAACAATGGTGGTTGTGGTCCTCTCCCTCTCCAGGTTTCGTATGGACGAATGGGGAAAGGTGCGTGAAGTTGACGCCAACCTTGTCCTGCGAGCGACTTCGAGCGTGCTTCATTGTAGTCGTCATACTTGTTCGATTGTATGAAGGTTGCGTTGAAGAATGCTCCGGTACTATCCTCTAGGCGTGCTCTCAAGTATGTGTTCCTAGGCACGTTCCCCGGCGCGACCCAGATGCTTAGTCCCGGCGTGTCTTTCGGCAGGGTCATACCTTGGGGCAACTCGGTCGGCGCCAGCTTTGACAGCGTAGAGGGTAGAGGGTTCCCATCGGAGAAATCTGGACGTGACCATGCGACTGTTCCTAGCCTATCACGGTCTACAGCTAACAAATCCGCGCCCCGTCCGAATCCCGCCGTCATAGCCGTGACGGAGAGTCTTAAAGTATCGGTAGCACTAACACCGGATGGGGCATCATCCATCAATGTGGCTGCTGGACTTCTTCCACTGGCGAGATGAAATCCTAAGTTATGTTCTATACGGAAGTCTGCACCAGCTTGGTACCGTGCTCGTTCTTCCTGGCTCCGTTCTAGAGTAGTGATAAATGCCGAACTTAAGACGCCCAGAGAAGTTGCGAGTCCTACGAGCACTAGTAGTGAGCCGGCAGGCACCGGATCGCGAGCGACCCGTCGAATTCCTTGGATTAGCCAGACTGGACCCCATGGCTCAGTGAGCCACGCAAATATTCGCATCGAGACGGGGAAAATCCTAAGAAGTACCAGCCCAACTGCTAACGTTCCCAAGACCGGTCCAAGAAGCAAGGTAATATCGATTTGGACCTCGGAATTTTCCAAGGGCTGGATGAGGACTGAATTGCGGCTCTTAAGTTGCCACCATAGGAAAGCCATGAAGCCTAATAGTGCGAAGTCCAAATAGTAGCGGTGGAGGAGCATTTTGTCGGGTGGCCTGGCCTCTGCTCGGCCGAACTCAATAATCCCGTGGCGAGAAGAGCCAAGTGTCGTTGCTGTCAACACAGCGACGCCTAATAGTGCTCCAACGGCTCCCAGCAAGAAAACTTCCGGAGAGAGCGTCACGAATGACAAGCTAGTACTCGAGCTACCAGAGAAGAATCGGCCCGTTAGCAGTACTAGGCCTTGAGCGAGAAACGGGCCGATTATTACTGCGGGAGCGGCTAGGAGGAGGCCCTCAAGTAGTATCAGGAAGCCGACTTGGGGGCCAGAGGCCCCTCTGCTGCGAAAGACCGCCACTTCTGAAGCACGGATGCGCCCCATCAACCCAGCGATGAGGAATAAATAGTATAAGAGGACACCGATGGCTAGGAATACGAGCAAGAAGAGAGGAATACGCGCCAGCGTTAGAAGGAAAACGAAGCGGTCAAGAACTGCTTCGATTCCTGTTGTCCACGAGGGGATTGAGAGGAAAACAAACACGTGACGGCGAATTTCAGGGAGCAGGGATTTCAATCGTGCTGCTTCTACGGCACGCAGGCCCTCATGATCAACAAAGAATGTCCATCGATAGTTGGTGTAGAGGTTGGGGAAGGCTGTTCCCATTGTATCGAACAGTGCTTTGCCGTCAGCATAAAGTGGGAGAGTAATCCATTCTTTATCAGTCCGTGTCGATCTGCTGGCAAAACCCAGCCTCCAGATCGTTGCTTCTGGGTCGATGGGTTCTATAAGGCCTGTGAGCTGAATCGACAGAGGCTGTACACCGTCTGCTACCGCGGGAAGTGCGTGGAATCGATCGCCCACAGCCAGACCCAGAGCTGTTGCTCCTTGAAGGTCGGTTACAACTTCTAAGGCATCAGATTCCGAGGACGGAAGCCTGCCTTCTATGACCCGCAGATGTTCTTGGACGTCTTTGAGAGAATATACGGGGCCTCGATGGGGTTTACCAGATGCGGGATTATCGAATTGCGGCAGCCCACTGTACATTATTGTAGATGTTTCGATTTGGAGCGCGGATCCGTCAATATAAGGAGAAAGGCGTTTGCTGATTCGCTCTACAACTATCTCATTCGTGGCCTGAAAGAGATCACTGTCCAGGGCGTGGGATTCACTGATGACTAGATGGAGTGAATCCCTTTCGGCGGTCCGCAACGTATAGTCGAGGGCTGTTTCTCTCAAAGCGTTTGAATAAATTACCGAGGCGGCCATTAGGGCCACTGCAAGCACCATTCCAAACCCTGCAGCAGACTGAAGTCGCCAATCCGCTGCGGTCCGGCGTAAGGCGATTAAAACACCCATTCGGATGAGGCTGACAAAACTCATCGTGGTTTTCGTTCCTTCATTAGGCTCTGATCCGAACAATCAAAATTTACTCCTCGAATCGAAGGGATTCATGGACGCGAATCGTAGTTAGGTAGACGGAAGTTACTAGCGTGATGACGACCGTTGCACCCACGACCGCGCCATAGGCTAGGGTAGCAAGAGTCGGATTGGTGACGATCTCCATGGGGGGCATCACGGAACGTCCTCCGCTAGACACATCAAGGTATTGTAGCACCCAGTTACTCAACACAGAGCCTAGCAAGGATCCTAAGAACAAACCCATTCCAGCCAGAAGTACATGCTCAATCATGACCAGAATTCGCAATTGCATCTTGGATAGGCCGAGGGCGAGTAGCAAACCGAATTCAGAGCGGGATTCCTTTATGCCTATCCACGCATATACGATCAGCCCTAGGAAAGCGATTCCCATAAGAGTTCCCAAAGCGAGCCAGGAAATTCCTGCTAACGCTCCACCGGAAAGTGGGTCCTCTCGAGCGATGCGGACCTCGTCTTCACGGAAGCGGATACTTGCGAGGCCCCCGGTAAGTTCTTCGAGGGCTAACTTTGCACTGGGTATGTCGGCATCTGATTTTAGTCCGAGCCAAAACTCATCGGGTTTAATTGTGTTAGCCGAGGGCAAGCTTTCACGGTAGGAGTTGAAGTGCTCGAGGTTGACGATAGCGACAGGGCCAGAGTCTGGATAGAGGGTAGGAAATTGGTTAAAGATTGAACGGATCGCGATTGGCGTCGGGCTTCCGCCAATTTTGCCTACCATCAACTCGCCTTCGTTAAACGCCGAACCTCCGACTGCCGGTAAAGGCAGGGGTGCTGGAGCTATGAAAATGCCGCGTAGTTCACCTGATATAGATTCTGACCAGGAGAACCGGATTCCTATGTCACCCGAATGTGCAGCACTCGGATCCAAGCTCACGATGTCGTTCTGGGCACCGACCTTTGGCAAAGCCTCCCAGCCTTTAGGAGCCTCGAAGCCTTCCAAAAGGAATTTAGCTTCTCCAACACCTACAGAGATGTCGTCGATCGCGATGGTTCCCTCTTTGAAGGCATTTGAAGTAAATTGCGGGCCACTAATATAGATAGCTTGTATAGAATACGGAGGATTAAGGTACGGCCTGACTGGTATCTCTCCTTCAAAGTAAGTCCAACCTGCAGCATGCACTTCACCTAGGCGAATATTTTCCATAAGCCCATTTGTATCCCTGATTGCAACCCAGAGATTATGGAAAGGGATACCCTCTTCTGGGTTGACCCATAGTCCAAGGAGGTTCGCTCTTTCGGGTAACATCATCGGTTCTCGAGGGCGGACAGGCGTCTGAAGATGGCTGAAAAGGGTTGCGAGTTTTGTGTCTGAGAAGTCTGAACGGAACCACAGCGAGTCTTGTGCAGAGGATGGGTCCAGAGCTACGAGCGAAACATCGAAAGCGCCGGATTCTCCTTCGACTCCTAAGGAGCCACGAAGCACGGGAGTTACAGTGGCCACTTCCGGTATTGCATTGAGTAGTTTTTTTTGATCGACAGTAGATAATGGCAATCCTAATGACCGCCAATCGGCAACGACAACTTCCCCTCCAATCTCATATCTAGTCTGATCGGCTTCACTCATCGACATACTCGAGTAGAGTGTGCTTCCGAACACTGCCAACGCGGTCGATACCATGATAAGAACAGTCAATCCTTCCCAAGATGGAGATGTTCGTGATAGGCGTGTCAGCCCATGGCCTATCCAAGACCATTTCAACAGGGTTAATGGGCGTCCTATCGTACGCATCAAAATAGGCAGTATCCGAGAAACTAGAAGTCCCGATGCAAGGAGAGCTAATCCAGGACCTAGGAGCAGTGATAAATCCACATCCAATCCATCCCCCAACAGTTCTTGGGTTAAAAAGCCTCCGCGTCCTTGGATCTGCCACCAAACAAGAACTACGGCACAAAACACCAAGAATTCCAGTGCGGGGCGTAAGCGCCCCGCAGGTTGATGAGTGAGATCACGGGTACGGGCTAGTGTTACAGTGCTTCGGCCTGTTAGCGCGAAGCTGGATGCTATGAACATCCCGATACAGATGAGAGATGAAATACCGCCCACAATGAATGGGGTAAACGTGAGAGGGATCGTGGTGGTTTCTGATGGCCCGCCACCTACCGGAAGAAATCCAGACAAGCCCCACCCAGCTAGTGGGCCAAGTGTTGCGGCTGGAATAGAGACTAAAAGGCCTTCTCCCAGTCCGAGCAGTGTTGCGATTTGGTTGCGAGATGCTCCCCGGCTTCGAAGCAGGCCTATCTCTCTTTCTCTGGATCGTGCGAGCGACCGGGTGACTATAACAAGAAAATATATGGTCACGCCTGTTACTAAAGAGGTGAAGAGATATAGGGGGACATTGGCGAGATTTAGATTGCGTTTATAGTCTGAGATAGCGTTTTCCAAGGCGCTTAAAGCGAGTGAACGTGGAAAAGCTTGATTAAGGTCAGATTCAAGAGCCTGACTTGCTCTCTCGATATCACTTAGGTTTCTGGGTTCCAAGTCCTCTAGATCTAATGTTGCGAACCATTGGTAGTATCCCAATAGCATCGGATACTTCTTCCCAATCCCATCGATTAAGGCTTGTCTGGGGATATACAATGGGACAACTAATCGGGTTCCTTCCGAACCTAGTTTGAATTTTGATAAGTCACCAAACCAATATGAAGATTCTGGATCGCGGGGTTCAGCGACGCCGACAATCTCAACTGCTATCTTGCTTGGGTTATTCAGACCCATTGGTGCGAGATAAATCTCTTTACCCGGAATTAGGTTGAGGCTGCTAGACGCCACTTCTAATCCGACTATAGCTTGGACATGGAGATTCCCGTCCGCATCTTCTGTAACTGTTTCGCTGGGCGCATTGCCTGCTGTGAGTCTGGCATGATCCAAAAATCCCTCTCTGAAGAAGACATAGCTGTCTGCGCCGGGCAGACTTGGGTCAGAAGAGTCCACGTCGGGCGCTGAGGGAAACAGGGGAGATTGCCCAGCCCTGTGATGAGTATCAATCAGCCATCCGATATGTTCATCCAAGGCTTGGGTAACACGAGAGTCAAGATGGGCATAATCTGCGGGGCCTAATGGTCGATCTGGGACCACAATATGGAAGTTTAGGGCCGCCTGTGAGGTATTGCGCTCAAGCGAGTAGTTCAATCCGGCCGTCGCCATCGTGTTGGAATGAATTAGCGTTGCAGCAATCATAGTTACTGCTAATAAGACGCCTGAAGCAGCCGCGACTAACAGCCCGTAAGATTCTTTGATACGGCGCTTGGTGATCCAACTCATTAGAGACAAGGAACCCACGTTGCCTCATTTCTGAATGGGTGAGCTTCGGAGCGTGGTAGTATTATACCTTCAGACTTAATAAAAAAGGGTACCGCTCGATGAATGGAGCTCTAAGACCACATTCACTTAGTTGGCGTGGACCCAATCACTCATTTCAGCTAGGGCGTTGACTTCCTGGTCAGTCATCCTCCAACCGGTTGCACCGGCATTCTCAATTGCCTGCTCTGGTGTTTTCGCGCCTGGTATTGGGATTACACCCTTACAGATGCACCAGTTGAGAGCGATTTGGGCGAGCGTTACACCAGTGTAGCGTGATCCGATTTCACGCATAAGGTCCAACAACGGTTGTATACGATCAAGCATACGAGGCGTCTTGAACAGCCTGCGCCATCCTGGAGGGGGATTGCTTGAGGAGTACTTGCCGGTTAAGACTCCTTGAGCTAAGGGGCTATAAGCGAGCAAAACTGTACCGATTTCACGACACTCTTTAAGAAGCCCAGAGTGCTCAGGGCGTTTCTGTAAAAGGCTGTATTCGACTTGGTTAGAGAACAATGAGATGTCGTTACGATTTAGAACAGTGTGGGCTCGATACATCCGATGGACGTCATAGTTCGATACTCCAACGTTCTGGGTCAACCCTGCAGCGACAGCTTCTACCATGGCCTCCATCCATGTTTCGACGCTAATTGGTGGTATAGGAAAGTGGATTTGGTACAGATCGACTGACGGTACCCCAAGTCGCGCCAGACTCCCTTTTAAAGCTTTCAACAGGCTTGTTCTTGTGAGTCGCCATGGTAATGGCATAAATTTTGTGGCGATCTGGATAGGTGTGGGCGAATGTTTTGCAAATGTTCCGATTAAACGTTCAGATTTCCAGGGACCGTATACCTCTGCAGTATCGAAGAATCGCACTCCTTTCTCTACGCTGTGTGTAAATGTAGCATGGAGAATATTGTCCTGTGAACTTTTGTAGCCCCATACCCACCGATCGCCCCATGCCCACGTGCCCATGACGATTTCAGGCGGGTGTAATGATAAGGACGTGCTGGTTTGTTTGCCCATTTCGTTTAAGTCTCACTCGGTTCAGCTTACCGCTCTAAGTTATTAGTCGACCAGAGCGTGGGCCAGAAACTCGCTGAGATGCGTGGCTTTGATTCCGACTCCGTGTTCTATCTGTTGTCGGCACGAGGTGCCGCTTATTATGACGGTCGCGGTGGGATTATCTCTTATAGTCGGAAACAAGATCCGCTCTCCAATTTGCATGGAGATATCGTAGTGTTCTTTCTCGAAGCCAAAGGCGCCAGCCATTCCGCAGCATCCGGCATCTAAGGGTTTTACATTTACCTGAGGAACTAACCCTAACAGTTGTAGAGAGTCTTGTAGTCCCACAAGTGCTTTTTGATGGCAATGTCCGTGGAACAGGACAGTTTCTGTTTCTGGCTGTTCGCGGAACTGTAAGTCTAGTTCGCCCTTCTTGGACAAATCCGCTAGGAACTCGTCTAGTAGAAAACTGTGCTTTGCTACTGCGAGCACTTTCTCGTCTCGGGGAAGTAAGTCGGGATATTCATCCCGGAGGGTCAGAATACAGGAAGGCTCTGTTCCAATTATAGGAATCCCTTTCGCTACGTATTCGAAGAGCAGGTCGACGTTGTGTCTTGCATTCATGCGTGCGTCCTCTAGCATGCCTTTTGAGATCATGGGCCTGCCGCAGCATGCACGAGGGGGTAGAGAAACTAGAAAGCCAGCTTTTTCAAGTAACCGTGTCGCAGCGATCCCGGCTGTTGGGTAGTTTCCCTCTGTGAACGTGTCATGGAAGAGGATCACTTCGCCTCGTGTTCCTGCTTTTCCATCGCGGCGGTGGTCTTGGAACCATTTTGAGAACGTCTGTCGAGCGAATCTAGGGAGTTTGCGCTTGGGATGGATACCGATTCGAGTGAGAAGCCACCTGGTCGGCGGAAGCAGCATCAGCCAGTTCGAAAACGGTGCCAGACGGCATCCAATGCGATTTAGACGGGCGATATCTGCAAAAAGCCGTGACCGCAGCGGTACTCCGTTAGCCCTGTTGTAATGTGAAAGGAATTCAAATTTTAATTTCGCCATGTCTACACCGGAAGGACACTCAGCTTTACACGCCTTGCACTCAAGGCAGAGATCCAGTGCTTTATGCAGGCGTTTGCTTGTGAACTGTTCTGCGGGAAGCAATCGGGTCAAGACCGCGCGCAGAAGGTTCGCGCGACCCCGTGTGGAATGCTCTTCGTCACGCGTGGCCATATATGAAGGGCACATCGCGCCGCTGGATGTTTTTCGGCAAGCTCCTTGGCCATTGCATTGTTCCACCGCGGATGCGAAGCCTGATTCTCGAGAAAAGTCGAGGGTCGTCGAGATGTTAGTGGGCTTGTACATGGGGCCTATACGCAGGTTCGCCGTCATTGGGGGGCAATCTATGATTTTTCCTGGGTTTAGGATGCGTCTTGGGTCAAAGAGCAGCTTTAAATCACGGAAGGCTTGGTAAAGAGTCGGGCCGAACATCTTTTCAGTAAATGTTCCGCGGACGATTCCGTCGCCATGTTCTCCAGAAAGGGAGCCGCCGAACTCGAGCACTAGATCCGCGACATCCTCCGCTATTTGAACCATGCGTTTTACGCCGGACTGTTTCTTTAGGTTTATTAGTGGTCGGATGTGCAGGCATCCTGCGCTAGCGTGTCCGTAATAGGCTGCTGTGGTCTCGTTTGAATGGACAATCTCTTCAAAACGACGCACATAGTCCGGCAACTTTTCTGGAGCGACAGCGGTATCTTCTACGAAAGGGATTGGTTTTTCATCCCCGCGAACCCCCATAAGTAGCCCTAGCCCTGCTTGTCGCACTTCCCACACGGTGGATTGTGTCTTTGGGTCATGGATTGGCGTGGGTATACAATCGGGAACCGCTCTCTTTGCAAGTGTGACTGCGTGGTTTAGTGCAGCTTGCGCCTCCGGGATGGAATCCCCGGTGGTTTCTACAATGAGAAGCGCCTTTGGGTTCCCTTGGACGAAGCCCATGCGATTTGCCAGCGAGAGGTTGGTTCGTGCAGCATCTAAGATTCTATTATCGACAAGCTCTATAGCTGAGACGTTGGCGTCTAGAAGGGCAACGGTTGCTTCCATTGCTTGCACTATCGAAGAGAAATGGAACACCGCTAACCCGGTGGCTTTGGGGATAGGGACCAAGTTGACTTTAGCAGCGGTAATGAACGCCAAGGTTCCTTCGGATCCGACGATTACACGGGAGAGATTAAGGGGTTCTTTCAGTAATTCGTCTAAGTTATATCCGGAAACGCGGCGCTGGATCCGAGGGAACCGCAAGTCGATTTCCTCTCGCTGCAGCTTAGCAATTAGAGGTGCCTGTCTGTGGATATCACTTTCTAGCCCGGGGCAACTTAATTTCATGCCAAGTTCAACGGGAGTCAAGGGGCCCAGCCTAGTGACAGATCCATCTGAGAGGACGGTCTCAAGTTCCAATACGTGATCAAGCGTCTTCCCATATAAGATGGAATGTGCCCCGCAGGAATTGTTACCGATCGCGCCACCTACGGTTGCACGGTTAACTGTGGACGGGTCTGGAGCAAATTTCAGGCCATGCGCTTTAGCAGCCTTGTTGAGATCGTCTATGACTAGGCCTGGTCCGACCCAAGCCCATCTCTCTTCAGGGTTAATCTGCCACACGTCTCGCATGTATTTTGAAGTGTCTATGACGATAGCGTTGTTGACAGTTTGCCCAGAAAGGGATGTGCCAGCTCCACGTGGAAGAATTGCTACACGTTCCTTGTATGCTAAGCGGACGGCTTTGGAAACATCATCAGCATCTTTAGGGAAAATGACACCGAGTGGTTCGATCTGGTATATAGAAGCGTCTGTGTTGTAGAGCGCGCGGCTATAAGCATCAAAATGGACGTCGCCGTCGAGGCGCGAGCTTAGCGCGTGCTCGAGATCTTGCTCGATGCGGCCTAATTCCATGTAACTCCTACGACAGACACTCTCTCCGACGGCGTTTACCTTAGCTCGCTCGGAAGGGAGAACCTGACATTTTCCTCTATGACCTCGACAGGAATGATTTCGTGTGGAGCTAATTTTTCGGTAACAGCGGTGACTAGAGTTTCTGGTGTAGACGCTCCTGACACAATCCCTATGCGCTCTGCCCCCTTCAGATGATCTTCGGTTACTTCGTCAGGGCCATTCACGAGAAACGCTCGCACTCCAGCCGCGTGAACCACTTCTTTGAGCCTATTACAGTTCGAACTGTTGGGGGCACCTATGACGAGGATAACATCCACTTGCTGCGCCAAGGTTTTTGCTGCTAACTGGCGATTTGCGGTCGCATAGCAAATATCGTTTCTGACTACAAGATGGGGGAAGCGGTGTCTTAAGACATCTATTATTGCGCTAGTGTCATCAACGCTAAGCGTAGTTTGTGTGAGCACTGCAATCTTTTCTTGTTCCAGTATTTCGACGTTTCTTGCTTCTTCGGCAGTTTCTACGATCACGGTCTTACTTGGCACTTCGCCAGCCGTCCCGATAGTTTCAGGATGGTCTCTGTGTCCCACGAGAATTATCGTATAGCCCTCTTGGCTGTACTTTATCGCCTCGATATGAACCTTGGTGACTAGAGGGCACGTGGCGTCAATTACCTTTAGGCCACGTGCTTTCGCCTCTATTCTAACGTTTGGCGAGACGCCATGGGCACTGAAGATGACAACTTGGTTGTCAGGGACCTCGGATAGGTCCTCGACGAAAACGGCTCCACGCTGACGCAAACTATCCACCACGAAGGGATTATGGACGATTTCATGGCGCACAAAAACGGGTTTTCCAAGTCGCTCCAAGGCTAATTCAACAATTTCCACCGCCCGCACAACGCCTGCACAGAATCCCCTGGGTGAACCCAACAATACCTTCACTACAGTTAGCCTCCTTACAAATGCTACACTAGGATATGGCAACCCCTCAAGTTTTGGGCGTAGGTGAGGGCGGCGATGAAGTATCCACTGAGAGTTACTCGTAAGCGACCGCGAGATGGCGAATGATATATAGCAGTATACAAACTCCGCGGGTCTGTTCGTTGTGTAGGTGCCGATTTGTGGTGGACAGTCGATGAAACCGGAGTTGTTAGTTCGCGGTGCGTCGAACCTAGGAATCGCCCTGACCGAATGTCAGCAAGCGCAATTTCTAGTCTACTTCGAACAGCTACGAAATTGGAATCAAAGGATTAATCTGACGTCTGTTGAAAGTTGGCATGACGTTCAAACAGTCCATTTCTTGGATTCCATTTCGGTTTCAGCTTTATTAGAGCTACTTCCGCGGTGTGATGTCCGTCTGCTAGATGTTGGAACGGGCGCTGGCTTCCCGGGATTACCGTTGAAGATCGTTTTCCCGCACATCGGTGTCACCTTAATAGAATCTGTCAGTAAAAAAGTACGTTTCTTGCGGGCTCTGATCGACACATTGGGGCTTGAAGGCGTCGATGTAGTTGACATGCGGGCTGAAGACGCCGGTCGGCGTCCTGAACTGAGAGAGAAGTTTGATCTAGTGGTAGCCCGTGCCTTGGCATCGATAGATGTCTTCGCTGAGCTCACTTTGCCGTTCGTAAGATTGGGAGGGATCGCTGTAGCTCAGAAGAAAGGAAACTTCTATACAGAGTTGGATGATGCTAGAAAAGGAGTAGAAGTTTTGGGCGGGGGAGACTATTCTGTCCGTTGGCTGAATCTGATGGGGGTTAAAGATCCTCGGGCTTTAGTCTCGATTCCAAAAGTGATGGTTACACCTGATGAATTTCCTCGTAGGGTCGGCGTGCCGCGGAAGCGCCCTCTTCGTTATCTTCAGGGGAAAGTGTTTGGTTGAGTTGAGCGTAAAGAGCTAACTGAACTGGGCGGCTAGTTGGCAAATCCTTGATCTTGTAGTGAGGTTATACATGAAACTGATGCAAACTTACATTGATTGTATGATTCAACACGCGGTCCAAGATACGCCAAATGAATGTTGTGGGATCATTGCAGGTAAAAACGGGGAGGCAACAGGGCTTTATCAAATGACCAATTCTGCAGCTAGCCCTTACCGTTATAACATGGACCCCAAGGAGCTTTACACAACGTATCGTGAAATTGAAGATCAAGGGAGTGACATTTTGGCAATATATCACTCTCATACGCACACCGAAGCCTATCCGTCACAAACTGATGTGAGACTTGCGTCATGGCCCGAGGCTATCTACATCCTGATATCTTTGGCTCAGGAATCTCCTCTGGTACGTGCTTTTTGGATCCAAGACGGCGTGATCACTGAAGAGGAAATCCAGATCTCTGATAGCGCCTGACTGTTTCCTAGCTGGCAAATCTGATTATGATGTTGTGTCGGCCTGATCAGCGGTGTCGGTCGTTTCAGGAATAGCTTCCTCTGATGGAGTCAAAGTCTCATTGGAATCTGATTCGTCCGTGACCTCTTCGACTAGAATTGATGGAGCTCCGGACATGCGCGCAGGGTCTTGTTCGCTCGAAGGCGAAAGTGTAGATACAGAGGAGATTAGGTCATCTGCGTCCAGACGCATAATCCAAACCCCGCGTGCGTAACGCCCTAAGTCTCTGACTTCGCTTAAAGAGGTCCGGTTTACGAGGGCTTTTCTTGAGGCGACGACTAAGTCTTCATTCCCCTGGACCACCTTAGCGGCAACTAATGGGCCTGTCCGCTCATCTACACGAAACGCAATGACGCCCTTCCCGCCACGAGCCTGCTTACGGAAGCTATCGATCCTTGTGAGCTTCCCGAAACCTCGTTCACTCACTGCGAGTAACCGCGCCTCCGGTATAAGGACATCCATCGAAATTACATGATCCTCTGGTTTTAGACGGATAGCGCGTACGCCGCCGGCAGTTCTGGAGCGATCTCGCAAGTTAGCCACGGGAAAGCGGACCGACATCCCTTTGGTGGTCACAATCATTACTTGGCTGTCCTCTGTCGCTGGGCGGGCGGCAATAAGTTCGTCACTGGGTTCCAGATCCATTGCAATAATTCCACTACTTCGGATGTTAGCGAACCTAGTGAGGGCGGTTCTTTTTATTTCCCCTAATCTTGTTGCAAGGACAAGCCACGCTTCTTGCCTGAGGTCGGAAACCGCGACCATTGCTGTAACGTGTTCGTCTTTAGGTATCGGCATAAGGTTAACGACCGGTGTCCCACGAGAGGTTCTGGAGGCGTCTCGTGGAGTTTCATAACACTTTAATGAGAACACCTTCCCGCGATCGGTAAAGAAAAGAAGGGTGTCGTGGGTGTCCACTGCCAGCATGTGCTTTACAACATCGTCTTCACGTCTTGTCATGCCCGTTACACCTTTTCCGCCGCGGTGTTGCAGGCGGTAAGTTCCTACGGGTACGCGCTTGATATAACCATTGCGACTCAGAGTGACTACGACATCAAAATGTGGCTCTCGTTCCTCGCGGCTCAGCTTTCTTCCTTCTTCCTCAAGGATTTCCGTACGACGCTGGTCCCCGAACTGTTTCTTGTGTTCCTGAGTGTCTTTCTTTACTGCAGCTCTTACCTTCAAAGGGTCGCCTAACAACGATTCGAGGTGTTCAATGGTTGTCACAAGTTCTTTGTACTCGTCTTCAAGTCGTTTTCTATCCAATGCGGTCAGGCGTCGCAGTTGCATATCTAGGATTGCTTGGACCTGTTCACGTGTGAGCATGAGGTGTGTCATCAAGGAATCACGGGCCGTCTCCGTGTCGGCGGAATCGCGAATGAGTTGGATTATTTCATCCAATCTCGTCTGCGCGACCCGGAGGCCTTCTACGATATGGATGCGATCTTGTGCTTTCTTCAAATCGTAACGAGCTTTCCTCGTCACTACATCAATTCTGAACTCGATGTAATGATGTAAGATCTCTCGTAGGGTCAAGACCCGAGGTTGACTGTCTACCAGTGCAAGCATATTGACCGGAAATGCGGACTGGAGAGCAGTATGTTCATATAGATTGCTCAGCACGAACGGTCCGTCTGCAGACCCTCTTAGTTCAATGACAACTCGTAATCCTGTTCGGTCTGACTCGTCCCTGACGTCGCTAATCCCTTCGATTTTCCGCTCTCGGGCAAGTTGTGCGATTTTCTCTACTAAGGTTGCTTTGTTGACTTGGTATGGAACTTCTGTAATCACAATCTGTTCACGATCTCCGCGCCCCAGAGGTTCGATTGTGGCTCGTCCTCGTGTTACTACTCTTCCATGTCCTGTTGTGTAGGCTTCTCGGAGAGCTTCCCTTCCTGTTCCGCCGAGAATGATTCCACCTGTTGGAAAGTCAGGGCCTTTCACGATGTCCAGTAATGCGGAGTCAATTCGCTCGTACGTTGCCTGAATCGTTTCCTCATCCATTCCGGCGGTCGAGGGTAGCGGGTTGTCGATAAGATACGAGATGGCGTCACAGATCTCATTCAAATTGTGCGGAGGGATCGATGTTGCCATGCCAACTGCGATCCCTGAGGCTCCATTGAGAATGAGGTTTGGCATCCGCGCTGGGAGCACTGTCGGCTCTTTCATGGAATCGTCAAAATTAGGCGTGAAGTCTACCGTATTACTGTCGATATTCGTCAGTAATTCCTCAGCGATCGGTGCAAGCTTAGCCTCTGTGTATCGCATCGCTGCCGGGGGGTCGTTATCTATAGAACCAAAGTTTCCTTGTCCAATGATTAGTGGGTATCGAAGGCTAAAGCTCTGCGCCATACGGACCATGGCATCATAAACAGAAGAGTCACCATGTGGGTGGTAGCGTCCAAGGACGTCTCCTACAATACGGGCGCTCTTCTTGGAAGGGTTTGTCGGACGAAGACTGAGTTCTTCCATGGCAAACAAGATGCGACGCTGGACAGGCTTGAGTCCATCCCGAACATCAGGAAGGGCACGGGAAACGATTACGCTCATAGCGTAGTCGATATATGAACTTCTTAACTCGTCTTCGATCCGTACCGGCCGGATCTGTCCTGACTCCGTTACCATAACCACCACCTTAGAAGGTGTTTACCAGAATTACACATCCAGGTTCTTTACCTGGCTAGCATGTTCGAATATGAATTTCTTGCGGGGTTCTACTTCCGCTCCCATAAGACGCCGAAACTCTTCGTCGGCAACGTCGGTTTGCTCCATAGCAACCTGCAGCAAGGTTCGAATCTCTGGGTTTAGGGTCGTATCCCAGAGTTGGTCAGGGTTCATCTCCCCGAGGCCTTTGTATCGTTGCAAGTCCAGCCGCTTTCCTTCCAGTTGTTTCATCAGGCCTTCTTGTTGCCCTTCGGTATATGTATAGTGAACCGTTTTCCCTTGTTGGACTCGGTACAACGGGGGTTGCGCGATAAAGAGATGGCCATTTTCTATTAGTGGGAGCATGTTGTGGAAAAAGAATGTCAGCAACAGCGTTCGAATATGTGAGCCATCGACGTCAGCATCGGTCATGATAATGACGCGATGGTAACGCAGTTTGTCCAAATCAAAGTCGCTCCCAAACCCTCCGCCGATCGCAGTTATCAGCACCCTAATTTCTTCGTGAGACAGCAGCTTCTCCAGCCGCGCTTTCTCCGCTAAAAATCCGTTTCCATTTGCTCCATCCATCGTGCCCGAGCCATTTCCGTTTGTTTCCGGTGACATGACGACCTTGTCACGACCACTGGGGTACAGGATCTTTTCGACATTTAGAATCTTGCCTCGTAGGGGGAGAATGGCTTGAAAGCGGCGGTCACGGCCTTCCTTGGCTGAACCTCCGGCTGATGGTCCCTCAACGATGAATAGTTCGCTCTTGGCAGGGTCACGCTCTGAGCAATCTGCCAACTTGCCAGGCAATCCAGAGCCATCTAAAGCATTCTTCCGGATCACGAGCTCTCGAGCTTTCCGCGCAGCTTCTCTCGCCTTTTGGGCTAAGACGCATCGTTCAACGATCCGTTTGGCTTCAATTGGATGGTCTTCCAGATAGATGGTGAGGAATTCAGCAACGGCAGACTCTACAACGGGTTTAACGTCAGCATTCCCGAGTTTAGCTTTTGTCTGCCCTTCGAATTGTGGGTCGAGCATTTTTACCGAAAGCACCGACGTAAGGCCTTCTCGAACGTCATCCCCCGAAAGGTTTGACGCGTCTTCTTTCACGAGCTTTTGTTTGCGAGCAAAATCGTTGATTACTCGTGTGAGACCGGCTCGGAGCCCCGTGACATGTGTGCCGCCTTCGATGGTGTGGATGCAGTTTGCGAACGCGTAGCTGTATTCGCTTACGTTTGTCGTATATTGAAGGGCCGCATCGACCTGCGTGCCTTCGATGGTCTTGCTGAAGTAAATGACGGGATGAAGTGCTTCGCGCGAATTATTTAGTTCTTCTACATAACTTGTGATCCCTCCCTCAAAGAGGTAGTCACACTGGTCGTTAGTTGATTCAAACTTCAGGGTGATCCGGAAACCTGGATTAAGATAAGCCATCTCTTTGAATCGTTGAGAAAGGATATGGAAGTCAAACCCTTCGTCGGTAAATATTTGTTCATCAGGGGTGAAACTAATTGTGGTCCCGTGGCCGCTGCTTTTCCCGACTGCTTCCACGGGGCCATTCCGTTGGCCTCGGGTGAATTCTTGTACCCACCGTTGGCCGTCTCTCTTGACTTCGACACGAAGTTCTTTGCTCAGAAAGTTGACAACTGACGCTCCGACGCCGTGCAATCCCCCCGACACCTTGTAACTACCTCCGCCGAACTTCGCCCCAGCGTGTAGCGTGGTTAGGACGGTCTCGAGAGCTGATAGTCCGGTGACCGGATGCATTTCTACAGGGATGCCACGGCCATCGTCCGTGATCTCGACAGAATTATCTGATCGAACAACCACCTTGGCTCTAGTGCAGTGCCCGGCCATAGCCTCGTCGACCGCGTTGTCCACAATCTCGTAAACAAGGTGATGAAGGCCTCTCTGGTCGGTGCTACCGATGTACATGCCCGGCCGTCGTCGTACTGCCTCTCGTCCTTGTAAGACTTGTATGTCTTCAGCCGAATATCGTGTCGTTTCTGTTACTCGTGAAGCATCCATCGCTCTTTCCTCATGGTTGGGGTGGGTGACTTAAAATTAGCCAAGGTTGGGGGGGGCGAGAACGAAACAGAACAGATTGCATCAGGCCGCGACCGACTGGGCAGCATGAAGCTAGGCAAAAGGTGGTCAGCGGTGCCATTGTAGGAGAGGCACATGTTGCCTACGCTCTCCTTCTCAGATCATTCTCCGTGGGAAGCCCCCGGAACTCGTGAGCCGGAAATCTAGTTTCCGGCTAGATTATCGTGTCTTAGACACAACAGAATTCTACCAGATTACCTTAGCTGTGTGAAGGGCTAATCGAGGGCTAAGACGTCCGGAATCCATGATTTCCTTAGGGGTACGCGACCTAACTTTCTTTTAGTTACCCTAGACGAGGGCGTTCGTGGTGCCATCCCGTAGCTTCTTGGTATGCGTAGCCTACTTGAAGGGCCTGATCTTCCCGGAAATGAGAGGCCACGATTTGTAGCCCAATAGGCAATCCGTCCGAGGTGAAACCACACGGAACAGATAGTGCTGGAGCGCCGACAAATGCGATTGGCGTCGTCGGTGATCCGCTCCCACCAAAGCGTCTATGGGCTTCTTCGAAATCGGAGATGCCGTCAACGTACTCCATTCGCCCCGCTGGGGTTGGGGAGGTTGGTGTAAGCAATATATCCACTTCGTTAAAAAGACCGAACCACTCTCTGCGTAGAAGGCCTCGCATGTGCATTGCTTTCTGGAGGGTGTGTCCAGGTATCAAACTTGCTGCCAGAATTCGACGTCGTATGTTGTGGCCATAGTCTCTGTAACGGGTTCGGAGCCAGTTGGCGTGAACATCCCCAGCCTCGCTTTCCGAGACGATCCCATATGCCGTCCCCATTTCTAGCAGCATTGGGAGAGTGACCTCAGTAATCGTGGCGCCTAGAAGCCGAAGTTGTTCAGCGGCCCGTTGTACCGCGTCTGTCACCTCAGTGTTGAGGCCAGGTCCATCGACGTATTCCCGAAGAATCCCAATGCGTAATCCGTGTAGGTCGCCGTTTAGGCCCTCCGTGTAATCAGAGATGGGCATGCGGGATGTCTGTGGGTCTTTTGTATCGTGTCCTGCTATCACATTCATTAGAAGGGCGGCATCCTCGACAGATCGTGTCATCGGTCCAGCGGTATCCATTGACCAGGAGAATGGCAACATTCCATGACGGCTTACCCGTCCCCAAGTGGGGCGTAGGCCAACGATTCCACAAAAAGAAGCGGGCCCACGGATTGAACCGCCTGTATCCTCTCCAAGCGATATAGAGCAAAGGCTTGCTGCGATCGCGATAGCAGAACCTGCACTAGAAACTCCTGCTGTACGTTCAAAATTCCAGGGGTTGCGTGGCGGGTCTCCAAATTTGTAGTGGTCTCCGCCACCCGCGGCAAACTCTGTCATGTTTAATTTTCCTAGGAGGATCGCTCCGGCTGATTTGGAACGAGCCACGACGGTTGCGTCTTCACCAGGCACATAATTGGCCAGAATGCTTGACGCGCCGGTAGTTCGAATTCCTTCGGTTTCGAACTGATCTTTGACAGCGAGTGGCAGGCCATGTAGAGGCCCTAGAGGGTCCCCGTTGGAGAGTGCCTCTTCAGCTTTCCTTGCCATGGAAAGCGCCGCTTCGCCACATACGGTGATGTAGGAGTTTAGCTTGGTATCGTATCGAGCGATACGATTAAGATACTCTTCTACAATTTCGACCGGAGATACTTCCTTGCGGCCAATGGCTTGGCGTAATTGTGTGGCATTATGCGTCAGTAGAATCTCGCTATCCATTAGTGGCCTCATCAAGGGCGTGAAATGGTAAAGGATCCACTTTGTCCAGATCAGGATGAGAGAATGCTTCTATACCAGATATGAGAACGTTAAGGCGATGCGTCACCTCTGGCAGATCGTCTTCTGGAACGTTCACCCCTGCAGCTTTAGCCAGAACCTTTACTTCTCCGTTTGTCAGCTTGGACATAGTCCCCCCCCCCTTTGGATTAACCGCATCATAGCGCACTAGGCGTTGGCGCTCAATCCTTAGGCACACAAATGGCTATTTGGTCTATAATCCGTGCGACCCAGTTCAACAGGAAAGGACCACTCATGTGGACATTGATGGAGGAACACCTTGAGTCAATCGGCATTGGAGCGGGCATTCTTGGGACTGGAGGAGGCGGCAACCCTTATGTGGGACAACTGCGCGCAAGGCAAGCTATTCGAGAAAATGGCGCGGTAGAAGTATTGTCGCCAGCCGAGGTCCCCACGGACGCCCGCGTAATTTGTATAGGCGCTATTGGAGCACCGACTGTTGGGGTCGAGAAAATCAGAGATTATCAGTCTTATTATGCCTTGCGCGCCCTCGAGAATTTTTTGGGCACTACCGCAACAGCCTTAATTACTAATGAGATTGGAGGCAGCAGTTCGGTCGAAGTTGTTATTCCCGCTTCTATCGCAAGGCTTCCGATCGTTGATGCGGACGGTATGGGTAGAGCGTTCCCTGAAATCCAAATGAAAACTTTCTTCACCTACGGAATTCCTTGTACGCCGATGGCTCTGGCTGATGAGAAAGGGAATACGGCCATCATTTCGCAAGCCGTGAACGCGCGATGGGTCGAACGACTGGCTCGTTCGCTAACAGTACAAATGGGGTCGGTTGCATGTTATGCGGTAGCGCCAATGAGTGCCCATCAGGTTTGTGAGACTGCGGTCCCTCATACGTTGTCACTAGCTCGCGATCTTGGACAAGCGGTGCAGCGAGCTAGGAACCTGCACGAAAATATCACCGAAGCGATCCTTGGTGTATGTGGCGGGAAAGTGCTTTTCCAGGGAAAGATTTCTGACGTAGAACGCCGGACTACAGAAGGTTTCTCAAGAGGTAAGGTATCGATTGGTGGAACCGGGGAATACCAAGGACATCAGATGACTATCGAGTTCCAAAATGAGAATCTGATTGCATCAGTGGATGAACGGGTCGTCTGCGTTGTTCCAGACCTGATTTGCCTAACGGATGACCGAGGTGAACCGATGACAACAGAACGTCTCCGATACGGTTTTCGTGTGACGGTCTTTGGCTTCCCGTCCCCCGAGTTATGGACCACAGCAGAAGGGTTGGCCGTTGTGGGGCCCAAAGCGTTTGGCTACAATCTTGACTATACCCCCTTGGAGTTATAAGTCATGAAGAATGAAGGCTTTCTAAGGATTGGCGTCGACGTGGGCGGAACCAATACGGACGCGGTTTTAATGGAAGGAACAGCTCTACTGAGTCAAGCAAAATCGGAAACAAGCGCTGATGTTACAGCAGGGATTTTCGACGCTTTGCAAGGAGTTCTGGGATCTATCCCTCGTGGCCGGCAGGTTAGAGCAGTGATGTTGGGGACAACCCATTTTGTGAACGCTCTAATTGAGCGGAAACACCTAGCCCCTACGGCTGTCTTTCGAATCTGCCTCCCTGCGACTAGATTGCTTCCTCCTCTAGTGGATTGGCCTAGAGAACTGCGTCAAGCCATTGGTGGGCATGGGGTCATGATTGATGGAGGCCATGAGGTGGATGGTCGAGAAATAAATACTTTAGATTGTGCGCAGATACGACGCCATATCAATGAAATCCGAGAGAAAGGTGTGAGAGCCGTAGCACTTTGCGGTGTATTCTCGCCCGTAGATCCCTCGCACGAACGACAGGTAGCCGCTTTGTTCGCCAAAGAAGCGCCAGAGATTGCTGTAAGCTTGTCACATGAAATCGGACGCATGGGATTACTTGAAAGAGAAAACGCCGCCACGCTGAATGCTAGTTTAATCGAAGTTGCCCATCGTACGATTAGTGGTATTCGTTCTGCGTTGTCTACACTAGGGATTGATGCACCACTCTATTTTAGCCAGAACGACGGCACCCTGATGGATGCTGAGTTTGCTTCTCGATACCCTGTTCTTACAATGGCGTCCGGTCCCACAAATAGTATGAGAGGGGCAGCTTTTCTGTCGGGAGTGCAGGACGGGATCGTTGTTGACGTTGGCGGAACGAGTACAGATGTTGGTGCGCTAGTCTCAGGCTTTCCGAGGGAAGCGTCTGTTGTCGTAGAAATTGCGGGAGTACGAACAAACTTCCGGATGCCTGACGTAGTCTCGGTTGCCCTAGGGGGTGGTAGCATAGTCCGCAGCGATCCTCTTCGGATTGGTCCTGATAGTGTGGCATTCCGGCTGAAGTCTGAAGCGATTGTTTTTGGTGGCCCCACTATCACGGCGACTGATCTTGCAGTTGCTGCGGGACGTGTTCGTATTGGCTCGCATGAGCCAACGCTGATTCCTGACCTTTTAGCTCGTGAAGGGATCGATCAATTTAATACGGCTGTTGAGGACGTGATCGATCAACTGAAATTGAATGCCGGTTCGACACCAGTAATTCTCGTTGGCGGGGGAAGCGTTTTGGTCAATGATAATTTGCAGGGAGCTTCAGAGGTCTTGAGGCCTCCACATGCCGAAGTAGCGAATGCAATTGGAGCGGCCATAGCGCAAGTGGGCGGCCAAATGGAAAAAGTCTATGACCTTGGGCGCATGACGCGGCAAGAGGCGCTGGCAGATGCCCAAGGTGAAGCGGAACAGAAAGCAATCTCTGCAGGTGCATTACCAAGTACCGTGGAGGTGGTTGAGCTAGAAGAAATTCCTCTCACTTATCTCCCTAGTAGTGCTATTCGTGTCCGTGTTAAGGCTGTAGGAGATCTCGTTTAACCGGTCTCGGGGATTATGATCTTGGCGCATCGGCGTGTACGTGCCTCGCAACTAAGACCTTGTATGGTCTTCCTTGTCACCATCAATTGTCTTCTGTTTTGAGTACAGTTCTTGGAGTGCGATATATTCATCGGTATGGATAACCCGTTGAAGAAGGTCTCTGGAAGCGAGGCGTTCGGCCAAAGAGTCGAAGGTATCCCCTTCTCTCAAGCGCAGTAATACGTCGTAAATTGTTTGCACGGTAGCCGCATACGTGGGGTTTCCGAGCATGAGTATCTTTACATTGTTGCGGATCAAAAAGTGCCTATGCTCTCTGATCGAGATCTCGGAGTTCAAGATGCAAAGCGGGAGGTCGGTGATACTGTGGACTGCCTCGATATCTTCTTGTCCTCTGGGGACTGAAGCCAGCATTATTGCATCGACACCAGTCTCCGCATATGCGGTAATGCGATGAAGGGCTTCGTCCAAAGGGCATTCGCCTAGGGCCGCCGTCCTGGCAACGATTGTCAGTGTTGGGTCCGAACGGGTTGAAATCGCCGCCTGGAGTTTTGCCACGTGCATGTCTGTCGGTATCACCCCTGGGCGAGAGACGCCGAAACTCTTCGGAACGAAATTGTCTTCAATTTCAATTGCAGCTACCCCGGCATTCTCCAAATCCGCGATAGTTCGAACAACGTTAACTGGTCCACCAAAGCCGTCCTCGGCATCTACCATTAGGGGGACCCTTGTCGTCTGGATAATCCGTTGCGCATGTGCTACCAGGTCCGAGATGTTCGTGAGGACCAGGTCAGGCATGTTTAACGCCGATCCTTTAGCGACAGATCCGGAGAGTACGTAGACTTCATATTCGAGAATCTGCGCGATCCTCGCGGAGAGGGGGTCGAAAATGTTTGCCGCTAGAATGGGGGTCTTTCCGGTAAGTATGGATCGGAAGTTTTCTCTTGGAGATGTCACGTTTTCTCCTTCTTTTCGTTGAAGTGCGAGCCCTAGTGTAACATTACTGCTTTGGACACGTGGTAAAATGTGACCCCGTAGAAATGTGCTGGGGATTATCATCCCGAAAGATGGAGGCTGAATTGGTAGTAGAGAATGGATATGGCAAAAACCAGTACCAAGCAGTTGGCAAAAGACCCATTCGGCATGACGGTGTCGACAAAGTTACGGGTAGAGCGCTCTATGGTGCTGATCTTACGTTTCCGGGCATGCTCTATGGGGCTGTATTGAGAAGTCCGTATGCACATGCCGTGATCAAATCCATTGATACGCGAGAAGTAGAACGACATCCGGCGGTGAAGGCTGTCGCTAGTAGTCGGGACTTGGCGCTAGGTTCCGAAAATTTAGCGGAGGTAGGGGAGGGTGTTGTTACTAGTACCCGCTATTTGAGTAATAATGTTTTGGCTGCCGATAAAGTGCTCTATAAAGGGCACGCAGTAGCAGCAATTGCTGCAGACAGTCCGCATGTCGCTGAAGAAATGCTTTCATTAATTAAAGTTGAGTATGAGGCTCTACCTCCTGTAACAGATGTGGAATCTGCAATGCAGGAAGGTGCTACGATTTTGCATAACCAGCTTGTCGCGCCGAGCTATGGTGAAGAGGCGCCTCAAGAGAGTAACGTAGCAAGCCATCAGCAATTCAAACTTGGTGACATAGAGGAAGGTTTTAGACAAGCAGATCTGATTCGGGAGAGAGAGTACAGGACATCCACGGTACACCAAGGATATATCGAACCGCAGAATGGCACGGCTTCGTGGTCCCATGATGGGCATCTTACGATTTGGTGTAGCAGTCAGGGACACTTTGGTATCAGAGATAATACTGCGAAGGTTCTTGGTCTGGAGGTTTCTCGTGTCACTGTCGTCCCGATGGAGATAGGAGGAGGATTCGGCGGGAAACTCCCAACGTATTTGGAGCCTATTGCAGCCGTGCTTTCGAAAAAGAGCGGGCGCCCAGTCAAAATGACGATGACTCGTGCTGAAGTGTTGGAAGCGACAGGCCCAGCTTCGGGGACCTACGTAAAAGCGAAGATAGGGGTCAAATTGGATGGGCGGATCACAGCGGCACAGGCGTATCTGGCTTATGAAGCGGGTGCATATCCCGGGGCACCGATAGGGGGCGCGGCTGCTTGTATGTTTAGCCCCTATGACATCCCTAATGTGCTCATTGACGGATACGATGTTGTTACCAATAAGCCGAGGACAGCAGCATACCGTGCTCCTGGCGCACCGATGGCAGCATTTGCTTGTGAGACGCTCGTGGATGAGCTTGCTGTGGAATTGGGAATTGACCCGATCGAATTTCGACGTAAAAATGCAGCACGAGAAGGGACTCGGCGTGCTGACGGTGCTCGGCACCTGCGTATTGGTTTCCTTGAGATGCTGGAGGCGATGCAAGCACATCCCCACTATTCTGCTCCTCTTCCGGATGAAAATTCAGGACGCGGTATAGCGACAGGATTTTGGAGAAACAATACCGGTCCCTCTTCCGCGGTAGCGCATGTGATGGCTGACGGGAGTATTAGTTTATTGGAAGGCTCTGTAGATATTGGTGGGACACGGACAGCGATTGCGCAACAATTTGCAGAGGTTATGGGTATAGCTACCGAGGATGTTCATCCACGCGTGGTCGATACCGATAGCATTGGCTATACATCGGTCACCGGTGGGAGCGGTGTTACTTTCAAAACTGGCTTGGCTGCATATGAAGCTGCGTGGGACGTGATCCATCAATTGAAAGAACGGGCCGCGCTTCTTTGGGAGACTGAATCGAGCCAAGTCGAATACGTGGCGGGAAGTCTTTATCACAAACTTGACGATACATTACAGATTAGCTTTAAAGATCTGGCGGCAAAGCTGAATGAATTGGGGGGGCCGATTGTCGGTAGGGCTTCCGTGAATCCCAGAGGCGTAGGAGCTTCGTTCAGTGCGATGATTGTTGATGTTGACGTTGACCCGGAAACAGGGAAAGTCCAAATCCTGAGGTGCACAGCATTCCAAGATGCTGGTATCGCGATACATCCTGCATACGTTGAAGGACAGATCCAGGGAGGAAGTGTCCAGGGAATAGGATGGGCATTGAATGAAGGGTATGTTATGAGTTCTGAAGGTAATCTGCTTAACGCAAGCCTCCTCGATTATCGCATGCCTACGAGTTTGGATGTTCCGATGATTGATGCGGTTATAGTCGAAGTGCCGAATCCTGGACACCCTTTCGGAGTTCGGGGCATTGGAGAAGCCTCGATTGTCCCACCGCTGGCGGCTGTTGCAAACGCTATTCATGGGGCCACTGGGGTGCGCTTGCGCGACCTTCCTATGTCACCAGGGCGAGTACTCGAGGGAATCTGGAAGCACGAGGGCAAGGTATAGTTGCCAGGCCAGTCCAATCAACATTCCGGTTCTTCCCATGACTGATTGTAGATTACAGGACTAGTATTTTCGGGATGACACAGTATTCGATTCGGCAATATTTCGGAGGAAATGTATGAAAGCTGCAGTATTGTATGAGATCGGTCAGCCTTTATGTATCGAGGATGTAGAACTAGATTCTCCTGGTGAGTATGAGGTCCACATCCGTGTGGGTGCTGCGGGAATTTGCCGTAGTGATCTGCACTACATTCAGGGGGATCAACGGACGCCTCTCCCTGTGGTTTTGGGACACGAGGGATCGGGGACAGTGCTAGACGTTGGAGATAAAGTCACACGGGTTGTTCCAGGAGACCGGGTAATTCTTTCATTTGTCCCGAATTGTGGTCGCTGCCGATTCTGTTTAGTGGGAAAACCGCATCTCTGTGATGAGCATGGTGCAACAGGGGCAGCTATGTTTGATGGAACCACGAGACTGCATAAAGGGAATACACGTATTGCTCATATGGGCAAGGTAGCGTGTTTCGCCGAAGAGGCCGTTGTTCCCGAGTCTGGTTGTATCCCAGTCACAAAAGATCTTCCTCTCGCTCATGCAGCGTTAATCGGGTGTTCTGTTACTACTGGAGTTGGAGCAGCGTTATACACGGCAGCAGTCGAGCCCGGTAGCGATGTAGTTGTCGTTGGAGCAGGGGGCGTCGGCCTAAATGTAATCCAAGGTTGTCGATTGGCAGGAGCGCGTAGTGTAATCGCGGTTGATATTCAGGAGGGAAAACTGGAATTCGCTACGAAGTTTGGGGCTACGCACACGATCAATCCCTCAGTCCAAGATCCTGTTGAACGTGTATTACAGCTTACTGAAGGGCGGGGAGCTCACTACTCATTCGAGGTTTTTGGATCCTCCCAGACAACAGAATTAGCGTATACCCTCACAGGTAAAGGAGGAATGCTCGTCGTGGTTGGGCTCGCTCCAGTTAACGAAGCGGCAGCGTTTAGTGCTGTCGATCTGGTTCGCCATGAGAAAACCATTAAAGGGTCTTACTACGGTAGTACCCGATCTCATCTGGATATGCCTACGATGGTTGGACTTTACCAGTCAGGGAGAATAAATATTGATGACCTGATCGCGCGGGAGTATCGACTTGAGGACATCAATCTGGCGCTTAGTGATCTAGCAAACGGAGAGATTGGACGCGGAGTGATTACTAGATTCTAAGCGTGTGTTCATCGGTATGAGGACTTGGAATCACGCCTTGTCACTCTGAGGTTTCGCCGGCCGGAAGCACCGGATATCTGTTATCGATCCCTTCCGTTGACTGGGAGGCTTCAAGCTCATCTCCACCTCTAGGCCGATCTCTACTGATCCTACATCGATTCCTTCAATGCGATGGATAATTCCGCCGTGTGTTCCATCTAGCTGGACTACTGCGACGATCTCTGGGTTTTCCAGATGGGTTCCTGATAGGTCGTAATAGACCGCTGTATAAGTGTGAACACGCCCCCGTCCTGGTACTTCTTGCCAAGAGTCTGATAGGTTGGCCAAGCAGCGTTCGCAGTAAAGGCGTGGCGGGGCATAGATTAAGTTGCAGTCCTGACATCGCGTTCCCAGTAGCCGGCCCGAATTTTTAAGTTCTTGGAAGAAACGCTCACCGGCTACCCCCAGCGTGTAGATACTGTATATTGGTATATCTCCCTGCCAGCTATGTGGTTTCGTCAAGTGGTCGGGTTTATCCAGAGGTAACACGTGAGCCTCCTTAAATCTCCTAGTTCAAAGGCCGAAAATAGCGGATATCAGTAATGGCACCCTTGCGTTTACGTGTCGTCTCCCACACTGCTTCGACTCTCAGCCCCGTTCGCACGTCTTTCGGGTCGACCTCACCTAGCATATGGAGAATCCCGATACCAGGCGAAGCCCCGTCAAGCTCAATAACTGCAGGGATATCCGGGGTTTGAATTGGTTGTGCGTTCCAGGCGACGTGCGAGATTGAAAAGGTGTTTACTGTCCCAGTATCCTTCACTGGCAAGAATTCCCGCATTGGTCGGAAGCATTGTTCACAGACAACTCGTGGGGGAACCACTAGGCGCTCGCACGTACCACAGGCCGATCCGATGAGCTTTCCCTGTTTAAGCCCCTCTAGGTATCGGCTAATTGCGATTCCTGTGTCATAAGCGTACCTGAGGTCGGGGTCCCACCGTTCGGTTAGAATCCGCCGCTCTCGGATGTCCGAATCGCGCAATGGGGTTCCCGGCAATGTTGGTGGATTATGGGGTTCCGATGGACTCACGCTGTGCCTCCTAACGATTACTTGGCTCGTTGCCGAGGATGACTACTGTTCCAACTTGCATCAGGTCGCCCCAGGCCTGAGCGAGCCCGCGCATCGGCTTGCCGGGCACCTGACGTTTGCCCGCCTCTCCGCGGAGCTGCCAGAAAAGTTCAGAAACTTTCATGAGACCAGCCGCCGCGATGGGGTTCCCTACGCCAAGGAGTCCTCCGGATGGGCATGAAGGCATATTGCCCGTGCGCTCGGTAACTCCGTCGATGATGAGTTGGGGCGCTCCACCTTTATCTGCAAGCTGAAGCCCTTCTAAGTGATGGAGTTCTTTGTAGTCGAATGGATCATACGGTTCGACGATGTTGATTTCCTTTCGGGGTTCCTTGACTCCAGCCATGTTGTAGGCCATCTTTGCTGCCTTTTCCAGGTAGGTAGGATAGGCGAGGTCGCGGTTAGTCCAGTACTGCGTGTCGAGCGACCATCCGACGCCCTGAACCCAGACGGGTTTATCCGTAATCCGTCGGGCAACTCGGTCAGAAGCGAGAACCATGGCGACAGCTCCATCACTCGTGGGGCTAACATCCAATCGCTTCACGGGCCAAGCCATGACTGCAGAATTCATCACGTCATCGACGGTGACTTCTGCCCCGACCTGTGTGGCAGGGTGGTCAAGGCCGTTGCGCTTGTTCTTAACGGCCACTCGGGCGATGTCGCGCTCGCTAATGCCATAGGTTGCCATATAGCGCTGCATTTCCATTGCAAAGATCCATAACAAATTCGGCTTTAGAGCCCGTTCTGTGGTGTGGTCGAAGATTGTAACAAAGGCACCTTGCGGATGTGGCTGACAGGTAGACATCTTCTCTTCGCAGACTACGAGGCACACATCGAAGAGTCCGGATGCGATGTGATACCATGCCTGGATAGGAGAAAAAACACCGGTGCCGCCCCCAACGTATCCGCGCATGACGGGCTTGCGCCATCCACCGGCTCCGTCAGCAAGCCACTCACCCTTCATATGAACGCCGTCGAAAGCGTCTGGTGCTGTACCGACCACGACACAATCGACATCATCCATTGTCAAGCCACAGGAATCGAGAGCCATCTTGGAAGCCTCGAAAGAGAGTTCTCGCCCTGTTTCCAAGGATCTCCGCATGAACTTTGTCATGCCCGCGCCGACGACAGCTACATCACGTAATCCCATATTAATTCCCTTCCATTGGCTGTTTACTCGCTTCCAAGTACCACGACTGCACCACTCGTATGTGGTATTCCCTTCCAACTCTGTGCAACACCTACGCGGGGATTCTGTAACTGTCTAGGCCCAGCGTGGCCGCGTAGTTGCAGGACGATTTCGAATAGTTTCAGGAGGCCCGTGGCTTCGTGGGCGATGCCTGTGCCAAGACTCCCGCCAGAGATATTTACCGGGAGCTTCCCTTCTGGGCGGGTTTCTCCGGCCAAGATCATAGCGCCGGCCTGTCCAGGCTTACACAGCCCTAAGGCTTCCATCGCTTGTAATTCTTTGTACGAGAAGGAGTCATCGAGTTCCGCGACGTCTATTTCTTCGTGAGGGGCTCGAATGTCCGCCATCCTGTATGCCATCTGACTCGAGAGACGTGCGTATACTGCCTGTCCCCAATCCCGCGTTTCCAGGGCAGGGGTATCAGAACACCAACCGACGCCCTTGACCCAGATGGGGATACTGCTAAGCTGACTTGCGCGCTCCTCACTGGCTAGCACGATAACAACCGCACCGTCGGCGTGGCGAGCGATGTCTGCATGAGTCAACGGGGCGAAAGCTGGAGGCGATTCTAGGATTTCTTGTAATTCAAGCGAAGCACCATACGCTGCGAGAGGGTTCGCGAGGGCATTCTTGTGGTTCTTTATGCAGACCTGTGCGCACTGCTCGCGGGTATATCCCGACTCGTTCAGGAATCGGCTCATCTCCATCCCGGCAATGAAGTTTGGGTGAACGCGGAGCGGACGAGTGTAAACCGGATCGAGAGCGTAAGCCGCGACTTCCGTGGGAGTGAGGCTGTTTGAAGCTTTGCTATGCGCTTCTACGACGACCATATCGAATTCGCCAGTGAGAATTTGCATGTAGGCGGCCGCGATGCTGTTGAGCCCATCGGCGGTGATGGTATGGTTAGGTCTAAGGACCCCACCTAGCTGATCGGGTGTGTACTCGTCGAAGATACTTGTACCTTCATGGAAATCTTCAGCACTTGTGACAAAACTATCAACGTCCACTCTAGGGTCAATTCCCGCATCCGAATACGCTCTAATAGCGGCCTCATACATGAGTTCTTTGTAAGAGAGTTCGGGGCTTACTGGACGAAACGCCGTTGCGCCTGCGCCCACAATTGCGACGCGCCGAGTCATAGGGTCCTCCAATTCCGGTGCTCGTGGGAGAATACCCTCCCCGAAAGGGCTCCGTCAAGCAAAATGCTTGTTGATTGTTCCCAAGTTTGGGGGGTGCATTGAGAGGATCGACGTAGACTGTTAGACTCTATACCAGAGGCGGTCTCGTAACACCCCGCTTCTGAAATCGCTCCCCGATAGCTCAGCGGTAGAGCGGGCGGCTGTTAACCGCTAGGTCGTAGGTTCGAATCCTACTCGGGGAGCCAATTACATCTACTGTAGACACTGATCGTTCATCTTATCCCCCAAAACGATTCTTCTAGAAGGTGATTCGAGAAATAGTGAATTCGAGTTTTGTAATCGTAGACCTTCAGCAAGGAACACCTGAATGGCTCGCTTGGCGCCACGAAGGGATCGGTGCGTCAGAAGCCTCGACTATTATGGGTGAGAATCGGTTTGCGAATCCCTCCATGCTTCTGCGAGAAAAATGTGGGCCAGTCACGTTGGGCACTCCCCAGAATGCAGCAATGGCTCTTGGCACGCGTCTCGAACCTGAGGCGAGAGAGAGATATATCGCTGAGACAGGCACACACGTAAGCCCCGTGTGTGTCCAAAGTACGAGATACGACTGGTTACGAGCGAGTCTAGATGGCTTGTCTAGCAATCATGATGTAGTAGTAGAAATCAAGTGCGGAGCTTCAGCGTACCGTAGAGTCTCTGAGTATCGCGCGGTTCCTGATTATTACTATGGACAAGTACAGCACATTCTTGCAGTCACAGGTCTAGCTTCCCTGGATTTTTGGTGTTACTGGCCGGACAATCCCCCGGTATTACTCCGGGTACAGAGGAACGATACTTACATCGAACGCCTACTCCGTAAGGAGCAGGCGTTCTGGGATCTCGTTAACGAGAATTCTGGCAGAGTTGCTTAATTTAGGGTTTCCGCTCCTGGCGAATGGCGGTTGTGTGGGAGTGCACCCTGAGAAGCAAGGCAAGGATTCCTGCCGAGGTTGTGACGGATTTTTTGTCTGAGTGGCTGCTAGGTGAATGCTGAATAATCTCTAAACGTGATTCTTGTTTCTTCGATTACCGGAATCGACTCTTATAGTACTCGACGACTCGCTTTGTGTATTCCTCTGGGTAGGTATCGAATGCGGCGACATGGGGCACATTATCGACTTTCCAGAGCTCACTCCCATCCGGGGCGGCCTTCCGTATTCGTATGCTGTGCTCGACCAATATCCGAGTATCGTTCATCCCGTGGATGAGCAGGATTGGGTAGCCGATCTTACTAACCGCATCTTCAGGTACAGTTTCGCCGAGTTTTATTCCGTAAAGTAAGTTTGCAGTGATTCTGATTCCTGGATTAAAGATGGGGACGATTGACTCCGGTACCGGGGTGGCACGTGCCACTTCCTGTGAGATCAGGTCGGAAATGTCCGCGAAAGATGCGTCTGCAACGAGTCCGAGAATGTCTGTTTCTTCAGCTGCACCGAGGATGGCGGTGGCGGCTCCCATTGAGAAGCCGATTACGCCGATTCTCCCCTCGCGTTGACTGAGCGTTTGGACATAATCAACTGCGCCCAAGAGATCGCTTTTTTCAAAGTAGCCCCCGGATATTCGTCTGCCGTCCGATGTTCCATGAGCCCGAAGGTCGAAAAGAAGAAGGTTGAACCCGTTCCGCCAGAGTGACGAGCCAATCCCGAGAGCGTCCGCACTGGACCGATCGCCGCCTAGCCCATGAACGAAGATAATGGTGTCGCTGTTCTCTGGCTTTGCGATATGCCAGCCTCGCAGTACTAGGTCACTATCACGAGGAGTGAATTCAATGTTGCGGAAAGGAAGGTCAAAAGAAGTAGGGGTAATGTCAGACTGCCACCGCTCGACTGTGGAGACGCCGTGAACAATGAAGATAGACATGGCGGTATACGTACTAACAAATACTAACATGACTGCTAGTCCCAGAACTCGCCAGAGGCCGAAGTGTCTCATAGCAGGCATATTATAGTCAGGATGCCACGATGCCCTCTACCATCCTCTGTTGGGGAAGCTGTCGTTCCGCAACTGGGATCTCGAAATAGAGTCCCAGAGTTACAGAGAAGGCAAAGTTTTGTCAGCATTCGAGCAGTGGCCCTATGATATTTTCTTGTATTTGGTAACCAGAGCCTCATTCCCTGCCGTGTAGATATTCCCGTAAATATCAACCCACATCCCGTGGGCATTAGCTGCCGTACGGATACGAGTAATCATCTTACCGTCCAAGCTCAGCATAGTCATCCCTGGAACCTGGTCAGTGACATAAACGGTTTCCTCTGTGTCAATAAATATGTCCATCGGATGGAAAAACCCCACCCAGTGAGAGAGATACACGCCATTCGTGTCGAAAATCTGTACCCGGTGATTCTCTCGGTCGCAGACATACACGCGGTCTTTGTGAACCCATACTCCGTGAGGAACGCCGAATTGGCCGGGTTCAACACCCCAGGACCCCCACGACTGAACGTGTGTCCCATCAGGTTTGAATCTATGCACACGAGAATTCGCATAGCCATCGGCAATATAGATTTCGCCGTCCGTAGTCACAGCGATATCAGCTGGATGGTTAAAGGGTGCCTCCAAGGCTGGCCTCTCGCGGGTGCCTAACCGCAGGGACACGTTCCCTGCAGTATCGTATTTCAGTATTTCGTGGGCATCTCTGTCGGACAGAAACACCTCGTCGTTTTTAGTGATGAAAATGCCGTGGCCATCCATTAGCTCGCCATCTCCCCAAGAATCAACCAGGTTTCCATTGCCATCAAATACTAAGATTGGCGGGTCCTTCCTTTGATAGACGTAAACCCTAGCTTGTGAATCCGTCGCGACATGGGAAGTGTTTCCGAACGTCATGCCTAGTGGTAAATTCCCAAACGGATGGATCACTTCGTAAACATGGCTCCCTGTTCCTACGATAAATCTAGTCATCACAACTCTCCAACTTATAGTTGATACATGCTGTTCTATTTCTGCAGTTCGCTCGCCAATCTGCCGCCAAGGTCTTTCAGGAGGACTATGGTCTTATCTGCTTGTTTCACAATATCCTTATCCGTCAGATTCATCATTCGTGAGAACACAGCAGCATCCAACGGGGTAGCATTGTTGGCGTCTATGTGATTAATCAATGCCCCAGACTGGACAATAATTGGGATAATATCTGTTTGCAGGAAGAATGCCGCCCATGACAACGGAGTTGATTGATCCTTGTTGGCGGATTCAAGATTGATATCCGCTCCGTTATCCAGCAGGATCTGAACGATTCCTTTGTTGCCCGTTATAACCGCGATATGCAAGGGATAGGCTCCTTCAAAAGGAACCCCTTTCGGGACGGGATCTCGGTTTGGGTCTGTCCCCGCCTCCATGTGTTGTTGGACAATCCCCGGAAGGTTCGCGGCAATTGCGTCGTAGATGTTGGTTGAGGGTACGGCTGCAGGGGAAGTGGTTGCAGCGGCTTGTCGGGTTGCCGGTCGGGATGATGCTGTCTCTTCGGTATCGCCACAGGAAATGGCACTGACGGGCACTGTGAGGAGCACTAGGCTACATAGCAGCCACTTCATTATGCAAGTTCGTCCTGTCGCAAGGTTTTAGCCACGATGATTACATCTCCTCCGAGATTGTAGGAGATTACAGTATTTCCGACAGGAAACAAAGCGATCAGGTGAGACGCTGAAGTTCTCTTATTGTTCCTAGGGGTTGGCCATAGCCAACCCCTAGGAGTTTGATTATTCTTGCTTCATCATTCCCATGCCAAGAGTAATCGCCCAGATCGTAACGACGATATACGAGATGCCGCCAATCATGTTCATCGTTTCGAGTTGGCTTGAGTCCATACCGCCGATGACTGCTGAGATGGCACCCGCTGCTCCAGCCACCGCAACGACGAGAGCGAGCATCTTGTTTGATCCTTCTCGCGTTGAAAACGCCAATCCTGCAAGCAGGAAGGCTATGCCTGCCAAGGCGCCACAAACGTTACCGACCGCGACTACCATTGCGTAAAACGTACCCGCTGCCGCGCCAAGGTTCCCACCGGCGATTGCGTGGCCTAACCCTGTCGTCAACACCCATCCGATAACGGCAATGAGCAACAGCAGGACGCTGTAATGTATCAGCGCGTGGCCATTCCCGCCCTCATGCACGACTCCCTGTAAGGCGTGGAATCCGTAAAGCATCATAACCAGCCCGATGGCAATCATGAAACCGGTGAGGTGCTGTAACCCGGCATTGCCAAGCATCGCACCAATTACCGCTTGAGCATCCGCTGGATCTGCCGCATCGATAAGCATGCCGCCTGGCTGCAAGAAGTACCCGACCAGCGCAATAACTGGCCCGAGTGCCAGAGACAACCCGCCTAATTTGTTGACCGAAATGGTTCCCATATTTGGACCTCCTCAGTGAGTTTGAGTTCCATGGTCATGCTAGAAGGGTAACACGAGTTGTCAAAATTGTGCATATGGGGGATGAAAAGGGTCTAGATTCGATAGGTCTGTTGGAGGATTTGCTGCGAGATCGGCTGATGCAGGTGGGAAATCGCGAATTTTCGTATCGGTTCCTAAGAGAAGGCATTTCCTCAACTTCGCTATTTTCGAGAGATTCTTACCTCTTCCCGTTGACAGTCAGGCAGACCAGTGCTAGCATCTGTGTTTGGTCGTTTTCTCGAGAACGTGAAAGGGTAAAGTTACAAATGCCTACCGTCAATCAATTAGTGCGAAAAGGGCGTAAGCGAATAACCGGCAAAAGTACGGCACCTGCGCTGCGCTATTCGTATAATTCCTTGAAGAACCGGACGATCTGGAGAAAATCCGGTTCTCCCCAGCGTCGTGGTGTTTGTCTCCAGGTTCGTACCGTTGCCCCGAAGAAGCCGAATTCTGCCCTTAGGAAAGTGGCGCGGATCCGTCTTACGAATGGCCAAGAGGTCACGGCATACATCCCCGGTGAAGGGCACAATCTCCAGGAGCACTCTGTAGTAGTAATTCGTGGGGGGCGTGTTCGAGACCTGCCGGGAGTGCGATATCATATTATCCGAGGCTTGTTAGATACAGCAGGAGTCAGCGACCGTGGGTCAGGCCGTAGCAAATACGGTTCGAAACGGGTACGTGGCACTGGGGCTGGGTAGAGCGGTAAGGGGAACTTCACATGCGGCGGCGTCGAGCAGAACAACGAATTCTTTCTCCTGATGTCAAGTATGGCAGCGTGGAGGTCGCGCGGTTTATTAACAAGGTAATGCAGCGTGGGAAAAAGACGGTCGCACAAGGGATCGTCTACGATGCTCTGGGCGACTTAGAAGGCCGTGCAAATCGACCCGCACTCGAGGTCTTTCAGGATGCATTACGCAATGCCACGCCTCTACTACAAGTGAAGCCTCGTAGAGTTGGTGGTGCAACGTATCAGGTTCCCTTAGAGGTGCCGCCCGACCGTGGGCGTCAACTGGCTACGCGTTGGCTAATCACTGGTGCCAGATCTCGAAAAGGTCGGCCCATGAAAGAAAAGCTTGCCCAAGAGCTACTTGATGCTTCAAAAGGTGAAGGTTCCGCAGTCAAGAGGAGGGAAGATCTTCACCGTATGGCGGAGGCCAACCGAGCCTTCGTGCATTATCGCTGGTAGTACACCCCGATAAGGTCACCATTTACGGTATATCGTCCTACTAAGGAAGGTTGTCTTGGAACAGGTAAGGAACATAGGTTTTATCGCGCATATTGATGCGGGAAAGACGACAGTGACAGAGCGTGTTCTCTTCGCGACGGGCCGGACGCATAAGTTTGGCACCGTAGACGATGGCAACACTGTAATGGATTGGATGCCTCAGGAGCGTGAACGCGGGATCACCATCACCGCTGCTGCGACGACGGCTTACTGGCGTGACTATCATGTCAATATTATTGACACGCCTGGGCATGTAGATTTTACGGCTGAAGTGGAGCGTAGTTTGCGCGTCCTGGACGGCGGTGTCGTGATTTTCGATGCCGTAGCCGGGGTGCAGCCGCAATCAGAGACGGTCTGGCGCCAGGCTAACAAATATAACGTTCCGCGGATTGCTTTCATTAACAAGCTCGATCGCGTTGGAGCGAACTTTGCTGGCGCTGTCGAGTCGATGAAACAAAGATTGCGTGCCGTTCCAGTCCCCGTGCAATTCCCAATAATGGATCAAGATAAGCTTCAAGGGATTGTTGACGTTATCGAAGAGAAGGCGACTATGTTCCAGGATGAAGGGGATGTCTCGCCTCTCGAACAGAGTGTTCCTGAAAACTTATTGTCTACCCTTGCTTCATATCGCGAGCACCTTTTAGAGAAGGCTGCGGAAGCGGATGACGTCTTGCTGGAGCGATATTTGGACGGAGGGGAAATTAGTGCGGAAGAGATTCGCGCAGCTCTTCGCAAAGGTACGTTGGAGAATGTTATGGTTCCTGTCCTGTGTGGCGCAGCAGCCCAGAACAAAGGAATTCACGCCTTGCTGGATGGGGTTATTGATTATCTTCCTTCTCCAGTAGATGTGCCGGCTATTGAAGGTGCCCACCCTGTTTCCGGAGAGATGGCCGTTCGCCATCCGGACCCTAAAGACCCGTTCTGCGCCTTGGCATTTAAGGTCGTAGTTGATCCGTATGTGGGGCGCTTAGTTTACGTTAGGATTTACTCCGGAACGATGAAATCTGGGTCAATTGTCTTTAATGCCTCCAAAGGAACACAAGAACGGGTAGGGCGCGTTGTGCGGATGCACGCAAACCGGCGGGAAGAACTTCCTGAGGCCTACGCAGGAGATATCGGGGCTGTTGTTGGCCTCAAGAACACGTTTACCGGAGAGACGGTCTGTGACCAAGACTCTCCGGTGGTCCTTGAACCCCCACAGTTCCCCGAGCCGGTTGTTGCTGTTTCTGTTGAACCGAAGACTCGCGCCGATCAGGAGCGGTTAGATGAGGCTTTGAGAAAACTGGCCGAAGAAGATCCTACATTCCAGGTCCGCTATGATTCTGAGACCGGTCAAACCTTGATATCTGGCATGGGTGAACTTCATCTGGAGATTCTAGTCGATCGAATGCGGAGGGAATTTGCTGTTCAGGCTGTGGTTGGCAAGCCGAGAGTTGCCTATCGTGAGGCACTCAAGCAGCCCGTCCGGGTAGAAGGTCGGTTCGTGCGCCAGACGGGAGGACGAGGTCAATATGGACATGTCTGGCTCCAGATCACTCCGGTTGATCGAGGTGGCGAATTCACCTTTGAAAACAAGATAGTGGGTGGAGCAATACCACGGGAATACATTAAATCGGTCGAGGCTGGAGTTCGTGAGGGGTTACAAAACGGTGTCTTGGCAGGCTATCCTGTAGTGGACGTGTCCGTTGCTTTAGTTGATGGAAGCTTCCACGCAGTGGATTCATCTGAAATGGCCTTTAAGGCTGCAGGCTCGATAGCGCTCAAAGAGGGGCTGCGTCGTGGCGGTGCGGTACTTCTGGAGCCAGTGATGGCTTTGGAAGTGGTTACTCCTGGGGAATTTCTAGGCGAAGTGCTCGGTGATCTGAATGGGAAGCGTTGTCAGATTACCAATATGGAAGGGCATAGTGACACACAGACCCTGAGCGGCTTAGTTCCCTTGTCAGAGCTCTTCGGATACGCGACCGCTCTACGGTCACTCACACAGGGACGGGCCAATTTCAGTATGGAATTCAAAGGGTATCAGGAAGCCCCTGCCGCGGTGACCCAGCAAATGCTGGTTCGCGCTTAGGTACAGGGGATGAAAGGAATTGGGTTATGGCAGGCCAGAAGATCCGCATAGTGTTGCGAGCCTTCGACCATCGTGTGCTGGATCTCTCAGCGCGGCAAATTGTTGAAGCGGCAGAACAGACCGGCGCGGTAGTCGCAGGTCCTGTGCCAATGCCAACCCAGAGGAAGCGATTTTGTGTAATCAGATCGCCACACATTGACAAAGATTCGCGGGAGCATTTTGAATTGCGGACACACAAACGATTAGTGGACGTTGTTGAACCGACGTCTGGGACACTTGAGGCATTGGCTAAGCTGAATGTCCCAGCTGGTGTCGATGTGACGATTAAGACGTAAGGGTGTAAAAGTTTCATGGCAGTGTATGGCTTGTTGGGATCGAAAATTGGGATGACTCAGCTCTATAGCGAAAGCGGGGAGTCGATTCCCGTGACTGCGCTGAAGGCCGGACCGTGCTACGTTACTCAGATTCGCTTGAAGGGTAAAGACGGATATGAAGCGGTCCAGTTGGGGTTTAAGGAAGTCAAAAAGCGTAATCGCCCGGAATCTGGACACCTGCGGCCTTCGGGGAAAAACTTCCGTCACTTGAGGGAAGTCCCGGGCGAGGCACTCGGTGAAGTTGAGGTTGGTCAGCTAGTGGACGTTACCCTCTTTAAAGCCGGAGATTTGATCGAGGTGACGGGGACGTCGAAGGGCCGAGGCTTTACTGGCGTGGTCAAGCGACATGGGTTCGCGGGTGGGCCCAAGACACACGGGCAATCTGATAGGCACCGTGCGCCTGGATCGATTGGTGGTACTACCTATCCAGGGAGAGTTAGAAAAGGGCAGCGTATGCCTGGTCACTGGGGAGCCGAACGGGTTACCGTGAAAAAAGTGGAAGTGGTCCAGACTGATCTAGACCGTAATGTACTATTTGTCAAAGGGGCCGTCCCGGGGGCAAGGGACGGTTTGATTATTATGCGCAAAGGAACTTCAAAGGAGAGTTAGGGCTATGGAGCTCCCTGTCAAGAATACATCTGGCCAGGCAACCGGCAAGATTGAGGTCTTAGACATCGTGTTTGACGTTCCTTTCAATGCTGCTTTGGTGCACCAAGTGGCCATGGGTCATCTTGCGAACAAGCGTGTGGGTACGCATTCAACGAAGACGAGGGGAGAGGTCAGGGGTGGAGGTCGTAAGCCTTGGATCCAGAAGCATACTGGTAGAGCTCGTCACGGGAGTATCAGGTCCCCGCAATGGCGAGGCGGTGGCGTTGTGTTCGGCCCTAAGCCAAGAGATTATCATCACGCGACGCCCCGCAGGATGCGACGAGGGGCGATCCGGTGTATGTTGGCGCAGAGAGTTCGGGAAGGGGCGATCACAGTAGTAGAAGAACTTAACTTAGATAATCACCGGACGAAAGAAATTCTGAATTTACTTGAGGCTCTTCAGGTCAACACGAAAAGCCTTGTGGTTAGCAGTGACGCAGTTCCAGCGTTAGCACTAGCGTGCCGGAACCTACGGCAGATTAAATCCTTGCCGGCTTCTCATCTGAACACTTTGGATTTATTGGATTTTGACCATGTGATTATGAGTGTAGGAGCCGTGAGGAAAGTGGAAGAGATCTGGGCTTCAGATAAACGCCCAGTTTCTAGCAGTCAGCCTGAATCAATAGACAAAGAAGTAGCCGGATAGGAGGTGGCGTACTATGTTTACGATGGCACAAACTAATCGTATTCTTATCCGTCCGGTGGTTACGGAGCGCAGCACCTCGCTCCAGGCCCAAGATAAATATGTTTTTGAAGTTGCCCTTGATGCGACAAAGGTGATGATTAAGCTAGCGGTTGAGAAATTGTTCTCAGTGCATGTTCTTAACGTCAATACAGTGCGAACGCGTGGTAAAACCAAACGGTTTGGGCCACGCCTGGTCAGAGCTCCGGAGAAAAAGAAGGCGATTATCACGCTTCGGTCTGGAGACCGGATCACGATTTTCGAAGGGGTATAGGGATGGGAATCCGTACATTCAAGCCCATGACGCCATCACAGCGGGGGCTGGTGCGTCCAGACTTCGCTGAGATCACCAAGACGAGCCCTGAGAAAACGCTTTTGCGACCACTTCGTAAACGCGCCGGAAGAAACTCGCGGGGAGTTATTACCGTCCGTCACCGTGGGGGTGGTCACAAGCGCCAATATCGTATCATTGACTTTAAAAGAAGAGATAAGGAAGGCATCCCAGGGAGGGTAGCAGGGATCGAGTATGATCCTAACCGCTCAGCTAGAATCGCGCTTCTTTACTATCGGGACGGAGAAAAACGGTATATCCTCTGGCCTTTGGGATTGAAGCTAGATGATGTAATCTCATGTGGCCCTGATGCGGAGATTCGAGTCGGGAATGCACTACCTCTCAGACTCATCCCTTTGGGAGCGGTGGTGCACAACATCGAACTGCAACCAGGGCATGGTGCGCAGATGGTGCGGAGTGCAGGCGGATCCGCTCAAATTATGGCTAGAGAAGAACGTTATACGCAAATCCGTCTACCTTCTGGGGAGATTCGTCGCGTCCTAAGCGAGTGCTACGCGACGTTAGGGGAGATTGGGAACGCCGAACATCAGGCAACTAAGATTGGCAAAGCCGGCCGGCAGCGCTGGCTTGGACATAAACCCCAAGTGCGAGGCAAGGCTATGAGTCCTCGGGACCATCCTCATGGAGGTGGTGAGGGAGGAAGCCCGATTGGCTTGAAGCATCCCAAGACACCAGGGGGCAAAGCTGCTATAGGTAGAAAGACGCGACGTAATAAGATGACTAGTAAGTTTATTGTTCGACGTCGGAGGATAGGGTATGGGCAGAAGCGTTAAAAAGGGCCCTTTCGTAGAGCCTAAGCTGGCCCGCCGTGTTGCGATTGCCAGTCGATCTCAGGAGAGGGTCGTCATAAAAACTTGGTCTCGTGCATCTATGATCATGCCTGACATGGTGGGGCTGACTATTGCTGTCCATGATGGGCGCAGACATGTTCCAGTTTATATAACCGAGAACATGGTAGGACATCGCTTGGGAGAGTTTGCTCCAACGCGGACCTTCCGAGGACATGCGGGGCGTACCGAGCGTACGTCTCGGGTCGGGTAGGATCTTAAAAGAAGGAATTATGGCGGTAAAGGCAATCACAAGAAACTTCGGAATGTCTCCCAAAAAGGTGCGGCGATACCTTGGGCTCATTCGTGGAAAGCCGGTGGAAGAGGCTGTGGCATCCTTGCAATTCATTCCTAGTCCTGCTGCGAAGGCGGTCATTGCTACTGTGCGATCCGCGGCCGCCAATGCTGAGAATAATAATTTGCTAACGCCAGATGAATTAAAGGTCGTAGCGGCGTTCGCGGATGATGGACCTCGCTTGCGGCGATTCCGGCCACAATCTCGCGGCCGAGTAAGTATAATTCGACGTCGATTCTGCCACATCACAGTTTTGGTAGATACGAAAGGTGTGAGCAATGGGACATAAGACACACCCGATAGGATTTCGACTCGGGCTGGCCAAGGATTGGCAGGCGCGCTGGTTTGCTGGGCGTGGGCCAGACTATCGGCGTACTCTGTACGAGGATTTGCGGCTGCGTGAGGCAGTCCGTCGGCGATATCCAGAGGCCGGCGTTTCTCGCGTCGAGCTGGAGCGCAGCGCTCAGGAAGTCGTTTTGACGATTTGGACAGCTCGCCCGGGTATCGTTATTGGTCGACAAGGGCAACGCGTCGAAGAATTGCGAGAGGCGTTAGAGACGTTGACAGAACATAAAGTTAGAGTCTTGGTTCAAGAGATAAGGCAGCCAGAGATTGACGCGGTCCTTGTAGCTAGAAATGTAGCTGAACAACTTGAGCGAAGAGTGGCGTATCGGAGGGCCATCGCTCAGGCGGCGACTCGCACCATGCAAGGCGGAGCTAAGGGAGTGAAGATTATTGTGGGTGGCCGACTTGGTGGGGCTGAGATCGCCCGTACCGAGAAGGTGATGATGGGGCAAGTGCCTCTGCATACGCTGCGAGCAGATATTGACTATGCCGCATCAGATGCCTCTACCATGATGGGCCGCATTGGTGTCAAGGTTTGGATTTACAAAGGGGACACCCTCTTTAGTGATGAACCCGGGGTCGCAGGGACAGAGGAATCTATGGCTCCGATTCAGGTAACTCTACGAGCTGACGAAATAGTAGACGAGGCAAGCGATGGGGATGCTTCAACCGAAACGAGTTAAATATCGTAAAATCCACCGGGGGAGTCACAAAGGGCTAGCGACTCGAGGAGCTACTCTAGCGTTCGGTGATGTTGGCCTCAAGAGTTTGCATTCGACGTGGTTGACGGCGCGGCAAATTGAGGCAGCTAGAAGAGCGATTGTTCGCCACCTACGCAGGGGCGGGCAGGTTTGGATTAGAGTCTTTCCGAATAAGCCGATGACGAAGAAGCCCTTAGAGACAAGGCAGGGTGGCGGCAAGGCGAATGTTGATCAATGGGTCGCTACGGTGCATCGCGGACTAGTCATATTTGAAATTGGGGGTATCCCCGAAGCCACGGCAAGGCAAGCTCTAAAGTTGGCGGCGGCCAAGCTGCCTGTCCCGACACGTATTGTCGGACGTCGGGACTTCCTGATGCCAGGGACTAGTTCTGCTGGGTAAATGGAGAGACGAGTATGTGGATCGATGAGATACGTTCAAAAAGCAAAGAGGATCTTAGTAAAGAATTGGAAGATTCGTACGAGGAACTCGCCAATCTCAGATTTCGATGGTCTACGCGCCAGATCACCAATGTGTATCAGATTAAGAATGCCAAGAAAAAAATTGCTCGAATATTAACCGTATTGACAGAGCGCGAATTGGGAGTCAGCTAAGTTATGCATCATCGGGTTTATGTGGGCAACGTGATTAGCGATAAGATGACGAAAACTGTGGTTGTCGCTGTTCCTTGGGTCCAGCACCACAGGCGTTACGGGAAGATGATACGAAGAGTCAAGAGGCTTTACGTTCATGATCCATATGGTCTATGCCAACTAGGCGATCATGTTTCAGTGGAAGAGGTGCGTCCCCTTTCCCGGACGAAACGCTGGCTTGTGAAGCAGGTTCTGCAAAAGGGAGACGTTACACAGATGCCTAGGTTGGAGGAGTCTACCCAGGCCGTTGCGGGCGGCGTCGCCGGTGATGCTGGGGTGGTTCCCAGCGATCATATAGTGGATAACGCGCCTATCACAGTTGCAGAAGAGCCGGTAGTCGAAGCAGTAGTTGCAGAAGAGCCGGTAGCTGAAGCAGCAGTTGCAGAAGAACCGGTAGCCGAAGCAGAAGAGCC
>CAZVDP010000011.1:0-150956 GCA_964625945.1 uncultured Dehalococcoidia bacterium | reverse complement strand
ACCGGAAACAGTGTCCCCTAAGTCAAGTTCTAAAACGAAGCGAAGCTCGACACGTACAAAAGGACCGACCAGTTCGCAAAGGCGTCGTAAAGGCGGCCCCGGGGCTGCAGCTGCACCAGCCTCTTAAGCAAGCTTGCAACAACATTTAACGCCGCCCAGTTCGCACTAACCTCTCTCCACGGCTTCTTTATTCTTATGTCCCAGCACATTTCTTCAGTTGCTCATCATACGCAGGCTGGGTACATCCATCAGGCAAAAATAGCATACGTGGACGTCACCGAATAAAAGGCCACGTGAGAGTGGATGCTCGCCGTTCCACGCGTGGAACTCAAACTGCAGCTTGAGACTGAAACAAGAGAGGCCGGCTGGGCTTACACCCAGCCGGCCTCTACATAAACTCCTAAGTTAAGTGCCTAGTCTCTTAGCTGGCGGTCATACGACTACGGTTCAGAATCCGAACCCCACCGAATACCAGCGTACCACCCAGCAATGCCAAGACAATCAGCAAGGCTGATCCAGGAGCGATCCCTCCGGTCGCTGGCTCTTCAACAACAGCTACTGGTCCTGCTGTAACAATTGCCATGCTCCCTAGAGTCGTCTGATTAGTCGTTATTGTCTGATTCACAACATCCTGAATCGCTGACCCATCAACGTTCCAAGTCTTGAAAGCCGAATCATATAGGTACAACTGCACGTCAGTGTCACGCCCACCGGCTGCGACGACATCAGCATCAGTATATTTGACTGTGACCTCTACGAACTGTGCCATCGTTTGAGCTACACCATCGATCGTAGCAGAGAGCGTGAAGACCTGCGACCCGAAAGCTGATCCTTCCGGCGCAGTAGAATCAGTAAGTGCATCATACGAAATTGCGGTATCTGCACTCGTAGCGCCTTCCTTGAAGTTCAGTGAGACGCTGCCATCTGCGAACGATAGTGTCCCTCCACTGGTTCCGATCGTTCCTGACTCTGCCCATACCAAGCTTAGCGTACTCACAGCCAAGACAGAGAAAATAGCCAAGGCCCCCAAAACTCCAATAGTTCCGCGACGTAAACCCTTTTTAGCGGTCAATTCGGGCCTCCTTTCTGATGTACCGTAGTGCCCCTCGTTACCTCATTGCCAAGCCAGATTACGAGGGCTAGTGTTCAACTGTCACACGTTCGACCGACTATAGCCGATAATAGCTCCCTCGTCAACCCTCTCTTGCGGTTTGCGAAGAGGTCTATCACCCTGACCACTTAGGCGTAAAACGGTTTAGCATCACACTTTGTTCCGCCTTGACTGCCACAACCAAGACTGGTACCGTCAGCGCGATGGGCAACGAATGCGATAGAGAATCTTTAATTACTACAGAAATTTTAGCCGAACTTGCCCTCACCCGCAAAGAATATGACCAGATCGTAAGTCGCTTAGGTCGACACCCCAACCTGCTAGAGTTGGGTATATTTGGCTCTATGTGGAGCGAGCACTGCGGGTACAAACACTCGCGTCCGCTTTTGGGGCTCTTCCCCAAAGACTCAGACCGGGTTCTAGTTCCATCAGGAACTGAGAATGCTGGGGTCGTCGACATCGGAGACGGACTAGCAGCTGTGTTCAAGATCGAATCTCATAACCACCCTTCGGCAATTGAGCCTTTCCAAGGAGCAGCTACAGGCGTAGGCGGGATTGTGAGAGACATACTTACAATGGGAGCACGTCCCATTGCCCTACTCAATTCTCTTCGCTTCGGGCCCTTAAACCAACCCCGCCAACGCCATCTTTTTCAGGGAGTAGTGTCCGGAATCTCTTGGTATGGCAACTGTATAGGCATCCCTGATGTCGGAGGAGAAATTGGGTTTTCACCTGTTTACACCGGAAATCCTCTAGTCAATGCGATGTGCGTAGGCATCTTGCGCAAAGATGAATTGATCCGTGCCCAAGCGAAAGGGAAAGGGAATTTACTTGTCTTAGTTGGCGCTGAAACAGGCCGTGATGGGATACATGGGGCTTCAGGGCTCGCATCCCGAGTTTTCCAGGAACAAGCCGAATTACGGTCCGCTGTACAGGTGGCCAATCCCTTTTTAGAGAAAGTATTAATCGAGGCGTGCTTAGACGCCCTGAAGCGCTACCCAGATTCAATTATCGGAATGCAAGACCTAGGAGCAGCTGGATTGACGAGCTCCGTTGTGGAGTGTGCCGGGCGCGGCGGCGGCGGTGTAGAAATCGATATCTCGCTTGTCCCACGTCGTGAAGAAGGCATGACACCTTATGAAGTAATGCTCTCCGAATCCCAAGAACGCATGTTGCTAATAATTAAATCAGAGGCGTTAGAAGTAATCAAAGCGTTTTTCGAGATATGGGATTTGACGCCCGCAGTCATTGGCCAAGTGACTGACGACGGTCGCCTCGTCATATCAGAAAACGATTGTCGTGTCGCGAACCTCCCAATAGACGTACTATTGGACCCTCCCACTTATCAAGTATCTGGTGAAAAGCCAGAGGGGCTAACAGAATTGCAGGAAGCAGACATTTCCTTCGTCAGCCTAGATCCCCTCAATGCGGAGGAGGTCCTTCTCAAGCTACTAGGTTCAGAAAACATCTGCAGCCGTTCACCTGTATCACGCCAATATGATCAACACGTAGGAACCAATACCATCATCGAGTCTGGTGCCGCAGACGCCGCGCTGCTTCGAGTTCCACAAGGACTTAAAGGATTGGCTGTAACGGTAGACGGCAATAGTCGTCTCTGCCACTTAGACCCATACATCGGTGGAGCTATAGCTGTCGCTGAAGCTTGTCGCAATCTCTCATGTGTAGGAGCAGAGCCGATCGCTCTGACCGATTGCTTGAACTTCGGCGATCCTGAACGTCCTGATATCTACTATCAGCTAGAACAATGTATCAAAGGTATGGCTGAAGCATGTTCGGCATTGGGAGTGCCAGTCGTCAGTGGTAACGTCAGCCTCTACAACGAAACCCAAGGTCAGTCAATCCACCCGACCCCCATAGTCGGAGGCCTAGGCTTGCTTGCTGACGTGGCTAATCACTGTACCGCAAGCTTCAAGAACTCCGGCGACTTGGTACTTTTGCTAGGAAAGCCCCATTTAAGCTGTGACCTGTCCTCATTGGGCGGTAGCGAATTTTTACAAGTGATTCATAACACAGTAGAAGGGCAACCCTTTTTGGATTTAGACCGAGAGGTTAAGTTGCAGCGCCTATGTCGACGAGCGATCTCCGAGGGACTACTTAATTCGGCCCATGACTGTGCCGAGGGAGGTCTGGCCGTAACGTTAGCCGAATCTTGTATCTTGGGCAACATTGGGATCTCTATGGAACAAGCTGTTGTCAATGAGCTTGTTCCCAGCAAACAAGGTGCTGCCCTGTTCGGGGAGGAGCAATCTAGAATCATTGTATCGCTACCCAAAGCCAACCTTCATCACTTAGAAGCAATTTGTAGAGATGAAGGGGTCGAATACGTCCAAATCGGCGAGATTGGGGGCCGGCGGTTGCGCATCCCTGGCATCATAGACCTCTCTGTCGAAGAAATGAATGCTGAATGGGGTTCAGGCTTAGAAAAGTTAGGAATGGTTGGGGAATAGGCTCCTAGAAGCGCGCCACGCCTTCTGTTGCTCGGTGCCCCAAACCATTTTAAGTTAAGTAAAAATTAAATATTAACTGAACTTAATTCCCACAATTGAATACTTTCAATACATTCATCCCAAATAGGTTTTGCTACCGGATTATTACCTGACGACAATTCTTTCAAACCTTCTTCGTTATGGACAGAGAGTTTAAACATAATATAACTTTTATCTGGTGCTACTGCAGGAACTGTTTTTTCAACATGAGCGATACTTTTTCTTACACCCATTCCTTCATCAGACTGCATCCATCCCATGAATTTTTCAAATGTTCCGTCTCCCGATTTAAATTTTGCCAATACAAGCATTCCTTTTTCCATAGTTTTATCCTTTCTTAATTCTAAAAAGTTACGGGGCGTTTGATGCCCCGGCATTAGACTGAACAAATCTACCGTTTCTTGCTTATACGGAACGCTGCAAATCCGACACTAATTATACCGATTATTATGGCAATCAAACCCACGACATTTAGTGCCGTCCCGACAAGAGCCGTCCTAAGGAAGACGCCAGAGAAAAACATGGTCAGACCCAAGACCATTAAAGTAGCGCTTTGCATGGATCCTCCGGAGATCAACCAAGTAGGCCCAGATAGTTTAGGAAGCTCCAAACGTGCCTGTCAATCTTCCCTGTATCTCCACACCATACGCCAAGAGGATAATCTCCTAGATTTTCAATTCGTAGGCTGATACAATCCATATCACTCAAGAAGTCAGGGGTTTGAAGAATGGGTAATAATCAGATCCCCATCAACGACGAAAGCTTAGAATTTTCCTTTAAGTGGTTTGCTGAAGAAGGCTTTTTCAAGGCGATTAACGGCTACCTAGTCGACGTGGCCAAAGTTTCGCCAGGGCAAAAAATTGTCGAGCTAGCATGTGGGACAGGAACGGCTACGCGGCTAATTCGCGATCGCCTCCACGGTGCGAAGGATAGCTTGATTATCGGCGTAGATTCCTCAGCAACGGCACTTCGAGAAGCAGTTCACCAACTAGGGGCAGCGCGGGATATTGCTCTAGAATTTATACAAGGTCGCGTTGAAGTGCTTTCAACTATAGTAAAACACAAAGTGGATGGGATAATTTTCTGTAATGGGATCCACTACGTATCAGACAAAGAAAATCTACTCGAACAAATCGGGCTGACTTTGAAGGACAAAGGCACGTTCGCCTTTAATACGTCTTTCTTTGATGGAGCTCATGTCGAAGGGACCGAGAACTTTTATAGAAAATGGATGTTCAAGGCCATACGCTTGCTTCGTGCTCAGTACGGGTTACGGCCGCATGCCAACGAAAAGGTCGAATCCAGACGTCAACTTTCAGCCTTACAGTACGCGCAACTTTTGGAAGTTGGCGGATTCACTGTCACGCATAAGACGATTCAAGCCACACCAGTTCCTCTAGGCGGCTGGATAAATATCAGTAGATTTGAGGACTTCGTTGCCGGAGCCCTGCCTGGAGTGCCTATTCGCCAAGCTAGTGAAGTGCTTCAGGAAGGCGCCCGGCAGGCATTTCACGAGCTCAATATCGATGCTGTTCCGAGGAATTGGCTATCAATTGTTGCGGAAAAAAGATTGTAGCTCTCGGCTCCCCACGAGGTTTACCACTAGCCGCGAGATAAATAGTTAGCTCGACGTTCCACAGAATAAGTGTGATCCAAGCCAGCCAATGACTGAATCGCCGCTCCCGCGGTATCTATTGATGTAAAACACGGGATCCGGAGTTCGACCGCGGCCCGACGTATCTGGAAACCATCCCTTATAGGGTCCACTCCTCCGCCAACAGTAGTATTCACGACCGCGTCAACCATACCCTGGCGAACTACATCAACAACATTAGGGTAACCTTCTCCAAGGCGCCGAGCTATGATAACTTCCGAATCCCCCAAGCTTTGCACTAAACGAGCCGTGCCTTCTGTAGCATAGATCTTGTACCCTAACTTTATTAACCTTCGGATCATTGGCCGTGACTCTGGTTTATCAGGATCCGCAATGCTAAGTAATATCCCACCAGAAGACGGAGGGAGCATTCCAGAACCAATCAACGCTTTCGTTAATGCATTTCTATAGTCGTGATCAATTCCCATTACTTCACCAGTGGATTTCATTTCCGGACCCAGGTAGGTATCAACACCGACTAACTTCGCCATTGCAAATACCGGGGCTTTAACGCTGACTAGATTTTGGCTTGGATAGAGCCCAGTTTGATAGCCGAGTTCTCTTAAACTTCTGCCAAGCATTGCTTGTGTAGCGAGACGTATTACTGGCACGTCAGTAACTTTCGCGATGAAGGGCGCCGTCCGACTCGCACGAGGATTCACCTCGAGCACCGACACCGCCCCCTCAACGATCACAAACTGTATATTCATGAGCCCTTTAACGCCCAACCCTCGACCGATCCGAACGGTATAATCCACAACCAACGACACTTCCTCGTCAGTCAAGCTAAGGCTGGGATAAATCGCCATAGAATCGCCGCTATGCACTCCAGCACGCTCAATGTGCTCTAAGATTCCTGGAACGAAGATCGTTTCACCATCACAAATGGCGTCAACTTCACACTCCTTACCTTCCAAATACTTGTCAACCAGTAACGGCTTGCCAGGGCTCGCGGCGAAGGCCCGGCTCACGTAAGCCTGAAGCTCATCTGGTCCCTGAACGATCTCCATCGCACGACCACCAAGTACGTAACTCGGACGCACCAATACCGGATATCCAATTCGATCCGCGATCCTATCCGCATCTTCGGGCGAATTAACCGCGCCTCCCGGTGGTTGAGGAACACCTATTCCCGCAAGAAATTCTTCAAACCGCCCCCTATCAGAAGCGATATCAATCGCTTGTGCCGACGAGCCTAATATTGGAATTCCCGCTCGATCTAATGCCTGAGAGAGGTTGATCGCCGTCTGCCCACCAAACTGGACAACCGCTGGAAGTGGCTCGGAATCGTCCTGAGTTTCATTATCGATCACGTCCCTAACGCTCTCTTCATCAAGTGGTTCGAAGTACAATCGATCACTGGCATCAAAGTCTGTTGACACAGTTTCTGGGTTGGAATTGATCATAATACTCTGCCGATTCTCGAGTTGTAGTGCCCATGCAGCATGTACAGAGCAATAATCAAACTCGATCCCTTGGCCAATCCTAATCGGCCCGCTCCCAATCACTAACGCTTTGGGCCCTTTAATGGGATGCGCTTCGTTCTCTTTCTCATAAGTACTATAGTAGTACGGTGTAACAGCATCAAACTCAGCAGCACAAGTATCTACCATCTTATACGCAGGACGGATACCCCAGGAAATTCTAAGGGCACGCACTCGTTCTGGCAGACCTTCAGCTACGCCAAGTACCGCAAGCTGCTCGTCTGAGAACCCAAGTCGCTTGGCCTCCCACATCAACTTAGGTGTAACAGCCATTGTGCCTAGGAGGGCCTCTTCCATGCGAACCAGTCGTTCCATAGCTTGAATGAACCACGGATCAACAAGTGTCTCTTTTACTACACTTTGAATTGTTGCCCCAGACCTCAACGCCGCCATTATGGCCCAGAGACGCTGGTCTGTTGGCGGGAACAGCGGGACCCCCACGGGATAATCACCGCCTCGCCATGTTGGATCTTCCCATAACAGCGAATTGTTTCCTGATTCAAGAGAACGAACGGCCTTTTGCAGAGCTGCTTCAAAGGACCGATCTATACTCATTACTTCGCCGGTAGCTTTCATTTGAGTTCCCACCGTCCTGTCTCCCGCAGGAAACTTATCGAACGGCCATCTAGGAATCTTTACGACACAATAGTCTAATGCAGGTTCAAAGACAGCTTTGGTCTTTTGAGTGACCGCATTGGGGATCTCGTGAAGTCGTTTCCCAGCAGCAATCTTCGCCGCAACTCGAGCTATGGGATATCCTGTAGCCTTTGAAGCCAGAGCGGACGAGCGGCTCACCCGGGGATTCACTTCAATAACATAATATTCTAGGTTGTCCTTAGGCTGTGCACCTTTAGGGAGATCTTCACTGACACTGGGGTGAGGTGCGAGCGCGAACTGTACGTTGCAACCACCCTCAATTCCTAGCTCTCGAATAATCTTTAAGCTCGCACTTCTTAAAAGTTGATATTCCTTATCCGTAAGTGTCTGCGATGGGGCGACAACAATGCTATCTCCGGTGTGCACTCCCATTGGGTCGAGGTTCTCCATATTGCAAATCGTGATGCATGTATCGTCGCTGTCACGCATCACTTCGTACTCAAGTTCCTTCCAGCCTTCAAGGTAGCGTTCTAGAAGTACTTGTTGAATCGGGCTAGCCTGAATCCCGCTTTGGACAACGCGATCCAGATCGTCCCATGTACGTATAACTCCGCCCCCGGTGCCCCCTAGCGTATATGCAGGTCGCACCACTATCGGCAGTCCGAACTCGGCCGCTACGACGCGAGCGTCTTCAAGCGAAGTGACAGTGGCATTAGGTGGTTCTGGTTCACCAATCCTCTGTAATAGTTGACTAAAAAGCTCGCGATCCTCCGCGCTACGGATGGCAGATAGGGAAGTGCCTAATAGCCGGACGTTGTACTTGCTCAAAATTCCGCGGTCCGCTATTGCCACAGCCAAGTTCAGTCCCGTTTGCCCTCCAAGGGTTGCGAGGAGGCCATCCGGTCGTTCTTTCTCGATAATTCGTTCCAAGACCTCGACGGACAGAGGTTCAATGTACACGGCATCGGCGATACCTTCATCCGTCATAATGGTGGCTGGGTTTGAATTAACCAGAATCGTGTAAATCCCTTCTTCGCGGAGCGATTTACACGCTTGAGTCCCAGCGTAATCAAATTCGGCAGCCTGACCAATAACAATCGGCCCAGAGCCGATCACTAGCACTCTATGCGGACGTAAATTTTCAGCGTTCAATTGAGGTTCTCGCTAACTGGTGACTTTCCGCCGGAAGCAGATTTACCCGCATTCAATAGCCCACCTTTTAGTCATTTTCTACAATGTCCAAAAACCTGTCGAACAAATATTCATTATCTCGTGGGCCTGGAGAGGCCTCTGAATGATATTGAATACTCAATATTGGCAAAGATCGATGCCGAATACCTTCAACGGTTTCGTCGTTAAGGTTCACGTGCGACACCTCAACTTCTCCGGGCAAGCTCATTGAATCAACTGCGTAACCATGATTTTGAGCCGTGATTGAAACTTTGCCAGTCGCCAAATCAACGACGGGGTGATTTGCCCCGCGATGCCCGAATTTTAGTTTATAAGTCTGCCCGCCCAGAGCTTTCGCCAGCACTTGATGCCCAAGGCAGATACCCATAATTGGTAGACGGCCAATGAGTGATTTTGCAGTTACAACCAGATAATCCAACAATGCAGGATCTCCAGGCCCTGGAGATAATAAAACAGCTTCTGGAGCCAAACTCAATACGTCATGCGCTGGCATAGTTGCCGGAACTACAACCGGTTCATACCCACGCCCCTTAAGAATTCGCAAAATGTTGTATTTGACTCCGAAATCCATAACTACAATCCGTGGCTTTCCAGCCCCAGCCAGATGAAGTTTTTCCGGTCCGGAACCCCATGTATAAGCATCTTGTGTAGTCACGCCACCAACAAAATCCATTTCGCTGTAATTAGCATCAGTCCCTGTTTCCGTATCAGGTGCTTGCGTCATCAATCTTCCCATCATGACACCTTGATTCCGCAATCTTCTCGCGATGGCCCTCGTATCAACCCCACTAATGCCTGGAATCCCTTGAGAAGATAGGTAATCGTGAAGATTCGCCACGCTAAGGCCGTGACTGGGTGTTTGAGCCCAACTGCGAACAACCAGCCCAGACACTTGAATACGTCGAGATTCCATATCCCCTGCGTTGATTCCATAGTTACCTATCAGAGGGTAAGTGAGGACCAAGATTTGCCCAGAGTACGATGGGTCAGTAAGCATTTCCTGATATCCTGTCATAGAAGTATTGAATACAACTTCACCACTGACTGGCCGATCGCCTCCAAAACCATCCCCCTGATATACAGTTCCGTCAGCCATTGACAGGTATCGTGTCATCATACCCTGCTTAGTTCCTCCTTAAATTGGCCTCGCGATTCCCGATCGATCGTAGACCACTCTCCCCGCGACGACAGTCGCGACCACTCTCCCTTGCAAAGTTTGACCTTCAAGAGGAGAGTTTTTGCCTCTCGAAGCAAAGTTGTCCGTGTTGACAACCCATTTCTCGCTAGGGTCGAAAATCGTAACATCTCCCACCGCCCCGGGCTTCAATGTTCCGAATCGGTCCCAACGAGGACCCATAACTCTCGCCGGACCGATTGTGAGATAGCGAACCACAGTTGAGAGCTCGAGGGCCCCTCGAGCGACTAAAGATAGGAGCATGCCCACCCCCGTCTCCAGAATGCTGATACCGAAAGCCGCTTCGTCAAATGGACAAGCTTTATCAACAAGATTATGGGGTGCATGATCAGTCGCAATCGCATCAATGGCCCCAGCTTGTAGTCCCTGTATAAGTGCCTGGACGTCTTGGCGGGGACGTAATGGTGGGTTGACCTTAGCCCTAGTGTCATAAGCAAGCTGTGTAAGCGGAGCATATGGATCTGTTTCCTCAGCCATTGGCGCCCGCCCAAGGACTGCCTCCTCGCTCAGGAATAAGTGCTGGGGAGTCACTTCCGCTGTAACATCCACCCCGCGAATTCGGGCATTTCGGACAAGATCGAGAGTCCCCGACGTGCTGATATGTGCTAGGTGAATATGTCCCCCAGTCAGAGAGGCAAGCTCTATATCTCTGGCGGCCATAACTTCCTCGCCGGCGCTAGGCATTCCCTTAAGGCCCAAACGGCTCGCCACCCAACCTTCATGCACCTGACCACCTTGAGTCAGAGAAGGGTCTTGGCAATGATCAATGATCGGGACTCGTAATGGAGCGCTATACATTAACGCCATCCGCATTAAGAATGGATCCTCGACTGGGTCCCCATCGTCGCTAAATCCTACCGCCCCAGCTTCAACGAGTTCGCTCATCTCAACCAATCGGCGTCCTTCTCGACCGCGCGTTATGCAAGCGATAGGCAGTAGTCTTGCTAGGCCAACTTCCTTAGCTCGCCGCCGCAGGAATTGGATCAAGGGCGCTGTGTCGAGCGGTGGCTCGGTGTTAGGCATGACACACAAAGTAGTGAAACCACCATTGACAGCTGCCAGCGCACCGGTAGCGACCGTCTCTTTTTCCTCTGAGCCCGGCTCTCTCAAATGGCAATGTAAATCAATGAAACCAGGAGAAACGACCAATCCGGCTGCCTCTAAAATAGTACTGTCCTGAAGGGCTCCGTCTTTTTGCCCCCCCAATGATACAGAGGAAACTATTCCGTCTCGAATCAGCAAATCTCCCACTGCGTCTATCTCCTGAGACGGATCAACAATCCGCCCCCCACGTACCAGCAGGCTGTCACTCATCTATCCCTCCGACCTCGGGGTGATCGCTAACAATAAAGCCATACGAATCGCTAAACCATTAGTCACTTGATCTTCGATCTTCGACTGTGCACCGTGGGCTGCCTCAGGACTGATTTCAATACCTTCATTCATAGGACCAGGGTGCATCAAAAGAACACTATTTTTGGCACGTGATAACCGACTCGTATCAACCTGCCACAACCTCGCATATTCCCTTAGGCTCGGCAACAACCCGAAGTCTTGTCGCTCCTGTTGCACACGTAGCGCCATCACGACGTCTGCTTCTGCAATTGCCTTATCTAAATCCATCTCGACCTCAACATCGATGAATGGATGGCCGTGTATCTTCTCGCGCCCCTCGAGCAGATCCCAAGGCATCAGCGTCGGCGGGCCACTAAGCACCACGTGAGCACCTAAGTTCACCAGCCCCCACAAATTAGACCGAGCAACGCGACTATGAGCTATATCTCCAACTATCACGACGCGCTTGCCTGCTATAGCACCGAGTTTCTGTTCAATAGTGAAGAGATCAAGCAGAGCCTGCGTTGGATGGGCATGTGTCCCGTCTCCAGCGTTAATCACTGAAGTCCGATTCAGATTCCTAGACGCAAAATATGGCGCTCCCGAATAAGGATGACGAATAATCAAAACATCCGCTTTTGTAGCCTGGAGAGTCAACACGGTATCAAGGAACGACTCACCTTTTTCGACACTACTTGTACTCTCGGAAATGTTGATCACATCAGCGCTCAGAAGTTTTCCTGCAGTTTCAAATGAAATGCGGGTTCGCGTACTGGGTTCATAAAAGAGGGTGAACACTGTCTTCCCGCGCAATGTAGGAACCTTTTTGACACCCCTCCCAAGAACTTCAAGCATCGCACGTGCCGAGTCAAAAAGGGCAGTTATCTCGTAAGTGCTGAAATCATCCAAATCGAGAACGTGTAAACGCTGATTATCAGTACGCGTCGGGCCCACGGCTTTGTCATCAATCGTTGTGCTGGTTTCATGCGGATCCATATTATTCAGCGCGATTCCTCACTCCTTCAAGGATGCTATCGCTAGGAACTGGACTGAAAATTTCAGAAAGGAGTACTTCGTCGACCTCATCGACCTCAGTCACATGCACTATGACTTCCTCGCCAGCGGAACTAGGAAGGTTTTTGCCAACATAATCCGCACGGATTGGAAGCTCTCTGTGACCACGATCGATCAGCACGGCTAATTGAACTCGGCGTGGACGCCCCAAGTCCATGACCGCATCCATAGCAGCTCGAACCGAACGTCCCGTAAAGATTACATCATCCACCAAAACAATCGTACGATTATCAACTTCCGTTGGGACGTTCGTCTCATGTGGCCGCGTCGGGCCGCGAGAAAAAACATCATCCCGATACAACGCTATATCCAACGCGCCTACAGGGGTAGTTGATCCTTCGAACTGAAGGATGTTTGCGGCGAGTCGCTGTGCCAGAGGCAGGCCTCTAGTTCGAATACCAAGAAGTAAAAGGCTATCGCTGTCTTCTTGATTGCCTTCTACGATCTCATGGGCCAACCTCGAGAGGGCGCGACGTATCTCATCAGCCCTCATGACAATTCTTGTCTGAGTCATGCTAAGACTGCTCAAACTGAGGCATTAAAAAACCCCTCGCCTGCAATCAGGCAAGAGGCTTCCGCGGGACCTAGTCGATTCCCTGTTAACCAGAGAAACCCTTTTGAAACCACCTTGCCAGCCTCACAGGACTGCGCTTAAAGGTTAAGCAATAGTACACCAAGTCCACATTGCTCGCAAGCAGTGTCTGTACTAATTGACACCCGCTATAAAGACTCCTTATTCTACTGCCGGTAGAAACTAAACCCTAAGGGGAGTCTGGAGATCCAGGCTGAGAGGGCGGCTCGATCGATGCCGCCGACCCAACGAACCTGATCTGGGTAATGCCAGCGGAGGGAACCGGCACCCGAGCATGCTTGGGCCGTCAGCTCCATAGCTGGCGGCTTTAATTTTGGCGAAGGTGTTTTGCGCAATGAGAGCCGAATCTGGCACCGCCACTGAGGTGCTAACTCTGAAAGGGGTCTCCAAGACCTTTGTTGCTAGCTCTCCGTTGCGCGTCCTAGAAGACATTGACCTATCAATATACCAAGGAGAGTTCGTTAGCCTCATTGGGCCTAGTGGATGTGGGAAGAGCACTCTCCTGGCCGTTCTCGCGGGACTCCTGAAGCCAACAACGGGCTCTACGCATTTCACGGATCACCCAGATAAAACTTTGTTGGGGGAAGTAGCATACATGCCCCAGAAAGACCTTCTACTCCCTTGGCGATCTCTCCTAGACAATACCATTATTGGCATGGAATTGAGAGGTTGGGATCGTACAACGTCCAGAAGACGGGCGCTGGATCTGTTTCCCACTTTTGGGCTAGCCGGATTTGAGGATTACTACCCTGCAAATGTATCTGGAGGAATGCGTCAACGCGCAGCGTTCTTGCGAACTCTCCTCGCTGATCGCTCTATCCTTCTCCTGGACGAGCCCTTTGGAGCACTGGATGCCTTGACGCGAGCCAATCTACAAGTTTGGCTTCTTGCTCTTTGGGAATCACTTGAAACGACTATTGTACTAGTTACACACGACGTCGAAGAAGCCTTGCTCCTTTCGGACCGTATCTGTGTGATGACTAAGCGCCCGGGGTATATTAAGGAAATCATCACTGTCCCGTGGACCCGGCCACGGAACTTCTCCATAGTCACCACACCAGAATTCACTGCCATGAGAAGTGCTCTATTGAACTCCCTATATGCAGACTCTCCATCGGAAGAGTCGCGATGACACTCTGCATCCAGGTATCGGCATGAAACCGAGAACTCGCCTTGTCGATTTCTCCGTGATCTGGCTAATCTTGGCCGGGCTATCCTTAGTCGTTTTATGGGAAGGCTTGGTCTTTACCTTCGACGTGCCCCGATGGAAACTTCCTGCCCCATCAGACATTGGCGTCGAATTATTAGACAGCAGGAGCCTTCTTCTCTCGCATACTTGGGTAACTCTACAGGAGATTCTTATCGGGTTCAGTGTGGCATTGAGCACAGGGGTGCTTCTGGCTGTCTTAATTTCCTACTATAAAGCTGTCGGTCGACTAGTCTACCCTATTGTTATAGCATCACAGACGATACCTATCATCGTTATCGCTCCGCTTCTTCTTATTTGGGTAGGATACGGTCTCACCCCTAAAATTATCATTGTTACTCTAATCGCCTTCTTTCCAATAGTCGTCAATACCGTTGACGGGCTCCGGTCCGTAGATCCTGAAATGATCAATTTAATGCGCACTCTTGGAGCTAGTCGTTGGCAAATCTTTACTAAGGTGCAGATCCCTTCATCTTTACCGTTTCTATTCTCCGGGACCAAGGTGGGCGCTACACTCAGTGTCATCGGAGCTGTAATTGGCGAATGGGTTGGATCCAATGCCGGACTCGGATACCTCACACGCATCTCCGTACCACTCTTCCTCACCCCAAGATCATTCGCCGCCGTTCTAATTCTCTCACTGCTTGGCATAGGGATCTTCCTTTTGGTTGCCCTATTAGAACGAATGCTCCTGCCCTGGCGTCACCGAAGTACTAACACAAATCTAGACACCCAACGATGAATCAAAGGAGGCACAGAATGAGGCGCCGTATCGGGATGCTACTAGGGCTACTTATGCTAACTGCAATGTTCTCAATTTCATGTGGAGAAGAGAAGGTTACGCTTGCGCTGGATTGGTTCCCTAATGCGAATCACACCGGCCTATATCTCGCCATGGAACGCGGCTATTTCGAAGAAGAAGGCATCGACCTGCAGGTTTATACCCCCGATGACCCTTCTACCATCCTCGCAACCGTTGGTGCAGATAAAGACGACTTTGGGTTCGAATACCAAGTTGGAGTCCTGCTCGCAAGAGGACAAGGCGTCCCAGTCGTTTCAGTAGCAGCTATTGTTCAGCATCCCTTAAACTCCGTTATGGCTCTTGAATCCTCGGGAATAAAGAGTCCGAGAGACCTTGTTGGGAAGACCGTCGGTTATCCTGGCATCCCGACCGATCCACCTTTACTACGTACTATGCTAGAAGCAGATAATCTGAGCGAATCTGCCGCTATAGACGTGGTCGATGGAATGGTAAATGTAGGCTTCGACCTCGTTCCAGCATTAATTAGCGGCCGAGTTGATGCAATCGTTGGCGCCTACTGGACCCACGAGTCTATTTCCGCAAGGAATCAAGGATTCCCTTTAACCGTCCTTCGGATGGAGGACTGGGGAGTACCAGATTTTTATGAACTGGTTGTAGTAGCGAGTGAGAATAAACTTCGTGAGGATCCAGGACTCGTTGAACGTTTTGTCCGGGCAATTAAACGTGGATACGTCGAGGCCGCCAAAGATCCTGCGCTCGCCGTGGAACTCCTGTTGAATCAGGTTCCGGAAGCGGACCCAAAGATTGATCGACCCGGGAGTGCCCTTCTAGCTCCTCTCTGGGTCGAAGATGGAATACCATCGTTTGGGTGGCAAACGGCTGAAAAATGGAGCGAGATGACTGAGTGGATGCAAACTAATAATTTCCTCACAGCGGACCTTCGCGCTGCGGACGCATTCACCAATCGGTTCATAGAACAGGCAGAGTAAAACAGGTGCATCACGTATCGGAACATACAGGTAGAGAGGAAATCGTGACAATTGATAGAGAGCATTATCTGGCTACTTCTCACCCAAAGGTAATGACGATCGCTGGGTCAGACTCTGGTGCTGGGGCCGGAATCCAGGCGGACTTGAAGACCTTCGCCGCTCTCGGTGTGTATGGCACATCCGTTTTGACCGCTATTACCGCCCAAAATACTCTTGGCGTCCACGCAATCGAGGAGGTTTCACACACATTGATCAGGGCACAAATTGATGCCATCATGTCAGATATCGGAGCATTCGCAGTTAAAACTGGAATGCTTGCTACTGCTCAGATTATCGACACCGTGGCGGAGAAACTTGATGAGCACCACATCGATCAACTAGTCGTCGACCCGGTGATGGTCGCCAAAGGTGGAAGCCTGTTGTTGCGACAAGACGCCGTCGAAACCCTTCGCACCAAGCTCATTCCAAAGGCACTAATAGTGACCCCCAACGTTCCCGAAGCAGAAGTCTTAACAAACCGCCGCATCGCATCCGTTGCGGATGCCAAGCAAGCAGCCAGAGAAATAGTACATGACTTATCAGCTCGGATTGCAGTAATAAAAGGGGGACACCTAGAAGGATCGGCACTGGATGTGTACTACGACGGACGGAGTTTCCACGAGTTGGTTGCGGGGCGAATAGCAACTACGAGCACACATGGTACCGGATGCACGCTGTCCGCCGCAATTGCAGCGTATCTGGCGCGACGCTTAGGGCCTCTCGAAGCCGTGAAGCGTGCTAAACAGTACCTAACCAAGGCACTGTTAAATGCCTACCCAATTGGGAGTGGGCATGGACCGCTTAACCATCTTTACCGTATCACCAGATGAGGATGAGGAAATTCGTCTAACGTGTTCAGCTTACTTAGTAACTCTTCTCAAGAAACTGAGCGCATTGTCCCCGGCGATCTTCCTGATTTCGGCATCTTTATATCCCCTCGTTATAAGCCCCCTGATAATATTTTTGCCATCAGCCGGCGACTCTAAACCATCCAGGTAGGGCGCAGGGGTCTGGCGAATAAAATTCCGCCCCATCATTTGTACATGATATCCAACATGATCACCAATTAACGTGTCGGTGCCAATGCCCACATGGTCAATCCCAACAAGATTCACGAGATAATCATAATGATCAAGGACACAACTGATATCCTGCTTCGGATCATCGCTCAAACTGTTAGGCACAGCCGTTACGGCAATCAGTCCTCCCTTTTTTGCACACGCGACTAGCTCGTCATCGTTTCTAGTGCGCCAGGTCGGGCGCAGCGTGTGAGCCGCATTATGACTAAACGTTATTGGCACCTTAGAATGGTTAATTGCATCCATCGCGGTTTTATATCCAGCGTGAGAGACGTCGACCGCTACGCCTAAATCATTCATCCGTTCGACAGCCGCTCGGCCAAAGTCTGTCAACCCGCTATCTTTGGATTCTACTAGGCCACAACCAATGCTGTTCTGATAGTTGTACGTTAGACCGGCGACCCGTACCCCCAATGAAAACAAAACGTCAATCCGATTGAGTACGTCCCCAATAGCCAGATGCTCGACTGTTGGCAGGAAACCCACCTTTTCGGTGCGACTAACAGCAAGAATGTCCTCGGCGTTAGTGACTTTAAGGACCACATCCGGATTACGACTCACGTTAGCCAGCATCAGGCCGATCTCCTCAACAAGGTCCTCAAAAGAGATGTATGAGAGTTCGGGGCTCTTGACCATACCACTAAAACAATTCGCCGTGGCAACCGCGCTCCAACCACCTACTTTCGCAGCTTGATAGCCCCACTCATATACACCACCACGAAGATACTCGATAAAGTCACCCATATCGTCTGAACACACCATTGGATGTTGGTGGAGATCCACCATGATTAAGTCTTCCATGAGTGTATCGAAGCGCGCTTGTTGTTCTGGACCCAGTTGTACCGTCATTGATGGCACACGGTTGACTTGCTTTGCCAAAGGAACCGAGGAGTTTTCCATCGTCTTACGCACCTTCCACAAAATTGAATTGTCGGAGCATTCTAAAAGCGACCCAGCTATACTCGCCTGAGAATTCACTCAATATACAGTGTTACCCAGATGGATTCTACTAATGCGGTCAATTGCAGTTCACGTCCAAGTGGGAACCAAGCCACCCTCAGTGTCATTGCGGCCATAGAACCTCTTCAACTAACATATAGCGTCTAACAAGAAAACTTCCATGAAGCGCTCAGGGGAAATATGCGAATCGGAACAGTAATTACTTCAGCCAATGGTGACGTGGGAATCGGCAAGTCGATAGAGATTCTTCGTAGAGGCGGGTCAGCGCTCGACGCGGTAGAACAAGGTATTCAATTGGTCGAAAGCAACGTTGACGATCACACAGTAGGACGCGGCGGTATTCCAAATTTGCTCGGACAGATCGAGTTAGATGCGTCCATAATGGACGGGTCTACTCTTCAAGCAGGAGCAGTAGCGTCACTGCGAAATTTTGAGCACCCAATCGCTATTGCTCGAAAGGTGATGGAACACCTGCCCCATGTTCTCCTATCTGACCGAGGGGCTGCTCGATTTGCTAAAGAAATGGGCTTTAAACCTAGAAATCTTATGACTGCTAAGACCTTGAGCCGTTGGCAACAGGGACTCGACGAACGAGGTGAGGGAGCGGATGACATGCTTATCTATCTAAATACCCTACGTCAGTTCGCCCATAAAGTTCCTACTTCTAAGCACCTTGGGACTGTTAATTTTATCGCTAGAGATCGAAACGGGGTATTAGCCGTAGGTGTATCAACAAGTGGTTTAGGGTGGAAATATCCTGGTCGAGTGGGCGACTCACCGATCATCGGCGCAGGTAATCTCGCTGACAACCGTTACGGGGCAGCAGCCTGTACTGGACGAGGAGAATTAGCTCTAAGGGCGGGAACAGCTCGTTCAGTGGTTTTGTATATGAAGATGGGCCTCTCCCTGTATGATGCTGGGGTGAAAGCGATGGAAGACCTTCGGGATTTTACAGACCCATTCGGCACATTTATGAACCTGCTCTGCATAGACGAACAAGGCAATCATGCGGGATTTAGTGGTGCCTCGGGCATCACCTATCTGGCGCAGACAACCGAGATGACAACCTTTGATACACTACAGAGGCAACAAATCCCCTTGGAATAGAAAGGTGCGTTATGGACATCCAACTTTCAGGTAAAAAAGCCATAGTAACTGGCGCGGCACACGGTATTGGCCGTGGTATCGTGCAAACACTCGCGGCTCATGGAGCAGAAGTTTGGGGATGGGACATCCTTCCAGATGAACTCGAATTGGTCAAAGAACACGAGAATGGGGAGCGCATCCACACCGCAACTGTCGACGTAACAGACTCCATTGCGATCGATAGAACAGTCGCAGAGATGGGCGGCGCGGACATTTTTGTTCACAGCGCTGGCGGCGTATGTGGCCAAGTCGGTCAACCATTAGAAAATGTAACTCAGCAACAGTTCCAGCAAATTTTCGACGTAAATATCAAGGGGGCCTTCCTAATCTCGCAAGCCGTCGTCCCGACTATGAAAACCAAGGGCTGGGGGCGGATTGTGACGATTTCAAGCGGGGCCGGTTTCGGTATTTCGCTCACCGGGATTCAAGCGTATGCTTCGGCCAAAGCGGGACAAATGGGACTGGTTCGACAGCTAGCACATGAACTCGGTGGGTTTGGGATTACGGTGAACAGTGTAGCTCCCGGGTTTATAAGGTCGAACCCCGCTTCCGAAAAACAGTGGCACGCGATGGGGACAGAGAAGCAGAAACAATTGATTGATGGCGCACCAATCAAACGACCAGGTGAACCTCAAGATATCGCTAACGGCGTCCTATTCTTTGTCTCTGATTTGGCTTCATGGGTATCGGGCCAGACCCTTAAGGTAAGTGGAGGAAGATAAGAAACGCACCCTGAACGGTCATTCCGATTTGTTTGTACACGTCGGGCATGGGCACAGTTCACGCAAAACGGTATACGGGTAAATTCCGGTGTAGTGCACATCACTCCAAAGGAATTGGAGAGCATACCTCCCGATAGTTTGATATTCCACAGCTACCACATCTAGACCAATCCCTTCCGCATTAAGCTGTTTCGGATTCGGCCATTCGCCAATACATTCTGCGCAACGACACTGCAGGCGCAATTCTCTATGAGGATAAACACTCCTGTGTCCATCTTCCCATTGCACAGCAATTCCCTCAGCAAGAATTTGCACATTAACCGGCTCTACCACATGCTGTTCGGACATAGATTCCCTCTCTTAGTTAGATCTTCTGGATTACTGTAACACTCTACGCTTTTCCAATTGATTCTGTTGTGCCGCGTCCACCATGCTTGGCTGTAGCACTCTCGCGTCGTTTTCGGAGTTTTGAACGCAGGGTTTTTGTTTCCTCTGGTTTAACTGCAAACAGTTCCGGAGTGAAGTCTAGCACTACACCGTATGTTTCTGAGGCTTTCTCTGCCGTAACCCATCCCCTACGAACGTCTCGTCGCACAAACTCTGGATCACGATCCAGTGGATCCCCAAAGCCGCCACCACCAGCGATAATTCCTTCTAGGGCATACCCAGCTTGGATTTCATATATTCCCACAAGCGATAATTCCTCTATCCTCCGATGTGCCTCATCGAGAATAAAGCCTCGATTCGGACTTCCACTCTCACCACCCAACACGCCTTTGGGAGGAAACTCTCTGCCATCACCAAATCCCGCGGCTAGTGTAGAGTTGCCGCGGGCCCGGGTCACAACTCGCCCACCAGGGCCTCCATTGTACTCTCCGGCACCGGCAGAATCTGGGACAATTTGTGCTCCGCATTCAATAATATGTGGGTAGTTTTTCTCCCACAACTCGACGGACGTCGCCCACGAATTTCCCATACAGGCCCCCATCATCCATGTGACCCAGCCATCATGACCTTTCACCCCAGGTCCGCCACCAGCCAAAACACCCGGGACAATGAGTTGGTCTACATAGGGGGCATCGTTGTGTCGGTAATCCTTACCAGATAGTACCGCGTCCCCCCAATTAACATATCCCCCTTCACCTCCTCCCTTATCAGGATCAATTTTGGCCATCAATGCAATCGCACAACTTGCCATTCGATCAGCAGTAAAATCGGTAGCCACCGAGGTGCCAACGGGGGGAACTGGCACGCCTGTCACGCTCCCCTCGCGCAATTTGAATTTGAAACGCTCAAACGCGCCGCTATTATGCGGAAGCGTCGGATCTAAACACCAAAAAATGCCTTCCATAACGGAAGCCTTGGTAGTCGCTTCCGTGAGATTAATCCCAGCCTCAAACTGGTCTGGATTATCCTGCAAATCAACCACGATCTCCTCAGCTCCATGGTCAATGGTTAATTTGATTTTTACCGTCACTCCGTTCGGCGCAAATGGTAATGGGTCCAGCGTCGTTTCATTCTCGTACGTACCCTCAGGCAGTGTCTTGATCTCTTCTGCCATCCTCCGGCTTCCATAGGCCATCCATTCATCTACAAACTGCTCGATCTGCTCGACTCCATACTTCTCAGCCAAACCTAGAAGTCTCCGCTCTCCCACCCTAGTCGATCCTACGCCGGCAACGAAATCTCCATACCAGTTCTCTGGCACGCGAATGTTTGATGTTCCGATACGCAACACATCAGAAATATTCTTATAGTCTTTTTGGACTCGAACACATGGCCAATGGAGGCCTTCTTCATAAACATCCTTAGCCAGCGGGAGATAGACAGTTGGAACAGGGGCGCCAGTATCCGCTTGATGTGCCCGGAGCAGTACCCAAAAAACCAGACGGCCTTCCCAAAAGACCGGCGTGCAAAACGTGTAGTCCGCATGATGCCCCCCTCCATGGAAGGGACTATTATTGAGAAAACAGTCGCCGGGCGATATGTCATCAAATAGTTGTGTAAGCGGGTCAACCGCCATATTAGAAGTTAGGACGTGTACTGGAAGCCCCTGCGCTATACTCACAAGCCGACCTTGACTGTCACAGATCGACGCGGATAGGTCTCTCGACTGTATGACAGCCGATCGCGAACTTTGGATACACGTTTGCATTACTTCCCGCACAATGGCATCCATTTTGTTAGCGAGTGTGACAAAGATGATAGGATCAAGCTTCTGAAACATCGTCAATACAAACTCCTCAATCCAAAGCGTTCTCGTGCTAGATACTCGGCTCCAGAAGATAGTTCCCCAGTTTGGTTACCGACACTTGATAGCCACCTGGAACAACTATAGTCGTCTGAGGTTCTTCAATGATTGCCGGACCGTCCAACGAAATGCCTGAAGAGAGCGCCTCTCCAGCATAGACCGTATGATTCACGAATCGTCGGTCATCAAGTGAGTACGCAAGTCGCACCCCCTTGATGATCTGTTCGCCTTCCGCCCTCACAGGAGCACTGTCGGCCATGTTCACCTCCGAACGGCGGCCGGATGCCTTCGCAGTCACATTGACACACTCCATTACATGCTCAACGCGAAACCCGTGTCTTTCATCATGTGCGGCATGAAATAACTCAATTAATTCAGAAAGCTGATCACGACCAATCCGTTTCCAGGGCACCGGGAATTCAATCTCCCATGCCTGGTACGGATAACGAGCAGATATCGTGAACTCCACACTCCGCATTTCCGGAGAGATGTTCGCCCTCTCCAAAAAGGCATAGCCTTCTATCTCCAGGCTCTCCATCGCGCTGTTCACTTGCTCGAAATCGAATTCGTCACTGCGCGTGATCACTCCTTTCGATCGCTGAAAAATTACGTCTCCAAACAGTGTGCCGTACGCACAGAGACCTGCGGCTAAACGTGGGATCAGGATACGAGAAATAGCTAACTCTTCTGCAATCGGCACTGCGTGCATGGCGCAAGCGCCCCCTCCAGCGACCAAAAGGTATTCCCTCGGATCAATCCCTCTACGGATACTAACCTCTTCCAATCCCTTAACCATGGATTGATTCACTGCTGCGAACACGAGACTCGCTGCTGCCACCGTGTCCATTTCTAAGGGACCGCAAAGTTTGTCCTTGACAGCTTTTTCGGATAATTCTGGATCAATAGCAATCGTCCCGCCCAAGAAATAATCGGGGCTGAGGTATCCCAAAAGGACATTCGCGTCTGTGACGGTAGGCTCCTCTCCTCCCAAGCCGTAACAGGCTGGCCCTGGCGAAGATCCCGCGCTAGCTGGACCAACTTGTAGTAGCCCACCAGGGTCCACGAACGCAATGCTTCCTCCACCAGCGCCTATACTGTTTACTTCTACGCATGAGATATTGTAGTGATACGGTCCAACTTTATTGTCCGTGGTCGCGATTATTCGGCCATCTGTAACCAAAGAAACATCGAAGCTCGTGCCCCCCATATCGCATACCAACACGTTCCGACCAAGCCCTTCTCTGTCGGATAGCGCAAGACCAGCAGATGGGCCGACACTTGGGCCACTCTTGATGGCATAAATGGGAGATTCCGCGAGTTCCACTGCCTTCATCACCCCGCCACTGGAATTAATCATCAGCAAATCGCCTTTATAGCCGAGTTCCTTCAATCGCTTTTCCAGCTCCAACACATATCTAGAAAACTTAGGTTTGAGCGATACGTCAATAGCTGTTGCAGAGGTTCGCTCATACTCTCTTATCAACGGATTCACTTCGCTTCCCAGTGAAACTGGAATCCCCGGTAACTCCTCGTTGACGATTTCTGCTACGCGGCGCTCATGTTCGTTATTAATTGGTGACCACAACATACTGATTGCTATAGCTTCCACTGAATATCTCTTTAAGTCCTTCAGGGCTATTCGCACAGCAGCTTCATCTAAATGGGTTTCTACGCCCCCTTCCGCATTAATTCTGCCGCCTATTCCCACGGTAAGGTATCTAGGGATGAAGGGCTCCGGAAATGTCATATGAGATCGGAACATATCCTCCGAAGCTTTCCCTTTCGAGCCCAACCCAATTAGCAGGAGATCCTCATATCCTCGATTAATTATCAGGCCAGTTTTGGCCGTACTCCCTGTCAGCACAGAGTTAGTCGCCACCGTGCTGCCGTGTAGGAGGGCAGACGTGGCACCCAAGAACTCTCGCACACTAAGTCCAAGCTTTGTGGAAGCTAGTTCAAGCGCGTCCAGAACCCCTTGTTCTGGAGCCGGTAATACCGTCTGCGCCTTGAACAAGCTGATTGACCCGCGGCTATCAGACATAACCAGGTCCGTGAAAGTACCACCTATGTCAATCGCTACCGTATACAAAGTTCCCCTTAACGGAATAAATTGCCCCACCCCTCAACGAACACGACTTCGGAAAGTCATTAACGCTGAACCGATGAGCCCCATCTCAAAACTTTATTACTTAGTTAGCTCACTCTGTCAAGAACGTGATTAGCAAATCTCTTGCCAGTATTTCTAGGATCTTGTGTTGAGCTTACTCCGCCGCTACGTAGGCTTAATTACACATTGCGGATAGGATAGAATGCACACACTTGCACGCAAGGAGGCCACCATGCCCCGTCCGAAAGTGTTCGTCACCCGTCGGATCGATGCCGACGCCTTGAAATCTCTGGAACCACATGTCGACCTTAACATATGGGAAGGATGGTTTCCTCCAGATCGGAAACAATTTTTGGCCCTTTCCAGTGATTGTGATGGACTTTTAACTACGGTGTCGGAACGTGTAGACGCTGAACTTATGGATGTCTCCCCGAACCTCCGTGTCGTGAGCAATATGGCGACAGGCGTGGACAACGTGGACATAGACGAAGCTAGTCGTCGTGGAATCCTGATCGGTAGAACTCCGGGAGTTCTAGACAAAACTACAGCAGAGATGACAATTGCTTTGCTCTTCGCTTCAGCTCGAAGAATCGTCGAGGCAGATCAGTTTGTCCGTTCCGGCAAGTGGGAAACTTGGCATCCAGCCCAAATGGTAGGACGAGACCTTCGCGACTCCACACTAGGCATTATCGGCCTAGGGAATATTGGTCTGGAGGTAGCTATTCTGGCAAGGATGATAGGGATGCGAGTGATCTACTATCAACGCAGTAGACGCCCCCAAGAAGAAGAGAAATACCAACTGGAGTACATGGCATCTCTCGAACAAGTTCTGGTAAGCGCTGACTTCGTTAGCCTGCACATACCCCTGACTACCGAAACACACCATTTGATCAGTACACAAGAATTGGATACTATGCCTCGCCACAGTATCCTCGTAAATACTGCTAGGGGCCAAGTAGTAGATCAAAAAGCTTTGTATGAAGCCCTCGTTAATGGCGTTATCGCTGGGGCGGCTCTAGATGTAACTGAAATAGAACCTATCCCGCTTGACGATCCATTGCTGGGGCTCCCGAACATTATTATCTTGCCGCATATGGGTAGTGCTACGATCCGAAGTCGTGCAGGGATGGCTGATTTGGCAACAAGGAACCTCCTGACCGGATTAAGAGGTGAGAGCATGCCAGCATGCGCTAATCCCGAAGCCATTCACGACGCATAGACTCTAGTGTAGTTGAGCTGCACCAAACTCAGAGCGATGGGCGGCGAGTATGCCAGTCAGTGAGTTGCTGGTATGTATAACCAATTCGTAAAATAGTCTCTTCAGCAAGATGATTTCCTGTGATTTGCAGACCAATAGGAAGGCCGTCTGAGAATCCGCAGGGGACAGAAATACTCGGCACACCAGCGATGTTCATTGGGATCGTACAAACATCACTCTTATACATTGATACCGGGTCACTAGTCCTCTCTCCGAATCGGAACGCGACAGTGGGAGACGTTGGTGAAACCAAGGCATCGAAGTGTTGGAACGCCTCATCCATTTCGTTACGAATAAGTGTGCGCACCTTAAGCGCCTTAAGATAGTAAGCATCATAATAGCCAGATGAAAGAGCATAAGTGCCTAGAAGCACTCTGCGCTTCACCTCCGAACCAAACCCCAGAGCCCGAGTGAATTCCAACCCTTCCCACATAGACGTGGCTGCATCATAGGAAAAGCCATATTTCACGCCATCATACCTTGCTAAGTTAGCGGAGCATTCCGACGGAGCGATGATATAGTATACTGCCAGCGCATATCGTGTCAGAGGTAGCGAACACGTTTCTACCACCGCTCCTGCCATGCGCAGAACGTTTGCAGCATCCATGACCGCCTTTTCCACTTCCGAAGCAATACCGTCACCAAAATATTCTTGTGGTAATCCAATCCGAAGCCCTCTAACGTCGGGGAGAAGAGACTTCGTATAGTCAGGCCGAGCGCCTGGTATAGATGTCGAGTCAAGGGGATCATAACCAGCTATCGCGTTCAGGATTAGCGCACAGTCCTCGACGTCTCGCGCTAGCGGGCCAATCTGATCTAGGGAGCTCGCAAAAGCAATTAGGCCCGAACGACTAACAAGTCCATAGGTAGGCTTCAATCCCGTTACCCCACAGAGAGCAGCAGGCTGGCGGATACTTCCACCTGTGTCACTGCCAAGTGCAAAAATGCTCTCACCTGCAGCGACAGCTGCCGCTCCGCCTCCACTGCTCCCTCCGGGGACCCGACCCAAATCCCACGGGTTCCGGGTAGGATGGAATGCTGAGTTCTCCGTAGACGAACCCATTGCGAACTCGTCCATGTTCCCTTTACCTACCAGGACAGAATTCTGCATATGTAGCCGTTTCACCACTGTGGCGTCATATGGAGGTACAAATGTCCCAAGCATCTTAGAAGAACAAGTAGTCAGTATTCCTTCTGTGCAAATTAAGTCTTTAACCTGAACTGGTACGCCAGTAAGTGGCGCGGCATCTCCACGAGTAATTCTCGCATCCGCCTGAAGAGCCTGTTGCCGTGCGATGGCCTCGGTAATTGTTACAAACGCCTGAACCTTAGGATCGACGACTCGGATACGCTCCAACACAGATTCGGTCAGCTCCACGGAGCTCACTTGCTTCTCTTGCAAAAGCAGACTCAACTCGTGCAATGACATCTCGAACAATTCCACTAGTGGTCCTCCAAAACTGGAAACACGCGGAAGAAATCACCCTCTCTTCTTGGAGCATTGGCAAGAATATCTTCTGTCGGCAACGGCGAAACGGGACAGTCGTCCCTCGTCACAGTATTCATGCTTCCAGAATGCCCCATAGGCGAGATACTGTCGGTATTGACTTCCTTCAAATGCTCAAACTGCCCCAAGATCCCAGAAAGGTGATCTTGGAGGATTTCCACTTCTTCATCAGACAAAGCGATGCGGCATAATGCCGCCACATGCAAGACATCTTCTCGTCCCAACCTCATAATCTCCCTCACCAAGTCACAGCTCAAGCATCATCTACGTGCTCCGCTCAGAGCCTTCCTTCTCCATTCTTGTGACCAAATCCTCCAGAGAAATTAGCCCAAGATCCGTGCCGTTACGTAGACGGCAGGCAACCCCTCCACCCTCGGCCTCTTTATCTCCCACAACAAGCATATATGGCACCTTCTGAAGCTGGGCATCACGGATCTTTGCTTGCATCCGTTCTCCCCGATCATCAAGCTCTACGCGGAACCCTTTTCGACGTAATTCAAGAACCACCCGGTCTCCATAAGCACTATGGCGGTCCGCTATAGGGATGACTCTGGCCTGAGTGGGCGAAAGCCAAAATGGGAAAGCACCACTATAATGTTCTATTAGGACACCAATGAATCTCTCTAATGACCCAAGCATCGCTCTATGAATCATCACAGGCTGATGCGATGAACCATCCTCACCTATATATTCTAGGCGGAATCTCTCCGGCATCGAGAAATCCAATTGGACGGTACCCAATTGCCATTCTCGCCCAATAGCATCCGGGACGAAGAAATCAATCTTGGGCCCGTAAAACGCCCCTTCGCCTGGGACAACCTCGTGCGATAGCTTCAACTGAGTCAACACTTGTTCCAGCATTGCCTCGGAACGGTCCCAGAGATCGTCTGAACCGACTCGTTTTTCAGGGCGTAGGGACAGAACGATACGGACATTATCGAAACCAAAAACGCCGTAACTTTCCAAGGCCATTCCTACAAAACCAGACACCTCGCTAGCAATTTGATCGGGTGTACAAAAAATGTGGGCGTCATCCTGCGCGAAGGAACGGACACGGGTGAGGCCATGGGTAGACCCCGACCTCTCAAACCTATGTAAACGTCCAAAATCCGCATAACGCAACGGCAATTCACGATATGAATGACGTTCAGACGCATATAGTAGTGCGTGTCCTGGGCAGTTCATGGGTTTGACGCCGAACTCTCGCTCTTCAACCTCCGTGAAATACATACTGTCCAGATAATTGTCGTAATGCCCGGAAATTTTCCACAATTCTGTGCCGAAGATTTGGGGCGTAATGATTTCCTTATAGCCATACCGATCGTATAACCCACGGACATATTCTAAAAGCATGTTATACAGCGCAGCGCCTTTGGGCAGAAAGAATGGACTTGCCGGAGCGATCGGGTCGAACATAAAAAGTCCGAGTTCCTTGCCTAGTCGCCGATGGTCACGGCTCTCTGCCTCAGCGCGTAATCTAAGGTAGGCATCCAGAGTTTCTTGGTCTTCAAACGCGGTGCCATATATCCGTTGCAACATCGGGTTGCGCTCATCGCCGCGCCAGTACGCACCGGCGACACTCAGCAATTTGAACGCGACAAGCGCTCCCGTACGGTCCAAATGGGGGCCTTCACATAAGTCAACAAATGTTCCGTGCGAGTATGTAGAAATTGGCTCATCTTCCGGGATTGCGTCTATGAGTTCCTGCTTGAATGGTTGGCCCTGAAAGAACGCCTTTGCCTCTTGTCTGGTGATCTCATTCCGCAAGAAACTTGTGTCCTGCGCAATCCGCTCGCGCATCAACTGCTCAATATTCCCAAGATCCTCGGGGGTGAATGGACGAAGTACTTTAAAATCGTAGTAGAACCCCTCGTCTGTAGGAGGACCAATGGCAAATTCCGCCTCAGGGAAAAGTTCAAGAACGGCATCGGCCATTAAGTGTGCAGCGGAGTGCCGTAACCGGTGACGGATTCCCTGTAACTCCTCCGAGGGTTGACTGACATTCGACTGGGAAACCATCTCAAGACTCCGCGGTAATAATCAAAGCTACAGATAGTTAGTGGGTCTCTCTCTCAGAGTACCTGTGAGAGGCCTATTGTGCGGCTTATCACTGTGAGCTGGCACTCAAGCACAATTCCTCCCGAACCATATCGTCAGGCATGGACCTAGGAGCCGAGACACGCGGCCGAGCATAGCATGCACCCAATATTAGTGTAAAGGCCAAAGTGGCTTCACTGGGATATAATGGTACCAAGGGGTATTATGGGACAACCCGAGGAACTTTTATTAGCACGCCTAAACTCTGCTCAAGATCGTTATAACGAATTGGGTGATATGTTGGCACAACCAGAATTGGCAACAGATCATCTCCGTCTCCAGGAAATTGCCCAGGAAAGAGCGTCGCTCGAAACTCTTGTGAAACTCTCGAACCAGTATAATCGGGTGCTCAAGCAACGGACCGATGCACAGACTCTCCTGCACGATGAAGATGACGAAGAAATTCGTTCACTAGCTCGCGAAGATCTGGATCAGCTTGATGTTCTGAAGATAGAACTGGAGGAAGCACTGCGTCTCGAAATTCTGCCGAAGGACCCCAACGATTCCCGAGATGTCATAATCGAAGTCCGTGCCGGAACCGGAGGTGACGAAGCCGCTCTATTCGCATCCGAACTGGGCCGTTTGTACACGCGTTATGCAGAGCGAAACCGTTGGGCCCCACGCGTTTTGAGCTTAAGCGAAACGGGCCTAGGCGGAATCAAGGAACTTATATTAGAGATCCGCGGACAAGGAGCCTACAGCAGACTCAAGTTTGAGAGTGGAGTCCATCGCGTTCAGAGAGTCCCGGTGACTGAGACCGGGGGGCGAATTCATACCTCAACTGCAACCGTAGCGGTTCTACCCGAAGCAGAAGAGGTAGATATACAAATCCGGCCTGAAGAACTACGTGTCGACACTTTCCGTGCAGGTGGCCATGGTGGACAGAACGTCCAAAAACTTGAGACAGCAATCCGTGTAGTCCATATACCCACAGGACTGACTGTTGTGTGTCAGGATGAGCGCTCACAGATACAGAACCGTCTTAAAGCGATGACTGTTTTGAGAACTCGTCTATATGATCTACAGCAGAGAGAACAAGCGAAAAACATCGCTGAACAACGTCGCTCTCAAGTGGGAACAGGAGACAGGTCAGAGAAGGTTAGAACTTACAATTTCCCACAGAACCGTGTCACAGACCACCGGGTCGGACTTACAGCACATTCACTAACGGAAGTAATGGAAGGAGATATCGACGGCTTTGTTAACGCCCTGGAGGCGGCAGAGCAAGCCCGCAAGCTCGAGGAAGCGATTGCAACAAATAAAGGGTAGTGCCTTTCAACACCTAATACCTAACAGCCGCTCGCTCTCTACAGCTGGGAGTGCTCTCGCAACAATCCGCTCGTCTCTCAATTGCAAAGGCTTTCCAGAAGCGACCGCTGAGGCTAACATGCTTGTCCAAACCGTTCTTGACCTTGACAGAGCTCAGCTTTTCGCACACCCTGAAATCCCCTTATGTCAAACCCAGATCGCTCGCCTGAAACTACTTCTTAACAGACGACTGTGTCGTGAGCCTTTACCATACATCCTGGGCTATCGCGAATTTTACGGAATGCGCTTTCATGTCAACAGTGCGGTTCTTATACCTCGAGCGGAGACAGAAATCCTCGTAGAAGAAGCTTTGTTGTGGAGTAAGAAACGGGAAGGACCACTGAAAATCGCCGACATCGGGACTGGGAGCGGGTGCATCGCAATAACATTGGCGAAACTGCTGCCGTTCGATACACAAATTGTCGCCACTGACATTTCGTGCGCCGCTTTAGATGTGGCCAGAGTGAACATTAAGCGCCTCCAGGAACAGGAAAAAATACAGATATTGCAGGGCGATCTTCTAAATCCTCTCACGGGTCCAGTTGACTTGATCGTCGCCAATCTGCCATACATTCGATCAGATGCCTTTAAAACACTTCAGATCGAGGTTCGTGACTTCGAGCCTAAGGAAGCTCTTGTCGGGGGGGTAACCGGTACACATCTCGTAAATCAACTCATCCGAACAGCACCAGCTTGGCTACGACCTTCCGGCGCTATCATGCTAGAGATCGACCCTTGGCAAAGGGACCCTTTAAAGAAATTAATCCACAAACATCTAGAAAACGCGACGGTGAGAACAATTCCTGACTTATCCGGAAACCACCGAGTCATAGCTATCGAAACGTAGTTGTGGTGGGCAGTGGAGGGCTCGAACCTCCGCCCTCCGCGATGTCACCGCGACGCTCTAACCAACTGAGCTAACCGCCCATCGATGCCCAGTATACCACCATCATATCGCCATTTCCGAACCGATCGGAGTTGTCTAGGAAGGATCGTGGTTTGCTTGGCACTAGATAGGTGATTTCTCTATCCGAACGATTCGGCTACCAGTTTCATATGTACTTCATCGTAACTCGCTGCTATTTGCCGTCCAGTTGCCATCTGTTTGACCTGAACAGTCTCTCGGCTAACCTCGTCATCACCTACAATCAATGCATACTCCGCGCCCATCGCCGAAGCATGACGCATCTGCCCTCTTAAGCTTCTGCCTTGAGGCGCCAGGATAGTCTCAATCCCGTCAGCACGTAATCGCGCCGAAAGGCGGACAGCATAAGCTTGCGCTTGAGCACTCTGCGAGATAACGACCGCGGTCGGCCCCATATCCGGGGCTACCGCAATCTCCTGCCGCTGTAACCCAAGCACCCACCTCTCAATGCCTGATCCGAAACCAATCCCAGGCGTTGATGGGCCTCCAAGCTCATCAAAAAGGCCATCATAACGTCCACCGCCCAAGATTGTCGTCTGTGCACCTTGAATACCTCGCGGTTGAATCTCGAAAGTAGTTCGACTGTAGTAGTCTAGCCCCCTAACAAGCCGATGAGTGACAACAAACGGTATTCCTAAATTATCCAGATGCTGTTTGGTCATATCCCAGTGGTCATGACAGTCATTACAGAGGTGTTGAGTTGTGACCGGAGCATCAACAATGAGGTCCTGGCACGCAAAGTCCGTCCGCTTACAATCCAGCATCCTCAATACATTCCTTTCGGATCGGACACGACAGTCCGGACAAACCTTCCCGCGGATGACGAATGGGTGAAAATATTCCCTTAAAGCCGAGAGATACCCCGGCCGACAATGTTTGCAACCTATACTGTTCAATAGTAAAACCAGATCGGTTAACCCTAGATCCTTGGAGAGTCTCCAAGCAAGCTCAATCACTTCCGCGTCAACAGCGGGGTTACTATCACCTATCGCCTCTACCCCGAATTGATAATGTTGCCGAAACCGCCCTGACTGAGGTCGTTCGTACCGAAATATCGGGCTAAAATAGAACAGACGCACCGGTTGAGCCCACGACTGCATACCATGTTCAATATAAGCACGGCAAACACTGGCAGTGCCCTCCGGACACAACGTTAACTCCTCACCCCCGCGATCAGTGAAACTATATGTCTCCTTTTCGACAATGTCGGTGCCTTCGCCGACACTCCGCGTGAATAGCCCAGTTTGCTCAAATACCGGAGTATCGATGCGGCGATATCCATACGTTCTGGCAACTTTCTCCGCGCGGTCAACTACAAACCGCCAATGTTTCTGCTCTGCGGGCAGAATATCGTGTGTCCCTCTGGGAGCTTTAAAGCGCAACCTTGTTCTCCTTGTTGACAATGTGAATGTTCCCCAAGGATACCCGTTCTGCCTAACAAATCACAAGATCGCCTTGAGGTAGCACGTAGGTGTAACGTGGGATATACTACGACCCGGAGCTTCGCGGTGGCTAAGTTGGAAGACCTCCTTATAAAAGCTGGCGGGTACTTACCAGAAGGTAAGCTAAAACTTGTCGAAGCTGCCTACGATTTCGCTGAAGCCAAGCACGCGGGTCAAACCCGGCTTACTGGCGAACCTTATATTCAGCACCCTCTCCACACAGCGTTTCTTCTAGCAGATTTACGCCAAGACGCTACGGCATTGGCCGCAGCATTACTCCATGATGTAATGGAAGACTGTGCCGTTCCACGCGAGGAGCTTAAAGCCCGCTTTGGAGAAGATGTCGCACGGTTAGTTGATGGCGTCACAAAGCTAGCGCGGTTCGATCTTCTAGGCCGAACTAGTACCGACCAAAGTTCGAAGAGAGCGGAAGATCTTCGCAAAATGCTTCTAGCAATGGCTGAGGACATCCGTGTAGTCTTGATTAAGTTGGCTGACCGCCTCCATAACATGAGGACCTTGGATGTCCATCCACCCGAGCGGCGGCGGCGAATCGCTAACGAGACGTTGGATATCTACGCTCCCCTTGCGCACAGGCTTGGGATCTCAGAAATGCAAGCACAATTAGAAGATCTGGCATTACGTCATACGGAGCCAGAAGTATTTGAGAGCATCACTAAGTTGGTCTCTCGAGGGAAAAAAGCCAGGGAACGCTATTTGGCCCAGCAAGAGCAAGGTTTATTATTTGCCCTACGAGATTCCGGGATAGAGGCAGATGTCACTGGAAGACCTAAAAGTATCCACAGCATCTACCAGAAGATGCAGAAGTATGCAGGGCTAGGTAAGGACTTCGGAGAGATTTATGACCTGTACGCACTAAGGGTCATCGTAACCAGTCATGCAGATTGTTATAACGCCCTCGGGATTGTCCATAACCTGTGGCATCCAATCCCCGGTCAGTTTGACGACTATATTGCGATGCCGAAAGAGAACCTGTATCAATCACTTCACACCGCAGTTATGTGCGAAGGTGGGACCCCCCTTGAGATACAGATCAGGACAAAGGAAATGCATCTACTTTCCGAATACGGAGTTGCCGCCCATTGGGCATACAAAGAAGGAAGTCGTATCGACGCGTTGCTAACGCAACGGATGTCATGGCTTCGCCAGCTTCTAGAATGGCAGAGAGAGGTCTCCGGTGCCGAAGAGTTTCTCGAATCCATTCGGATGGATATTTTCCAAGATCAAGTATTTGTGTACACCCCAAAGGGAGACATCAGAGAGCTGCCAATGGGGGCTACGTCTATCGACTTGGCCTATCGGATCCATACCGAACTCGGCCATAGATGTATCGGGGCCAAGGTCAACGGACGACTAATTGCTTTAGACACGCCCTTAGCGAATGGGGACACAGTGGAGATAGTCACTAGTAAGCGGCCACGTGGGCCTTCGCTGGATTGGCTAAACCCTTCCCTAGGATTTACCCAAACCACATCAGCTCGACAGAGTATACGACAGTGGTTCAGGAAGCAGAACCGAAGTGCAAACATCAATCAGGGGCGAGAGGTACTCAGAAAAACTGTGCGACGCCTTGGCATGACAAATGTTACCGACCAGGACCTCTTGAAGACATTGGATTACGTGTCGATAAACGAGTTGCTTGCTGCTATTGGTGCTGGGACTCTGACATCAGCACAATTGGAAAGCCGCCTCAACTCTACCGAACCACCCCCCGCGCCCATCTCTCAGCGCGGCAGCTTACATGGGGGACGAGGTTCGACGAGCATCCGCGTCCTTGGGGTAGGCGAACTTCTGACCCGAACAGCATCCTGTTGCAACCCTTTGCCGGGAGACCACATTATTGGTTACATCACGAGAAACAGTGGAGTATCAATCCATCGCGATGACTGTGTGAACGTTACGAATGAAGACGAACGAGAACGTCTGGTTGCCGTAACTTGGGGCCCGTCACAACATTTGTATCCAGTCCGTGTAGCAATCTCCGGAATTGATAGAGTCGGGTTGTTGAGAGACGTTTCCACGCTTGTATCCGCAGAAAAGGTTAACATGGGAGACGTATCTTCCGAGGAATCGGATAACGGCACCGCAATCATCTCGTTGACGCTTTATACAACCAGCACCGGACAACTTAGCAGGTTATTCGTAAAACTCGAAGCTGTCCGCGGCGTTCTCAATGTAGCTAGAGTTAGGTCATGAATTTACCGGTAGAATTACACATCATGGTGTCAACTTAGGTTATACTGTGTTGAATCGCACAGGAGGAAAAGTCGTTGTCTAGTGAACGAGCAGCGCGTGTCTCTCACAAGCGAGGGATGAGAAACCGTACCGTCCGACGCGGCTTGAGAACAGCCAGAACAGCTGCGAGTCGATCCTTGGCTAGGAAAGATAGTGCAACAGTCCAAGTCGTAGAGAATGCCCTGCGACTTATGGACACTGCCGCGTCCAAAGGCATCATACATCGGAACAAATCAGCAAGGCTGAAGTCCCGATTGCATCGCCGCCTTAATGCGACTCAAATTGACGCGAACGAAGAGGCTAGTTAAACCCCTCTCTTCTGAGCAGATCCCCCTACTAAACGAAACAATGCTGGTACATCGTGCTATATCTCTGGCCATCAACGCTCCTTGGGATTCATCATTGTATCTGGCGGTAAAACGCCCATTGAACGATCCAGATTTCCCCGGCGAATGGGGCATCCCAGCATGTACCCTTCTTGTGAATGAAACCATCGAACACGCCATAGAGCGCATCGGCAAATCAAAATTGGGTGTAAGTCTAGATCCAGGCCCCGTTCTAGGCGATGAATTGCAGTATCAACCGTCGCGCGCCCTTCACATGGAACTTCATGTTGCTACATTACACGACCCAACAGTCATGGTACATTTATCCCGATCTACAAGCAGGCGCAATGGCAAAAGCGCCTCTACTTTGTATACGGAATGGCAATGGGCACCTCCGACGATTTTTGCTCGAGGTGCTAACCTTGGTTCTTTATGTTGTCAACTTCTGCTCCGTGCAGTCTCAAGGAACACTTAATGGAAATCAATAAATCAGAACTCGCGAATATCGAGCTAGCGCCACAGATGGTCCAGATTAGACTGTTCCATGAAATGCTCTTAAAAGGTGGCAATCGGAAGATGTTCGTTAGGCGTTTTCGAGAGAACCTGAATGTCGCCTTGCGCGGCCTCCGGATCCGGAAAATCATTCAACGCCCGATGATGTTTTTGTTGGAACTAGAAGAGGAAGGATCTTGGGAAGAATTGAAAGCACGGCTCACGAATGTAATAGGCGTCGAAAAATTCGCCCGCGTCTGGCGGGTCCCCCCTGACCTTTGCTCAGTTAAGAGCGTTCTTAACCAGATCATCCCAACACTCAATCCCTCTTCATTCCGCATAACTGCCCGCCGATCCGATAAAGCGTTTGCTCTCACATCGCCTGAGATCAACCAGGTACTCGGGACATATGTCCACGAACAATTCAAAGTGCCGGTAGATCTTGATAAACCTAACCTAAACGTTCGAGTACAAATCACCGACAAAGAGGCCTTGGTCTCTCTAATGGACCATGAAGGGCCACGCGGTATGCCAGTGGGAATTGCGGGGAAAGTTACAGTCTTACTTTCAGGCGGTATCGATTCTCCTGTTGCATCCTATCAAATGATGGAACGGGGCTGCGAAATTCTCTTCGTTCATTTCCACAGCTTTCCTCTGGTCGACGGCACCTCTAGAGAAAAGGTAGACGAAATAGTACGAATGTTAACGCGCTATCAATACCGTTCTCGATTGCTGCTAGTCCCCTTCGCTCGATTACAACAGGAAGTGATCCTCACTGTGCCGCCTCAATACCGAGTGATCGTCTATCGTAGATTAATGTTCAAGATAGCCCAAACTCTCGCACTACAATCCAAATCAGACGCTTTAGTCACGGGGGAAAGTTTGGGTCAAGTCAGTTCACAAACACTACGAAATCTCTCGACTATTAGTGCGGTTCTCGACAAGTTGCCAGTTCTCCGTCCTCTCATTGCGGCAGACAAAGAAACGATTGTAAAGCAGGCAAAGTTGTTAGGGACCTATACTACTTCGATCATCCCTGATCAAGACTGTTGCACATTGTTTGTCCCAAAACACCCTGTGACAAGCAGTAGACTGATGGAGATAGAACAGATTGAGTCCAGGCTCGATTTAGACAAATCTCTGCAAGAAACCTTCTCTTCTATTGAAGAAAAAACATATCATTGGCCCCCCTAACAAACTGCTATTGCACCTTTTACTCCCTCATCGATCTGATTGTCACAACTGATCAGAACCTTGCGTGCGACCTAGCATTGACACTCGATCCGCGCTGCTGTTAGTCTATTTCAGAACGGATGTTCCCTGGCTACCGGAAAACGTCCGCGTCGGGGGCAATTGAATGGACTCACAAGTAAACCTGTCCCGCCGCCAGAAATGTATTCTGGAGTTTATCAGGGAATTTATTAGAGATCGTGCGTATCCACCGACCATTCGAGAAATCCAAGTTGGATGCAACGTCAGTTCAACATCAGTAGTCGATTACAACCTACATGCTATGGAGAAAGCTGGGGTTTTACGGCGATCGAGAGAAGTCTCCAGAGCAATCGAACTCTTAGACACTAATGGCCGTCGAGTTATAGCAGGGCGAAATACAAGGACGATTCCCATTCTAGGATTTGTGACTGCCGGCACACCTTTACCTGTGTTCCCCGAAACATCAACTCTCACGGATGTCGAAACTCTAGAAGTAGCAACGAGGCTCCTGCCCCCAAGCTCAGAGGTCTACGCGCTTAAGGTTCGCGGGACTTCCATGATCGACGCCTTAGTCGATGATGGAGATACCATTCTACTTACTCCCGCCCCTCAAGCAGTTGATGGACAAATGGTTGTGGTCTGGTTCAAGAAGGAAAATGAAGCAACCCTAAAGCGGTTGTATCGAGAAGGAAACCATGTCCGCTTACAACCAGCTAATCCTAAGATGCAGCCTATATGGGTAGACGCCCAAGATATCGAAATCCAAGGCCAAGTTATCGGTGTTGTACGCTCCTTGAATTGACATGGATTGGGGCAGACTCCTCGCCATTAGCGGCATTAAAAGTCGCCCTCACCATCGACGATTCTAAATCTGCAGGCGCTTGTTAGGCTCTAATCAGATGAAGGTAGTCGTCGCGGCTGGATGACCTCCATCACCTGTTCGCAACAAGCCACCTCCCCAGACCCTTGCTTGGTGCACAGGACAGTGGTAGAGCACCCCGAACATTGGTAGCGTCGCCCTAAGAGATTCGCCATCTGACCTGTTCCTCCGGGTTACTTCTTGGTCGCAGGCTGACCACAACAACTGAGATCACCATTGCCCCCGCGGGTAACAACGAACTCCGAACCACAAGCCCCACAGACGTACTTCTTTCCCATGTCATTTGCCAACAGAGCACCTCGGGAGTGAATCCGGACCGGATTATACGGACTGTCTGATCCAGACGTCAACAAAAGAATTCTCGACCCGGAGGAAAATCTTCAATCGAAGAGAGGCTATTCACCAGAAAACGATTCTCGCTCAATCACAGAATATCCCTATCGTTACCGTAGGATTGACTATTCCATTTGTTGTTTGACACCCTCGAAAGCCCCCTTATATACTGACTGATGTAAAGGCTAAGAACGGGAAGAGTAAGCTGGGAACCGTGATCATAGAAAGCTGGGAACGATGGAAGCCCGGCATCACGACCCTGCCGAATGGGCCCGGGAGCTTCGCCCCGAAATAGGATGTCTAGTGTAGGCGGCGACGGAGAGGGTACCGTTATCCAGACCCAAGATGGCAGCAGATTGTATGATTCCGGATTGCCATCGGTATGAGATGCTCCGGTCGTTGAGGACAAATGCTACTGGAGTAATAAGGGTGGCACCGCGGCTGAAACCCGCCCCTTAAACTAGGGCGGGTTCTTTTATTTTCGGGAGAGTGTATGTATTTCCCTTCTCTGGATCAGATTAGGCGCATAGCGAGCCAAGGGAACTTGGTGCCGATATATCGCGAAATTAATGCTGACTTGGAAACACCTGTCACCGCTTACTTGAAAGTCGCCAGACGCCCCTATTCCTTCTTATTGGAGAGCGCAGAAGGTGGCGAACGATTAGCACGTTATAGCTTCATCGGCACAGAACCCACAAAGATTATCAAAACGGGGGCAAACGAAGAATATGGCCTGGTTGACCCCCTAGATGTGATTGAGGACAACTTAAAAAATTTCCGTTTCATCCCGGTTGACGGATTGCCTCGATTCCATGGAGGAGCAGTAGGATATTTGGCGTATGACACGATCTGTTACGCGGAACCACGGCTCCGCCCTCCACTGGCAGACCCCCTAAACGTTCCCGAGGCACTGTTCATGCTCTCAGACACTCTCGTCGTCTTTGACCACGTACGCCAAAAGATCCAAGTGGTCAGTCACGCTTATCTTGACGAAGGGGTTGATCAGGCATATGCAAGCGCAGTGGAAAAAATTGAAACGCTGATCGGTCGCCTAGAAGGCCCTCTGCCGACGCCGCCACCAGTTGATGCGCCGGCAGCAACCTCATACACATCAAACTTCACCCAACAGCAATATCTGGACATTGTAAAACGCGCTAAAGAATACATCGTGGCCGGAGATATAATCCAAGTAGTCCCGTCGCAACGCCTTGCTCGGCCTACTTCTGCCGCGCCATTAGACATCTACCGATCCCTCAGAGCAATCAATCCATCTCCCTACATGTATTACTTGGAGTTGGACGGATTCCATATTATCGGAGCTTCCCCAGAGCTCCTTGTCCGAGTCGAAGATCGAAGAGTCTTGAACTTCCCTCTAGCTGGCACAAGGCGCCGAGGGAAAACACCGGAGGAAGATCAAGCACTTGCCCAAGAATTGGTTACAGATGAAAAGGAACGGGCCGAGCACATCATGCTTGTAGACCTCGGGCGTAACGATGTTGGAAAAGTCACCGAGCCAGGATCAGTCATTGTGAACGATCTGATGCGTATTGTGAAATATTCGCATGTGATGCACCTCGAGTCAGAAGTCGAAGGACAACTACGTACTGACCATTCTATTTATGATGCTCTCCGCTCTTGCCTTCCGGCGGGGACGCTCTCGGGCGCACCGAAGATCCGGGCCATGGAAATAATTTCCGAACTCGAAAGAGAGCGAAGAGGACCCTACGGTGGTGCAGTCGGATACTTCAGTTTCCAAGGCAACATGGACACGGCTATCACGATCCGGACGATAGTTCTAAAAGACGGCGTCGCTTACGTCCAAGCTGGCGGGGGGATTGTATACGATTCCAATCCATTGGCTGAATATCGCGAAACCCTGCAAAAAGCGGAAGCACTCATCAAGGCCATCACCCAGGCGGAGACAGATTATTCCCCCCGCAGACATTCACCAGACAAGTGTTAGTTTAAGACGTGAGCCAGCAGGAGGTGGCGGTTGATCCTGTTAATTGATAATTACGACAGCTTCACATACAACTTATATCAATATCTGGCCGAGCTTGGAGCAGAAGTTCTGGTGGAGCGCAATGATGAACTTACTATAAAAGAAATACAGCAGCTAGCCCCAGACAAAATTGTTATCTCCCCTGGACCACGTACCCCAAGAGAAGCAGGGATTTCAACCGAAGCTATCCTCCGCCTAGGTCAATATACGCCAATCCTTGGGGTATGCCTCGGGCATCAATGCATTGGCTATGCATTTGGCGCCAGAGTCGAACAAGCCGGTGAAATAATTCACGGAAAAACTTCGGCGATCTACCACGACGGCAAGGGTGTGCTCTCAGGCTTGATTAACCCTCTTGAAGGTATAAGATATCATTCGCTCATTGTGGATCGACAGACTTTGCCAGATGACCTAGAGATCACAGCATGGACTGACAAGGGACTCATCATGGGCTTACGCCACAAGGAGTATCCGGTAGAGGGAGTTCAATTTCACCCAGAATCCATCTTGACCCTAGAGGGGAAAGACTTACTACGAAACTTCTTAGATTCTTGAACACTACCATGAGTCCCTCAAGAATCATTATAGAAAAAGTCTGTGGCAGCTTAACAGCGATAAATCACTTGGAAGAGGTGCGACATGATCCGCGAATGCATTGAAGCTATCGTTTCCGGGCGGGATTTGGATTCCGATGAAGCCGCGACTGCAATGAGCGAGATCATGAAAGGCCAAGCTACGCCGGCACAGACCGGGGCCCTTTTGACGGGACTCCGCATCAAAGGGGAATCGGTAGACGAAATAGTAGGGATGGCACGCGTCATGCGGAGAAACGCGCTGAAGCTGGATATCTCCGGGACACTCATAGACACCTGCGGAACCGGCGGTGACGGTCACGGAACATTCAATATATCCACTGCTGCAGCGTTAATCGTAGCATCTGCAGGCGTTCGAGTAGCAAAACATGGGAACAGGGCTGCATCCAGCATCTGCGGTAGCGCAGATGTCCTGGAAGCGTCGGGTGTCTTCGTAGAGTTAGGCCCTGACAAAGTCGAAAAATGCGTCAATGAAGTGGGCATAGGCTTCATGTTTGCCCCAATATTTCACCCCGCGATGCGCCATGCTGCCTTGCCTCGGCGCGAGATCGGGATAAGAACCGTCTTCAATATTCTCGGACCTCTCTCAAATCCTGCAGGAGCACAGTACCAAGTCTTAGGCGTGGCCCAGAAAGAGCTAGGCCCTAAATTAGCCGACGCGCTGGCTCGACTAGGAACGCGTAGAACACTAGTCGTGCACGGAGACGACGGCATGGACGAATTCACCCCCACAGGCACTAGTTATGTGTGGGACGTGAACGAAAGGTCGATTACCTTCTATACAATTGGCCAGGACGAAACCGGCTTGTCTCCTGTCACCCTAGAGGATTTACGGGGAGGTTCTCCGACCGAAAATAGTGAAACCTTGAAGCGAGTATTACAAGGCGAGCAAGGGCCGTTATCTGACGCTGCCGCCCTCAACGCTTCAGCGGCCCTTCTTGCAATCGGACGCGTGGCTGATATCCGTGCCGGGATAACCGAAGCCCACAGGCTCCTATCAGCTGGAGAGCCGTGGAAAAAGCTTTGTGCATTAGTTGAAACAACACAGCGATTAGGGAAAAGCTCATGAAGCCAACGATCCTAGACAAGATTGTTCTCGCGAAACAGCTCGAGATACAAGAACATATCCAAGACCGGACTCAATCAGAACTTGAGAAACACATTGATACATTGCCGGTTCCATTGAATTTCTCAGGTGCATTATGGGGAGACGAGATCAGGTTGATCGCCGAAATCAAGAAGGCGTCGCCATCGAAGGGAATCCTCGTGGAGGACTTCATCCCGACTGACCTAGCAAAAGCCTACGAAAGAAATGGGGCGGCAGCCATCTCTGTCCTAACTGACCGACACTTTCAAGGCAATTTATATCATATGGCAGCTGTCAAAACCACTACGAAAACGATTCCGATTCTACGAAAAGACTTTATCACTGATCCTTACCAGCTGTATGAAAGCCGCGCGTTCGGCGCGGACGCTGTGCTATTGATTGTAGCCATTTTATCTGATGCGAAACTTCAGCAGTTGATCCGCCTAGCAAACGCACTTAGACTCCAATGCCTAGTTGAGGTCCATAACCAACAGGAGCTTAAGCAAGCATTGGCCGCCCATGCTGAAATCATTGGCATCAATAACCGCGACCTTCACACGTTCAAGACTGACCTAGGGGTGACCCAAGAACTCGTGTCTCTTATACCAAAAGACAAGATTATTGTGAGCGAAAGCGGCATACATACTCGAAAGGCAATGTTGTCACTTCATGGCTTCGGTGTACAGGCAGCGCTAGTAGGCGAAGCACTGGTAACTGCGCAAGATCCTGGCGCTCAGGTAAGAATCCTCTTAGGCAACGAATAGCCCTAGAAGGAGCGCAAGATGGGTCTCGTAAAAATTTGCGGCATACGAGAACTGCAGCACATGCAATCGGCAGCCGAAGCTGGCGCTGATCTTCTAGGCCTCGTTTTCGTGCAAAACGTTCGACGCCAACTCGAACCCGAGGCGGCCCAGGGGCTGGTCTCAAAGTTTAGACTCTCCCATAACGCCGGACCGCCTATTGTAGGATTGTTCGCGAATCAATCCGTTGATACCGTCAACCAAGTGGCTGAAGATGTTGACCTTGATATCGTGCAACTTTGCGGGGACGAGCAACCATCGTTTTGGGCTCAACTCAATAATCCATTTATACAAACGATCCACCTGCCCGCTAATACACCCAGCAATAAGCAAAGCCGTATACGGACCCTGCAACAGGCCGAGACGAGACTAGAGCAAGTCAAGGTCGCCAACGGTATCGCCATCCTAGACCGAGACTCACAGGCGCAACCTGGGGGGACAGGTAAGACTTTTGACTGGACGTTAGCTCGGGAACTCAAACTACTCGGACATAGCTTCCTATTGGCTGGGGGGCTGAAGCCAGACAACGTTGGAGCTGCAATAGGAATGGTATGCCCGGACGGCGTCGATACATCTAGTGGTGTTGAGATAAATGGTATAAAGGACTCGGTTAGAATTCGCGCTTTCGTAACAAATGCCCGTCAACAATTTAGCTTATAAGAATTCGGCCTCTTGCCGCTCGAGAGCGCACATTGTAACCTTGAAGTCGCTCCCAAACTCAATTCGAACAACCGCTCCAGGTGCGTGGAGAGTCTGCGTTTCATAAGGATCACTACTAAGAATGTAAAAAAGCGGGATGTAGACCCTAAAATACCTATCTGTCGAAACTTTTAGAGGTCGAGGAAATTTTATGGCAAGAAGCACCGAGCATTTCGATTCTGTCCCTCTAAGGAATTGGCCAGACGCCCAAGGCCGCTTTGGAGACTACGGGGGGAGATTTGTTCCAGAAACACTCGTCGCAGCTATCGAAGAACTCTCCGAAGCCTATGCGGCAGCACGGCTAGACAAGAGTTTCCAGTCGGAGTTGGAACGACTACTAACGACTTACGCAGGTCGTCCGACGCCTCTTTACTACGCCAAGAATTTAACTCGCTATGCTGGAGGGGCTAAGATTTACCTAAAACGGGAGGACCTCCTACATACAGGAGCGCACAAAATCAACAACGCGTTCGGCCAAGCCCTTTTAGCACTTAAAATGGGCAAGAACAGAGTAATCGCAGAAACTGGTGCAGGACAACACGGTGTAGCGACAGCGACGACCTGTGCAATGTTGGGACTCGAATGTGTAATTTACATGGGCACGGAAGATATCGCTCGGCAAGCGCTGAATGTCTACCGCATGGAAATTCTTGGGGCGACAGTCCATCCAGTTGAAGCTGGTTCCAAAACCTTGAAAGACGCTATCAATGAATGTATGCGAGATTGGGTTACTAACGTTAGAACTACCTTTTACCTTTTAGGTAGTGTCGTAGGCCCTCACCCATACCCAATGATGGTTCGTGACTTCCAATCCGTGATAGGTCATGAGGCGCGAAGTCAGATCCTTGGCGCCGAGTCCGCGCTGCCCGCCTATGTAATTGCGTGCGTAGGAGGAGGGAGTAATGCGATGGGAGCGTTTTATGCGTTTATCGATGATCCGTCGGTCCGATTAATTGGTGTTGAAGCCGGAGGTTTGGGGCTTACGACTAAGGCACATGCCGCACCACTAGGCGATGGGATACCCGGCGTCCTACACGGATCATACTCCTATCTGCTTCAAGATGATGCGGGACAAGTGCTACCGACTCACAGCATCTCGGCCGGGTTAGATTACCCTGGAGTGGGACCAGAACATTCTCACCTTAAAGATACAAAGCGAGCTCAATACCTAACCGCAACGGACCAAGAAGCGTTGGATGCCTTCCATTTATTATCGCGCTTAGAAGGAATCATCCCTGCTCTAGAAACTGCCCACGCAGTCGCTCGCGCCGTAGACATTGCAAAACAGCTTGATCCAGATCAAGTCGTTCTAGTCTGTGTCAGTGGGCGCGGAGATAAGGATATCGATACCGTTCGCTCACTGCCGTTCGGGGGTCAACCAAAGTAATAACCAGCGAGGAGCACCACCATGTCAGCACCGTCCGAGATGCTCGAAATGATCAAAAATAGCGATCCGGACCTCGCATCGGCGATAGAATCCGAGATAGACCGCCAAAAGAATTCGATACTTCTGATCGCTTCAGAAAACTATCCTTCGAAACCAGTTCTTCAAGCTACAGGGAGCGTTCTAGCCAACAAATATGCTGAGGGGTATCCATCACGGCGTTACTACGGCGGATGCGAATTTGTTGACATAGCGGAACGTCTCGCACAAGAGCGAGCAATGCGACTTTTCGGAGCCGAGCACGCGAATGTTCAACCACATTCTGGCACCCAAGCGAATATGGCAGCCTATGCAGCAGTAGTTCAACCGGGAGACACCATATTAGGCATGCGGCTAGACCAGGGTGGACACTTATCTCACGGCAGTCCAGTGAACTTTTCTGGACAGACATATAACTTCATCGGTTATGGGGTTGACCGAGAAACCGAACTTGTAGATTTCGATGAAGTGGAAAGACTCGCCACAGAACACCGTCCAGCCGCTCTTGTCGCGGGTTATACGGCCTATCCTCGCGAAGTAGACTTTAGTCGTTTTCGGTCCATCGCAGATTCCATTGGCGCCCTATTAATTGTCGACATGGCACACATTTCTGGCCTAATCGCAGGCGGGGCTCATGCCAGCCCGCTGCCTCATGCTCAAATTGTTACGTCCACAACCCATAAGACGCTGCGAGGCCCCCGTGGCGCACTTATCCTTGCTACCGAGGAGTACGCGAAGGCGGTCGATAAAGCAGTTTTCCCCCGAACACAAGGAGGCCCATTTATGCACGTCATTGCCGCGAAGGCAGTCGCATTTGGGGAAGCACTGCGACCAGGATTTGCCTTGTACGCTGAAAAGATCGTTGAGAATTCTCGAGCTTTAGCAAAAGTGCTGAGCAATGGCGGCATGCGCCTCGTATCAGGCGGGACCGATAACCACTTGATTCTAGTAGACCTGACTCCTTTAGGGATTACAGGGCGGAAAGCTGAAGAAGCTTTAGGAGAAATGAAGATCTATGTTAACCGGAATGCGATCCCCTATGATCCACGGCCGCCCCGTGTGACGAGCGGACTCCGAATCGGCACAGCAGCGTTAACATCGCGAGGGATGGGTAAGGAGGAGATGGTAGAAGTTGGGAACCTAATCCTCCAGACCCTTGAAGGTATAGACGATGTAAAGGCAACCAAGAGAATAACAGAAGGTGTTGCATCTCTAACGGGGCGATTCCCGGTACCCGGGATTAATGAAGCCCTCGGATACCCGTTTTTCTCGATCTAGGAGGCTTCTGGATTCGAATCCGATTCCCTCTATGCGACCAGCGTGCTATAATGGCGTGCGTCAAAACCGTGCCCCGATGTTTAAGGTGGAAAATAGATGCCCAGAGAGCGAGAATACGAGCTATTAATGGTCCTTAGCCCCGCTTTGGATGAGGCGGGATCTAGCAAGGCTGTCGAGAACGTACATAAACTGATTAGTGATCGTGGCGGGAACTTAACCGCTCAAGAAGACTGGGGGCTGAAGAGGCTCGCATACCCCCTCCGAGACTTTAGAGAAGGAAACTACCATCTTGCGCGTTTCACCATCGAAGTTGGTCAGTTGCGGGACCTAGAGGCTAGTCTCCGGCTTCGGGAAGAAGTGCTGCGACACCTACTCACCCGAGTAGAGGCTTAGGTAGTAAGGATACAGATACCGTGGTATCACTCAACAAAATTATGATTATGGGCAACCTCGGTGGAGATCCGGAGATGCGTTACACTCCACAAGGCATCCCAGTTACCTCTTTTAGCGTAGCGGTTAACCGTTACTATAGAGATGGTAGTGGAGAACGCCAGTCAGAAACGCAATGGTTCCGGATCTCGACATGGAGACAACTAGCCGAAAACTGTAACCAGTATCTAGGCAAGGGACGTCGAGTTTACGTTGAAGGAAGCTTCCGGAGTCGTGCTTGGCAGGCCGAAGACGGACAGACTCGTTATTCTAACGAAATCACTGCGAACCAAGTCATCTTCCTAGACCGTGCAGGCGAAACGGGGACCCAGCCAAATGAAGGTGCTTTTGGAGAGGAGAGCCTAGAACCAGAAGACCTTCCGTTCGAGTCTTAGTAGAACTCGACCGATCTACTGACCACTTCACGACATAGCAGGAAAGGATAATTACAAGCGCATGACAACTGGGAGAAGCGGACCACCTACTACGGCGGGCAGGCCCCCGTTCCGAGGGCGGCCAGGCGGCGGCCGGAGGCGGTATTTTCCGCCTAGGAGACGGGTCTGTATATTTTGCGTTGATAAGGTGACTGCAGTCGACTACAAGGACGTTACTAGACTGAAACGGTATATCTCTGACCGTGCCAAGATTGACCCCAGGCGGCGGACTGGTACATGCGCTAAGCACCAGCGGATCCTAGCGGCCGCGATTAAGCGTGCTCGCCACATAGCACTACTTCCATTCACGGGAACTCAGATGCGCCAGACAGGCTGGGTGCATCGTTCAGAGCGTCCGTCTCCAGGCTTCACACGCAATGCGCCTCCTGTAGAGCCACAGAATGTTTCTTCAACCGAATCTGCCAGCGGGAACGAGTCGAAGACTGAGATAGAGAATACCTCCCAAGCCGTAATATCCCCATCGGAGAACACACCAGCCGAGACTATTACCGAAGCACCTTCCTCGGCCGAACAACCTCCGGCCTCTTCTGAAGTAGAACAAGAAACTCAAAACGAACCCGCTTAACGAAGATAGTGCAAGTACTGGCACGCTGTTATGTTACAGAGAACAAAACGTAACCAGAATAGAACGTCTATCACTGCGAGACGCTCGCGGCAAGAAAAAAATCGCAGGCGTCAGCTTGGGATGCTATTATTCGGGATTTTCGGACTGATTCTTATCGCGGCAATCCCGATCTACGGCTATTACGATACTTTTGTATCTCCTCACCGCTCGTGGATCGTCAGAGTGAACGACGAGACCTTCACAATGGGATATCTGTTGAAATTGCTCCGGATGCAGCAAGCCGGAAGTGAAGCGACTGGCCAATCTATGAATCTAGGCAGCAAACCTTTTGATCTAGTTAACCTGCTTGCCGAAAATGAACTGATTAGTCAAGCAGCCCCCCGCTATAAGATTGAGGTCACGGCGCAACAGATTGACACAGAAATACGCCGGCGGATAATCGGTGCTGCGCCAATGGAAGAAACGTCACCTGAACAGGTTGAGAGGGAATTTCAAGAACGATATCGCTTCTATCTTAATCGTGTCCAGCTTAGCGAGACTGAGCATCGCAGGATCGTTCGATACGAGCTTCTAAACGAGGAGTTACTGGAACATCTCGGACAAGAAATCCCTATAGAAATGCCGCAGGTTAGGCTTTACTCTATCCCAGTCATCGACCAAGGCGAAAAATCCGCCGAGGAAATTGCCGATGAGATCCGCACTGCCTTTGCTCGAGGAGTTTCCTTCCCGGAACTAGTAAAACAGTACGCTCCTCCTGATATAGTCCGCAAGGAAGGAGAGGTCGGCTGGATGCCAAGGGGGGTCTCACCAGCCAGTGACCCGCTCCTCTTCGATGAACTTACGCCCTGCGAGAACCCGGAGGAGTGGCGGGGATGCCAAATTTCCGAACCAGTCACAGACTTTAATCCCACAAACTCTGAATTTAGCTTGACCATCTACGTCGTCCGTGAGAAATCTAACCTTAGAGAAGTCGAAGATCGCTTCCGAACTATGCTTAAGACTAGGTCCCTAGATGGGTGGCTAGCAGAAGAAAAGCGTGTCAACGACGTGCAGATCAACTTTGACTCTGATAGGTACGCCTGGGTAATTGAGCAGCTCAACCAATCGAAACAACGTCGATAAACAGCCAGGGGGCTGACTTGCCCAAGTACAGGGGTATAGGTGTAGGACTTTTGGGTGCTGGCGTAGTAGGAAGTCGCGTTGCAGAGTTCCTGCTAGCCGAACCCTCTGGGGAAGACTTGAACTTCAATCACCATCCGCTTACTCTTCGTTCTATCCTCATCCGTAACCCTCAGAAGGATCGAGAATTCCAGATACCCCCTGAACTTGTGACAACGGATCCCGCAGCCCTGTTGGAGAACCCTGACATCGATCTGATCATCGAGGTCATGGGCGGGGAATATCCTGCGGCCGACTATCTAAATCGCGCCATAACGAATTCGAAACATGTAGTGACCGCGAACAAAGAAGTTATGGCTAAGCACGGCCCTGAACTTCTTGCACAAGCAGCAAAATTTAACGTGCAACTGCGGTTCGAGGCCAGTGTCGGAGGGGGCATTCCAATAATTGGGCCCCTATCTAATAACTTAGTAGCTGATGATCTTTATTCCATCCGTGCGATTATCAACGGGACAACTAACTTTATCCTGTCTTCAATGGTGCGGGGTCGTTTGAGTTTTGAAACAGCACTGGAAGAAGCACAGCGCTTAGGCTATGCAGAACGTGATCCCTCCAATGATATCGACGGCACCGACGCGGCATATAAGCTCGCCATCCTAGCGTCACTGGCGTTTCAGACCCGTATCCATACATCCGACATCTATGTGGAAGGAATAAGAAATCTTCACACCAAGGACTTTCAGTACGCCTCAGAACTTGGTTATGCCATTAAGCTTCTAGCAGTGGGGAAAAAGGGAGCCAATGATGTTCAAGTTCGTGTTCACCCGACTCTCATACCGAAAGAAGACCTCTTAGCTAAAGTCGAAGGAGCTTATAACGCGATCCAGATCGAAGGGCGCTTGATTGGTTCAGTGATGTTTTCAGGTCTAGGAGCTGGAGGCCTGCCCACAGCAAGTGCCGTACTTAGCGACGCGCTTGGGATTGCTCGCCACCTGGTATCCCAAGAACGAGCCCCTTTGACAGATGGGATGCTCCCAAGCGGGGACCCCGTAGGCAAGACGTTACATGTACAACCTTTGGATGAACTGAAAACTCAATATTACATCCGGCTAAGCGTCCATGACCGCTCCGGCGTCCTAGCTCAGATCGCATCAATCATGGGCGATCATGGTATTAGTATAGCGTCGGTAATCCAAAAGGATGCCAACCTATCTCTAGGCACCGCGGAGATTGTTATCACGACGCATCCGTCACGAGAAGTCGCTATGCAGAAGGCTTTGGCAAATTTTCGTATACTCCCTGTCGTGGACGCCGTGGAAAGCCTGATCCGTCTCGAGACTGCATCCCTTTAAAAAGGCGGTCTATTGTGCCTACGCGAGATATGCATCGATTCGCAGCTAGTGCAGGAGTGCTCGAACGGTACGCTTCCTCCTTACCAATCCGGGCTAACACTCCACGGATTACCTTGGGGGAAGGGAGCACACCGCTGGTTCGATCTAACCGAATAGGAGCCGATCTCGGAATTGACCATCTGTATTTCAAGCTAGAGGGCTGTAATCCAACCGGGTCTTTCAAGGATCGAGGGATGGTCGTCGCGGTCGCAAAGGCGATTGAAGACAAAAAGCGGGTCCTTGTCTGTGCTTCCACCGGGAATACCAGTGCCTCAGCAGCAGCCTACGGGGCTCATTGTCACCTTGATACCATTGTGCTCGTCCCACATGGTCATGTTGCAATGGGGAAACTAGCGCAAGCGATTGCCTACGGGGCTCGGATTATCAGCATCCAAGGCGGTTTTGACGAAGCGCTCACAATAGTTCGGGCCTTGTCCGAAACCCATCCAGTCGCTCTAGTCAACTCTGTGAACCCCTATCGGATCGAAGGACAGAAGACTGCTGCGTTCGAAGTGGTGGACGACCTCGGAGACGCTCCGGATGTCCTAGCAATTCCGGTCGGTAATGCAGGTAATATCACAGCCTACTGGAAGGGCTTCCAGGAATATTACGCTCAAGCACTCTCCCGCAAATTGCCCCGGATGCTAGGCTTTCAGGCCGCGGGAGCAGCTCCTATTGTCCACGAGCGCATCATAAAATCTCCGCAAACCATTGCTTCGGCTATCCGGATTGGCAACCCGGCAAGCTGGAACCAGGCATTAACAGCTCGTGATCAATCTCGCGGGACAATCGCCAGTGTCACAGACAATGAGATTCTTGAAGCGTATAAGACCCTTGCTAGCTTCGAAGGTTTATTTTGTGAACCAGCTTCAGCCGCTTCATTGGCGGGAATAATCAAGCTCGCGCGCGGCGGGGAAGATTTCAAAAACAAAACCGTAGTGTGTATTCTTACAGGGAACGGGCTAAAAGACCCAGAGGCGGCCAAACAGATATCCGGTTCACCGGTCCTCGAGTTACCTGCAGACTTGGACACTGTAACTCAAGCGTTGTTTGATGAGCGATTGTAGGCGGAGAGGCCCCTATCTCTAAAGCCCAAGGAAATACGATAGAATATATCACTGCTCTAAACTCTATGGAGGAGTATGCATTCATCCCACAGCTTTGAAGATGCGCTAAGCCAATTGCTTTCCTCGATTGGAGAAGACCCTACCCGTCCCGGGCTACGAGATACACCCGTTCGCGTCAAGGAATGGTATGAAGAGTTCTTCTGGGGGGTTGCCAAAGATCCCGTAGAACATTTAGAGCACGGCTTTCAAGAACAACATTCTGATCCCGTTCTTCTCCGAGATATACCATTCTATTCGATGTGTGAGCACCACCTTCTTCCATTCTTCGGTTTCGCAAACCTAGCATACATACCAAACGGTTGGATCGCAGGAAACAGCAGGCTGGTTGCAACCCTTGAAACACTAGCGCATCGACCTCAGCTCCAAGAGCGGTTAACACGCCAAACGGCTGAGACCCTTATAAAGGGACTGGCGGCCGATGGGGCAGCGGTCATACTCAGAGCAGAACATTTATGTATGACCATGAAGGGCACACAGAAGCCTAAGACCGTTATGGTAACAGTAGCTACGAGAGGGAATTTCCAGAATGGGCGTGTTTCGCGCAATGACCTCCTAGAGCTAACGCGGGAAGGGTAGGTACTCATTACGGTAAGTTCTCACAACTTCCAAGCATTAGAAGGGGAATGGACTAGTTTACTGCTGTCATCCAGCATGAATACCCTCTTCTTAACACCCCTATGGCAGAGAGCTTGGTTAAGTACACTCGGGCACGATTGCGACCCGATTTTGCTTGCGCTACGTCGAGAAGATCAGTTGATTGGCATAGCCCCATTGGCTCATAACGATGGAACTATTACCTTTCTTGGAGATACTAATCTCTTTGATTACCAAGATTTTGTTGTAAGGGACGGAAATGAAGAGTACTTCTACCACACCCTTGTCGAATACCTAGGACATGAAGACTGGCAAAGCCTCGAATTTCCGTCCCTCCGAGAGGATTCTCCGACTACGAAGCTCTTGCCTGGATTAGCCAGAGAACGTGGATGGACCGCCCGTCTCGTGCCGCAAGATGTCTCCCCCAGTATCGCTTTAAGCCCAACGTGGGACGAATACTTGGCCGGGTTAAGTAAAAAAGACAGGCATGAGCTGCGGAGGAAGTTCCGCCGATTGGACAACCATGCCTGGCATAGACTCTATTCCTGCCGCGACACTGATAACCTAGCAGCCTCAGCCAATTCCTTCTTCGAGTTAATGCGTGGCGGGACAGATGCAAAAAGGCAATTTCTTACTCCTGAACGCGAAGCGTTCTTCAACGCGATCATAACTGAGACTGCCAGGGCGGAGATGCTTAAATTGTACTTTTTAGAGGTCGAAGGAAAACAAGTCGCAGCCGCCCTCTGCTTTGATTACGCAGGATCCCGCTTTCTGTACAACAGCGGGTTTAATGCGACTTACAGCTCCCTCAGCGTAGGCCTTCTAGTCAAAGCATTCTCACTTCAAGAAGCGATTCAGGACCAACTAAAGCATTATGACTTCCTTCGCGGGGATGAACATTACAAGTACCAGCTCGGCGCTACGAGAAAGGCAATCTATCGCCTATGCATTACCCGATAAGCGACAAGTGGGTTAATAGAAACAAATGAGTCCGCAGATACAGAGAATTGCATTTATTTCCGTTCACGCATGCCCCACTGTAAGATTAGGCCTGCGCGACTCCGGCGGCATGAATGTCTATATCTGGAATATGGTTCGGCAATTGGCCAAACAGGGAATTGCCGTTGACGTCTTCACAAGGCGCCATGATGAAGGTGACCCGGAATCTGTGGAGATGTTTCCGGGTGGACGGCTAATTCACATCAATGATGGCTTGCCAGACACTCCTAAAGAATTATTACCAAGCCTCTTGTCAGACTTCCGCAACAATCTCAACAAATTCGTCAAGGCACACAGACTGAAGTACGATATCGTTCATAGTCACTATTGGCTGTCAGGGTTAGTGGCGGCTAAACTCGCCCGTGCTTGGTCAGCGCCACATGTCTCGACATTTCACACCCTCGCCATCGCGAAGGCTCTCTCGCGAGTAGATGGGCAAGGCCAACCAGCCAGAGATCTCGCCGAACGAGAAATCGCGACGAATGCAGATCTATTAGTGGTTTCAACATCTGCTGAACAGGACTTGCTGGAACACCATTTTAACGTCCCCTGTAACCGGATCCGCGTTATCTCCTGTGGCGTCGATACAGACCTCTTCAGGCCCCTTGATCAAACACTTTCACGATCTTTGCTAGGACTGGGCTCGATGCCTCTGGCACTATTCGTTGGCAGACCAGACCCGGTAAAAGGTGCACCTCTATTGTTGCAAGCATTGGCTAAGATGGAAGCTCCCCAAGATACACAAGTTGTAATCGTAGGAGGTGAAGCACACTCCGAACCCGAAGCCGCCAATTTGCATACCCTTGCTCGCAACCTTGGCCTAACTAGAAGAATCAAGTTTACCGGACCCGTTCCCCATAACGTACTTCCCTTTTATTACAACTCAGCCGATGTGCTCGTCATGCCTTCATACACAGAAAGTTTTGGACTCGCAGCGCTTGAGGCCATGGCATGCGGGACACCTGTTGTAGCAGCTCGAGTAGGTGGGCTGATATCTCTTGTGAAGGATGGCCTAACGGGGTATCTAGTACCCTGGCATTGTCCCGAACCATTTGCGAGGCGCATTGAAACTCTGCTGTCACATCCCCATTTACGCAACTCCATGGGCAGGCTAGCATTGTCGCAAGCCAGGAAACACGATTGGCTTAGCGGCGCAAAATCTTTGACCGCCGCTTATGCCCTGCTTCTCCGGAACAGCAAAACCCAGACGGGAGGCCTTCATGCTAAATAAATCAAACCCACCAACGAAATGGAAAAGGCTCGGCGCCCATTTTCAGGCTCGCTTCACAGCAGGCGTACTAATAATTATTCCCGTACTCGTCACATACATTGTAATCGGTTGGATTGTCGGATTTATTGTCGATACCCTTGAGCCAGTTATTGACCAAGCCGAAGGGCACCTAGCTAGCTGGATGACTGGGATATTATTTAATAGTTTCGCCGTGATTATCGCCATCGGGTTGATGTATGCTGTCGGCGCTCTCGGCGCTACTGTGTTGGGCGGTCGATTCGTTCGGGTGTGGCACGCAGCCCTAGAGAGGATCCCTGTGATTCGAGCAGTCTACCGGACAGCGCGCCAGACAACTGATTTCTTCTCCGGTGGCGCCGAACTACAGAGGAGCCAGGTTGTGATGGTTGAGTATCCCAGGCTTGGCGTCCACACAATGGGTTTGGTGACAGGATCGTATATAGACGACCAAGGAGACACCTTCCTTGCTGTGTATATACCGACGGTTCCCCTGCCCACATCGGGACTCTTAGCTTATTTCCGCGAGTCTGACGTCATACGAACAAGCATGACCTTTGAAGATGCTATGAAGATTGTATTCTCTGCGGGTGTGTTAACGCGCGATAAACCAAAGGGGTAGATTATAATCCAACATGCGGAGTTTAAGGTAGGACACGCTCATACCAGATCATGCCCCCGACTTTCCGAAACCCTAGGTTAAGGTACATCTCTCTAGCTGGCGTGTTGTCACTATCCACGCTTAATTCTACGGCTTTAACACCCTGTTGAGTTAGATAGGCCATTCCGGCTAGCAAAATGGCACGCCCCATCCCGCCTCTGCGGAATTCTGGCCGAACACCTACCATCCCTATCACGCCGATCTGGTTGCCTGGTGGACCATCGATCCGAGTCCAACAAAAACCAGCGGTGTCCGAACCGACTACTAGAAAGAGGATGCCAGCATGTGAAACGCGATGCATTTGGACTTTATATTCTACGTCTTCCACTGAATTGGGACTGTACCCCCACTGGCCATCAAAAGCCGAATTCTGAACATCAGCAAGAAGCGAAGCATCTCCGTGCCGAAAAGAACGCAAGCTCGCCCTAGGCGGGAGTGTGTATTCTGGCGTAGAACCCTCCCAATGCAATTCCCAATACCGGCGGAGTGGAGTGAACCCGTGTTGTTCAAGGAGCGCGGAGGCCGCAGGGGCATCCTCGCCTATCCCGATGTGGGCCAACTTAACACCTAGTTCAACTCCTCTATTAATCCCCCAAGAGAGCAATTTTTTTCCTAAACCACGTCGTCGAAAATCAGGATGAACAGCCGCGTCCATCACGATCCTCCCAATCGGCAACTCCGGGACGACATGAATATAGCCTGCTAATGAATCACTAATCATCAGCAATTGACAATTATCCTCTATATTCCATCCTGGCTGCCCCAGACAATCCCCCAAGTAATCGACATCGGAAGCCCGCGGGGAGTCACTGTCTCCTCGAACTAAATTGATGAAACTGTTTAGTCTCTCTAAATCCGTGGCCCGATACGCCTTCAAATCTGCCATAGTAATCACCTAACTAACCAAGCCTTGACAGCGGTGGGGCGATTGTAGCAGAGTACCTCTAGGCCAGCAATTCGGATGATTAGGCCAGTTTGTGGGGGAATGGCGTGACCATTCTCCTTTCTTTTGTAATATCAGGAGGAGATATCCCTATGGATGCATTGCCAACCCCCTCATGTGCACTGGTCATCACACCACACCCCGATGATGCAGAAGGTGGATGCGGCGGCACCATTTCCCAATGGATAAAACAAGGCACGGCAGTCTATATTGTTGTCTGCACGGATGGGGGAAAGGGAACTAGCGATTTGGGGATGACGCCCTCACGCCTTGCGTCTATCCGGCAGAAGGAGCAGAAAGAAGCCGCTGAAGTATTGGGAATCCGGGACGTAGTCTTCCTCGCCCACCCCGACGGTGGCCTGGAAGACGATTACACATTCCGCGGGGAGCTTGTGCGGGCAATCAGACAATTCCGCCCGGATGTTGTCTTGACAACAGAACCATATCGCTTCAATGGTCATCAACACCGAGACCATCGGATGGCCGGACAGGTGACCCTTGATGCCTGCTTCCCTTATGCCAGAGACCCTCTCCATTTCGGTGAACATATTCAAGAGGGGCTCGAACCACACAAAGTCGGAACCGTCCTGTTCTGGAACAGTGCAGACCCAGAGTTGTTTATCGATATCACCGAGAGCCTTGACTTGAAGATCAAGGCTCTTACCCAGCATGTAAGCCAAGTAGGTGGCCGTCCGACTGGACAATGGATTCGCAGTAGAGCTCAAGAGGTTGGCCGTCTCTCAGGGATGCTACATGCTGAAGCATTTCGAAGGATAGACTTCCGCCGTTAAATTAATCTCGCACTTCCTTTTATTCCCCAGTCGTATTCACAAAGGAAAGGCGCAACATCTCCCAAACACAACCTAGATGGGCATATAGGAGAACCAGCATGCGGTTAAATGGAAAAGTTGCTTTTGTATCTGGGGCAGCGAGGCCGCAGGGTATCGGAGCTGCGACGGTCCGGTTATTCAGCCTAGAAGGTGCCCACGTAGTCTTCGGTGACATACGAGAAGATGACGGGCTAGCGCTTTCAAAAGAAATTGCGAGTCTCGGGGGCAGTGCATCATTCGTGCCTCTTGATGTTACGAGCGAGCAAGAGTGGATTCAGGCGATTAAATCCACAGTTGATCTTTTTGGACACCTCGACATCTTAGTCAATAATGCTGCTGGTGGTGGTGGAAGAGGAACAACGCGACGGGGAGGGGGAATGGCGATAGAGGAAATGTCAGTAGATTCGTGGGACGGGACTATGGCTGCTATCGCAAGAGGAACCTTCCTGGGTACCAAAATCGCTATCCCGGCGTTGAGGCAATCAGGGGGTGGTTCGATCGTCAATGTTTCCTCCCAACTTGGCCTAGTGGGATCTGACAATAACAGTTCCGCATATCACGCTGCGAAGGGAGCCGTGACGATCTTCACGAAAGCGGCAGCACTCCAGTACGTATCTGACAACATTCGCGTAAATTCCATTCATCCCGGGCCTATCGCGACCGACTCGTTTGTACAAGGTCACTCCGGATCTCGATTAGAGTCAGTCGTTTCGAGAATCCCGCAAGGGAAGGCAGGAACACCTGAAGATGTAGCGTATGGGATCCTCTATCTCGCTTCAGATGAGTCTCGGTTCGTCACTGGGAGCGAGCTCGTCGTTGATGGAGGATGGACGGCACAATAAATGAGAACTTGCTACGCGAGGACACTGTCAAAGTTCTTGGATCTTTAGTGCCCTTGGGATTCAATCCAATCTGAGCAGCCTCCACCATGGTTCATGACCTTGGCTGTTTCCAGCTTGCAACAACAGACAGGCATTCATCTACTAGAATGCCTGTGACTACGACAAGTTGACCTTCCCAGCCGCCCATCTGCAACATCCGCTCGACAGAATAGCCTTTCAAGGCAGCTTCTCGCCCCCCGGCACGAGCACCCATGACTAATGTCTGTACTTTTGCCTGAAGAATACCTCCCACACAAAGTGCGCACGGCTCCATACTTGCATATAACGTAGATCCGGGGAATGTAACCTGCGAATGAATCTGTCCAGCGTTCCGTAAGGCCATCGTTTCCGCGTGAGCGGTTACATCGTAGGTTGTCTCCACCATGTTCCTCCCACGAGCGAGTACTTGGCCCTCTTTTACCAAAATCCCTCCGAATGGGTGGTCGCCTTCTTGTAAGGCATTTTTTGCCTCGGCTATAGCCATCTTCATAAACGTTTCATGTTGCTCTACCATTCTTTGTGCTCCCAACTTCAAATATGTTCAAGGGCTTTCTAGATCTTAGGCAATTTCACCAAATTCTGATCTCCACTGCATATACGCCTTTACTCCGGAAACAAGATCATATTTATATACCATGCCAAGATCTTGTATCCGTGAGGAGTCCAGTCGAGGCCGACTAAGCCCAGCAGCTAGTGTTCGGGACTGCTTTAATACCGGCTGCACAAATTTCGCAGATGGGAGAGCCTTCTGGAAAGCCTCAACGACCTCGTCAACATTGTAACCCACGCCCCTTGTATTGTTATAAACCAGATGGGGTAAGTGTGAAGCATCAAGGACAACTCGAATCCCTTCCGCTATATCAAGGACGTATGTAAAGTCTCCTCTCGCCCGCTCAGCGACCTGAATCTCTTCTCCGCGGATCGCGTTCCCCGTCCATTCACACATGACTCCCATTACGGCGCGATGCCCCGTGGGTCGCTCCATTGGTCCGTACGGACCTCCGATCCGGACAACTGCTGTGCTGAAATCGTGGAGCTCACCGTATCGCGTGGTCATAAGCTCACTCGCATACTTCGTTATGCTATAGAGACCCTTTGGTATCTGCGGATAGTCCTCGTGGATGGGCCTGTCCGTTGGCGCAATGGCCGATCCCGCGTAAGAACCACCCGATCCAACATAGATAAATCGGCCGACTGAAGTATCTCGTGCAAAGTCCAATAGATTGGCAGTTCCGACCACATTGACATCAATAACTGTCCGACTGTGCGCACGCTCAACTTCATCCTGGATCGCTGTATACACCGCCATATGGACGATCTTGTCAATCGCATGCCCATCTATCGCGTTACTCAGCGATACGGCATCAGCGATGTCTGCCTGCACCCATTCCACGCGAGGGCTGACTGGATCGAGATATTGCTTTACCAGCTCGTTCGGGGGAGCAATGTCCAGAGAAACTACATCGTGCCCCTTCTCAGCAAGTACTTTCACTAAATTTGAGCCGACAAACCCTGTCCCGCCAGTCACTAGTGTTGCCACTACGGCCTCCTAAAGCTTCGAATGGATTGGTTGACGCGATTATAGAGCAGTAAAGGACGGCACGTTAACCCCTGATAACACGAGCCTTCCTAAGCAATTCTTATCTTGACAGCCCTGAGGCAGGATGATACAAGTGCAATACTAGACACCCTGATGGAGGTCAGATTTGCGCCACGGAATAATCTCAGCTGATTGCCATATGGACTTAATGTTTGTCCCTGATGATACCTTCACCAGCCGGACGCCATTAGACAACCGTTCAAAGGCTCCCCACGTCATAGACGGCCCTGAAGGACCGATGTGGGTCGCCGGATTAAACGACGAACACCAACTCGGTCCCTGGGGAGGCCATGGTAATCGCACTTGGTCCGGACTCCGCGGCCAACGAATGCGAGAGGCCGGGTATTCCCCAGAGGAGCGCCGCCCCGCCAATCCAGACAAACGCCTCGAAGACTTGAATCGCGATCAGATCGATGCCGAGGTTATCTACGGTATATTTCAACTCCAATCCAGACTGCCCGATGCAGAGTTAATCGCCTCCTGTTTCACGGCATATAATCAATTCATTGCTGAATTCTGCCAGCAGCACCCAAGTCGCTTCTATGGCCTCGGATGTCTGCCTGGCCATACCGTGGAAGCCGGCGTTCTCGAAATCGAGCGCGTGGCTCGGTTGGGTTTGCCGGGTGCCGAATGGTCTTATGTCGACACATCTCGGCCAATTTGGCATCCACAATGGGAGCCTCTATGGGCCGCAGCAGACCACTATGATATACCAATCTCTTTCCACGTTCGCACATCTGGGACAACGACTACCGTGGCATACGAGCCTGATGTCAACCTCGTTTCAACGGCTGCCTACAATGCTGTAGTGCAAATGCAATTGGATGAAGCCTTAGCCTCAGTGTTAATGTGCGGCGCCCTTGAGAGATTCCCTGGCTTAAAGGTAGTTTTAGCGGAGAGTGGTGTTGGCTGGATCCCCTACGTACTAGAACGAGCTGACTATGAATGGGAAGATCATATCGATGAGTACGGTCAAGCCCTGAAGACTGCCCCAAGCGAACTTTTCCGCCGCCAAATGTTTGCTACATTCCAAAAGGACTCGGTCGGGCCTGCTCTAGCCGCAGAATGGTGCCCAGATAGCTTTATGTGGGGATCAGACTATCCACATGAAGACGGTGTATGGCCAGACTCTCACGCCACAATCAAGCGGTATTTGAGCGGGATTGACCCCGCGCTTCGCGCAAAACTTGTTCACGACAATTGCGCCAGACTTTATGGCATTGCCTAGGCTGGCAGCTAGTTTCTAGGCGAGAGAGCACGACGTAGGCCGGCGATTAGAAACTCTTCATCCCCTTCAACTAGTTCATTGCCGTTAACGCCCAGCGTGTCGTCACCGCGTGCCCCTAACCATATGCTTGGATCTCCGCCCATAAGTTCTTTCGCAATCTCTGGCGCGGTAATTCCCAATTCCTGAGTGTCGATTGTGATTCTTAAAGTAGAAGGCCAAGCGGGAAGTCGTGACGCTCCTATAGCTGTCTTCACGCCGGGAAGATCCTGCAGGCTTCGTTGCACTGCCTCCATTTTCGCTTCGCACGCCAAGAGGCGTTCCTCATGGTTAGTCGTGAACCAATCGTCAAATGCAGTGACAACCCCTGCAATTTCTTGCCTGTCAACTTTCATCGGCCGCCCCATTGAGCGTCCGCCGCTTTGTTCAAATCCAATAAATGCGTTAGCAGCCAACGCATCCACATATTTCCTGCTCCCGCACACCAGGCCAGTAGATTGAGGCGACCCAAAGTACTTCGCCCCGAAACAAACCAAGTCTGCCGACTGGGCTACACGAGGAAAATAGTCCAAGGGGAAAATCTGATTGGCTGCGTCGACAATGACCGGCACTCCTTTGTTGTGGGCAATCTCCACCACTTTATCCAAAGGGACGACCGAATCATCCCAATCATGCAAGGCTAAGTACGCCACCGCAGCAGTAGTTGGTCCAATTGCCTCCTCAATCTCAGCTGCAGTACACCGCTCGTCACTACCCACTTCAACCAAGGTCGCGCCGGTAATCGTAAAACAACGCTGGTAGATGTAGCGCTGGGGACGCTGGAAAACCACTTCGTTTTTGAGGCCAATGGCATTAGGAAGTTTGGCTATTTTGTCTGGATCAGTTCCAGTCATCATGCCGGCCACTCCAAGGGCCATCGCAGCAGCGCAACCAGAAGTAATATACGCCGCTTCCACCCCTAGCCGACTAGCAATATACGCCCCCGCTTTTTCAAGCAATTCCTCTACGTCCACGTAGTGTTGATTTGCTTCTTCCATAGCCTCCTGGACTCTGTCAGAAACTGACGACCCTCCCAAGAGTGTTCTGTTCCCCATGGCATTAATAACGCGTCTCACGCCAAGTTTTCGATAAACCCCAGTAGACTCTAGCCCTGCCATTCTATCCTCCTATTCGAAGCGCTATAAGAACAAATTACTCTTCAAATCCTGGATGCATTGTGTGCCACGGCGTGACCTGCTCATAGGCGTGGGCAACGCGTAGAACTGTAGCATCTTCGTGCAATCGCCCCGAGATTTGCATCCCCACCGGAAGCCCATCTGGTGAGAATCCACAAGGGACACTAAGTGACGGGTTCCCCGTCAAGTTAAATGGGCGCGTGTAACTCACCTCAGTAGCCATGCCCATAGCAGCCCCTGTAGGAGTGCTTCCGCCCAATGGTCCAGGCGGAACACGAATGTTGGGCCCAACTAACACGTCAAAGTCTTGCAGCGTCTCAGTAATTTCAGCCTGAACCATGCGGCGCATTTGCTGCGCCTTGTGATAAATGCTTGAAGGTATGACCGCGCCAACCAAGACTTTCTCTCGAATTCCAGTTGAGTATTCATCAAGACGCTGTCTCCAAGGAGCATGAATCTGAGACATCTCACTCCACGTGATGAGGTTCCCAGCAACTGTTGCATATTGTCCGGTAATGGGCAGAGAGACTTCATCAACACTTGCACCAAGGCTTCTGAGCACCCTTATCGCTTCCTGGATACAGGCGGCGACCTCTTCGCTAGCGCCTTGATTAAGCTCCGCGGGAACCCCAACACGAAGCCCCCGGATATCACCTGTCAACGCCGCACGATAGTCGATAGGAGTGGAGTTCACGGATGAGGGGTCCTTCGAATCGTACCCGGCGATTACTTGGAGCAAGAGCGCACAATCCTCGACAGTTTTCGCCAATGGGCCTACGTGATCAATCGACCAGCTCAAAGGGAATACTCCATACCGGCTTACTAAGCCATAAGTTGGCTTTAGTCCTACAACGTTGGTATGCGACGCCGGCTGTCTGATCGACCCTCCTGTGCAGGTTCCTACACCTACCAAGGCCATTCCAGAGGCAACAGACGCGCAAGGCCCACTTGAGGACCCGCCACAAACGTGCGAGAGTTTCCACGGATTATTGACTGGGCCCATAAAGCCGCTCGCTTCTCCTCCAGCCGCGAATTCAGCCAAGTTGTTTTTTCCCAGCAACACCGCTCCAGCTGCAGCAAGCGTAGCAATCACCGTACTGTCATAATCAGGAACGGAATTTTCTAGCAGACGTGACCCGGAAGTTGTTCGTATGCCGCGAGAGGCGATGATGTCTTTCACTGAATAGGGAATTCCGTGTAATGGCCCTTTATACTTCCCCTTGGAAATTTCCAACTCTGCATTACGTGCAGCCACCAATGCTTCGTCACCACATACGGTGATAAATGCATGGACTTTTGGGTCGATATCGGCGATCCGATCCAGAAACGCTCTGGTGAGTTCCACGGGCGAGAGTCTGTGTTCTTGAATCTGCTGAGCAGCATCTGCCAGAGTCAGGGACATTAATTCTGACTTAGATACACTCATGCGGTTATACCCTCTCCAGTTTTGCAACACCAATAAAATCCCCTGTCATCGCCGAAATTGCCCCTGTTAAATACAAATTTCCAGCGTCGTCGCCACATAGGTCATTTCCAGCATCAGGGACACGCCCTCTCGAGAGTAACTGACCTTCCGGATTGAAGATGGAAAGCCGAGGAACCTGATCAGTGATATAAACATTTTCCTGTTTATCGGCCCAAACCGCCATGGGCCTGTGGATCCCTTCCCATTGACCGAGGAATCCCCCGCCTTGATCAAAGATTTGGACCCGATTATTGTCTCTGTCCGCCACATAGACCCGGCCTCGCGAACTCACCCAAAGGCCATAGGGGATCGAGAACTCTCCTTCGCCTCGCCCAGCACGACCCCATGACTGAACGAATCGTCCGTCTTGAGAGAACTGATGGATAGAAGAATTTCCATAGCCATCCGCCACGTAAACGTCGCCGTTAGGCCCAGTCGCGACGTCCGCGGGATGATTGAAAGGTGCTTGTAAAGAAGCGCTATCGGCTGAACCTAGCTTTAATAGGACTCTGCCTGATCTGTCGAGCTTAAGCACCTGGTGTCTATCCCTCTCAGTCACCCAGATGGCACCACTAGCGTCGATACAAATACCGTTCGGGTCTGACAATACACCGTCCCCTATAGACCCTTGGTATGAGCCGCCTTGGTCAAACACCAGAATCGGAACGCCCCCTGTTTGAGTAACATAAACAGTGCCACCACTATCCACAGCCACATGGCTGAGATGCCCGAATGTCATTCCTTCAGGCAGGCGGGCAAAGTGCTGAACCACGTTATACCCAAAGGTGTCAGTACCGACTAGATGTCTCACCATCACATTTCACCTGATATGGAGTGTCGGCATTATACTCTAACCATTCCGAACCGGCCATCGCATCGTGCTGCTTGCCGTAACAATGCGCTTCGGCCATAATGGGGTTGCTCGATATTGTGGAGGTGCAACATGGTGACAGTAAACAAGACCAAAGCGAAGTTAAAGGCAGGCGGCGTCGCTTTTGGCGTAGCGGTTAGCCCTTATGATATAAGCTCAATCGAACTCGCGGGTGCGATGGGCTTTGACTTCGCCGCTATCGACTGCGAGCATGACCTGTTTGACCCTCAGATGGCTGAGGCTGCTATCCGTGCTGCGGATGTCTATGGGATGACACCAATCATTCGCATTATGAATAACCCAGAACTCATCCTCCACCTTCTCGATGCAGGCGCACAAGGGGTGTGGGTAGCACGTGTCAACTCGATAGCAGAAGCGAAACGCGTAATAAATTCTGCGAAATTCCATCCAGAAGGTACGAGAACCATCTTCTTCCGCAGCCGCGGCGGAAATTTCGGTCTCGATGTCTCATCCGCTAAGCAATGGACCCTTGATACAAATCGGGAAACCATGCTCGGCTTCATCCTAGAAGGCATCGATGGCTACAACTGCCTCGACGAAATTTTGGCGATGCCCGAACTCGACTTCGTCGACCTCGGGCCTCTTGACCTCGCCCATTCGCTCGGTTGGCCAGAACAGAAAGAAGTAGATGGGATGGTAGACCGGATCATCAGCGAATCCGCAAAGGCAGGCAAGGCAGTAACTGGCTCAGGGAGCATGGACACATTAGCCGAGACATTAGCACTGGGACGCCGAATGATAACTGTCTCACCCAGAGGATATTTCCAGTCTGCCGCTCCGCAATTCCTCAAGGACGCCCGTGCCCTGGCAAAGGCGAAGGGGTATTTGGTCTAAGCTGTATGGGCTTTGTCCAACCTTCAAATGATTTGCCACTCGCGGCAGGCGCAGCGGAGCGCCCTTCGTGAACACAGGTGTGGGGCAACTGTTGATGGGTTCTGATCCCATTTGTAGGCCCCACCAACTATCCGACAGGGCTCTCAGTTCATTGTTGATCTATAACTAGGTAGGCATTGAGCGGGTTAGGGTCTAGAGATCGGTCTAACTACGCAGAGCTCATCTCTTCCCGTAACTCTTGGACCGCTGTTGATATGGAGCGACGGTTGGGATCGGAGCGACTGGCGGCTCTCTGTTCTAAGGTCCTGATATCAGGGATTGTGTGACAGCAAATTAATATTGGCCCATCTTCAGCAAAGATGTCCTCAATGCTATTTTCAAACTCCTCAAGATCCGAAAAATCATACGCGTTCGCATAGCCTGCGGCTAGGGCCATATCTCGGAACGAAACTTTCGCCGCACCCGGGATGGGCTGTCCGCCCGTCATGGCGTAGACACCGTTCTGGATAACGAAGTGATAAAGGTTTTTGGGGGCTTTATTTGCCACTGTAACCAAAGACCCGAGGTTCATCTCTAGGCTCCCGTCACCGTCAAACAGAATAATGGGAATATCAGGTCGCGCGAGCGCTAGCCCTAGCGCAATAGAGGAGCCTTTACCCATAGAGCCCCCCCCTGAGAAATCTCTCCTAGGCTGTTTGGATACTTGGTTCCAGCCTTTAGCGGCCATAAAAATCGGAAGAACGACTGCATTGCCCCGATGCTTGCTCACTATCTCCATCATGTCAACTTGATCCATTACCATGAGGCACCTCATCCAAGATTCCTGCAATTTAGATACCGTCTGCGAGTCTACGGAGACCGAGTGGTCGTGTCAACACGGGACTAATCCCCTTGATGCTGCTAATTATCGTTTGGGCTAGGCCGTCCCGCGCAAAGAGGTCGATGCATTAGATCGCCCCATTGACGTAAATCCTGTATAGGGCTGGATCTCCTCGGGTATCTCAATGGTTCCATCTTCCCGCTGGTATGTCTCCATAAGCGCGATCATAATTCGAGGCAGAGCGAGCCCTGAACCATTTAGCGTGTGGACATATTCCGTGCGGCCTCCATTCTTCGGACGGTACCGAATGTTCGACCGCCTCGCCTGAAAATCGGTACACGTGGAACACGAACTTACCTCTAGCCATTCTTTGCACCCAGGGGCCCACACTTCGATGTCGTAGGTCGTCGCTGATTTTAAGCCAAGATCGCCCGCGCAGAGCTCGACTACTCGATAAGCAAGGCCGAGACGTTCGCAAAGTCCTTCCGCGTGCGCCACAAGAAGGGCCAGCTCTTCGATAGCCGCATCAGGCTCCACTATCTTATACATTTCCACTTTCTCAAATTGGTGGACACGCTTAATCCCCCTTGTATCACGTCCGGCCGCTGTCTTCTCACGTCTAAAACACGGGGTGTTCGCCACGTAGCTGATTGGCAATAAAGCCTGGTCAAGGATTTCATCTTTATGCATCCCGTTTAAGGGAACCTCTGCCGTAGGGATTAGCCAGAGATCTTCATCCGTATCACGATAGAGGTTCTCACTAAATTTCGGGAGGTCCCCAGAGCCCAACAATACTTCCTCTCGAACTAGAGCTGGCGGGCTAACTTCAATATATCCATGTTCCCGCGTATGAACGTCTAGCATCCAGTTGATAAGGGCGCGCTCAAGGCGTGCTGCTTGGTCCCGGAGAATGAAAAACCGTGTCCCTGAAAGTTTTGCGCCACGCTCTAGGTCGATTACTCCAAGCTCTTCCCCGAGCTCCCAATGAGGGCGCGGCGTGAACGGGAATGTCCTTATCACTCCCGCCTCCCGGATCACTTGGTTCTGGGTTTCATCCTGACCATCAGGCACTGTGTCTAGTGGGAGGTTGGGCAGCCCAACCATGAGCTCCAAAAGCTGTCCCTCAAGTCCAGTTACTTCACTCTCAAGCGTAGCTATGCGGTCACTCACTTGACGTATTTCTTCGACAAGCTCAGGGGCACCTACTTCGCCTTTCTCCTGGCGCATTCTCCCGAATTGGCGACTTAGCTCCTTGTGTCGAGAACGCGAAGTGTCACGTTCTGTTACCAGCACGCGGCGGCGGGAATCCAAATCTAAAACCACACTAATGGGCGTGGCGCTCTCTCCGCGTCGCTCGAGTTTTCGTTTCACTTGCTCAGGCTCTCGGCGGATTAAATCGATACTAAGCACGAGCATCACCCATCAATTGTTTTTCGATCCGGCTTCTGATTTCATCATCCGTAACCCTATCTCTTAACTCCTTTGGAAGCGCCCCTTGGAGACCATCGAGGACAGCTTCAAAGGTATGCGCCCCGCCAGCAATAGTGGACGCAACGTGCTGATCAACCGCTCGGAAAAGATCGACCTGAGACCAAGATAAGTGTGGGAAGAGAAGCACTTCACGAATCGAAGGCTGGCTAGCTAATAACATAACCAAGCGGTCTATGCCCATGCCAAGTCCGCCGGTCGGAGGCATGCCATATTCAAGCGCAGCGAGAAAGTCTTCATCCAGACGATCAAATTCCTCTTCTCCATGTAGCTTTCTTAATTGTTCCTGTTCTTGGAAACGGCGTCGCTGTTCGATGGGATCATTCAGTTCAGTGAAAGCGTTCGCAATTTCCATGCCTCCTATGAAACCTTCAAATCGTTCGACGTACCGTTGATTGGATGGCTTAGTTTTCGCAAGGGGCGACATCTCCAAAGGATAATCCAAGATAAAAGTTGGCTGGACAAGCGTCGGCTCAACTGCCTCAGAGAGCAGCTTGTCAACGAGGCGCCCCCAGCTTACCTCTTGAGTGGCTTCTATACCTATCTTGCGCATCTTCTGGGCGAGAAGGACAGGGTCTCGTGAATCCTCGATGTCCAGACCGCTGTTTTCGAGAACAGTTGTTCGTAGGTCAAGCCGTTTCCACGGCGGCTTAAGCTCTATTGCCTCTTCCCGCCACATTACGGTAGTAGTCCCGATAACTTGTTGTGCCACTGATGCTATCAGCTCTTCCACCATAGACATAACCGCGTTGTAGTCAGCGTACGCCTCATAGCTCTCAAGCAACGTGTATTCGGGATTATGCTCGGCGTCGAGCCCTTCGTTGCGAAACACGCGGCCTATTTCAAATACCTTGTCTATTCCCCCAATGACGCAACGCTTCAGGTAAAGTTCTGTGGCAATCCGGAGGTACAAGGTTCGCCCCAAAGCGTTATGGTAAGTAATAAACGGATGTGCCATAGCTCCAGCTGCAACAGGAACCAAAACAGGGGTTTCTACTTCGACAAACCCCGAACTGGCAAAGAACCCACGGATCGACTCAATTACTCGGCTACGTAGTATGAAGCGTTCTCGAACATGTGCATTACCAATCAGATCTGCCTCGCGTTGTCGGTAGCGCTGTTCTGTATCACGAAGCCCATGCCATTTGTCAGGAGGTGGTCGCAACGCTTTACTCAACAATGAAACAACCTGGGCTTCGATCGTAATCTGACCAGTACGTGTCCGAAATAAGGTACCGGATACGCCAAGAATATCGCCGAGGTCTAAGAGTTTCAGCAACTGGTAGGCTTCGCCCAAGACGTCCTTGCGAAGCTGTATTTGTATCGAGCCACTGCCGTCAAGGAGATCTAGGAATGCTGCTTTCCCCATTACCCGAAGACGGATGACTCTTCCCGCAACGGTGACCAAAGACTCTTCGCTTGTTGCCTGTTTTCCTTCGGTTTGTTCGAACAGAGCGGTCGCTGACAAATTTGTGTGAGACTTAACAAACCGAGGGGGAAATGGATCGATTCCCGCCTCGCGAATTCGACGAAGCTTTTCCTCCCGTACTTGCGATTGTTCTGCACCTCGGTCAAGCATTGGTACTCTCACGTCTTGGGGAATGTTCTATCGACCGACAATAATAGAATAGCAAAGCCCTATCCAATATCCACGATAATGAATTTTGCGGTACCCGTCGGGGTTTTAGCCTGGACTGTTTCCTTTTTTCGCCTACCTAAGACGGCCTTGCCAACGGGAGACTCATTAGAGATACGCCCCTTACTCGGATCCGCTTCTGCACTTCCAACAATGGTGTACGTAGCTTTGATGCCATTTTCATCTTTTACAGTAACTGTGGACCCAACCTGCACTTTGCCGGATGGTGAAACTTGATCTGGGATAATCACCGCACCCTGAAAAAGTTCATAGAGGTTTTGTATCCGGCGCTCTACGCTGTCCAGCTCTCGTTTCGCCTCATCATATTCTGCATTATCAACTGCGCCGCCTACCTCCGCAGCCTGCCTAAGGCTTTCTGCCGCTGTTCGCCGTCGGACAGTCAGCAACCAGTCCAACTCCGCGCGCAGTTTCGCCTCCCCGCTTGCTGTAAGGTACGTCTCTTGATTCGCCATCTACTCAGCCCCGGATACAAAAAGCTGAGAGATGTAAGCCACTTAACAACCCTCAGCCGATGAGATTGTAATGCCAAAACGCGACCGCTGTAAACCAAAGGATATTTCATTGACACATAAGCAGCAGAATGGGAATATGGGCCAAGGCTTGCTGATGCCCACATCATGGTAGAAATGGGGTTGGTCACTTGTTCGATGGGATTCGTGTCCAACGTTGTAAACAGGCCGCTTGGATAACCCTGACCAGGCCCAGTCGCCTCAACTCACCCGACCAGTTAATGGCAGCCTCGCTGGGTGCCGCGTGTGTCGAGATCGCTTCAGACCGTTCTATCCTCGCTGTGGTGATCACCGGTGATGGGGACTCGTTCTGCGAAGCACTGCCAGGGCCGTTCTCTCCTTCATCACCTGGACACACTGGCGGCGAGCATCCGCTTGGGATGGCACAAATGCTCGCCGCTTTGGATATCCCCGTTCTCGCTGCTATCAACGGCCCAGCTATCGGCCAAGGCCTAGAGATAGCTCTAGCCTGCGATATTCGAATAGCCTCTCGGACAGCCGTTTTCTCCATGCCTCAGATTCTGGACGGCTTTTTGCCGTGGGACGGCGGGACTCAGCGGCTCCCTCGGATTATCGGGCGCTCTCGAGCTATGGAATTGCTGGTTACCGGCCGGCAGATCGATGCCGATGAAGCTTTCCGGATAGGACTCGTACAAGAGGTAGTCGAAAACATCGACCTCCTAGGTGCGGCCCAAGGCCTCGCTGATCGTATCGGTGCGAACGCGCCGATCGCTATACGCTACACTAAAGAAGCCATAGTTCGGGGGCTCGACCTACGAGTAGAGGACGGGATGCAACTGGAAGCAGATCTCAGCTTCCTTCTACAGTCCACTTCAGACCGACAAGAAGGAATTGTTTCATTTCTCGATCGGCGTCCACCAAGATATCGCGGACAATAGCCCTCTAACAATCCGATTTATCTCGTTCCATTTGCGGTCTATAAACAACCTGGCACACGGATCCGTCGGTCTCGAAAACACGAGTGTTTAATTTACTGCAGAGTAAATATTGATGGAAAGAATCTATGAAACGATCAAATTTACAAAGGAAGGACGCGTCGCGACTTTATGCCTGAACCGTCCAGATGTGCTGAACGCGTACAATATCCAAATGCGCGACGATTTATGGTGGGCACTAGGAGTGATAAACGATGATCCGGATATCTCGTCAGTCCTTCTAATGGGTGAGGGCGATCGAGCATTTTGCGCTGGCGCCGATCTTACCGAATTTGGGACCAGCCCTTCTCCAGACATCGCGAGACAGTCTCGCCTAGCTCGCGATGTCTGGTCCGTGCTGCGCACACTTACTAAGCCATCCGTGGCTGCACTTCACGGATATGTGATAGGCGCAGGGCTAGAAATGGCGCTGCTGTGCGACATCAGGATAGCATCAACCAATACAATATGTAGTCTGCCCGAGGTGCGACGCGGTATTAGCCCTTCTGCAGGAGGAAGCCAGACATTACCGCGAGTCCTTGGCCAACCGGCCGCCCTTCATCTCATGCTCACTGGCGATCAAATCGACGCTCAAGAGGCTCTGCGCATCGGCTTAGTGCACCAGATCCTATCAGGCGATGACGTTTTCAAGGCGGCAAGGGCATGGGCTCACCGTTTATCAGGGATGTCCCCAACCGTCTTTGGAGCTCTCAAAGAGGCCATCAATGTTGGGATGGAACTTTCTCTAAGCGATGGGCTACACTTGGAACGCCGCCTCGCCCAGCAAATTGTGGCAGCAGCAGCGGATTCTTCTGGAGGCAATCTTGAACATTAGCGAATTCCTGACTCTAGCTGAAGCAGTGGTCCCCGAACGCGATGCCATTATCTTCGAGAATAGCCACATCAACTACCGAGATCTAAAAGATCGTATAGCAAGGCTAGCCGGAGCCCTCTCAGACCTTGGCCTTCGAGAGGGCGACCGCGTTGCCACGCTACTGGTAAATCGTCCCGAGATGGTCGAGACTGCTTTCGCAGCATCAGGGCTCGGAGCAGTCTTTGTCCCCCTCAATTTTCGGGCGCGCGCCGAGGAACTAACATTTATGATTGGTGATGCGAATCCCTCAATTTTGGTCGTAGAGGAGCGCTATTATTCTCTGGTAGAAGAGATCCTTCCAAATATTGAAGACGTGTCTATCATAGGAGTGGGCTCGCCACATGCTGGCTGGCCATCTTATGCCGCCCTTCTAAGCCATCCCGCCAAGCTTGAAGTTGACCACTCTGACATAAACGATGATCTGGCTGTCTTAATGTTTACGGCCGGGACTACTGGAACACCAAAGGCCGTTATGCTCACGCATGAAAGTTTTTCCTCTTACATACTAGCTAACGTAGAGCCAGTAGACCCAGAAATCAGCGAAAGCAATCTTCTCACCGTCCCGCTGTACCATATAGCTGGCCTGCAAGCCGTGATCGCCGGTATCTACGCAGGCCGGACCCTTATTGTACAGCGACAATTCGAGCCACAAGAATGGATGACGTTAATCCAAGAGTTTCGTGTCCAACGCGCGATGATGGTGCCCACAATGTTAAAACAAATTATGGAGCACCCGGAATTTTCTTCTTTCAACTTGTCCAGCCTAGAGATTATCACCTATGGAGCAGCACCCATGCCGCTGGAGATCATTCGGCGAGCCATAGAGGAATTCCCCGGATGTCGCTTTATCAACGCATTCGGTCAAACTGAGACCGCCTCCACCATTACTATGCTTGCGCCTGAAGATCATGAGATTCCGGTAGGGCTTCCAAGTAACGAACAGGAAATACGCTTAAAAAGACTGACCTCTATTGGTAAGCCTTTGCCGGACGTAGAGGTTCGCATTGTCGACGAATTCGGATCGGACGTTGCGCCCGAACAAATCGGCGAACTCGTGGCGCGCGGGCCCAGACTCATGAAGGGTTACTGGAATCAAGCGGAAGCAACTCAAGCTACCATTCGCTCTGGCTGGCTCTACACGGGAGACCTTGGCTACAGCGACCCAGATGGATACATCTACCTCGCGGGCCGCGCTAAAGACACGATTAAACGTGGGGGCGAGATGATCTCTCCTGAGGAAGTCGAAAACGTCCTTCGCTCGCATGTTGCTGTCGACGACGCAGCTGTGATTGGTATCCCCGACGCGGAGTGGGGTGAAACGGTCCGTGCAATCGTGACAATACGGTCGGATCATACACAACCAGACTCTGGGGAATTGATTGAATATTGTAGGGAAAGACTTGCCAGCTTTAAAAAACCCGGATCAGTGATTTTTGTGGACGAACTGCCACGGAATAGCCTAGGAAAGGTATTAAAGCGCTCCCTTCGCGAGAAGTTTAGCGCCTGACCTCTACACAATAATATTCGTCGGTTTTCCCGCTAGCCACGCCTCAATATTTTCGGCGACCATTTCCAACCCACGAATCCCGGCATCGACTGTCATCGCGGCATTATGTGGGGAAAGAACCACATTATTCAGGCCCCCTAGCTCATGTCCCGCTGGTAGCGGTTCAGTCGTGTAGGCATCCAGGCCCGCGCCCCCTATCTCTCCACGTTGAAGCATGCCCGCTAGGGCCCGTTCATCTACGATCGCTCCCCTAGCTGTGTTAACAAGGATGGCATCGGGCTTCATCAGGGACAATTTGTGCGCATCGATGAGGCCTCGGCTCTTATCGGAGATAGGTAGATGGAGCGATACTACATCAGAGATTGCCATTAATTCCTCCAATGCAACAAACGGGACGCCCATGGCCTCCGTCCGTTGCATTGTCGGGTTGAAAGTCCACGCTACCACTTTCATGCCAAGAGCTTGCCCCAATACAGCCATTCGCCTTCCTATAGGCCCGGCCCCGATTACACCTAGGGTCTTTCCTGAAAGCTGGATGATTGGGTGACGAGCCCAAGCACCTTCGCGAACCGCCCTATCATTTTCCGTCAGCCGTCTCGCCGCTGCCAAGGCCAGAGCGATCGCATGTTCTGCCACAGCGTCAGTGGAATGTCCGGGAGTATTCGTAACCAGCACTCCCTTCTCGCGACAGGCTTCTACATCCACATTGTCAACGCCTACGCCGAGAACCGCGATATGTTGAAGGTGACGGCATGCTGAGAGCACTTCCACAGTGAAGGGAGACGACGATCTGATGTTTATCGCGACATTCGCATCCTTAAGTCGCGCTGTAAGCTCCGACGGGTTTGCCGCAAGTGAATCGTGGATAACCAACTCGCCTAAGCGTCCAAGCCTCTCTTCTATTTCCGTGCCTCGCAGAGCTACGGGATCATCATCAGGAACTACAATACGAACCACTGAAGCCATCATTGTTTCCTTAGGTCGCTTAGTCGTCTGTCAAGGCTTTCTCAGGCTCCGAATCACTACTTACACTCTCGGCCAAAAGCTCAAGCAGATCCACGGCCTCGTGCTCTTTTTCAGCGCCTTTTGCGGCTATCCCCTCGGTCATCATTTGGAGGCAGTACGGGCACGACACTCCGATTTTGCGGGCACCTGTGGCAAGGAAATGTTCGGTGCGGCGGTGACTAATCCTAGTGCCTTCCTCTTCCATCCATAGATGTCCTCCACCAGCCCCACAGCAAAACCCTTTTTCCCTATGATGCGGTGCCATCTCAAGCAATTTGAGCCCCGGGATCGCCTTGGCTATCGTCCGAGGCGGATCATATACACCGTTGTGGCGACCTAAATAACAGGAATCGTGGTAAGCGACGGTAGTATCTATAGTGCGTAATACTTTCAGTCGTCCGTCCCTAATAAGTTCTTCTACGAACTCGGCATAATGCAAAACTTCAAATTCGCCACCGAACTGTGGGTATTCGTTCTTAATTGTATTGAAGCAATGCGGACAAATCGTCACGATCCGTTGGACTTTGTGCTTCTTGAATGTTTCGATATTCTGCTGGGCCATAATTTGGTATAAATATTCGTTACCTAATCGACGCGCAGGGTCTCCTGAACACGTTTCCTCGTCGCCAAGAATCGCAAACTTCACCCCCGCTGCCTTCAGGACAGCTACCATTGAGCGGGGGACAGCTTGGCTCCGTTGCTCAAGAGCGCCTGTACAGCCTACCCAAAAGAGCACTTCCGGGTCGGGTTCTTCAACAATGGTTTTCACCTCTAACCCCTTGGTCCAATCTGTTCGCGAGAAGGTTGTTCCTCGCCACGGATGACCTCGCTGCTCCATGCTTTGGAGGGCCGTCATTGCCTGTTCAGGCATTTCAGCTTTTTCCATAACCAAATGGCGGCGCATGTCAACGATGCTATCAATATGCTCGACGCTAACCGGACACTCTTCAACACATGCGCCGCAAGTGACGCAGTCCCAGATAGCTTGAACGGGATTGGCTCCTCCAATCACCGGCACTTCCACGGGCTCGCCGTCAAGGATGTTGGGGCCGTGCTCCGAGAGATACTCCTTAATGTTTTCAACAAGATGCATCGGCGACAGCACTTTCCCGGTCGCACTTGCTGGACAAACATCGGTGCATCGACCACAAACTGCGCAGGCATAGCCATCGAGAAGCTCTTTCCAGGTAAAATCCTGAATTCGGCCGGCGCCAAAGCTTTCTACTGTTTCCAGATCACGGATAGGCTCAAGGGTGCCCATTGGCTCCAGTCTCCGTAGAAAGGCATTGAGAGGAGAGGCAACTATATGCATGTGTTTTGAGAACGGGATATAGACCGCAAACCCGAGGATCATCAAGAGATGCATCCACCAGAACAGCCCTTGTAGCGAGGTGGCGAGCCCAGTGCTAAATCCAGCATCAGCCAAGAGGTTGCCGCCCCATTTCCCGAGGGGCACTTCTGCTAACGGCCCTGCTCCTCCAGATGCCACATACATTGCTTCGGTTAGCAGCCAGAGTATCATCAGGCCGACTTCCATCCCGATGACGAAGATGGTTTCTCCGGATCGAGTTAGATCAAAAGAGAGGCGGTGGGGCTTCGCCAGCCAGCGCCTCGCCAGAGCCCAGACCAACACAATAAGAAGCAGGCCTGCATACACGTCTAGGTAGGAAGCAAATATCCGCAGCCCAGAATCTCCTAAGACCGTGCGGGATAAATCTCTCCAGACCGAATCACCAAACTTTAGAAGAACGTAACCTAGGTTAAAGGACAGAAAAGCCCAGAAAATCAGCGCATGGCCAATGCCAGCCATGTCCATTCTCCGCCACGATACACTACGCAAAACTCTCGCCTGGCCAACGACAATGTAGATCGCGTTCCACAACCGCACGTGTGGCTTATCAAAACGATAGGATCTGCGCCCCATGAGCACCAAACCAAAAACACGGCGCATTAGCAGGATGCCATGTAAGCTGAAGGCGATGCCTGCCACTAGAAATACTGCTATGGCAATTGGTATCGTTCCGAAAAGATCTCCTGGAGGAACCATCAGCCACTCCTTCCTGCGCTTAGAGTCCGAGAGCCACGTAGAAACTGCCTCAATTGTACAATCTCAGACTAAGGCGAGCAAGAAACGCCTCGCCCTTCCCCTTGCTGCGCGAGTCTCGCCTTAGCTTCTTCCCATAATGTTTCTTTCTTGTCTCGCGGCAACGTCTGGAACACCACTCCCTTTTCGCTACTCGCTTCTTGCATAATCGTATATCGGGTGCGAAATCGTTGACTTGCTTTCCTGAGTGCACTCTCGGAGTCAACCCCATGCCAGCGAGCTACGTTTACCATGGTAAACAATACGTCTCCTATCTCGTGCTCAATCTCCTCGGTTGCCGTTGCTTTCTCTAGCTCTTCAAACTCTTCCCGCAGTTTCTCTTTGACTCCGTCAAGGTTTGGCCAGTCAAACCCCGATCTCCCTGCTCTTTGTGAGATGGCTTGAGCGGACGCTAGGGCTGGCATTGCGGTTGGCACACTAGCAAACGGCGACTGGCCGGCTTTTTCCTTCTGCTTTAACCGCTCCCACTGCTCCTCAACTTCCGAGGGACTGAGCTGGGATTGTGTCTCGAACACGTGCGGATGTCGCCGAAGTAATTTTTGGACAATCCCCTGAAACACCTCTTTCATCTCAAATTCCTGATTTTCCCTCGCAATCTGACAGTGAAAGACGGCTTGTAACAAGAGGTCTCCCAACTCTTCAACCAGTCCCTTTGTGTCTCCTGAATCTAACGCGGCTAGAACTTCGTAGCACTCCTCAATAAGGCTGGATCGTAGTGAGGCATGTGTCTGTTGCCGATCCCACGGGCAACCTGCCGGCGAGCGCAGAAACGCGATCACTTGAGCAAGGCCTTCAAAAGTTGGGGGGAATTGATCGTCTTGCTTGTCGGGGCGACTTACGGTTCTCATGGCGTGGGATTATACTGCCCTCATAGTATTGCCACAAGGAGTTCTCGCTTTGGTAAGGCTTCTGGTTTGCCGGGTTCTCGCTTGGTTTATTGTTCTTTGTGTCCCAGGCTTGCTCATCACTAGTAACGTGGTTTGGGCCTTTAACGAAGAGCGCTTATATGTCTACAGTATCGATCGATTCAACGTCAGTGATCGAATAGGTGTTCCAGAGAAAGAATTAAATCGCATTAGCCGTGAAGTTATCGCCTATTGGCGTTCAGACCAAGACCAGCTAGACATTACCCTGTTTGGCAGGCCGGCATACTCCTTGCGGGAGATTACACACATGCAAGATGTAAAGGACTTGGTAGGACTGATCTATAAGATGCAATGGCTGTTTGGTTTAGTGCTGGGTGGTTCGGTGGTCTTGTCCATTTTACTGGCAAAAACAAATCGTCTCGTTTCCTTCGGGAATGCCTTAATCAAAGGCGGACTCGCTACGGGCGGGTTGGTGCTGGCGGTATCCCTTATTGGGATCATCGCCTTTCCTTGGCTTTTCACCTTATTCCACAAGATCAGCTTTTCAAATGATTTCTGGCTCCTTGATCCGAGAAAGCATCTGCTCGTCCAAATGTTTCCTCAAGGGTTCTGGTTTGAGGCAACGCTATTCCTTGGGTTCGCAAGCGCACTAGAAGGAGTAGCCTTAGCAGGATCTGGTTGGGCTTTATCACGAGCCGGGAGCTTGCGGCGCGTCCTGGGTGAGTTTAAGGGTGCTGTAAGCGGGAGCTAGCTCCCGCCTATTTGTTGGCGAGCCAGACCAACCCTAGTCAGGATATGCGTTCCATCGCCCCGACTTCAGCATCCACATCCGGAGCCCGTGAGCACGCGGGTCCTTCTTGGCGGGGAAAACACACAGGTAAACTTGACCGGAGCATGCTTCAGCTCCTCTCCTAAGCAGGTTGAGTACTGCGGTAGAGTCTTCCACATTAGTACAGACGATCATCTTGCGCTGAGCGGCACCCAAAATCAGCCTGTTTAGCGCACTTACGGCGTCTTGACCTGCTGCCATCACAAATTGCCAGAGGACCTCGCTAATGTACCTTTGCTTTTCCAGGCTACTATTGCCGTCCACATCCCGCGAGCGCCAAACAGCTAGGTCCACTTCGAAGGAGGGCCTTCCGGCCGAGCCACTCCTCGGCTCGCCGCTCCGTTCTACGGTTATCGCCTGATCGCTGGCATAGAAGTTTCGAATCCCTTTCTCTAGTTCATCAATGCAGGCCTCGATGGTTCCTTGAGTTCCTGTAGGGATCGATTCAAGGATGGAGTACAACTCCTTCAAAATGTCCGGGGGGGCTGACTCTTGGTTCTGGGACCCTGACTGTCTAGGCGCGACGACTGCTGTTCCTCGCCCACCTCCGGAAGAGTGACGAGTAGAAATTGTCCCGATGCCCTTGGTCAGGGCTGTGAAAACAGAGTAAACCCTTTCACCAACGCCCGTACACTCCGGGCAGGTCGCTGGATTGTCTGACTGGCTCATCGGTCGTTTCAAGTCAAACTTGGCACTACATTCTTGGCAAACATACTCATAGACTGGCAAAGTTCACTCCCTGACTACCCTTCTGGTCACATCGCATTACACCCGATGTGGGGCGGCTCGTCTTAGTGGCCACACGCGCAGTTCCCGCAACCGCCTGCTCCAGAGGGCACGGGAACGGGCGCAGCATTTGTACTGTTTGCTACGGTAGCAAACAGCGAGAGCGCCCTTTGGGCATTGCCATCACATGATGGACAATTTGTCTGTTGCCCAGACTGTTTCATTGATCGTCGCAACTCAAACCGAATGTCGCAGTCCGAACAGAAATATTCGTATAAAGGCATATCTCATCACGCTCCAGATTGTTATCCCTTGGCATTCTAAAAAAGGTAGCCACTTAGGGTCAAGTTCTTGCCGTCGCGATCCAGCTATACGGAGGAGAACCAGGTGCTTTCGACCCTTACTCTAGGCCGCCCCAGCTAGATCCTAATTTCACCGCCACCCGCAATGGCACTGTCATCTCTAGGGCCGCTGGCATCTCTTTCTGAATTAACTCCTTAGCGGCCTCAACTTCCTCTGGGGGGACTTCAAAAATTAGTTCGTCATGGACCTGCAATAGCAACCGACTGGCTAGCCCTTTCTCTTTTATGCCTTTATCAACACGGATCATCGCGAGCTTCATGATCTCAGCTGCTGTCCCTTGAATCGGCATATTTACCGCTTCTCGTTCTGCGGCCTGCCGAAGCACTGGGTCCCTTGAATTAACCTCGGGAGTCGCCCGTCGACGTCCCAAGAGTGTCTCAACGTAGCCCTGTTCACTGGCCTGGCGCTTTGTGCGGTCCACATAGTCTTTAGCGCCGGGATACCGCTCGAAATAATCTCTAATAAATCGCCTTCCTTCTTCTATCGTTAGCTGGGTCTGCTGGGCTATCCCAAATCCGCTGACACCATATATGACGCCAAAATTGAGAACCTTGGCTATCCGGCGTTGGTCTTGAGTAACCACCTCTAACGGAACACCAAACACTTGAGCAGCCGTAGCTGAGTGAATGTCTGTGTCCTGTTGGAATGCATCCAATAGGGCAGGGTCCTGTGATAAATGTGCTAAAACGCGGAGTTCAATCTGCGAATAGTCTGCAGCCAAGAGCATCCAGCCTGCCTGCTCGGGGATAAAGGCTTGCCGGATGCGCTTGCCTTCTTCCGTGCGCACTGGAATATTCTGGAGATTTGGGTCATTGGAGGATACGCGACCCGTAACGGCACCGGCCTGCCGATACGTGGTATGGACACGCCCTGTGCGTGGGTGGACAAGGGCCGGTAGAGCGTCCACGTACGTAGATTTGAGCTTGGCCAACTGCCTGTTCTGGAGAACCAAATTAATGACAGGATGCGCACCTCTCAGGCCCTCGAGAACGCTCGCGTCGGTCGAGTATGCGCCCGTGCGCGTCTTTTTTGGGCGAACTAACCATTCAGCTCGTTCGTGGAGACGCAACTCATCGAAAATCAGTTCGCCCAATTGTGCCGGGGATCTGAGGTTAACCTTATGCCCCACAGCCTCATACGCGAGGCGCTCCAATTCGCTCAAGCGTTCCTCGAGTTCTTGGCTCATCCCCTCTAGCCGCTCCGTATCCACCTTGATCCCTGTCCTCTGCATGCCCACCAAGATAGGCACGAGGGACATCTCGATTGTGCTGAACAACTCTTCCAGCCCTGCTTGCCGTAGTTCGGAATCCAGGCTGACCCAAAGGCGATACGTCATATCGGAGTCTGCGCAGCTATACATAGATGCACGCGAGATTTCGACGTCACCAAAGCTTTTCTGTTTCCGGCCCACGCCTATAAGGTCGGTGATTGCCGTCATCTCGATCCCAAAGCTTTCCAGAACTAGACTCTTTAAGCCTATAGCCTTCCGCCCAAGCAAATGTGCAGCCAGCATCGTGTCGAAAGCGAGATGGTCCACCTCTATCCCTTCCTGAAGCATTACCGTAAGATCGTAATTGCCGTTATGCGCTACCTTTGGAATGGTAGGATCCTGGAAAAAAGAGGCGAGCCGCGATAACACCATTTGCTTCGATAGCTGTTGTCCGAGGGCGTGTCCCACAGGGATATACCATGCTCGCCCAGGAGCAGTTGCGATAGAGACGCCGACTAGATCGGCCCGCATTGGATCTATCCCCTTGTCATCAGGATATGCAGGCTTGGTTTCTACATCAAATGCAAACCCTGAGCACGCATCGAGCTCGCGGACGAGTTCTTCCATTGCATGCTCGCTGTCTACCGTGGTATACGACTCCGATAATTGTGTCTGGCCGGAAAGAGCCGACTTACGTGTGTCGTCGTCCTCTCTTGGGATGCCTTCCGGGACCCAGCTGACCAAACTAAAGAATTCCCAGTCCCGGAGAACTTCTATTACTTCCGAGCGACTATATGCGCCCCACCGAGACCGGGCTAGGTCCAGGGTTATTGGGGCATCTCGAACCAGCCTCACCAATTCCAACCCTTGGAATGCATCGCTCTTCTTAACTTCTAATAGGCGTCGTTGTTTTTCTGGCACCTTGTCGAGATTCTGATAAATATCGTCGACCGAGCCAAAGTCCTGTAGCAAGCGCGTCGCGGTCTTCTCGCCAATCCCGGCAACGCCCGGGATATTATCGGACGGGTCACCGCGGAGTGCCTTGAGATGGATAAGCTGCTCTGGAGTGAGGCCTCCGTATTTTTCTGCTACCTTCTCCTGATCAAACACTGTCCGCTCGCCCATCCGGTATTGGAGGGCCACCTTCACCATTGGGGAAACAAGCTGGAGCACGTCAGTGTCTCCCGTCATGATCATAACCTCAACGCCTGATCCTTCGGCTTGCGAGCTAAGCGTGGCCAGCAGGTCGTCTGCCTCTAGGCCTTCCAGTTCAAATATTGGGATTCGGAATGCTTCCATGAGACGACGGACAAGGGGAAACTGGTCTCTGAGCTCTTGCGCCATTTCAGGGCGATGGGCTTTGTACTCTGGGAATTGTTTGTGGCGAAACGTCGGCGCTGGAAGGTCAAAAGTGATGGCCATGTGGTCAGGGCGGAAAGTGTCGATCGCCCTCCGCAGCATCTGGGCGAAGTTGTATACACCCCGTACCTCTTGACCGGTTGACCGAACAGTCATTGGTGTCTTGATGGCGTACCACGCCCGGTAGACCATGGCGTGCCCGTCCAACAGCATCAGCATACTGGGAACCCCTCTTTTACTTGGGACAGAGCATGGGCTAGGTTCAGCTACCGCTCGACAGGGCCAAAATCCGCTATCGTGGCCCAAGCTGTCTCTAGGCATTGTATCATTGTCGATTACCATTTGAGAGATGTCGTGGCCATCGGGGTCAGGGTTACTCCAATTCAAGTGCTGTCCTGACCACAGGAGCCTGGCGCGAGAGATGCCAAGCTCAATAGTTGTCTTGGTCAGCCCTTGTCTTTGCTCGCGGACCGCCACTTTTCCAGCCGAACATTCGGCTTGGACTCACCTCCACAATTATTTGTGATGTAAACCCCAGCCTCTCCTTTTCCGCGGCTTTGACCTGACCCGTCATTGGGTCATTGTCAGCGAGGCAAGATGTTTGACCTTCCAGTAATAAATGCCGCCTCCATCCCTGCATGAGCAACAACGCGACGCGCTCGTCCCGTCGTATATGTTTCAGTGACGCGCTCCCTTGACTCTGGCCAATAAAGAATCTCCCCTGAACAACAATCAGGTCGGTGGCCGCAATGTGGGGGTGTCCTTCCCGATCGGTTGTCGCTACCGCGACCGCAGTGCGCTTTGAGACAAATGCCTCGATTTCCTTAGCGGTCATTGTGTCGTTACCGAAAATGCCCTTGGTGTGTGGGCTAGCCGCAGCAATCGACCGCGCAAGGAGGGTCTCCAGGGACTGTGTGTCGCCGTCTTCGTCCGAGCGGCCTCGCGAGACCAGCTTTTTATCCATTTTCCATCTCCCTCTAGGGCCTGTCTGGCTTTATCAGCTTGGTAGTTTGGCTCCGTCAATCGCTTGGTGTCCAGCGATGAAGTCACGAGCTGAAACTGGCTTTTTCCCAGAGAGTTGTACCCGTTCTAGCGCCAATGCACCGTCTCCCGTTCCTAAGACGAGACAGCCCTTACTTTCTCGCGAACGGACACGCACCACTCCGGCGGGAACCTCAACTTCGCCTCCCGTAAGAAGCGACGCCTCTAGTATCTTCAGGCGTCTTCCTTCCCATGTCGTATATACCCCAGGCCAAGGATTTAATGCTCTCACCTTTCTCTGAAGCATCTCTGCAGAGAGATGGACATCCACCTCGCCATCGTCTTTCTTCAGGGACTGAGTGTACGTTGCTTGTGTTTCATCTTGCGGTCGAGCCGATATCTTGTTGTCCGCCCAAAGATCCAATCTGCTAACTAGGCGTCGCGCCCCAATTTCGAACAGCCTTTGCGTCAAACTTGTCGAAGATTCATTCTCTCCAATCCCTTCAGTCACCTGATCCAAAATCGGCCCGGTATCCATTCCCTCATCCATCACCATTACTGTTACACCTGTCACTCTCTCCCCGGCTAAAATTGCGCTTGCGACCGGTGACGGACCGCGATAGAGCGGGAGCAACGATGGATGGATATTCAGTCCGCCCAGCGGCGCGAGGTTCAAGAGTCGCGCCGGCAGGATCTTGCCGTACGACGCGACAACCAAGATATCTGGTTCTAGCCTCTTTACGCTGGCGATCGCGGCGGCACTTCTCCATGTAACTGGTTGTAAAACAGACACTCCTTTTCGTAGCGCGAATTCCTTTACGGCAGCGGCCTGAGGCTTCCTGCCACGCCCAGCCTCGCGATCAGGCTGGGTTCCGACGCCAACCAGCTGATGGCCGGCATCCATTAACGTAGCAAGAACTGGCACTGCGTATGCTGGTGTTCCAAGAAAAAAGATCCTCATAATACGTGTAATTATACCAAGTGGTAGACCCGATTAACGGTCTCACCTTGGAGCGGCTCCAGACCCGAGAAAAACAACAACTTCTTCCCCTTGCACCCAATGAATATCGCCTGATATTTTCCTCTTATCCCCTCGAGGTGCGGACTGTGGTAGATAGCCTCTCTTCAAACGAGTCGAACCGCTTTTCTTTGTCGTCCCCTGCTGGCCTTTGGGAGGCGATTTTGGGAGCGTTAGAAGTGCGCGTGGCACGACCGACATTTGATACATTCCTCCGTGATACACAGGGTGCCAAGTTGGAGGATGATCACTTAACCGTATGGGCCGGGAGCCCTTTCATTGTGGAATACTGCGAGAAACGCCTCAGTAACACGGTTAGGGAGGCGGCCTCCGTTGTCGCCCGTCGACCTATTGCGGTAACTTTTTTGGTCCAGCCGTCTTCACGCCCGAAGAACTCCGGCCCTCCCCGTGCGACCCGGGCCTCTAGTGTGCCCGTCCGCGGCAAACATCGCTATACATTCGGTGGTTTCATAGTGGGGCCCCATAACGATCTCGCGTACTCTGCCTCAGTGGCGGCTGTTAAAGAGCCTGGGGGCAAGTTTAGTCCGCTTCTGCTTTGCGCAGCTCCCGGCTTAGGAAAAACCCATCTCCTGCAAAGTATCTACGCAGAACTCTCGCAGGATGGCCTGAACGCCGCGTTAATTACTAGCGACCAGTTCATTGCAGAATTTGTCGATGCTATTTTCAGCCGAACCACTAAAGAATTCCGGAAGAAATACCACTCTCTCGATGCCCTTCTCATAGATGACATTCAATTCCTACGGGGGAAATCTCGTACTCAGGATAGCCTTTACCACATCTTTAATGATTTACACCAACGGGGAGGCCAGATCGTGCTGGCAAGTGACCAAGGCCCAACAGACCTTGGGTATCTTGAGCCCCGCCTTCGTTCCCGCTTCACTGCTGGCCTAACAGTCTCACTGCTCGCTCCTAATCAAGAAGCACGCCTCGACTTTCTCACCCGAAAGACCAACCATCTGCCGATTCCCGATGATGTCTTGGTCGCTTTAAGTCGACCGACATGTGCTAGTGTGCGCGACCTTGAGGGGCGCCTCAACCGCCTGCTTGCCCGTGTTGAGCTCACAGGTCGCACTCCCTCTCTATCCCTTGCGGCCACCGTTTTAGCAGAAGAAGCCTTAGTGTCCCCGGTAACTATTAGCATCTCCCCTGAAGAGGTCTTATCCCGCGTAGCCCAATACTTTGGTGTACCACCCGCTGCGCTTTCCGGGGCGTCTCGACAGCAGACAACAACACGTGCAAGGCATTGCGCTATCTGGCTACTCCGTTCCCTCTGTGCGTTGTCTTTATCGGAAATTGGCCGCCTCCTGGGTGGGCGAGACCACAGCACCATTAGACAGGCCCTCCAGAAAATGGAGGAGGAAGAGCAGAAAACGGGGGCTCTGAGTTCTCTCAAGGTCCAACTAGTTTCCCCCGAAAAAACCCCAACGGAACCGCAAGTCTAAATCATAAAAATGGAAATCCTCTAAGGGGACCCACAAGAAAACCCGAAACCCCAGGCCTATTGTCACTACTACCTTTATTTAATATAAATATATATATGATAGATGAAGTTATATTAAGAGCAGAGTCAGGTTCTGGGGGAAATGGCGCTATTCTTTTCCGAAGGGAGAAGTATATTCCTCGTGGTGGGCCGTCCGGTGGTGATGGGGGTAACGGAGGGGCTGTTTACTTGGAAGTGGGGGGAAGTTCTTCCGGTTTAGAGCGATACCGATACCAACAACTGTTTATTGCTGAGCGAGGCGGGGATGGGGAAGCACGGAATCGAACGGGACGAAATGGAAAAGATCTAATCCTTTCTGTTCCAGCGGGAACAGAAGCAATCTTCCAGTTTGACGAAGAACAAATTGAGAGCCGGCGGATCGATTTAGTTGAAGAGGGAACTATGGTTCTCGTTGCTAAAGGCGGTAGAGGAGGACGAGGGAACAAACGCTTCGCCACGGCGACAAATCAAATGCCGCTTCTAGGGGAAAGCGGGGAGAACGGCCGCAAAGTCTCGATTGGGTTGCGCCTGATGCTTTTGGCCGACGTGGGCGTGGTTGGCAAGCCGAATGTGGGGAAGTCAAGCCTGCTCCGGGCTGTATCTCGGGCTACACCCCGAGTGGCCCCATACCCATTTACCACAATAGAACCGGAACTAGCCATTATTGACAATGGAACCTACCGCTTCATGCTTGCTGAAGTACCAGGCCTTGTCCCAGGCGCACATGAAGGGATTGGGCTTGGGGATAAGTTTCTCCGGCATGCGGAACGCGCCGGCACGCTAGTGCACTTGTTGGATGGAGCATCTGAGGACATAGAGAATGATTATCGGGAAGTGCAGGCCGAAATTAAGGCATACGGGCCCACTCTGGCTAAAAAAAGACAAATTGTCGTGGTTAATAAGATTGATCTGCCATCAGTGGAGAGCCAGCGCCGAGAAATACAGGAGACAGTACGCAGATTCGGTGGAGGGATCTTTATTTCCGCTCACACGGGAGAAGGGGTACAGGAGCTAATGGAGATCTTGGCAAAAGAACTGGGATCTCGAGCCCTGATCCCGCCGCGGAAAAAGCGCGCAGCAACCCGCATCATTGAGCTGCCGGCTCGTCGGCCGAGCCTACAGCCTGAGGTTTGGCGAGACGGCGACACGGGCGTCCACATTCGCTGGACGCCACTTGAAAGACTTGTTTATAGAGCTGACTTCGAAGATAACGAAGTGGTAGCGCAAGTCAAGTTAGAGTTGCGGCGGATCGGCCTAGAAAGAACCCTAGAGGGGTTGGGTATACGGCATGGAGAAAAACTGTCTATAGGCGAGCAAGTTATGGAGTGGCGATGACGGGTGCGCGGAGGCCTTCCCCGAGAAGCTGCCGTGGCGATGGGCTAGCCGGAACGACGGGTCAGGCACGACACGCCACCAGGTTAGGCGTGCTGGGGGGGACCTTTGACCCGATTCATGATGGACATCTAAAAATAGCAAACGCGGCCCTTCATCAACTCGAACTTGACAGGATCCTCTTTATTCCGACTGGCAAGCCTTGGCTACGGGCGGTGTGTCCCCGTGCGACGCGACGGCAGAGGCTGGCCATGACCCTCTTGGGGACACAAGATGAAACACGCTTTTCAGTGTCTGCGGTTGAGACAGGTAGAGAAGGTCCAACGTATACAGTCGACACGCTGCGCCTGTTACGGCAGCAGCTACCAGATGATACAGAAATTCTCTTTATTGTTGGCGAGGACTCAGCACGATCAATCTCCAGCTGGCATGAGCCGAAGAAGATTCTGGCAAGTTGCTCGCTCGTCGTTATTGAACGGCCGGACGTTGAGGGATTCAACGTCCAGAATCTTGACGCAATACACCCTGGATCGACGCAACATACGGTCGTGATAAAGGGGCTAGACTTAGACATTAGTGCCACTGAAGTGAGGAGTCGCTGCGCTGCCGGACTAACACTGGCAGGGTGGGTGCCTCCAAAAGTTGAGCAGTATATTGTCCAGCACAAGTTATATGGCAGGGAGAAGAGAGGATGACAAGAGGCGAGGCAGACAGGATCTTAGAGCTAGCGCGCGAGCTAGGGGCACTAGTGTTCGGGGATTTCTTACTATCGTCCGGACAGCGCAGTTCCTATTACTTTGACGGGCGCCTGCTCACCCTAAATCCGGAAGGATCGTACCTAGTATCACGTGCCCTGCTCCCCGTGGTCTATCAATATGGAGCCGAGGCAGTCGGGGGTCCAACCTTAGGTGCAGACCCCATGGTGGGCGCGATGATTCTTACCAGCCAGCTAGAACAAAGACCCGTACGAGGGTTCTTAGTCCGCAAAGCGACAAAGGAGCACGGAACAGCTCGCCTCATTGAAGGCGGGCTTGCAAATAGAGCGGGCGACGGCTCACCCATCCAAGTAGCGATAGTTGATGACACCTGTTCTACAGGAGGAAACTTGATCAGCGCGATCGAGGCGGTTGAAAGTATTGGGTGCAAGGTGGTCTGTGTCGCTACTGTGCTTGACAGACAACAGGGAGGAAGTGAGGACATCCGGAAACGGGGTTACCCCTTCCATAGCATACTGGAGGCGGATTCTGCGGGAAGGATAACCCCCTCGCTAGAATGACCCCAAATATCGTAGAGGGTAAGAGACAGAACCAGTTAATATAACGATGCCAAGGATGAAAAGTAAAAGACCGCCTAGGCGCGCTATAGCCGCTGACACAGCGACACCCTGCACTATCGAGCGCAGGCCCACATTCAGGAAGACAGTGGTTGCAAAAAAAGGTGCCATCATCCCCAAGGAATAGGAGAAGAGCAAGGCGATTTTCGCCATCGCGCTTCCAGAAGCAGGGCCGATTGACAGGATTGTGCCAAGAGTAGGCCCAACACAAGGGATCCAGCTAACCGCGAAAATTGACCCGAGAAGATAGGCAACGGAAAGAGCGAGCAAGCGTTTGTGGGGGATACAACTAAGGGACGAAGGGCGGAGCATGGACGCCAGAGCATAGCCGATAACGAGGACCCCAACAATGCCGCTGACAGAGCTGGAGGTACCTGACACGATTCTCTCGGCTAATGAACCAGGCAATGCCAAGCTGACAAACGCAAAGCAGAACCCCAAGATGAACAAAGTCGCCCCCGCCACGAGGAACCTAAAGCGAACCCCCTCCTTGCCGAGAGGCTGCAATGAGAACGAACTGCCGAGTGACCCTAGAAGGAAAACTGGTGCTAACGCCAGCGTACAGGGGGTAACCAAGGTCTTAAGTCCAGCGACGAACGCAACCGATAGACTTACGGTCATGAGAATCCCTGTCCTTCTATCGCCCGAAGGTGAATGTGTGGAGGGTTAGTCCCTCGGATTTAGCATAAACCCGTAGCTTCCCCGTGTGAACATTTGCGGCAGCGATAACGCTGTACATCCGAGGCCTATCTACAATGAGGACGGTTTGGCCACTGTCATCCAAAACAACGTCTGTTCCTCTAAGCGCTATCGGGATGGGATCGTCGGCATGGGTCACGAGCAGCGTCACCGGTAAGGCGCGGCCAGGGGCGACAACCACATTTACCGAAGCAGCCCTGTAAACCAGCGAGAAGAAATCATCAAACCCCGATGTTTCCCGGGCATGTATAGCGCTCTCGGGAGTTAAGCGCCAATCCCCATGCAAATAGAATTCATCGTCACGATAGATGTCGGGCTCAGAGAACCCTGTTGCAGATGAAAATGGAGCGTTCCCTATATAGTTCCCGAGAGCCCAGCGCGTCCCAGCATACAATTCTCGAGTAATACGATGTCTCACCGGAGCAGGGCCTGCCGAGGGCCCGAGGGGGATTTGAGAAACGTCCACTCCGGATTCCGTTAGGAGCTCGCGGATCCAGACTTCAGTTTCCGCGTATTGCCCTTCGCCAATGACATCACGGCGGATCCGCCCAAGGTGGTCAATGAGGAATTTGCGAGGCCAGTAGCGATTATGGTACGCGTCCCACGTCGCCGACTCGTTATCTAGAGCGATGGGCCATGTGATCCCCTCTCTGGCTAAGGCTTCCTGAACATTGCTCTCTACTTTCTCGAAGTCGAATTCAGGGCGATGCACGCCAACTATCACCAATCCGAGGTCAGAATATGCTTCATGCCAAGTTCGGAGATACGGAAGCGTCCGAATACAGTTGACACAGCTATAGGTCCAAAAGTCGACAACTACTATCTTGCCTTTGAGTCCAGCGAGTGAAAGCGGCGGAGAGTTGAGCCACGTCTTGATCCCCGCAAAATCTGGCGCTGGTGGCCAATCTATGCCTGCATCCCCGCCAACCTCGGCGCTAGACGCATCGAGTTGGAGTGAGGGGGTGTCAGGGCCCATGCAGGAGGCTGACAAAGTGACTAGAGTGGCTATCGCAAAAAGAAATTGCCGAGTGTTCATCCTCCCAGTATACCTATTGCTAGTACTGACCGAGTCAAAAAGGCCAGATCCGATAAGGGGTTTACAAGGACAAGGAGTACTGGTACACTCTCGCCTTATTAACGGTTATGTTAATCATAACTGTCAGGAATTCCCGACGACACCCATTAGTCGTTGAGGAGCACGATAGGAATGACCGTACGAGTAGTAGGCGGAACGGCACGAGGCCGTGCCCTGAAAGTTGCCCCTGGCAAGAGCACACGACCATCCTCTAGTCGCGTAAGAAGCGCCTTATTCTCTATGCTTGCTCCAGATCTTCCAGGCTCTTCGATACTCGATCTCTATGCTGGGACAGGTGCGCTAGGCATCGAAGCGCTCAGTCGAGGTGCTGCGAGGGCCGACTTCGTTGAGCACCTCCCGCGACAGTGTGCGATGATTTCGGAAAACCTTGAAGCTTTGGGGCTCATACCCAAGGCGCGGGTGTACAAGATGTCGGTAGAGGCGGCTTGTCTGAGCCTATCTGGACCCTATGAAGTAATCCTTATGGATCCGCCTTATAGCGAGCTCGCCAAAGTGCCAGATCTTAACAAGGTGTCCCGACTCCTCCGAAATGACGGCGTTATAGTTCTGGAGCATGGAAAACGGTACGACCCCCCTGGAGCCACCGCCGATTTACGCCAGCTCCAGGGCCGTGTTTATGGTGACACCGCCTTGGCCATGTATCGCAAAGGAGCACCTAGTCAGTGAAAGCAGTATATCCAGGCAGTTTTGACCCGGTCACAAATGGCCATATTGATATCGTGCACCGAGCGAGCAGGATTTTTGATGGGGTGATTGTGGCAGTGTACGAAGCTCCGCCCAAAAATGTCCTTTTCACGGCCCAGGAAAGAGTCGCGTTGTTTCGAGGGGCCGTGAATACACTCGATAACGTTGAAGTGACGACCTTTAACGGTCTTACGGTTGATGTGGCACGCGAAGCTGGGGCCGGGCTGATTATCCGCGGCCTACGGGCTGGATCAGACTTTGAAAACGAGTTCGAGATGTTTCTCATGAACAAAAACCTTGCTGCCGATGTGGAGGCTGTCTACATGATGAGCAATCTGCAATGGCAATTCTTGAGTTCGGCACGCGTTAAGGAGATAGCCCAGCTTGGGGCAGACGTGCGCGACCTTGTTCCGCCGCATGTGGCCGCAGCACTTGCTACCAAGTTGCGTGAGATTGGCCCATAAGGCCAGGTAGATGAAAGGAGAAGGATGGAAATTTTGACTCTGGTGGATAAACTCGAGACGACCTTAGGATCCAGCGCCCGAGTTCCGGCCACGCAAAAAGTGGTGGTAGATTTGGGCCGGATGATGGAGATGGTTGATCAACTCCGCTTGGCCATTCCGAAAGACGTTCAGGATGCCCAAGACATGCTGTCACAGCGCGAGGCGATTATCAACCAGTCGTTACTAGATGCGCGACGCATTAAGGCATCTGCGGAAGACGAGTCTCGCAACAAGATCAATGAAAGCAAGATCGTGGTTGATGCAGAGAAGCGATCAGACGAACTGCTCACAGATGCCAAGCGTAGAGCTGATGCATTGCTCCAAGATGCTCAACGTAGCGCGCATGACCTCACAAACAAGGCACAAACGTTTGGCGATTCGCAAGTAAGGGAATCCAACCGATACGCTCAAGATGTCCTGGCGCGCCTAGAGATGCAACTATCTGGAGTGCTCAACAGCATCCGGCTAGGCCTTGACAGTCTCGAGGAACAGCCACAAGAGATTCAAGTCGGCTGATCGCGAATTCGCGCCGGTCTTTCTAACAACGCACTGCGGACAACTGTGTAGCGGCCACTGCTTATCGATCGGATTACCTGCGGCGGGTAATCACGACGAAAGAACAGGTCCGGTTGTGATTGGCGGCGCCTTGGAATGGAAAACGAAAAACTATGGTTTCGGATGAATTAAGGAGGTATGTCATGGGATCAAGTATGCAAACAGGGTTATTGCTCGTGCTCGGTACGATTGTGTCCTTTGTCGGATGGTTTGGTTTTTACCCTGATGACGGACAAACGGGCGCTGTGGAGAGAGCACAGGCAATTATGGCGGACGCGAGCACTGCCAAGGTAGGGATACTCTTGGGATACGGCGGGATGTTAGCTGTATTTATAGGAGTTCTAAATATAACTCGAAGCATGGCTATGGCAGGCGGTGCGGGATCCTTTTACGGAAACGTTGCAACGGTACTCGGCATGGCAATGGTCGCCGGCTTGGTAATGAACTTGGGTCTCGAGTACGGCATTGCTGAGGCCACGTCGGCCGCAGGCGGAGTGACTCTCGCAGGCGTTTCTCTTGCGATGGAGGGGGCGTTCCAGCTTGCAATGGGCGTCTTAGTACTTATGCTTGGAGCAGGTATCGCCCTAGCCAAGAATTTCCACGTTGGCGCGGCTGCTTTAGCGGTCATCGCAGGAGGCATTCTGCTTCTTGGTAGCTTTGTCGATGCGGACACGCTAGGGTTCGCCGGATGGATAGGATTCATGCTGACCAACCTGGTGCTGGGGGGCCTTAGTATCAGGGCGAAGAGCGCGTAGCAGCCGATACGCTCTTATGCAAAGAGCCCCAGGATTACTCGTGGGGCTCTTTGCTGGCTGGCAAACGGGCGTTGTGGGAGGACAACGTGCTTGGAGGCCCAAGCACTCCCCTGTCTTTACCCGCAACCCCCCGTGATCCCCAACAGAGATCTGTGTCTGGCTTGGATGCCTCGTGGGAACCGTTCTCACTGTGGTCCAAGCAATCCTTAAGGGATACGTGCCATTTTTGGTAAAGGGGCCACGATTACGTGATTACCGTTTTGAAAAAATTGATTTCCCTCGGCAGGAGAAACGACAAGGCTTCCTCGACTCCCCCGACCGGTTTGACTTGGTTGCCAGGGATGACGGGACCGAACAGCCCCTCGTCAAGTTGATAGCGCGGTCCACTGGGCGGTAGATATAAAAAGTGGAGCGGGCGATGGGATTCGAACCCACGACAGCTTGCTTGGGAAGCAAGTACGCTACCACTGCGTCACGCCCGCTGGATCTTTAATTCTAGGTAGCTATCAATTTGCCTGTCAACGACTCAGGCGCTGGTTGGATGCCACTTCGTGTGTCATCGGGGTTGCAAAACCTGGCTGGATTCTCCTTCACTGGTGATTCGGTCCCAGGTGTAAAGCATTGGTATCAACTCAATATTGCCCCAGATTGGCGCCTGATCAGCGTAGTGGGCGCTCCCGGGGTGACCAGAGGAACCCAAGGGGATCACCCACCGCGAGGCGTTCCAGTCAGCAAGATCGAAGACATAGCGAGCTACTGACAGGCCTGTAACTGTGAACAGATCGGATGGCGAGTAGCCTGCTGCATGGGGTGTCTCGCCTCCCCCTCCCATTTCGATTGAAGGCGGGTCAAGCAAGCTGGACAGAGCAGGCACAGTTTCTGAAAGGGTGTGGCGCGGGCGAGTCGCATGGACTGCACCCCAAGTCCAGTTCGAAACATCTGCCCCAAGACGATCTGTCAGGTATGTGAGGCCACTGTGTAGGGCTTTCCCAAGCATCGCTTCCCAACCTGTCTCAGGGGGTAACATCCATGAGTCAGGACTGTTCGTTGCTTCGAGCAACAGCATTGATAAGCGACCAAGATGCGCTGCTCCGCCGCGCCCCGAAGCAGTAAAAGCTTCCTCGGCTAAATCACCAAGCAAGGGCACGAGAATGAGTCGATCTAAGTGTGTGCGTGTGGCCGCTATAACCGTGGGCTCTATCTTGTCTGGGCGCATCACGCCGTCCCAATTGGCCAGAAGGTGTTGGACGTGTTCCGCCAGCGGGTGATTAACGGGAGCCTTGGCAAGCAGTTGGGCGTACCTTCGGTTAGGGATGGACAGGCGGTCGCCGTGGATCGACGCCATATCCGCTACCGTCGCATTCTGAAGAGCCTCTAGGCGGTCAAGGATACGACGTGCTCTGAATTCGGGAGCGAAATCTAGGTTGATATAATACGGGTAGTCGGAGGACGGAATCCGGTTGTTGGCAGTAACGATGTAACCATTCTCGGGGTTCCGGACCCGTGGCAGCGACTCAAAAGGAATGAACCCATCCCATTCATACTCTCCACTCCAACCGGGGACCGGCAACCAAGCGTTGGCCATCGGCCGGACTGGTATCTGTCCACGCGTTAGGTAGCCAATATTCCCCTGAATATCTGCGAAGGCGAAGTTATTACACGGATCCACCCACACACGCATGGTGTCTTCAAGCTCATCCACGGTTTTGGTACGGAGCATTGGGAGCAATGCTTCCGCTCCGTGATTCGCTCCGGAAGTCGCCGTATAGCGGAAAGCAATCCCATATCCAGTGGAGGGGTCGCCGGCAATCACTGGGCCATGATGCGTCACAGTCACAGAAACCTCGACGGGGTCACCGCCGCGTACGGCAATCTGCTCACTCCGGACGGTCGCTGGTTTCCATTCACCCTTGAATTCGTAAGTTGTTGGATTCCCGTCTTGGAACCGTTCTAGGTAAAGGTCCTGATAGTCTGCCATGGCATGTGTGACACACCATGCCACATCGGAGTTATGGCCGAAGTGCGGGAAGCCAGGCATCCCTGGGAAGGATAAACCGATCACGTCGAATTCTGGACAGCTGATATGATTCTGGTAGTAAACATTCGCTACATCTAAAGGCCTGTGTGGATCACCAGCAAGCAGCGGCTTGCCACTGGCCGTCCGGTCCCCAGACACGACCCAGTTGTTGCTTCCGGAATCCGGAACATCCATCCAGTTAATCGTCTCTAAACTCTTGCCCATCTCCTCCAAGGCATTTGCAATCGGACCATCAAACACCCCTTTGGGAGGGACGACGACCAGATGTCCCGGCTGGTAACCAGGGAGCAACCGTGCAGCGTTGTCGGCGCCCAGATATTTAAGAAGGCGAGCACGCCAAAGTTTTCCCTCGAAGGAGCCCATGAGAATGTGACGAACTTTGAAAACAGCTAGGCAGTCTTGTGGCAACCATGGTTCGGGCGCTCCTCCCACAAGCTGGTATTCAATGGGCAAGGATTTCGTTGTTGTGATAAAGGCATTAACGCCTTCTGTGTAGGCTACTAACATCTCACGAGTTTCTGTATTCAATTCGCGGTAATCTTCCTGGACCGACTGGCCGATTTGAAAGCGCCGCATGGTGATGTCCTGAGCAATTACACTCGGCCCAGCATATTCCGCCCACCGCCCATACGCCCGTCGGCGGTCGTATTCCATTTGCCACAGGCGATCTTGCGCGGTCATGAAGCCTTGGGCAAAAAATGCGTCGTGGACGGAATTGGTCTGAGCATGCGGTATACCATACTGATCACGGACAATCGTGACCGGCCCGTGCAGCCCATCTACGGAGAATGTGCTTGTGGTGTCTGGGAGGGCTGACTGGAAATCGTGCTCTTGATTGTTTTGGACTGAAGTCATGGGTGCCTCCTTAATCCTCAGAGAGTCTACAGTTCCATGTTAGGGCCGCCAGCGCAGGTCAGGCTTCCGAGCCGCTAGTGCCTCGTCAAGCCGCCCAACCGGCGTCGAGTGAGGCGCGTGCTTTACGATATCAGGGGACGTCAGTATTTCCTGTGCGATCGATTCCATCGCTGCTATGAAAAAGTCGAGAGTCTCTTTGCTCTCGGTTTCGGTGGGCTCAACCATTAGCGCTTCGTCTACGATAAGCGGAAAATACATTGTAGGAGGGTGAATGCCGTAGTCAATCAGCCGCTTAGCAATGTCCATTGCCCGAACGGACAAAGCTTTCTGGGCGCGGGCCGAGAAAACGGCCTCGTGCATACACGGACGATCGTACGCTAGGTCATATGTGTTCTGTAAGTTAGCCTTGATGTAATTGGCATTCAGCACAGCGTCCTCACTCACCTGTCGGAGCCCGTCCGCGCCGAGGGCACGGATGTACGCGTAGGCCCTGAGAAGAACGCCGAAGTTACCATGAAAGCCGCCAATAGGCCCAATAGAGCGTGATGGGGTCGCAAATCGATACGGAGGGGTAGCACCCTTCTCATGCGCAACGATCGGGGTGGGGAGAAAGGGAACAAGGTCGCTTGTTACGCAAATCGGCCCTGCACCTGGTCCCCCGCCTCCATGCGGCGTGCTCATGGTTTTGTGTAGGTTGAGATGAACAATGTCAAAGCCTAGCGCGCCAAGTTTGACTTGTCCCAAGAGGGCGTTCATATTTGCCCCGTCCCCATACACGACACCGCCAGCGGCATGAACCACATCACAAATCTCCGCTATTGAAGGATCAAAGAGGCCTAGTGTGCTGGGCAAGGTGATCATCAAGCCAGCCAGATCGGGCGTTGCCGCTAGTCGGAGCGCATCGAGATCCATGTCGCCGCGGGCGTTTGAGGGGATCTCCTGAACTCTATAGCCAGCCATTGATGCCGAGGCGGGATTTGTCCCATGAGCACTCGAAGGAATCAACATTAAATCCCGATGGCCCTGGTTGTTGATTTGATGAAACGCCTTTGTTATCAAAACTCCAGCCAATTCGCCATGCGCTCCGGCTAAAGTGGAGAGGCTGCAGCCCGCAAGCCCAGTTATTTCACACAAGTAGTCTTGGAGGTGGGACAGTAAGGAGAGGGCCCCTTGTGCGGACTCTGGGTGTTGTAGGGGGTGCAAGGATGCGAAGGCTGGCAGTCCGGCGAGCTCGTCGTTGACCTTCGGGTTATATTTCATCGTACAGGAACCAAGGGGGTAGAAATTTGTGTCAACTGAGAAATTCGCCTGAGATAAGTGAGTGAAGTACCGGACGAGGTCAAGTTCAGATAACTCGGGCAAAGCGAGGTCATCCCGTAACAGTGCCGCGCTTGGAAGAGGTTGAGAAGGAACGTCGAGGCTTGGAACGCGGACGCCGACGCGCCCTGGAACGCTTTGCTGCATTAAGGATTGTCCAAGGACAGAATTACGGTTCATTGTGATACCCTTCTCACTGTAACTCCAAAGCTATCTCCGCGAGGGCCTGTACAAGAGCGTCGATTTCTCTCCGGGAGTTCATTTCCGTCACACAAAGCAAGAGGCCACCCGGAACCAGAGGGCTCACATCGATCCCCCCGAGAATTCCGCGTTCGAATAAGCGTTTATTGAGGTCGGCTGGTGCTGAGGGGCCCTGGATGACGAATTCATGGAACCAGTCCGTGTCGTCTGGCAGGACTACCGAGTAGCCGGGAATTTGCTTGATCAATGAAGCAGTATAATGCGCCTTGTGGTAGCACAGAGCAGCAACCTGTTGTAGGCCGGACGGTCCGAGGGCCGCAAGGTAGACGGCGCTGGCTGTAGCGATAAGTGCCTCCGAGGTGCAAATATTGGAAGTGGCGCGTGCTCTTCGAATGTGTTGTTCGCGAGTCTGCAACGTTAGAACGAAACCAGGTTTTCCCGTTTGATCTTGAGTCCGCCCTACCACGCGACCTGGCATCTGGCGCACGTGCTCTTCGCGGCAAGCAAAAAGGCCAACATACGGGCCGCCAAAGCTTAGCGGGATACCTAACGGCTGACATTCTCCCGTAACAATATCTGCCCCGGATTCACCGGGCGGCTTCAGAAGGCCGAGGGCGAGGGGATTGACCGATGCGACTAAGAGTCCGCCACTAGCATGAACGGAGTTGGCGAGGCCAGTCATGCTAGCTATTCCCCCGAGGAAATCTGGGTATTGGAGGAGCAGGCATGCATCTTCAGGCCCCGTCGCCGGTGAATCCGGGGGGATAATGTTAACGGTGATGCCTTGGGGCGCACAGTAAGTTTGTACAACGTCGAGGTATCTAGGGTTTACATTGGCTAACGCTACCACGGAGTCTCTTCCAGTGACACGGCAGGACATTAGCGCAGCCTCCGCGAGGGCTGTGGCGCCGTCATACATACCAGCATTAGCGACGTCCATTCCTGTCAGAAGGCATATTAAAGTCTGGAAATCGTAGGTAGCTTGAAGAGTTCCCTGGCTGACCTCTGGCTGGTATGGCGTATAGGATGTCAGAAGCTCGCCGCGGCTCACCATGGCCCTGACTACGGCTGGGATGAAATGATGGTATGCGCCCCCGCCAAGGAACGACATATATTTTCCAGAGACGGCATTGGCCGACCCAATTTCCTCGAGTTCTTGCCGGAGTTCGAGTTCGGATAGGGCGGCCGGAAGGTCGAGCGATGGAGAGCGAAACCGACTAGGAATATCCTGGAAAAGGTCTTGGACGGTATCTACGCCGACAGAGCCAAGCATTTCTTGTCGTTGGGCATCGGTCGCGGGCAAATACGGATGTGACACTGATGGTTTCATCTTCTCCTCAATGGTCCAAGCCTGCTACCAGGGTGTCATATTCGCTTCTGCTCAGGAGACGACTGGCATCATCGGGGTCGGTCAGCTTCGCGCGCAGTAGCCAACCGGTAGCATAGGGGGCTTCATTTACAAGTTCAGGGCTCTTCACCGCGGCCTCATTGACCTCAGTCACTTCGCCATGTATTGGGGAGAGGAGATCAGAAACGGATTTCACTGACTCAATCTCGCCCATCTTGCTGAATTGCGTCAGGGTTGAACCGGGACTGGGGAGGTCGAGGTAGACGATGTCCCCAAGCTGTTCTTGGGCAAACGCGGTTATGCCAATTACGGCTGTTCCATCAACTCTGATGTCTACCCATTCATGCTCGGTTGTGTAAAGAAAAGAATCAGGGTTCTCAGCCACAGTTTCCCTCCGCAGGAGTTCAAGCGTTAAGTTTGCGCGTCACAGGGTTTTGGGCCGGCGATAAAATGGGAGCTTCACAACCCGGGCTGGCACCTCGCGGCCGCGCATATCGATCATCAAATCCGTGCCACGGTTAGAATGCTCGATCGAAACATAGCCTAGCCCTATGGCTATGTCAAGAGAGGGAGAGTAGCCGCCGCTGGTGACCTCTCCGATCGGGAGACCTGCGAAGAGTATAGACTGGCCCTTACGCGGGATGCTTTTCGCGAGCATGTGGAATCCGACCAAGCGTGTCTGCATACCGCGTGTCCGCTGGCGAAGTAGCGCCTGCCGCCCAATGAAGACTTCTTTATCAAGGTAGATGAACCGATCCAGCCCTGCTTCAAACGGGGTCACCTTCGGGCCGATGTCGGTTCCGGACAGCATCAGCCCAGCTTCCAATCGCAAGATATCTCTCGCTCCCAAACCGCAAGGGAGGGCGCCTGCAGCAATAAGGCTGTTCCATAAGCTCGTTGCGGCTTCAGCAGCAAGGACTATCTCGAAGCCTAGCTCACCGGTGTACCCGGTGCGGCTAACAATGGCGTCAACGATCCGCTGGTCAGGCAAGGAGAGGGACGTGCGAGTTCCACCGAAAGGGCGCATCTCGCTAAGGTTTGTGACGGTCATCCTAGCGAGGATTTCCAGAGACTCTGGGCCCTGGATAGCAATCATCGCCGTCGCGGCAGTTGAATCCGTGATCTCGAGTCTTGTGTAGGCTGATCGTTGCAGTTGGAGCCAGCCCAGCACGGCCTCGCGAGAAGAAGCGTTACAGACCAATAGAAATGGAGCATGAGGGGACTTACCTGCAAGGTGAAGCACCACAGCATCATCGATAATGCCACCATTAAGGTTAAGCAGAAACCCGTACGCGGCCCGACCTGGTTGAAGGCCCGTGACGTGAGAGGTCAGGACATTCTCGAGGAACGCGCTAGCATCCGGGCCGCTAATTTCAAGTCGGGCCATGTGTGATACGTCGAAAACGCCAGCGGTTGCCCTTACCGCTCGAGCCTCCGTGAGCATCGATGTGTATCGTAAAGGCATCTCCCAGCCGGCGAAAGGAACCATCTGAGCGGCGCCTACAAGGTGGTTATGGTAAAGGGGAGTCCTTAGAAGTCCAGGGGAGGTTTGTGGCACCACTAGATGAACCTTTCTTGGAAGAGTCAGCAGGGCAGAGGGATGGTATCTAGAAGGGACTGATCCTGTCAAGAAGGACATCGCCTTGTAATCCGGAGGGGGTCTGCTAGGATGACGTGGGCAGCTCTTCGAGAGGGTATAGCGATGGATATCGGTATTGGCATAGACGGGACGTTAGGCTTAACTTGGGCCGACGAAGCTTGTGCGGCTTCTCTAGCTGCACAGCTAGGCTACGCGAGTGTATGGACTCCAGAATCAAATGGTCTAGATGCGTTTCAGTTGTGTACCACGCGTTGGGCGTCGACCAAGGAAGTCACGCCGCTAGGCATTTCGACCGGGATTGCTGTTTCCCCAATGACATTACGAACGCCTTTGGCAATGGCGATGAGCGCTGGCACAGCCAGTGGGATCACAGGGGGACAATTTGTTTTGGGAGTGGGGACGGGCTCAATATCAATGCTGAAAGAAGCTTGCCTGAGAGATGGCCAACAACAAGACCCAGTTGATTTAACTCGGAACTATATATGGAGTTTAAAAGAACTGCTGGCCGGCCAACGGGTTACCTACTCTGTCGGCGCAGCTCGTCCGCAAAAATTCCGGCTCGGTCTCGAGCCGCCTCCTGCAACCCCGGTGTATTTGGGGGCCCTGGGTCCGAGGATGTTACGGCTGGCTGGAGAGATAGCAGACGGCGTTGCCCTCAACTGGTGTACGACGGAACAGGTCCGTTGGAGCCGAGCGCGGTTACTGCAGGGGGTGAGAACTGCAGGACGAAACGAACATGAAGTGAAAACCGTCTGCTATATACGCGTCTCAATCGATCAAGACGAAGATCTCGCACGAAGATCCTTTGTCCGAGCTTTGCTTGGGTATGCTTTACGCCGACCAGGCGCCGGGCCGTCGGACCTCAAGCAAGGGTACCCCGCTCACTTCATTCGTATGGGATTCGGGGATACGTTGGCGCACGCTGAGAGACTTCGCGATAAAGGTGCTTCGATCGAAAATCTCGTTGAGGAATTTCCTGCTGACTTGGCACGAACAGTGGGATACTTTGGCCGTCCGGAGGGAGCGCCGGCCGCGATACGGTCGCTAGCCGACGGGCTAGACACGGCCATTGTGCGAATTGTGCCGACTCGGAAAGGGCTAGCCCCGTTACGCGAAATCTTGGAAGTGTGTCAGCCCAGATTGATCCGCGATGCAGAGGGGGGAAATGTCACGACTGAATAGGCGCCTCGCCGCAGGCGAAGTGTTGATCTTAGATGGGGGAATATCCACAGAGCTCCAGCTACGAGGGGTGCCAATGCATGGGACCGCTTGGAGCGCCGCGGCATTGTCCACTCATCCGGACCAAGTTCGAGAAGTACATGTCGATTATATTCGGTCTGGCGCAGATATTATCACGACTAACTCGTTCTCTACGGCCCGGTATATCCTAGAGCAAGCAGGCCTAGGGGATTTGACAATAGAGCTCACTAGTGACTCTGTGCGCCTGGCAAAGGAAGCGTTGCAGATTTCAGAGCCTTCAAGGGAGGTGCTGATAGCTGGAGCATTGTCATCGTGGCCTCCAGGCGACGATGCATCAAACCTTCCTACGCATGAAGAAATCGAAGCGGCCTATACGGAGCAGGCTGAACTGTTGGCCACTTCAGGCGTAGACATCCTGTTACTTGAGATGGTGGACCACTTTGGTTACACGCGAGCTGCTTTAACCGCTGCGGCTGGTACCGGCCTTCCTGTATGGTTAGGGCTTGGTTGCGAATTCAATTCGGACGAAGGACTTGTCACGCTTCACGACACACAACAGGCAGTCCAAGGAGAGCTTCTATCTCTAGCGGAAATAGGCTTCTCGCTGGTTTCTGTGATGCACACTCAACCGGAGGATGTCGGGCCGGCCCTTGCAGCGGTACGCGACTCCTGGCAAGGCCCAATGGGAGCGTACGCGCACTCTGGGGGATGGGCAATGCCGAACTGGCTATGGGAGGATATCATCAGTCCGGAGGCGTATCTTGAGTACGCTCGCAAATGGGTAGCCTCAGGCACTCAGGTGATAGGTGGGTGCTGTGGGCTCGGTCCAGACCACATCAGGCTCTTGCGAGAAAAACTTCCTAGACAAATTTAGCCTTTGCGCCTGGTAAGGCCAGTAGCAGGGTTTATGGGACTACTCGCTGCCGAGGTTGCAGCAAGACCTGCAAATCAAGGCTCTCGTTTTCGCGAGTAATGGAGACAGTCACTGAGTCACCTGGCACGGTTTCTTCTATCAAATACACGATGAGGTCCTCTATCTGATTGACAGGCACTCCGTTGATCGCGGTAATCAGATCTCCCCCGACCGGATAATCTATGTCTTGAAGGCGCTTCACACCGGACGCACCTTGAAGACCCGCTAATTGGGCAGGGCCATCAGGGATAGTCTCGATGATGAGTGTGCCGCGAGTATCTCGAGGGAGGCCAAGAGCCTCCGCCAACTGGCCGCGGACGGATACACCACTTACCCCCAGCCACGGGTAGGTATAGACCCCATCGGTAATCAATGAGGGAACGATTCTTTTGACAAGGTCTACAGGTATCGACAAGCCGATACCTGAACTTGCACCACTACGAGTTATGATCTGGGTGTTAATACCGATCACGCGCCCGGTGCGGTCAAGGAGAGGGCCCCCTGAGTCGCCGGGGTTTATCGGCGCATCTGTTTGGATTACTTTAGGGATTGTGTAAGGACTGGTGCCTCCTCTGATCGAGCGGCCGAGACCGCTCACAATCCCACTGTTCATGGTGAACTCTTGTCCGAAGGGATTTCCGATTGCGACGGCTAGCTGTCCGACGCGCAGAGTTTCGCTTGTCCCTAATTGCAAGGGATATAGCCTGTCTTCCGGCATAGACACGCGGAGGACGGCGAGGTCCGAATCAGGGTCTCCTCCGATAACTTCGGCAACTACGTCAGTCCCATCTGCGAACTGAATACTTATGTCGCGCGCCTCCGCAACCACGTGATAGTTGGTTACGATGTGTCCCTGTTGATCCCAGACGAAACCCGAGCCGGAGCCAAGGCGCAGCGGGCTGTCGTAAGGCGTTTGCATGGTGCTTGAAGAACCGCGACGCGTGACTTGGATGTGGACGACCGATGCAAGGGAATTTCGGTAAATCGTTGCCAATACGGTCTCTTGTGCTGCAACAATTTGTTGTTGCCTGTTGGTGCCTGGATCTAATGAAGCACTTTCAGAGGCCGCGCTAATGGTTTGAGAGGTTGAGTCCGGTGTTTCAGCTTCAAGCGTACAGCTGGGATTGGCTAGGATTGCGATTAGTGCAACCAAGATGAAACCCATTTTCGAATTCAGAAACCGTCGGACGGGTTCAGGAGTACCATTTACTTTCATGAGTCTCCCTGTTCACAGCATCAGGATCGTTTTGTTCATGTAGTAATAACGACGGGAAGGGAATAAGGTTAGTGGAGGCTCACTTGCGAAAACGAGCAAGAATCGGTTGTCCCAATTGCTGCTAAGCGAGTAACAGTATCAATGCTTGTCTGGAACGCTGGCCGATGGTTATGAACGACGAACGCGGGGCTTACCTTGGGAATGTTCGTAGCCGAGACCCATAAGATTCGCCACCACGTTGAATATCACCATAGCGCTGAAGCCCAGCACAAACGAGAACCAGACTGTCAAGCCCCAACGCATATCGAGCGATCCCCAGGCTAGATCAAGAAGTACAGTAAAAAGAGCCGCCGCTAATAGGATGATTGCATTGGTAGCCATCCAACGGACCACTAGACCCGGACGATCGAAGAACCAGCCATAAAGTCGGAAACGCAGGCTCATAGACGACTCCTTTCAAGGGGTACAGGATATCAAGAGACGCTATGAGTTACAAGACAGCCTCACTGTCTCAAGGCTTGACCACGATTGACTACTTTGTTAAGCTAGCGCTGCTTTTTATAGTGCCATGCTTCTAAATCTTGGGCTGTACGTGAGGAAGGAATACTATGATTGATGTGACGGCACCTGCTGTAGAAAAACTCAGGACTATTTTAGAAGAAGAGCAGACTCCAGGCTCAGCGATTCGGGTCATTATGGTTCCATCTGGACATGGTGCCCAATATATGTTGACCCTGGAGAGCGAACCAAGTGCGGACGATGTAGTTAATGAATACGATGGAGTCCGTATTTTGATCGACGGGGATGCAGCGCCCATTATGGAAGGCGCTCAGATAGACTATGTCGACGATTTCACTCGCAGCGGTTTTATTATTACAAACCCGAACATGCCTAGCAGTGGTGGTGGTTGCGGCAGCGGTGGCTGCGGTTGCGGCAGTGGCGGCTGCGGCAGTGGCGGCGGCGGCGGGTGCGCGTGCGGAGCCAGCCACTAAGTAGATTCGCAGGGGATAAGCTAGGAACCTTCACCTACTGTCCTTTCATTATCCGCTTGGCGTCGGCAAGTTGTGTTTAGCGCGTGATCCCTAGTGTGTGACCAAATCCTGTGTTGTCCCGCGACTTGCCATACACTTTGTGGTGAGGGGTGCCGGCCCAGCCCGAGCGCCTTACGGCTCGAACTCAACCAGGGTCAGTCGAAAAATGCGTGGCACCGGGAAATGGAACTAAGGCATACTTTGCGAGGAGGAAAAGCATGGGGGCCATTGAAGATATCGTTTTACGGGGGGATCGTAGAGGCATTGCCGAACTTCGCGGGTCTGTACCAGATGACTTCTGTACTCAAGCAGCCCAGTTTGTTTTAGACCATCCCGGAAAAGTTCTTATTGCTACCGGGTTTTATATCCTCTCTGCAGGAGCCCCTGAAACAGATGGCCCTCCCGGAGCCATAGTGCTCGGGCAGGCTATTGAGTCGCTCGGGAGTCATGTGGCATATGTGACTGATGCACATACTGCCCCTATTATGACAGCGGGCGGTGTCGCCGAAGGCAATGTCTTTACTTTCCCGATTCTAGACTGGGAAGAGAGTCAAAAACGAGCCGCTCGTATCCTAGATGATGTGCAACCAGATTTACTGATCGCGATTGAGCGGTGTGGGAGGACTCGTAACGGCGAATACCTGAATATGCGAGGGCAAGATATTTCTGAATGGACAGGAAAACTTGACGCGCTGTTTACGGACCACCAGGCGACCATTGGTATCGGCGACGGTGGCAACGAAGTCGGGATGGGCACACTCTATGATGTAATTCCTTCTGTGCCCACACTGGTTAAAGATCCCTGCGATGTTGCTGCGACCCACTTGGTATTAGCGGCAGTCTCGAACTGGGGCGGATATGGCGTTGTCGCAGCTCTATCGCGTTTAACTGGAAAGCGATTATTGCCAAGTACGACTAATCATGCACGGATGATAAGGAAGATGGCGCAAGAGGGCGCGGTGGACGGGACTACTGGAGCGCAAGAGCCCGTGGTAGACGGGTTTACACTTGAAGAGAATATGCAAGTCCTAACAGACCTGAGGGCGTTAGAAGGATAGATCTCTCCGCTATTCTAGAGTCGTTGAGTCCGGGCGTGCTGCTTGGGCTAACCCGCCGAACCGTAGGCGGCATAATCCCTTAAGGTCTCGCCAAGCTGTTTGAATAATCGCCACGCGGCTGTCCGGGTCCTCAAGCCAAGTAACCGGAACATCTTTGATCCTGAACCCACTTTTTTCTGCTGTAATTAAAAGTTCGGTGTCAAGAAACCATTCATTATCAAGGATGTGAGGGAGAAGGGCCCTCGCGGCCCCTTGACTGAGCGCCTTGAACCCGCACTGGGCATCTGAAAAGTGGATGCGGAACAGGGATTTTATAAGAAGCATGTAGCAGCGAGAAATCATTTCTCGCCGGATTGTCCTCGTAACTTTTGCGCCTGCAGCCAGCCTGGACCCTACAGCCATATCGTATCCTTGATGCAGTATGGCATCAACCATCTGGGGCAAAGAATCTAGGTCCGTGGAAAGGTCGATATCCATGTAGGAGAGGACTTTAGCGTCGCTGCGCAACCAGGCGGCCTTTAGCGCCCGCCCCCTCCCTTTCTCGGTCAGAAAAATCGCGTGAACCTGAGGGTATTTCTCGACTAGAGCACGCGCAACTTTTTGGGTATTATCAGTTGAGCCGTTATCTACTATTGTGATCCGCCAATCCGTGTAAGCGCTGGTCGAGAGAAAGGAATGGAGCGTTTGCACACCAAGAGGCAACGCAGCTTCTTCGTTGTAAACGGGAAGGACAACGTCTAGGGTAACATTCTTGATGTCCAAGTGATTGTCCATAATGACGATTAGATCCATTTCCTACTAAACGACCACTATATAATGCGAGAATTTGAATCATTCTCCTGGGGATGGCCGCGTGCTGGCAGGCTAGTGGAGAAAGTGGCGGACCCCAGTGGTCACCATAGAAATCCCAGCTGAATTGGCAGCGCTGACGATCTCAGAGTCACGGATTGATCCGCCAGGCTGTATTACTGCTTCTATTCCTCCTGCAACAGCTAGTTCGACACCGTCGGCGAAAGGAAAGAATGCGTCCGAGGCTAAGACACAACCCTTTGCACGATCCCCGGCTGTTTTGAGAGCGAGGTGAACACTAGTCAGCCTGTTCGGCTGGCCTGCACCCATCCCAATCAGCGCTTTTTCTTTTACCAACACAATTGCATTCGATTTGATATGTTTTGCTACACGCCAAGCAAAAGCCAGGTCATCAAATTGCTGCGGGGTAGGTTGTTTCGATGTTACTACAGACCAACTGCTTGATTCGTCGACCATGTGGTCCGTGTCCTGCAACAGGATCCCACCGCTTACTGGGCGCAAGGATCGGTTCTGCCTGTGATCTCGAGAGCCGTCGCCCATCTTAAGGATCCGTAGCCCCCGTCTTTTTTGGAGAATTAGGAGGGCATTGTCGTCGAAGTCTGGAGCAATAACCACCTCGTAAAATACTCCTCGCATAGCCTCCGCGGCGGGGGCTGTAACAGTCCGGTTGAACGCGACGATGCCGCCGTAGGCGGAGATTGGATCACCGGCATGTGCTCGCCGATAGGCTTCAGCTAGATCAGGGTGGGCAGCGATGCCGCAAGTGTTCGTGTGTTTGACTATTGCTACAGTTTCCTGCGGGAAGTCAGAAGCAGCCTGCCACGCCGCATCTGCATCAAGCAGATTGTTAAAGGAGAGGTCTTTCCCGTGAAGCTGTGTCGCGCCAACAATCCCGGTGGAATGCGGGATTGAGGCGTACAATGCGGCGCCTTGGTGTGGATTTTCTCCGTATCTAAGATCAGCCGACTTGCGAAAAGCAAAAGTCATTTCATCGCTGAAACCGTGTCGACTGGGTTCGGCAAGCCATTGCGCAATTAAGGTGTCGTATAGGGCAACATGCTGAAAAGCCTTCGCGGCGAGCATGCGGCGATGTTCGAGGGTTAGGGTTCCGTCAATGAAGTGTTCTGCTACCCAACTGTAGTCTTGTGGATCTACTAAGACTACTACCGAAGGAAAGTTTTTTGCGGCGGCTCGGACCAGCGTTGGTCCCCCAATATCAATGTTCTCTAGAAGATCGGGCAAGGCTGCCGAGGGATCTTGTAGGGTATCCTCGAATGGGTAGAGGTTGACCGCGACAATATCTATTGGCTCGATAAAATGTTCTGCAAGTTCGGCCATATGTTCCCGAGACTCACGCCTAGCCAAAATTCCAGCATGCACTTTGGGATGCAATGTCTTGACGCGGCCGCTCAAGAGTTGAGGGAAGCCTGTCAGGTCCGAAATTTGTGTGACCTTGATCCCCGCATCTGCGATCTTGGAGAAAGTTCCTCCAGTACTCACTAGCTCGACGCCGGCTTTTGTTAACTCTTTGGAAAGCTCTACAATGCCGTGTTTACGATAAACACTGAGTACTGCCTTCACTACTCCCTCACTTTCTCAATCGACACGGCATCGCCCCCGTCACGCGCGACAACCTCGCCAATAACCCAGGCTTCGGCGACCGATTCTTGGATCGCAGCGACGTCCTCGGGAGCAGCGATTAGGACCATTCCGACGCCCATATTAAACACGCTGAACATTTCTTCGGTAGTCACCTTTCCCCGCTCTTGTATGAGCCGAAAGAGTGGAGGGACTTCCCAGGTGGAGGCGTCGATGGACGCGGATACGTCTACGGGTAAACAGCGGGCGATGTTATCGAAAAAGCCTCCGCCCGTGATATGGGCCATGGCTTTAATTTCACGTAGCACCGGTGAGAGGTCATTGTAATAACAACGGTGTGGGATAAGCAGGCATTCGCCAAGAGAGCCGTTCAGTTCAGGGACGTGTGCGCGAAGCACTGAAGGATCGTTATCAATATTGAAAACTTTGCGAACCAGAGTGAAGCCGTTCGTGTGCAGTCCGCTTGAAGGGAGCCCCAAGAGCACATCGCCGCTAGAAACGTTGTCAATTTGAGGAAGGTCTGTCTTTTCAACGGCCCCTACAATGAAACCGACAAGGTCGAGATCACCCGCGTGATAAATGTCGGCCAACTCGGCAGTTTCACCACCGATCAATGCACACCCGACAGCTTTACAGGCTTTCGTGATCCCTTCAACGATTCCTTCAACGGTTTCAGGCACCATGGACCCTAGCCCAATGTAGTCGAGGAAAAACAAAGGACGTGCCCGGCATGTCAAAATGTCGTTAACACAGTGATGGACGATGTCCACGCCGATGGAGTCAAAGTTCCCCATTAGGCCTGCCACACGTGTTTTGGTTCCAACCCCGTCTGTGTGAGAAATCAGGATCGGGTCGTCGAACCCTTGTACCTGAAAGGCCGAGCCGAAAAAGCCGATGTCTCCGATGGCGCCGGGCGTAAATGTGCCGCGTGCCAAATCGAAGATACGCTGCTTGGCGCGGTTTGCAGAAGACCGATTCACGCCGGCGTCATCGTAATTAGTAGTGCTCATTGCTCGCATTCCCTATAGTGATGCCTAGAAATCCATGGGTCCGACTAGGCTTTCTCCAGAATCAGCTTGTCAAGGTCCAATTGGATATCAATGGGGTATCTTCCTGAGAAACACCCATAGCAGTAGTTTGTTGGTGAAGCGTCTATTGCTTTGAACAGTCCATCTAGTGTCAGATAGCCAAGAGAATCGGCACCGACGAACTGACAAATTTCTGGGATTGTCATGTTCGCCCCGATCAGTTCGGCACGTGTTGCAAAGTCAACTCCGAAATAACAGGGAGAGATTATGGGAGGGGCACAGACCCTTAGGTGCACCTCTCGAGCGCCAGCTTGACGTATCAGATTGACAACATGCGGCGTCGTAGTCCCACGCACAATGCTGTCGTCAACTACGACCACTCGCTGGCCTTCAAGCACTGCGGGGAGGGGGTTAAATTTAAGGCGGACCCCAATATCTCTAATTCGCTGGTCAGGCTCGATAAAAGTACGCCCGACGTATCGGTTCTTGACGAGGCCTTCACGGTACGCGATGCCGGACTCTTGCGCGTAGCCCACGGCTGCAGGGTTTGCTGAGTCGGGTATGGCGATTACCACATCAGCATCGACAGGATGCTCTCTCGCTAGTTGGCGCCCCATTTCTTGTCTGGATACGTACACTAGTTTTCCCTCTAGGTTGCTATCTGGGCGAGCGAAGTAGATGGTTTCAAATACGCAGTGACCCTTTTGGCCTTCTTGGGTTTGGTAAAGGGTTTCGGGCCCTTGGGCGCCTATAAATACCCCTTCTCCGGCTTCGACTTCTCGCATAAAGCGTGCACCAAGGTTATCCAAGGCACAACTCTCTGAAGCGACAACCCAGCCGTCGCCCAATTGGCCGATGCAAAGAGGGCGGACTCCTAATGGGTCCCTGATCGCTAGGATTCCGTCATCCAGTAAAACGACTAAAGAGTATGCCCCCTGAAGTTTTCGGAATAGGTAGGAGATGCGTTCTCCCCAATTCTTACCCGGAGCGTTCACGAGCATTTGGGCGATCACCTCAGAATCGGTGGAGGTAGCAAAGTTGCAGTCCCAACTAGTCGCCATTTCTCGCCGCAAGTCTAGAGCGTTTATCAAGTTGCCATTGTGCCCAAGAAGGATCTGGCCATGGAGTCCTTGGACGGCAATCGGTTGTGCGTTGGCCTTGCTACTTTCACCGGTTGTTGAGTAGCGTGTGTGCCCTATGGCGAAGTCACCGGGCAGTCTGTGGAGATCGAACTCGTGAAATGCTTGGTTCAGGAGCCCCATCTCAGTGTGGAGGTGGAAATTGTGGCCGTCATTAGTGCCGATACCAGCACTTTCTTGTCCACGGTGCTGTAACGAGAACAAGCCGAAGAAGGCCGTTCTTGCTGCATTACCTTCCGGAGAGTAAATGCCGACGATCCCACAGGCCTCTTGGGGTTGATCATTCATTTATCCCTCCAAGGGCAGCCAGGTTTTAGGCGCGCGATGTCTCGCCAGTATCGCATGGGTTACCAAGACAATTATATTGAGGCTCAGAATAACTGGTCAATATCATGGCGAGCTCTTTCAAGATGGATCCGAGCATAGTGAAAGAGCTACATCCGGTGAGATGGAGGCGTATCAAGCATGCTTGGTCGCGATCGATTGAGCATTACGGAAGCCAACGTTCTGGCAACCTCGCGCGACCCCAAAAACCTTCAGGTATTTCTGTAAGGGCTTGGAAACCGGACCGGTCAAGCATCAAATCTGACTCACGTTGTGCCATCTGAAGGGCCTTGGTCTCGTCCACAGAGAAGACCTTCCGGTGCTCCATCAGAATTACGCCATCTACCATTACGGTGTCCACATCATTGCCGTTCGCGAAGTTGACAACTCGGTGCACTGGCATGTCGAACGGGTACAGGTGAGGCTTGAACATATCGATAAGAATCAGATCTGCTTTTTTGCCTTTTTCTATAGACCCAATCTCGCCCTCCATCCCTAAGCCTCGTGCAGCGTCGATAGTCACCATTTCGAGCACTTTGCCTGGAGGCATGTAGTTGGCGTCGCGGTAATGAGCACGGTGATGGCGCATGCACTGGAACATGTGACGAAACATATCGTAGCTTCTATCAGGGGCTGTGCCATCAGAACCGAGCGTCACGGTAACACCGGCCTCTATAAGTTCCGGTACTGGGCAGCGAGCTACATAGGAGGCCGCCGAGCTAGGATTGTGAACGATAACAGTTCCAGTTTCCGCACAGATGCGAATCTCTTCATCAGTAAGGCCAGTGGAGTGGGACAATAGGGCGTCAGGACCAAGAATGTCGAGTTCTTGGTGGGCAAACTGTACAGTGCCTCGCGAATGCCCATCTTGGGTAAACAGAAGATCGTGTTTCTTGGACAAGCTTCGTGCCGCCTTCGCTTGGCTCTTGATTATTTCGAGGCTGCTCTTCTCTCCGGTTCTCGCTCCAGGTTTGTAGACGGGGTGCATGACAGCAACCTGAAGCCTGCCAGAAGCCTGCGTGTGCCAGCGATTAATCAATGTCTCTGTCGTGGCCAGCTGGTCTTCAAAGCTCACACTACGGTTGCTTGGACCCGAATCTCCCCAGATGGTGTAGTTGCGGGGGTATGGGGGATTACTGGCTCCGACAACCAGGAACTCTCTGATACCCACTTGGGACAGCGCCTCGCAGTGACGATCCCCAAACCCAGGATCGTCACTCCTCATCACCATGGTGCCACCTCCGAAAAACGTTAGCCCGCAAGTAACCCCGAATTTCAGGCGCTCTAGGTTCGTCAACAGCGACTCGGCGTACCAAAATTCCTCTGTAGTGAATTCAGCGTAGATCTTATCCGCGCTCCTAGCCCAAACGTCGCTATAGCCGCCGCCTAAGGTCTTGACTAACCCGTGGCCTGCATGACCATGGGTATCAATCAGTCCGGGGAGAACAACCTTTTGCCGCGCGTCGATAACTGTGGTGGCGCTGTGGGACTTAACAACCTCTTCTCTCGACCCTACAGCGATAATGCGATCAGCTTCAATTGCGACAGCACCGTCAGCAATCACTGATCGAAGCGGGTCCATTGTGATTATCGTCCCTCCAGTAATCAGTACGTCCGCCATGTTACCTCCTTGGAAGAAGTTGTTCCCGTGGCGAGATACTAACGGAGAACCGATCAGCGAACAACCTAGACCTGTGGGCCGGGAACTTGCACTGAAGGCATATGGCTAAGCGGCAGCGACTACTTGCGAGACATGGCGAGCCCCTGTGGTAAAGTGAGGCCATCATTCCCTTGAGGAGGATAGTGATGAATATCGGATTTGTTGGATTAGGATTAATGGGCACCCCTATGGCTCAAAATCTTATCAAGGCGGGACATAGGGTGCATGTTTGGAATCGAACGCCAGAACGAGCCAGCGCTTTAATCACCGCCGGAGCAGTCCAAGCAGAATCTCCTATGGAAGCAGCCGAAGGAGCGGAGATCACGATTGTGATGGTTACCGATTCCCCCGATGTCGAAGAGGTGGTATTGGGCGAGAAAGGGATTCTCGAAGGAGCGCGACCAGATTCGATCGTTATCGACATGAGTAGCATATCTCCTTCGGTTACCCGGACAATCGCTAAACGCTTGTCTGAGAGGCAAGTGCATATGCTAGACGCTCCGGTAAGTGGCGGCGTCTGGGGGGCTCAACAGGGTTCATTATCGATTATGGTCGGAGGGCAAAGAGAGATATACGATCGATCGTTACCTGTGTTTGACACGCTCGGGCAGCGCAGTACTTATTGTGGCGGCACGGGGATGGGTCAGGTAGCGAAACTTGTGAATCAGATTATCGTTGCCGGGACACTCGCTGCGGTCGCGGAAGGCCTGGTGTTCGCCGCGAAGTCTGGTGTGGATTTGACGGCTGTCTTTAATGCCGTCACGGGAGGAGCTGCCAACTCTTGGCAATTGGAAAACCTCGGAGCGCGTATTCTAAAAAGAGACTTTGCTCCAGGATTCAAGGTTCGAATGCAAGCGAAAGACTTACGACTGATACAGGAAGCTGCCTTGGAAATGCAACTCCCGCTACTAACTACAACGTTGGTTCACCAAGGGTATGTTGCCATGACGCGTGAAGGTTTGGGAGAAGAAGGGACGCAGGCCTACGTGCAACTCTTGGAACGCTTGGGAGGCGTTGAGGTTTCGAATTGAGGGATGGACTTTTGCTAAAAGCACACCAGCATCACTGAAACGTTCCTGTGGTTCAATGATCGTTGCTGGGGAATCACATGCTATACTGACCGCCAGTCTAGTTGGAGGATTGAGATGCCACTTCTGTTGACAGATTCCGAAGTTAATTCCCTCATGGATATGAACGATTGCATAATCGTCATGGAAGATTTGTTGGATCAGGCTGCACGTGGTCGGACTTGGAGTCAGCATCGGACCCATATTCGCACTCCGGTTGGATTCCACCACGTGATGCCTGGTGCTCTTTTTGATACCAAGGTAGTTGGCGTGAAGATCTATACAGCGCGGTTCCCAGGCGGATCACGTTTTATCACGGTTCTCCACGATAGTGAAACAGGAGACTTGCTTGCCTTGTTGCAAGGTGGCCGATGCTCTCAGCTTCGAACTGGGGCGTTGACAGGGGTGGCTACCAAGCAAATGGCCCGGGAAGATTCTTCTATTGTGGGCATTATCGGGACAGGTGTTCAAGCAAGGGCACAACTAGAAGGGGTTTGTGCAGTGCGTGATATCCGGCAAGTGCGAACCTTTGATATCCTTCCTGAACGCTCGCAACAGTTTGCCGAAGAAATGACAGCTCTTCTCGGCGTTGAAGTCCAGGCATCACAAAGTCCTGAAGAGTGTGTCGCCGGGGCCGACATAATCGTCACAATGACTACTGCTCCCGCTCCGGTTCTATTCGGAAAATGGCTTGAGGCGGGTATGCACATTAATGCCTGCGGTGCAAACGCCTGGACCCGTAGGGAAATTGACGATGAAGTTATCAAGCGATCAGGCACGGTGGTTGTGGATAGCATTGAAGAAGCTAAGCGATACTCTGGTGACCTGCTCTTCCCGATAGAAAGCGGAGCTGTCCGCTGGGAAGAAGTAAATGAACTTTGGGAAGTGACCTCAGGGCGGGTCTCCGGGCGAAACAACAATGAGGAAATCACTCTTTTCTCTGCCCATGGTATAGGGATCAGCGACGTCGCTGCTGCCGCGTACGTATACAAACAAGCGCTCGAAAAAGGGCTGGGGACGGAACTCCCGCTGTCAGCGTGAACACAGGGGTCTGGGCAGCACTTTAGTTGACACCCTCGCGAGGGCGTCGTTATCATGATTTTAACCCGGAGGCCGACTTCGGAACGTTAACATATTTTGGACGGAAAGGAAGGTGATACCAGTGTCAGGAATAACACTGGCCCTAATTCTGGTAATTTCCGTCCTCGTGGCCTTAGGAGCGGGAACATTGATCGGTGTCTTCTACCGGAAAATGCTCGGTGGAAGGCATCTGACGGAGGCAGAAGCCAAAGCGGCTCTGATTGTAGACCAGGCTGAGCAGGAAAAGAAAACAGTACTGCTTGATGCGAAAGAGGAAGCGATTCAAGTCCGTTCGAGCGCAGAGTCGGAACTCCGGGATCGACGGCGGGAAATGCAGAGACAGGAGAATCGCCTCACGCAAAGAGAAGAAAATCTTGACCGGCGAGTGGATTCGATAGAAGGCCGGGAGCGTGGTCTAGGAGATAGAGAGCAACGCCTTGAAGAGGCACAAACTGAAGTAGATGACTTGAAAGAGAAGCAGCTGAAGGAGTTGGAGGTTGTGGCGGCGTTGACTCGCCAAGAAGCAAAAGACTCCATCCTGCAGCAAGCCGAAATCGATAGTCAGCACGAACTTGCACGGCATTACTATGATCTTGACGCTCGATATAGAGAAGAAGCTGATGACAAGGCGCGCAAGTACATCGCACTGGCTATACAAAGGCTAGCTTCAGACGTCGTCTCAGAGTCTACCGTCACCAGTGTTTCACTACCTAGCGATGAGATGAAGGGCCGTCTTATCGGGCGCGAGGGTCGGAATATCCGCGCAATTGAGCAGGCCACAGGGGTGGACCTGATTATCGATGATACGCCAGAAGCAGTTACTATCTCGTGCTTCGATCCGATCAGGCGGGAAGTTGCGAGAGTAGCTCTCGAACAGTTGATAAAAGATGGGCGTATACACCCTGCGCGTGTAGAGACAGCTGTTGAACGCGCAGAAAAAGAAGTTGACCAAGTTATCAGGGAGGCAGGGGATCAAGCGATCTTCGATGCCGGTGTTCGAGGTCTACACCCAGACCTCATTAGCTTGCTGGGAAGGTTGAAATATCGGACCAGCTATGGAGGGAACGTCCTCCAACATAGTGTAGAAGCAAGCTTGATCGCTGGCATGTTAGCATCTGAGTTAGGCGCCGATATCCAGGTTTCGAAAGCGGGAGCACTTTTACATGATATTGGGAAAGCGCTTACGCATGAAGTGGAAGGGCCTCACGCAGAAATTGGTGCAGAGATGGCAGCCAAATACCAAATTCCAGATCCGGTTCGACAGGCGATTGAGGAACACCATGATGAGGACAAGGGATCTGTAGAAGCGTTCATTGTTGTTGCGGCAGACGCAATCACCTCTGCTAGACCGGGTGCGCGCCGGGATACCCTTGAAGCGTACGTGAAACGGTTGGCCGCCATTGAAGAAGTGGTCAGTGACTTCCCAGGCGTAGATCGGTGCTATGCCATTCAGGCTGGACGGGAAGTTCGCGTGATGGTGAAACCTGATCAGGTTGATGAGATAGCAGCTCCTAAGCTAGCTCGCGATATAGCCAAACAGATTGAAGTCAAGCTCGTGTATCCTGGCCAAATCAAGGTCATGGTCATTAGAGAGACTCGATCCGTTGAGGTTGCCAAGTAATTCGATAAGGAGTTGACCCCTCAGACGGATTGTTTCCATGCGTCTGAGGGGTCACGACGTTTAAATGCCTGCACTAGTTGATTTGCATTTGCACACTACCGCGTCGGATGGACGGCTCGCTCCCGAGGAGTTAATCAGACTTCTTGTGGAGAGAGGCGTGAAAGTAGCTGCGATCACTGATCACGATTCTACAGAAGGTCTCCGCGCCGCAATTCTTGAGGCTCAACGCCACCCTGGCTTTGAGTTAATTTGCGGCATCGAGCTGGGTGCCGTGCTTCCCGCTGAGGATGGGGATGTACATATGTTGGGGTACTTTTTAGACATCGATAATTCTGCTTTTCAGAGTTCCTTAATGACCTTTCGGGACGGACGCCTGGAAAGAGCTAGGGGGATGGTTGAGAATCTGATCCGAATTGGATTCCAAATTGAATGGGAACGCGTCATCGAACTTGCTCAAGGAGGGGCGATCGCTAGACCTCACATAGCGTGGGCTTTAGTCGAGAAAGGCTACTTTCAGTCTGTCCAGGAAGCCTTTGATCGATATCTCGGGGATGAAGGAATGGCATATGTTGGCCGGACCAAACTTACAACGGAAAAGGCGATTAACATGATTCGGTCCGTAGGAGGGGTTCCCGTTCTGGCACATCCCGCGCGCTATGTTTCAAACCTAGAAAAACATCTCCCTATGCTGAAGCGCGAAGGCTTAGCGGGAATGGAAGTTTACTACAAGGATTACACCATTGAGGAAGTGTCTTGGCTCCAGCGATTGTCCTATCAGTATGATCTAATTCCTTGTGGCGGGACCGATTATCACGCGATGGAGTCCTCCGACGAGATGCTTCCTGGTACTGTTGGGCCGCCGATGGCTTCTATCAAGCGTTTGAAGTCTCTGATTTCCTAGCTCGAGGCTGTCCGCGTATTGCAACTGAGGAGGGTCTCAAGTTGTGGAGCAGTTAGTCGTCATAATCGTAGCTTATCTTCTCGGGGGAATCCCCACTGCATATTTAGCCGCTCGTGTCCAGTCCGGAATTGATTTGAGAAGGCATGGCACGGGTAATGTCGGCGCATCCAACTATATCCGGCAGATAGGGCTGCGTAGCGGGTTGGCTGTGGGCCTGTTTGATGGCTTTGTGAAGGGAACGCTCCCGATTGTCTTGGCGAAACTTTTCGGATTAAGCTTGGGCTATCAGGCCGCGTTAGGGTTGGCTACAGTAGTTGGGCACAACTGGTCGCCATACATCCGATTCACGGGGGGTAGAGGCGTTGCTACTGCGATGGGCGCGTATGTCGGATTCGGTCTTTGGCAACAATTGTTGATGGGTTCAATTGTTGTGGGCGTTATAGGCTGGTTGTTTCTACGAAACTTGGCCTTATGGATGATTATCGGCATGACAGCTACGATCCCCCTCTCGATCTGGCTTCGCCAACCCCGTGAAGTCACATGGCTATTGACTGGCCTCTTACTGTTGGTGCTGATAAAGAGACTAACAAGTAATTGGGAGAAACCAATGCCAAAGAGCGGACATGTCCGTCTTTTCCTGTATAGACTGGCCTATGATCGGGATGTTGCACGCAGAGATGCCTGGTTGAGTAACAGGGCCAAGAATACAGATTAACAGGAGAAGGAAAACGCGTGTATTGTGCTGCTCATCGTCGAGTTGAAACGCTGCTCAAATGCGGTAAGTGTGACCGGCCAATCTGCGTGAAGTGCAATGTTGTTACAATCGTGGGCTCGCGATGTCCTTCCTGCGCAGGTGCTCGAAATCCAATTATGGCTCTCAGGCTTGTCGGAAAAACTTATATGCTCGGCTTAGTTGCCGGCATTGGGATCGGTTTGGGCATCGGCCTCTTGCTGGGCGTTGCCGCCCAATTTGTTCCACATAGTTTCAGTTGGATTATCTTGTTCGTAGGCTTGCTGGCGGCGGGACACATAATCGGTGATGTAATTAACGCGATTGGTAGGCTTGAAACTAGAAAAGCGTTTCGCGCCCTAGCCTTCGGAAGTGTCCTCATGGTCTATATTGGATTCGAGGCCTCTACGCCGTATCTGGCGCCTCAGAATCTCTACACTATCGCGGGGGTTATTGTTGCCGGGGCGCTCGCGGTGAGTCGAGTGCGGTAGTGGTTTGCTAGCGTCATTGCTTTCGGTGCTTTTTCTAGACAGGCTGGAAGCGTGCACCTATAATCCAGTCTGGGCACGGTACGGAAATCACACAGATTGAAAGATGGGACCGCATGGATAATGTACGTCATTCGCCTTATACCGACGACACTCTTAATGACTTAAGGGTAGTCGCCCGCGAAGTCAGAAAAGATATCGTAACAATGACGGCAAATGCTGCAAGTGGGCACCCGGGAGGGTCGCTCTCCGCAGTGGAGATTCTCGTCGCTCTGTATTTCCGGGTCCTGCGACACAATCCTCAAGAACCGGAATGGTTAGAGCGAGATCGATTTATTGAGAGCAAAGGGCATGCATGCCCAGTCCTGTATTCGGTGCTCGCTCGAAGCGGCTATTTTCCTGTCGAGGAACTGAGTACATTCCGTCAGATCAATAGTCGGCTACAGGGACATGCGAAGCTTGGTACACCTGGTGTGGAGATGTCGTCTGGATCGTTGGGGCAAGGCCTCTCATTCGGGATAGGCGTAGCATTGGCTAATCGGCTTGATGCACGCCCAGCGAGGGTCTTCGTACTCATGGGAGACGGGGAGTTGAATGAGGGCCAGGTTTGGGAGGCAGCCATGGCGGCACCTTTTTACAAGCTAGATAGGCTCACCGCAATCGTGGACAGAAACCGTATCCAGAATGATAGATTTACCAGTGAAGTAATGAGTCTAGAGCCTTTATCGGATCGGTGGAGGGCCTTTGGGTGGAGCGTGCGGGAGGTTGATGGGCATGATTTTGCGGACCTTCTTTCAGCTTTTGACGAAGCAGAACAAGCAAGCGGGAAACCGACCGTGATTGTCGCACATACCGTGAAGGGCAAAGGAGTCAGCTTCATGGAAAACAATCCCGACTTCCATGGTAAGGCTCCCAATCCAGAACAACTAGAACAAGCCTTGCAGGAGCTAGGAGTAGAGTTTTAGGTTAGGGGAGAAATGAAAGTGATCCAATGGGAGACGGCCTCTACGCGAGAGCAATATGGAAAGACTTTAGTTGAGTTGGGCGAGGAGAACCCCAAGATAGTGGTTCTGGGCGGCGATCTCAATGTTTCCACTTTCACACACCTTTTCGGCAAGGCGTTCCCTGAAAGGTTTTTTGATTTCGGGGCTGCAGAACAGAACATGATTAGTGCGGCAGCAGGGCTAGCAGCTGCAGGAAAGATCCCGTTCTGCTCGACTTTCGCTGTGTTTGGTACGGGAAGAGCATTTGATCAAATACGTTTAGGGGTCGCCCAGCCGTCTCTAAATGTCAAATTGGTATGCACGCACGCGGGCCTTCTTACTGGAGAAGATGGTATCTCCGCCCAGAGCATCGAAGACCTCGCTCTAATGTTAAGCCTGCCGACCATGACTGTGATCACACCATCGGACGCTGAGGAGACAGCTCTTGCAGTCCGTGCGGCCGCAGATTTGAAAGGACCTGTGTACATCCGACTCTTTCGCCCTGCGACACCCATGGTCCACCGGGGGGCTTGTGAGTTCGAATTGGGCAAAGCTGAAGCGTTGAAAGATGGGACGGATGTGGGCATCCTTGCGTGTGGGTCAATGGTTTCTACAGCCCTCGAAGCGGCAAATGTGCTAGCTAACGAAGACATCTCTGCTGCGGTATTAAATATTCATACGCTCCACCCGATCGATGACGGGGCGATTGCCCGTATCGCTAGAGCTACTGGCGCGCTTGTTACAGTGGAAGAACATTATGTGCATGGTGGGTTAGGAAGTCTTGTTGCTAGTGTTGTAGGGAACGCTTGTCCCGTTCCAATAGAAACCGTCGGCGTGAGGCAGTATGCTGAGTCAGGCAAGGCAGAACAGTTGCTAGAAAAGTATGGGTTAACTGCCAGCCATGTTGCTGATGCTGCCCGAAGGGCAATAGCACGTAAATAGGCACAGCGATGGCACGTGGGTCTGCGCTGGTGATCTCTGGTCGATGACGCATACGTGCCACGTTACAAACTGAGCGGGGAAAGTTATTTAGCTCCTATTAGTCTCTAAGGCGCCTTCATCGTCTATATGGCCAAGATGCTATCAGGGATCATGCACCCAAAAAGTAGAGCGAGATATAAGAGAGAGTAGAGATAGAGACGTCGCGCGGCACGTACGCCACCATCACGCAACAATCGCCAGCACAACCAGAGCAATCCAGATCCGAGGACAGACGCGGTAGCCAGATAGATAATTCCAACCGTTCCTAGAGTTGTAAATAAAAGGCTTATGGTAACGAGAAGAATTGAATGCAAGAGAATGCTCCTGATGGTTGTTGCTTCGCCCTTCACTACGGGGAGCATTGGAATTTTCGCAAGCGCGTAGTCGCTTTTAATGAGCAACGCTAGCGCCCAGAAATGTGGGGGAGTCCAGAAGAAAATAATGGAGAACAGGTAAAGTGCATTCAGGTCGACACTTCCTGTTACTGCTGCCCAGCCAATTACAGGGGGCAGCGCACCTGCTGCACCCCCAATGACAATGTTCTGGTGTGTTGAGCGTTTGAGCCATAGCGTATAGATAATAACGTAGAATGCACTGGCAGCTATCGATAAAAACGCGCTCAATGGGTTCGCGCCAACTACGAATATCATAAAAGCAACACAGTTTAGCCCCAGTCCAAATACCGTCGCTCGAGCCGGAGTCACCCTATTGGAAGCGACTGGGCGCCGTCTTGTTCTTCGCATCATGGCGTCACTGTTTCTCTCTAGGACATGGTTCAAAGTACTAGCTCCACCGGCTGCCATGCTTCCGCCAATAAGCACAGTCAGCATCACACTCGGTTGAGGGACGCCCTTAGCAGCGAGGAACATACTGCCGAACGCGGTGATCATCAACAGGACAATGATTGGTGGTTTCGTGAGCCGCAGGTAGTCAAGCAATTGATCCTGAAGGCGTGGTGCTTCAGAAGGAAGGGAATGATGCTCAGCTGACCAACCTAGGTAAAATGCAGCCACCAATGAGCCCAGCAATGTGGTTGCAAGCGTAAGGTGTAATATTCGAGGCAATGCCCCGAAGTCGCTCCATGGGATCGCCGCTCCCATCGCGATCTGTGCGAGTAAAAATACGGAAGCGACTAGGCTGATGCGGCGGATCTGTTTGGAATGTCTGTAAGACCAAGCAACCCATACGAATCCCCCGACTGCCAGAACCAAAATGATAGCCAGAAACCGATGAGCCATATGCTTCCACGCGAGGATGTTATCGAGTGCGCCGCATGAAGGCCAATCGGGGCAAGCTCCAGAAGCGCCTGCTCCAACTACGTAGGAGCCGACGAGTGTAGTGACTAAAGTCATAACGATTGAGAGAGTAGCCCATCGTAGTAGTGGCGATCCTACTGGGAGTGGCGTAGGTCTTATCAATAAAAGAGGGACAAGCGCGAGAATTAAGGACGAAAAAATAATCTGTGCGATGCCTAGATGGAGTGTTACCGTGGCCGGGGGCAGTTCAGTCAGGACGGTCAATCCACCGACTAAAATCTCGACCACTACCAAAATAGAAGCCAACAGCAACGCTGCCCGAGTGTGTGAGGGGCCGCGATTGATCTTGTAGGCAAAGACGGTAGCTGAAAAAACGAAGAATGCCACGACGGTAGCGACCAGCCGGTGCGAGAACTCTATCCATGTGTGGAAGCCCGCAGGTGCAATCAGGCTGCCGTGGCAGAGGGGCCAGTCGGGGCATCCGAGGCCTGACTCAGTGACGCGGACAGTTCCACCCAAGGTTATGAGGGCTAACACGGAGATGATGGCAGCCGAGACCAAGATTGCGAGCCCGTTGTTTCGATTGTGTTTATAAATTTGAGGATATCCGTGTGTGGGGTTAGAGCTCTGCTTGGGGGCTCGGTGTCGATTTTGTATTGGCAGATGTCCCATGTAGTCGTCCACCAGCTAGTCTAGCATAACCAGGAACATCTTGACGGGATTCCTGCTGTCTGGTATCGTGGGGCGCTGCAGAATATGTGTAAAATTCCACAATCTTCCCCTCAAAATGCCAACAATTCCGTTAAGCGCGCAAGAGGTGCGCGGTGATAACACGCTTCGCATTCGTCTTACTAGGTGTATTTCTGTTGACTGCATGTTCGAAAACGCAAACGCAGTCAACGTTTAATCCAGTTGCTGATGTGGCAGCTAAACAGCTTGACCTTCTCCTCTGGGTTACAGGGGCCGCCATTTTCGTGATGGTGGTGGTTCAAGGAGCGCTTCTTTACACGATCATTCGATTCCGCAAGAAGCCAGGCCAGGATACCCTCCCAGTGCAGACCCATGGTAACACCCGCTTAGAAATCGCCTGGACGATCGCTCCTGTGATCCTACTGGCAGGACTGGCAGTCCCAACCGTGTCCACGCTTTGGGAATTGGATAAGGAGCCGCCGGCTGACGCACTTCATGTCCGAGCGATTGCGCACCAGTGGTGGTGGGAATTTCAGTATACCGATCACGGCTTCGTGACTGCTAACGAACTCCGCGTCCCTGTCGGGCGACCCGTTAGCATTCAGTTAGAATCTGAGGACGTTTTACATAGCTTTTGGGTCCCGAAGATTGCAGGGAAAGTTGACATGGTTCCGGGCTACGTGAATCGACTTCCCACTTTTACTATTGATCCCAATTCAGAAGGGACCTACCTCGGCCAATGTGCCGAACTCTGTGGGACATCGCATGCCCTGATGAGGTTCAGGGTGATCGCTCACTCGGACGCAGATTTCTCCGACTGGGTTGCCGGCCAGCAGGCGCCCGCTACTGCGTCGGATCAAGCTGCGGTCGTCGAAGGGCTCGCGGTATTTCGCGGCGCAGGCGCTTGTACCCTGTGTCATATTGTCGGTGTTACGGATCTTGAGACAGAAAGTTCGACCCCTCGCGTGCGGACAGGCCCCAATCTGGCACATTTCGCTAGCCGAACGACGCTAGCGGCAGGCCTCTTGGACAACACCGCCGAGAATCTTGAGGATTGGCTGAGGGACCCTGACAAGTTGAAGCCAGACAATCTGATGTTTAAGGAAGCTCCAGTCTATGCGAACCCGGCTTTGGCTTTAGATGAACAGCAAATTGAAGTTTTGGTGGCATTTTTGCGGAGTCTGGACTAGGTCATCACTACGATCGGAAACGAGAAGCATTAGAAGATGAACGTTTTTGGAGAGAGACTCACTGGAGGAATCTCATGGTGACCTTAGCTGGCGCGTTCGCACGCCCGACGGGCTATCGAGGCATATGGGGTTGGCTTACCACGGTGGATCACAAGCGGATAGGGATCCTCTATGGCGCCACAGCACTTGTGTTTTTCCTTATCGGGGGTGTAGAGGCACTGATCATGCGCCTCCAGCTCGCGCAGCCTGAGCAGGCACTAATTGAGCCCCATCTCTACAATCAACTCTTCACGATGCACGCTCTCACAATGATCTTCCTGGGCGTGATGCCACTAGGAGCAGCTTTCTTCAACTTTGTGATCCCATTGATGATCGGGGCACGGGACGTGGCCTTCCCCCGTCTTAACGCATTTAGTTACTGGACTTTTCTGGGTGGCGGCCTGCTCCTGAACTGGGGTTGGCTCGCTGGCTCGTCGCCTGCGGCAGGGTGGTTTGCTTATGCGAACCTGACCAGTACGACATTCTCGCCGGACCAAGGGATGGATTTCTATGTCTTGGGCCTTGCTGTGCTTGGGGTCTCATCAACTGCAGCGGCATTGAACTTCATCGTTACGATCGTCAACATGCGGGCGCCAGGCATGAGTCTGATGCGGATGCCAGTCTTCATATGGATGAGCTTGATTACGATGTTTCTTATAATTACGGCTTTCCCGGTTATCACAGTGGGCCTTATCGAGCTGGGCTTTGATCGGTTTTATGGCACGAACTTTTTCAATCCCGAGGCTGGCGGAAGTCCCGTATTGTGGCAACACTTGTTCTGGGTTTTTGGACACCCAGAAGTCTACATCCTGATATTGCCAGCGATGGGGATCGTATCGGAGGTTTTACCTACGTTTTCCAGAAAGCCGTTGTTCGGGTACCCTGTTGTTGTTTTCTCTGGGCTTGTTATTGGATTCATGGGTTGGATGGTATGGAGCCATCACATGTTTACTGTGGGTTTAGGTACGGTTGCAAATACGATATTTACACTCACCACGATGAGTATAGCGATCCCCACAGGGGTCAAGATTTTCAACTGGATGGCGACTTTGTGGGGCGGGTCAATAAAATTGAATACACCTATGCTATTCGCTCTCGGGTTCATTTCGATGTTTATCATTGGGGGTTTGAGCGGCGTGATGCACTCTATCGCTCCAAGCGACGCCCAGCAGCAAGACACGTATTTTATTGTCGCCCACATTCACTATGTGCTCTTTGGGGGAAGCATTTTCGCCCTATTCACCGGCATATACTACTGGTTCCCGAAGTTTACTGGACGCTTAATGCATGAGGGGCTTGGGAAACTGCACTTCTGGTCTACTATGATCGCGTTCAATATTACCTTTTTCCCCATGCACATCGTGGGCCTCGATGGGATGCCACGACGGGTCTATACCTACCAAGAGGGGATGGGCTGGGAGTTAGGCAATATGATGGCGACCGTGGGTGCCTTTCTCATAGCCTTCTCAATGCTGGTTTTTCTTCACAATATGCTCCGCAGTATTCGGAAAGGTGAGCTTGCGGGCAATGACCCGTGGGACGGCCGGACCCTGGAATGGTCGATACCATCACCCCCGCCGATTTATAACTTTGTAGAGATCCCACAGGTTCATAGCAGAGACGCGTTTTGGGAACAGAAATACCCAGAGGGTTCCGCGACGGTGCAGGGAACAGGGGCCTCCCTTCAGAACGAGGACGGGAAGGGCGAATCGTATGGTCCTGAGGGAGCCCACAAGCGTGGCATCCATCTTCCCGGGCTTTCTTACTATCCTCTAGTTGCTTCGGTTGGTTTATTTATAGGTTCGTTTGGATTTATCTACGACTTTGGATTCGGGCATGCGCCAATCCTATCCGTGCTAGGTTTGGCTCTGACACTCATTGGTATTTACGGGTGGGCACTTGAACCCGCAGCCGATGAAGTACACGGGTGAATTAAGGAGGCCTTAGTTGGCGCAACGGGTGACTGCGACTGAAAGTGTCCATCAGGAAGTGACGTCGACCGGAATAGACCACCGGAAGATGTTAGTCTGGCTATTTCTAGCCTCGGATTGCATGTTCTTTGGCTCCCTGATAGTTACGTACTTAATTTACGCCGGGAAAAGCGTTGTAGGTCCGACCCCGACGGACGTTTTCAGCATTCCAGTCACCTCGGCAAGCACCTTCGTGTTGCTGATCAGCAGCTTCATGATGGTCTTGGCGTATAACGCTATTAGCCATGGGCGCGTTAAGGCGTTTCGGATATGGCTACTTGGGACGGCGATTCTGGGGGCTACATTCCTCGGATTTCAGGTGTTTGAGTTCTATGAGTTCTCGCAGCATTACCACCTAACGCCCCGGACCAATCTCTTTGGATCGACCTTCTTCACATTAACGGGGTTTCATGGGGCGCACGTGACCATTGGCGTGATCTGGTTACTCTCTCTCATTGGGATTTCATTCAAACGTGATCTGACGAAAGACCACGCGCTAAATGTCGATATGGCCGCGCTTTACTGGCATTTCGTCGACATCGTCTGGATCGTGATTTTCACACTTATCTATCTGATCGGAGTTTCTTAGTAATGCGTATCTTTCGCATACCTTTAATCTTCTTTCTCCCTATTACGTCAATCGTGTTGGTTGTCCTGTGGGGTGGGGGAATCGGTGGCTTGTTCATTGCTTTGAACGAGACAGGACTCGGTGAATGGGGAGCAGTGATTGTCGGCGTAGCGCTTGTCCTGCTGGTACCAGCTATAGCTTTCTTAGCGATCCGTATGGTCAAGGATGATGTATAACTAGGTTGAGGCCTAGAGAGGCGACCTAAATTCCGTTCAAGGAAATGACATGGGAAAGAGTGGTACAGGGCATCCTACCCCACTGACCTATCTGAAAGTCGCAAGTATTCTTGCTGCGGTTACTGTTGTAGAAGTGGCGATCTTGTATGTCGACGCGCTGAGTGCGCTTCTGTTCCCGATCTTTATGATTCTATCGGCTGCTAAGTTCGCGCTGGTTGTGATGTTCTACATGCATTTGAAATTTGACCATCGCTTACTCTCATGGTTTTTTGTAGGTTGTCTCTTTCTGGCAGCGTTTGTCATGCTGGCTTTATTGGGATTGTTCAGCCTGCTCAGTTAGATTGCTAATGTGTAGTATGGAAGGCCTGGGCTATTTTGGTGTTCCCGAACAGTTTCTCTTGGACGAATTGGGAGCTTCATCCTAGCGTAATAGTCGGGCTGCTAATGTTGGCCTCTGCTTACCTCTACGGGCTTGCGCGACTGTGGCGCCAATCTCGGAAGTTGCCTGTCGAACCGTGGCGTCTCGTGATGACATTTATGGGCTTCACAACGGTGTTTTTAGCCGTACAAGGGCCGCTACATGACCTGGCTGAGGGCTATCTGTTCAGTGCGCATATGATTCAACATCTCATGCTCCAGTTTGTGATGCCGCCACTGATCCTGCTTGGTGCTCCGGGTGCACTTTTATGGCCGGCCCTGAAGCACAAGGGGATGATGAGAGTTTTGAGGATATGTGTACATCCTCTCGGAGCTTTCATTCTATTCAATGTCGCCTTAGTGGGTTGGCACCTCCCCCCTTTGTACGATCTGGCCCTTGAGAACCACAACGTGCATATCTCACAGCACGTCAGCTTCATGATTGTTGGACTCATCGCGTGGTGGCCGCTTTTAGGGTCGCTGGAACAGTTGCCCCGACCGCATCCTTCTGTACAAATGTTGTATCTATTTGCACAGTCCATCCCAATGGGGTTCCTTGGTGCAATCATCACCTTTGCCGGTGAGCCACTTTACAGCTTTTACGCTAAAGGAACTGGAATTTGGGGTATTTCTGTTTTGACTGATCAGCAGATAGGCGGACTCATTATGAAGAGTGCGTCGGGCATCGTCCTTATAGCGGTATTAGCGATCATCTTTTTCAGATGGTTCGCAAGTGAGGAAAGCGCTAGGACCGCCGCCTGATCATGGAGCACTTGCACTGGTCCTAGTGAAGGCTCAGTGCCCGTTTCGTCGTATGACAGGCCGGAGCGGATTGCGTCTTGCGCGTCGACACAATTCCGGCCATCGATAACGGTTGGCTTCTTCAGTTTTCAGCGGACCTGATCTCCGACTTGGATAAACCGGAAATCCAAAACAAGCTTACAAAGCTGCATCTGAAGCACATTGTTGTGAAGATCGGGGGTCTGTGGTGATACACTAGTATTAGCCTATGAATGACTCACAGGAAGTTATCCAAACCGAAATAGAGAGTTGTAGGCGATGAGCTAACCCGGTTCCCTGTACTGAATTGGTGCGGCCGGGCCGGTTTTATAAAGAGCAAGTGCTAATCAAGAATAACGCCTCGGAAGAAAATATGAGGATGCTGACGGTCGTATGTGCGGAATTGTAGGCTATGTAGGTTCAAGGGACGCGAGAGGATTGCTACTGGATGGACTTCGACGCGTCGAGTACCGCGGGTACGATTCTTGTGGGATAGCGATCAAAACCCGCAACGGACTGGAAGTTTTCAAGACCGCCGGGTTCGTTGAGCGCCTTGACCCGAAGGTCCCGAAGATGGATGGAGTTCAGGGTATTGGACACACGCGCTGGGCCACAGTTGGAAATCCCTCTATCATGAATGCCCATCCCCACGTCGATTGCAGCGGCAAAATCGCAATCGTTCATAACGGTGACATTTCGAATTACTTTCATCTACGGGAACAGATGCGGGATGAGGGGCACGAGTTCTCTTCAGAGACCGATAGCGAAGTGGTCGCACACCTAATTGAAAAATATCATGATGGCGATCTTCCAGCAGCCGTCGCGAAGGCACTTAAACAGATGGAAGGGACTTATGCGTTACTTGTGATTAGCAGTGACAGTGAGGTTTTGGTGACAGCACGCCGTGAAAGCCCTGTAGTAATTGGCTTGGGAAATGGAGAGAATGTCATTGCTTCAGATGTCCCTGCTCTACTTGGCCTAACCAAAAAGGTCGCGTATCTTGAGGATGGAGATCTTGCTACAGTATCAAGCCAAGAAGTCAATGTTTGGCACAACGAGATTCCGGCCTCACGGAAGGTTCACCGTGTTACTTGGAGTGCCGGAGATCTGGATAAAGGGATATACGACCACTATTTCTTGAAAGAAATCCACGAACAGCCGCGAATTGTCAGGGCTATCCTCGCGGACCGTGTCAAGCAGGGGGAAGAATTTGCGTCCAGATCAGTCAGCATTGCTGGCAAACCTGTTGACAGTCTACTGTTTGCTGGCTGTGGCACAGCGTTTCATGCAGCGCAGTTTGGTGCCGGATTCTTCTCGCTCCTAGGGGCTCCTCGCGCTTTCTCGGCTATCGCTTCTGAAGTCAAGCCTAGAGAATCCCCTGGTGAAAACCGTTGGGCTATTCTTGTTTCTCAATCTGGGGAGACAGCTGATACTATAGAGTTAGCACGTCTCGCCCACGAGGCGGGTTATTCTACTATCGCCGTGACTAATAATCCGCAGAGTAGCCTTGCAAGAGTCGTGGATCGGATTGAAGAGACACAAGCAGGATCAGAGATCAGCGTCGCCGCATCAAAAACCTTTCTTGCCCAATTGACTACACTTGTACTACTAGGGCTAGAGCTATATCCACCGGATTCCGACGGTTTAGGGCCACTCATAGAACAGCTCAGCCTGATTCCTAGAAAACTTGAAGAAGTAATAGCCCTTGATCGCGAACTGATGCGCGCCGCGGAGCGCGTTTCGCCTAACGCAAGTGCTTTCCTGATAGCGAAAGGATCTCAAATCCCCGTTGCAATGGAAGGCGCTTTGAAACTAAAGGAGATTGCGTACATCCATGCCGAAGCGTATCCAGCTGGGGAGTTAAAGCATGGGCCTTTCGCTCTTCTCGGCTCGGATACACCAGTAATCGTGCTGTTATCCGCTGAGGGATCTTATACGCGCCTCTTAAACACCATCAAAGAAGTCAAAGCTCGTGGATCGCCGATTGTTGTGATTACTGATACTCAAGACCAAGAGGTTGACGCGCTTGCGGATCAAGTGATCTTGCTGCCACAAACGGACTCTCGTCTTGCACCTCTTTTAATGTCGGTTGCCTTGCAGATTTTAGCCTATTACTGTGCACTACAGCGGGGTTGCCCCATTGATCGTCCTAGGAACTTAGCGAAGAGCGTCACCGTACATTGACCACGGAAGTAGTTTAAACATTGTGAACGCATCTAGAGTAAACAATGCTCCGCACATCGTAGTGATAGGAGGCGGTACTGGATGTCCGGCCGTCTTAAAGGGCTTGCAAGAATACACGCCCAATCTCACTGCGGTGGTCACTGTAATGGATAGTGGAGGGAGTACCGGGCGCTTACGTCAGGAATTTGGTATTCCAGCCATGGGGGATCTAAGGCGCTGTCTTACGATTATGTCGAACCCTGAACGCGAGGTTGGGCCGTTGCGCGATCTGATGGAGTATCGCTTTCAGGGCAATACTGATTTAGGCAATCATAGCTTGGGAAATCTGCTTTTGGCCGCGTTAACAGACAAGTTTGGTTCTTTGGAGGCTGGGATAGGCATCGCCGCGCAACTGCTGGGGGTTAATGCGTCGATTCTTCCTGTAACCCTAGCGAGTACCCACCTCGTCGGGATCCTTGACGACGGTAGCTTGCTTGAAGGGGAAGCGTCAATTGACCAAAGAGGTTCAAACCCAGTTGGCCTCAGAGGGATTATGTTACAGCCCACTGTGACGGCTAACCCAAGAGCAATTCAAGCTATTCGTTCCGCTGATGCTGTTGTTCTTGGTCCAGGGGATCTCTTTACTAGCGTGCTACCTAACTTACTAGTCAATGGTATTGCTGAAGCAATTGCAGAAAGTCAGGCCAAGAAAGTGTTCATAGGAAACTTAGTAATCAAGCCTGGTGAAACCGAAGGTTACCGGCTCTCTGATTTCCTCCTAAAAATTTTGGAATATCTACGGTCAAAGGACCCGTTTGACGTCGTACTTGCTGATGCTGAGGCCTTACCTGCGCCGATTGGCTCTAATCATCCCTGTGCTGGTAGTCCAGCAGTGGAGGTAGATCGAACGATATGCATGGAGCTAACCCGCTGTCTTGCGCTGCGTCCTTTAGCCGATAAGAATTCTCCGTGGGTACATGATCCCGAGCGGACCGCTGCAGCTCTGGTTGAAGCACTAGGAAAACAAGGCTGCGAGTAATACCTAGAGCCACCCCTGCTGGGATTAAGGGGAATTGGTTTTAGGCGCCGTGTTGACGCCCCGACGAGGGGGTAGGTATCATTCTCACTCGTGAGAATCCTTGCACGTCCCAGTAGCTCAGTGGATAGAGCGGCTGCCTTCTAAGCAGCGGGTCGCGGGTTCGAATCCTGCCTGGGACGCCATAAAGTAGCTTATCTTCTTTCTTAATGATTACGGCTAAGCCGATGAGGTTCTAAAGCACAGTCATTAGCGCCTAAGCAGATTGTTGTTCGCATGTCGAACTGAGATTCAATGTAGGAGAGGCAAAATGGATTTAGGTATTGCGGGAAGAATTGCGATCGTGACAGGAGGGAGCCGCGGGTTAGGGCGTCAATCGGCTCTGGCGTTAGCGCGAGAAGGCTGCAAAGTAGCGATATGTGCGCGTAGCAAAGAAGAACTAGATTCAGCCGTCGCCGAATTACGGGGATTTAATAATGAATGTGTAGGTATACTCGCAGATGTTGCTACGCCTGACGGGTGTCGCGATCTATATAGCGAAGCGGTGTCTCATCTAGGGGAGATAGATATCTTAGTAAATAATGTTGGAGGTACGGTAGGCGGTCGCGAGTTTGATTCGGCTACCGATCAAGATTGGATAGATACAATAGCTCTAAATCTTCTGTCTACGGTTCGCACTACTCGCTTGGTGTTGCCGGGGATGATTGATCGCAAATGGGGGCGTATTGTTAACATTTCTTCGGTCTTCGGTCGTGAATACGGGGGGGCGCCTTCTTACATGGCGGCGAAGGCCTCAGTGATTGCGTTTTCCAAAAATATCGCCCTAACAGTCGCTCCGAACAACGTTCTAGTGAATACAATTGCACCCGGATCGATTCGATTTCAAGGAGGGAGTTGGGATCGTTTCACACGGAATAACACTCCTGAAGTTGTAGAACAATTCATTGATCGCAATCTTCCTATGGGGCGCTTTGGATGGCCTGAGCCAGTGGGCGAGACTGTGGCGTTCTTGTGTTCGGAATCTGCGAACATGATTACCGGGGCCAGTATTACAGTTGATGGTGGTCAGTCGCGATCACTAATTTGATGCGGTATCGTCAAACTGTCAATGGGGAAAGGATGCCGACGGCAGTTAAACAGTTGCCGCCTTCAGACGATCTAGAGAACGATCGCGTCCTAGGACACTCAGTGTTTGAAATAATGGAGGCGTTGCGATCCGTCCCGTCACTGCTGCTCGGAGTGCACCAAACAGTATCCCAGGCTTCAAACCTAGTTCGTCGGCTAGCGATCGCAGGGTGTCCTCTAGAACAAAGGGGTCCCAGCTTGACAAGGCCTCTAAGCGGATCAGGGTGGTTTCTAGGATCTTTTTAGTATGGTTCAGGTCCATTCCCTTTTGGACTAATATGGCTGGGTCGTGATTCACTTCATCTTCGAGGAAGAAGGAGACCCATAGTGGGCCCTCGGCCAGAGTTTTGAGACGCTCTTGGATCAGTGGTGTAATTAACATGAGGTAATCCCGATCAATTGGGCGTCGAATTTTGTCAGGGAGTCCACCATCCGCTTCAGGTTGCTCCAGAAACGGCAGCAATCTGTCGGCCAGCCCGCCTATAGATAATTTGCGTATGTAGATTCCATTCATCCAAGAGAGTTTATCGATGTTGAAAATTGCTGGAGAACGATTCACTCGCTCTAAGGAAAACATTGAAACAATGGTCTCTCGGGTTATCACTTCACTTTGATCGTCAAGTGACCAACCGAGGAGAGCGAGGAAGTTTAAGGTCGCTTCTGGTAAAAATCCCAGTTCGCGGTAGGCCAGCGTCGATGTTGCCCCATGTCGCTTGGAAAGCTTGCTTCTATCCGGGCCTAAGAGCATTGGAAGGTGTCCGAAATGTGGAGGAGTCCAGTCCATGGCGGCATATAGCAGAAGGTGTTTCGGCGTTGATGGAAGCCATTCTTCAGCGCGTAGCACATGGGAGATTTTCATGAGATGATCGTCTGTGACGACGCCTAAATGATACGTTGGAAACCCATCGGATTTTAGGATAACGAAGTCGTCTAAGAGCTTGTTCTCCCATGCCACGTGGCCGCGGATTAGGTCGTTCACCGTTGTTATCCCGGTTGAAGGCACCTTAAACCGAATTACATGGCTCACAGAGGCTTGGCTCAGATGCCGGAGTTCTTTATCAGACAAGGTTCTGCAGCGGAGGTCATACCCGACTTCCAGGCCACCTGTGCGCTGTTCCTCGCGCATTTGTGCCAGTCGCTCAGGTGTGCAGTAGCACCGATAAGCGAGGCCCCTTGATAGGAGTCCCGTTGCAATCTGATGATAGTGCTCTAGTCGTGCCGATTGAGTATATGGGGCGAAAGGTCCGATATCTTCCGCGGAATCTGGGTTAGGGCCCTCGTCCCACGTCAGCCCAAGCCAGGTCAACGCATCTAAGATAGCAGGTATAGCTTGTGGGATATAACGCTGTTGATCGGTGTCTTCAATCCTTACGATAAACCTCCCACCGTGGTGGCGAGCGAATAGCCAATTGAACAGTGCGGTTCGAATGTTGCCGAGATGGGGTTCTCCGGTGGGGCTTGGCGCATACCGGACACGCACGGGGTCGTTCATGCTACTCCTCCAAGCCCATTGTACCAGCGGCTGACATCATCCCCAACCCTAGAGGAATATGCATTACGTCTGGTATCATATTATCCATGTCTGCTCAAAAGAATGCGTCAACACATCGACGGCTCCCCGAGTGGCTGAAGGTGCCAATGCCTGCAGGGGGCAACTTCCATCAATTGCAGAGCCTGATTCGGGACGGAGACTTACATACTGTTTGTGAAGAAGCTCGCTGCCCCAATATCGGAGACTGTTGGGACCGCCTAACCGCGACGTTCATGATCCTCGGTGATACGTGTACATGGAGATGCCATTATTGTGCCGTTAAGACTGGCCGTCCTTCTCCTCTAGACTTGGGAGAACCTGAGAGGCTAGCTAGAACCGTGGAGCATCTAGGTTTGCGGTATGTGGTGATTACCTCCGTGAACCGCGGCGATCTCCCTGATGGGGGCGCAGAAATCTTCGCCGAATGTATACGGAGAATCCGGCTTTATCTGCCGACATGTAAGATTGAAGTGCTCACTCCTGACTTCAGGGGAAGTAAACAAGCACTCGCGACCGTTCTAGAAGCGCGTCCTGATGTGTTAAACCATAATATTGAGACGGTCAGAAGAATTTATGGCAGAGTCAGGCCGCAAGGCAACTACGAGAGATCTTTGAGATTCCTAGAACTTTCTTCCTTGATGGCCCCAGATATACCGACTAAGTCCGGGATGATGGTGGGACTAGGGGAGACAGTCGATGAGATCCGGGAAACAATGACGGACCTCAGGACGTCCGGCTGTCAGCTTCTCACTATAGGCCAATATTTGCGTCCGTCTGCCGTTCACTTCCCTCTTGCGAAGTACTACCATCCGGATGAATTCGCAGAGCTTCAGCGAGACGGAATGCGTCTTGGATTTCGTCACGTGGCATCAGGTCCTCTTGTAAGGAGTTCATACCATGCTGATGAACAGGCAGCTGCCGCACAAATCGTTAATCTAACTGGTTCCCGTTAATTCTCTTTCTTTCTGCATGAGGTGTTGACCTCGTTCTGGAGGGCCGCTTTGGAGCCCCTCGATTTGATTATCCATAACGCAGTTGTCTACCCACTGGGGCCTTCGCTTGAAAAGCATGTTGGGCTGATTGGTGTTCAGAAAGGGGTGATCGTTTATCTCGGGCGTCAGGATGAGGTATCCGGACTGAGAAAACCAGGAACAAAGGTATTAGATGCTGGAGGAGCGACCGTCCTTCCAGGCTTTCATGACGCACATCTCCACCTTCTCGGCCTCGCTTCCCGGCTCATTTCGTTGGACTGCACGGCGACCGCCGTTACGTCACTCAAGGAATTAAGTTATACGGTTTCAGACCTAGTCAAACGCACCCCGCCGGGAGTTTGGATTCGGGGATGGGGCTATGATGACAGCGCGTTGACGGAGGGCCGCCATCCAAACCGAAATGACTTGGACTCAGTGACGCCTGTGAACCCGGTGAAATTGACCCATCGTTCGGGACATGCCATGGTTCTCAACAGCGCTGGATTACGAGCGGTAGGGATTCGTGGCGAAACTCCTGACCCGATTGACGGAAGGATCGAACGAGACCAAGACGGGCAGCCTACTGGCCTCTTGTTTGAGATGGATGAATACATCGATAGTCGTATTCCGCGCCTGTCTAGCTCAGAATTAACACGAGGAATCGAATTCGCTGATTCTTGGTTGCTGTCCCATGGTCTTACGACTGTCCAAGACGCGTCGGCATTAAACAATACTTCTCGTTGGGACCTATTATCCTCGTTTATACAGAATGATAAGATTGCCTCGAGAGTCGTATTTCTGCCTGGAATACAAAACCTTAATGACTTTGTAGATCGGGGATTAATGTATGGTGGCGGGTCGCCTAAATTGTGGCTGGGACATGCAAAAATCGTGATGAGCACTATTACGGGCGAAATAATGCCCGATCCGGGGGTGGAACTTTTATCTTCCCTGTCAGCTGCTCAAAGACATGGATTCCCGGTCGCCATCCATGCTGTAGAAGCTCATACAGTTCACGCCGTCGCAAAAGCTCTGAAAGATCATGCGAACCCGGCCCACGGGAAAGTCGTACACCGCATAGAACACGCTTCGGAGTTACCGCCGGAATCTTTTCGGGAAATTCGTGAGGCAGGGGCAATGGTGGTCACGAATCCTGGGTTTATCTATTACTCCGGCGAGCGGTACCAAAGGGCGATCCCTGCTGACGATCACCAATGGCTCTACAGGATAGGATCTTTACACAACGCTGGACTCGATCTTGCATTCGGGTCAGATTCACCTGTTGAAATGCCGAACCCGCTCGTAGAGTTGTACTCTGCGGTGACTCGACGAACTCAGGCTGGCAATATGCTTGGTTCACCCAATGAAGGGGTTGGCGTAGAAGAAGCTATCCGAATAGCGATCCAAGGAGGAGCGAGGGCTGCTGGTGCGTCACACTTCATGGGCAGTATTCGGCCTGGGATGCTAGCAGATATGGTTGTTCTTAATCAAGATCCTTTTGATACTAACATCGGACAATGGAATGAAAATAAGGTCCTAGCGACAGTTATCAATGGGCAGGTGGTGTGGGAAGGGTAATAGTTCGAGTAGCTGCCAGAGGTTAGCGGTTATAGATAAGATCCCATCGGAACAGCTTGTTATCCGGTCACCTATCGCGCGACAGGGCGTATTCCGCCATCTCGATTAGAGCTTCCTTTGGTAGTAAATCCGGGAACAGATCCAGCGACTTTATTGCTTTGTCCCTGTAATGATTTGCCACCGTGTAAGAATCCTTGATGACAGTTGAGTTATTAACCATCTCCAAGGCCCAGCGTAGATTGGATTCAATGTCCTCTTGGGCAAATAAGGCTTTGATCGGGTTTTGTTTTGGATATTGCTCGAGTAATAGGATCGATGGAAGGGTCAGGGTTCCGTTTGCCAGATCTTGCCCGACGGGTTTCCCGAACGCATCTGATGCTCCAGTAAAATCAAGAATATCGTCGACGATTTGGAAGGCCATTCCCATGTTTGTTCCGTAGGATCTCAGGGCAGAGATTGTTTCTAATGAAGCATTATGCAGGAGCGCACTAGACTCAGCCGATGCGGCAAATAATGAAGCGGTCTTCTTAAAGATTCGATCTTGATAGTCGGGCCACTTCTGATTCGGGTTGAAAGCCGAGAACCGTTCCATAAGTTCCCCGCTAGAAAGATCCATTATCGTCTCAGCAAAACGGCGGACAAGTTGTATGCTACCTGTGTCGCAGACGAACTTAGCCGCTGAGGCGAAAACATAATCTCCGGTGAGTACTGCTAATTGTGATCCCCATGTACGTGCGACAGTTTTTCGACCGCGTCGGAGGGCGGCTTCGTCTACCGTGTCGTCGTGGATGAGTGAGGCGATATGTAGTAATTCCATTCCTGTTGCAACTAGGATTGTTCCTGCATTCGGCTTTGCATGAAGCTGAGTGCCCAAGATGACGAGAGCAGGGCGCATCAACTTGCCAGGAGACATGACCGAATGTTCCAAAATTTTCTTGAGTAGATGGGGAGCAGTTTTGGGTAAGACGTCAAGATTCCTTCTTACCTTTGTAAGGTCCTTGCGCACCAATGGGGCGAATCGCGCGAAAGCTTCTTGAAGTGAACGTGCCCTGTCGTGAGAGGTTCTCATCGGCCACTACGCGTGGCAAGCAGTTGTTCTTCGCGCTCCACTACTGCGGGGTCGATTTTCGAGAACAGCGGGGTAGGGTTGGAGATCACCTGGCCTACCTGGGGGGGTTGGATTTCCCAGCCGATTTCTTCGATGGTTTTTGGGAATCCGGCCATAGCATGGAGTTTTCTACTAGTAAATGGCAGGAATGGTGAAAGGACCGTCTTCAAGGTGGAGATCGAGTTAAGAGCAGTCCACAATGTGTTAGCAGCGAGAGCTGTGTCTTCTTTGACCTCATGCCACGGAGCCTTTTTGTCGAGGTACCGGTTTGTCTCGGATGCCAGCCTCATAGCGATCGAGATAGCTTCTCGGAACCGACATTTTGCCAAACTATCGCTTACGGCTCCGAGGGTCACTGTAGCAAGCTCCATCAGTGCTGTGTCCTGGTGAGATAGGGATTGGGCTCTAGGAACAATCCCCTCAAAGTAACGAGTTATCAGAGTTAGGACTCGATGGACCAAGTTGCCGTATGTCGCGACCAGTTCATCATTATTTCTACGTACGAACTCTGCCCATGAGAAGTCGGCATCCCCTGACTCGGGCATGTTGGCCGAGAAGTAAAATCGGAGCGGATCTGGCTCAAAACGCTCGAGGTAATCCGAGACCCAAACAGCCCAATTCTGTGATGTTGAGATCTTCTCGCCTTGGAGGGTGAGAAATTCATTGGAAGGAATGTCAAATGGTAAGTTGTATTCCCCTTTCTTACCCTTCGGATCATAGGAACCATATGCCATCAGCATCGCTGGCCAGATGATTGCGTGGAAAGCGATGTTATCCTTGCCTATGAAGTAATAAGATTTGCAGGCTGGGTCCTGCCAGAATCGTCTCCATTCATCAGGTTTCCGTTGTTGTTTAGCCCATTCGATTGAAGCTGACAAGTAGCCGATGACCGCTTCGAACCAAACATAGATCCGCTTGTCTTGATAGCCATCTAAGGGTACGGACACGCCCCAATCGATATCCCTCGTAATCGGTCGATCCTTTAGTTCGCTTGTGATCCAGTTAAGCGTGAAGCGATGGACGTTTGCTCTCCAGCGGCCGTCAGCCTGCTTAACCCACGGGATTAGCACATCTCTCAGCATGCTCAGACGCAAAAAGAAATGCTCTGACTCGCGGAGAATCGGAGCCGTCCCACAGATTCGGCAGCGCCAATCAATCAACTCCTCTGGGTCTCTGGGCTGGCCGCATTTCTCACATTGGTCACCCCTAGCTAGGTGATAGTTGCAATTTGGACAGGTTCCTTCGACGTAGCGATCCGGGAGGAAGCGACGATCCTGCTCGCAGTATGGATGGCTAGTTGTTTCAGCGCGAATATAATCACGCTTGTATAACTTAGTGAAGATGTCGTGGACTACTTCCCGGTGGTTATCCGTTCCTGTCGATGTAAAGCAGTCCCAAGAAATTCCCAGACGGTCCCATATCTCAACGAACTCCGCATGATACTTTGCGACCAGTTCCTTGGGAGTTACGCCTTCTTGTTCAGCACGTATTGTGATGGGTGTTCCATGTTGGTCGCTTCCTGAAACCATGAGCACATGATTGCCGTTCAAGCGATGGTACCGGGCGAAGATGTCAGCGGGAAGGTACGCCCCCGCAATGTGGCCAATATGCAGAGAGCCGTTAGCGTAGGGCCACGCCACACCTATTAATACACGTTCCTTCATTCTCACTGCGCCTCGAAATTTTAGAGTCGTGACTCGCGGGCGGAGGCCTCGGTCTTGAGAAGAGATTCTAACATATCCGACGGTAGCGGCTCGCGGCGATTCTTGACATGGCGTGCTTGCAGCCCTACAGTGCGAATTGTCATTTTGCCTAAGGAGGATATCCAATGTATAAGACGTATAAAGTCCTTGATGCCGATGCACACATTGCTGAGCCTTATGATTTATGGAGTGACTTTATGGAGTCCGAGTATTACGACAGGCGCCCCAAAGTGGGGCCTCGAGAAGAATGGGAATGGTCTGGCGGGAAAGGCATGTGGTTTCTCCCAGGGGAACTATTCCCGGAAGGTACCCGAAGAAAGGGAACAATTCAGGGCGGTGACAACAAGCGCAAGGCTGTTCAGAAGGTAGAGGATTTCATCCCCCAGAAATTCGGTGAGGCATTCGAAGCGGAATTTTCGGCCGAAAGTCGAGTCTTCGACATGGACCGCTATGGATGGGATAAACAAGTTCTGATCGACAATTTTCCTCTTCCGATGCGAGCGATTACTGAAGGCGCGGATCAGGATCTTCTCTGGGCTTGTGCGCGTGCCTACAACAATTGGGCTAGGTCCTTTGCGGATACTGACGCTTCAAAACTCAAAATGGTTGGAGTTATGCCGGATCAACATGATATTCCGGGACTTGTTAAGGAAGCGCGTAGAGTTATCGAGGAACTAGGCGCGGTGACAGTAGTGGTTCCTAGACCTGCGAAAGGGCGGCCTTGGAACCACGCCGACTATGATTCCTTCTGGGCGTTAGCAGAGGAACTGGATTTCCCTATGTCTTTCCACGGTGTCCGTAGTGGAGATCCGCATGTGGGCACCCGATATCAACCTCGTCATATGGTCTCGGGCCCGGAAGTGGCACTGGAACATGCGATGGGGTTCTCTTTTGAAAATATGATTTCCTTAGGGCACATGGTACTGCTGGGACTCTTAGAGAAGTTTCCCAAAATGCGCATTTCGCTTCTAGAAGGTAACGCGGGCTGGCTTCCGTTCTGGCTTGGTCGACTCGATGACCACTGCCTAAGAAATAGCCGACAAGGTATGTGGTTTGATTCCGAGGCTCTTCCTCTTAAACCAAGTGAGTATTTTAAACGGCAAGGCTTTGTGGCTTGTGATGGTGATGAATTCGGATTAAAAGCCTCCGTACTGCTAGTCGGTGAGGACTACATTGTATGGAACACTGATTACCCTCATGATGATGCTCCAGATCCTGACCGTGCAGTTGAGAGTTTATTAGAACAGGATATTCCGGAATCCTCCAAGCGGAAGATTTTGTGGGACAATTCCGTGAAGCTGTATGGAGATAGGATATTAGCTTAGATATTGTCTAAGCTAATATCCTAGAGTTGGCTTCTGCGTTGTAACGCCGCGGGTGCGGACGACTAAAGTTGAATTACGCCAACGTCCCCTTTAATCGCAATCTCGGTACCGTAGGGTCGAGAGACATCTTGTAACCACTTCAATACTTGTTGGGCAACGGTATGCCCGGCCAACATGGGTCTACCGCGCTGTCCGATTGGGCGCCGAAAACCTAAATCTAGTGGATAAAGCTTTATGTCTTTCAGATCGCCATTTGAATAGGTGCAAACAGGAAGAACGCTCCGATAAAATACCGGATCTGCGGCGAATCCGTATCTCGCGCCATCAGAACGTGCCCAACCCCAATCTCCTGGTGTGTCATGGTGGCCTAGGCTAAGCCCAGAGTATGCAGGTTCCGGAACCCATTGGACCGTCTCGTTTTGGAAGATGAAATTGCCCAGACTATAGAAGATTGGACGGTTTTTGTAGATCTCGATCCCACGCAAGAAATGAGGGCCATGCGCGAAAAACATTTGACATCCTTGGTCTATTGTAAAGCGCGCGAATTCCTCAAGGAATTTCGGAGGCGCAATTCTTGAGCCACCATGGAATTCCCCGGAGGTGCCACTTTCGTGACAATGCAGTCCATAGATTCGCCAATCAGCCTGTTTCTCGGCTCCTCGTAGCCAGTGAGCGATTCCCTCTAGATCTTCTCGGTGACACTGAGTTTCGATCGAGTAGCGTTCGCTAATCCGGAAATGATTGCCGAATAGGTGAAGATCGGTGGCCGGGTCAACTGGAGGAGAGGAGGCAATAGGAACGAATTCCCGGGCAACCCTTTCTTTCTCGCTGTAACCGAGCTCGACCTTGGCCGTTCCCAACGCGTCAAACACGTGCTTTTGGACGTAGTGTACTGTGTTGTGACGTAGAGCGTTGACCCCAGGTTTTCCCGGAAAATCAAGCCGCCCGTGACCGGCTCGAGAGTCGTCTGAGAAAGTGCTGGTTCCCGCCATTACTGCGACTCGTCCGCCGCGTGTATCCAGATACGCTGGCGCGCGTGCTTCGTTAAGATTGTTTCCTCCTCCAGCTTGTAGTAATTCATGATCCTTACAATGGGCTAATGTTTCCAGGAATCCCGTCTCGGAGTAATCGTACGAATGATTGTTCGCGGTGGTAACCACATCGAAGCCTAGCCATTTTAGGTCAGTAAGGTTGTTTGGCGAGGACACCTGAAATGAATAGGAAGATTTCCCTTGCCAACTCATCTCGTAGTTGTGGAAGAGCATCTCTAAGTTCACGATGCTCGCGTCCGCATTTTGTAGCAAACTCTGCATCTTAAGGAAATTTTCCTCACGGAAGGGTCGCATCTGGCGTGTAATCATAGCGTCGCCAGCTAGTGCAATGGAGATGTTTCCTTGTTCCGATTCATATAGCATTGGCATTCCTCCTCAGAATTTATTCACCGAGTAGATTAGGATGTATGCGGCGAGTCAATCAGGCAGATTATATACGTATCCTTTTATGCGTTCTGAATCGCTTCGATTACAGGGTATCCCTCGCGATATCTCACCACGTTGTCTGGCCACAGGATGATCTATGGGAGAGGCTCTTCAGATATCACGTAGACTTGACCTCCCCAGATCTCAGTTCTTGCCTCTTCGAGGGAGGCTTGGTTTGGTGAGCGCATATTTAATATCGGACGGCGGATCCGCGGTGTAAATTGGTCGATAGTGTCACAGTGTTTCAGGAAAGAGCGGATAGTGTGGGCTTCCCCGCCTAGGAAGAGGTGCTCTAGTTGCTTTTCGTAGGGCGCCAGGTGACTCCGGACCATGTGACATACTTTGTCGAAGAGTTGGTCAATCTGTTTTTGGCGGCGTCTCTCAAACCGTCGCTGTGAAGATCCTCCTGCTCGGTTTCGCCCGTGGACGTATCTACCTTCCGTCTTTGACGAAATGAGAGTTTGCCCACGATAGACCCCGATCGCATAGCGCCCCAATCTGATTAAGATCACACCAATCACTAATTGTTTACTCATTATCTCCTTCAAGGGGGCGAGGTCCCACCCCTGGAGAGTGACATCTTGTTCGACCGGGAAGGGTGGCAGGATAAGATAGCCGCGTGGATGATCCCAGAGAACAACTGCGCCCGAGTCTGAGCGAGCTATGTAAGGTTCAAGGAAGGCAGCTAATTCTGGACTTATGATGCTAGAAGAGATACAGCTGCCAGGCTTTCGATAAAGTGTATGTCCTGCCGCATGCAACTCACTTGGTTCTTCGATTAGCTTTTGGAGTGCGCGCGCTTTTAACCGTTTGGCTAGAAACATTCCAGGGGAGGACATACCTTAGATGCTCCTCTCTTCCGGACGCGGGAGTGCCAGCCAGAGCTTGTAGAGATCGCGTCGGGAAAGTGAAGTCAACGGGAAGACTTGTGCAACCGAGTCTTTTGCGCTCATCCCTCTCAGTGATAAGTCGAGCAGGGCTTGCTGCGCAGCGTCAATATTCGGACTCTGTCTGAGATTTGTGGCACCTTGGATGACTAAAGTGAATTCACCTCTGGGATGACTGAAGTGGAGTAAGGCTTCACTGACGGTACCGCGGTATACTTCTTCATGTACCTTGGTAAGTTCCCTACATACCGTTATCGGGCGGTCGCCAAGCGTGCTGAGGATATCTTTCATGCAGGCAAGCAGCCGATGCGGTGATTCGAATGCAACGATGGGGATTCGTTGATCCGAAAGTTCCATGAGAGCGCGCTGCCGCTGGGTTGTTCTTCGTGGGAGAAAGCCGATGAAGATGAATCGGTCTGATGGCAGCATGGAGAGAGAGACTGCTGCTGTAAGCGCAGAAGGGCCAGGAATTACGGAAAGTTGCGCTCCGTCTCGAACTGCACCAGTAGTTAATTCGTGGCCTGGGTCACTGATATTTGGAGTGCCGGCGTCAGTAACTAATGCAATATCTGCTGTTTTTAGTACTTCGAGGAGCTTTGGCATCTTGCCTTTCCAGTTACGTTGATTGAAGCTGGTGAGAGGTGTATGGATATCGTAACGGGAGAGCAGTTTTCTAGTTACACGCGTATCTTCCGCAGCGATCAACGAGACATCGCTCAAGATGCGTAAGCAGCGCAGAGACACATCCTCTAGATTCCCGATAGGAGTGCCCACAATATATAGTGTGTAGGACATGAGCCTGTTCCGTATTAATTAGAATTGTTTTGTATTATATAATCCCAGTAGCAATTGACTCATTAGAGCTAGAAGGGCGCACCTTTATTCTAAACATTTTTGATTAATAAAGCGGCTGCCAGAAAATCTAACCGTACGGTCTTTATAAGGATTGTTGAAGAGTAGGAGGAACATCGTGTCTATTTCTCAGAGCGTTCGAAAGGCCCTAGAAGCCTCGTCGTGGGTTAGGCGTATGTTCGAGTTGGGGCTTGAGATGAAGAAACAGTTTGGTGACGATCAAGTTTTTGATCTTTCGTTAGGTAATCCTGTACTAGAACCACCTAAAGAGTTCCATCAAGAACTCCGAAGATTGGCTGAAGCACCTATTCCTGGCATGCATAGGTACATGCCGAATGCAGGAATCAAGGAAACTCGGATGGCTGTGGCATCCCGTTTGGCGCGAGAAACTGGTCTTTCTTTCACGGAGAATGAGATTATCATGGCGTCCGGGGCCGGGGGTGCCCTGAATGTTATTTTTAAGACGATCCTCAATCCTGGAGAGGAAGTATTGGTCCCAGCGCCGTTCTTTTGGGAGTATATAGCGTATGCAGGGAATCATGGGGGTAGCGTTCGCGCAATTCCTACCGGCAAGGACTTTCAATTGGATCTAGGTGTGATTGAGGAAGAAGTTACTTCCGCAACCAGGGCGATCATCATCAATTCACCAAATAACCCAACGGGGGTAGTTTACTCCCCCGAGATGTTGAAAAGCCTAGGTGCGTTACTTTCGAAACTCTCGGAGAAGCTGAATACGCTCATCTATCTCATTAGTGATGAGCCTTATGCAAGGATAATTTTCGATGGACTGGAATATCCGTACGTTTATCCTTTCTACTCTCCCACCATCGTAGCAACTTCATTTTCAAAAGATCTCTCATTAGCAGGGGAACGCATTGGCTACATTGCTGTACATCCTGACTTCAATGGGAAGTTAGAATTGATTGAAGGACTAACATACTCCACTCGTGTACTTGGCTTCGTCAATGCTCCTGCAATGATGCAGCGTGCCGTACAAGCCTCGATAGACCTTAACGTCGATGTCGGCTGGTACCAAACGCAGCGTGACCGGCTTTGTAGAAGCCTCGAGGATATGGGGTATCAATTTGTCCACCCTCAGGGCGCTTTTTATCTTTTCCCGAAAGCACCCATTGCGGATGATGTTGCATTTGCACAAGAACTGATTAGTCACCGTGTGTTGGTTACGCCTGGTGTGGGATTTGGAGGACCGGGCCATTTCCGAATTTCCTATTCGGTTGAAGAGAGAGTACTTGAGGGAGCATTGCATGGGTTAAGTCTGGCGGCACGTGCACATGGGCTACCTGGTTAAATTGAAAAGGGGCTCATATGAGCCCCTTTTCAATCTCGGATTCACAACCACGATGAGGCTCGCTACGAGATGGAGTCTCCTTGTGGCGGAAGAGCCGGGTTGGTACAGGAGCTACTATCATTCATCGACTCTCACCTCCTTTCGCTAGCGGCAGGCTAACATCTCGTGATCGATGGTGCAAGTTGTGGAACTTCGGCTAGATTCAACCTCCAAAGAGGTGTCGTGATGAAGACGGAATCCTATAAAGGGCAATCACTAGACTATCTGGTAGTATCCTCAGATTCACATGTTCCGAGTACAGCGACCCCATTAATTATTCTCCTACACGGATTCGGGTCTCATATGGGGGACTTGGCTGGCCTGGCTCCTCTCCTAGGGGAAAACAGATATACTTACGTCGCCCCAAATGCCCCCCTTAAGTTGCGCCTCCCAGACGGTAGAGTTGGCTTCGGATGGACCCCACCAGGAGGTTCAGCTGCAGAAGAATTTGCGTGGAAAGCTGAGGAGATGCTGGGAGTGTTTGTTGACGAGGTGTTCTCAAAATTTGAAGTCCTTGATGGCAATGCTGTGATGATCGGATTTTCTCAGGGAGGAGGGATGACCTATCGGTATGGTCTCGCTAGGCCCGAGATGTTTCGCGGGCTGGTCGCATTAAGCAGCGTACTTCCAGATCTCGAAACTTTGGAAGCACGTATCCCTCCAATCGAAAAGAGTAATTCGGGTGGCGGGAAGACCAGCTCAAAACGCTCGCAACGCGTCTTCATTTCCCATGGGGTTCGAGACGAACTTGTGTCCGTTGATAGCGCGAGGCAGGCTCGGACCTTTTTAGAGCGACTCGGCTTTATTCCGGATTACAGAGAAGATGCCTTTGGGCATGAAATCAGCAGAGCTCTTCTAGGGGAATTGCGTGTTTGGCTGGGACACATTTTGCCACCCGAAAACTGTGGAGAATCGTAGTGTCTGATGCTCCGCGCAAACCACTGAGAGATATTTTCTTATCGTTGAAATATCGTGATTTTAGTCTGGTCTGGGTTGGCATGCTGGGCTGGTCCGGAGCGATGTGGATGGAGAACATTGCTAGGAACTGGCTCGTATGGAAGCTAACCGGTTCGGCGTTAGACATTGGCCTCACTAACCTTGTTCGTTCTCTGCCGCAAGTTTTCTTAGCTCTTCCAGCGGGATTGGCCGCTGATAGGTTCAATAAGAAAGTCGTCCTATTATGCTGTCAGACCGTCAGCTTCGCAGGATATCTAGGGATGTTCCTATTAGTGGTATCGGGACGTGTTGAAATCTGGCATGTGTATGTCGCGGCTGGACTCATGGGATGCTCGATGGCGTTCAATCAGCCAGCGCGGCAGTCGCTTGTCCCGCGCCTTGTCCCATCGCATCTCTTGCTAAATGCGATGGGACTGAATCATGTCGCGACCAATTCCACGCGCGTGCTTGGTCCAGCCCTTGGCGGGTTGCTCATTTGGAAGGATGGAGGAGACGTCCGATTTGCCTATGCCGCGGCGGCAACCATTTTCTTGCTCGTTGTCGTCACGACTTTGCTCTTGAGAGGTTCAGAAGGGCGCAGCTTGATTACAGGAGGCGCTAAGAAACAATTACTTGAGGGCATCAGCTATGTTATCCATAGTCGGAATATCTTGTCGTTAATTCTTACCTCTCTCGTAGTATTTACCTTCGCTATGCCCTACAACACGCTGCTCCCGGTAATTTCTGACACCGTGTTTGGAATTGGCCCAGGTGGCTATGGACTGTTGCTGTCCGCGGCTGGCTTCGGCGCTTTATCCGGCGGATTGGCAGTTGCCTCCATGGGAGATGTTAAAAGAAAAGGATGGTTACTAGTAGGTGGGGGGGTGTTGTTTGGATCCCTATTGATAGTGTTGGGATCTGTCCCTTGGGTTGGGTTAGCATTCGTTGTGATGGTACTGATTGGCGCGAGCCAGTCCTTATTCATGACGTCCGGGAATACACTTATCTTGAAGATCACGCCTGTACCGCTTCAAGGGAGGGTTATGAGTGCATATCATTTAGATCACGCGCTTATGCCACTTGGGAGTGCGCTGGCCGGATTTATTGCTGATGCTGCCGGAGCGTCTTCGGCTTTGATCCTTATGGGGTCGATTTGTCTGATTCTAATTTTCGTAATTAGTCTGATCATGCCCCAAGCGCGACGGCTTTAGGTGATCCCCGTGCTACTCTAATTGGTTTGCCTCGGTAACCGATGTCTTCTTATCGCGTCACTCAACCAAGTGCCGGATAGCTTGTAGCAATTCATCCATGTCTGGTGGGCTTGAGTACACCTTTGCCCATTGCACTGCTCCACTCTTGTCAACGATGAAGACAGCACGTCGGGATGCGCCATTCTCTTCATTAAAAACCCCATAATCTTTCGCGACTGCTCCATGGGGGAAGAAGTCTGCTATTAAGGGAAAGGGCAAGCCTCCCAAGCCGCTACCAAATTGTTTGAGAGAGTGCCGGCTATCCACGCTGATGCCCAAGACTTGAGCATTTAGCTCTTCGAACTCCTTGTGGCGAGTCCGAAAAGAAGTTAGTTCATGTGCTCAGCCACCCGTAAACGCAAAAGGAAAGAATGCGAGGATGGCAATCTTTGATCCGCAGTAGGACGCCAGAGAGATGTCTTGATTCTGGTCGGATTTCAGGGTGAAATCAGGGGCCTTGGCGCCAACGTCTATATTCACAGAGTCCTCCGAAACAGGATTGATGGTGAACGAATACGCGATTATACGTCCGGCGGCTACCATTGTCGACAGAGAAATGTCCAGACGATCAGGGAATATCTAGACAGGAATCCATCTTGAGGAATCGAAGTAGTGAGGACTGGAAAGCCAAAGGTTTATCACCAGGAACGAGGTGGCCTGAACCAGCGACCTCAATAAATTGGCTACCGGGGAGCGTGTGCTTCATCCGCTCCGCCACGGTTCTATCCAGTAGATCGCTCTGCTCCCCTCTAATTAGCAACGTAGGGCACTTGATACTTTCCCACAGAGTCCAGCGTTCCTCAGAAGTTTGAGGTCTCTTGGGAGCGATCAGTTTAGGATCTCTCAGTGCGGGGTCATATTTCCATGTCCATCTTCCGTCAGGCAGCTTCCTCAGGCTGTGACGCAAGCTGCCACGTATTTGCCACTCTGGGCGGCGAGAATTGTACTTCATGGCGCGGGCGACAAACAGATCAAAGGAATCCAGGATGTCTAACTTGCTCGTGAACCGCCGTATTCGTCCCCGTCCACGAGTATTTAGTTCTGGACCAGTGTCGACCACAACCAATCGGTCTATCTTTTCGGGGTGTAGCGCCGCGAATGAATATGCGATGGTGCCTCCTAGCGAAAGACCCACAAGGGTTACAGAGTGCAGTCCTAAGTGCCTGATCATTTCTGTTAGATCGCTCAGATACGCTTGGATGCTGTAATCGTTTTGAGAGGACCAATCCGATTCCCCGTGTCCGCGCAGGTCGATAGCGATAACGTGAAAATTATTTCGCAGAGCGAGAGCACTAAAATCCCAAGTGTGAGCATTTTGGGCATACCCATGGATGAACACAATAGCAGGGTGTCTGGGGTTTCCCCAGTCGAGGTAGTGCAGGTTTAGTCCATTAACAATTGCAGTGGATTCTCTTGGGAAGTCACCTGGCGCAATAAATATGCCAGTTTGGTGAGCTGCCTCTAATAGAGGGAGGCCATAGTCTTGTTCCAAGAGCTTGCTCCTACTGGACAATCGACAGGCATATGCTTTTAGTCGCCTACGGTAACGCTGAATCTAGAGATTATGCCTAGAATGCGAGGATATAGTTACTCTCATATAAGACTATTTTAGTAGGGCTCACTTGGGCGGCGTGGCCTTTGATTTAGTTCGCTTGGAGGTGCCTCTCTTGGGCTTTCCGTCATCTGTTGCTTTCCGGAACTCCCTGATCGCCTTTCCCATGGATGAAGCAAGGCGTGGAAGACGCGTCGACCCAAAAAGCAAAAGCACGATCGTCAGGATTATTAGCAACTCTGGAAGCCCTATACCCCTCAAGAATCCCATTGCGCACCTACTCCCAGTTTCCCATAACGTATGTTATTCAATTGTCTCAGGCCGGACAACGGAAATCAACATCTAAGTGTCTCGTCAATCTGGAGGCGTTCTTAAATTCCAACAAAGTCTTGGGCGTCTCGCAAGATTCTCCCTACGCGTTCGAGATTCTCTGCCTCTGCATAAACTCGGAGTAGGGGCTCCGTACCAGAGAAGCGAAGCATGACCCAAGCCCCATCTTCTAAATGGAAGCGTATCCCATCAACATGGTCAATTTTCGTGACTCGCGTCTCCGCAAGAATCTTCGGAGGGCAATCGTTCAGACGAGATATTAACGTTTGTCTATCTTGGCGGTCGAACTTCAGGTCAACTCTATCATAGTGATGTGGACCGATTAGCCCGTAGAGTTCTTCGAGAAGAGCAGACAAACTTTTTCCGGTCCGAGCAATTAAGTCGAGTAACAGAATGCCGCTCAGGATACCGTCACGCTCGGGGAGGTGATCGCGAAAAGCGTATCCTCCGCTCTCTTCACCGCCAAGAATTGCATCTTGCCCAACCATCATGGGTGCGATGTGTTTGAACCCAACACCTGTCTCGAATATGGGGACATTGTAGATATGGGCCAGCTTGAGCGCCATGTTTCCTAATGTGATGGATTTTATAATTGGACCTCGAATGTTTCTTACTTCGAGCAAGTAGTATGCAAGTAGAGCGAATATCTGTAGCGATGTTATGTAGTTTCCATTGTTATCGATTACTCCTAGGCGGTCTGCGTCTCCATCTAGTGCCAAGCCGACATCGGCCGCAGAGTTACCCACTGCTGTTGAGAGCATCCTAAGGTTATTAGCTATTGGTTCAGGATTATGCATCCCTGGGAATGAGGGATTTCTTTCACTGCGTAGTTCTCGCGTTTCAGTGGATCCACCGTCCAAAAGGGTGCTGAGGAAACCTGCGCCAGCTCCGTGCATGGCATCAATTACCAGAGATAACCCAGCACCTCGTATCGGTCCCAGATCGGTGATTGTTCTTAAATGGTTGACGTAGGAATCCTTCCCGTCGAGGTTGGTTATTTGTTGCCTCTTGTCGGCCAAGGGTTCTTTCGTGGGGGTTTTACCTAAGGGTTCGGCAATACCGATCTCTTCTTCTAGTGCGGTTATGATTTCAGGCGACGGACTCCCTCCATAGCTGGTTCGATATTTAAACCCATTCCATTCAGCTGGGTTGTGGCTTGCGGTAATGATGACTCCGCCTGCTGCTTGGTGGCTAAGAATGTTCCAGCTGACGACAGGTGTGGGTGTAGCGCTTGTGCAGAGCAGTGTGGGGATTTCGTTGGCAACTAAGACCTCAGCGACGGCACGAGCGAAATTCTCGGACCCAAATCGAGTGTCATATCCAACTACTACCGGGGAGTTTCCTAGCCCTAATCGTTTGTGATAGGACGCGACTCCTTGAGCACAGATCCTAACGTTATCAAAGGTGAAATCCTCTGCGATCAGACCTCGCCAACCGTCCGTTCCGAACTTTATGATTGACTCTAACACCGGCATCATCCCGAGAACGCAATTTTAGAACACGTACTTATGCTGAGGCGTGGGCTCTAGCGTCCTTGGAGAGTTGCTCGGCTTTGTCGGTTCTCTCCCAAGGCAGCGCGATATCGTCGCGCCCAAAGTGACCATAGCTAGATGTCGCTCGATATATTGGCTTGCGAAGATCTAAATCCCGGATGATGGCTCCAGGCCGCAGGTCAAAATGTTTTGCTACTAGATCTTCGATAAGGCGCTCGTCAAACCTTGCTGTGCCAAATGTTTCGACCGAGACCGAAATAGGGTCGGCTACGCCAATAGCGTATGAGATTTGAACTTCGACGCGCGTTGCTAATCCTGCTGCGACGATGTTTTTCGCTACATACCTAGCTGCATATGCCCCTGAGCGATCCACTTTTGTTGGGTCCTTTCCTGAAAACGCTCCGCCACCATGTCGAGCGGTTCCGCCATAGGTGTCGACTAGAATCTTTCTTCCTGTCAACCCAGCGTCTCCATTTGGTCCTCCGACAACGAAACTCCCCGATGGGTTAGTGTGGATAATTGTTTGGTCATCTAGTAGTTCAGTTGGCACTACTGGGGCGACGACCTCTCTTATCAGGTCTCTTCGAATTTGCTCTTCCGTGATTCCCGGGTCGTGTTGAGCACTTACAATTAGAGTATGAATTCGTTTCGGTTTTCCTTGGGCATACTCAATAGTGACTTGTGATTTGCCGTCCGGACGTAGGTACGGGATTATCCCTTCTTTCCGAACAAGCGCTAGTTGCCGGCAAAGCTTATGTGAGAGATATATCGGCAGTGGCATGAATTCAGTGTTCATTGGTGACCCGTCAATCTCCTCTAGGCAGGCAAAGCCCACCATCATGCCCTGATCTCCGGCTCCTCGGGTATCGGGGTTGTCCTGATTGATTCCGACTGCCTGAGCAATTTCCTCCGATTGTTTTTGGACCGCGATTGTTACTCCGCAGGTATCGTGCCCAATCCCATATTCGGCTTTCGTATAGCCGACATCCTTCAACACCTCGCGCACTAAGGTCCCCAAGTCTACATTGCCTGAAGACGTGATTTCCCCAACAACGGCCACAAGCCCCCTAGTACTCACCGCCTCACAGGCCACTCGGGCGAATGGATCCTGTGCCAAGTATGCATCCAAAATTGTGTCAGAGATTTGGTCGCAGAGCTTATCAGGATGACCCTCCGTTACAGATTCAGACGTGAATAGGTAACTAGGCGCTTCAAAGAAACTCATGCTGTTTGCAGGCATAACGTCACCTTCTAGGTCGAATTTTAGTAGGGGCTAGGTTCCGATCTCCCAGCTAGACAGGTATGATTTCTGCTCGTCGGTCAGGGCGTCAATGGTAATCCCGAGGGCCTCGAGCTTTAACGTGCCGATCTCTGTAACTAGTTCGCGAGGGACTTCATGCACTCCTGGTTTTAGTTGACCTTTTGACTGGGCAATATAAGCTGCGCTTAGGGCCTGGCCAGCGAAGCTCATGTCCATCACGCTGGAGGGATGTCCTTCGGCCGCTGCTAGGTTAATGAGCCTTCCCTGCGCTAACAAGTACACTCGCCTGCCGTCTTCCAAGGTGTATTCGTCCACGAGAGGACGGACCGTCCGAATTGATCGTGCTTTCTCTGTAAGAGAAGGAATGTTAATTTCGATATCGAAGTGACCAGCGTTTGCGATTAATGCTCCGTCCTTAATACGATCGAAATGGTGACCATCCACAACATGGATGTCGCCTGTAACCGTAACGATAATATCAGCACGGGAAACTGCTTCAAGCATTGGCATTACTTGATACCCGTCCATCACGGCCTCGAGGGCTTTGATGGGGTCTACTTCTGTAACAATTACATGAGATCCGAGGCCGCGGGCGCGTGAGGCCACGCCTCGACCTGACCATCCGTAACCTACTACAACCACTTGTTTCCCAGCCCATAGGACATTTGTGGCACGCGTAATGCCGTCTACAGCACTTTGTCCCGTGCCATAGCGATTATCAAACATGTGTTTTGTGTCGGCGTCATTCACCGCTACCATTGGATAAAGAAGCGCACCCTGATCAGCCATGCTGCGTAGCCTGATCACGCCCGTCGTTGTTTCCTCAGTGCCACCTATTACGTCAGGGAGCAACTCTCGGCGTTCTCGGTGCAAAGTGCTAACGAGGTCTGCGCCGTCATCAATAGTGATGTGAGGTCGCTGATCTAGGACAGCGTGCATATGCTTGTAGTACGTGTCTGTGTCTTCCCCGTTTATAGCAAAAGTTGGGACCCCGAGCTCCTGGCTTAGTGCAGCTGCAACGTCGTCTTGAGTGCTCAGTGGGTTGCTGGCGCATAGAGAGACTTCAGCGCCTCCAGCTTTTAACACCAGAGCAAGATTGGCTGTTTCCGAGGTTACGTGTAGGCAGCAAGCAACACGGAGTCCTTCCAAGGGTTTTTGGCGACTAAATCGCGAGCGGATAAGATTTAACACCGGCATTTCTCGAGCAGCCCATTGAATGTGAGCTATCCCGTCTAGGGCCAACGACGGATCTTTCACATCGCCGTGTCTCTTATCAGTTGACATCTGTATCTCCTTCACAACAGAAGTGGTTATGCGAACGGACCCGACATAAGGCGCAAAGGAAGCCATTGCTTTAATAGGGAGATTCCCTTTTGAGCTTACCGTTATTAGGGACCCCCCACTTCACATGTTCTTAGTTTTCGTCTGCTTTAACTTTCGCTCTCGTTCGAGTTTTTGGAGCGTCACTCTTTGCCTTGGGCGCTGCCGCTTCTTTCTTCCGGGCAGTCCCTGCCTTGGAAGTGGCCTTTGCAGTTGCGCGTGCCGGTTTGGCAGGAGTAGCGGCATCAGCAGGAGTGGCCTTTGAAGTTGCGAGTGCCGGTTAGGCAGGAGTAGAGGATACAGCTGGCGCAGCC
>CAZVDP010000010.1:0-122990 GCA_964625945.1 uncultured Dehalococcoidia bacterium | reverse complement strand
GCCCAGAGGAGCGCCTGATCGGCTCCTTCGTCGATGGTACGCAGTGGTGCTGGGAAATTATCGATCATTACCTGCTTATCCCACCCCAGACGTTCCATATCGTCGACGCGACTTTCTGGCGAGAAGCCTGCGTCCCAGGCCTTTCCGTACTTGGTGGGCATAAAGTCATCGGTTGATACGAAAACCTTGCCCCGTCCTCCCTGGCCAGCACCTTGTCCTGTTCGGTTTGTGCGGGTACCGTTTGGGAAGAGTTCACAGGGTGCGTAGGGCGCACGTCGTTCGCCGGGCTGTTTTTCTTCCATCAAGGGACGGCGGTCGTAGAATGCGGGCTCAATAAACTCACTCCACAGATCATGTGGCTCTTGTATGTGAGCATCGGCGTCGATGACCTTGTATCCCTTAAACATCACAATCCCCTTATCAAAGAATCCCAAATTCCTGGAAACTACTACTCCGTTAGCTCAATATTCGGGATCCGTATAACCTAGCTGGGTTATCCCAGAGAATCTTCTTCTTCGAGCTATCCGGTATATCCTGCTCTAAGAACATCGGAATAGCTTTGTCCGGGTCTGGTGCGTCAGGATGTGAGTAATCGGTGTTCCACACGATGTTATCGTCGCCGACCAAGACGACAGCGCCTTTGAGGGCGAATTCATCAGGGTCACACGCAACAAAACCTTGACGCAGGAAATATTCACTGGGCTTGAGTGGCAACGCTTCCGAGTCGAACCACATGCCCTGACGGCTGTTGCGGAGACAATGATCGTCCAGACGGCCCAGCCAGAATGGGAGCCATCCCGCGTTGCCTTCAAGTAAAGAAATCCGCATTTTGGGGAATTTTTCTAATATTCCCAAGAGGACCATATGCCCTAGGGATATCATGTTCTCGAATGAGAAACTCATGGCATGCTCGAGCGCGACTTCCTGCCCAGAAACCAGATGTCGCGGTAGGTATCGTGTACCTGCTCGTGGCTGACTACTATGGGCGCCGTGAAACGACATAGGGAAGTCCAACTCTTCGGCTAGGGCCCAGAAGGCGTCGTAACCAGCGTCATGCCATGATACCCCTTTGGCAGGGCTGGGTACCGCGACTGTCACAGCGCCGAGTTTCTCAACCGCTCGCCGTGTTTCGACAGCAAGCCCCTCGAAATCGTGTTGGTTGGGCAGTATCGCCGACATCTTCAATCGCGAGCCGTCTGTACTAGCAAAATCGGCGGAGAAATTATTGTAGGCTCGTGCGCATGCCCAAAGGAGAGCTTGATCAGCACCCTCTGTGATTAGTCGCATGCACGATGGGAAGTTATCGATCATTACTTGCTTGTCCCAACCGTACGTGTCCATGTCAGTGACGCGGCTTTCCGGGGTGAATTCGACGTGAAAAGCCTCTCCATATTTGTCCCCCATGAAATCTAGCGTCTGGACGGCTTTTCGACTGGGGCCTGCGCCTTGCACTGTACCTTTTTGGTTTCCGGGAGACCCCTCAGGATAAAGCTCACATGGGACGAACGTGTTACTTCTGGCGTGACGGCCTTCTTGTCGCTCGACCACCTTTGGCCTGCGATCATAGAATTCCGGTTCAATGTAATCAGACCATAGGTCGTGTGGTTCGTAGATGTGAGCATCCGCATCAATAATTTTGTATTCCTTAAACATAGTGATTCCCCCTTTGAAGGATCTCGATTTGGTCATTGCAGGATAGCAGTGGGCAGAAAATGAGTCAACTGCGTGCTACGACTTTAGGGGAAGGCTGTTCAGTGACTAGAGATTCGGTCATGCCAAGGGCAGACTTGTGATGCTGGTAGCGCGGATCAGCTGATTACATCGATTTCCGGTGAAATAACAACATTTTGAACTAAGGAATTTCCTACCGGAGAAGTGTGGAGAGCGTCACGCCATAGCTTGGTTAATACGTCCTCACGAGCGTCTGCCTGAATGTACAGTTTGGCCGAAATCTGATCGAATCCTGAATGGCCTTTTTCGTTTTCGACTCCCAGGAAGGTCAGCACATTTTCTTGTCTGGATTCGAGCGTGACCTCCATGTTGTGAATCGTGATGTTCGCTTTGGAGGCTAGCAATACGAACCCGGTGGCCAGACAGGCCCCCAAGGCCCCCAGTACATATTCCATTGAGTTAGGGTACTCGTCTTCGCCTGTAAGTTGCGCTGGCTCGTCAATCGTGAACATATGGTTCCGGACGAGAGCACTGAATTTGAAGCCGCTTTTCCATCGAATCCGGGCTTTCTTGGGTGCGTGCCGAGTTGCCTTCCTTGTGGCGATGAGAGCTACCGCTTTCTGGAATTTCTTCATATCCAGTCCGTTGACTGAGTTCGCAGCTGTCATTGGTTCCTCACTAATTTACGTTTCGTTCGGAAATGGCTTTCAAAACGAGTGACGGAACATTTTGTCACGACCCATTATCCGAAGTTCCGGTCTGCTGAGTGTAAAGAAGTTCCTGTTTCGGGCGTTACGAATATTCTTTACGCAGATGGTTTGCCGCTTCGGTAATGACTGCCAACTTCTTAGTCGCGACGTCCGCCGGGTTCATGGGGCGCTCAGCGAATGTGCCGAATCCACAATCTGGGTTGAGATAGATTTGATCTGGTCGGAAGTATTTTAGGGCTTCATTAACTCGCTCGATTACGCTCTGCGGCTCTTCTATTTCATCGGTTCTCGGGTTTACCACTCCCAGTCCGATCTCCCGTACGTTCTTGTATGTTCGGAAGGCATCAAGTTCTCCTGCCCTCGGTGTAGCGTACTCAAGAACCAATTGATCGAGACGCATCGCCATTAAGAATTTCAGCATGGGTTGATATCCACCATTCAACAGGGCTTCTTCTTTGCGACTCCAATTCCCTCTGCAAACGTGTAGCCCCACGTCTATACCATCTATGTCCTGTACGACATTGTTCATTAAGCGGACAGCTCGGAATAGTTCGGTGTTGGGGTCTCCGGACGCGGCTGCCATAGATGCGCACATAAATGTTCTTTCTTTAACCTCTGGGCGGAACAGCACATCCGTTAAAACGGGTTCATCGAATTGGACAAACGCGCAACCGTTGTCTCTTAACGCTATCAGCTCCTGTCGAAGGACGCTAACGATATCTGCCGAAAGGTCTTCCATTGTAGGATAGGCATGGTTGGATACGCCATCAACCCACATCGATCTGGTCAACATATAGGGACCGGGAAGGGCGATCCGGATTGGCTTATCTGTGTGGTCCTTCATGAACTGGAATTCGTCTAAAGCGAGTGGTGCTGACTGCTTAATTTTGTCTACGACTGTTGCGTTATGTATAGCGAAACTCGGCGCATCCTGACTTCGCAATATTTGATCGAATGCTTCCTTGTCTTGCACATGATCCATGAGGTCCCCCAGACTCATCAAGGTTACACCGTCAAGTTTCTCAACGACGAATGAGTAGAAGTTGTCTCGCCGTTGTTCACCATCACTTACCAGATCGACCCCTGCTTCATCCTGGCATCTTAGTGCTTCGAGTACCGCTTGATCGGCGATCTTATTGAACTCGGAGAAACTCAGGACTCCCCTCTGTCGTTTTCGGAGAGCTTCTACTAGATAGTCGGGCCTTGCCCAACTACCAACTACAGTAACTGGAAATAAAGGGAGACCTTTAACTGACATCGATTCCTCCTTCGGGGGCGTCACAAGGTTAGGATGATCTCGCTTAACTTACACCGGATATTGTATCTAGCGGGTTTACCATAGGTCAACGCGGGACTTTTCGTTCTTTTTCTACCACGCACTAAGGCCTTCAGATCTGGGATGCATTTGATGAGCGTATCTCCTACTATCCGGATTGCGCACACTACGACATGACGCGAGGGGCTCGTTAGTTTCCATCGACACCGGAAGCAGTTTTGTCAGCCGCTCCACAAACCGTGTCGATGATTAAGCGTGTAACAACATACGGGTCCGCATTGGCATTCGGTCGGCGATCTTCGATGTATCCTTTTTGGTCCTTCGCAACCTGCCAAGGAATCCTCACGGATGCTCCTCTATCGGAAACGCCGTAGAAGAAGTCCGAGTATCTTGCGGTTTCATGTTGACCAGTCAGACGTTGTTCAATATCCGCTCCGTAATTTGCGATATGCTGCGAAGCGTTTTTGCCCAGCGCCTCGGCTGCGGCGACGCACGCCGCGTAATTTTCGCGCATGTCCTTTGTAGAGAAGTTTGTATGGGCCCCGGCTCCATTCCAGTCTCCGGGAACTGGTTTTGCGGCTAATGACACGTTAACGTCGTAGTCTTCAGCTATCCGGGATAATAGCCAGCGGGCAATCCACAGTTCGTCAGCGATCAAAGGTGTTTCTATTGGGCCAACCTGGAATTCCCATTGTCCCGGCATCACCTCTGCGTTAATTCCGGCAATGTGCAATCCTGCTTCTATGCACGCATCCATATGGTCTTCAACAATATCCCTGCCGAAAATGACGTCTGACCCTACTCCACAATAGTAATCTCCTTGGGGCGCTGGGAAACCGTTCTCTGGCCATCCTAGGGGGGCATTCCCTTGAAAGAATGTGTATTCTTGTTCGATTCCGAACCATGTATCAAAACTACCGTACTTCGTCGCTGCCTCTTCGCACGCGGCTCGGGTATTCGATGGATGGGGACTCATATCCGTTAATAACGTTTCGCACATTACGATCACATTGTTCTCTCCCCTGAGGGGGTCAGGAACGGTCAAGACAGGTCTAAGTACAACATCAGAGTTGTTACCCGAGGCTTGTTGTGTACTTGAACCATCATAGCCCCAGATTGGAGGTTCTTCGCCGTCAGGAACGATTTTGGTTTTAGATCGCAGGCGAGCGGAAGGTTGACTCCCATCAAGCCAGAGGTATTCTGCTTTATAGACCACAGAGAGCCTCCACAAAAAAGGTTAGAAAGTAGTTGGTTCGACTAGGTCTTATGAACAGTTTGCTTCAGATGAAGTAGAAATAGAACGCAAGCATGTTAACAGTTTGTTACGACTTTGAACTCTGGTTTCGCATGGGCAGAGAGTTAGTCGACGAAACGATACCCAACGTTCCTAACTGTTTCGATAATAGAATGGTCTATGTCATTGAGTTTTGATCGTAAACGACGTATATGGACATCAACAGTCCGGGTGCCACCAAAGTATGCATATCCCCAGACGCTCGAAAGGAGCTCTTTACGCGTAAACACTTTTCCGGCTTCTGATGCCAATACGTTGAGTAGTTGGTACTCCATAAAGGTGAGCATGATTCGCCGATTGTCCACCTTGACCTCGAAACGATCTCTATCGATATGGATGCTTGGCTTTGTTGAACTTCCCGGCATTTTCGCTAGGTAATCTCTACCAAGGAGGCGTTCGATACGTTCTATGAGTTCCTTCGGATGAGCATCGTGTGAGACAAAGTCGTCAGCATGTTTTGTCGGCCTGTCTACTCCCAAATCAGCTAAGGAAACGATGGCGAGCGTCGGAATTTGATTGATGCTACAGAAGTGTATCAATGCCTGAACGTTGGTATTGGGAAATCCAGCTCCGTCGAAGATCAGAGCGGCTGGGGTTGACACAGATGTGTATCGCGACAGGTCTTCTATATTCCGGATATGGTCGGTATCGTACCCAGCTTCGGATAAAGCTGTGACGGTGGCGTCAGAAATGTAGGCGCTGCTGATTGAGAGTAGTATGAATGCCAAGGTTGATATCACCCCAAGTGCGGAACCGGAATTCTAGCATATTATCTAACCATTTAGAAGGATTGTTTCATTGACGGGCCTATAGCCCAATGCTAGACTTGCGGTGTCTCGATTTGGGGAGGTTTGATGTCAGAGGCCTACGCCTTAAACTACACGGCGGTCCTTTTGGGAGGTATCGTAGGGGTTTTGGCGATGGGCCTCATGATGGTCGCCAATTTAGTTCTCGCCCCGCGTCGCCGATCACCACTGAAAGACGCACCTTATGAATGTGGAATGCCGGCCGCCCCTTACTCTTGGTCCCAAATACATATTCGTTATTATATTTTCGCTATCCTTTTCCTAGTCTTCGATGTCGAAGCTGTCTTCTTGTTCCCATGGGTTGTCGTTTTTTTGGAATCGGCCTCGTGGGTATTCTATGAGATGATACTGTTTATAGGTGTCCTGTTGTTTGGTATAGCTTATGGATGGCGGAAAGGAGTTCTACAGTGGCGATAGACCCGCCTAATCAGCCTGATAGTGCTGCGATTTCTATTAGGTCTGTGCCATGGGGCTCGGACTTGAGTCGGCGTGAAGAGAAATCAGGGGACACTGGAAACTTGGCCCCGCCGTCTCCATTCCATCAAGCTCTGCCTGCTGTTGTTACGGTCAAGGCGGAAGAGTTGATCGCTTTGGCAAGGAAAAATTCGCTTTGGCCGATGACCTTTGGTTTGGCATGTTGTGCTATCGAAATGATGTCTACTTATATGGCCCATCATGATCTAGATCGATTTGGCGTTGTGACCTGGCCCTCTCCACGACAGTCTGACGTGATGATAGTAGCTGGTACTGTCGTCAAGAAGATGGCAGAGCCGATTCGGACGCTATATGAACAGATGCCTGAGCCAAAATGGGTGATCGCGATGGGTAGTTGCGCTAGTAACGGTGGACCATATTACAGATCCTATTCTGTAGTTATGGGTGTTGATCACATTGTTCCCGTGGACGTTTACGTCCCGGGTTGTCCGCCTAGGCCCGAAGCGCTCATGGATGCTATCTTGCAACTCCAGAACAAAATCCAACAAGACGCAAAAAGATATGGTAGAACAGAAAGCCGGACAACCGAACGACCAAACCGAGCCCTCGGACAAGGTGGCAACGCCTCCTAAAGACGAACCGTCTACCGAAGGGGCTGGACTGGATTCTAGAGGGAAATCCCTATTGGATCTTTTGCGGAGTTGTCAGCCCGCTCTTCCAGGGGAATTGTCGTCTATATTAGATGAAGTCGTCTGTACGGTCTCTTCTAGGGACCTTGTGGATCTCGCCCGCTTTTTGCGTGACGACCCCCAACTAGGTTTCGATTTTCTTCGGTGTCTGTCAGTGGTGGATTACGAAGAGTTTCTCCAAGTCGTCTACCACCTGTGGTCTATGGAGCACCGGTTCAAGCTTGTCCTGAAAACGAATACGCAAGAGGAAGACGCATCGGTGCCGTCAGTTACAGGCATATGGCCGGCGGCCGATTGGTTTGAGAGAGAAGGTCATGATTTGTTTGGAGTGGACTTCGAAGGGCATCCGGACATGAAGCCTCTCTTATTATGGGAAGGCTTCCCTGGGTATCCCGGACGTAGATCATATAAGTTGCCGGAGTATAAAGAATACTAATCGATTTATGATTAAGCTGAAACGAAACTGTTCAGCTTCACATGCACGGAGGTATCGGGGTAGGTGGCGAGCACAGAATTAGAAGCTAGAGACATCCTCATAAACATGGGGCCGCAGCATCCGGCTACTCATGGAGTTTTCCGTATGGTCCTCTGGGTTGATGGTGAACAAATTGTGGCCGTTGAGCCACATATTGGATACCTTCACAGGGGGTCGGAGAAACTTTGTGAAGGTGAACTCTACCCTCAGATCATCACACTTTTTGATCGGTTGGACTATATTTCAAACTTTAGTAACGAGCTGGCCTTTTGTACTGCTGTCGAGAAACTTATGGAGATTGAGGTTCCTGAGCGAGCTGAGTATATCCGAGTCCTTTTGTGCGAACTCAACCGTGTGGCGAGCCATCTCCTCTTCTACGGAACGTTCGGCCTTGATCTAGGTGCGATGACCCCAATAATGTATGGGTTTAGGGAGAGAGAAAGGATTCAGCGGCTCTTTGAATCTGTAAGTGGCGCGAGGATGATGCACAATTACTTTCGGATTGGAGGATTGAAGCAAGATCTTCCAACCGGATTCAAGAAGAATTTGTCTGATCTGCTGTCCCTCTTAGAAAAAGGCTTGGAAGAATGCGATCGCCTGCTGACACACAATGAAGTTCTTCTGGTGCGAACACGCAACGTTGGGGTCATATCACGAGACGAGGCGATCGGGTATGGCTTAACCGGTCCGCCATTAAGGGCGACAGGTCTACCTTATGATTTGCGAGCGGTGGAACCCTATTCCGTCTACGATCAATTCGACTTTGATATTCCCACTGGGAGTGTTGGTGATTCGTGGGACCGCTATGCGATCAGAGTGGAAGAAATGCGACAGTCTATTAGAATCATTCGCCAGGCTGCAGACCGACTTCCAGATGGTCCGGTTATGGCTGCAGGAGTCCGACGGCTTCCGCGACCACCAAAAGGTGAGTCTTACTCAAGGGTTGAGAGTCCTAGAGGAGAATTTGGGGTCTACCTCGTAAGTAATGGGGACACAAAACCGTATCGAGTTAAAGTGCGCGCTCCATCGTTCGCGAATCTTCAGGCTCTAAAACGACTATTGCGTGGAGTATATGTCGCAGACGCGGTAGTGATTCTCGGATCTCTAGATATCGTCCTTGGTGAGGTTGATCGTTAATGGACTTGCTTGAAGGATTGGGGGTCATCGCTTTCAGTGGGCTCAAATTGCTTGCTGTGCCTTTTTCGTCAAAGATCGTCCAAATGGTCTTGTCCTTATTGATGCTCCTCACTGTCCTTTCGCTGGTTGTTTTGTCGCTGACGTTACTTGAGCGTAAATACTTAGCCCGATTACAGATGCGGATGGGTCCGATGAAGGTTGGCCCACACGGCCTCATACAACCAATAGCTGATGCTGTAAAGCTTGTGGGCAAAGAAGACATTGTGCCAATATGGGTCGACCGATGGGTGTATTGGGCTGCCCCGCTCGTACTGTTTGTTCCGAGTTTCCTGATATGGGTTACCATTCCTATGAGCCCGTCGTTGGTGCTGCGTGACTTAGACTTGGGATTACTTTATGTGATTGCGTTTTCGGTGGTGTCCATCATCGGCCTAATCATGGCAGGGTGGGGTTCGGCGAACAAATACGGTGTTCTTGGTAGTCTCAGATCAGTGGCTCAGCTAATCAGTTACGAAATCCCCATAATCACAGTTGCATTATCCATAGCTGTCTTGTCCGGATCACTGAATCTAGTGGAAATCGTTGACAGCCAATCCCCGATTCCGTTTGCGTTATTGCAGCCGTTGGGGCTCGTTCTGTTCCTCTTGGCTGGACTAGCTGAGGTGGGTAGGACGCCATTCGATATATATCACGCCGAATCGGAAGTCCTTGGCGGTCCGTTCGTCGAATATAGCGGTGCGCATTGGGCTATTTTTTATCTTGCAGAATACATCAATACGTTTCTGCTGGCTGCTCTGATTGTCTTGCTTTTCTTAGGCGGCTGGTCGGGTCCTATATTCCCACCAATCATTTGGTTTATTGGTAAAACTTATCTGGTTGTACTTGTATTCTTCTGGTTCCGTGGAACATTCCCACGGCTCCGTATCGACCAGCTGATGGCATTAGCGTGGAAGGTCCTAGTTCCATTGGGATTTTTAAATCTAATGTTGACTGCATCTGCTCGGTTCTATCATTGGCCAGACTGGGTTATGGCCCTTTTAGGACTATGTATATTACTTGTTGTGGCCTCCATTTTTTACCGCAACATTGTGTTGAAAGCATCGAAGGCTAAGTTGCAGTTAACTCCGGCGCGTGAGGTGAGACGTGTTCAATAGTCTTCGAGGATTGATAGTGACCCTTAAAACCACTTTTAGAAGACCGGTAACTGCGGAGTATCCTCGTGCACATATGCCCATTCAAGAGCGGTTCATGGGGTTTCCCGCGTTGACATGGGATGATGATGTACAAGAGCCGTATTGCGTTGGCTGTATGGTTTGTATCAGGGAATGTCCAACACAGTGTATGTCCGCAACTATGATCGATAATCCCTTACATGCCGAGCAACGGAGTTCAAGGCGTAAAATCGTCGAAGATTTTGAAATCAATCTTGGGCGTTGCATCCTTTGTGGAATCTGTGTCGAGGTTTGTAACTTTGATGCTATCGTTATGAGTCATGAGCATGAACTGAGTTCTTATGGCCGGTACGATCGACGTGTCGATTTAGGAGTTCTGTTGGACATGGGTAAGAAATACCAGAAAGAGACTAACTGGGAGGCACCGAGCAAAATTAAGGCGGCTAATAGTGCCCAGGTCAAAACTACTGCCGCCGCAGTGGCAAGTTCCTCGTCCGGGAACCAGACTAATACTGTAGATGGGAAGTCTGCCGGCGTGGAAGCCTCTGAACAAGGTGCGATCGAATGAGTCTAGAACTGTTTGCATTTCTTAGCATGGCTGTGTTGGTCTTAGGTGGCGGCCTGGGTGCTGTTACCTCTAAAAATATTGCTCATGCTGCTCTGTTCCTTTTAATCAGTTTGGCCGGTGTTGCCGGTGTGTTTATTCTCCTGGTTTCCGAGTTTCTCGCTTTGGTTCAGATTTTGATTTATGGAGGGGCTGTAACAATTGTCTTGTTGTTCGCCTTGATGCTGACTCGTGTTGAAGAATTTTCTAAGGTCGCTGACAATGCACAGAGACCTATTGCGGCTGTGTTAGCGGTGCTAATGTTTATTGCTATGGCGGCTGTTTTCGTTACGGAAACGTTACCGAGCCAACCCTTACATAGAGCGGGTATCGAAAGCGTCGGCCATGCGCTGTTCACCCAATGGGCAATTCCTTTTGAGGTTGCATCTCTTGTTCTCCTTGTCGCCCTCATTGGTGCAATTATCATCGCTCGCGGTTCAGAGAAAGAGGGCGAATGAGAACTTCGTGCTGTCATGGTTTGTTAGGGAAATTTCCTTTAATGCGCCTATCTGAAAGGGCCACCTAGTATGGAGCTATTACATATCGAATTGCTTAGCGGAGCATTGTTCTCATTGGGACTCTTCGGGGTTCTGGCGCGCCGAAATGCAGTGATGGTACTTATTGCGATCGAGCTAATGCTCAACGCCGTGAACATAAACTTGGTGGGATACGCTGCGTTTGCTGATCCAGGGCGGGTAGCGGGTCAGATTATTGCTATTTTTGTGATTACCATCGCAGCTGCTGAAGTCGGGCTCGCCTTAGCGATCATTCTTCGGCTTTATCGCAATCGTGGCACGGTAAACCTGAACGAAGTAAATTTGATGAAATGGTGATACTTGATATGGTTTGTGAGGAGCCGCTCTTCGGATCAACCTCGTCGAGATCCGTTGATGCAGCATTAGATTTACTAGTGGAATCCGTGTCCTCTAACGGGGCAAGAATGAGGGACGTCCTGTGCCATATTTTTGCAAACCGATACCTATCTTATAGCTGGATTCCTACATCAGGCCGTTCGATAGGGGTTGTAGGATGACTTTCATTCCGACGATGAGTTGGGCATGGCTGTTGCCGGCGCTCAGTGCTGGAGCATTCGTATTGATTCTATCGATTGGCAGGCGCCTTCCAAATGGTGGGGCTGCCTTAGCACCACTTGCTTCGATTACAGGGTTCGCGATTTTTGTGTTCGTTCTTCTTGATCTTCTGGATCAAGGTAGCAGTAGCTTCCACGTTACCTGGTTACAAGCTGGGTCAGCTACATTGAGTCTTGGGATGATCTTAGATCCGTTATCCGTCACCATGCTTGGTCTCGTCACTTTGGTTGCAGTAGGTGTCCAAGTCTATTCCTGGGGATACATGGCTGGAGAGTCAAGATTCGCTTGGTACTTTGCCTTACAAGGATTTTTCGTTTCTGCGATGTTGATTCTGGTTTTGGCCGACAACCTATTGCTGTTGTACGCTGCTTGGGAGCTTGTTGGCCTAGGATCGTACCTCCTAATCGGCTTCTGGTACGAAAGACGTCCAGCCGCTGAAGCGGCTAAGAAGGCGTTTGTTACAACCAGACTTGGTGACGTTGGGCTTCTCATCGGTATCCTCTTTCTCTTTAAGCACACTGGATCATTTAATATAGAAGAGATCCTTAAAGTCGCACCCGATTTGCCGGTGAGTACGGTTACGGTTGGAGCGATTCTCTTGTTCCTTGGTGCTGTCGGTAAATCCGCGCAGTTCCCTCTTCATGTATGGCTTCCTGATGCCATGGAAGGGCCCACTCCTGTTAGCGCGCTGATACACGCTGCGACTATGGTTGCAGCTGGGGTTTACCTCGTTGCGCGAATGTTGCCCCTTTTCGAACTTTCTCAGGCTGCAATGATTACCGTAACAAGTACTGGTCTACTTACAGCGCTAATCGCAGGCACAATGGCGCTTGTAATGACTGACCTGAAGCGGATCCTGGCGTATTCGACGATAAGTCATTTGGGACTAATGATTCTAGCCCTTGGATCAGGTGGATTTTTCGCTGGGATTTTTCACCTCATTGTCCACGCATTTGCCAAAGCTATGTTGTTCTTAGGTGCGGGTAATGTTAGTCATGCTACAGGGAAATTAGATATTCGAGAACTTGGTGGCCTGAGTAGAGCAATGCCATTGACAACGATGTTCTTCGTTATTGGATCGTTATCACTCGCAGGCTTTCCTCCCCTAGGGGGATTTTTCAGCAAAGAAGGAATCCTAACATCCGTACTTGAGAACCGGCATGCTGGGTTCTTTCTGTTGACCTTGCTTGTTAGTTTGTTGAGCGCTTTGTATATGTCCCGTGCTCTATTTCGGGTTTTCTTTGGCAGGCCTCATTCGAAAGGAAGTGCTGCGCATGAAGCCCCTTTGGTGATGAATTTACCCATCGCGCCATTCGCCATTCTGTCTCTCATACTCGGGCTTACGATCTTGTCGTACGCTGGAATCTTCGAGGGCCTAGGCTCTTTCTTACATCTTAAAGGACAGGCTCCATCTCATTTCCATTTTGACCCGATTCTGTCTCTTGTATCGCTAGCGATTGCTTCTTTTGGGTTCGTCGCAAACTGGCTGATCTATGTTCGTTCTTCGAGGGCATGGGATTTCCGAAAGAATCAACTGGGCTGGTTTCTTACGATTGTTGAGAACAAGTACTACATTGACAGAGTTTATGAATGGGGGATCAACCGTGTTGTGCTGGTATTGGCCACGGCGATCGCGTTGTTTGATCGGTTATGGGTGAATGATACCGCTGTCAACGGTACGGGGTTCACGGTCCGCAGAGTGGCTAGTCAGATCCGGTATCATGTTACGGGGAGACTATATAACTACGCCTTCGTGATGACACTAGGAATGCTCTTGGTGTTCGTACTTTGGTGGACGGCGGCTTTTTGATGGTGCAAACACTGCAAGAAAATCTCCTGCTTCTGGTCATTGGCATTCCATTTATCGGGGCGATTATCACGGTGGCTTTTCCATCCAGTAAGCCACAATTCGTTAGGTGGTGGGCCCTTGGTATAGCTTTGATTGGCTTAGTGTTGTCGGCTTATGCCTTCTTGACTTACAACCGTACCGATGGGGGTTACCAATATGCTCGCCATTTAGAATGGCTCCCATCGTTAGATATCAGCTTGCGACTAGGCTTAGATGGTATTTCTGCTCCCTTACTCCTTCTTAATGGAGTGGTGTTTTTAGCTGGAGTGTTGATTTCTTGGAACATAACTCATCGACCAAAGGACTTCTTTGTCTGGTTAATGTTATTAGTTGCGGGTGTCTATGGGGTCTTTACGGCTCTCGATCTTTTCTTCCTCTTTTTCTTTTATGAACTGGCGGTCCTCCCCATGTATCTTCTCATCGCGGTCTGGGGAAGCACCACGGACTTTGGGACATTTATCAGGACGAAGGAATATGGCGCGCTGAAATTGGTGTTGTATTTGGTCGCTGGGAGTGTCCTTGTGTGGCTAGCGATCATCGCATTGTGGATCGACGGAGGGCAAACATTTAACATCCTTGCTCTCGAACAAGTCACGTTCGCGAGAGACTTCCAAATAATATTTTTCCCTGTTTTGGCTGTGGGGTTTGGGGTTCTTGCGGGACTTTGGCCGTTCCATACATGGTCACCGGACGGGCACGTAGCTGCTCCGACGGCAGTCAGCATGCTTCATGCCGGCGTTCTGATGAAGCTGGGAGCATACGGTATTTTACGCGTAGCAATAGTTCTGTTGCCTGAAGGGGCAGAGTTTTGGGCTCCCGTCCTCCTGGGTCTCGGTACGGTGAATGTTTTGTATGGCTCGGTAGCCGCTCTAGCTCAAAAAGATCTCAAGTACGTGGTTGGGTATTCGAGTGTAAGTCACATGGGCTATGTGCTTATGGGTCTGAGCACCCTAAACGTGGTTGGATTGGATGGAGCTGTCCTTCAAATGTTCTCGCACGGGATCATGACTGCACTCTTCTTTGCTCTTATCGGGATCATCTACGAGCGGACCCATGTTCGGGATATCGAGGTCCTCGAAGGATTGGCTAGACGCATGGGGGTGACTGCTGGCTTATTCTCCGTGGCCGGTCTGGCTTCGCTAGGACTACCTGGGTTGAGTGGATTCGTGGCTGAATTCTTGGTATTCCTCGGTCTATTCCGCACGTACCCACTAATGGCGATTCTCGGGATCATCGGAGCTGCAATAACCGCAGTATATATTTTGCGTCTACTCGGAAAGGTCTTTTTCGGTCCTCTGGATGACCGATGGAGCAATATACAAGAAGCCGGACGACGCGAATTGTTTGCATCGGTATTCCTGGTAGCATTCCTGATACTTTGGGGCGTGTATCCATGGTACATCGTCGATATTATCGATACATCTATAGCTCCGATTGCTGCAATCTTCAGTGGCACAGGTTCGCCTTAAATGGGAGGATTAGTGGAATTTCTGGCTCAACCGTTGTTTGAAATTGACACTGGAACAGCCTTCCCTTGGTGTTTTGCTGTTAATGACCGGATTCTAGGCCGTTTTCAACTAAAGGGGGCCTAAGATGCCGGAAACGATTCAGTTCCATCTCCTTTGGCCCGAGTTTCTTGTAGCAGGTTTGGCTTTTCTAGTCTTCACTGTCGACTTCGTGTTGCCTTCTTCGAGATCGAACTGGCTCGCAGGTCTAGCAGCAACAGGACTAGCGGTCATAGCTCTAGTCGCTATCCCTGGTCTCTGGTCGGTTGACGAACAGATGTTTGGTGGTCTTCTTCAGATTGATCGATACGCCGTGTTGTTAAAACTTCTGTTCCTGGGATTAGGGGTTATTGTGATCCTGTCGTCGGCAGAATTTGTCCAGAAAAATCTCACCCACCCGGGGGAGTTTTTCGCTTTGATCGTATTGTCAGTTCTCGGAACCATGCTCTTGTGTTCGTCGAGCGAATTGCTTACTGCCTACATCTCGCTAGAGCTTCTGAGCTTTACGTTGTACGTCCTAGCGTCGTACGCTCGCTCCAACCCGAAATCTAACGAAGCTGGAGTTAAGTACATATTGCTCGGGGCTTTCTCTTCTGCATTGCTTCTTTTTGGAATCAGCCTGATCTACGGCACTGTTGGAGACACACGATTCATTGAAATTTCCGAAGTGTTGCAACAACAGGGATTGAATGTGCGCCTGCTTCTAGGATTGACTTTCCTCTTAGCTGGGGTTGGTTTCAAACTCTCAGCGGTTCCCTTCCATATGTGGGCACCAGATGTATATGAAGGTGCCCCGTTGCCGGTTACCGCGCACATTGCTTCGTTATCAAAAGTGGCGGCTTTCGCACTAGTGATACGGCTTTGTGGTGAAGGCCTGCTACCCATTGCTGACCGTTGGCGAATCAGTATAGGGATTTTAGCTGCCCTGACGATGGTCTTGGGTAACATTCTTGCAATTGTTCAAACCAACATCAAGCGGATGCTGGCGTACTCCAGTATAGGCCAAGTCGGTTATGTGCTTATGGGGATTGCTGCATTTTCAGCGTTAGCGGTCAACGGTATGTTGTTCCATCTGATAGGTTATGCTCTAACTAATCTGACAGCGTTTCTTGTGATCACAACGGTATATAATCGTACATCCGACGAAAACATATCGGGATTTACCGGTCTCGCCGATCGTGCGCCATTTTTGGCGTTGGCGCTTTCTGTGTCATTCTTTTCCTTGGCAGGAATGCCGTTCTTTGCTGGGTTCACGACCAAATTCTATCTGTTTACCGCAGTCGCAAATGAAGGTCTCTTATGGTTGGTTGCGATAGCTGCGGCAGCGAGCCTAGTTTCTCTGTATTACTATTTGATGGTAATTAAGATTATGTATCTCGGCTCCTCTTCAGGAGAGGAGCGGATGTCCATTCCTCCGGTAATCAAAGGGACAATCGTGGCCCTACTTGTTGGCGTTATCACTATCGGTGTCTATCCTGGTCCATTGGTAGAACTGATTGAAACAGCTACGAATCCGATTGCTATGTCGTTGAACCGATTGCCTTGAACCACTAGGACCACGTCTCGCAGCTATTCCGGAGTTGATTTCACGGCTGAAGAGGTATAGACTGGTCAATAGTAAGCGGGGGCACCGCAGGCGTAGAAATTGTTGGTTCGCCTAAGTGGGAAAGCCTCCCCTATGGAGAACCAATGTAGATGGGTCCACTTCTCCGAATCCTTGGCATAATTTATCGAGGCTACCCCTTCCGAGTTCTCGCAGGATATATCACCGTAATCGGAGCAGCCGGCACGGCACTCTTGGTCCCTCGGATCCTTGGAAACAGCGTCAACGAAGTTCTTGATTCAGGTGACGCCGCGGTGAGTGACCTGTATGGGCTAGTCTTGATTCTCCTCGCAGCAGGTATTGGCAGAGGGCTGTTCCACCTTGGCCAGAACTACGTCGCTGAAGGCTTGTCGCAACTAGTAGCTTACGATTTGCGTAATGCGTACTTTGAAAAGCTCCACCAACTCAGCTTCGCGTTCCATGACTTTCAAACCACGGGCTCTCTCATGTCCCGAGCGACAGCTGATGTAGAAGGCATTCGGAACTTTGTTAACATGGGTGGTATCCGGGCTGGCTTTGTTATCGCCATGTTTGTTGGGATTACCATCGCGATGTTGGTAACCGATGTCCGCTTGGCGATTATTGGAATGGCTTTCGTTCCTATATTAGCCGTTCGTTCAATCACAACGAGCGTTGCACTCCGTCGTATTTGGCTCCGCGTCCAGGAATTGACTGCGGAGATGGTTGCGACGTTGCAGGAAAACCTGATCGGTAACAGAGTAGTTCGGGCATTCGCCGCCGAAGAATATGAAAAAATAAAGTTTAGAGTTGCTCATCGCAAGGTGACAGTTCAAAAATTGCGGGCGCAGAAACGTTGGGCGGGAAACTTTTCTACGCTTAACTTTGGTTTTGTTTTCGCAATGGGAGTCATCCTGTGGCTTGGCGGCCAACAAGTCATTGATGGTCGTCAGCTGGTAGACGGTCAAGTGATTTACACAGGGCTTACGCCCGGTGCCCTAACAGCATTCCTCTTTTATATGGGATTGTTGACTATGCCTGTACGCATGTTAGGCTGGATGGTCAATAATGCTTCTAGGGCCTCGTCGTGTGGCCAGCGCATTTTTGAAATCCTCGATGCCGAATCGCCGGTTGGTAATACTCCGCACGCGAAACCTCAGTCGCGGGTCCAAGGCCGAGTTAGCTATGAAAACGTTGATTTCGCCTACAGTGGATCCGGTCTTGCTCTCAAAGGTGTGAACGTGACGATTGAACCAGGGCAGTTAGTGGCGATTGTTGGCATGCCTGGAAGTGGAAAAACAACGTTCGCGAATCTTCTGCTGAGATTTTATGACCCTACAAGTGGGGTTATTAAGATTGACGGGATCAATATCCAAGACTTTACTCTCGCTTCGCTTAGAGACAATGTTGGCATTGTACAACAAGATGTTTTCATACACGGTGCTACCGTAAGAAATAACATCGCTTTTGGGCGGATCGAAGCGGCCCAGGCCGATGTGGAATCGGCGGCTGCAATCGCGCAAATCTCTGGCTTTATCAAAGATTTACCGGAGGGCTTCAAGACTCCGATCGGGGAGCGAGGTGTAAGTCTGTCTGGTGGGCAGAAACAGCGTCTTTCGATAGCCAGGACTATTTTGAGGGATCCACCCATTCTTGTACTCGATGATTCGACGTCCAGCGTTGATGCCTATACGGAACGACTGTTGCAAGATGCTCTGGACACTGTGATAGCTGGAAGGACTACGTTTGTAATCACTCATCGATTAGGCGCAGTTCGCAAAGCCGACGTAATATTGGTTTTCGATGGCGGACGGATAATACAGCAAGGGAACCATGAAGCACTGTTAGCACAAGAGGGACATTACAGGAACCTGTATGAGTCACAATTGCGCCCTCATGAAGAAGTCGCCCTCCAAGAAGCACGACTCGTATCCCAGAAGGAAGCCAAGGCATGACGACTCTCCGGACAAAACGCCACCAAAACCCCGGGATCACTGGTCTCGACGACATCATCTTAGGTGGCTTGTATGATCACGGAGTAGCGGCTCGTCTATTTAAGTATGCCCTCGCTTACAAACGGCATTGCATCATGGCTCTCATCGGAATCAGTGGATATATAGCGACGATGGTCGCCTTACCGCTCATCGTCGGCTGGGGCATTGACACTGTCGTTAGTTCGGATACAGGCAATGGGTGGTGGAATGGCTTGGATGCCGTGTTCATCATTTTTGTGATTAATGCTTTAGCCAATCTCCTGTTCAACTACATTCAACTCTCTGCTATGGCGTCCGTATCCGTGGAAATCCTCAACGACCTACGAGTCGACATGTTTGACCACCTTCAACGGCAATCGACTGCGTTCTACGACAATAGTGAAGTGGGGCGGATTATGTCACGTGTGCAGAATGATGTTCTGCAAATTCAAGACTGGATGGAGATGGGCATCCTCACTATGAGCGAAATGGTGATGCTTGTCTTTATTGCTATAACAATGGTCATCATGAATCCATTGCTCGGAGGTATTTCCCTTGCAGTGATGCCAATCCTGGTCGTATCAATGTGGGTCTGGCAGCGATATGCTCGGCCAACGTTTGTTCGTGTTCGCACTGCGTTATCTATAGTCAATGGAACTCTGCAAGAGAATATATCTGGCGTCAGAGTCTCTCAGAGTATGAATAGAGAGGATTTGAACTCCAGTAACTTTGATGTCCTAAACAAGGCACATTTGAATGCCACGCTCAAAGCAGCATTGTTGTCGTCGATAATGTCACCCATGGTCGAATTGATCACGGTCCTCTCGATGGGATTAGTGATCGTCGTTGGTGGCAGCATGGTTATTGATGGGAAACTTGAAGTCGGGCTCTTGGTCGCGTTCTTGCTGTTCCTCCAAAGGTTTTTCGAGCCAATCCGTCAACTGGCCATGAATTTCACCCAATTCCAACGTGCCATGGCATCGGGTGCTCGAATATTTGAACTACTTGATCTTCCGCCTGAGATGTCAGATGCACCAAATGCTAGGGAAATGCCACACATAAAGGGTGATGTGTCCTTTAATAATGTTACTTTCAGCTATGTGCCGGGTGTTGAAGTCATAAAGGACGTGGACCTCCAAATTAAGGCTGGAGAGACGGTAGCCTTGGTAGGATTAACCGGAGCTGGGAAGACAACTCTGGCATCGCTCGTCGCACGCTTCTACGATCCCGATCATGGAGAGATTCTGGTCGATGGTATAGATGTTAGAGACGTCCAACGGTCAACTCTTGGGTTACAGATGAGCATGGTCCTACAAGATCCGTTTTTATACTCGACAACTGTTACCGAGAATATCCGTTACAACCATGAAGACGTTACCGATGACCAAGTCATCGATGCTGCCAAAGCTGTGGGCGCACACGAATTTATCATGAACCTTAAGTACGGGTACGATACGGTCTTACAACAAAGAGGTGGCAACCTTAGTATGGGTCAGCGCCAATTATTGAGTTTTGCTCGTGCCTTGGTGGCTGATCCCCGTATCCTCGTGTTGGATGAAGCTACAGCGAACATCGATTCACAGACAGAAAGATTAATCCAAACTGCTCTTAATAAGATCTTAATAGGGCGTACTTCCATAGTCATTGCCCATCGTTTATCAACGATCACGGGTGCCGACCGTATTGTGGTTCTAGAATTAGGGAAGATTAAAGAAGTGGGTACACATCAAGAACTTCTTGCCCTTGGTGGAATATACGCTGAACTGTTCGCCATGAATTTCGGCGAGACGTTCACAGATGCGGATATGGGTGTATCGTAGTCGATTCTCTTCTGTTTGATTTTCATAGTGGTACGACAGATGCAGTATAAAGGTGTGTTGTTCGATTTATACGGTACGTTGGTACCGCCTTTCAGGCGGGAGATTAGTCGCACGAACCTAGTAAAGATGGCACGCGTGCTTCACGTGCCAATACCGAGGTTCTTGTCATTGTGGCAAGAAACGTTCCAAAAGCGCGAGACGGGGGTATTTGATGGGTTGCAAGCGAATATCCGTTTCGTTCTAAAACAAATGGATCAACCGGCGGATCAGATGGCCGTTTTACAAGCAGAAGAAATCAGGAAAAGCTTCTCAAGAGATTCACTGATGCCAAGGCCAGATGCGTTACCTATCTTAGATTGGCTCCAAACCCGCTGCATTCCGACGGCACTTGTCAGTAATGCCAGTGTTCAGATACCGGAAGTTTGGCAGGAGACCGAGCTCGCCGACCGTTTCCGTGTCGCAATTTTCTCTTCGGAAATCGGGAAGGCGAAGCCAGCCCCTGATATGTATATCCGGGCATGTGAGAGTCTGGATTTAGGGCCGAACGACTGTTTGTATGTTGGTGATGGGAGCGACATGGAATTGAGCGGTGCGCAACAAGTGGGGCTGGACGCTGTCCTAATAAAGCATCCAGGAGATGATCTTGATGATCCGTACCGACCTGAGGCAAAAACTTGGACTGGACGCCAGATAAGCAGTCTGATGGACGTGATCCAATTGATTACTAGCTAATCTTCTAGAACGCTTGATAACATTTCTTTCAAGTGCAACCGAGATGCCTTTGCATATAGTCTTAACATATTCTGCGTAGTCGTATATGCAACCTCTTCTAGGGTAATCCTTCGAATGTCAGCCAGCTTTGTGGCCACTTCAAGGACGTCTTTTGGTTCGGTCCATAATTCCCTTCGCGCCTTAAACGGTTGTGGGTAGCTATCTGTTTCAAGGACAATTGAGTTCAATGGGATTTCTCTCGCCGTCTCCTGTAAAGAGGTCGAGCGCAACAACGGTTTCCCTAAGGAGATATAGAATCCGAGATCTAGGCACTGATCTGCAACGTGACGGGAAGCCTGGAAATAATGCATAACTCCACCAACTTCCCATGCTTTTTCCTCACGCAGTAGACGGAGAGTTTCGTCATGCTTTCCTTCGGACGACGAATCTTCTCGTGAGTGAAAGATGATTGGCAAATCGACTTTCCTTGCAAGTTCAATTTGCTCTCGAAATGCACTGTATTGACTTGGGAAAGAATCGGGTGGAACGGTGAAGTCTAAGCCGATTTCACTTATGGCCAATACTCGATTGGATTCATTCAGAATGGCTTCAAGTTCTCCTAAGGTATGAGGAGTCCAGAGTGAAAAAACCTCTGTAGGATGGACGCCCACTCCGGCGAACAAGTTACGATATTGAGAGGCAAGGTACGCCGTCCTGTGAGAATCTAGGACAGTTGTTCCTGCGAGAAATATTGCCTGTACGCGAGCATCTCTACTGCGAGCGAGTATCGCGTCTAGTTCATAATCGGGATACTGCTCGAGATGGGTATGAGAATCTACTAGCATTAATGTCCTTCAACTGCCCGTGTCGTTCTAGCGCCTGCATATCGTCTTGGATTGGCCGCGTAAACGAGGCGCCTAAATCGGCGCAGAATCACAGATCTTCAAACCCAGTATGGCAAGATTAATTCGCGGAGACGGTCTTTGCTATGCCGTAGGCAGACTGACGGTCCAAAACCCAGGCGAGTGTCGAGAAGGATGGGTCTCTTGGGCTCAGACCGGTGATCCATGAACTCTGAAGTCCGGCGAAAAGGTTTTCGATGGTTAGGGTTTGCCGCGGGGTTTTAAGCAATAAACGGAATACGGATTCCAACATGGGAGTTTGTGATGTGATGTATCCCGCCTTCTTTGAGCAGCAAGTCTGTATTGCTTTAGATTGTGACCTCCAATCCAAAGCCTTAGCCTTAGATTGTTCAGTCGCTTGGGCTTTGAGAGTCGTCTTTTCACAATCTTGGCAACGTCGTAGCCCAGCTAGGTAGTAAAGGGAGAATCCCTTTGTACCGTACCAATTGGGATCAATCGCGTAGCTAGGTGAAGGTGTCGTCTCTTGTACATTTTCCGTCGAGAGGGTTGTCATTAGATTTCTATCTCCTCATCCCAATTTAACATTTGGACATCAACAGTTTCGCCTACGTCGCAGCGCCTGATGTTTTCCGGACAGATAGCTAGTCCATTCGCTCGAACCATAGAGGTCAACAAGTTGCTCCCGTCGGGGCCGACCGTAGTAGCGGTATATTTCTTTCCTGAGGACTCCACCCAAACTCTCGCGTAGACTCGTCTTCCATCTGGATTGTCGATAGGTGCCTTGAGCGTGGCACGAACTGTAGGTTTTTGATATTTAGTCCTTCCCAGCATACATAGGATAGCAGGTCGGCAGAATTGTTCAAAGGCTACCAGCGAACTAACAGGGTTTCCGGGCAGTCCTATGTGCGGAGTTGTGCCACCTTGAGGGTTCCGTAGCAAACCGAAGGCGAGTGGTTTTGCGGGACGCATCCGTACGGACCAGAATTGCATTTCTCCGTGTTTGGCCAAAACATTCTTCACGAGGTCAAATGCTCCCTTGGAAACGCCCGCCGACGTTAACAGAAGATCACAGTTAATACCGTTTAATAATTTCCTTTCTGTATCCACGATATTATCTGCCGCGATACCCAGTAATTCAGGTATCCCGCCATATCGTCTCACCGAGGCTGCTAGGCTGAAGCTGTTCGAGTCGTAAATGCTTCCTGCAGGCAATGGTTCCCCCGGGGAAACCAATTCATCCCCGGTCGATAATATTCCTACTCTCGGTCTTCGGATGACTCGCACTTTCGATATGCCGAGCGATCCGAGAACTCCAATGTGGGGAGGTCTCAGGATTGTTCCTCTGTGCAGGACTAACTGCCCTTTATGAACATCTTCGCCTTGAGGGCGAACGTGATTTCCTTGAGGCCCGCGACCATGTATGTTAATGCAGTGTAATGGTTTTCCAGCTTGTGTGCGTTCAATTTCATCCGTTTGTTCAAAAGGGATCACGGTGTCGGCTCCGGGAGGGATAGGAGCACCCGTCATAATCCGGGCAGTTGTTCCTTTGGTAATGTGCTTCGTTGGCAATGATCCGGCAGGGATTTGATCGATGACGGTTAAGAGTGTCGCTTTCTGTCGAGATGCGTTTGCAACATCTTCGTAGCGAACTGCGTATCCGTCCATGGCCGAGTTAGACGATGGAGGGATATCGAAGTCGGCAAGAATATCTTGGTCGAGTGTCAAACCTAAGGCTTCGATTGTGGGGGCATCCGTTGAATCTAGGGTAGAGAAATTCGCCAAAATCTTTCCAAGGGCTTTCTCAACACTAAGCATAAAGCCATGATCTTCGGTATGAATGTGGGGAGCCATAGGTACCTCTTAGAGTCCTTGTCTCAGTGTAACCTTCAACTCTGATTCAAGCTGGTTGAGTACGGCGTCCATAGCTTGTTGGATTTCCTTCGTATCTAGGGTCTTGTTCTCAGAGCGGAGTATGATCGAGTAGTTCAGTGAGCGTTTTCCTGCTGGAACTTGGTCTCCAGTGTAGATATCGAATAGGAGAGCCTCGGCCACAAGCGGATGGGATTCGATAAGCGCCTGAATAGAGACTGCGGGAATGGTCGTGTCGGCGACAAGCGCAATGTCACGAATCGCTTCTGGGTACTTTGGTAACGGAGTGAAAGTCTTTGTATGTTTCCCGAAGGGTGTAACTAGACAACTAAGGTCCAATTGTAATAACGCTACGGACTGCACGTCGATATCAAAAGACTGGAGGACTGCTGTGTTTATCTCTCCGATAAAACCCGCAACGGCACCAGCGATGCTGATCTGGACTCCTTTCGAATTCTCCAGAAGCGGGTGCTCGACTGACTGATATTCAACCTCTACGCCCAAAGTCGCGAATAGCGTGTCGGCTATCCCTTTAGCGTCAAAGAAGTCCAGGATTCTAGGTTGGTTGCGCCAGCTTGGAGGTTCATGTGGCCCAGTGAGTACTGCTACCAATGTCTCGCGCTCATCGGGAAGTTGATTGTCCCTTGGCAGATAGACACGGGAGACCTCGCAGAGGCGGATAGGGCCTCGTTCGCGACGAACATTCGGTGAGAGAGTGTTCAAGATACTAGGAACGAGCGTCGTTCTGAGGAACCGATGCTCAGGTGAGAGTGGGTTCGCTATCGCCAGACTTGACTTCGGATCTTCTGACACTTTTGCTAGATCGCTTGCACTGATGAGTGGGTATGTTACGACCTCCTGGAATGCAGAGCGAACAAGGGATTCTGTAATCGTCTTCTTGAGCATTCTCATGGGGTTAGGAACGTAGGAAGGGATGGGACGACTTAGCGGGTGTGTAGGAATCCGGTCATAGCCGATGACTCGAGCGACTTCCTCTATGAGGTCGTCTTCGAGTGAAATGTCAGACCGCCATGGTGGTACGGTTACCTGTAATTTCTCTGTCTTGTCTTGTGTCGATGAAAAACCGAGACGGCTTAAAGCGACTTTGGCTTCATTCAGGCTGATTGTAAATCCAAGGGTGCCTTGAAGCCTAGACTTGGTTAGAGATGGAGTAGGAGGCGTGCGCTTTTGTGGGTAAACATCGATAACCTCTCTAGCCGGGATTCCTCCAGCGATTTCGGATAGCAAGCGAGTCGCGCGATGCAGTCCCATTAGAGGGAGGTCCGGCCGAAGCCCCTTTTCAAATCGCAATGAAGCTTCAGTTCGGAGTCGCAATCTTCCGCTTGAGGCTCGAGTATTAAATGGGTGGAAGCTCGCGGATTCAAGTAGGATAGATTTGGAGGTGGAGATCACTTCAGTCTCGGCTCCCCCGATGATGCCCGCAATCGCTATCGGCGTGTCTCCGTTGGCAATAACTAGTGTGTGTGGGTCCAATTTCCTGGTTATTTCATCTAAGGTTTTGATTGTCTCACCTGCGTGCGCTGAACGTACAATGATGGCTCCGGAGTGTAAGCGTTGGGAATCGAACGCGTGGAGTGGTTGTCCAAGTTCCAACATCACGTAGTTGGTTATGTCTACTATGTTGTTAATCGGGCGGAATCCGGCTTTACGGAGGCGGTCTTGCATCCATCCGGGAGATGGAGCAACTTCGAGATTTTGGATCATTGTGGCAACATAGCGTGGGCATAGTGCCGGATCTGGAACCTCGACTGAAACGGAATCTTTAATACTGTCTGGGCCTAGGTCGTATTGGAGTTCCGGGAAACGGACATCCGAGTCACTGATCGCGGCCACCTCGTAGGCTATACCAAGCAAGGATAATGCATCGGGGCGATTGGCTGTGGTCTCAATATCAAGGATAGTATCTCCCAACACGGCCGCAAGTGGCGTTCCTGCTGCTAAGGCATCGTCGAGGACTAGAATGCCGTCATGATCTTCTCCCAAACCCAACTCCTTTTCTGAGCAGATCATTCCTTCGGAGCGGATTCCTCTGATTACCGCGGATTGTAGAGTGTGTTTCGTTCCATCTTTGGCATTGACCAATAACGATCCGGGGTTAGCGAATGCAATGGTCTGACCAGCAGCCACATTCGGCGCTCCGCAGACCACTTGCACTTGTGTGGTGCCAATGTCGACCGTGCACAATGACAGTCGATCAGCATTTGGGTGCCGACCCACTGACACTACTTTTCCAATGAAACACTCTCCCCAGTCAGCACCAATAGATTCAATTGCGGCGACTTCGAGGCCAGCCATAGTGAGGCGATCTGCGAGATCTTGGTCAGCCATTGGCCAATCAACGAAATCTCTTAACCAAGATAGTGGAACTCGCATAGTATCAATCCTTTGGAGTGTGAAGTTCTCGTTTCAGACTATGATCCAGGGTTACCTCTGTTGAGTGGAATCATGTTCCGTAACCTACTCACTGTACCTATAGTACCTATAAAGATGACTAGAATTGTCGCAGGAAGCGGATGTCGTTGCTGTAGAAATGCCGGATATCGTCAATGCCATATTTAAGCATAGCTATTCGTTCAGCGCCGATGCCGAATGCGAAGCCAGAATACTTGCCTGGGTCGTAGCCTGCCATACGTAATACTTCTGGATGTACCATCCCTGCTCCCATGATTTCGATCCATCCTGTCTTCCCGCAGACTCGACAACCATTACCGTTACATTGGAAACAGTCTATCGACATATCTACACCTGGCTCAACGAACGGAAAATAGTCGCATCTAAAACGTACCTGCCGGGTGGGGCCGAATACTCGGCGAGCGAATTCGAATAGTGTGCCTTTAAGTTCTGCAAAGGTAAGACCTTCGTCGACTGCTAATCCTTCAACTTGGAAAAAGTGCCATTCATGTGTAGCATCGGTTGCTTCGTATCGATAGCAGCGCCCCGGAATAATGACTCGTAGCGGTGGTTCACTCGCTAGCATAACACGAGCTTGCATGGGTGATGTGTGGGTTCGCAGTAGCATGGCGCCATCTGCCTTTGATTGGGGAACGTCCACCCACAGAGTGTTCCACATATCTCTAGCTGGGTGGTCCTTGGGGATGTTAAGCATCTCAAAATTAAATCGCTCCCACTCGACCTCTGGACCTTCGACAACCTGGAAACCCATCGCGCCGAACGCATCGCACACTTCATTGAGGATCTGCGTTGTTGGGTGGAGCCGACCCATGGGAATCAATGATCCGGGGAGTGACATATCAATTAAACGAGGATCCGTCGGCACATTACTATGAGTTAGGTGCGAGCGAGTGTTTTCGTAGGCTGCTTCCATCTCGACTTTGATCGAGTTTGCAGCTGCGCCGACGACGCGTCTTGATTCAGCGGGCAACGACGCCAAATTTCGGAGCTCTTGGGTTAGTTTCCCACTGCGCCTGCTTAAGTAGGTGACTCGCCACGATTCTAATGCTGTCTGATCGGATACAACTGAAAGTTCTATCAATGCCGTTGACTTCAGTTGTTGTAGCAGCGCGATCGTTGACTGAGTGGTGTTTGCCACCGTTCCCTCGCATGAAGTAGACCGAGACTGGCGTCTCATCCATATTATATGGCTACGTGTTCGTGGCGGTCAAATGGAGGTGGTTTTACGTCTTCCATCTCGGTTGATTGCCCGATACAATGCCTACCAATACGTGATTTATTATGGAGGTAGGTATGCGGCTAGCGGGTAAGGTGGCAATCGTGACCGGCGCTGCGCGGGATGAAGGTATTGGTGCAGCGACAGCTCGAATGTTCGCTAACGAAGGAGCAAAGGTGGTCTGCGGAGACGTTAGGGAGAAAGAAGGTCGAGAATTAGCGGAAGAAATCTGCTCTTCTGGAGGAGAAGCTATCTTTGTAGCCTTGGACGTTGCTTCGGAAGAGAATTGGATAAAGGCGATTGAAGCGACGGTAGCATCATTTGGACGATTAGATATCCTTGTCAATAATGCTGGCATTGGAGCTCGTGGTTCAGTCGACCTAAAAGGGCGTCAAATCATCGATGGGACTCCTTTGGAAGCATGGGACAAAGTGATGGCCGTCAATATGACGGGCGTCTTCTTAGGGACGAAGCATGCAATCCCCGTTATGAGGACTTCTGGAGGTGGATCGATAATCAACACGTCTTCTCAGATGGGAATTGTCGGAGCTCGCACTAGCGGCGCTGCTTACCAGACATCGAAGGGTGCCGTCCGAATGTTCACTAAGACGACAGCCGTTCAACACGCTGATGATGGGATACGTGCGAACTCGATCCACCCCGGCCCAATTGCGACACGTATGGGCGATTCCCCTCCTCCATCCAAGGAGCAGCAAGATTTTGTAAACTCTAAGATGCCGATGGGGAGATCAGGACGCCCGGAGGAAATTGCTTATGGGATGCTCTTTCTTGCTTCAGATGAATCATCCTATATGACGGGGAGCGAGTTAGTCATTGATGGCGGGTGGACCGCTTGGTAGACGGCCTGAACCTATGTTGGTTGGTAACACGGTGTATTACGCGGGTCGGCTTGGGCCGCGACGGCGTCTCAGATTGTGCCTAGTCGGAGGCTGGGAACAACATCTTCGACAAATGATGGTTTCGTGCGGTTCCGGCCAAAAAAGCCAGCTGCGGCGACCATAGCGCCATTATCGGTACATAGTGACGGTCGAGGCATGATCACGGGAACCGGAGAACGAGTTTCAAGTTCCAAGCGGAGAGCACTGTTAGCGGCTACGCCACCCGAGAGAATGATGCCAGCAGCATGATACTTCCTTGCAGCTGAAACCGCTTTATGGACCAGAACGTCGATCACAGATTCTTGGAATCCAGCAGCTACGTTGGCAGCTATCGTCTTAACTGAGGTATCACTGGACGAGTCGTCTGTTTCGACTTGTTGACTCTCCACGCCGAGATCGCGTGCACGATGCAATGTAGCGGTTTTGAGACCCGAAAAACTAAATTCCAGATTACCCTTCATCCAGGCGCGAGGTAAACGCTCGGGAGCTGTCGCGCTCCGTGCTAATCTTTCGATCTGGGGTCCGCCAGGGAAACCTAGCCCAAGTACACGGGCGACTTTGTCAAAAGCTTCTCCAGCTGCATCATCGCGTGTGCCTCCCAGCAAAGTGTAGATCGAATGCTCTTTCATGAGTAATAAATCTGTGTGTCCTCCTGAGGCGATTAGACAGATTAATGGGAAGCCAGGTCGAACATCAGGATCGGGACCGTCTTCAAGCCAAGCTCCATACACGTGGCCGTCTAAATGATTGATTCCCAGGAGCGGTAGTCCTAACGCGAACGCCATGCCCTTAGCGAAATTTACTCCGACTATTAACGATCCGGCTAGGCCTGGGCCTACCGTTACCGCGACAGCGTCTAAAGAATCCTGCCGTATTTGAGCGGAATTCAGCGCTTCACGATAGATCGGCAACATCGCTAACATATGTTGCCGGGAGGCTACTTCAGGGACTATTCCTCCGTATCGTGCGTGCACTTCGATCTGGGAGCCAACAACATTGGCCAACAGTTCGCGGCCGTTGTCGACAATCCCGACCGCCGTTTCATCGCACGACGTTTCTATGCCAAGGATGCGCATCAGCTATCTTTGGCCCTTTTTGATTAGGCAAGCAGCGAAATATACTTCCTGTCCCATCAACAGTTCAAGTTTGTCCTCGCTCTCTTCGATAGGTGAATCGAGTATCGCGTATAAGCCGTCGTATGAACTCGCGACTCCCAGGGTACTGGTTGACGCGATAAAGGTTTGGCCCGGACTTAGAGTGTGATGTCCGACACGGATAGTGGCAGGTCCTAGAGCGGTTCCCAAACAGTTATCTCCGTTAGGGGTCTCATCCTGAGCGTTGCTGAGAAGCGGAGGTTGTACTTCACGTAAGCCGGAACTATCTTGGAGGTATAGAATTCCTGGTCCCATTTTGGCGAAGATTAGATTGTCGTCACGCACGGCGAGGGTGGTAAGGCCAAGTCCAACTCTCGCCGCAAATGGCGCGTCTTGTAAGGTGTCCGCAAGTTTCTGATGACAGATTTGATAAGCTTCAGAAAGCACTGTGGTAAATGCTGCAGTGCCAGATTTGACAATGCACTCCTCAAATGTATCCAAAACTTCACGACACAGGTTTTCAGCGTCTAAGGACTTAGTTTCAGCTAAAGCATAGACTTCAAGCCCTTGTCTTATATTCTCTGCGTTGATCTTTCGTAAAAACAGGATGCCTTCGTGTGAACGTTTCCCATTCTGCAGAACGATAGTCGTGATTGACAATTTGGTCCCCATACTGTCTTTCCCTCGCAACCCATGATATGCACTCAGGAAACGCTACGCAAGTTGCCGGAACGAAGTGAAGCAGCGATACTCTAAAACATTAATGGAATTTCGAGTCGACATGCACCGTGATGTCGTTCTATCATCCTGATCGAAGTATGGGCAAAGCGTGCTGCATCCGAAATGGAGGCGATAGATGGGTTCCTTGAAGATTCAAACCATCGTTCCCGCGCAACGTGAACGAGTCTATCGATATATTACTGGGGTCGGACCGACAGGCGTTTCGAATCGGCGAACGTTCACTGCGAAACACGGACAAATACAAGAAACTTTCCAGAACGGATTTGTCACTACGCAAGGCCGTGGGGACGACACTGTGACCTGGAGATGTACATTCCACTACCCTGATGCCCGATATATGGAATCTCTCGATGGCTCGTGGTCGGACCGGATCGATATTTTCGATGAGAATGGTGACTGCACTCTTTGGACAATCAATTTTCATACGAAGACCTCAGGGCTCAAAGTGATCACTCAATGGGTGTTTTTTCACCTTATATCGAAAAAGAGAATACACTCGCAGGTCGTTCGTCCCGTGTTGGAACACTTTCTTTGAGCGTGACCGATTAACCAAGTTGTGGCCAATCGGCACCAAGTGAATTAAATCGTGTCTCTATCTCCTCGCGTAAGTGTTCATCTATGGTGACCCCGTTTTGAAATCTGGTCAGGTTTTCCTTCATATGCTTTGGGTTCCTAGTTCCTATGATCGCTGTATCAACTTCTGAGTACGAGAATACGAATGCCATCGCTAGCGAGACTCTGTCCATCTTAAGTGAGTCCACTGGGTCAGCCGCCTGCATCACTTCAGCTCGAGCGTAATAGTCGTCCGCGTAGGGACTGGGGCTCTTGTCAGCTCCCCAGGTACCGTTCGCGATTGGCCGCTTGATAATAATTCCCATTCCTTGACGTTTCGCCGCGTCGAGAAGCGAAAATCTCGCCTTCTGGTCAACAATATTAAAACTGGTTTGTAGAGTGTCAAAGCAACCAGAGGCCACTGCCCAAGATGCAGCTTCATTATCCCCGCTGTAACCTATAAATCTAACGAGCCCATCTCGTTTTGCTTCTTCGAGGGCATTGATCACAGACCCTTCCTCGAGAACGTCGGTATCACAAGAATGTAGTTGGATTAAGTCGAGGTAATCGGTGTTCATGCGTTCGAGACTCCTACGGATACTGTGTTGGACCGTCTGCGCTGTCCAGGGTTCGCCATGGTCATTTTCTACGACATGTCCGCATTTGGTTGCCAGCACATATTGATGACGTCGTTGAGAGAGCAGACGCCCCACTAACGTTTCACTAATCCCGTAACAGGCTGCCGTATCGAGGAAATTTACACCTGCGTCAAGAGCCGCATCAAAGACCCCAGAAGCTTCATTCAGATCGTCCATTGTCAACTCATAGCCGACACGAGCTAGTCCAAGTCCCAGTCGACTCACCTTGAGATTGGTACGCCCCAATGATCGCATTTCCATTTTGCCCTCCAAGTATTGAATCACTCGTCTATCGTTTGCGTAATAGTAGATCTTAATTAATCTACCCTGCGATTATAACTGGCGAACGTCAGTGAACATCACGGAACGAATATCGGAGGGTTCTTCTCTATGAACGCGTCTATATCCCAATTGGGAGTTTTGTTAACTATAAAAAATGCATCTCTTGTTGTAGGCTAACCTGAGATCCTAAATAGGCTGGCCATACCATATGAATCGACTGACGATCCTTGATACTATTGGCGATACTCCATTAGTCGAACTGCAACACCTATCACCAAATCCTGCTGTACGCCTCTTCGCGAAATTGGAAGGATTCAATCCGACCGGCAGCATTAAAGATCGTGTGGCGAAGGCGATTGTAGAGAAAGCAGAACAAGAAGGACTTATCCATCCCGGGATGACACTTGTAGAAGCCAGTACCGGAAACATGGCATTATCTCTTGCTCTTGTTTCCAAACAAAAGGGCTACCATCTCACGATTGTCGTGCCACCAAACATAACGCCGTTTCTGGAAGATCTAATCCGTCTTGTTGGCGCTCAGGTAATCTTAGAACCTTTACGAGCAGGCATGTTAGGACCCATCGAAAAAGCTCAGGAGATCGCGAAGATGAACGGCTACTATGCCACAAGACAGTTTGAAGCGAGAGTTAATCTCACCACGCACTATGAAACTACTGGACGGGAGATTCTTGAAACCCTGCCACAGGTAGACGCTTTTGTCGCTGGGATCGGCACAGGTGGCACATTGACTGGTATAGGTAGACGCCTCAAAGAAAGAAACAAGGATTGCCTGATTGTTGGAGTTACACCTGCCCTAGGTGAAAACATCCAGGGAATTCGTAGCCTAGAGGAAGGTTACGAACCTCCTCTGCTCGACTTTTCTCTTTTAGGTAGTCGATTCCTCGTTGACAGTACCGCGAGCTTCGCTGCCGTCCGTCGGCTGTTTCAAAGTACCGGTCTTATGGTTGGTATTTCTTCTGGCGCTGTTCTCCATGCAGGCCTTCGGATGGCTAAACGCCTTCAAAAAGGCAATATTGTACTCTTGTTTGCTGACAACGGCTGGCGATATACATCCGGACTACTTGGCTTGGAATCCCACCGGATAGAAGCGGATGAACTGGAGAAAAAGATCTGGTGGTAGTTGTAGGCGACTGCGAGTAGATCGTCTGGTATCCTTGAACTTTCTTAACGTGGCGAGGAGGGCTTAACATGGCCGAAGTAGAGGGACATCGGGATTCAGATCACCGCCTTCGAGATAGGCCGTCGTTTATTCTGGGTGGCTTGAGTAGTGGCCATGCGATTTTCCATTGGTTTACACAAAGCTTTTTGGTAATGCTTCCGGAAGTTAAAACAACTTTCGGCCTAAGTGCAGTTCAAGTCGGGGCGATCAATTCTATGCGTGAAATTATGGCTGGCATGGTCACGTTGCCAGGAGGTGTCGCCGCAGACTTCTTGCGACGTTCGTGGGGATTGATCCTCGCGTTATGTATGGGAGGGTTTGGAATTGGCTGGCTCTTGATCGGATTTGCCCCCATATACCCACTTCTCTTAGTCGGGATGGCTGTCGTGTCGACAGCGAGTTCGATTTGGCACCTCCCTGCTTCAGCATCCCTTTCGCATCGATTCGCTCATCGACGAGGCGCCGCACTTTCAATTCATAGCGTAGGAGGGAGTCTGGGAGATGTTATCGGTCCTCTTCTTACAGGTGCCTTACTAGGGTTTTTCGCCTGGCAGCACCTGATATCCAGTTATTCGGTCGTACCAATGTTGATTGCTTTCGCAGTTTTCTGGGCTTTCCGTGATATAGGTCATACCGGTGATGGGCAAGACCAGAATCGATTTCGCGACCAACTGGAATTGACTCGCGCCGTTCTCCGTCGGCCGCTCCTTTGGGGCGTGACACTTGTTGCCGGAATTCGAGGCATGGGCTATCTAGCCTTTGTAACATTCTTGCCGCTCTATCTGCGAGAGTCTCTCAATTTAAGCTCATTTAGTGTCGGGGTACATATCGGACTGTTGGTTGGGGTCGGCGTGGTTTCAGCACCTATTCTTGGGCATGTTTCGGATCGTTTCGGCAGAAAACTCGTGCTTCTTCCTTCTCTGGTTGCATTGGCTGCAATTTCGTTTTCTATTGCGATGTTTGGTGAGGGGATGGTTTTAACTTTGCTGATCGCATTGCTTGGGGTGTTCCTATATAGTGATCAGCCGATCTTGACTGCAACGGCCCTAGACATTGTCGGTGACCGGGTTGCAACGACGACTCTCGGAGTTCTATCTTTTTCGCGGTTCATTCTTAGTGCGGCGTCACCAATAATCGCGGGTTTCCTATACCAAACTGAAGGGGTACAGGCGACGTTCATTTATGCCTCTTCGCTTTTCGTGATTGCGGCTCTTTTACTCGCATTTCTTCCACTTGGAAGAACCCGCGATGGGAACTCTAGATGAGAATGGTTTGAGCCGTCATGAAAGATCCGAAACACGGACTGCTGGGCGTCGTCTATCGGTCAAGAGTTCCGCCAATGAAGGCCTACCTCTTTAGCCTGTAAACTGTAGTTTCTAGAGAACTGCTTCAAAGGTCACACCAAAGCTGTACGAGAAGTCTACTAATGTGTTCCACTGCCAGCCACCGCGTCTAGATGGATCTGTCGTCATTGATCCGAATTCCTGCAGGTCTAAGTTTGTTTCCTCGTCAGTGATAATAACCATCATGGATCCCGGGGGGTAAAGCGGGAGTCGATCAGAGTGCCAAGTCCCCTTTTTCAACAGGTATCCAGTGTGGGGTTCAATCAAGAAAACCCTTACGTCCTCAGGTTTAGGAATTTGGGTGCCGCGACCGCTGCCTGCGGAAGCCGCGACTGCGACGAAGGCGGGCGCTCCTTGTAAATGGATAAATGATTGCGATACGTGGAGATGTTGTTCTAATCCCGTGAACTGGAACCCCTTATAAGGTAGCCAGTTCGTTCCAACGCGGACGTCGCCTCCGTCAAAATTGACGCGATAAGGCGTTCCTTCGAAGGGTGGAGTCTCCTTTGAGATCATCAATTCCCCGTATGGCTCAAAGGTCTGTTCGGTCATCTTTTCAACAGCGATTCTATGAAGGGTCATCGTATCACCTCTTATGACAGCAAAGTATTAGATAGTAATTTCTATTCCACGTCCACATTGTTGAGCAATCTCCAGAACCAGCTGGGCTGCAACCGCGTCCTGTACTGCAACCCCGACAGATTTATAAAGCGTGACCTCTTCTGCAGACTTGCGACCACTGTGTTTGCCAGAGATCAGTTCTCCAATCTCTGCTTGTATATGGGTGCTGTCGATAGCTCCAGATCTTATCGGTAGAAGCAAATCTCTTGATCCGGCTGGCGGATCGGCTAAAACCGATTCTCGCGATTCAACGAATACCGTAGAATTCAGCACAGTTGCTTCATCAAGTTCTTGTTCCAACCCAATCGAGTTGATGTGGGTTCCTCGCGACAGCCAACTCCAACACAAAACCGGTGCGGAAGGGTGTGTGGTTGTACACACAATGTCGGCATCTTCCAGAGCTTCTTGGATGGAATCGAAAGAGGTTACAAGACATGAGGATCGACTTTGGACTTCCTCGGAAAGTGCCTTGGCTTTATTCTGGTTCCTGCCAACTATCCGTATCTCATCAACTGCTATCACTTGAGGGATCCCGAGGGCGTGTGAGCGCGCTTGTACACCTGTTCCAACAATCGTGAGGATGCGTGATTCAGGACGGGCCAGCAGTTTCGTCGCGAGGGCGGAACCAGCGGCAGTTCTTGTTGCCGTGATGCTCCCTCCGTCCAATAACGCCACAGGGATTCCGGTTTGTGGGCTGTAAACGACAACGAGTGCACTATGAGTAGGGAGATTCTTAGCGGCATTTTCAGGGTAGATGCTGACCAATTTGCACGCTAAAATTTGCGACCTTGATAGGTATGCTGGCATGACGCCCAGCACCCCGTTGACTTCTGCGATCTTGGGGCCGGACCGGGGAGGCATTGAAACCTCCCCTTGGCTGAGTTCAGCCATTGCTGGTGCCAGAGCTTCGACTAGTTGTGGAAAGTCTAGTAACTCTTCTACTGTCGCACGGTCGATCAACAACATTTGGCCATATTAGGAGGCATCCAACTGATCGTCAAGCTATACTACCAAGGCGGCGGCCGGCACTCTGCGATTGACACCAAACTTCACGCAAGGTATCGTGATTGCGCTTTCATTTGAAGGAGAAACATGATTAACATACATCCCAGAAACGACTCAATTTCTCAAGAAACATTGGACGCCTACCGGGCGGTTGCATCTGGTACGCTGGGACACCTTCTGGATACCGCGATGGAAGGAAGCATCGCAGCGCTATGGAAGCCAGTTAAGCTGGTGGGTCCTGCTCTTACGGTACAGACTGTTCCAGGCAGTTATTTGGCGGTTGCCAAGGCCTGTGATGTGGCCAAACCCGGCGACGTACTAGTCGTTAGTCGGGCAGGCGAATTGCGTCATGCGGCGACAGGGGAATTTGGTTCGGTGCAAGCTATGGAAGCTGGTATTGCTGGCATGGTAGCTGATGGTCCAATCACCGATAGAGCAGCAATAGAGCGTATCGGGTTCCCGGTTTTCTCCACAGGCTCAGTAGCTCAGGTCACCAAGCCGCACGGACTTGAGGAAGGCGCTGTCAATGTGCCCGTGCAAGTCGGAGGGATCACTGTTAATCCCGGCGACTTGATTCTTGCGGATGACGATGGAGTGATAGTCGCTACACCGAAAGAAGCGCTGGAATGCTTGCTTGACTGTCAAGCGGCTGAAGCTTGGGAAGCATACGCGAGAGAACAACTATCATCTGGCCGTAAGATGTTCGATTTCCGAGGCGAACGCCCCGGATTTGTTGAAGCATTTCTGGCCAAAGCACAAAGAGGGGGATAACTCATGGTCTTAGAACTTGCCGGGATCCACATGATGATGCCGACGCCGTTTGATGCAAACGGCAAGTTGGATGAAACGTTTCTGGCGCCACTCGTCAATCTGGCTGCTGAAACTGGGTGTAAGGGTGTTGTTTGTCTAGGAGAAATGGGAGAACATTCGCGTCTTACAGAGGCTGAGCGAGAGCGGATTGTCAAGGAAGTTGTGAAGGCCGCTAAAGGGCGACTTACAGTCACAGTTGGGGCTACAGGTCAAAGCGACTATTTGGGGGTGCAAAACGCCTCTCTCGCGAAATCGATCGGTGCCGATGCAGTCATGGTCGCACCTCCCAACACCCGGAAACCGAATCTTGACTCGGTGTATTCGTATTATAAAGCTATTAACGAAGTCCCGATCACGCTAGTTATTCAGGACTTTCCGGAGGTGAACGGTGTGTTCATGCCGCCGCCTTTTATAGCGCGGTTGCATAACGAATTGGCTAACGCCAAATATCTCAAACTAGAAGATCCTCCAACTCCGCCCAAAGTCACTGCGGTCCGAGCATTGACGGGTGATTCTCTCGGGATCTTTGGTGGCTTGGGAGGGGTCTTCCTGCTTGAGGAGTTAACAAGAGGCGCCTGCGGTACCATGACAGGGTTTGCTTATCCGGAGGTTTTGGTTAACGTTTATTCGCTTCTCGAAGCTGGTGCGTTACAAGAGGCGAAAGAAGTTTTCTATAAGAACGTCCCCTTGATCCGTTATGAAGCCCAGCAGGGGATTAGTCTCCGGATTCGCAAGGAACTTTTCTTCCGCCGCGGCCTCCTTGGGACCGCGGATGTCCGTCCACCTGGTCCGAGTATTGATGACACAACCAAACAGGAACTGACGGAATTGCTTGCCTTCCTGGGGTTTGACTAGGTTCCACATTCACCGGCCCTTAAAGTTAATGAGAGGCGGGATGTTGTGGCACACAAGTCTAAGGGAGGACTCCTCATCTGTGGGGCATTGGTTGTTGCCCTGTCGTGCATCGGTCCTACTCGCGGCGCCTCAGAGGGCGAATCCTCTGAAACGGATGATTCTACGCCAATAGCGAGCCGCACACAGCATGCCGCATCAATCGGCGACCAAGAACAGGATCCCTTGCTGCGTGTTGTGGTTAGCCAGACAGCACGCGGAGACGTTTCAGCTCTACAGGAGATGGTACAGTCCGGGGATCCTAGCTACATCCCGATCTTAGTGGAGTTCATGCGCTTTGCGTTCCGATTAGATGTCGACGTCGGAGATGTGATACGGAATGGGCTTGAGTCGCTACTAGAGAAGTACTCAGGGCCACAGTCTGTTGGAGAAGACCGGCATTGGGGATGGTGGATCGAATGGATCGGTCAACATCCCGAGGTAAATGCCCCCTCTGGCTATGCCAAATTTAAGAGTGATCTGTACGCTCGTCTCTTTAATGAAGAAGTTGGTTCATTCTTTTATCAAGGAATTAAGACACGGGTGCGTTTGGAAGAGGTGATTTGGGGAGGGGTCGACGAGGATTCGATTCACCCGTTGAATGATGCACCGGTGATCCGTGGTGATCTAGCCACCTATCTGCATACAACCGATCGTGTGTTCGGATTGGTTGTCGACAACCAACCCAGAGCCTATCCACATCGAATATTGAATCTTCATGAAATGGCCAATGACGTCCTAGGCGGTGTACCGATCGTACTGTCCTACTGAACTGTTTGTGGCTCGGGCATCGTGTATGTCCGCAACGTCGATGGCACGGTTCTAGATTTTGCAACGCCGTGGTTTATGCATAGGGCGAATAAAATGATGTACGATCGGCAAACGAAAACCATGTGGCAACAATTCTCGGGTGAGCCTATCGTGGGCTCCTTTGCCGATACGGATCTCAAACTATCTACCCTCCCAGTAACCGTAACGACTTGGGGTGACTGGCTCGCACTCCATCCTGATACAACCGTGTTGGATATAGATACCGGTGTATATCCAAGTTGGATGTATCGGCCAGAAGAAGACCCTGATTCTGCCTACTATCGTTATCGCGCTAGCCCTCGTGTGATGTTTCCTGTCTGGAACCGGAGCGACCAACTTCCCCAGAAGACTCAAGTGATAGGGATTCAGATTTACGCCGCTACAAAGGCGTACCCTCTGGAAATAATCCAGGAACAAGGAGTTCTGAACGATGCATTCCGAGATGAGAATGTCGTGCTGCTGTCGGCAGGTGGAGGGTTGGGGGCCCGGGCGTATCACGCAGGAGACAACCTGTTCGAGAGCAAAGTTACCAATGGGTCTGTTTTGTCCCTGAAAGACGATGAAGGTAATGTGTGGAGTGTTCAAGAGGATCGCCTCTTGCCTTCTGGAGGTGATGCTACTCCGTTGTCTCGTATTGATACAAAGCTATCCTATTGGTTCGCATGGTACCAGTTCCATCCTGCGACTGAGGTATACCGCATAGACTAAGTTTGGAGTTAAGCGGCATTGTCGTCGAAAAGACGCGGCTGATACGACTCTCCGAACTTGCTCACGGTGACACCTAAGAGACGAACTTGCATGCCTGCTTCGAGGACTCGCTTTAAAAGTTGCTCGACGCTTTGATTGATCTCTGGAGCAGAGTTTGTGGGGGAAGCAAGGCTGGTCTGTCTTGTGATAGTGCGAAAATCAGCCAGTCGCAATTTTAGAGTGATTGTTCTTCCTCGTAACCGAGCCGCGGTGAGACGTCTTGCAACGTTCTTACTTAAGTGGACAAGTTCTTGCTCCAGTAGTGCTGGGATGCTCACATCCACAGGGAGGGTGGTTTCGACGCTTACGGATCGAGGGCTCGTACTCGTCTCTACCGGGTCGTTATCCATCCCGAGCGCTCGTAGTTGCAAGTCATGCCATCTACGGCCGAGCAAATTGGCAAGGGTTTCGGGCACAGCCAGAGCCAGATCGCCTATGGAGTATATATTCGCTTGGTTCAGCGCAACTTTTGTCACAGGCCCCACACCACCTAAAGCTTCAACCTTGAGCGCGAAGAGAAAGTCTTGTTCTTTACCAGGCGGTATAAGCAGTAGTCCGTTCGGTTTACCAGATTGAGATGCGATTTTTGCGACAGTCTTCGTGGTGCCACCGCCTATCGTTACGTGAAGACCAGTTAAGGTATGAATGTTATGCTTCAGTCGACGTGCCAGTGTTTGGCAATACCGGAAGTCTCCATGGTGGCTCACATCAAGATAAGCCTCGTCAAGGGCGAGGGGCTGGATTATCGTACTGATGTCACCAAGCACACCTATCACGTGTCTTGATATTTCGCGATATCTATCGAACCGAGGACTTACTCGGACGACATCTTTCGAAATCCGCACAGCAGTTCGCATGGGCATAGCTGAGTGGATGCCAAGTTTACGAGCTTCATATGAAGCTGCCGCTACTACACCTCTAGCTTCAGGAGATCCACCTACGACAACCGGTTTGCCTCGTAAATGAGGATGGTCGTGTTGCTCGACTGACGCATAAAAGGCGTCCATGTCAGCATGAAGTATGTAGCGCCAATCCTTATTTACCGGTCTACTTTGCATACAGCATTGATCCTCACAGAGGGCATTGGCTGATTATACCCATCAGATTGGGATAATGTTCCCGTACGGTTGGGTGCTGGAGGAAAGGATACCATTCGCGATAATATGGAATTTTCAGCTATAATAAGGTGCCATGTGCGCCACCGTAGCTCAGTGGTAGAGCAGCGCTTTCGTAAAGCGCAGGTCCTCGGTTCGAGTCCGAGCGGTGGCTCCAAAACGATGCTTCCGGTATCTCCTTAGTACAAAGCATGGTACAATTCCGCCCATCAAGCGCACACAACGGTGGGCAAGAGTGGATTCTCGCTGGAGAACTTAAACCTGGGAGGTGTTCGATGTCGATCTCTGATTTGATGTCTATGACGATTGCTGAAACTGGGGCTGCTATGCGTGCTGGCCAAATATCCCCGACTGAATTGACCCAAGCATGCCTCGATCACATTGGCCGCTACGATAGCCAAATCAATTCATTTCTCACAGTTCTGACTAAAGAGGCTCTTGATCGTGCCAAGAGAGCCGAAGCGGAGATTGCGAGCGGCAACGCGCAGGGACCATTCCATGGCATCCCGTATGCAGTGAAAGATATCTATAATACTAAAGGAATACGTACCACCATTGGATCCAGTGTGTTCCAGGACAACGTGGCGAAATACGATTCGACTGCTGTTGTTCGTTTGAACGCTGCAGGCGGAATCCTTATCGGCAAGAATCACTGTCTTGAATTTGCGAGCGGCAATCACAATAAGCTTTATGGGGAAGTCCGAAATCCATGGAACCTGGATCATACACCTGGTGGCTCCTCGAGTGGCTCGGGTGCCTCTGTAGCTGCGGGAATGGTGTTTGGATCTATGGGTTCCTGTACCGGAGGGTCGATTCGTGGCCCGGCGTCTCACAATAGTATTGTTGGCCTGAAACCAACATACGGTCTCGTCAGTCGATTCGGTGTTTTCCCTCTAAGCTGGTCAATCGATCACGCAGGCCCCATGACACGTACGGTGGAAGATTGTGCAATCATGCTCGGTGCCGTCGCGGGTTATGACGCGCAGGATCCTTCATCAGCTCGAGTACCAATTCCAGATTATCAAGCGGCCTTAGATGGGAATATCCGTGGACTGCGTGTGGGTGTCCCTCGGGAGCTTAACGAAACTGCTTCACCTGTAGTGCGCGACCTAATACAGCGAGCGATTATCGTATTACAGGAGCTAGGTGCGGAGATCACTGAAGTTTCACTGCCGATCACAGGTGAATACACTGGTGCTACCGGTAATATAATCACCTGGAGCGAAATGGCTCAAGTGCATGCTCCATGGCTAGAACAACTGGATGATTACACGCCGATGGTTCAACAAAAAGTCAGGCTTGGGTTAGTTTCTCCCGCGACCATGTATCACAAAGCTCAGCAACTTCGCCGCTTAATCCAAGCTGAATTTACAACGGCACTCCAGTCGGTGGATGTCCTTGTTAGTCCTGTCCAAAATACCCCTCCAGGACCGATACAACAGGCGTCCATTAAGGGGGCTGAAGAAGCAAAACCCGCTGGACCATCAAAGGCTGCTCGAGGAGCTGCAGACCTGAGTCAAACTCGACCGACAAACTTAACAGGGCAGCCAGCGGTGAGTGTTCCGTGCGGTTTCTCTCCGGAAGGACTTCCGGTGGGATTGCAGATTTCAGGCCGAGTATTTGAAGATGCGTTAGTGCTGAAAGTTGCACATGCCTACGAGCAAGCCACGGAATGGCACAACATGCATCCGAACCTTGTAGTGTAGATAGAGTAATCTGGCAGAGATGGGATTAATAGGAGAATCGTATGAGTATGTCGTCTGAGTTGGTGCGAACACTATTAGAACGTGCAGGGCTGAAGCCGACACCAGAACAAGTGGACACGACCGCTGATATTTACAATGCCTTAGCTGATAGATTAGCCCAGTTTCCAAACGCTGAACTAGAAAATATAGAGCCGCATTCTATCCAGCCTACGAGAGAGCCGGAAAAGTCGGACCGAGCCTAGGTCGATTAACGAAAATAGCCTCATAGCTTGTCTCGGGCATCAGGAAGTGAGTCTTCCAGGATGAGACGCAGCTATTTCGAAGCGGCTGGTGGAAGCCCTTTAGCTGCACGCCAACGATTGTATCGATCAAGGGTCTCCCCGAGCAACTTACCGTGAACATCGACGATATTTGCACCTTCTTCAATTAGTTCGCGGGTAAACTCTTCTTCTTCTTCTTGGGTCACGGATTCCTCAATCACTTCTTCGGCGAGAGCTTGAGGGCAGACTACCACCCCATCGTCATCCCCAATGATTAGGTCTCCTGGGTAGATCAAAACGTTACCGCAAGATATTGGGAGCTGAACATCCATCGCCCAATGTTCAGCTGTATGACCGTAGCCGTGTGGTGCTCGAATAAAGACTGGAAAGTCTTCTCCACGCAGGTAAGGTATGTCACGCATGGCACCATCCGTGACCATTCCTTCGGCGCCACGATAGACCATCCGCGCAACGAGACGGTCGCCGAACACCCCCGCCCCGGTGTTTCCGCGGGCGTCGATGACCAATACGTCTCCTGGACCGACTGATTCTATAGCAACATGCTCTGCGTAACCCGCTCGGTCAATCTCTCGGTCGTGATCTTCTCTCCGTGGGAGGTACCGGAGTGTATATGCTCTTCCAGCCATTACTGTTCCGGCTTTGATCGGAAGTACGCCACCCATGTAAACGAACCTGAAGCCACGTTTAGCTAGGGCGGCGGAAATTGTGGCGGTACTTGCCTTTTTGGCACGCTCAATCAAGGACTGCGCTACTGTAGCTTTTGGCGGCGTTAATGAGTCCATATTTGGTTCCTCCCCCTTTTAATAGGCGTGCGTTGTCATAGCTGGTTGAGGCTTTGCTGCAGAATCCTAATAGGGTTTGTCGATGGCAGGTGGCAAGCCTTTAGCTTCTCTCCATTTGGTATATCGCTCCAAAGTTTCACCAAGCAGTTTGCCGTGGACATCGACAATGTTAGCCCCTTCTTCTATCAGTTCTCTTGTGAATTCTTCTTCCTCTTCTTGGGCAACTGATTCGATGATTACTTCTTCGGCAATTGCCTGAGGACAGACAACAACCCCATCGTCATCCCCAACGATCAAGTCACCGGGATAAATGAGGACGTTTCCGCAAGAGATTGGTAATTGATGGTCCATCGCCCAATGTTCCACGGTGTGCCCATATCCATGTGGGGCTTTGATAAATACGGGGAATTCTTGTCCCCGGAGGTATGGGATATCTCGCATGGCTCCGTCTGTGACCATCCCTTCGGCACCACGAAAAACCATCCGCGCGACAAGACGGTCACCAAAGACTCCTGCGCCAGTGTTTCCTCTAGCATCAATCACTAAGACCTCACCCGGGCCAACAGATTCTATGGCCACGTGTTCGGCATACGCTGCTCTGTCATTCTCAGAGTTGTGGTCCTCTCGGCGGGGAAGGTATCGAAGCGTATAAGCTCGTCCGGCCATGACTGTTCCAGCTCGGATTGGAAGTACACCGGCCATATAGAGGAAACGGAATCCGCGTTTCGATAGTGCGCCAGAGATAGTCGCAGTGCTTGCCTTCTTCGCGAATTGGATTAGTTCGTCCGAAATTTGCTTCTTGGGAGGGATTAATGTCGACATGCGCAATGCTCCTAGTACGAAGTGTGCCGAATGGCCAGACCAGTCTTGGGGTGGCGCTAGTGTACGGGAGGGAGGATATGGTGTCAACAAGCGTTAGAGGTGGTGGAATAGAAGAACAACGCTCTTCGCACTTTGTTTACCAGGTTCGACCTTGTATAAGGCCACGGAGGTAGGCAATTTGTCCAACATGTTGCGCATTGTCATCGATCACGCTGACGAGGCGGACGCCAACGGTGGGTAGAGGATCATACTGCGGTTCGTCGAGAACGCGATCCAGATCGGTTGGCGTAATCGTTTTCAGATACGAAGTTGACTGGGAATAGACTGCATCGTGGTAGGCCAGCATCAGGTCGAGGTTGGGGAGCCTGAAGCTCTGGACTTGCTCTGGTGTATGGGCAAATCCAACATTGCGTGGGTTAGGCGATTGGCCAAATTCCTCAAACCATTTTCCGAGAATCCATTCTTGTTCTTGTCCAGCAAGATCGGCTATATGCCGATCTTGGACGCGAGTGAGATGCCAAGCCAGCCAGGCGATTGTGTTGCATTCAATACGTGGAGAGTAATACAGATCGTCCGATGTTAGACCTCGCAAGGTGCTGAGCAAAGTGCTGTGTATTCTACTGAAGGCATCTTCGATCACTTCTAATCCGTCCACTTAGTGGCCCCCTTTTGAAACGGGTGGGTCTGCATGTTGGGAACCATAGTAGACGGCTGAGCATGATTTTGCACTAGATATAACTTGCACAATAGGGATTCAATCTCGTATCCTCCTGATTAGGAGGGATGGCCGAGTGGACGATGGCGCCGGTCTTGAAAACCGGTAACCTGCAAGGGTTCGTGGGTTCGAATCCCACTCCCTCCGCCAACCCTTGACTCGATGGCATCCTCCTCAATTAAATGCCAAGAACCCGACTGATTTGGAGTTTCGGATGCTTGCAATTATCACCCCTCGCTACGGAGAAGCAGACGTATTGCAACTGGTTACCATTAGAAAACCAGCCCCTCGTCCATCAGAAATTCTCGTTAATGTCAAAGCTACATCTATAAACCCAATAGATTGGAAGTTGCGTCAGGGCCAATGGCCCCTGCGGGCAGTTTTTGGACTCCGGAAGCCACGTAAGCGGATACCAGGAATGGACTTCGCGGGGGTGGTGACCCACATTGGGCGTGATGTTCATGGTTTCCAAGTTGGGGATGCTGTATGTGGAGCGAATCCGAGAGGTACCAACTGTGAATACATCGCTGTCGATCAAAACAGTGCGGTTATTAAATCCCCCTCCAACTTCGACATGCGGGAAGCAGCCGGAATGCCATTAGCGGGTCTGACGGCATTGCAGGCCCTAAGAATAGGGAAAGCTGGTAAAGGTACGCGCCTGCTTGTGTATGGGGCTTCTGGCGGAGTAGGGATGTTTGCCGCGCAGATCGGACGCGCCTTGGGATGTCAGATAACGACCATGTGCAGCGCCAGAAACCTCTCATGGATGGCATCCCTCGGGAGCACCGAAATTCTCAATTATACCGAACACCTTCCTATGGCAGAGGATCGGCGTTTCGATCTAGTCCTGGACACAGTTGGGAAGACAAGCTATTGGCCTTGGAAAAGACATCTCACGCCGAAGGGTACGTATGTCACGGCCAGCCCTGGGTTCGCTGATCTGTTCTCGATCGTTTTCAGTCGAGCGATACATGCTACTCGCGCGAAAACCCTAGTAACCCACTTCTCTCAGGCCGATTTACACCTTCTTGGGCGCTTAGCGGAAGATGGACACTTATGGACACGCATTGACCGAGAGTATCAGCTGTCTGAAGTGGCCGAAGCCCATCGTTACGCCGAACAGGGGCATTCAGCAGGAAAAGTCCTTGTGACACTATAGTAGACACAGGGTTCATGATTCCGACAATCGCGCTATGAATCAAAATCGATCGTCTGATCTTCTATTCCCGGCATTATGTAAATTGCTGGCTTGGCGTCTGAGAATTTTAGTCCGGGTTCATCTTGGGACATGCCGGTAATTGTTAGGTCTAGGGGCTCAACATAGTCAATATTACCATCAACAATTCGGAAAGGCTGGTCATGCCCAGGATAGATGATATCCGCTGCTTGCAGAACCCGATCTATACTCTTAATTGCTTGTTTCTCATTCCAGAACACCACGGGATGCGTCCTCGTTAATGCTTGCCCCGCGAACAACAGTACGTCTTCGGTCAAGATGCATCGACCTTCCGGAGTTTCCACGTCTAGACATAGGCTTCCCGGCGAATGACCGGGGGTATGCATTACGCGAACCCCAGGCTCGATCTCGAAACCTTCTTCAGCTTCGATGATTTGTGGATGCTGTTCAAGCATCGCTCCAGTCCATTTCGGTGTTGACCAGTCGTTCTTGTGTGGGCGATGAGCATACTTCCGTTCCCACGGGTGCATCAAGAGAGGTGCATGTTCGAAGAGATCAAAGTTTTGGTTATGGTCCCAGTGAGCATGGCTCATTACAACTAAGTCGATGTCCGAATATGTAAGATTCCGAGCGGCGAGAGCGTTTTCTAATACTACTCTGCGCCCAACATGGCCTACGTCAAAGAGGATACGCTTTTCCCCTTCAATCAAGAGAACGCTACAGAAGCCTGGGATTCCCGCATCGGTATTAAACCTGTATCCATGCAAAAGCACGTCAATGTTCGGCATATCTCTCCTCTTTGTGATGGAAGCAATTCGGCGTATGGTGAGATGTGGGCGGGCTGAAACTAGATTGTCCTATTTAGATGCCCATTCACTATACTAGAGCACTAATTGGATGAATAGGAGGAACACATGTTTCTTGTTAGAAGAGTTTTCAAGGCGAAACCTGGACAAGCCAGACGAGCGGCGGCCATTGTCCGTCGTATGGGAAAGGTTTACGAAGAGGCAGGGCAACGGTCCCCAACCCGCGTATATTTGAGCGGCGGAATGGTTCCAGGCCCTGCTGATATGGTGTACATCGATTGGACGGAAGAATCGTTGCGCATACCTTTTCGTTCAGACAACAAAATCCCGGAAGAGATCTCAACCTTGGGTGGTGAGCTTCGTGAAGTAGTGGAATATCATTATGTCGAGTTTTACGAACTGCTTACGGACGAATGATAGCTCTCCATTCGGTACTCGAAGCCAACGCAAGGAATAGTTGAATCAAACGTCCATATCGCATCGACTTGTCGCAAGCTCGCGAAGGTTCTTTTCGAGTTTGGTTCGTGGATGAGAAGATCAACTCCAAGGATCTGGTTCAATGAGGTCCGAAGGTATAACGTTGAGGGCGCGTGCGATCCGATAGGTTGTGGCGAATCGTGGTTCTTGGATACCGAGTTCGATCCTTGCGATAGTGACACGGCTGACACGAGATAATCGACCCAATTCTGCCTGGGTGAGTAAACGGCGCTCTCGAATTTCCTTCAATCGTAGCTTCAATTTTAGGCCCTCAATCCCAACGATACAACAACGATACAACAACGATACATTGGTATTCTAACCTAGAATAACCCGTCTGTGCTAGGCGCTGGGATTGTCTATGTCGTCTAACAGTATCGCTCGGGCAGGGGCTCCCTCTTTCCCCAACAGATTAAGAGGAAGGCACACCAAAAAATACGATCCCGAGCGAACACGTCCTAAGTTGATCCCTTCGAGAATTACGATACCGTTTGACAGTAACGTTTGATGTGTTGGAAGGTCTTGATTACCAGGGGGATCAATCGAAAGATAGTCAATCCCGACTAGTTTCGTGCCATTCTCGACGAGCCACCGGGCCCCTTCGCTTGTGAGGCCGACATACTCAGAAGCAAAAGTCGACGAGTACCAGAGTCGAGAGTTCTGCGTCTTGAACAACACCCGTTCCATGTTCACTATCTCTGGGGAGTTTTCCAAAAATGTTCGGTCGATCGTACTGGTCCCTTGGTAATCAACGACTACTGCCGGGCCGACGAGAGTTCCTAGAGATAACTGGTCGATCGTCTTTCCTCCTTGAATCAAGTGGGAAGGAGCATCAATGTGTGTGCCGATATGTGCGCTCATGGTGATGAGTGAGACGTCACTAACTTTGCCTTGATCTATACGTTGTATCAGACGAGATTTGAAACTCGGGTCTCCGAGGTAAGTAGGTAACTCTCCACTGATTGCTACGCTAATGTCCCAGATCGTCATGGTGATACCCTCTTCATGCGGGAAGCGTGTCCTTTCCAATGATTTTCTAGATTTGGTTGCCGAAATGTCAACGTTTTGATTATCCGGCCTCAACGACCTTTGTGATCGTGTAAGATAACTAGGTAGACGCATGCGACGGACAATATTACGATGAAAACGCGATGTGCTGACTTGGACTTTAGGCCAAACTTGGCTGTTCCGATCGACGCGAATCTGGAACCGCGCTATCTCGATGACGACTAACCGACGGGGCCTTGGAAATGCGTTCGGCGCTTTGCGATCTGGGGATTATCGCCATTTCGCGCTCTCTCATTTATTAAACTCCCTCGGTTCCCAGCTCTTGCAGACCGTGATCTTCTGGCAAATCTTTGAGATGACGGGTAGCCCTTTGCTTTTAGGATTAACCGGCCTAGCGAGGGCATTGCCTCATATTGTCTTGTCCCTTGTCGGCGGCGTGGTGGCAGATCGATTAGACCGTGTGAAACTCATACAACTCGGCCAACTTCTGAATTCACTGTTAGTCCTAGCATTGGGGTTGCTGACTGTTACTGGACAGGCTGAGGTATGGCACCTGTACGTCGTTACATTCCTAAACAGTGGGTTCACAGCGGTCACGCAGCCCGCGCGCACCGCTATCTTGCCTAACCTTGTAACGCGCAAAATCCTTGTGAATGCTGTCGGTCTCAACGCGACGATCGGCCAAACTTCGCAAATCGTGGGTCCAGCGATCGCGGGTGTCGCAATCTCAGTTCTGGGAATCGGTGCAACCTATCTCGTTAACGCCGTTCTCCACATATTCTCTATGCTTGCGATTATTGGGATAGCAAAACGGGGGTGGGTAGGAAGCACAGATGAAACGCCTTGGGAAAGCTTCATGAACGGCCTGGCTTTCGTTCGGAGCAAACCAGTCATCACATCGTTACTCTTGCTAGATCTGGGAGCAGTAGTATTAGGAAGTTATAGAGCCCTCCTGCCTATCTTTTCCGAGGCTTTAGGAGTTGGACCGACTGGCTACGGACTTCTGAGCGCAGCGCCTGGTGTCGGGAGTATGGTCGGTGCGGCATTTATCCTCTCATTGGGGGATATGAAATACAAAGGGATTTATACATTGTTTGGAGTCATGGCCTATAGTGGCGCACTCATGGTTTTCGCCCTGTCTCCATGGTTCACATTGACGCTGTTTGCGGCGGGCTTGCTTGGTACGACAAATTCGATCCAGATGATCCCAAGGAACTCAGTCATCTTATCGATTTCGCCGGATTATATTCGAGGCAGAGTTGAAGCTTTTAGGAGCATGCTAGCGGGTGGTGGGCCGTCGATTGGTTATACCTTGAGTGGCTCTCTGGCTGTTGCGATGGGTGCTCCCATGGCGTTAGTCGTCGGCGCGGTTGCATGTGCGGGTCTAGTGATTGTGGTCGGCGCTGTGCACAAAGAGTTGAGGAATCCCTATCTGGGCTCGGACGTCGAAAGGGATGCTGATTGATACTGCATGCGAATGGATGAACTGTCTTGAGTCGTGAGAAGAGCATGTCCTGATCGATTGGCAAGAAGAGATCATCGATGGGTCCAATCGTCTGAATCGACGGATGATGGCGAAAGACCAAGGATGTCGTTCTCTGTGTTTACGCCCAGTCCCAAGACTGTTCTGTTAGCGTAGGCGAAGTAACTGGCGACTTGGTTCATCTCAAGGATCTCGGCGTCAGTGAAACCTGCCAGCCTAAGCCGCTTGATATCAGATGCTGAAATAGTTGCAGGGCTCTTAGTGAGGGTTTCGACGTACACCATTCCAGCCTGTTCTTTTTCGGAGAAGCCGTTATAGGAACCGTTTTGATGCAATTCTTCTTTCATTGGGTCAAATATCGTCGCGTTATCAATCAATTTTTCTAAACCAGCGAGATGATGCTGGACACAGTACGTACAACCATTAAGAAGACTAACCTTCACGCCGATGGCTTCCAGATACCATTTAGGCAAGGTGTTTGCAGAGTGGTGTAAAACATTTTTGTAAAGAGCCAAATGACCTTCCATGGTATGAGGGCGTAGGCTATGTGCCATCATGATGTTATCAACATTGTTGTTAGGCCCCTTAATCCGATCGTAAAGTGTCTTCAGTTTCCCGGTTGCCTGGGAATAAGTGATTGTTTCGATCCAGGACATATTCTTTTGCCTCCGTCTCGTATTGGTTTTTTGTCGCGTGGGCAATATCCATCAGTCACGACTGGCGTAACTATAAACGACGTGAGCGTTTTTCTTGACGTGGTTGATGGTGTTACGATGATCTGCAGAAGGTTCAACGATGAAGAAATTGAAATGAGTATACCTTTGGTTCGGAAATTTGTCTCAGTTTCGTGGATCTGGACGCTCATGAGCCTCTTGTTGATCCAGAACGTGAGTAACCCCGCTGTGGAAGCTCATGGGAATCATCCAAGAAGCGAATTGGTCTTGGAATCAACCACAGCAGCCTATCACCTGCAAGTCTATGCTATTCCGTGGGTAGGTGATGCACACTTTAGTGCAAATATCGCTACTTCAGGCACCAAGAGACCGGTCGCTGATGCGAAAGTGACGGTCACCCTCCTTGGTGGGGATAATGAAGATGTTGCCCATGTTGCAGGCCCAGTTTACGGCAGTCCAGGTTGGTACACAGCAACTGTCATCATAGAACATGCAGGGAGCGTAACGGCAGTTATCTCTGTGACTGGGCCTGACGGAGAGATCAACGAAAGATTTGGTCTGGATGTCAAACCTCCGGAGACTGGAACCAGTTGGGGAATGATTGGTCTACTGGCTGTTTCGATGGTATTGATTCTCCGTATTTTTTTGGTTAGGATTTTTCGGGGGAAACGTCACTCAAACCCAGTTGTTGAAGGTGAAGTTGATGTTTAGGGAACGCTCGATTCATCGAGCAACCTTGCTGTTGGGAGCTGTACTTACGGGTTTGTTCGTCAGTTGTTCTTCCTATGAACCCGAGGATGTTTCATTCGCACTAACCATTCGTGATCAGCAGACTGAGGGTTTCTCGTCTCCCATTCAGGTACGGCAAAACGATAGGGTGACAATCACTGTTACTGCTGACGAGCATATGACATTTCATGTTCACGGATACGATCTTCAAAAGATGTTGGCACCCGGCGTTACTAGCACCATTAGATTTACTGCTAGTGCTACCGGCAGCTTTCCCTTCACTATTCATACCGACCTTGAGAGCCATCACCATGACCACGGACATGCCGCAGCAGCACACGAATGCGAAGCGGTTCTTCCACCGGATACTCCTGCTCCTACCATTGCTGTAGATACAACTCTGGTATCGGATCATGAAATTCGTGTGAGCGTCCGTGTTACCAACTTCTCCATGACCGGCGAAGAAAACGGAAATCAAGGGATAGCATCGGGTCATTGGCATTTGTTTGTCGACGATGTGTTAATCGGGATGTACAGCACGCCAGATGTTGTTATACCGATGGCCTCACAAGGTCATCATAGTCTGGCTGTTACCTTAACGGACAATCAGCATTGTAGCTTTGATATTTCCGCTAGTACAATGGTCGAACTGCCTAATACTGAAAATAAAGACCATGGTGCACATTCCACAGACGAATCAGAGATCGAATTGGGACGACTTGAGGTTCGGCCATAGCGTTCCTTTCGCCGAGATGATGTGCGTATGAAGCTTCTATCTATTCCACTGTTGTTGGTCTGTCTCTACCCGACAAAGTCAGTTTATGCCCATGGATTTGGGGAAAGATACGATCTTCCGGTGCCGTTATGGTTGTATATATGGGGAGCGGCCGCTGTCGTCCTGATCTCATTTCTTGCGATGATCCGCTTCTTGAAGCGTCCGAGGGATCAAGCTTTTGTCGACAAATATTTCACTGTCCCCCGCCTGGTCACAAGAATCGCGCTCCATAATTTTCTAGGAAGAATGTTGGAGGTGATCGGTGTCGCGATCTTTCTCGGAGTCGTTGTAGCGGGATTTATTGGATCCGCGAACCCAAACTATAACGTTGCCCCAACGTTGTTGTGGGTTATCTGGTGGGTTGGCTTCGCCTATTTGTCAGCTATTCTGGGGAACCTTTGGATTGTGATCAACCCGTGGAATACCCTCTACAAGTGGAGCGAATCAATCTATCATAAGGTGCGCCCAAACCGTAGCTTCTCTTTAAACTGCGCTTATCCTTCGCATTGGGGCGTGTGGCCTGCGGTGGTACTGTTTATTGGTTTTGCCTGGTTCGAACTTGCATATGCGAAACCTGCCCTTCCAATCAAAATCGCGACCGCTACATTGGGCTATTCATTAATTACATGGCTTGGCATGGCTGTCTACGGGCGGTCAGTGTGGCTGCGCACTGGTGAATGTTTCTCTGTGGTTTTTGGCCTTCTTGCACGATTCTCTCCCACAGAGTGTCACGTGTCCGATACTGCCTATTGTAAAGAGTGTTCCCTAAGATGCGAGTTTCGGCTCGGGTATTGTCGGGATTGTCCCGAATGTTTGGAGCGAGCATCAGGACTGACAACGAGCATTAAAATCAGAGCGTATGGGTCTGGCCTTCTAAAGTCACCCCGTGCATCGAACTCGATGACCGTTTTCATTCTTGTTTTGTTAAGTACGGTCACTTATGACGGCTTGATGGCAACACCTTTTTGGCGAGATATTTATACGCCACTTTTTCGAAACTTACATGATCCCGTCATAGTTAATAGTATCGGCCTGTTACTCTGTCCCATTGTATTGATCCTAGGGTACCTGGGAACTGTTGAGATAATGAATAAAATTGCTCCAAGACAAAACATGCTTGTCGCGCAAACTTTCGTCGTTTCCTTAATTCCTATCGCCCTTGCGTATCATTTTGCCCATTACTTCTCTTTCTTATTGATTCAAGGACAACTCATCATTCCGTTGTTATCGGATCCGTTTGGTTTTGGCTGGGATGTTCTGAATACGGCGAACTACAGGGTTGATATCGGCATCATTGGTGCAGAATTCGTGTGGATGTTTGCGGTAATTACAATCGTTCTCGGACACATGTTAGCGGTGTATATCTCGCATTATCTGGCCTTCAGATTATACGAGAAAGACAGTATGGCAATCAGAAGTCAACTTCCGATGCTTGTTCTTATGCTTGCGTACACTATGCTGAGTCTCTGGATTATCGCTCAGCCCATCATTGAAGTATAAATAATGTCTAGCGCGCTCAACGAACCAGTGTATTCAATTCAGTAACTCTTTCATCCCCAATTTTTCGCCTTCGGCACGTCAGACAACCAAGAAAACCCTTTAAGACGTCGTACTACTAAATTGATTGTGTCTTCTCGACGAGTAACTATCCCTTCAGCAATAAGCAGAGGACTTTTAATAATCTGGCGATAAGATTTATATACTTTGGGCCAAATTATTAACGGTATATGACCATATTCGTCTTCTAAGGTAAGAAAAACAGTTTTGCCTAATGGCTGTTGTCGACGTATAACAAGTCCGGCTACTCTGATAACACTTGAATTAGGCGACATGCGAAAGCGGTCACTGTCTAGCAAATCCTTTGGTAATCGTTTGCGAACCTCCTGCATTAAATGCCCTCGAGGATAAAGGCCTAACGCGCGATATTCTGCCTGCATTTCCATCCAAGTAGTTGAATGTTTAAGTGGAGGAGTATCTTGTTTTACTGGGAGGGGAAGAGGAATCTGAGCGTTCGGAGAACGATATCGCAGACCGATTTCCCAGCGAAGGCTTTTTCGATCCAGTGAAAATGTATCAAATGCACCAGCGTCGACTAAATTTTCTAAAGCTTCTCGTTTCAGACCAGTTCTAAACATGAAGTCCCCTATCGAAGTAAAAGGTCCACCCGTTGTACGTTCACACATGATTTTGTTCGCAGCAGCACTGCCTAAACTAGTGACTTTGAGTAGACCTATACGTAAGGCATTACTTTCAATGATGGATCGACCGTTACTCAGGTTAATATCAGGATTTAAAATTCTTATTCCGCGGCGTTTCGCATCTTCTTTCAGGGTTTCCAAATTGTAAAAACCCATAGGTTGTTGATTGAAGATAGCTACAAAGAACTCAAGGGGGTAGTAATATTTCAGCCAAGCCATTTGATAGGCGGTTACAGCGAAAGCAAAAGCATGGCTTTCAGGAAACATGTATTGCCCATTGAACTTCGCGAAGATACGTGCAGCGATGCTTCCGGTGACACCATTAATCTTTGCTCCATTCCTAAATTTCTTCCAATAAAAATCGATCGTGCTCTGGGATTTGCGACGGATAAAAGTTCTGCGAAGTTGATCTGCTTCGGAAGGTGAAAACCCAGCAACATCTATAGCTAATTGGTTTACTTGGTCTTGAAAAAGAATGACACCATAGGTTCGTTCTAAGGAAGATTTTTCAAGTGGATGGTCATAAGATATTGCTTCCTTGCCCATCCTGCGACGGATGTATTTAGTGACGCCATCATTGGCGCCAACGCCAGGCCTCACAGCACCTACCTCGTGGGCCAGATCAACAAGTGTTCTTGGTCGAATTCGTGTAACAGTCTGCATTTGAGCTGCGGATTCAATTTGAAAAATCCCGATTGTATCAGCACTGCAAATTAGGTTGTATATGGCTTCGTCATGAAAATTAATACGTGAAAGGTCTATGGTATATCCAGTTTGTTTGCATATAAGTTGTAAGATTTCTTGCATTTGGGAAAGTGTTCCCAAAGCTAAAAAGTCAATTTTAATGAAACCAGCGTCGTCAATTGAATCTTTATCCCACTGACAAATATATCGATCCTGAATGGCAGAATTTTGTACGGGCACACTCTCGCTGATTGGAGAGGAAGAGATAATCATTCCACCGGGATGTTGTGCCAAGTATTTAGGAAAGCCGTTTAAGATTTCTCCTAAATGTATAAGTTGATTCCATAAAGGGCGATCTAGGATGGCATGGAATTGAGGGAGTTTTAATACTTCTTCTCGCAGACCTTCAGTCCATACAAATTCCTTCCTGAGGGGACGAAGCCGAATGGGGCCTGTACGATCTAATGATTTTACTAAATGATCAACTTCGTCTGAAGGTAAACTCAGTGCTTTCCCTAGATCCCGAATAGCTCCGCTATAACGATAAGTACTGATCATTCCAGTAAGGACAGCGTGCTCCCAGCCATATTCTTTATGGAGTCTTTTGATAAGGTTCTCGCGAATATCTCGCGGAAAATCGAGGTCTATATCTGGAGGGCTTGTCAGTTCATCCTCTGGGAGGAAGCGTTCAAGTGAAAGGCCATATTGGAGAGGATCAATGTGTGATAAGCCTATAAGGTAACCAATCAGCATTGCCACACTAGATCCTCGCCCACGCCCTGGGGGCATCTCTTCAATGGGGATCTCCGGATCTACTAAACCTAGATCTTCTTGGACGTTCCGTGCAATGGAAATGATCTCATGATACATAAGGAAAAACCCAGAGAGATTGTGTTTTTTGATAAGAGAAAGTTCGTGGTTTAGGCGCTCTTTGATTTTTGGGGTTATTACGTGATACTGACGACGCGCGGCCTGTGTGCAAAGTTCTTCTAAATAGCTATCGGTAGTATGATTGGGAGGAACTGAGTGATCAGGGAAGCTATAGGTAAGTTCTTGTGTCAGATCGAAAGAGCAACGATCGGCGATAAGTAGTGTGTTTTTTAAAGCCTCAGGAATATCTCGAAAGAGAATGTTCATTTCCGCTGCTGATTTAAGAAAGAATTCCGAATTGGGTCGGCGGTCAAGATGGCTTTCATCCAGGGATTTATGGTTCCTGATTGCCACGAGACAATCTTGTAAACGCGAACGCTCTCTAATGTGATAGTGCACATTATTTGTTGCAACTAATCGCACTCCCAACTGCTTTGAGAGGTGTTGGAGTGCATGAATGCGATTCGTATCACCTAGTACAAGATTTTGGTGAAGTTCGAGGTAAAAATTCCTCGCGCCAAACCACTCTAGATAACGTCGGACAGTTTTCTCTACTTCATGAATAGGTGCAGTAGAGAAAAGGGAGGATATTTCTCCTTTTGAACACCCAGAAAGAGCGATCAGACCTGAGGAATGTTCTGCCAGTGAGCGGGTATCTAATTCCGGTTTCCCTCTCTTGTTAAAGAGATGTGAAAGAGATAGGAGATGGGAAAGGTTTTTATATCCATGGGCATTCTCAGCAAGTAATGTTAAATGAAACCCACCTGTGAGAGTAATCTCAGCACCAATGATAGGATGAATTCCCAGTGCTTTTCCTGCACGTGCAAATTCCATCGCTCCACAAAGATTGTCATGATCAGTTATTGCTAAAGCTGGATAGTGTAAATCAAAGGCGCGCTCTAGGAGTTCTTCAGGAAAGGAAGCTCCTTCTCGGAAGGAGTAATTGCTATGACAGTGAAGTTCAACATAGGGATAATTCATTGTATTAGAGAGAACCTTCTTTTCGGTGGAGAATTTTATACTAGCGATTCTAATTAGATGTATGTCAGGACATATCCATTCTTTTCATTAAAGGTGTGTTGAGCCCTGGTTGTTTTACACCGGAATCGCCAAGTATTTTTGCAAGGAGCAAAGCACCGTGAGGGCCTTGATCAGATCTATTTGGATTGAAAAGGACATGCACTTCATTTGCTCTTTCTTCGAGTGTACGGATACGCGGAACCCATTCATTCAATTCTTTTTCAGTGTAATACCAGTCAAACCGTTCCCATGTGTGTTCTACTGGTGTTTCCCATGTGGAGAGATTGCGCCCGTGCAATCTCACGTAGGCAATTTCATTTGTCGCAAGAGCCAGAGGAGGCATACTGGTCTGAGTGCCTTGTGGTGCATCTACAGAGACATACGAAAAGTCATAATGGTGCAACCAGCTCAGGGTATGTTGTAGCAGGTTTTCGTGTGTCCAGGCAGGATTTCGAAATTCTATTGCAACCTTGAGATACTCAAGTTTCTTTCTAATCCAAAGAAGATAATCATAATAGCGTTTAGTGGGAGTTACCCATGGAGCAAGTTGTAAGAGAATGACGCCAAGTTTGCCATAACTCTCCAGAACCAAAGCTGCTTGAATGAACCTATCTATCAATTCATCACTTAATTCGCTCGAACACCCTTGCCCATTAGAAGAATCCCTTGGTAATAAATAGAAACGATTTCTTCCAGATGAATCATTGGGCGCTAGTTTCTGGAGGTCTTTTGGGAGTACCGATTTTTCACACCAATGGCCAGTAAACAGACGAAACATTTTTAAGTGAAATTGAAAGGTGTTAGGTGTGCGTTCTGCCCAGTGGCAAGCGTTTGCTACAGAAGGGATAGCATAATAGCTGCTATCCACTTCCACAATGGGAAATATATTAGAATACCATCGTAATCGAGCTTCTGCAGTCATGTTAATTTTCGGATAAAAAGTTGCAGCATTTATAAGTTGTTTATCTGTCCATGAGCATGTTCCTATAAATACCTGACTCATCAGTTCCCTCTTACATATATTGCGTAAACCAGGTGCGACTTTCCCTATCGTGGTAAATAACCAAAGGCCCTCCTGAGGCAAAGACAACCATATAATAGAGGCGATTAATTGGTGTAAGGCTCCACCAGCCTTCCTCTATGTGCCATGTATCGACGATTCTATCTATCCTTTTCCAATTTCCTTTAATAATACAAGCACGCGGCAATCCATCCTTTCCCACTGTCACATTTATAGAATTTGGATGGTTTAGTGGACGAAAGGAATAAGAGCTCCTCGTCGTTCGGGAATTCGAGAAAATGGCTCCACCTCCTGATAACGGTATACTAGGGTTTTACCATTGAATTGGGTTTCTAATTGCTGTACCGCTTCGCCAATCTGTTCTTTACGTCGAAGATCGAGGAAAAGGCTCTTTTGTTTACCTTTACTCCCAGTAAATCCTTCTACTTGCAATCTCAAATCTTCAAGGGGCCCTGGTAAGAAGGTAGATTCCAATTTGCGTTTAAGAAACGCGATTACCATTTCTTTTGACCCAACAGGTTCACGGAAAACAATTCTTTTACTCCATTGGCGTGATGGGAAACAATTTCCATAGACTGTCATTTCCCGGATATGATAGCCGTACTTTTCGATTCGGCTCCATACCCGTCCTACTAAGGCTTCCATCCCCAGTAAGACAAATGCGAGCGATACAGTGGGTGTGGGGAAAACAAGCTCTTCTAGAATCACCTCTTGCCTTGAACGTGGAATAACTGGTCTTTCATCATTACCTGAAGATAGTTTCCAGGCCAAATTTCCTTCTGGTCCAAATTGTGCTTGGAGAGGACCAATTCCTAGAGGCACAAGATCACCTAGACTATGGAGTTCGAATCCATGTAAGCGGTTCTTCATTGTCTTAGAAATAGGGAGAAGGTTGATTGAGAAACCTTGTAGAAAACCTTCCTGATTAAAATGTGCCCGTGTTGCGCTTCCCGATCTACTCTGTAATGCTGAAAGGTAGGCAGTGAATTTTCCAGAAGCGATACCTAGTTTTCCTTGGAGATAAAATGGAATAGCTTCTAGTAAAGCCCTTGCAAGATACGCGTCATTTGGATACAGGATTTCAGATCCCTGTAGGTCAATAAAGATGCAACCTAATCCGGCATCTTCAATGACTGGTAAACGCTCTTGAATCTCGTCCAGAATCTCTTCATTGATCTGTTTATAGAGGAATTCATCAGCTTCTATAACCTCGCAGTTTTTGTATGCGGATAAGGCTTCCTGGAGAGGAGTTCCGAAGGGGATTTTTCCTCCTTCTGAAGAATCATAGATGTATCGATGCGTCTCATTCCCTTTTGTGATCATCAAAGGATAAGAGAGGTCTTTACTTTGACGTCTCCGCTCGACCTGATAGGGCAAATGTGGAATCAAGAGACAAGCTATTCGCACGTAAAATCCTTGCGCTAGATAGAAGAAATAATAAAGAACATATGTTCTTTTGTCAACGGAAGGATTGGTTTATATTTGCGTTTAACCTTTTCAAATAGCTGCCTCAAACATTAAGATTATTTGAGGTCTAAATTCCTGAGGTTACTATATGGATCCTGAGGTTTTTGATAAGCAATCCATAATTCCTGCTCCTCCCAAGCTTATTTTTGCTTGGCATGAACGCACCGGTGCCTTTTATCGCCTAACACCACCATGGGTGTCAGTGAAAATACCTGGGAAGCATGTGCCGATAGCGAACGGCCAAGTATCAGAACTAATACTCAAGCTTGGACCATTTGCGATTAAGTGGAAACTTGTATACCGAGATTACATTCCAAATGAGCAATTTCGAGACGTCATGTCTAGTGGTCCGTTTGCGTATTGGAATCACCTTCATCGTGTAGAATCAATCGAATCAACTAAAAGCTACATGATTGATCACGTAGAATATGCACTCCCATTCGGCAAATTTGGCCGCTTGCTCGGCAGGAAATGGATCCGGCAATTCCTTGCGAAGATGTTCGAATATCGCCACCGTATTTTAACGGGGGATATTGCAGATATTCTCAAGTATGGCAACTTCAAACCGTTGCGAATATTAATAACAGGATCTTCGGGGGTTATTGGATCGGCATTGAAGCCATATTTGACTGCAATGGGGCACCAAGTGATTTGTTTAGTGCGGGAAAATCCTGATCCTAACTCTGACCGCATACTTTGGGATCCAGAAAATGATTTCATAGATACTAAATACCTTGAAGATTTAGATGCAGTTGTCCATCTTGCTGGTGAAAACCTTAATGGTAAGCGATGGAACAAACAGTACAAAAAGAAAATCTATAACAGCCGAGTAAATGGGACCAAGCTTCTAGTCGCTACCCTAGCGCAGCTTAAACATCCACCTAAGGTCTTGATTGCAGCTTCCGCGATTGGATTCTACGGTGACACAGCCGGAGAGGTGGTTACTGAAGAAAGCCCTGCAGGTTCTGGATTCCTGCCGAACTTGGCAAAAGACTGGGAGTTGCAAACCGAACAAGCAAATGCCCTAGGCATCCGCGTAGTCAATTTGCGTTTTGGCGTTGTGCTTACACCTGCAGGAGATGCCCTAGCAAAAATGCTGTTACCGTTCCAAATGGGGCTTGGGGGAACTGTTGGTTTCGGAAAACAATCCCTGAGTTGGGTTGCTATAGATGATGTGCTTGGAGCGGTATACCATGGCATTCAATGCGAACAGTTAGAAGGGCCAGTCAATGTGGTTACACCAGAACCATGTACGAATCAAAAATTGACAAAGACATTGGGTGTCGTTTTAAAGAGACCGACCCTCTTTTGGATTCCTAAGGTAATTCTTCGTATCCTTTACGGAGAAGTTGTTAACGAAACTCTCTTCCCAAGCACTAGGGCGCAACCGGTCAAACTCCAGAATACCGGATACACATTTCGTTTCCCGAATCTTGAGCCGGCACTGCGTCATATGCTAGGTAAAGAATCCCCTGATGTTAAGGGCAATAAGACTGCTAGGTGATGACTAGGTAGGTGAGATCCTGAAAACAGACGTAGCCATAATCGGTGCTGGTGTAGCTGGTTTGACATGTGCCTTCCACCTCCAGGATGCTGGGCAACCGTTTACCGTCTTTGAAGCGTCAGATGGCATTGGTGGCCGCATGCGAACGGACCGTGTCAACGGGTTTTTGCTTGATCATGGTTTTCAAGTGTTGATTACAGGCTACCAAGAGCCTAAAAACACGCTAGATTACGAAGCCCTTGCACTGCATCCATTTTACCCTGGCGCCTTGGTGAGGAGCGGAACGAAATTCTATTCAATCGCCGATCCATTCCGGCGTCCACTGGATGCTATACGAAGTATCTGTTCGCCGATCGTGTCGCTGAAGGACGCCATACGAATGGTGAAATTGCGGAGCGATTTGACTTCCATAAACGCAGACATCTCGGAAGCAAAGAACAATCAACCCACACGAACCTTCCTTGAGCAAAGGGGTTTTTCTGAAAAGATCCTTTCACAGTTTCTTCAGCCTTTCTTTGGAAGTGTGATGCTGGATCTCGAACTAATTACTCCAGCTAAGATTTTTGCATCAATATTCAAACCAATGGCACTTGGAGATATCTCCTTGCCTTGGGAAGGCATACAGGCTATCCCAGAACAAATCGCGGCATGCTTACCTGGAAAATCGATTAAGACCCACAGTAGAGTCGTGGAAATCAATGACAAACATATTAGTCTAGAGACTGGTGAAACCATCGAGGCCGGCGCGATTGTGGTCGCTACCGAAGGTAGTGCAGCGGCAGAATTGCTCGCCTCTCGTCCTCATTCTGGGTCACGAAGCATGGAGACTTACTACTTTGAAGCAAATGAACCGCCCGTCACCACTTCCGCTCTAATACTTAACGGCGATAGGAAAGGCCCAATTGACCACGTATCCATCCCAAATTTGGTCTGTCCTTCCTATGCTCCGCCGAAAACTTTTCTTATTTCAGCGTCTTCGATTCGGGGAGGTCGAACTCGCCAGGATGCAGGCTTCCCGGCGGTACTGGGCCAACTCGAGAGATGGTTTGGCTTACAGGTGCATAATTGGCGCTTTATTGCCAAATATGCTATTCCACATGCTCTTCCTAACCCAAAATCAACAACACACCCGGAGCCGAATGAGGCTGAAGATGGCATTTTTGTATGTGGCGACCATGTTGATCATGGCTCCTTGCAGAGTGCGATGACCTCTGCCAGAAGAGCAGCGAGGCAGGTTATCGAGTATTTGAATACCCGAGGATAGCTAGAATAAGGAAGAGTAGACCCAGTGTTAGTTGTCGGCCTCTTCCCATATTAGAGATCGCTTCGGTGGCTGCTTGATATCCCGTTACATGCTTCGCGTGCACACCATTTCACCAGCGTGTCTGTTTACCGTCGGTGATGCATTTCCCTTACAAGAGACGGCCAGCTAAGAGGCCTAGGCTAGCAGCTAGTAGGCCGAGAATCACACTGAGTACAAGGTTAGTGCTCGCGGCCAACACCTCTCCCCGTTGCAGCGATTCCACGATCTCCAAGCTTAGAGTTGAAAACGTAGTATAGGAACCGAGCACACCGACGGCTAGAAATAGTCTTAGCTCAACAGGCCATGAGGCATGGTTCGACATGATGCCGATTAATACGCCCAAGAGAAATGACCCGGTCGTATTGACGAAGAGTGTGCCCATAAATGACATCCCAATTCGATTCACGACAAATAATTGAAGAAAATGGCGAAGGAGAGCACCTATCGCTCCGCCGAGCGCAACGCATGCAGCCTGATACATTTCTATCCCACTTTATTGAAGTAGCTAAAATTCATGAGAAAAGTGCACTAGTCCTCACACCTCGAACGCCATCAATTCATCGGGGAAGATGACTTCCCCTTCGTATACACGTCGGATGTCCGCGATGGCTTTTTCTCGATCTGGATGGCGACCAAGATCTGGACCAACATGAACGAGAACTAAGCGCTTTACATTGGCCGATTGGGCCATTTCCGCGGCCTGAACCGTCCCACACATGCCCCGTTCACCACGCTCCAGCATTCTATCTTGATCATCCCAGCAGCAACACAACATCGTATCAGCACCCTGGGCCAGATCTAACACCGATTGGCATGGTCTAGTATCACCAGTTACGACGACGCTCCCTGAACGCCAGTCTATCCTATACGCCAAGGAATCCAACCATGGTTGGGCGTGTTCTGCCAAGGCTGCACGCACACTCCATCCGGGTCCATCGTAAATTTCTTCAGGCAACATTTCACGTATGTTAACTGTTGGCGGACGGCGGGGTAAGGATCCACCGCGGCGAACGTGAAGATGTTGACTACTTGCGCTGTTGACACGTGCAGTCCAGTCATGGGCAAATGCTCCCACTGCCCCATCCATGAGTCTGTAATGGAATGTCCTTGTTAGAGGAGGGCCTATCACTTCCAGATCAGGAATTTGATCACCACTTTGATCCCAACGGGTAAGCAGGAAACAAGGGTAATCTACATCATGATCAAAGTGGTGATGGGTAAAAAATAAATGGGAGATTTGGGTTGGGTACAGCCCTGCCTGCACCAATTTATGGGTGGCTGCAGGCCCACAGTCGAACATCAAATATTGGCCGTCTAGTTCAAGTACATATGATGAACCGAACCGGTCGGCTGTCGGGGTAGGCGTCCCTGCTCCCAATACGTATATCCTTGGCATGTTCTCTATCCTTGGTTGTGTCTAAAGCCGCAGGTGGCTTCGGAGTAATGTGCATCTCTCAAAATAGCACATCTGACGAAAAATGGTTGCGGGGACATCCATCCGCTTCAAACAGTGAGGCTGCGGCACATTGAGTGTTAAACTATTGCCGATATGGACCGACATTTTTTTTGCGCGACACGCGTCTCTGTGGTTTTGATATTTGTGTTGGCGACAGCGCTCAGCTGTCAAAACGAGAACATGAGTGCGTTGACCAGTTCTGAAGCTCCTCTCCGGGTTTCCACGAAAGCATTCTAGGAGAGCTCCGACTGGTTATTCACTTTTCCGCGCAAATTGAGCGAGAATAGAAAGATGGAAATTGGCATAATAGGGTTACCCCAATCTGGAAAAACGACCGTCTTCAATACAGTAACTCGGGGTCATGCGGCGGTCACCGGATATTCCAAGACGCCCAATGTTGGTATTGCTAAAGTTCCTGATGTTCGAGTAGACACGCTGGCTGCTATGTATAAACCTCGGCGCGTCGTGCCCGCGGAAATTTCTTATACCGACATTCCTCCTCCTCCGGATGGCTTCGGAAAAAGTCGAGGTATTGGTGGTGAATATCTGAACGCATTGCAATCGATGGATGCCTTGCTCATTGTCGTGCGCGATTTTGCGAATCCATCAGTTGTACATATCGATGACAACATCAACCCGGATCGGGACATTCAAAATCTGCTGACAGAACTTGTGTTTTCAGACCTTGAAATATTGATGAGAAGGATAACTAGGCTCCAGGCAGGTTTAAAGGGTGCCAAGCCATCTGAACGGGAAGGATTCAACAAAGAAATGGCCTTCCTTGAAACATTGCTACCCGGACTTGAAGAGGGCCTACCACTGAGGGAACAAAATTTCCAAGGCGAGGAAGCGCGTTGGCTTAGAAGTTATGGCTTGTTGTCCCTCAAACCACTTATCGTGGTAGTGAACACGGGAGAAGAGAAGCTTGGAGTTATTGACCAACTGGAGTCTCAGATCGCGACAACAATTGCGGAAAAACGCATCCGCGTTATCGCGACATGTGCCCAGATTGAAATGGAACTTGGGCAATTAGAAGAGAAAGCTGCTGAAGATGAAATGCGTGAGGCACTCGGTGTCGGAGAATCCACCCTGGATCGGATGATACGCGTCTCGTATGAGGTAGTTGGCAGAATCTCTTTCTTTACCGTAGGGGAAGATGAGGTGCGCGCCTGGGAAATAGCTCGCAACACTACAGCCCAAAAAGGAGCCGGGCGGATCCATTCAGACCTTGAACGAGGGTTTATCCGCGCAGAAGTCATCTCCTATGAAAGCCTAATTTCTTCCGGCAGTCTTGCGGAAGGACGAAAACAGGGCCTTCTCCGACAAGAAGGAAAGAGTTATATCGTTCAAGATGGCGACATCATGCACGTATTGTTTAATGTGTAATAGTTTGTTGTTCCAAGGAAAATCAGGATAGCCACCACAGAGCAAATACCATCTCACGGTGGTCTATCGGAAACGGCTTTTGCGGCCGGGATGAGGAGTGTGCTAGGTGCGAATCGCATCATTGCTCCCGAGTGCTACCGAGATTGTCTGTTCAATCGGATTGGAGGATAGCCTTGTCGCTGTTTCGCATGAATGTGACTACCCTCTAGGGGTTCGGAACGTTGAGCGAGTTACGCGTAACACTCTCGAGGATATTGGAAATAATAGTGCTGAGATCGACCATCACATCCGTACCGCAATTCATCAGGGCAGCAGCTTATTCACCCTCGACCATGAAGCCCTGGAAAGGCTTCGTCCGGAGCTTATCTTGACCCAAGAGCTCTGTAATGTATGCGCGATTTCGTATGAAGAAGTGTCTGAGACAGTCAGGTTGATTGATGCTGATACCAAAATTGTTTCTATAGCACCCAAGAATTTGCTGCAAATCTTCGAATCTATAGTCGAAATAGGGCGATTGACGGAAAGAGAAAAAATGGCTGTTTCTGTCGCTGATGAGCTGAAGAAAAGGCTTTCAGACCTACAACAGAATACGGGCGGCATCCCCAAACGGCCACGTGTGCTTTGCTTGGAATGGTTGGATCCACTGATGGTAGCAGGGCATTGGGTCCCTGACATGGTTCGTATTGCCGGAGGCGAAGACGTCTTGGGCACAAATAGCGGGCCTTCCTATCGCATCAGCTGGGATGCCATTATAGAATCCCGCCCTGACTTTATCATCGCGATGCCTTGTGGATTTGATTTGGAGGAAACCGTCAACGAATTCCGAACGCTCAATTGGCCTCCCGAATGGACATCTTTAGCAGCGGTAAAGAACAGGAACGTTTTCGCCGTCGACGGCTCATCGTACTTTAACCGTCCCGGACCCCGGGTTGTTGACGGAGTCGAAGTTCTCTTAAGCATCCTGAATCGCCCCAAATCCACTGCAGAGCCAACCCGAAGTCTATATACTCGACTCTAATAGCACACAACATCCACTCAAATCCCGAAGACAATTCGCTCGCAGTCGAGCAGATCCCCTGTTAAAATAGGAACGATTTTGCATTATCTACGGAGTTCGTCATGAAATTACATGAATATCAAGCGAAAGATCTTTTTCGAAAATACGGTATTCCAGTGTTGAACGGTGGTGTAGCGAGAACACCAGATGAAGCGTTTGCCGTTGCTGACCAACTGGGAGGCCCAGTTGTCGTTAAAGCTCAGGTGCATGCCGGTGGGAGAGGAAAAGCTGGAGGCGTGAAAGTCGTCCAGACACCAGCGGAAGCGAAGGCATTCGCTGCCTCAATTTTAGGAACCCCTCTTATTACACACCAGACTGGAGCGGAAGGCGTGCCAGTATCGAGCGTCTTGGTCGAAGAGGCCACCGCAATAGCTTCAGAATTGTATTTGGCAATCCTCGTAGACGGTGGTGTCCGTCGCCTTGTTGCAATTGCTAGTGCAGCCGGGGGAATGGAAATTGAAGAGGTTGCTGCCACATCACCTGAAAAGATTCTTCAAGAGGTAGTCGATCCGGTACTTGGGTTACAGCCGTACCAAGGTAGACATCTTGCTTATGGAATCGACCTTCCCGGAGACCTGGTTAGACCCTTCGCAAGTCTGACGGCCAATTTATTCCGTTTGTTCTTAGAAGAGGATTGCACCTTAGCCGAAATCAACCCGTTGGCGATCACCGAAGATGGCCGAGTATTGGCTTTAGATGCCAAGGTCGACATCGATGATGATGCCCTCTTTCGCCACAAAGATCTTCTTGGGCTCCGAGACGTAACCCAAGAAGATGAACTGGAAGCGAAAGCACGGGAATTTGGCGTGTCTTACGTCCGCTTGGACGGCGACGTTGGCTGCCTCGTTAATGGAGCTGGCTTGGCAATGGCGACGATGGATATCGTTAAGGCTGTGGGCGCCGAACCAGCGAATTTCCTTGACGTTGGTGGCGGAGCTGATGAAGAACAGGTAAAAAACGGTTTCAGCGTGATCTTGGCAGATCCCGGCGTGAAACGCGTCCTGGTTAACGTCTTTGGAGGAATCCTCCGGTGCGACATGGTTGCTGCGGGAGTTGTCGCCGCGTGTCGTGAAGCAAATAGCACTCCGACGATCGTCGCGCGATTTCAAGGGACGAACGCTGAAGAAGGACGTGAAGTTTTCCGAAAATCCGGCTTGGCAGTTGAACTCGTAGAAACTCTTAAAGAAGCAGCAGCGAAGCTTCAGGAAGTAGGCAAGTAATGAGTATTCTGCTCAATGAAAATACTCGACTATTGATACAGGGGATAACAGGAAAAGAGGGTTCGTTGCATACCCGGCGCTGCATCGAATATGGAACCAATGTCGTCGCTGGCGTTACCCCAGGACGAGGCGGCAGGCTGTGGGAAGATGAAGTTCCGGTCTTTAATACGGTAGATGAGGCCGTACTTAAGGCAACGCCAAACGCGGCTCTGATTTTTGTGCCCGCACCGTTCGCGGCCGATGCAATTTTGGAAGCAGCTGACTCGGGAATAGAGCTCATAATATCTATTACAGAAGGTATCCCAACCCGCGACATGGTGCAGGTGATCCGATCGCTTGAAGGCAAAAATGTACGATTGCTTGGAGCGAATTGCCCTGGCGCAATCTCTCCAACAGCTAACTGCAAGGCCGGGATTATGCCTGGGGCGATCCACAAAGCTGGGCGCATTGGCGTGGTCTCTCGAAGCGGCACATTGACATACGAAAGTGTCGGACAACTAACCGCAGAGGGGATCGGTCAGTCAACCTGTGTCGGTATAGGTGGCGATCCAGTCAGCGGCACAACCTTCATCGATATCTTGCAGTTGTTTAACGAAGATAATGACACGGATGCTGTAGTGCTCATAGGCGAAATTGGCGGAACGAAAGAACAAGAAGCGGCAGAATACATCAAGACGGAAATGCGCAAGCCGGTTGCCTCGCTCATTGTCGGCGCCACCGCACCACGTGGGAAACGAATGGGCCATGCTGGTGCGATCATCACTGGTACGGCGGCTCGTGCCGAAGAAAAAGTTGCTGCGCTGCGGAGTGCCGGTGCCGCGGTAATCCCTACTCCAGCTGACATTGGCACAGTTGCCCGAGAGATGGTGGCGAACATCTAAGGCGCTTCCCCGCTAGATCCGGAAACCAGACCAAATTGTGAACGAGGAACAACAAATGGCAATGAAAGGCCGCGTGTTCTCTGGCATGCGCCCGTCCGGAAAACTGCATATCGGAAATTGGTTAGGAGCACTCCAGAACTGGGTGGCACTCCAGAACACCTACGAGTGCATCTATGCTGCAGTGGATATCCATGCCCTCACGACGCTAGGGAGTCAGAACGATACTTCAGAAATCCAAGATAATGTTCGAGAGATGGTAATAGACTGGCTCGCCGCAGGAGTCGATCCCAACCGAAGCATCATTTTCGTCCAATCTCATGTACCCGAAGTTCTAACATTGCACACACTACTTAGTATGGTGACGCCACTGGGCTGGCTTATGCGTGTTCCCACCTTCAAGGATCGTGTGCGTCAGATGGATGAAACCGAGGAAACGGTTAGTTATGGGCTTGTAGGATACCCGGTCCTGCAAACAGCGGATATCGTCCTCTATAAAGCTGATACCGTTCCTGTTGGCGAAGACCAGATTCCGCACATCGAACTGGCACGAGAAATTGTCAGGCGTTTTAACAACTTGTTTGGGCAAACCTTCCCGGAACCGCAGCACAAGCTAACACCAACACCTTTAGTGCTTGGTCTCGACGGACATCAGAAGATGAGCAAGAGTTTAGACAATCAAGTCGAACTAGGGGCGACTCCTACCGAAACACAGGCCCGCATCAAAATAGCCTTCACCGACCCACAGCGGCTCCGTCGTACGGATCCTGGGAGGCCAGAGGTTTGTAACATCTTTACCTTGCATAAATTTTTTAATCCCAAACAGACTAAACTGATTGCATCGGAATGCACCTCAGCTATTCGGGGGTGCGTCGATTGTAAGATGGAGCTTTCCGATTCCATCAATTCCGCTCTGGGAGAATTTAGGGAAAAGCGTGCCGAATATGAAGGCCGCCCAGAGATCGTTCGGGAAATTCTGATGGATGGAGGAGAACGGGCCTCCAAGATTGCCCGCGAGACTATCGCAGAGGTCAGTGACCGTATGGGACTGCAACTACCTAGGAAATGAAGTTAAACCCATTGCAGCCATCTTGCAGGCTCTGCTATAGTGCCACGTCGGGGGGATGTAGCTCAGCTGGGAGAGCACCTCAATGGCATTGAGGGGGCCGGGGGTTCGAGTCCCCCCATCTCCACCATTACCTTTGTCATTTTTCCAATTCCGCGTCATTTAACCAGGCCAAAGGCTATCGCTGCCTTGTGTACTATGTCTCGGCCGATCGCGATGGATGCTGTTGCTCCAGGTGAAGGAGCGTTGCGGACATGTATGGCGCTACGTGTTTCACTGATTAGGAAGTCGTCTATCAAGGCTCCATTGAGACCAACGGCTTGAGCCCGAACCCCTGCTCCACCTGGTAGTAAGTCCTCGTCCTTAATCTCAGGAACCAGTCGTTGCAAAGATTTGGTGAAGGCTCCTTTGTTCACAGAACGGGCAAATTCCATTAGTCCAGTGCGCCAATAACGTCGCGCCATTTTCCAAAATCCTCGATAGGCCAACGTCTGAAAGAATTCGTTGATGCGAATCGTGGAAATAGAGTATCCTTCTCGGGCGAACGCGAATACTGCGTTTGGGCCAGCTTCTACTTCGCCGGCGATAGTTCTTGTGAAATGCACGCCAAGAAAAGGGAATTCCGGGTTGGGAACTGGATATATAAGGCCTTTTACAAGGGCCCTCGCCGTAGGCTTCAAGAAAAAGTATTCGCCTCTAAACGGGATGATTTGCATATCTCGGGGCGCTTCCATCTTCTCCGCTAGGATATCGGCGTATAAACCGGCACAATTAATCAGGTAGTCTGCTTGGATTTCTTGTTTCTGTGTGATGATGGTGTGTCGAGTAGCGTGAGTGAAAATGCCTGTAACCTTTGTGTTTGTAAGGACCGTCCCGCCATCAGCGCGAAATCGTCTAGCATAGGCTTCTACGACGTGCCCATAATCAACAATCCCTGTGTTCGGTGACCAGAGTCCTAAGACCCCGTTGCAATGCGGCTCGATTTCTTGAAGACCTGCCCCGTCAACAATTTTGAGTCCGCTGACACCGTTTGCCTCACCACGGCGGTGAAGTTCCCTCAACATCGGCACTTCAGCTCGATCAGTCGCTAGGATTAGCTTGCCGCAAATATCATATTGCACGCTGTTTTCATCGCAAAATTTGATGAGGTCTTTTGCTCCGGATACGCAATTAATTGCCTTGAGTGACCCCGGTCGATAGTAAATGCCAGAATGGATCACGCCACTGTTATGTCCTGTTTGGTGTGTGGCTAAACGTTCCTCTTTCTCGAGAACGGTGATCTCATATCTTGGGTAAAGAGCCGATAGGGTCATAGCCGTGCTCATACCGAGGATCCCGCCTCCTATGATCACAATTGATTTCGGTGACGCACTCATGGTTCTCCTGTCGACTCTTGCTCCCTTAGTGTAGGTGTATGATACTCCACGAGGAGGACCGCGTTACATGTGGAGCTCAGCTTTTATCTCGGGAAAGCCCGTGGTTAACGTCATAGCCATCGAAGAAACAGGAACACGAACTGGAGTCGCTACGGCTACGCGGCTGTCACAAAAACTCAAGCGCAGAAAAGTTACTCTCGCCTCTTCAGAACTAGGATCGGTAGTCCACCCCAACAGCCTAGCGACATCAATGGCTGCCTCCAACTGCTTCTTGCTTGTATGGACCACTTCTGAAGGACGCTCGAATGACTGTCTGTCGACGGTTTGCCAGAGTTTGCTCCAACGTTCCAAATCTGGACCGATACTTGTTGCACTGCTTGCGGGGTTGGATACCGATCCCGATTTCGAAGGACTTATCGAAACCCATGAGCAGACCATTCCGTTTTTGCTGACGCAGACGCGCTCTGTCCCCTTTCATCATGGAGAGGCGTACATCCTCAAATTCTTTTCAGAGTTAGCTTTGCACTCAACAGAGAATCTTTCTGGGAAAATGGTGTGGTTCTCTGCTGCGAAGGCAGCAGCCTTGTTGAAGACACGAGGCTTAGCATCGCCGTTTACCCTTCAGTTTTGATACCTTGACGCGCTTATCGTGCACGCCTATCATCGATCGTGCCCACTGATTTTTCATAAAGGGTGTCCCCGACAATGGAGAAATTCAAGACACAACTCAAGACTTGGATCGAGATCGGGCGACCGTTCTCTTGGACCGCTTCGATCGTGCCCGTCTGTTTGGGAGGGGCCATTGCGTTTCGAGATGAACAGTTTTCATTGACGATCTTCCTCCTCGCCCTGCTCGCATCAATATTGTTACAAGCCGGAACCAACGTTATCAACGAAGTTTTCGACGTCCGGAGCGGAGTTGATACATATGACTCCCCGCGAGCGAGCCGAACTATCGTGGAAAAGCGTCTCGATAGCGCCGTGGCTTACCGTGGGGGAGTCATTATTTTCCTTGCAGCCGCGTTGATTGGGATCTATTTGACCTACGAACGAGGGTACGCGATCTTGTTAATCGGGATCGTCGCCATTCTGATCGGCTATACATACACTGCTCCACCGATCCAATTCAAGTATCGGGCCCTCGGTGTTCCTGTAGTCTTTTGGACCATGGGTCCATTGATGGTCTTGAGCGCATATTATGTCCTCGCACAATCACTCACCTGGGAAGCATTTCTCGCGTCGATACCGGTGGGATTCCTTGTTGCCAGTATCCTCCACGCGAACGATGTTCGGGATATTGAAGATGATGCGCGCGCCGGTTTTCGAACACTTGCCTTAGCTACGGGCCGTAACGCCGGCGCAATTCTCCATCTCACGATGATGGGAGCTTCATTCGCGATGGTCATCGTACTAGCAGCACTGGTGATTCTTCCGTTATGGGCCCTCATTACTTTGATTGCATTGCCTCCAACATTCCAGGCGACACTGGCAATGATCCGGGGTGGCGTTGGACCGGAAGCCGACCCCGTGAAATACCTGCCTCGGATCGACGAGGCAACGGCAAAGGTCCATTTACTGTTCGGCTTGTTACTTTCTATATCCTACGTTGTCTCCGGATTCTCTTCGTAAAATGCGGGCCGCTGTATACGGTGCTCCCGATACAAAGGCGCTTGTCACGTTACCACTCGCAGCACTGTTGTGGGTGGTGGTTTTTCTATGGCGACCGCTGCCTTTCTTCCCGTTAATGGCTATGGCAACTCTTCTCCTGGGAGTAATCGCAATCTGGATTCGCGGAGCAGATATGTTCCGTGAAGGATTCCGGATCTCGGATTTGTGCATTGGAATCGGATCTGCTGTGTTGCTCTATATGATTTTTTGGGGAGGAGGGATCATTGCGAATGTCATCCTCCCTTTTGCTGAGGAAGGGGTTGACGACGTGTATTTGCTTCGGGGAGACATGAACCCATTCCTTATCGCGGGCTTACAAATTCTTATTATTAGTCCGTGCGAAGAGCTGTACTGGCGTGGCCTTATCCAGTGGACATTTCATCGATATCTTTCGCAAAGGACAGCTTGGGTTCTCGGAACAGCAGCATACGGTGGGGTACATGTTCTTACAGGAAATCCCATGCTCTTTATTGCGGCAGTAGTGGCCGGTGGTTTCTGGGGTGCCCTGTATGCTTGGAGGCGACGTCTCCTGCCCGTAGCGGTTTCCCACGCGGTATGGGGTGTTATCGTACTGCTAGTTGTTCCTTTACAAAACTGAACGCACGCATGCACTTCAACAAGACTTGTCTAACGAGTAGCTGTAGAATATATCGAGTGACCCGACATGGGAAGGAGCGTTATCATGCCTGAGGCACAAAATTATCCCGGTAAGCACGTAGATATCGATCCCGCAAGACCACCGGTACTGGATTTATCGACAATGGAGTGGGCAAAAATTTCAGGGAAAGTCGTCGGCGTTGAAGACAAGACCGCGGCAGATAAGCTGGAGAATCCTGGTGGCCTCTGGGTTTCACTTGCCCGCCTTCTCTCAGGCGGAGTTTTCCCGAAACATCAGCATCCGTACCCCCAAGTCTTTATTTTTGTTGAGGGGAACGGCGAAGTGGAGCTCGACGGCGAAATCTTGGAAGCTCGTCCTGGCATGGTCGTTCGAATGTTCCACGGAGAATCCCATGAGGTGCGCAATCCCGGGACGGAACCGTTAGTCCTCTATCAGATCAGCCTTCCAAACTGGCGCCCTGAAAAGGACGAATAAGTGGCGCCGATTCGCCCTTCTCCCGAAACCAAACCGCATTATATGAAATCCATGTTCGGACGGATCGCGTCCCGATATGACCTGCTCAATACCGTAATGACGGGAGGCAGGCATCATGCTTGGCGCTCACAAGCTCTTCGTTGGGTCAATCCCCGCGACCTTGAAACGGCTTTAGATGTCGGCTGTGGGACAGCTGATTTTGCTCTTGCTCTTTCGCGATACCGAGTTAAACATACCGTTGGGCTCGATATCGCCCGTCCGATGTTGGATGTAGGACAAGAGAAACTCACACGGCAGAATATGCGCGACTCCATCGACCTTGTTGTAGGCGATGCGTCCCGCTTACCCTTTCCTGACGCATCCTTCGACATCACCGTAACCGCCTTTACTCTTCGTAATGTGCCAGACGTCGAGTTAGCGCTTAGCGAGATGTTTCGCGTCACGCGCCCAGGGGGCAGAATGGTCTCATTAGACATTGTCAAACGAAACCCAGGAATCCTTGATCCGCTCTTGAGAATCTACTTCCATCGCATTATGCCCTTACTCGGTTCCCTAGTAGCTGGAGATCGAGAAGCATACACCTATCTGCCCGATTCCGTGGATGCTTTTCTATCAACCACTGAACTCTCAAATCTGATGAAGAGAGTCGGCTTCAAAAACGTCAGGTCCAGAAATTTAGCGCTCGGGACAGTAGCGATCCATATGGGGGAAACATAGAGTGACGAAAGTATTGTTTGATGGCGTTTCTACCGTACTAGATGGGGTGGAAGTTCATCGAGGGCTTTCCTTTGGGGTTCAAAGCGGAAAGGTGGTTTGCCTGCTAGGACCGCGCGGTTGCGGAAAAACAACCGCACTCCGCCTCATTGCCGGGTTAATCTCAGGTCAAGCCGGGATTGTTCGCGTCGCTGGAGAGGAAACGTCAACCGCTTGGCATCGCTTGGCGATGGTTTTCCAATCCCCTCGCCTGACCTACTGGCGTACAGTACTCGAGAACGTCCTCCTTGGAATCGAACTCCGTGACCCAACTATTTCCAAGACGGAACGTCTGAGCCGCGCGACTGGCTGGCTTTTAGCGGTCGGCTTGGAGGCATCCCGCGACAAATTCCCTCGCGCGTTGAGTGGCGGGGAACAGCATCGGCTTAGTCTGGCCAGAGCCCTTGCGGTGGATCCGGAAATCCTTCTCATGGACGAAGCCTTCTCTGATCAAGATGTCGTGTCACGCCAGCGACTATGGCAACTGACCCTTCAATTATGTCAACAGAAAAATCGAACCATCATCTTGGTTACCCATGATGTTGAGGAAGCGTTGTATCTCGCTGATACAATCCATGTCTTGACAGAAAAGCCAGCCACAATTCACGCCACCCTCGATATTACCCTTCCGCACCCCAGGAATCTCGAATCGGCGGATTCGACCGTCGACTCTTTACGGTCCATGCTCCATACAGCACTTAAAGGGAGCCATGGCAACTCTTCAGAAAGGATTTAACGCCCCATGCGCTGGTTTTGGGTGAAGAAATTTGGGGGATCTGAAAACGTACCCCACAATTCATCGTGGGCAGGTCGGATCCTGGGAGACGGGATCGTTATCGCTCTCTTGGTTGCTTGGTATCTTGCAGCATTACGGACTCCAGAATACGTCCTACCTAACCCAACTGATACTTTAGCCATGACCCTCCGGCTCTTCGTTGATCCCGCCCTGGCTACTCATACATACCTCTCTCTTGCTCGAGTCCTCGCTGCAGTGATCCTCGCCCTCGTGATCGGCGCTGCCTTGGTTACGGTTTCTCATGTCTTCCCGGTAACCCGCCTCCTCATAGCGGGTAGATTGACCCCCTTCCTGAACGCCTTTCCAACACTCGGTTGGGCGATGATGGCCATTTTTTGGTTTGGAATTAGTACTGTATCGGTGATCTTCGTGGAAGTTGCTATCTTGCTCCCGTTCTGTATCATCAACCTCTCTACTGGCGTGCGCAATCTGGACTACGAAACATTGGAAATGGGAATGAGTTTTACGCGAAGCCGAACGCGTCTCCTAAAATCAATTGTGATCCCTCTCTTATTCCCTTACATTCTCGCGGCAGTGCGTGTTTGCTACGGTGTGGCCTGGAAGGTTGCTTTGATAGCTGAACTTTTTGGCGCCCGCGGTGGGCTTGGATATTTGCTGAATGTAGGACGCAGTCAATTCGATTCTGTTACAATCTTTGCCGCGGTAGTTGCGATCGTCATTCTTGTGTTCATCGTCGATCGACTGATTCTACAGCCGATGGAACGATACGCATCCCGCTACCGATAATGTAAAAGTTCCAAACAGGAGAAAGGGGCCTCCGTGGTACAACACATGACTTACCTTCGAAAACTTTCATTTCTGGTTATCCTTGGGGTAATCGGTTTATTTTCGTTCATCGCCTGCACAGAAGAAGCATCAGGACCGAAAACGCCTTTACGTGTCGCCTACCTCGACGATCCAAGTCGCGATACTGTCCTTCATGCAATCCGCGAAGGAATCGTCACCTCGGATTCGATCGACGTTGAATTCGTCCTGCTCCCACTCCCCACTATAATTCAGGCTGCGCCGGCCAAGGAATACGATGTTATCGAAGCAGCCACTGTGGGCGTTGCCAAAGCAGCGGCTGGTGGCTTTATGTTTAACATTCTTTCCCCAGGCCTAGAGAATTTCGGTGGGACTCTATTATTTACTGCGAAAGATTCCGGCATAACGAGCCCGGCTGACCTTGCTGGAAAAACAGTTGTCGTCCCCTCCTTTGGCGGGACATTCACTCTAGAGACGCGATACGTCTTGCATAAGGGCTACGGTTTGGATACAAGTTTACAAGGTGGCGATATCTCGTTTATTGAAGCGCCACCGCCGACTTACGGGGAACTCTTGAAAAGCGGGGAAGCTGCTGCCGCGGTCCTGATCCACATACCTGGATACGTGATGCTAAACAATCCCGAATTTACAATGCTGACCAACGTCACCCAAGAATTCCAACAGCTTTCCGGTGGTTCATCGATGAATTCGGTCCTCGCCACTTACCCTGAAGTTGTGGCTGCTAAGGCCGACGCATTGCGCGAGCTTCGTGTTCTGCTTGGAGACTCCCTCGCTTACTACAAAAAGAATCAGGCTGAAGTCAACAAGGCAGTGACCGAAGCGCGAGGTCTGCCTCCTGGATTCCTAGAGTGGTGGTGGGAGGTCAATAACTACCCACAGGGAGAAGTCACACAGACGGCGAAGGATCGTATCAAAGCCATTTGGCAAGCCGCCCAAGACATTGGGGATGTTAAGGCCTTCCCGTCTGTCAATGAGCATGTTGCTCCATAACCCAGTGTAATAAGTCAACTACGCCTCGCTATTTCGCTGTGAGGAGGGAATCGTGCAGACAGACCTCGTCGAAGTCACTACAACGGACGGATTGAGTTTATCGGGCGCATTGTTCACCCCTAGCAAGATGGCTTCAGGGCCAATTGACGCATTCGTCTTCTTTCACGGAGACGGGGGACACTTTTATCGGCCTCTGTATCTTGGCATGGGCGAGTATTTTTCCCAGCGAGGTATCGCGTTTATCACGGCGAACCGGCGTGGCCATGATATGGTTGCCGGAGGTGCCCCAGGGGGTCGATTGCAGGGATACGCGTTTGAATCAGTCGCCGAATCCCCTCTGGATTTCGGGGCTTGGGTGGATTTCCTCCGAAACAAAGGGTACACCAAGATCGCGATCGGTGGTCACAGTGGTGGCGCAGTCCGTGCCGTCTACACGCAGGCGACGACTCCCAGTCCGAATGTCGTTGCCGTTATCTCCGTTTCACCAGGTGAATATAATCATGAGGGTATTATCGCCCTCCACCATGAAGCCTTCACTGGACCGTATGAACAGGCCACCAAAAATGTTGCGTCTGGCTCACCTGATGCTTTCCTTCGTCCGGGAGTTCCATGGGGTTCTATGTGGACAGCTCAAGCGTATACCGAGTGTTTCCATCCAGACAACCGGTATAGCGTTAGCCGACATGCTGAAAACACCCGTTGCCCGACACTCTTTGTTTTCGGCTCAGAGGAATGCGCTGGACCACAAATTCTTCCTGTCTGTGGCGCGGCACGAAAAGCTGTTACAGCGGCCGAGTTCCCTCATGTGAACGTTGAGACGGTCGATGGAGCGAATCACGGCTACAAAGAGCGGGAAGTTCGTCTGTACACTGTCATCTTTGATTGGATGGAAACAATTACCTGAATCCAAAAACCGAGATACTCTATTCAATACTGCTGATCAAGTGAACTCGTATAGGCGCTGAGCATTCAGGCCTACCATCTTCGCCCGTTCACCATCGGGAACACCTTCCAGAATGCGATCAAGAATGCTTCTCGAGTATGGGAATGTAGACTCCGCGTGGGGGTAGTCTGAGCCCCACAACATTTGGTCAACACCAATCAGGTCACGGAGCTGAATGCCCAACGCGTCTTCCTGGAAGCCGTGAAAGACGTTCCTACGCATGAAATCGCTTGGAATTGCCCCATCTTTGAAGCGATAGGCGGCCATGTCAGGTCGGTCTTTGTACTGGACATCCATTCTCTGCGTAAAGAATGGAATCCAACCAAGTTCGTGTTCCACGCAGACCATTTTCAATTTCGGGAAGCGTTCAAACACCCCTGAAAACACCATATCGCCGACGCTTTGTCGGACATAGAAGTCTGTGGTTGAGCGATCGGTTGCGTTGAAATTCGGCTTGCCGTCTACGATGATTTGCGGCCCTCCAAACCGATTCGTGGTGACATGGAAATTCAACGGGATATCAAGATCGTTTGCGGCCGCCCAGAAAGGTTCATATCCCGGAAGGTGGTAGCGTTCCCCTTCTCTCGGGAAGGAACTTATCATGATGGCGGATAAGCCAAGTTGGACCGCCTGTTGCATGCTCTCTATGGCGCCAGGAATGTCGTCATCGAGAACCACGCCGGCGGCAGCCTTCAATCGTCGCGGGTTCACTGAACAAAACTCAGCCACCCAAGAATTATAGGCATCAAGGATGGCCCGGACGAGACGAGGGTCCTCGAGGCCGAACAGTGGGAGAGCTACCGATGGGTACACTATCCCTCCGAAAATCCCATCAATGTCCATGTCTCTCAAATGTTCAATGGGATCGTATGCACCGGGCAGAATGTCACTATATCGGCCGGCCTGGATAATCGCCCCGGGATCGTCGAATCGTTTGCCAGCTGCTGCAGCAGCGCCTGTGCCTGCAACCTTCCGGTCTCCCACAAACCATGAATCATATGGATCGTCAATGCCCCCAGTTCGTACATGTGGTATTTGAGAACCCCATACAGACGCGTCCATGCGCTCGGTCCATACTGTGGGCGGCTCAACGACATGAGAATCAGACGATATTAATTTCAATTCTTCCATACATGGAACTCCCAAACATAGAAATTGCAACATTGATGGAAAATACAAAGAGCCGGTACTTGGCAGAGACCCGGCACCGGCTCTTCGTTTTCTTTTAAAGGATTAGCTGAGGATTCGTTTTCCGTATAGCCCGACTGAGTTATCCCAGAGAATCTTGTGTTTGGCCGAATCCGGGATATCTTGAGCAAGCAGATCCGGGGCAGCTTTGTCCGGATCAGGAGCGTCAGGATGCGAATAATCGGTGTTCCAGACGATGTTATCTTCACCGACCAAGAGAACTGCTCCTTTCAATGAACCTTCGTCAGGATCGCAAGCGACGTAGCATTGACGTTTGAAGTATTCACTGGGCAAGAGCGGTAGTGGATCCTCATCAAACCACATGCCTTGTCGGGAACCCGGCTTGCTGTGGTCGTCTAGTCTGGATAACCAGAATGGCAACCAGCCCGCATTTCCTTCAAGAAACCCACATCGCATCTTGGGAAATTTTTCGAGAAGTCCCATGAAGCAGACATGACCAAAAGAGACCATGTTCTCGAAAGAGAAACTCATTGCATGTTCAAGCGCGACTTCCGGTCCGGTCACCATGTGACGCGGTTGATAGCGTTGCCCAACACGTGGGGGGGCGCTTTGCACACCGTGAAACGACATCGGGAAGTCGAGTTCTTCTGCAAGGGCCCAGAAGGGCTCGTACCGAGGATCATGCCACTTCGTCCCCAGCTGTGGGCGCGGAACGATGACCGTAACCGCATCAAGTTCGGCGACGGCTCGTCGCGCTTCTTTGACGAGGTTTTCGAAATCATGCTGGTCCGGAACAACACCGACCATTTTTAACTTGCTCGGATCGGTATCACAGAAAGAACGTGAGTAATTATTGTAAGCCCGCGCACAGGCATTTAAGAGTGCCTGGTCGGCGCCTTCCTGGATACCGCGCAATGGGCCAGGGAAGTTGTCGATACAGACCATCTTGTCCCAGCCAAGACGGTCCATGTCTTCTACTCTACTCTCAGGGCTGAAGATTGCATCCCAAGCTTTCCCATATTTTTCAGGCATAAAATCGAGAAGTGTCCGTTTCGCTTTGCGCTGATGGCCACCACCCATCAGTGTACCTTTTGGCTTCGTTCCCTCAGGAAACAATTCGCATGGTCCGAAGGTTCTGCGGGCGCCCCGCCGATCATCATCCGGGTCGCCAACGATAGGACGCCGATCATAAAATTCGGCCTCCATGAAATCGCTCCAAAGGTCATTGGGTTCCGTAATATGGGCATCAGCATCGATGATTTTGTACGTCTTATACATATCTGCTCCTTCAGAATGGTCTGTCGTAGACTACCTTAGCCCTATTAGGGCGTCAAGCAGGAAAGCGAGCATTTCTCAGTTACGGTTCGCTTCTGTCCCAGTCTTTCAGTGTCCAATATCCGATCGGCGGCAATGGCTCCGTCGCGAGAATCCCCTGTGCCCGCTTATGTCGTTGGATATTGTACAGGTGGGTAATCAATTCGCATTCGCTATGATGCAATGACCCTTCGAGAGTCATTACCCAGTGGCCTGTTAATTCTGGGTGCGGCCAACAGGTTTCAGGGTACCAATGCGCCAGCACGTGGTAGCCTGGCGGATTGTCGTAGATGATCGTCTTTTGTTGAATCGTTTCCAGTGTCTCCGTGGTCATAATCCCCTGGACTATCTCCAACCCTTGTTCAAGCTTTTCCATAATAGAATCCATGGCCCACCAGCGGTCTTCGTGGAGTCTCCTAGTCGGTAATGCTGCAAGGTCATGGACATCGTCCGCGAAGGGTTTGTGCACCGGGAACAGAACGTCTCCCCAATATTTAGGGAGAAGATATTGGCGGAATAGATGCGAAGCCACATGACTAATGTCTCGGCGGATACTCCATAGAGCCCATTCCCATTCAGTACTGTCCCAGTCGAGCTGAGTTTCGGTGAGACCGTTGATCTCCCGCGACACCATTCCATGATACTGCGCGAAATACGGATAGAGATCTGAAACCCGAGTCGGTTCCTTTTGTCCCATTACCCACCTCACTGCGGTGTTAGTATTCGAAATCTTCTGTACTTATTGGAACGAACTGTTCCACAGAGTGGGTCTATCAGAGTGACACTTCGATAATCTCGAATTTCGAAAGATCTCGCGTTCCAAGACCGAGTTCTTCAGCATGGGCATGTTGCCGCCGCAGGATTTCCTCGTTAGCTGCCGTGAAGGTTGTATCATATTCGCGCATCAGCTCAATGGCGACTGTATCTGCCGCCACCATGTCACCAGTAATAATCAGGCGATTGACGCCTTCCACGATACGGGTATCTTCTCCCCGATTAGGACCAGAAACAGCCTGAATAGACCGGGCATCCGTAATTGTCAGTTCCGGCCGAACTGCTGAGGCGAACTCTATTAATTTGCGATCAAAATAGTCTCGATTGGTTTGTAATGAAGCATGAGCCAACCAGCGTTGTGGGCCATAGACGGAACCGAAGTGGTTCTTTAGAGCGCTAGTGATCTGCCCCGCGAAATGTCGCTTCACGACGGGCATATTGATGATAAACGCCGCCTCTTGCAATTCACGTGCGACGCGGAGGCGTGAGCCTTCCGTCCGTGTGAAATCGTCTTCCAGAAGCCGTTTCACCAGCCCTTGTCGGTCGAGGTCGGCGAAGGCTTGTTGTGGATCCACATCACCATGCCAGCCTTTATGTTCTACGAGAACATAATCGTCAACTGTCGGCGCATGGGAGAGGACCATCTCCATACCAGGCAGTTCGGACGGGTCGTAATAGAAGTCCATCTCTGCCTTGTGATCTTCATGAACAGAAATCCGTGTAACCCCCGTGTTTGAGCAATGCCGCCCGACCGCCCGGATTGTCGCCGGATCAGTGATCGAAGGAAAAGGATCCCGTTGATTCGTGTTTGGTTTGAGAAGAACATGATCTGTTCCCTGAAGATAACGGTTTAATCCGCCGATTGCTTCAAGGCCCGCGTCAACCATTGCATCAATATTATCGCCTGATACGATGACGAGAAGAGGTTTGCCAGTGTCCCCAAGAATTTTATTTGTACCGCCACGCCGCTTTACGGCTGCATCTAAAAGAGTGGTCATAAAACCTCCTCGCATGAATCCGAATGGAGCGGGAGACGGGATTCGAACCCGCGACAACCTGCTTGGAAGGCAGGGACTCTACCACTGAGTTACTCCCGCGCAATTCCATTATAGCAAGATCGTTCGATGTTAGCCTATCAAAATGTTTACAATTATCTTTCCCGGGAGTATAAATGTGTTATCGTTCGGACCAACAGCAGCAGGCACACCCGATGTTCAGAAGACTTGGCCTCCTCGCGATCTTCATCGCAATTCTTTCGATCTCATGCGAAACGCACCAAGAACAATCCGTTCTGGGAGATCAATTGACGGGAACAGCGATTCAACCGGACAAGCCTCCCGGTGGAGAAGCAGTCCGACTAAGACTAAAACAGGTGTTTTCGAATGTGGTCCATCCTCGACCAATCTCCTTCCAAACCGGTGATTTCTCACTCAATCGTCACTACCTTGCAACCCAAGAAGGACAAATCTGGCAGTTGACGAGGGACACAAATGATGAGGCTGTATTATTCCTGGATATAACCGAGCGGGTCCATCGAGGCGGGAATGAAGAAGGATTGCTGGGGTTGGCATTCCACCCAGACTATGCGGACAACAGATTCATTTTTGTACATTATTCAGCAAACAACCCCCGACGCTCGGTCGTCTCGCGATTCGCCGACCAAAATCCCGGAACAGAAATGGTAATCTTGGAAGTCCCTCAACCGTACAGGAATCACAATGGTGGCCAACTCGCCTTTGGACCCGATGGTTATTTGTATATTGGCCTAGGTGATGGCGGCTCCAGCGGTGACCCCCAACGGAACGGCCAGGATGGGAGCACGCTCCTTGGATCAATCCTGCGGATTGATGTGGCAGAAAGCAGCGCTGAGCGACCGTACCGCATTCCACCAGATAATCCATTTGTTGACGATAGTCCTAAATTCAGAGGAGAAATATGGGCCTATGGATTCCGGAATCCGTGGCGTTTTTCGTTTGACCAAGAAACGGGCGCTTTGTGGGCAGGGGATGTCGGACAAAATCGCTACGAAGAAGTCGATGTGATTATCCGAGGAGGGAATTACGGATGGAATATCATGGAAGGCGAAGACTGCTACCGCATGAACACCTCCTGTGAAGCAGAGAACCTCATAAGGCCAATCCATTCTTACCCCCACGAAAATGGGAGCTGTTCGATCACTGGCGGCTATGTGTATCGGGGACAACGCATCCCATCACTTTATGGAATGTATATTTACGGGGACTTTTGTAGCGGCAAGATTTGGGGTTTGAGTCAGAGTGACGGAAATACCGTACTTAACCAAGAGCTACTGGACAGCTCTACGCAAATAGCAAGTTTCGCGGAGGACAACGACGGAGAAATCTATATACTTGCTTTCGATGGATCAATTTTCCGACTGGAACAAACACCGCTGATCAGGAATTGAGACCTATGCCAACGTGCACACCCATATTCACAGAGAGTCAGCGGTTTCGCCAATGGTGGCTTTGGGCGATCGTCATTCCTGGCCCAGTTTTCCTCATCTGGGCAACCATTGCTGAGTTTTTCAAAATTACAAGTGAAAGTGAAGGGATCGTCACATTTTTTGTTTTAGCCATGTTTACGTTGGTCTTCGGAATTGTCCTGCCTATTTTGCTCTTCCGCGCCGGTCTTCAAACGCAGGTTTACGAAGACATAGTGCGAGTCCGATTCACTCCCATCCACAGAAACTGGCAAAGTTTCGACTTCGCTTCGATCACCGCCGCCGAAGCAAAGACATACCGCCCGATCCGAGATTATGGCGGTTGGGGTATCCGATATGGTGGGCCCGGCAAAGCATACAACGTGAGTGGCAATCAAGGTGTTCTTCTGAACCTAGCTGACGGAACAACTTTAATGATTGGGTCACAAAGAGCGCCGGAATTAGCTGCCGCGATACACCCGAGGAATACTGACAACTCATCTGGCCCTGGATAGCGGCCCCTTAACTCACAGCTGTCGCCGTTTGAATGCCTACAAAAAGATACAATCGCCGGACAAGCATGCCGCATCATCCCAGCAAGTCTTGAGCTTCACTTCCTCGCGAATTAGCAGATCGAGGCGACAAGCTATGGCTTTTTCAAGATCGAATGCCTCAGAGTGTCACGATTCATGGACTTCGCACGTAGCTTCGACAATTGGACGTAGCCGCCTGCCGCAGAGTTCTACGAACGCATTATCTGTTTCATATCCAACGAAGCGTCTACCAGATTCAACAGCGGCTATCGCTGTCGAGCCCGAGCCCATAAACGGGTCGAGGACCACCTCATCCGTATAGGTATACAATTCAATACAGCGACGAGGTAATTCCACTGGGAATGGCGCTGGATGTTTAACTCTTCTAGCGGATTCTGCGGGGAAACGCCATATGCTTTTGGTAAGTTCCAGAAAGTCATCTCGGGTAATTGTCGAATTGCGACCAACAATTTTGGGTCGCGCGAACATTCCTTTGGAAAACACCAGAATGTATTCATGAATGTCCCGTAGCGTCGGGTTCGTTGCTGATGCCCAACTTCCCCACGCAGTCGATCCGGTCGAGCTCGCTGCTTTATCCCAGATCACTTGTCCACGCATTAAAAAACCGAGTGAAAGCAGCTTGGCTGTCATGAGAGCTTCTAAAGAGAGGTATGGTTTCCGGCCAATGTTTGCCACGTTCAGACAAAGTCTTCCCCCTGGAACAAGGACTCGGTGAACTTCTCCCATAACCCTGCCAATAAAGGCAATGTACTCGTCCAAGGTAAGGTCATCATCGTACATTTTCCCAACGTTATATGGCGGGGAAGTTACCATCAGGTGAACACTCTTATCAGGTAATTCGGACATGAGCTCACTTGAGTGACAAAAGATTCTGTTTTCAGCGGCGCTAGGAAGTGGTGATTCCGAGTAAGAAGTCTCCGTTTGTTTGGGAGTCTCACTGTAAAGGCGACTGGCATAGAAGCCCGAAGCGTCATGGCTGAACCTGCCAGCGGAGCCGAAGTTACTCGTCTGGGTGCCTCGCCTCTTCTTCACACGTGACTCCGATCCATAACGTTGGTTGTGTTATAGCACAATTCAGTTTGCAATGCTTTACCGGTCACCGCTTGGCGAGATAAACTCGTAGGCCTTGGAGGTGAGATGACCGTGTCGAGTTCCTACATATTTGGTCTTATAAACATTATCGGTGGCATTGCCGTACTTGGAAGCTATGTTTATGGAATCATGGCTTTTCCTGAATTGAGACAGAGTCTTTGGGGCGGCATAGATGGACGTTGGAGAATAATATTCACTCTCTCGATGCTCCCAGCGGCAATTGGCTACCTAATTTTTGCACATTCAATGCTATTTCGAGGCGGCGTACTAGAGCTCCAAAACAGCATGCTACTTATTAGGATTCTACCTCACATTTTTACCGTATTGTTCCTTCTTTCTTCATCTATATGGATGCCTGCCACACTCTCATACCTTAGCACTGGACACATCGCATGGTGGCATGCTGCGACGACTGCACTTTGGGTAACAGCTTTTTCGTTAATCGCTCTGCTATCCCTCACCACACTCCTGTACGTCGCTGAGCCGTCTCGAAATAGCTTTGTCGGTCTTCTCGGGCTCACATATATCACGTTTCATTGTGTGGTGCTTGATGCCGTGATCTGGATTACACGCTTTCCAAGGCTGGAGTAAAGGCTATTCGATATCAACCGAATCGCAACATATTGGCCGCAAGTTTTCTACAGGCTTGATCCATGGAGGGGTCTTGTGAAGTACCAAGGCAAACGAGTGCTAGTGACTGGGGGCAGTCGGGGAATTGGGTTTGAAATCTGTAAAATCTTTTTGGAACAAGGTGCGGACGTGCTGGCAGTGTCGAGAAATTCTTGCAACCTTACAACGGCTCGTGATCTGCTCCCCGGATTAACCATCTTCACGTGCGACGTATCACTGTCCGAAGACATCGACCGCCTTGTGGGTTTTATCGACCGCTCCTGGAACTCCGTCGACATACTAGTAAACAACGCCGGCATACAATTGCCGACAGGCCCCGTACTTCTCCAACAAGATGATGCGGTTTTTCATGAAATCATGAATGTGAATGTCACTGGCCCATACTTGATAACAAAGCGATTGCTCCCTTACATATTGAACGGCAACGAAGCACGGGTTATTAACATCGGGTCAAGCATGGGCTTGATTAACTCCGGTCTACGCGGCGCATACGGCGTTTCAAAAGCTGCCCTCCATGCACTTACAATCGCGATGGCGAAGGAACTTATGCCACAAGTCGCGGTGAACGCGATTTGTCCGGGCTGGGTGAGGACGGATATGGCACCAGACGGTCCAGGCGATCCAAGAACATCGGCTGAACACGTCCTTTGGCTTGCAAACAAGCCCTTGGATTTCACTGGCCACGTGATACGCGGCAGACGATCGGTGCTTTAGATCGATCGCTAATCCCTGAAATTGACGAATTGGACTGGGAGATCTAATTTCATTTCCTTAACGGCCTGGATGGCTTCTTGCAGATCGTCCCGCTTTTTCCCGTTGACGCGAAGTTCGTCGCCCTGAGCTGAAATTTGGACCTTGAGTTTCAGGCTTTTCACATGCTTGATTATTTGTCGACTCGAGCCATCGTCGATGCCCTGCCGGATAACTACTTGCTGGCGAAGACTACCTTTTGTCGCATCTTGCGCGGTCTTAAATTCCAAAACCGAACTATCGAGGCTTCTTCTCGCGAAGTAACGATGCAACAGCTCGTGCATTTGTTTCAAACGTATCTCATCAGCAGCAGTTATTGCGAGAGTGTTTGTGCTCCGCTCAACGGAGCACATCGCCCCCTTCAGATCATATCTTTGCGACGCCTCACGGGAAACGCCATTTAACGCGTTGTCGACTTCAGCGAGGTCGGTGCGGCAGACAATATCAAATGATGGCATCTTTCTTTCCTTCCGTTTCTTAAGATCGCATTAGGTTCGTAAGGCTTCCGTCGGCGACATATTCGCAGCCCGTAACGCAGGATACAGTCCGGCGATTCCTCCAATAAGGATTGAAGAACCGATTCCACCAAGGATAGCGTAACTCGGGATGACAAGGGACCATCCCTGAGAGAGGACATAGCTTGCAGTGACGATTACCCCAACCAGAATCCCAGCTAGACCTCCCGCAGTGGCGAGGAGCAATGATTCGGTTAAAAATTGTGTGCCGATGTGAAATCGGGTGGCGCCCAGAGCGCGGCGTAACCCAATTTCGTTTCGACGTTCAATTACGGCAATAACCATCACATTGGCAATCCCAATGCCACCAACCAGGAGCGCCACCGCTCCTAAACCCACAAAGAGATCGGTAAACGTGCTTTGGGCAGCAGCCTTGGCTTCAAGGACGTCCGAAGCTCGGCTGACCTGCACTTCCTCCGGGTGTTCAGGATCAACCGTGGCTGCCAACACAGAGCGCACATCCTGAATATGATCTGGATATGCACGAACATAGATAACATCTGGAGGGCCGTCGTGCGTAAGGAATCTTTCCGCAGCCGGATATCCAATTAACGCTGCACGATCAAGGTCCGCCGCCAGAGGTAACGGGTTCAAGATCCCAATAACGGTAAACCATTGATCAGCTAGCCAAATTCGTTGCTCACCAGATACATTCCTAATTCCCAGGCGTTCCGCGGCAACAGACCCAAGAACCACTGTTGGAAAGCGTGAGGAAGTTTCGCTGAGGAATGTTCCGGCTGCAATACTTCCTCTTTGAGCAGCGAGAAGACTCAAATCAGTCGCAATAATCGTGATCCCCTTAGTTCTGCCGTCATCAACAAGGTCGTTTATGAAGACACCTCCTTCAATACGGCCGATGGACGCGACTTCGTAAACCGGTGGAATTCTTGTAATCATTGCTGTGGCGTCACGGGGTAATTCGTTCTGGTTAGATCGGAAACCTTCTTCACTTTCAACCGTTAACAAATTTGTCCCTAAGGCATCCAGTTCCTTCATTAGATCGGCACTACCAGATTCGGACAAACCCAAGACACCAACTAGCGCTGCGATGCCAATGGTGATACCGAGGGCTGACAAAGCCGACCTCAATCGCCTTGACCGGAGGCCAGAACTGCCGACTCGGAAGGTATCCCAAATCCCGAGATGGCTTTTGGGGAGTGCATTTAAAGTCGTGTTGCTAACATTCCCCATTGTTTTCTCCATCCGCTGACTTTATGTCAGATTCAATGCGCCCATCCTTTAGAACTACTTGGCGCTTCGACATTCTGGCAACATCAAGATCGTGTGTTATCAGAATGACTGTGGTTCCTTCATGATTAAGATTGCGTAATAACTCCATAATGGCATCCGTGTTTCGCGAATCAAGATTGCCTGTTGGCTCGTCAGCGAGCAGAAAGGCTGGGTCGTTGACGAGGGCACGGGCGATTGCGACTCGCTGTTGCTCACCGCCTGACATTTCGTTAGGTGTGTGGCCTTTTCGATGAGATAAACCCACACGATCCAACATTTCACTGGCTTTTATCGCCCGTTCGCTCTTTGAGATACCCGCATACAATAGTCCGTTTTCAACATTTTGCGCCGCCGAAAACCCGCCCAAAAGGAAAAAGTCTTGGAATACGAACCCGATGTTTCGTGATCGGATACCTGAGAGGTCACCATCAGAAAGACCAGCGGTATCTGTCCCATCAATAAACACTGACCCGAAGGTGGGACGAGTCAAAGTTCCGACCACGTGCAGGAGCGTGGATTTCCCACTCCCCGATGCACCAACGATGCCAATGAATTCGCCTTTTTTAACCTTCAAGGACACATCTCGCAGCGCTTCGACCGGAGGAACACCCGCATAATGTTTGCTGACACTCTGCAGTTCGACAGCGTAAGGGTAGTGCTCGCCTGATTCGATCTTCATCTTTGTCATCTTTTCATTAGTCCGGAACGACCACCGTCAAGCCAGCTTCTAATCCGGGTCCTTGGATTTCTACGAGCCCTTCAGAATACATTCCGAGATCGACAGGAACCAGACGCGTAGCATTTTGTTCAACAACTTCTACAGCATATCCTCCGCCGAGAAGTGCAATCAAACTTGCAACCGGCGCGGCCAGTACGTTCTCGGCCAATTCACTTACAAACGATACGGTCACTTCCGCTCCTGTCCATCTAGCAAGATCCGAAGAATCTTCGGGAGTCACAATGACCTCTAGATACGGATCTTGGTTCCCTTGGGGTACGACGGCAATGGAGCCGATTTCCTGAACAGTTCCTTGAACCACGTTTTCATCCGGGAGTTCGATTTCAACGCTCGACCCAACGTTGATCAAGTCTTGGTCGCTGACATCTATGGAGGTTTTGACCTGATGAAGCGATTGTTGATGAATAGTCATTTTCCCGGAAGGACCGAAAGCGGTCCTAATCCGCACACTCGGTAACAGGGAAAGCGACATATTTCCAGAGTTTACTGTTGCACCAGCTCGAGGGAAATTATCCGCGTATTCAACGAGTGAAATTCCTGGAAGAAAGATGATATCACCGAAGGAGAATTCTCCCGTAGCTTGAAGTCCGAGTCGCTCTTGCATTGTTTTCAGAGTGCTTACCACTTGTCTGTCAAAAGTTTCGTTAATTTCCATGTCGGCATAACTCGCGAAACCAAGAGCGATCAAGTTCTCCTTAAGCTGTTCAACGTCTTTCCCCGGCGTCATGCCATACGAAAAGTCCCGCCATGCGGGATTCTCACCGAACAGAAGCACGATAGCGGATGGACCTTCGCGCAACTCTTTACGGTTCGCAACAGCCGTCCGCAAAGCTGCTCGTGCGTTTTGTAGCGAGGCAAAAGCCTGAGCTGTCTCGCTGGTAGTCGGGGGCAGATCAAGAGCGCTACGTTGAGCCCGGGCAGATGTCAGAGCTTTAGCTGCCTGAGCAAGCTCCTCTGTTGTAGGCCCATCGTCATAGGCTTCTAAGGTTTCCTCGGCGCTCTCCAAGTTAGCTACGGCCGTCTTGAGGGCAGCGATCGCGCCGCGGTGGTTATGGAATGCAACTAAGAGTGCATTGCTTGCATTCACGATATCTTCATCGTCGTCTGAAACTTTTTCTAGGAGAACAGGAACGGCATTCAGTAGCAACGGAGTCCCGTCAGCTGGGCAAATTGATTTTTCTGCCTCTTGGTATACCCATCCAGCGGTCTCAGAGTATTGCCATCCTGAATCCTGCACTAATTCGCAATAGTTGTCCCGGGCAATGGTTAAGCCGGCAGTATATGTATCCACTCTTCCTGCAGCGGTAAACAAGGCAGATTCAGCTGAGGCGTGACCGGCTTTCACCGAAGCAGTCCGTTCAGGTGTTGGGGGGGCGATCATATTGGAGTATGACAGTTCCGCTTGGGCAAGAGTCGCCTCGGAAGCAGCGATTTGCTCGGGACGAGCGGACTCTGTCAGCTTCTCAAATGTGAGTTCGGCCTGGGCCAGTGCTGCCGTGGCCGAAGAAATTTGCTGGTCAGCGGCGAGAATTTCTCGTTCAGTCGTGGATCGATAGACGCGAGCCACAACCGCGCCACGATCAAGCTCGGAACCTTCTGGGGCTATAAAAGTAAGGATTCCACTTCCACGGATTTCAACAGACACTTGGTCTCCATAGGATAGCAGCCCATCAAGGTCACGTTGGGTCTCCAGATCACGCATTTGGAGGACTACCGTATCTGAAGGTGTTATGGTGGTAATTTCGTCATTTTCCGGGAAACTGATAATTTCCTCGGTATACAAAATCCCGAGTGCTACCCCTACCATAACAAGTAGTGTCATTGCTAATGTGGCCACACGCCCCTTACTCATGAGCATCTCCATTCCAGAAGTTTTCGGCTATATGTTGCAAAACATTTGGACTCTTACCAGATTTAGATGACGACGATACGCCTGTGATTGTGGCCGTGTACTCAATGTTTGGTAGGACCATAGAGGAGCAGGGGGAAATACTCCAAATATTAACCATCACTGGAACGACCGCCGAGCGATGCAAATTACTTTCTATGGCGTGCATGTGTAGTCACCGAGTTCTCCAGAGTGTGGTATCAGCTCCTGAAGATTTAACGATTCCCTCGGATGTTCCCGCCAAAAATTTCCTGTCGACACTCATCCACAGTTTCACGCATCTTTTCCGTGAAATCGACACCTTGAAACATCGAGGTCATTGCCCTACGAATCGCACGGGGTCCGTCCGAAAATTGGGGGTCTTTGACGTCAACTCCAGCGTCACGCAAACATTGCGCGAAGGTAAGCAAGTTGTCCTGGAGAGCAATTTGGTCTTCTGCAGACTGTTCTTGCGCGAATGTTGCCCCTTCAAGCAATGGAACGCAAGCTTCCATAGCCTGACGAGTTTTCTGTTGCCGAAAATCGAAGTTGGGATCTTGTACAAGTTTTTGCCGGATTCCTCGTAAGTTGACTGTTCCATCGGCATTCAGTTCCGGATCGGGAACATCAAACCCTTGTTCTCTTAGACACGTCGTGAAATTTGTAGCGATTTGTTCATCTGTCAGGTTGTCGACAAGTTTCGGTTCATCGTTCGCTTCTGAAGACTCAGTCGTGGCAGCTACCGGCGAGGGTTGCGCTTCTGCATGCACGATTGAACTAGCCGCTGGCTGCGTCGCCGGTGCTGTGTCAATGCGGGCCACGCCCTTTTCGGAATTGCCTGAACCGCAAGCGATTACTAGAGACAAAATGACAGCTATGCCCAACAAGGTTTTTATATACATCGATTCCAGTCCTAGATCAGGGTTCTGTTCCACAGTCGACACCATGTTAGTAACGAAAGTTTACAGCATAAGGTTAGTTGTGGCTGTGAAAAAGGTCAATGGAATATTTATTTAATCGAGTGCACCGTAATCAATTCGCTAGCTTTACGGGCACGGTCACGGGCCTGTTCGACGGTGTCTCCACGCGCAAGACAGACCGCCATTCTCCGGTAAGGCCGTGATGTTGGTTTTCCGAAAATCCGAACGTCGACACCGGGGATTCCGCAGGCCTCGTCAACGCCTGAGTAAGACACTTGATTGCTATCGGCGTTTGCAAGAACTACGTGCGATGCGGAAGGGCCATGGAGTTGTATTTGAGGAATCGGAAGTCCCAGAACAGAACGGGCATGGAGGTCAAATTGACTTACGTTTTGTGACACGAGAGTAACCATTCCTGTGTCATGGGGTCTGGGAGACAATTCCGAAAAAATCACGTCATCTTCAGTAACGAAAAGTTCCACACCGAAGACACCCATCCCACCAAGATTCTGTGTCACCACTTGGGCAATATTCTGTGCCTTCTGAAGAAGGACAGATGGCATTTCCACCGGCTGCCATGACTCCTGATAATCACCACGCTCTTGTCGATGGCCAATCGGGGGGCAAAAGACCGTCTCGTCGAGTTTGGAGCGGACCGTGAGGAGTGTTATCTCATATTTAAAATTGATGAATTCCTCAACAATTACTCTTTGTCGATCCCCTCTCATTCCTTCGCAGGCGTATTGCCAGCTCTCTTGAATTGATGTTGGGGAATGCACGATACTTTGACCTTTACCTGAACTGCTCATCACCGGTTTCATAACTAGTGGATAACCTATTTCCTTTGCGATTTGTTTGCATTTTTCCAGTGACTCTCCATAGGCGAACTTCGCGGTTCGGATACCTAATTGTTCTGTAACTAAGTCACGAATCTTGTCTCGATTCATCGTGTGATTGACCGCCCTAGCGGAAGGCGCAATCTGGATACCGGCCGCCTCAAATTCCGTTAGTACCTCCGTTCGAATCGCTTCGATTTCGGGAACAATAATTGCCGGTTGGTGTTTGTTGACCACTTGTCTTAAGGCTTCGGCGTCTAGCATGTCGAAAGTCTCATGCCCGTCTGCGATTTGTTGGGCCGGAGCGCCATCGTAGCGATCGCAGGCAATAACGTTGCAGCCAAGCCGTTTCGCGCTGATCACGAATTCTTTGCCAAGTTCGCCCGCGCCAAGCAAGAGGATCTTAACAGGCAGGATCATAATGGAATCTCACTCCGATCCCGCTGCCGCGAACACAGCCAATTGTTTGGTCATTTGAATATGTTTAATCCCAGCTTCAATAAACGGATAGCCCGATTGCACATATCCGTTACTCACGTAAAAGTCCACGACCTGAAATTGCGCATTTAACATGATCGTTTTGAGCCCGCGCGAAACCGCCTGTTTCTCAAGAGCCCTCAAGATCAATGTCCCAATGCCAGAACGCCGGTAGGCAGCCAAGACGGCCATTCTGCCAATTCGTCCAGTCACCGCAGTATCCAGAACCAATCGTCCTGTTGCAACAACTTGCCTGTTAAAACAGCCGATGATATGGATAGCATCTCCATCAAGCTCATCGATTTCTAGATCTCTGGGGACACCTTGTTCGCACACGAAGACCAGCGCCCGCAATTCCCTTAAGCCACGAATCTCCTCTTTGGTTTCGGGAACCTTGATGATCACAGGAACTGTTCCTCCTATAAATAGGGATGTCCCATCCCCTATGAAGGACCTTTAACAACAATTCGGTCACCAGGATTGACTGTCCCGGGATGTTCTACTACGGCAGTCACTCCTCTAATGCCTAACAATACACGGATAATATCCTCATGATACACGTTCAGCGTCGCGCACGGTCTGTTTTGTCCCGTGACTCGCAGTGCGACGTTCTCGCCGACAAAAATTTGATCACCTGCTACCAAATTATCCAACAAGCCCATGTTTTCGACCAAAATATTTTCCCCAACAGACCCGGACATCAAGTTGATATCAAGTTGGTTGTTGGCGTGATCCAAGGCTTCTTTAGCAACAATCGTTAGCTGGCGGGAATTGGGTTCAAAGGCACCTGCCTTTTTGTGTTTGTTAATTTGCCCTTCGTGGAAATCTCCGGTAACGCCGTAAGCACCAATACGGATTTTGGTCTGTGGGAATTTTGGAACCCCTGAGTCACCTCTCATCGACACGCCGGCCACACGGCCAACATTATCATCATTTTTCATTAGATACCCCGCACATCATTATTCTTTCGGACTGGTTCAAATTGTCCCAACATGGTGTTCCCAGACAATAGTATCTCTGAGCGGCAATCTATATTATAGAGTTCGGTTTGGACGGCCCTTAAACTTCCCAATTCATCATACGATGGGTGGGACAATGCTTCAATGCACCGTCCTCTATTTAGGAAGCGATGAATAAATCGATAGTCTCGTGGATTCTGTACGACGTCGCAAACACCATTTTCAACATGGGTATCGTTGGCCTTTTCCTGCCTCTTTGGATTAATGAGAGGGCGGGTACGACGGACGCGGACCTCGGCTTTCCGATAGCCATCTCAATGGCAATTGTCTTGCTAGGAAGCCCGGTTTTAGGAGCCTTGACCGATCAAGCAAGAGGTAGGGTTCGCACATTCACCGTTTTGAACATTGTGGCCGCGACCGCAACCTTCTTGATCGGCTCCGTATCGGCGACGACAATCAGCCTCATCGCTTTCTCCGTAGCATTTATCTGTGTCTATTTAGCTGAATTGATCTATAACTCGATGTTAGAAAAGGCTTCGACCGAAGAGAACAGGGGGAAAATTGGAGGAATCGGAATTGGCCTTGGTTACCTTGGAGCGCTAGCGGTAATACTCTTTGCCCTAGAATACGATCATTTCAGCAACGATTACGGCGCAGCCTTCCAAGTACTTGGTGTCCTTTTCTTGCTAACCGCGCTTCCGATAACGTTTTTCTTTTTCGATGCCAGCGAAAAGGCCCCCAGAACCCGAGGCGCCGTCCTATATTCGACCTGGCTACAAATTAAACGGACACGTGCTCATTTCCGGCACTATCCCCTCCTCCCTAAATTTTTCCTTGCCCGCTATTTCTACATGATCGCCGTTGCTACAGGCTCGACGTTCGGTGTGCTCTACGGATTGAAAACCATTGGCTTTAGCGAAAGGGAAGTGGAACTGGTGATGCTTCTTGGGATCGTGATCGCGATCCCCGCATCAATTGTGTGGGGATATATCGTTGATCGAATCGGGCCCTCAACAGCGTTGAAATTTAACGTTCTTGGTTGGTCTCTCGTACTTGCAGGATCAGTGAGCATCCCGTGGCTCGGACTGAACACCCAGCTATGGTGGCCGCTTAGTGCCTTTACTGCTATGTTCTACGGGGGCCTATGGGTCGCCGATCGCCCACTGCTAATTCGCCTCTCTCCAGTAGACCTTGGCGAGATGTTTGGGATATACGGCGCAATCAGCCGTCTAGCATCTATCACCGGCTCAATCGCCTGGCCGTTCATAGCCGTTACCCTCGGCCTGGGACAACCAGCATCAGTATTCTTCCTATTCTGTTGCAGTATTGTTGGGGCAGTTTTGCTTATCCGCTTCCAAGACGGTTCCCAAGAAAAGAAATCGACTGCAGTCGTTCCTTCTCTACCGGAACACAGCGCCTAGTCTCCCAAGATATCCGTGACAACGACAATCAGCAGATAAACAGAAATAGCCATCAGCAGCGCCCCAGCGATCCGCTGCAAATACGTCCAAGTCTTGTCAGTAAGGACGGTTAGTTTCGCCCCAGACACCAGCCATGCCACAGTTGTGTACCAGGCTGCATCTACTCCAGCAGCCATTAAAGCCATGATGGCCTTCTCCGTCCATGTAGGATCTGAATGAGTGAAGTGGCTAAAAATCGCTGCAAAAAACAGGATCACTTTGGGATTAAATAGTGATATTGCAAAGCCTTCAAACAGACCCCGATACGCTAAAGAGAACGTTTCATCAGGGCGTTTCGTTGACTCTGAGAAGTGGCTCAAACTACTTCGCAGATTCCTAAATCCGACAAACGCCAAAAACGTTGCGCCAGAAAGCTGTAACCCAAGTGAGAGGTTTGCGTGGAGAAGAGCTAGATTGGCAACCCCGATTACGGTCAGCAGTGCCCAAATGCCGATGCCCACCGCATGACCCAAGCCAGTGCTGATACCATAAGATCTGCCTCGAGCCAACGTGTTTCCTGTGACCAAAGCGAGACTTGGACCCGGTGAGACGGCTCCCAATAAACAAATACCGCCGAGCTGGAGCAACAGCACAAAATCCATTAGCGTGGTAGCATCCTATACTTAAATTCCATTGACACGCCAGCCCTTTCAACGACTACCGGTTGGACCAACGATATTTTGCGACTGCGGAGATCGAGAACCATAGAGCCTACTATATACTGCGCATACATGCGCACCCCACATAAGTGATTGCGAGGATAGGTAAGCCCACCCTAGAACAGCCATCACCATTCCCAGTGAACCGAACACCAAATTAAAGCTGTTGAAAGCACCGATATACCACGAAAAAGCCAGGGTAGCTACTCGGTAGAGGACCAGTGCCACCACGGCGCCGAGCCAGACGTCTCGCCAATAGATCTCCACGTTAGGGAGGTAACGGTATAGAAGCAAAAATAGAGAATATGCTATCCCTAAGGTCGTTGCCTCTCGGAAGATCATTTCACCTACGGACCCCAAGCCATGCCTGTCCCCGAAAGGAAACCGGAAACCGAATGATGTGAGACCGAAAACTACCAAAAGTAAGACGATGCACATAGAACACCCAAGCATCACAGCGTCTATGGTTCTTCCCTGGATGAATGTGTGCCGAACGGTCGGTCTCCATGCGTAGTTAACCCCACGCCGAATCGCCGTGAACAAACGAATGCCTGATATCATTAATGTGAGGAAGGCTAAACCTCCAACCACTCCGCGAGCCGCAGCGACCTCCAAGACAGCATCGGCAATGTAGTCGCCAGAAACTGGAAGCGTTTGGCGGATTGCTGTGACAATGACGTCTTGACTAGCATGAGACGGATACAAGAATCCCGCGACAGAGATAGCGGCTAGAATTAATGGGAAGAGCGAAAAAATGAACCAGAAAGAAATGCCCGCGGCAAAATAAGACGAATCACTGTCGCGAAATTCCTTAATCGAAATAGAAACTAGCGTTCGTATGTTGTTTAATACAATCTTCAGATTGCAACCCCAGGCCGCCTCTACGATTATGGCGGAATGTTTACGCGCTTCACTCTAACACGCGAGAATGTCCATAGCAGGTTCGTGCCTTATTACTTGCCGGTCAATGTAGCCATATCAGTCGATCGATTCTAAGCGGTAAAACAATCGAAAACGAGCTTGGGATTCCCGCAACTTTAGAAGATAGAATTGATGCCCAGTCGTTAAAATACGTCGGTAGAGAAGAGGTCAAAATGAACAAGAATATTCGACGGAGTAGTTCTCTCCAGAGAGATAGAGCACGTGAATGGCTTGAGACAGCACAAGAGTGCAGCCTTGATTCAGCCTGGCTTCGTGCTCCGGCCCGCATAGTAAGGATGTACACTGGATCGGACAATCGATCCCATTTCGAAGATCTGGCCTCGAACTTTGAGCTTGGACCACTGGCCACTAAGTCTGTCGGAGGTAGCGCTGGGTCGATAGAGTTCGTGTATCAACCCGTTGGCTACACCATCCCCATGCATCCTGCGCCGCGCCGGCAATACGTTATCACTCTGCAGGGGAGATCCGAAATTGAAGTCGGTGATGGAACGATCCGATCGTTCGGCCCAGGAGATGTTATGCTGGCTGAGGATACTCACGGAGAGGGACATATCACCCGGATCGTAGGTTCGATAGCCCGAATTTCCGCACAGGTTAGCTTGAAGGAATAATCTCTCACCCAGCGGAAATGGCATAAAAGACGAAGCCCTAATCGCCACAGTCGCTTCCATATCCCTTGGAGGATGACGAGTAGGATCGGAGTAATAGAATGAAACCAACATTCCTTCCCTTAGATTTTCATTGGGTGGCTCCGAGGACTTCAGAACGTCGATCTCATCGCTTGTTAAAGACAATGTTGCAGCGGAGAACGATTCGAACGTTTTCGGACCGACCTGTACCGCGCAGTGTGATTAAGAATTGCCTGCGCATCGCTGGGTCTGCGCCGAGCGGGGCGAACATGCAACCTTGGAAATTCGTTGTAATCTCTAGGACAGCCCTAAGAGCCAAGATTAAGGAGGCAGCAGAAAAGGAAGAACGGGCTTTCTACAAGAACCGCGCATCTGCCGAGTGGCTTCAGGCTCTCAGCCCGCTTGGCACTGATTGGCACAAGCCTTTCCTTGTGGAAGCACCATACCTGATCGTTATCTTCGCTGAAAACTTCGGCGTGCGAGCGGACGGAGAACATGTTAAACATTACTATGTTCAAGAATCGGTAGGCATCGCGACTGGTTTCCTCATCGCAGCCCTACACCAAGCAGGTCTTGCTACGCTGACCCATACGCCAAGTCCAATGGGATTTTTGAATAAGATTCTTGGACGGCCGAACAATGAAAGACCCTTTCTGCTATTGGTGGTAGGCTATCCAGCGGTCGGCACTGCTGTGCCTTCGTTCGCTGTAGAGCGGAAGCCATTTAAGGACATCGTTATCTGGTAGGGAAAGTACGACCTCGCATCTTTTCAGGAGGCAACATGATTAAAGACGATACACGCCCGTTGGTCTGGTTGCTAGGAACAGGAGGAACAATCGCGCAATGGGCTGACTCGCGACTGACCTTTGTAGAATATGGAACGGATAAACACATAGATGTTCATGGCAATCTTGAAAGGATCCCTGAGATACAGGAATTTGTCCGTACCGAGGCTGAGCATTTGTGGAACGTCGGCAGTGGGATCAACACAACGGAGTTGCTCCCTTTATCAAGACGCGTCAGCGAGATCTTGTTAGACCCTGAAGTCTCTGGTGTCGTAGTGACTCACGGTACGTATTCTCTTGAAGAGACAGCTTACTGGCTCCATCTTACGGTCCGGAATACCAAACCAGTCGTGGTCACGGGAACGCAGCGTCCGCCTTCGGCCATGGGAACAGACGCTGACAACAACCTGTTTGATGCCTTGATTTTGGCTGGATCCGAAGAGGCGCGCGGTAAAGGAGTACTCGTAGCATTCAATAACGAAATCCAAGCTGCCCGAGAAGTCACCAAAACAAATTCGCATCGCTTGGAAACGTTTCAATCTCGAGAGCTAGGAATGTTAGGATACATCGATTCCGACCTGAAGGTGAAATTTTACCGCCAGTCGACGCGTCGGCATACACACCGAAGTGAATTCGATATCGGCGAGCTGATGGATTTGCCTCGCGTCGATATTCTTTACGCCTACCAAGACAACGATGATGTCGCGGTCAAAGCTTTTGTGGCCGCTGGAGCTAAAGGGCTCGTTCTGGCAGGCGCTCAAGCTGGGGGCGGGTTAGGAGGAACGCCAACTGGTGGATATCAACGCACCGGAGGCAAGGGGATTGAGGAAGCTCGACAGGCAGGAATAATGGTCGTGGCAACAAACCGGAACGGCGCCGGACAAATGATTCGCTCTGTACAACAACGCAAGCATGGGATAATTTCAGGCGACAATCTTAGCGCTCAAAAAGCTCGCATCTTATTACGCCTCGCACTGACAGTGACTACTGACCCAGAGGAAATTCAAAGGATGTTTGATCAGTATTGATATGAAAATAGGAATCCTACCAATTTTAGTGCAAACGCCATGATAAACGTCACCAACATCACCAAAACCTTTGGCCCTCGCACTCTATTTAAGAATCTCTCTGTAAATATTGGCATTGGAGATCGGATTGCGCTGATCGGGCCAAACGGATCGGGGAAATCGACACTTTTAGGAATTCTCGCGGATGAAATTACAGCAGATAGCGGGCACGTGACGCGGTCGCGGAATATTTCAGTTGGCTACCTAAGCCAGGAACCACCTCAAACTTCGACTACGCCGTTGCTTCAATCGGTGTCATCACCATCGCAGAAAGTGCGAGTTCTACGGACGCAGATTCAGGATATTTACTCGTCTCTCGATGCCGAATCATCGTCTAGCACCCGAAGTGCTCGTTTGAAGCACATAAGCACCCTAGAGGCGCAACTTGAAGCTACTGGGGAGGAATACCGTGAGCACGAGGCTGAAGCTATATTGTCTGGCCTAGGCTTTAAGACAACGGAATTCGAACGACCACTAGCTCACCTAAGTGGCGGTTGGCTTATGCGGGCCGCTCTCGCAAAATTGCTTTTCATGCGACCTGACGTTCTATTACTTGACGAGCCCACAAACCATCTCGACCTATATGCTAATTTATGGTTCGAAAGATTCCTGACCACATTTAGCGGCTCTGTTGTGATCACATCTCATGATCGGGCCTTCCTAAACGAAGTCGCGACCACCGTGATCGGTTTAGAACCAGATGAAGCAGTCCTCTATCGCGGAGGATACGATGACTACCTAGCAGCTCGGGAGCGTTCACTTGAGGTAAAACAGTCGGCCGCAGCCAGACAAGACCGCGAGTTCGATCGGCAGATGAAATTCGTAACCCGATTCCGTTCAAAAGCGCGGAAAGCCACCCAAGTGCAAAGTCGCCTGAAGCAACTTTCTAAGATTAAGAAGATCGAAGTACCACGCGCGACACGGAAAGTACACTTTACATTTCCATCCCCCTCTCGCAGTGGCTTTGATGCTCTTGTACTTAACAACATCTCGAAATATTACGACGATTTGTGCGTATACAAAAACCTATCATTTGCGCTTCACAGAGGTGATAAAGCAGTCTTGATTGGGCCCAACGGTGCGGGAAAAACGACCTTGCTTAAAATCCTTGCAGGGGTCCTTTCATTCCAAAGCGGCGAGCGAAAAACGGGACACAACGTTACGACTGCGTATTACGCTCAACATGTCCTTGAGCAGTTGAACCCAGCGAATTCGATCATTCGCGAATTGCAGCACGCAGCCCCTGAACAGTCCGAACAAAGTCTCCGGACCGTCCTCGGAGGCTTCTTATTTACGGGTGACGACACACGTAAACCGATATCAATCCTGTCTGGAGGCGAAAAAGCTCGTGTCGCTTTGGCCAAGTTATTAGTTCAACCGAACAATCTACTGCTTATGGACGAACCGACAAACCATCTGGATATCGCATCAAGGGAGATCTTGGCAGATGCCCTTCGGGCTTACCAAGGAACAATCTGCCTCATCACACACGACAGAACATTGATTGATCAGGTAGCAAACAAGATTGTCGAAATTGATCAAGGTCACCTGTCCGTTCACCCAGGCGATTATGCAACCTATCAAGATCGATACACATCCCGTTCCAACGATGGATCAGAGGCCGAATCGTCGGCTTCCACCTCTAGCCCAGCACGTCGCAGTTCCCAGGAAGAGGAACGACGAATTCTTAGACAAGAGGCAAAAAAAATAGAGAAGCGTATAAAAACCCTGGACGGGCTTTTAGTTTCACAGGAAGCGAAACTCGCTCAACTTGAAGCTCTCTTCTCTGAACCGTCAAACTACCGGGAGGGGAAGAGTTTCCAGGCCTCGGCATCCGAATATAAACTTCTGAAAGCCGAAACTTCATTACTGTGGGAAGAATGGGAAACCTTGTCAATCAAATGCGAACAGATCAACAGCAGTTTACTTGCGGATAATGAGTAGAATCTCCTGATTCCAACCGGCCGGCGAGCATTAGCCGCGACTGCCCACGTAGAGGTTTATAGGAAGGTTTTGGAAAGCAGAGCTCAATGTTAGGATATGTGGTGTGCATTGGATACTGATTGCTTTATCTAGCGCGGCTGTATCAGGCCTTGTCAGCATATCTGACAAAACAGTGATGTATCGTTACGCTCATTCTAGTCTGACCCTTCCACTCTTGATCGGCCTCTCACACACATTGGTGGGCATCATCGTGATCGCTTCTGTTGGCATACCAGTTCCTTTATCCAACTCCGCTACAGGAGCGGCCATCCTCTCAGGAATCCTTTTCGGCTTCAGTGGATTTCTCTCCCAACGCGTCCTTTTCACCCAAGAAGTTTCCCGGACTGTCCCGATCACACAATCTGCACCAATATTTACGGCTATATTGGCAGTCCCTCTACTTGGTGAATCAATCTCAGTAATCCAGTGGACAGGTATTATCACAACTGTGATTGGCAGCGCCACTCTTTCAATCCGTGCGACTCCAGGGATCACCAGGTTGTTCTTACATCCTTCATTCTATCTTCTGATGCTTTCGGCCATGTTTCTCGGCGGCTCCAACGTCGTTGCCAAAATCGCCCTAAATCAACTTCCCGTCCTATTCACACACGGCATACGAGAATTAGCCTTGGCTCAAACCCTTCTTGCCTTGACTTTTAGGAAGGTTCCATGGAAAGAAGTCCGCGGCTATTTTCGCCAGCGCAGTCCAGCGCTACTGTTCGTTGGGCTCAACGAATTTGTCACCGCCAATATTGGGCTGATGCTTATGCTTTTAGCCTTATCCAAAGGCCCGGCGTCGCTAGTGCTCGGCCTGATAGGCACACGAGCTATGTTTGTTGTACTCTATAGCACCGTTTTGGCCTTGATTTGGCGGGGCGCCTTGGGTGAAGAAGTTAGTTTAGCAACGATCTCCGCAAAAGTTTTATCAGTGCTATTGATTGTATTTGGCGTAATCGCGATTGCCCTCTAAAGGCACCCATGGCAATATTCCGTCACTTCGACCTGCGGCCCGAGGACAATAAGGAGGCGGAATGTCCATCAAACTAAACCACACCATTGTGCCGGCTCCAAACAAGTTAAGATCGACAACATTTTTCGCCGAAATATTCAGCTTAACGTTTGATGGCGAACAAGGCCATTTCACGTCCATTAAAGCGAATCGTGATCTGACTGTGGGCTTTGATAACCGGGACAAATTCGAACCTCGTCACTACGCCTTCCACGTTCCCGAGCGTGGATTTGAAGCAATCTTTCAGCGGATAAAAGATCACCGGCTCCTGTACGGGAGCGAACCTTTCGCTCAAGAAAATATGGCGATTAACAGGCGCAATGGAGGGAGAAGCGTGTCCTTCTGTGATTCTGATGGCCACGTCTTGGAAGTGCTGACGCGAACGTAAAGCGATCGCGTCTCTTTGTGATTGGAGAGGAATTGCGCTACTGAAGGCTCCTCAATCGCCCACTACATATCACAAACATAGCTGAGATCAACGCCAGTGCAATCCCCACAATGCCAACAGCTGTTGGTGCACCAATAAATTCAGAAGCAATCGTTATCGGAAGCACGCTCGCCGGCATCAAGGCCATATTCAGTGCAAAGAGGCCCATCACTCGTCCCCTGAATTTTTCATCGGATGATTCGATAAGCAAACTATTGTTTAATGTCATCCGGCCTGCCTGCATGAATCCAACAACGGTAAGGATTGCCACCCCGGCCCAGAACACAGGAGCGAACTGCGACACGATTGCAAAAGCCATTAGAACTCCGCCAGAAAAGATGCCTCCCACACTGAGCACCAAACCTCGGGAGGCCAATTTGCCAGCACTTGCGATAGCCAAAGCTCCCACGAGAGACCCGATTCCCATGGCGCTCATCATGAATCCGAGACCTCTGGGGCCTACAAGAAATATATCCTTAGCGAAAATGGGCAAGACGAACCTTATTGGCATAGCAAGAATCATGGTCGAAAAGGATAGAAGCAGAAGAACAAGGATTGTTCTGTTCTGCCTGACATAACTTAATCCATCTGACAAATCCCTGAAAACCGATTTGTGCTGCATTCCTGCAACCGGCCCACTCGCAGGAACTAGCGCAGTCAAGAATATCGCCGCGATATTCATCCCGGAGATCATATAATACGCTCCTCCAATCCCTAGCCCACTAATCACTAGTCCGGCCAAAGCAGGTGCAACCAATGAGTTGACGCTCATCCCCATAGAATTTAAGGCAATAGCATTTGTCAAAAGGTCTCGCCCAACTAGTTTAGGAACAATGGCCTGTCGGGCTGGCATCATGAGTGGCATAACGCTGCCATGTATTACCGATGCGAAGAGAAGATGCTGCCATGTCACTGTCCCTGTGGTTATAGACACTGCGATAAATAGTGCTAGTGCTCCAGAAACCAACTGCGCAGCTTGAATTATGCGTCGCTTATCAAGGCGGTCGGCAATAACACCGCCAAAGAGGCCGAACAAAAGGCCCGGGCCAGCCGCTCCAGCCATCACATATCCAAGCATGCTCGCTGAACGCGTAAGTTCATACACGAAATACCCACGCGTCATCATCTGCATCTGCATGGCGCCCATCTGTAGCAGTGAGCCAAACCAAAGATAGCGGTAAGAAGGGATCGATAATGACCGGAACGTTTGGAAGGGCGAAAAGGAAGTGTTCACTTGCGCCGGAGAAGATTTCGGTTCATCGCCATCTTGCATGTTAACAGTATACCCAACAATCTATCTGGTGTACGCACCAGCATGTGTCACCAGTGTGCATAGCAGGTCCGATCGCTTGTACGAGGGTGCCACGTTAGTGTACCTTTAAATCGTGATAACTAACACAAACAAAGAGGCTGACACTCCACCAGCCTCTTCTACCTAAACCGATGGGACGACTTAAGAGATTAACCTTGATCTCAGTCGGCTTAGTTTGCCTTGCACTAGGCATTATCGGCTACATTTTGCCAGGTCTACCAGGGACAATCTGGTTGATCGTGGCAGCATCTCTGTTCGTCAGATCTTCCGAACGTCTGTACAACTTCGTAATCCGAAACAAATTGTTCGGCCGCCAGGTTCGTGGATTCATGGAGACGGGCCAGATGCCCTTCCGGGCAAAGGTTTTCTCGTTAGGTTCAATGTGGGCCTTTACAATCATCTCCGTTGTATTTGCTCCTTATGGTCTTTTTTTCGATCTGCCCGTCATCCTTCTCGCAATAGCTGGGACCATCTACATCCTTACCCGACCAACAGAATCCTCCTAGTCGTGCCATCACATCCACGCTTAAGGAATTTAAATGAAGAGTTTTGAACGCTTTCTTTCGTTCTGGGTGGCATCGTCTATCTGTCTCGGTATTTTGTTAGGAACCTTACTACCTTCTGTCTTCACTAGCATCGCCACATTGGAATGGGCTCACGTGAACATATTGGTCGCGATTCTTATCTGGACGATGATTTTCCCGATGATGGTCCAAGTGGACTTCCGCGCGATGCAGAATATTCGTAATCAAACACGTCCCTTAATTTTTACAGTAGTCATCAACTGGTTGATAAAGCCGTTCACAATGACTGGATTAAGCCTTCTGTTTTTTAAGGTTCTCTACGCTGATTGGATAGACCCTAGTGCTGCTGATGAATACATTGCCGGTATGATCCTTCTGGGAGTAGCTCCTTGTACAGCTATGGTCTTCTTATGGAGCCAGCTAGCAAAAGGAGATCCCAACTACACCTTAGTTCAAGTATCTGTTAATGATTTAATAATGGTCTTCGCGTTCGCTCCACTCGCTGGACTTTTGTTGGGAATCAACGCCATAGATATTCCATGGGCCACCTTAGTCCTGTCAGTATTCCTTTACGTTCTCGTCCCGCTCATCCTTGGCATCTTGACTCGGAACAAACTGGCTCGCGCCGGGGGGCAAAGTCATCTGGATGAATTTTTGGCGAAATGCCAACCTTACTCTAGGTTAGGTTTGCTGGCCACGATCGTGTTATTGTTTGGATTTCAGGCTACGGTCATTCTTAAAGAACCCCATACGATAGCGCTGATTGCTGTTCCATTGCTAATACAAACCTATGGAATCTTCGCAATCGCATACTCACTTAGCCATGTGTTGAAATTCAAACACAACATAGCGGCACCAGCTAGTTTCATCGGGTCGTCGAATTTCTTCGAGCTAGCCGTAGCAGTGGCGATCTCACTCTTCGGACTCCATTCTGGAGCAGCTTTAGCGACAGTTGTCGGGGTATTGGTAGAAGTGCCGGTGATGTTATCACTGGTGTTTATTGCAAACCGAACCAGTCATCTGTTCCGTAAATAGGAGCCAGTTAAAATACAACGCATACCTGTGCTATTTCCAAATTGGTCTTTCCATTGAAAAGCGATTGTTAACCTTGACGAAATCTAAGTATCCAAGGCGACCCAACGGGGCCAGTTTCTCGATATCAATTAAGCCGTCGGTCATCACACTTTCATCGATGTTAATCCCAACCACTTCACCGAAAACCACCGTGTTAGGCGTTTCTGGCGCATCCGATAGAAGGCTCAAAGATTGAGTGTATTTGCATTCAAGATGAATAGGACTCGCGGCTACTCGTGGGCATTTCAACAGCATACAGGGAACTTTGTCCAAACCAGCATGTTCGAATTCGTCAATGTTATGGGGAGCGGGGATGGCCGACAGGTTCATCTCTTTTCGCAGGGACCACGTAGCAATGTTGACAGCAAATTCCCCGGTTTGAACAGCATCCGCGACCGCGTCTTTCAACCCACCGAATGAATGTGCTCCCGTTGCCGAGAACATAACCTGCGGTGGTTCGTATGCGACCAAATTGAAGAAGGAATATGGCGCCAGGTTCGGCACTCCAGTGGGACTCTGTGTCGAAATCCAACCAATAGGCCTAGGGATAACAATGGCATTCAATGGGTTATGCCTAAATCCATGCCCGTTCTTCGGTTCATAAAACATATCCGCTCCAATCGCCGTCTTGATTCGCAACGAAAACTTATCGTGAATTATTTGGGGTTGGACAGCTTCTCTCACAATTTGCTCAACGGTCCTACTTGTCTTCAGGAAGGCTCACGTATAATCTTTACACCCCGGACAAGATTAAGTATTGAAAGTAACACACCGTCATGCATTCAGCATCTAACTCATGATCACGGTCCTCATCAATGTCGTTGCCCCAGTATTCCTCATGGCGACAATGGGAACAATCATAGCCCGTATCCGACAGGTCCCTTCTCATTCGATAAGTCAAGTTACTCTCTATATCTTTTCTCCCGCACTAGTGTGTCACTCCCTAATCCAGACCGCATTACCCACAGGTGAGCTCGGTCAAATTGCTCTCTATAGCGGGTTGTTAGCCCTTGCACTCTATACGGTAGTCTTGATGATCGGCAAGGTATTTAGCCTCAGCCAGTCAACGCGAAGTGCCTTCTATCTGACTACATTGTTTATGAATGCAGGCAACTACGGAATTCCCATGTCTCTTTTCGCATTCGGACAAGAGGGGATGGAACGAGCGATCGTTTTCTTTGTCGTGCAGGCTACTCTAGCTGGTACATTAGCCACTTATCTCGCTTCAAGAAGCCATTTGAACCCGAAACAAGCATTTAGATCCGTATTTAAGATCCCAATGCTCTATGCAGGGATAGCCGGCCTTGTTATGAACTTGCTTGGGTATCAGCCACAGGCTGTCTTTGATCAACCCCTCAAGATCCTCGGAGGAGCTGCGGTGCCATGCATGTTAATTGTTTTGGGTATCCAATTATCCGGCGCATTTTCATTGCGCGAGTACAAAGGGCTACTCGCAGTCTGTCTAATCCGGTTAGTGCTTTCAGCCGTTGTAGCATTTCTCCTGACTTGGGCTTTAAACATTTCCGGGCTAACACAACAGGTATTGATCATAGTGTCAGCGATGCCTACCGCCGTATACACGATAATCCTAGCGACAGAGTTTCGGTCGCGTCCAGAGTTTGTGACCAATGCGGTTGTTGCGACCACCATCTTAAGTGCCGCAACCCTAACACCTTTGATCACTCTGACTAAACTGCTTGCGGATTCCTAACAAATCCAAGATTTCGAGATTCGCTCACATTACACCATTAGTGTATAGTAGATCTGTAGGCATAATGCTTTGAGGATCGAGCGGACAGCGTCCAAATACACGTTTATAACGCTGTTTAGATCACACCGGTCTATCTCACCTCGCGCATAACTCCAAGCCTAAGCAGGTAGATAATGAGCAATTACAGCGAAAGTGAAGAGGGCAATCACTCGGAAGAGCTCTCAACTAACGGGGTTGTTGTCCGTCAATCCCAATGGGCTTGGATCTGGCCATGTGTCCCGTGGATTGTTTTGTTCGGACTCAGTATCGTCTTCGACTTCCTCACGTTCGGGATGTTGCCAATTATCCTTGCTGCTATAGTAATCGTCCCGCGGTACATGGGATTTCTCAGGACAGCCTACATCCTGACCGCAACTCAGCTTGTCGTCCAACAAGGCTCGATCGCGGGAAAGAGGACATTTAACGTCGACTACTCTGACATAACAAACCATTCCGTCGAATATGGGATGTTCGGCCGTTCGCTTGGATATACGACTATCAAGATCTACCTCAAAGAAGAACGCATGGTTGTGCTTAGCTACGTCCCAACCACGTCACCCATCGTGGAACGAATACAGGACAATCAGCAGGATTAAAAAATTCGGTAGGTAGTTCTCCCAGGCTGCCGGGACGACGGATAGACCCGTCCTGCGGGCGCCGTCGGTGACATTAGGACCACAGCATGCGATACGTTAAGCTCGGTAATGTCGATACATCGGTCATTGGTCTCGGTGCGTGGCAAATCGGTGCGACCTCGTGGGGCTGGGGCACCGAATTCAATTCGGATGACGTGCCTCGCCTTTTGGACGCCGCCTGGTCAGCAGGGATCAACTTAATTGACACTGCGGAAATTTACGGTAAGGGTGAATCTGAAACCCAACTTGGACATTACCTCCAGAAGGGCGAATACAATTTTATCGTAGCTTCAAAGGTTTCGCCTTGGAATCTCAACGCCGGCGCAGTTTACGATGCGGCGAAACGCTCCCTCCAGCGATTACAACAGCCTTCCATCGATCTCTATCAAGTCCACGTTCCTAATCCGTTCATTCCTTTGCGAAAAACCATGGAAGGAATGAGGAAACTGGTGGACGAAGGAACAATCTCCAATATTGGCGTCAGCAACTTTTCGCTAAGCAGATGGGAACAAGCTGAACAGGCGCTCGACGGCCAAGTAGTAACCAACCAAGTAGAGTTTAACTTGCTGCGGCCGAAAGCTTTCCGCCGTTTACAACCAATGCTGACTGACGGCCGAGTCCTCATCGCATATAGCCCGCTCGGAATGGGAATCCTATCTGGGAAATACGGGTTCGCACACAAGCCATCGGGATCGCGGGCAGCACATGCGGAGTTTAACCGCCGAAACTACAGGAATATCCGACCCATCCTTGAACTGCTCCACAAAATCGGCAAGGCGCACATGGCGACCATGAGCCAAATTGCCCTCGCATGGGTAGTTAGTCATCCGAACGTTATAGCAATCCCGGGAGCCAAAACCGTAGCCCAAGTTCGAGACAATGCCGAGGCAGCAACCATTCAACTCACTAAGACCGAATTGTCCGCCCTTACCGAAGTATCATCCTCGTACCACGCGGCGCTGCACATTCCAAGACCTTTTGAGCTCGTCAAGTGGTTGCTTAGAGCTTCCTAACCGTCTCGTTTCCTTAGCCTCAAATACCGCCCTAGCCTCGCCCAATGAATGGCATTTTCGTGGGCAGGATTGTCATGAATTGCACATTGGCATCTGGAGGCAATTCCGCCATATAAAGGACAGCATCAGCTACGTGCACTGCATCCATTCTCGGTTCAACCTGCACCGTACCGTTGGATTGTGGCACGCCGGCCGCCATGCGTTCTGTCATAGCTGTAGCTGCGTTACCAATATCGATTTGCCCACACGCGATGTTGAATTTGCGGCCATCTAGGGCGGTTGATTTGGTTAGCCCTGTAACGGCATGTTTAGTAGCTGTGTAGGGCGCAGAATCAGGCCTGGGGCTATGAGAAGAAATTGAGCCATTGTTAATAATTCTGCCTCCCATAGGGTCTTGTTTCTTCATCATCCTGAAAGCTTCCTGCGTGCAGAGGAACACCCCGGTAAGGTTTACATCTACCACAATTTTCCATTGTTCATACGTCAGATCTTCAAGGTTCGAATTGGGAGCGCCTATTCCAGCATTGTTGAACAACAGGTCCAATCTACTGAAGACCTGCTGAGTTTGGAGAAACAAATTTTTCACCGATTGTGGATCGCTAACATCGGTAGGAACGAGCAACGTCCTGGTTTGATCAGCATCTATGAGCGTTCGTGTTTCTTCCAAGGCAAGACGCTTACGTCCAGCTAACACCACGGAGTATCCAGATTGGACCAACTTCACAGCGGTCTCTCTACCTATACCACTGCCCGCGCCAGTGATGATCGCAATTTTTGGGGAGTCGTTCATTGAAAATCCCTCCACTACTTTTCGTACAATCTAGGCTTCTAGCAGCAATACCGAACGTATGACAATGTACCAAGACAAAGTTGAAGAGTACAATATGGGAGATCCTCTTCTAGATAAAGAAAAACCATTAATCCCATGGGAAGGAGAGAATGATGACCCAAACTTTCAGAGGCCACCTGCTTGGCTCACCAGGAGAACAGTCACACCAGGCTTTCATGGAACCAACGCCGAAGCATATTCGGGTGACGTTTGGGGGGGAAGTAATAGCAGACAGTAAAAATGTCCTGATTATGCACGAAACAAACCATGTTCCAGCCTATTACTTTCCGTTAGCTGATTTACGGTCTGAGTTCCTCGAGTCAACAGCCCACCGAACACACTGACCCATTAAGGGAGACGCTCAGTATTGGAGCGTCAAAGTCGGCGAGTATGTCGCAGAGAATGCCATTTGGAACTACCCGGAGCCCCTTGAGGGAGCCGTAGATGTGAGTGATTACGCTTCAATCTATTGGCACAAAATGGATGCATGGTTCGAAGAAGACGAAGAAGTGTTTGTACACGCTAAAGACCCGTACAAACGAGTAGACGCCCTCCAGACTTCACGCGAGGTACTCGTCAAACTTAACGGGGAAACCATCGCAAAAACATGCAAAGCAGTATTGCTACTCGAAACGGGATTGCCTCATCGCTACTACTTACCCAAAAAAGATGTCCAGATGGCCTTTCTCCAACCTAGCGATACGATTACAAGATGTCCGTACAAAGGAGAAGCTCAATACTATACCGTGACAATCGGTGACGACAAATACGCGGATTTGTGCTGGTACTATCGGTATCCCACACCGGAACTGAACAAACTGGCAAACTACATCTGCTTCCCCCAAGGAAAAGTAGATTGTTATGTTGACGGCGTCCTTGAGCAACGACCTCGGAGTCGGTGGGATTAAGGACGCTAGAAAGAAGAGATTGAATGGGGTACGACCTGATAATCCAAAATGGACGTGTCCTGGAAGGCTCAGGAACACCTCCCTTCCCAGCAGATATCGGGATTACTAACGGTCGCATCATCGCGATTGGAAAATTGAGCGGGCCAGCGGCTAGAGCTATAGATGCTGCGGGAATGATCGTCTCCCCCGGATTCATTGATATCCACACCCATTCGGATTACTCGTTCCATCTTGATCCTTTAGCAGACAGTAAGCTCCGGCAAGGTGTGACATTAGAAGTTGTCGGGAACTGTGGATTTAGTTTTTGTGGACCACTTCACGGTGAAGCCGGTACTGTCCTCCATGATCGCCTCAAAGGTTATGGGGCCACTCTCAAACCAACTTGGACCACTTTCCCTGAATGGGTGGATCGACTTGGAGAGATTCCTAGTACCGTCAACATAGCCACGCAGATCGGTCATGGTAATGTGCGTGCTGCAGTACTCGGCTTTGCCGACCGTGCACCCACTAATGAAGAACTCAAACAAATGAAAGACATCGTAGGAGAGGCGCTTGATGCGGGCGCTCTAGGCTTCTCGAGCGGCCTGTTCTACGCCCCAGGTTCTTACGCAAAGACTGATGAATTGATTGAATTGTCTCGCGAAGCATCGACACGAGGGAAATTCTATTCCTCCCATATCCGAGATGAAGGGAATTACAGCGTCGGACTTTTCCATGCGTTTCAGGAGGCTATCGAAATTGGCCGCCAGAGTGGAGCGAAGGTTCAGATTTCGCACAACAAATGCGGCGGGCCCAGCGTGTGGGGCAAAGCCAGTCGCTTATTGGAAATGATTGAGCGTGCCAGGCACGACGGGATAGATGTCGCGGGCGATCAATATCCTTACACCGCGGGTAGTACGGCCCTCTCTGCTGTTCTATTTCCGAGATGGGCCCAGGTTGGAGGCAAAGAAACCCTCTTAGCGAATCTTCGCTCGCAAAGTTTTGTGCGCCGTCTCGCTTCCGAAATTCACGACAACTTCCAGCGCCGCGGCGGTCCCGAGCGAATCATGATCGCTATGTTTCCGCCCGATAGGGAATTAGAAGGGAAGAACCTGGTTGAGATCGCAGACATTCAGGGAACGAACCCCGTAGAAACAGGCATCAACCTGTTCCGCGAATATGACCCTTCAGTCGTAGTGGATTTCATGGAAGATGGCGACGTAGACCTAATAGCAAGCCACCCCTGGGTGGCTGTCGGCAGCGACGGCACATCCTTACGGTCATCTGGCCCACTATCCGCCGGGCGCCCTCACCCTCGGAGCTACGGCTGCTTCCCCCGTTTTCTCGCACAATACCAACGAACCAAGAAGTTGATCTCATTTGAGGATGCCGTACGCAAGATGACGTATCTTCCTGCCACCCGTATTGGCTTGACTCACCGGGGACGGATAGCTCCCGATTTTTGGGCGGATTTGGTTGTCTTCGACCCAGATAAGATTCGAGACACGGCAACATATGAAGACCCTCACCAGTACGCTGACGGCATTCACCACGTCATCGTGAATGGTGTCACAGCTGTTCTTAATGGACTCCCCACTGGGGCTACTGCGGGAAAGGTGATCGACGGACATGACCGATAAAATCGAAGAACAGCATCGGATTTCGACGGCGTCTAGATTCTGCTGATTTCTTCTTGAAAGGAACTAGAATGGCTGACACTGTAACACTGCACCTTGACGAAATCACCAAGAATTTAGCTTCTCTAACCGCTGAAGAGAAACTTCCTGGTATGGGGGTTTGCATTGTAGATAACTCAGGTGTGGTCCTCGCCGAAGGTTTTGGATTCGCAGACATTGAAACAGGAGCCACTCAATCTCCCCAAACCAGACAACGGATCGGATCTATAACAAAAACAATGCTGGGGATTACAACTATGAGGCTTGTGGAACGGGGCAAACTCCGGCTCGATTCCCATGTTCCGACCTTGCTCCCGGATCTCACGTTCATAGGCCCTGCAGATAATCTTACTGTATGGCATCTGCTGACTCACACGAGTGGAATTGGAGAAGCACCCACGCTTGACTGGTTCTTAGATCCGATTAGCAGTTTGTTCGGTGACAATCCACAAACCCTCCCTTTCGCTAGCCAATATCCAGATGGCATTGAGATTGAGCAGATTCCGGGGACTCACTGGCATTACCAGAATCATGGCTTCGCCCTCTTGGGCGAGATCGTGGCACGTGCCGAGGGAACTTCGGTGGCGAGCGCCCTCAAAAACCATATTTTCGATCCTCTGGACATGACAGACTCAGACGCTCTAGACAGACCACATGAGCGTCTGAGCACCCCCTACCACCGAACGCCAACTCACGACGAACTCGATATCCTAGAGACTCAGGGGAAAGAACGTCCAAACGAAAGTACTGTTGACGGTACAAACATTCGAGGTCCATACAAATACGTGACGCCTTTGGGTGCGGGTGAGGTCCAAGCGAGTTTGGAGGACATGGGGAAATACGGACGCGCACTCCTCAATCAAGGGAGTGGCCTTCTGGACCGTGTTACATTCCAAACAATGATCGATAATCATTACGGCAGCGATCAACGACTATTAAGTTTAGGCTTAACTTTCTTCCGCCGGAGCCGAGTCGGCAGGCCCGTCTTTGAGCATGGCGGAAGCATCGCCGGAGGATGGAACACCTTGTTAAGTGTCTTCCCCCAGCAAAACATCGCGATAGCAATCCATCTTAATCAGTCATCTGTATCCTCGCAAAATGTGTTCAATCGGGTGATCGCAACGGTTTTCGGACAGTCTGTTCCTCGGTCTTCTGAAACCGTTCCTCCCAATTTGCGTTCTTCCCTTGAAGGTGTCTACGTTCTCCCCACTGGGAACAACACTAACTTCCGGCCAATGCAAAACCACGGAAGGATACAGATTCGCCAAGAGGGGAGCGATTTTGTCCTCAGATCGCGACGAGGACCTTGGCGTTCCGGATTCAAACTATGCATGGCTGACGCGCAGAATCCACCCTTGCTCACAATCGATACCGGAGAGATTCAGCCACCTCTCATCGTTCCGATTATCGACTCTGACAGGTCCGTCACTGGCCTACGACTTGACCAACTCGTCGTCATGCAAAAAGATCCGACCCTTACGACTTGGCAAGCATAGCTTCAAACTCAAACATTCTTCTAATAGGGTAGAGAGTCATGGGCAATGACAAAAACGTTCTGATCACTGGATTGAGCGGCTTAATCGGCGGCCTACTGCATCGTCGATTACAAGAAAGCGGTGGCTATCGTGTTCAGGGGCTAAACCGAACACTCCTAAAAGGTGTCGACTGCTTTCAAGGAGACATCAGCGACATGCAAACGCTTGCGCCTGCATTTGTCGGCCAAGATACGGTCGTTCACCTCGCCGCCCAACTGCAAGATGAACCATGGATAGGAATCCTAAAAACCAACATAGAGGGGACTTACAACGTCTTCGAAGCTGCCCGCCTTGCCGGCGTGCGTCGCCTCATCTTTGCCAGTACAGGCAGCACCGTGCGAGGGTACGAAAACGTGAACCCGTATTCCGCGCTGGTTACTGGAAAGTATGAAGATATCAAGCAACCCTGGCCACTTGTTAATGAACAAATGGTCTGGCCTTCAGGCACCTATGGGGCGTCGAAACTTTGGGGGGAAGCGCTAGCAAGACATTACTCTGACACCTACGACATGTCAGCGCTGTGTGTAAGAATCGGAGTGGTCACGACCGACGATCAGGCGACCACCCCACGGGAAAGATCTTGTTGGCTCAGCCATCGTGATGTGGTTCAAATTCTAGTCCGATGTCTAGAAGCACCAGCATCACTAAAATACGACATCTTCCTCGCTACATCAGCTAATCGCTGGGGCTATCGCGACATCTCACATGCCAAAGATATATTGGGGTTTGTCCCGCAAGATGGGGCCAGCTAACAGACATTTTTTGCATTCACGCCAGTTGCGGGTTTGTAATCACCGCGGTATCCACTCTAACCAATATGGCTCAAATCCAGCTTTTGCGATCGCACCTCTGAAAATCGTACGAGAATACCGACCGTTGAAGTCAACGCCACGACACCCATAACGAGAACGGCCGGCTCTGGGCCCCAAAGTTGCGCCGCAAGGCCCAAGATTATCATCCCAATTGAACCGAATCCCATGACTAAATATCGAACACCGAAGATTCGTCCACGGACCGACGATGGAACAGTCACCTGTACTAAGGTCATACTACCGGTCATGAAGAGTTGGGTCAGAAACCCCAAGCCGAATACTAGACCTAGGGATATCGAGAAGACTGTGGAAACCGCGAACAGGACTGTCAGCGGTCCGAAAAACACGGTTCCCCACAAAGTCCAGCCTCTCATTTGTTGTGGGGCACTATAGACGGCCATAACGAAGGAACCGAGGATCGACCCGATTCCAGCGGAGGCACCAAGCATTCCTAGTCCGCTAGTTCCTGCAACAAGAACGTCTCTGGCGAACACCGGAAGAAGGCTTTGATAAGGCATACAGAACACTGAAAATATCACCGAAAGATACATTAATCCCATAAGAAAACGACTCGATCGTATATAGCGTAGCCCATCAAGGAAACTTTCGACCACGGATGGCGGTTTGGATAGATGATCTCCACTTCCTAAGGCGTTTGGGGTCGATACGTTGAGTGGTAATAGAAAGAGAAGAGAAGGGACCAAGATGGCGGCGCAACCTATAAATCCCCAGCCAAGCTGATTAGGATCAATCCCAAGTAAGTATCCAGCCACAGCTGGGCCGACTATCTGGCCATAGCTGAAAATGCTCCCCCACAGAGCCATCGCATTAGGAATATCACGCGTTACAGGGACGACGTCGGGAACTGTAGCTGCCCGGGCAGGCATCATTAGTGCAAACGTTATCCCATTAAGAAAGCCGATGACGAATACATGCCAGACTTGAATAATGTCCGTAAATAAAAGGACTATCAGAAGCGCCAAAAAGCCAAGATTGGCCAGTTCATTGACGATCAAAATAGATTTGCGGCTGACCCTGTCTGCTAGGACGCCCGCTACAGGCGGGAGCAACAATGTAGGAAGCATTGACACAGCCTGAGTGGTGGTCACAAGGAATGCGGAGTCGGTCAATTCTAAGACTAGCCAGCCACGCACAAGGATGACCATAAAAAAGGAGGTCACTGAACAAAGGGAGGCAAGCCATAAGAAGCGGAAATCACGGTGTGCAAATGCCCTGAAAGGAGAGCGTTCCAACAAACTTGGCCCCGGCTCGAATTTGGGATCAAGGCGTTGATCGATGGCATCCCCTTACTTGCTAGCATGAGAGCTGAACAGAGTTTGCGACTAAAAAATAGACGGACTTCGAAAAGTCGTTGGTTTATCATATCATGGATACATAGGCAGGAGCACCTACATGATATTCTTATGTCTATCCGGCTAGAATATTCACAACGCCCCTACCGACAACGTCTCGTCTATGAAGGAGAAAGAAATGGGTAACAAACGCGGTTACTCCGTGTCAGATCTTTTTCGACTTAAGAACGTGTCCGACCCACAAGTCTCTCCGGATGGACGCCGCTTCGCGTACACTGTGACAAGCATTGACGAACACTCAGATAGCTATCACAGCGCAATTTGGCTAGCTGATGGTTCCTCTGAACCTCGGCAATTGACCCACGCTTCAGGACTCAACTACCAGCCTCGTTGGTCTCCAGACGGCCAGCGGATCGCGTTTTTGTCGACACGAGCCCACGGACCCGCGCAGCTGTACCTCATGCCAATGGCTGGCGGCGAGGCGATTCAGCTTACACGTCTTCCACGTAAGGTTCTCGAGTTTACATGGTCCCCGGATGGACAAACGATAGCCCTTACATCACGAGTGAGCGTCGAGAGCCCCGGCGAAACTCCTTCCGCACCAATCGTGATCGACAGTCTACGGTACAAATTCAACGGTGAGGGGTATTTCGATACGAGCAACATACAAATTTTTCGATTGGACTTGAATGACTCAGCACTGACACAGCTGACCAATGAACCGTTTGACAGTGCCCAAATCTCATGGGCCCCCACAGGAGATAGCATTGTGTTCGTTTCTGCTCGCCACGAATCGCGTGACCGTGATACTGTGAGTGACCTCTGGTTGCTTGGAGTCGAGGATCGCTCGACTCATCAAATGACCGACAGCTTCGGGGATTGCAGCTCGCCAATCTTCTCTCCTAACGGACGCGAAATTGCCTTCGTGAGTACCGGATACACAGGTGATACCGCGGGAAGGAACAACCTTATTTGGATATTGGCCTTAGAAGGAGGTTTGCCACGCTGCGCCAGCATCAATCTCGATCGTAGTATCCAGGCTGGCCCGGCGTCTCCTGGATCGCTGCCAGCACCCATTTCCTGGACTTCCGATGGAGCAGCAATTCTAGCTAGGATACACGACCACGCAGACACGCATTTGTATCGTTTTGAACCCGACTCACCCTCTGCAACCGCCATCATCGCGGGTTCCCGGTCAGTACAAAGCTTCACTGTTTCCGCAGACGGCACGATTGGCTGTCTAATCACCGATCAGTTTCACCCCCCTGAAGTCCACCGCGCAACAATTAACAACAACAACCTCACCAAATTGTCCAACTCCAACGACAAATTCATTGAGGAGATTGAATTCCCTGAGATCCAAGATATTCATTTCGTGACAAAAGACGGCACGAGCATCGAAGGATGGGTGATCAAGCCACTCAACATGGAGGAAGGCGTGAAGTACCCTCTTGTGCTTGATGTCCACGGCGGCCCCCACGCGGCTTTTCTTCATTCCTTCCAGGGTTCGTATCCACTCGCACTACCGGCTGAAGGATGCGCGATCCTTCAGATCAATCCTCAAGGAAGTACTGGCTGGGGCGAGGCTTTTGCCCGTGCCATCCATGGAGGGAGGGGAGAAGTGGATTTCCCAGAGTTCACGCAAGCGATTGATCATGTCATTGAGCAAGGTTGGGTCGATGAAACTCGGCTTGGAATTACAGGATATTCGTACGGAGGATACATGACCGGGTGGGCGATCGGACAAACCGACCGGTTTAAAGCCGCTGTTAGCGGCGCGGGAGTATGTGATCTACATTCACATTTCGCGAACACTGACAATACCGTGCAACGATTTGTGGAAATGGGAGGGTCTCCATTCGAACAAACCGAAACATACGTCCGCCAATCGCCCTTATCATACGTCCAAAATATCACGACACCGTTATTGCTCATGCACGGTGGTGATGACCTCCGCTGTAATACGTTTCAATCTGACCAGTTTTTCAACGCGTTGAGATATTTTGGTAAAGAAGCACTTTACATTCGGTTCCCGGGTGAACATCACGGATTCCGGCAATCCGGCCGGCCGTCCAACCGTTTCGCGTACGATACACAATTGTTGCAATGGTTCAGGAAGTGGCTAGGATTATGAAGGACGGCTTCGGAGATCGGCAAATAAATGTCTCCTAAGGCAGGATAGGTCAACCCCACTTTCGTTGACGCCACGACGCTGGGCTGCTACCGGGATATACCACCGCAGAATGCGTCAATCCTGCGCAGGGAATCCGCACCCAGTCTCCCACCTAAATACCCAATAACCTCCGACGCCATCATGGAACCGAGTTTTCCGCACGTTTGCAGCTCATATCCCCGAGTCATCCCGAACAGCACCCCGGAAGCATATAAATCTCCTGCACCAGTGGTATCAATCACGCGGGTAACAGGCGCAGCATCTATCATATTTGTTTCATCGCCGCGTATGATGAGTGACCCGTATTCGCCTCGAGTGAGCGCGGCTATGCCGTTGAAGCGCCGTGCATAAACTACAGCGTCATCAAAGTCGACGGCTTCATATAAGGTAACAATTTCTTCCTCATTGCCGAACAAGATATCGACGTGCTGTTCAATAAGCTCTAGGAAGGATGCTCTATGTCTTTGGACACAAAACGCATCAGATAGACTGAGGGCAACTGTCCGACCAGCAGCACGAGCATATTCTGCAGCTCGGACCAAGGCGCTTTTTGCATCGGGAAGATCCCAGAGATAGCCCTCTAGATAGGTGATCTTATGATTCTGGATAAGGTCGATCTGGATATCTTCAGGTTTCAAATCAGGACATACACCAAGATGAGTAGCCATTGAGCGTTGTCCTTCAGCGGTGACAATCACGAAACAACGCCCAGTGCCCTCGCGTTCTACCGATCGGATTGACTTGACCGACACCCCAGAATTCTCGAGGTCACGCCGGAAAACCTGACCTAGCTTATCATTCCCTACTTTCCCAATATAAGATGCGGAAGCTCCAAGGAGAGCCAGTGCCGACACGCTGTTTCCGACGGACCCGCCTGATCTTTCAGTGGTATCACCCATTTTGGAATAGATCAATTGAGCACGTTCTTTATCAACCAGCGTCATGCTACCTTTGGTCAATTCCAAAGTTTCAAGAAGAGCGTCGTCCCCATACGCAAGAACATCGACGATCGCATTGCCAACCCCAACAACATCTCTAAGCAATTCCTTGGTTTCCACCATATGATTCATCCTTTCCTTGGCAAGTTTACACGGCAAGCTCGGTTGATAACACAATTCTAAAGGGAAACCTCTGGTCGACTTCTCCACATCAGTTCCCAAATCTGAGACCGATAACCGGGGTGTTATCGCCGTTGATAAGCAATGCCGACCCTCATACCATATGCCACTGAGGTTGAACCTGCGCTATAATCGATCTATGGAGTTAATATACGAGCAAGGAAACAGAATGACCCCTCGAGGCCACGCGGTCTTATATTTCAAGCAAACGGCAAATACAAATCTATTCGCTACGTATATTGTCGTTCTCCCTACCTCAATAGACATGGTGAAATATATGCCACCCTTCCTTGCCCCACATCTCTCAGGTATGGATACCCACGATCTGACCGCATTCGCCTTTCCACCTGTCCCAGATATTGTCGCCGACCCGGATCGCATGAGAGCACTGGCTGAAGCAAGGGGTGATGACCTTCTTTTCGGGGGTGAAATCGATCCTCAGAAAATCCCAGATATGCTAGGCACCGTTAACGACATCGTCCAAGCCTATGCAGACGCCTATTCCAGTTATGCCAGCTCCTTACTCCCGCATCAAGTCCAATCTTTGGAACCTGTTCCAGAAGGCCTAGGGGTTAACGAAGTCATCTACGAACTTATGAGCGATCAAGATAGATTAGCGGAGTTGGCCAAGCTAGTCGGCCAACTCCGATTTGCAGTTGAAGGCGGCGATGGCGTGGAAACAGAGGATATGGAATTGGAAATTAGTAGTTTGGGCAAGCATCTCCCTGAAGCGAGTAACATCCGCACCTTAATTTTAGCTGCGAAAGATGCCACCCGCTCGGGGGGTGAACTCGCACAACTGTATCTAGAGCGTTGCTATCGATTAGCTGAAGGTGACGACGCGAACGTCTCACTGCTAGACAAACGCATCCTTACGTTTAGGGAGTTGCATGGAACTAGTGATTCCTAGGAACCCCTGCGTTCCGGGCCCGTAGCTCAGTGGCAGAGCGGCCGGCTCATAACCGGTTGGTCCCAGGGGCGAACCCTGGCGGGCCCACCACCAATCAACCCGTAGTGCATATTGCGTTATTAACGCCCGAAATCCCTCACAATACAGGAAACATAATTCGCTTGTGCGCGAACGTCGGAGCAACACTGCATCTGATAGGTCCTCTCGGTTTCGACCTCTATCATCCCAGGTTGCGCAGAGCGGCCCTAGACTATCGTGACCTCGCTAATGTCATCACCTATGAATCTTGGGCGCGTTTCACCAAGGCGCATCCATTAGGCAGCCGAACGTTTGCGACAGCACCAGTCACAGGGATACCATATACAGAGCCTTCTTATCAGAGAGGTGATACGATTTTATTCGGCCCAGAAGGATCTGGCTTACCAAATCAAATTCTTTCCAAATTTCCTCACCAGAATAGAATTCACATTCCGATGTTATCGACAACGCGTAGCCTCAATCTATCGAACGCGGCGGCCATAATCATCTACGAGATGTGGAAACAAATGGAATTCGCGGGAGTCGAGGTAGACGATATGGTTCCCAAGGTTAACTTTTCTTGACCGCGAACTAACTCGCTTGTGGTCCCCTTTGGATTTATCGGCCATACACACTATAATGCAGCCCAAGAACTGCCGGAGGATCTGGTAGTCATTATTTCGAGGTTAAGCGATGATTCAACGTATGCTTGGAGCAACTTTACTGGATCCCAAGGCGTTCGAAGAGGTTGAGGCAGACCAATCGGCAACAAAACAGGCACTCATCATTGTCGTTCTAGCTTCGCTCGCGACAAGTATCGGCAGCCCCAACACAACGATCGGTATTGCAACCACTATTTCAGGCATACTCTTAGCCGTAATCGGTTGGGCAGTATGGGCTGGGATCACCTATTTCATTGGGACAAAACTGCTACGTACGGAAGCCACTAAAGCAAACTGGGGCGAACTCGCGCGCACACTGGGGTTTGCGCAATCCCCTGGCCTATTTAAAGTTTTCGGCGTCCTCCCCATTATTGGGCCCTATATTTTTATCACGGCTGTATTTTGGCAATTGGCAGCGCATATAATAGCAATCCGTCAAGCACTCGATTACACTTCTACGCTTCGAGCGATATTGGTAGCCCTCATTGGCTTTCTCCCCTATGTGGTGCTCATGAGTATCCTGTATTCCCTCCTTGGCGGAGCATGAGTACTCTCAGGGTCTCTGCCATTAACCGCAGCACCTAGAGGACATTCTCTATACTGGCCTGCCTATCACAAAAAGGGAGTGTGGTGATCATGATCGATCACATCCTGCATAATGCTAACGTCATTACTATGGATGAATCGAATCCTTTGGCAACGTCACTAGCTATCGACAACGATACGATTATTGCTGTCGGTACTGACGAGGAAATATTGCGCCTGTACACACCAGCGACGAAGTTAACCGACCTCAAAGGGCTGACAGTATTACCAGGACTTGCCGATTCCCACTGTCATATGCAATGGCTGGGCCAAGCGCAACGCGGCGTCGACCTCTCTACTGCCGCATCGTACGCGGAGATGGTGGAACTGGTGCGTACGGAAGCCGAGCGCCAGAGCCAAAGTGACTGGATTATCGGGTGGGGTTGGAACCAAGAAACCTGGCCCGAACCTGGATTGCCAAGCCATCACCTTCTCAGCGAAGCAGTGCCAGACCGCCCGGTGTGGCTGCTTCGTGTAGACACCCATGCTGCCCTTGCCAACCAAACCGCCTTACAACGGGCGGGAATAACTGGATCCACACACCCACCATTTGGCGGCGCCATCGTCATCGAGTCGGGTGAACCAACTGGGGTGCTTGTTGACAAAGCAATGACGCTTGTCGCTCAGCTCGTACCAAAGCCAACCCTCTCGGAAACCTCTTCCCAGTTGCTTGCCGCGCAAGCCAACTGCCTCGCATTCGGCCTGACCCAAGTTCATGACCCGGGAATTGACTCAAGCCTAATTGAAGCCTATCGAACTCTCGCGAGAAACGGGCAATTGAAACTGCGGGTTAATGCGATGCTCCGACAGGAGCACATGTCGCCCACGACCTTGATCCCCATCAAAGAAGGGCGATTTACCATGCAATGCATTAAAGTATTGCTGGACGGAGCGCTTGGATCATATGGTGCCGCCCTCGAATCAGCGTATCAAGATAACCCACAGGAATATGGCCTCTTGCTCCTAGACACCCCTGAACTCCTCGACAGCTTATCCAGAGCGTTTGAAGCCGGATTTCAGGCAAGTATCCATGCCATTGGGGATCGGGCAAACCGTTTAGCTTTAGATGCTGTAGAAGAGGTTCTCAATCGTTTACCACGATTTGATCACAGAACTCGCATCGAGCATGCCCAAGTGCTTCGTGCAGAAGATATTCCGCGTTTCGCTGATCTCGGGATCATCGCTTCGGTACAACCCGCACAATGTCCTTCAGACATAGTAATGTCGGATGTGCGCCTCGGGGAGGATCGTGCAAGTCGAACTCACGCATGGCGCTCGCTTCTTGATACAAGGGTTGTGCTCACAGCAGGATCGGACACTCCCGTAGAGAGCCTGAACCCGTTCTGGGGCATCCACGCATCTGTCACACGAGCAGACCGTCAAGGGAACCCGAAAAACGCTTGGCATCCCGAACAAGCCATGTCGTTACAAGAGGCGTTGGCATGCTACACAACAGGCCCAGCATATGCGTCCTTCCAGGATAGTAAGCGTGGGAGAATCAAAGCTGGTTATTGGGCGGACCTGACAATCGTCGACCGAGACATAAACAATGATGACGTATCCGTTCTGCTACAAACATCGGTTCAGGCTACTATCATTGGAGGGGAAATCGTGTATGGTTCGTTGCCGAGCGTTAGCCCAAACACCGAATAATCGCTTCTCAGGAAACGAGAGGCCATCCTTAGCCGCGCACTTTCGTATAACAGTGTTAGACTGTAACCATTAAAGCTATGCGCGACAGCCCCACACATTCCACGGACATCTCTAGCTACCACGACCCAAACCAGCATCGCATTCTAGGAATATGGCGACCGACTTTTTACTATGGATGGATCATCCTCGCCATCGTATTTTTAGCAGAGTTCGCGAGTTCGGGAATGGGAGGGTTAACAGTTGCACTTTTTTTCCCTTCTATGGGGGAAGATACTGGCTGGTCTCTCACGCAATTGACCGGAGCAGTTACCGCACAAGGCATCGCCGCCCTGGTGATTTCACCCGTTATTGGCCCACTTCTCGATCGCTACGGTGCCCGACCAGTCATGCTTGCTGGTGCACTCACCGCAGGGGTAGGCATGATGCTGATGATGACTATCCAAACT
>CAZVDP010000009.1:0-17832 GCA_964625945.1 uncultured Dehalococcoidia bacterium | reverse complement strand
TTCCCACCATCGGGAAAAGAGTGTGGCTCCTGTATCTACGCAAAACCCTTGAAAGCATTCTCCCAGACTGGATGCCGCTCGAAGATCCTCACGGACAATGTCTAGTTTCGGGAATCGATTGAATACCAGAAACACGCTGAGCAATACAGTCAGGAGGACAAATCCGACAATTCGTTTCTTTTGACGACCAGAGAGGAGCATAACATTCGATCCATTCTACCTAAAACGCATGCTCGCATTATTTGCTACCCGACGTCAACAACTCGGAACCATTTCATCTAAAGAAATCGATTACAAGTTGCAAACCATACCCACAGGCGTATGCCACAGCTAGAATCTTGATTATCTTCGCCGCCCAGACCACGACAAGAAACCGTCGGACCGGGTATCTCAAACCTCCAGCTGCCAAACCTGCGACATCAAAGAAAGGATTCGGGATAACGGCGAAAAGGAAAAGTGTGATTGCTCCCCATCGTTCCATCCAACGATGGGCAGCTGCAAATATTCTGCTCTTTTGGAAGAGAGAGCCCCCTGTGTACCCAATCACGTACCCGATCATTTCGCCGAGACATTCTGCCGTCGCTGCCACAAGTGCAACAATCAAAGGGGAAAGCTTAAAGATTGCGGTACCCGTACACACTGCTGCCAAGCTGGGGACGGGTATAACCATGCCTCCGCTACCGAGAAAACTTAGCAGAAATATTGTGGGGTATGAAATAATTTCCGATCGCGTGACTTCGCTACTGACGGAGAAGGCTATTAATCCTACGAGGATGCATCCAGCAGCAACCAAAAGTTGATACGCATGAACCCTAGGGAAAGAGCGGAAGCCAGGCAAATTAGGAATTTCTCCTTTCCCTAATGTATTTGTTTGTCGTCAAAATATGAGATCACAATCTGACCTTCATTGTCAGTGTTCAGCCAATACAGCTGTGTCCCGGAATTCAAGCTTTTTATGGTCATCTGATACTTCTGCAACCACGTGGGCGCCTGACTTGATTAAGCCTGATAATATTTGATTGGATAGGGGGTTTTCGACGTATCTCTGGATGGCACGCCGGAGCGGGCGGGCGCCATAAGTTTGATCGAAGCCTTCGGACGCAAGCCACTCACGCGCGCCCCCCGTGAGTTCAATCGTCACTTGCTGTTGCTCAAGTCGGCCCGCGACTTGTTTGACCATCAACTCCACAATGTCGAGTATTTGCTCCTTGGTTAATGGATCAAAGATAACGACTTCATCGAGTCTATTAAGGAATTCAGGCCTGAACGCCCCTTTTAGGGCATTTTCCACGGTCTTTTTCATTTCGACTCGCTCGTCGTCTTGAACAGATTCCTTGCGGAAACCGATTGCCTGAGCCCGCCCAAATTCAGAAGTCCCAAGGTTACTGGTCATAATTATAACGGTGTTACGAAAGTTTACCGTTCTACCATGTCCATCGGTGAGCCGCCCATCTTCAAGCACTTGCAAGAGTAGATTGAAGACATCGGGATGAGCCTTTTCGAGTTCGTCGAACAGCAAGACACGATAGGGCCTCCTTCGTACAGGTTCGGTTAACTGTCCACCTTCGTCATACCCCACGTAGCCAGGCGGCGCTCCTATCAATCGCGAAACGGTGTGACGTTCTTGATATTCAGACATGTCGATCCGAATCATTGATTCCTCATCGTCAAATAGAAGTTCGGCTAAAGTCCGAGCCAATTCAGTCTTCCCTACCCCTGTTGGACCTAGGAACAGGAAAACCCCTATCGGGCGTTTCGGATCTTTCAGCCCAGCGCGTGCGCGGCGAAGGGCTTCCGACACAACACTCACCGCTGGATCTTGGCCAACGACACGATCGTGCAATCGGTCCTCCAGGTACAGTAACCGCTCCGCTTCCGTCTCTAGGAGCTTCGTAACTGGTATGCCCGTGATCTGACCCACTAAGTCCGCAATCTGCTTTTCACTTACAATTGGCTCTAGCTTTTCCTCGCTCAACCATTGACCAAATTCTGCACTATAATCCCTCTCGAGGGCCAGTCTTTCGGCACGTAAACGAGCGGCGGCTTCATAGTCAGTCTTCCCAATCTCGGCCTCTTCGCGGTCTAGTAAGTCCTGAACACGTTTCTTCTGATCCACAAGCTCAGGAGTCATGCTTGCGAGCGCCAACTTCAGTTTCGCCGCAGCTTCATCAATAAGGTCCACAGCTTTGTCTGGTAAGTGTCGTTCCGTGATGTATTGCTGACTAAGTTGTACAGCTGCTTCAAGTGCGTTGTCTTCGATCTGCACTTTGTGGTGACTCTCGTATCGCGGCCGCAAAGCCTTCATCATTTCAATCGCTTCCTCGACAGTGGGCTCATCAAGCCATATTGGATTAAACCGCCTCTCAAGTGCCCCGTCACGCTCGATATACTTCCTATAATCAGCAGGAGTTGTGGCTCCAACCACCTGTATTTCTCCCCTTGCGAGAGCAGGCTTCATTAAGTTAGAGGCGTCAATTGCACCTTCCGCTCCACCCGCTCCAACGACAATGTGCAACTCGTCGATAAAGAGAACAATCTCCCCGCGTGCTGCCTTAACCTCATCCATAACTGCCTTGAGTCGTTCCTCGAATTCACCTCGGAACTTTGAGCCAGCCAGCATCGCACCCATATCGAGAGCTAAAACGCGCCTTCCCTGGAGGATATCAGGAACGTCTTGCGCAATTAATCTCTGAGCCAGTCCTTCCGCAATCGCCGTCTTCCCAACTCCCGCCTCACCAAGCAACACCGGGTTATTCTTTGTGCGTCGAGAAAGAGTCTGTAGGACCCTCTGAATAACTTTCCCGCGGCCTACCACTGGGTCCAGTCGTCCCGCCTGCGCCATTGCTGTGAGGTCTACGCTATACCTTTCGAGCGCCCGATAACGACTCTCAGCGCGTGGGTCCGTAACACGATTTGAGCCTCGAATCGCTGCTAGCGCTTTATATACCTTTTCAATATCAACGTCATAATTTCTCAGTAACTCAGCGCTTTCCCCAGTACGTTCTTGTATAACAGCTATGAATAGATGCTCAGTTCCGATGTAGTCGTCCTTGAGTCGCTCGGATTCCCCCTTAGCGTTCTCTAAAAGCCGTGCCGCTCGCGGAGTGGGGTATATTTGCGATGGCTCGTAGTCGAGGCGCGGCGAAGTTTCCAATGCAACCCCTAATTCGGTGCGCATAACGACTGGGTCAAGCGATAGTTCCTTTAGAATTTGGAGAGGAACTCCTTCTTCTTGTTGCAAGAGGGCAAGAAATACGTGCTCTAAATCCCATTGTGCGTGACGATATTGCCGTACGAGCTGCTGTGAATCGCCTAGGACTTCTTGTGCTGATTCAGTAAAGTTTTCTGGTTTCAATGGCATTAGTGCCTCCTCAATATGTTGACCGAAGTGACTTGTTCGCTAACGATCTGGATCAAGTAGGGTCTGAACTACTTCCTCCGATTGGTTCAATCGACGGTCAAGCGCGGCATTCAAATGCCGAACAACTTCGTTCGCTTCCTCTAGTTGCGACATTAATCTCAAAGCAACCTCGACGCCTGCGAGGTTCACCCCCATGTCCGTCATAAGAGTTTTTATCTGCCGGATCCGCTCAATTTCTCTTGGTGAATACAAACGAATATTCCCGGGGGATCGTGAGGGGTCCAACAAACCCGTCCGCTCGTAATAACGTAACGTCTGCGGTGGAAGACCCACCATTTTCGCAGCAACGCTAATAACGTACGAAGGATCGTCGAATCCTGAGCCTGCGATGCCCCAGTTCCCACCATCATTCTTAAACATCGCGTTCTCCCTTTCGCATGTCTCGAAGTTCTTGGAAGCGTGTGCGTTCATCATCAGTCAGGTTCACAGGAAGAAGTATGCGAACATTGACATAGAGCGCTCCGATTTCAGAAGGACGGCCGAGAAGCGGCATACCTTGACTCGCTAAACGGAAAATTCGTCCGTTCGGTGTTTCGGGCGGAAGTGTTAAAGCTACACTCCCTTTTAAGGTCTGGACCACCACCTCTCCACCCAATACCGCGTTGTATAAAGGCACCTCAACATCGGCAAAGAGATCCGTTCCCTTTCGTTTGAACGTTGTGTGCGAACGAACACTAATAACTAAAACGAGATCTTGACCTCCAGCCCGCACACGGACGCGTGACCCCTCTTCTACGCCTGCCGGAATACTAACTTCTCCTCGAACCGGTTGAAACGTAAATCCTTGTCCAATACAAACTTGGCAAGTCTCACCGCGACCCATGCGGTGGCCTTTGCAACGGTCACATGCGACCTGCCGGGTGAACTGGATTATCCGCGTGGCCCCATCAAAAACCTCCTCTAATGACAGGTCGACGCGATGTTCTAGGGTCGGAGACCGCGGACTTGCTTGCGAGCGCGTCCCACTTGAGCGGGCAGTGCGTCCGAAAAACTGCCCCAACACGTCACCCAGGTCAAAGCCACCCGCGTTCATCGACCTCTGTTGCCATCGGAATGGGCCAAAGCCAGCGTGTGGGTCTTGTTGCGCAAATTGGTGAGCTTGCTTCCAAGCGTGCCCGTACTGATCGTAAAGCCTTCTGGTTTCCGTGTTTGACAAAACCTCATGGGCTTCGTTAATTTCCACGAAATGCTCGGCGGCTTTCGGTTGACCAGGATTAAGATCCGGATGATACTTTCGCGCCAATCTTCGGAAGGCCGCGCGTACCTCCTTTTCGCTAGCCGAGCGAGGAACACCCAGTAGCTGATAATAATCTTTAGCCATGCGTTCCATCTATGCGAAAATTGGCCATATACTCAACTCTCTAGATAACATTGTTATTTTGTTTATATCAGAAACTTTAGTCCTATCATATCAATGAAGGGCATCAATTACAACTGGAATCGTACATACGACGACTGCCGAGGATTAATCACGGAGAAAGGGATCCGCGATTCGGAGTTGGCCTGCTGTGATCAAAAACACGGGACGTCCAGGGGATGAAGAGCACTGCCCTCGCGATCACAATTTTACCCAGATGGGCTTACGATCGCAGGCCCTTGGGCGGACCTAAAACTTCTTGGGCAAGAACGGCGTTACGTAAGTCTGACCGGGTAAGCAGTCGAAACCGAGCCTGATCACGAGCTCTGCGTAGGCGTTGATCTCTACTGGGAACCGTAGGCAAAGATTGTACTACTTGGCGAGTCACAGGCTCCTCAATCTCCAACTCATGCTTATCAATCCAAGGTGATTCTAGCCCGCTGGCATGATCAGAATTCACTTCTTCCAACCGGTCTGTCAAAGAAAAGGATTCTTGAGGATCGCTCAAGCGATCCTCAAGTTGTTTACGCCGCGATTCAAGCATCTTCCGTCGCTGCCTGGCATCTTCAGCTAATTTTGTGTAATCCTGCTGATCTCCCAATTTCTGACTCCTCTGACCCCTTAATCATTGCTACGTTTTGTTGGATTCGTCATCTTCGCTTTGGCTCAAAGTTGATCGCATGGCTGTATCAGCCTCAACATTACGCATACGATAATAATCCATGATGCCAAGATTCCCTGAACGAAAGGCCTCGGCCATCGCCCTAGGCACTTCAGCTTCGGCTTCTACGACCCTAGCCCGCATTTCTTCTACGCGCGCACTCATTTCCTGTTCCACTGCAACTGCAGCGGCTCGACGTTGTTCTGCTTGAGCCTGTGCAATTTGTTTATCTGCCTCGGCCTGATCAATTTGGAGCTTTGCGCCGATGTTGCGGCCAACGTCAAGATCCGCTATATCAATCGAAAGTATCTCGTAGGCGGTGCCCGCGTCCAACCCGCGTGATAGAACCAGCTTCGAAATACTATCGGGGGCCATTAAGACTTCCTTATGTGTGTCGGCTGATCCAATAGCAGAAACGGTTCCTTCGCCCACACGAGCTAGGATCGTTTCCTCTCCCGCTCCCCCGACAAGTCTTTCGATATTCGCTCTCACGGTCACGCGCGCTACTGAGATTAGTTCAATTCCATCCTTCGCAACAGCGGAAACGCGTCCGGTTTGAACCACTTTCGGATTCACACTAACTCGCACTGCCTCCAAAACGTCTCTTCCCGCCAGATCAATGGCTGTCGCCCGACGCCACGCCAGTTCAATGTTAGCCCGATCGGCAGAAATAATCGCTTGTACTACCCGTTCAACATCGCCTCCAGCAAGGTAGTGTGCCTCCATCTGACCTGTATCCAGTTCCAAACCGGCTTTAGTAGCCGAGATTTTGGGCTCAACGATCGCCCTTGGCGGAACTCGCCTGAGCCGCATGCCCAAAAGTTCTCCAATACCAACTTCGACCCCAGCAAACCTCGCGCTAAGCCAGAGCCCTATGGGAACAAAGAAGAAAAGGATGCCCAATGTTGGTATCCCTAATATAAGGAAGAAGAGCCCAATTGTTACCGTCTTAAAATTCCGCACAATTCACCTCATAAATTTACGTTCGTGTACTTCGCGTCAAACGATTCAGAGAAGGCTTTCTCATAACGCCTGGTCACGTCTCTGAACCACCCGTCGGTATCCTTCATCAAGAATCACTTCTACCTCAGTACCGGACGCGATAAAGTCCCCCTCGGTAACCACGTCTACCCGCCTATCGCCAATCCAAGCGGTCCCGGCAGGATGGAGATCGGTAATCGCGACACCTCCAAATCCCTTCAGTGGCCCTGTAATGACTCCTGTCCCGCCCGTCGTCGAAGATGGTCCATCACCACGGTGGACACCTGTGCCTGGTGGAAGCCCGTCTTGAAGACCAATCCCACGCCAAAACCGTCCGCGAGGGAGATAGGTCGCCAACGCCCACAGCAAAAAGATGAGACCGCCGATGATTGTAAGAGCTGCCAGAACCCATAGCCAAATAGTCACACTAATATCCTCGACTAGAAACTAACAACTGTAGACTACACGTGCAGGTCGCGATACACAACATCTGAACCGCTTGCACCTTGCCCGCGTATACCAAAAAAGGCAGGATTGAGATGCGAGCTTTTGCTTGGCCCAAAAGAACAATAGATGCTTGCTGGCGAACGGTATGATAGGTTACCATCGTTACAGAAATCCGATTTATAAATCGACGATCGCAGGAGGATGCGCATGGGCGCTGTAATCCGAATCCCGGGACCGCTACGACGCATCACCGACAACCAAGATAAAGTCACCGTGGAAGACGGAAGCTTGGCCGCTACGATTGAGACTCTGGAAAGCCGCTTCCCAGGAATCCAGGATCGGCTGTTGGATGAGAATGGCAATCTTCGGCACTTTGTTAACATCTATGTTAACGGAGAGGACGTTCAGTTTCTCGATAACCTTGAAACAGTGATCAAAGATGGTGACGAGGTGAGTATCGTTCCCGCCGTAGCAGGTGGGCAACGATAAAACACGGAACGAACGCTGGAAACAGAGTTTCCACGACCGCTAGATTGAGCGTAACGTTCGAGCCCTAGTTATCCAAACAGAAGCCAATACAAGCCCCACTGCTGAGACTGATACAAGCGCGGGTCCCGGACCAAAACGCGCAGCCAGCCCACCCACCGTAAGCGTTCCTAATGGCAAGACACCGATGACCATGCTGAGAACACCAAGCACTCGCCCTCTTACATTCTCGTCCACAGACAGAACGATGATCGTCGCTTGCATGATGGTAAATGCTGAGGCACCAATCCCTACCCCGACCAGTGCACAAAGCGACAAAATATATGATCGGGAAAGTCCAAAAACTAACACCATAGACATCGCAGTCAACGCACCCGAGAAATAGAACGTCGATTTTCGCCCCAGATTGCGACGAGAAGCGATCACAAGCGCTCCGAGCACAGAACCAAATCCCATAGCAGAGCCAAGGATGCCCATCGCTCTCGGACCTACTTCAAAAACATCCTTCGCGAATACCGGAATGAGCGGAATATGGGGAGGAACGGTAAAATTAAACAATATGGAGACTCCAAGCACCCCAACTATAGCGGGAGTTCCTGCCACAGCCTTTAAGCCCACTGTCAACGAAGATCGTGATGGAACGAGTGGAGCAACTTTCGGGGAGGTGACAGGCTTGGGAGGCAGCACAAGGTTCCTGATTCCTAACATCGATACGCCGTAATACCCCAAGATTGCGATATAGACAAAGGCGACGTTTGTCAGTTCATCGAAAGGAAATGAACCAATGATAAGACCGGCGAACAATGGACCTAACATCATCCCTCCAAAGATGCTAAGCGTTTCTAGGGCCATGGCAGACTGAAGCTTCTCTCTATCCACTAGGTCCAGGGGCATCGCTTGCCTCGTGATTTGGTCCAAGGTCAAGAACACTCCGAAGATCGCTGTCAAGAAAATCACGTGCCAAGAATGAATGTCTCCAATCCATAAAAGCAGCACAACACTCACTGCCACCACTGAATTGACGCTGTAACATACAGAGAGAATCCGTCGTCTGTCGAGTCGATCCACCAAGATCCCGGACGCCAAACCCAGCAATAGATGTGAAGCACTGAATGCAACACCGGTCATCTGCGTAAGAAATGCCGAGGCGCTCAGCTGAAACACGAGGAATGTTGAGCCCAATAGCCAACTCCACCTTGCCATATTCCCGAAGATACCTGCGAGCCAAAAACGTCTATAGTTACTATTACCAATTGTGTCCAGAACGGGCAGCCGTGATTGGACTACCATCAATCTCTCCACCAACTCGATAAGACTGTCATGTCACCACATCTCTTTTTTCTTTCATGGAAGCTAGCCAACGTTCTTTCTGGATTACACGCGTCCGTTCATCCGTAGGTCGATAATGAGAATGGAAATCTTTATAGACCGCGGCAAACTTTCCTTCTAAAATCGCCACGCGGAGGGTAACCATAAGCCGTTGATAGAATCGCAGATTATGAATAGTTGCGAGGCGATAACCCAGCAACTCCCGTGTTCGAAACAAATGATGAATATAAGCAGAACTGAAAAGTTGGCACGTTTGACAATCGCAACCCGGCTCAATCGGGCCTGATTCGTCACGGAATCGGGCTCCCGTGATATCATGCCGTCCGTCCCGGCGGAATACCGCACCGTTCCGAGCCACCCGGGTTGGCAACACACAGTCGAAAAGATCATAACCAAAGGAAACTGCCTCAACGATATCTTCTGGCGACCCAACACCCATCAGATATCTCGGTTTTCCTCGCGGTAATAACGGCACAGTCGCCCTAGCTATAGAGTTATGTAGTGCCTTCGGTTCTCCGACTGACAAACCACCAACAGCGTAGCCGTCAAACGGTATCTCTGTAAGCGCCTGAACTGATTCTTCACGTAAATGCATCTCATGCCCACCCTGGACAATTCCAAACATCAACTGATCACGCCTTGTCCGAACGTCGAAACAACGGCGTGCCCACAGATGAGTTCGCTCCATCGCGGTGCGAGTCGCGTCGACACCGACATCGTATCCAACGCATTCATCGAGCACCATGGCGATATCCGATCCCAATTCCTCTTGGATCCATACCGCACGTTCGGGGGTCAGCATATGCTTAGAACCGTCAATGTGCGATGTGAATTCAACCCCTACATCTGTAATCTTGCGAAGTCCGCCTAAAGAAAATACTTGGAATCCCCCTGAGTCTGTCAGAATCGGACCACCCCAACCCATGAAGTCATGGAGTCCTCCCATCTGACGAACCAGGCTTGATCCCGGACGGAGATAGAGGTGGTATGTATTGGAAAGCAGTATTGACGCACCAAGATCACGTACTTCCTGAGGCGTCAAAGATTTCACAGAGCCCTGAGTTGCCACTGGCATGAATGCCGGGGTGGGCACATCGCCATGTGCCGTCTTCAACACACCTGCCCTAGCGTGGGCATCCGTCTTTACTAAAGAGAATTGAAGGGGTGACTCCATACAGGAATAGTAGAAGAACTATCCCGCAGAAACAAGACAGAGCCTCATAAACCCAAAGGGGCCGCGTAACTTCGGACGGTTAAGAGCGAGATTAGAAGAAAATAGTCATCATTTCAGCGGAATTCCAACGAAGAGACCTTACAAAAATACACACCTTGATAATCAATACGTATTCCTATGAATAAGTTCCCACCGTACTTTCCGCTCTTCCACCAACTCTCTCACACGCCGCTCGCGTTTAGTAAGCTTAGCGTTTTTTCCTGTTTTGACTTCTATGAATACAATCTCTTCAGGGGTGTCTGATGACAAACCTCTGAAAACAATAAGATCGATCGGACTCCCGAGAAATCGAGCATCGGTTGGATCGTATCGGAACTCGGGCAGGTAGGGACTTAGCTGTTCCGTAAAAAGCCCACCTAGTGTCGCCCGACTCTGTCCGATTGCTTCAGCCCTCGCGAATTTTATCCGTTGATTTAACTGTATATGAAGCCTAAGCGAATAGATCGTCAGAACAATCACCAGAACTATAAGTGCAATTATGATGATCGAATCCACGTTGCCACCTTTCCCTGAAACGCTTCTAGATCGGGCCATCGGGGTAATCTATCTATACATCAACTCGACTGCTATCGAACATTACCCGATTACATATCCAGTCCTCTCTGATCCTATCACGGACAGAACTGAGATTCTCCTTTATTGAGTAACCCCATCGAAGTAAAGAGTTTCCGATTTTTTATCGACGATCAGTGCTCCGAGAACTAGCGGCTAAACGAGTAACACAATAGAATATACTTGGATATAAGAAGATGGACCTCTCTGATCTGCTACAAACACTCTTAGCCGCGATGACCCCTGTAGGCGAGTTGCGACTGTCAATCCCCTGGGCCATTTACCACCTGCACATGCCATGGTACCAAGCTCTCCCTATTTCTATCGTCGGAAACATGCTCCCAGTCACGTTCCTTATTTTTACCCTTGACCGAATTGTTAATTTAGCACGCCTTTATTCCTCGATCCTCAGCCGTATTCTGGATTGGTGGATTTCCCGGTCGACACGACTGTATACTGGCCTTTATCGTCGTCATGGAGCGTTGGCACTAATCGGTCTCGTTGCGATCCCATTACCATTTACAGGAGCTTGGACCGGCTCTCTAGTTGCGTTGGCATTCAGAATCCGGCCACGGGTAGCAATTCCTCTTATAGGTTTCGGGGTGATCATTAGCGGCATTCTCATCACCGTGCTTACAGAGGCTGGTTTACAAATCTTTGCGGTTGACGGGAAGCGGAGTTGAGATGGAAGCATTCGGCACTAAGTTGGACAAAGCTGTCGCATTAAACCAAAGCCTATTATGCATCGGATTGGACCCTGCTCCAGAGATAATGCCAATTCAAGATGTGGCTTTATTTAACAAGCGGATCATCGAAGCCACAAGTGATCTCGTTTGCGCCTATAAACCTAACATAGGGTTTTATGAAGCCCTCGGCATGAGTGGACTTACTGCATTAGAGAAAACCCTTGAATCAATCCCTTCTCACATTCCCATCATTGGCGATGCAAAGCGTGGCGACGTTCACCCGTTCTATGCTAAAGCGGCATTTGAAGTTTGGGGTTTCGATGCGGTAACGGTAAACGCATATGCGGGACGAGACACTATTGAGCCGTTCATAGCGTATGCCGACAAGGGAGTCTTTGTTCTGTGTCGAACATCCAATCCTGGGGCTCGAGAGTTTCAAGATCTGATATCCACGCCTGAATTCGGCGGCGACCCACGCCCATTATACGAGTGGATCGCCTTACACACACAATCCTGGAATACGCAAAACAACCTTGGGTTAGTGGTCGGAGCGACTTACCCTGACGAACTCCGACGCATACGGTCTCTATGCCCTGACCTCCCGATTCTCCTGCCCGGAATAGGAGCACAGCAAGGTGCTCTCGAGAAGTCTGTTCGCTTTGGGGTCGACACTAATGGGCACAACTTAATTGTCAGTGCTTCCCGAAGCATTATCTACGCGTCCCAAGATCCCAATCATTACGCAGAGCACGCGCGCCAAGAAGCACAAGGTCTCCGATTACGTATCAACGCCGAACTCGAAAACTGTAGACTGGTGTGATATGAGCGAGCCCCTACAACTCGTCTACGGACAGGTTGTTCGACTGAAAAAGCCGCATCCCTGCGGATCTTTTGATTGGCAAGTGCTCCGAATTGGCATGGACATCGGGCTACGGTGCGAAGGCTGCAACCACTACGTACTACTAGGTCGCAGAGCATTTGAGCGCTCGATCCACCCAGGTGAACAGCCTCCTGCAGTAGCCCCTCAACAACCCGCCTCCGGCCGGGACCGCGTACCGCCATAGGGGCCGAATGGGGGTCTGGGCAAGCTTCGTAATCCCGTGTGGTCGGATATAAGAAGCAAGCATACCAACAAGAAAAGACCAGAAACAATCGACGCATCCGCGATATTGAAAATATACCAAGGCCCGAAGTCAATAAAATCCACCACTTCGCCTAAGCGAAGACGATCAATCAAATTGCCAAACGCCCCTCCAAGCTGCAAGGCGAGACTGAGCCTGAGCAGTCGACTTGGTGCGGCCAGAGGTTGATGATAAAACCAAGCGAGGACCCCAATGCCCAAGAACGACCCAAGTGTAAGGATAACGCCTTGGCCGGGAAACAAGCCAAAGACAGCCCCAGTATTAACGACATGGGTCGCTCGCAACAATCCTCTCGCAGGGAACGATTCTCCGATAGGAAGCAGTTGCTGAATCGCAACCTTCGATGCCTGGTCAACAAGAACAACTATGCATACTACAATAATGACCAATAGATCACGGAGAAGAACGGGTCTTTTCAAGAATGGTACAGGATATTCCATCAGATCTATTCCCTGCCTCGCTCTGTTCCGATCAGTATACCATCGATCTCTATGAGATCTTTTGACTGAACCGAGGTTTGAAGGGCAGAGCCAAAGTTGTGTTTCCCGAAACCCGCTCTTTTGTTACGTCAAATTAGCAGCAAAGAAGTCTGCGACTGTTCGCCCTAGCAGCGTCTCTCCACCCGCCCATTGGTGATCGAATCCGGGCACGATCGAGATGCGCGTCGCTTCGCTTGCCATGTTTGACACCAACACCTGTAGCTGGTGGGCAGGAGCAATTCTGTCGCGATCTCCAACCAAAAACAACTTTTGACGTGCATCAGCAGTTATATCGCGCTCCTCCACAGCATTTGGAGGAGGCGAGATGTATATCATGGAACACGCAGCGCGTACATTCCCATAATGGCGCAAAAGAACAGCGGCCCCCAATGAGTGTCCGACCACGCCAAGTTGGCGAGAGTTCAATCCCGGCCACTTGGATAGTAACGATAAAGCGGCTTCGACATCCTCTCCTTCTCTTTTCCCGTTGGTAAATTCCCCTTCGCTCCGACCCACTCCACGAAAATTGAACCTCAAGGATGCAATCGTGCGGTCCGCCAAAGAACTGGCAATTTCGCGAATAAGGATATGATCCATATCACCTTGAAAAGAAGGGTGAGAGTGGCAGATCACTACTGCGGGAAGCGGAGTAGCAGGCTTTAGATCCGGTAATGTCAGTACGCCGTCCAATACCAACCGACCACATGGGAACGCCAGTGAGATCTCTCGCATGTGTTTAAGCCATTCACTTTCCGGTATCGACGCCTAGAAGTTAAGCATTCCACATATGACGCATTCTCTGGAACACCGTGATAAGAGATAAGGCGGTTACTAAGGCTAGGACCGGAGAAATAAATCCAGTAATCAATCCCATTGATAAGAGGACAACTCTCTCTGGGCGGGTCATAAGCCCAACAGCCCCGGGAGCCTCTAATCCTTCGGCACGAGCCCGTGCATAACTCACGAGGAAACAGCACGCGCATGCGGCGTAAGCTAGGAACGCCATACCCAAGTCTTCGCGGCTAAGAGCTAGCACTAAGATCCCACCAAGCACACAGGTTTCGCCGATCCGATCTGTAAGAGAATCCAAGAAAGCACCAAAACGCGTCGAACGTCCGGTTTCTCGGGCCAGCGCTCCATCCAATAAGTCAAATATACCTGCAGCTAATACTGTGATACCGCCCGCAAGGGGATATTCAAAAGCAATCAGTACCCCAGCGCAGAAGGTAATCAGGAGACCCAAAATGGTAACCCGATTGGGGGTAAAGTGTAATGTAACAAGAATCCGTACCATCGGAACTTCGAACCACCTAGATATAAGAGCGCGTAGTCGAGTGCGATCTAGCCAAGCCATAACACTAACACGCCCTCAACCAACGATTGCCATTTCATTGATGGCTGGAATCGGGTTACGATGGGCCTGATTCCAAGTGGATTCATAGAATCGTAAGATTTGATCCGCGACCGAAGAAGCCGCATATCTTCTTGCTCGACTTCTGCCTGACACCGAAAGACGCACTCTTAATGCAGTATCCTCAAGAGCGGTTCGTATAGCTGCTTCCAAAGCTTCTTCGTTCCCTGGAGGAACCAGGATTCCGTTAATTTGGTCATCAATAACGGAGGCAAATCCTTCATTGTTGGTTGCTACCACAGGCGCACCGGCCGCCATCGCCTCAGCGATTACCATGCCAAAACTTTCTCGACCGATATTAGGCGCACAAAAAATATCTGCTGCCTGATAGTAACGAGGGAGATCGGAGTAAGGAACGGCGCCACACAAAACCACATCCTCTAGTGCTCGTTCCCCAATGATTCTATAGGATTCCTTATCGAGGGACTGGCTTCCAACCAATAAAAGTCGTGTCTCGGGATAATCCCATTTAATGCGACTGTAAGCTTTAAGAAGGTAGCTCAGACCCTTGCGTTTCTCCATTCGCCCGACAAAAAGGATGTTTGCTTTCCCATCCTGAAATTCCTCGACCGGGGGGCATGGTTTGGAGAAGTGATCCGTATCAATGGGATTAGGAATAATTTCGTAGTTCGATGGAAATATCTTGTTGATAAACTCACTCGCTGGTTTAGAAACGGCAATCTTCCCATGCAAGCGATCGAAGTGCGATTGAAGAAACGGTTTAAGAAACTTGTGGCGATACGTCGGTTTTGGCCAGAAGGAATGGAATGTTCCGATATTCAACGCCCTCGAATGCTTCAGGACAACCAGAGAAAGAAGCGACGCCATCGGCTCATGTAAATGGATAACATCGAAATTTTCGGTCTCCAGAAGATGTTTAACTTTGGGGGTCAGCCAAAATGAGAAGGACACTCGGGCTAACGATCCGTTCGCCGGAATCGGGATGGGAACCCCAAGGCGGATGAAGTTTTCGACACCAAGCATCTCAACGGATTTTGAGGAAGGCGCAATGATTTTGACGCTGTGGCCGCGCTTCAGGAATTCGCGGGTCAATAGCGATACGTGAGCATTCGCGCCACCCGGATACGCAAAATCATAGGGCGACACCAAGCCAATCTTCATGAACGCTCGCACCCCTTGCTCGAACTAGCGGATCTGTGATGGGCGCCGCCAAATTTAAGGAAGAGAGATCGGGGTTTCTCCGGTATCTTTCCCATCAATATACCCTTCGACAAGTTCAAAGGCTTCATCATCAGGAAATTGGATCGGCGGAGATTTCATAAAGTACGCCGAGGGACCGACTAATGTCCCACTGATTCCACGGTCTAAAGCGACCTTAGCACACCGGATCGCATCAATCACCACGCCCGCCGAATTCGGACTATCCCACACCTCAAGCTTCAGCTCCATATTGATTGGAGTATCTCCAAAACCAACACCTTCCATCTTGATGTAACAATACTTTCGATCACCAAGCCATGGGACGTAATCGCTTGGACCTATGTGAACATTGTCGTGGCCAATATCATAATCCAACATGGATGTCACAGCATTGGTTTTAGAAATCTTTTTGGACTGGAGCCGATCACGTTCCAGCATGTTTAGGAAATCCGTGTTTCCGCCAAAGTTTAGCTGATATGTGTTGAGCAGCTTCACGCCCCGTTCCCTGAATAAACGAGTCAATACCCTATGCGTGATTGTGGCGCCGACTTGGGATTTAATATCATCGCCAACTATCGGAAGCCCACGCTCCTGGAACCTTTCTTGCCAGTAATTCTCCCGTCCAATAAATACGGGAACGCAATTCACTAAACCACACCCTGCAGCTAACACCTGTTCGACATACCAACGAGTTGCTTCCTCAGAACCTACCGGAAGGTAGTTAATAACGACATGAGCTTCCCGTTCTTTCAAGATCCGAACAATATTCGCGGTAGACCCGGGCGCTTTTACTACAAGGTCAGACACGTAGCGTCCGATCCCATCATGGGTCATTCCTCGATCAACTGTAACGCCCATGTTCGGGACGTCAGCAAACTTCACTGTGTTGTTCGGTGGCTGACTGATCGCCTCAGATAAGTCCTTCCCAACTTTGTTTTGATCAACATCAAAGGCTGCCACAAACTCGATATCACCAATGTGGTAATCACCTAGAACCGGATGCATCAACCCAGGAATAAAACTATCTACCGGCGCTTCCCGATACTTCTGAACCCCCTGCACCAACGATGATGCACAATTTCCTACGCCAATAATCGCGACGTTCAGCTTCCCCAATCTTTTCTCCTTACGGCCTCTAATTAACAGGAATACGGCAACAAATACCGGCGCATTGTATCAGGTTGCTTAAAGGGGAGGCAACGATAGGAAGGGTAGCCCCTCATAAAACCGCTAGGAGTGCCAGAGAATTCCGCAGAAGAAGCTGATTTCGAGTTATGCTAGAATAGCGATCGGCACAGTCTATGTGATTGAATGAGCGGAAGTGGCTCAGTGGTAGAGCATCTCCTTGCCAAGGAGAGGGTCGGGGGTTCGAATCCCCTCTTCCGCTCCACAATTCTAGTCACGAAATAGCCCCCCGAGCAGAACTCGAGGGGCTTTTGTTTGGGGCTAGATCGACCCGAATATAAGTTTCGGCCCAAACACTAAGGTTGATCGAACAGCGTCAAAGAGGGTGTCACATTACAGTGTCATAGCCTCATTGTTGCTTGCTTCGGTCTACATATACTTCTGAATCGTTGCTCCGAGCGAAGGACCGGCTTTCTCAAAGTCTTCGCCATTCATTACAGGCACCAAAGTGATATCAGCTCCCATAGAGAGGAACCACGGTTCTACAGCGGCGGGGAGTTGTGATACATCATTCATTTCGAAGATTATCATGCATGCTCGTCGCCCATTTTCTAAGTAAAAGTAAGTGGCTTCAGGATTCATATCCCCTAAAACGGAATCTAGGGTTTCCTTCAGGCTTCCATCTTTAAGCCGAGCGTTGCCCGCATCAGTTGGAATAATAGCTCTAAGTAACATTCTCATTTAATAAACTCCTCCAAATAATTAAATTGCGATGCTTTTGGATAATAATAGCTTAACTGTTACACGGTGCCCAGAGATATCCTGTGGACTCACGATTTCTCCGAAGCATTCTTTGAAAGGCTACGGGGGACATGAGAGTACAAGCCCATCGTTGACCGCAATGGTAACTGAATGCTACGGTTCAAGGACCTTCAATTTATCAGGTGATCAAAACACGTGGCTAATCTAAAACTTGCCATTAGCGAGTCCCAGATCCAAGAATGCGTCCGACGGCTAGCTCAAATGATCCACGCCGACTACCAAGATGAACCTCTCCTGGTGGTGGGGGCTTTAAATGGCTCATTTGTTTTCTTGTCTGACTTAATTCGCCATATGCATTTGCCAATTCAAGTCGACTTTATTCGGGTATCCAGCTACGGTGAGTCAGCGAAATCCTCTGGTAAGGTTAGCCTCCACCACGGAGTTCGAACACCTGTGATTGGCAAGAATGTCTTAGTCGTCGAGGATATAGTCGACACCGGGTTCACCGCGCAGTTTATACGGGCATACTTCGAAGAGCAGGGCGCAGCTACGGTACGGATATGCACGCTTTTAGACAAACCAGTGCGGAGGCGCACTG
>CAZVDP010000008.1:0-15042 GCA_964625945.1 uncultured Dehalococcoidia bacterium | reverse complement strand
AAAAGGAGAACAACATGCGAGCAGAGGAACGACCGACTGGATCAGGTGGGCCGCCCGTGAGAGGCCCCAGCCTTCCTGAAATTCGCTCGGCTGCCAAACGACTCGATGGTGTGGCTATACGCACTCCTCTAGTCCCTCTCCACAGCTTTGAGACAACGTCGGACATTTTGCTGAAACCAGAGATTCTTCAACCAGTAGGGTCATACAAGCTACGTGGTGCTTACAACTGGGCCGCCAGCCTGTCAGCAAGCGAACGAGCGCGAGGATTCAGCACACACAGCGCTGGGAACACCGCACAGGCACTAGGATATGTGGCACGCCTATTCAATGTTCCAGCGCGGAGTCTGCTGCCAGAGGATGCTCCAAAAGTGAAGATAGACGGCGTGAAAAGCTATGGCGTAACACCAGTTCCTCTACCTTTTGGCGAGCTCCTTGAATTCGTGTTCGAGTCTCGATGGGAGGACGAACCATACAGCTTCCTTAATCCCTGGGGAGACGAAAAGATGCTAGCTGGGAACGCAACTATAGGACTTGAGATTTTCGAAGACCTCCCTAACGTGGACTCGGTTTACGTACCAGTGGGAGGTGGTGGACTGATTGGAGGACTAGGCAGCGCCATCAAAGCCCTCAAACCAACTACTCGAGTCATTGGCGTCCAGAGTGAATCGTGCCCGTCGCTTTATGCTAGCTTCAGGGCCGGTGGCCCGACCTGGGTGGAATCGATGCCGACTATATGCGACGGAACTATCGTGCCGCTCGTTGTGGACGAGATGTATCCTCTACTCCGGCAGGTAGTAGATGATGTGGTGCTGGTCTCAGAAGTTGAAGTCAGGGCTGCTATCAAGAAGCTCCTACTTGGGAACAAACTACTTGTAGAAGGCTCCGGAGCAATGTCCGTGGCCGCTGCGATCGCCACACCCGCAGAACAACGCGGGAGAACCGTCTGCATCCTGAGCGGTAGCAGCATCGACTCCGATAAACTGATGGCAATTATCACTTGAATTCTCGGACCGTATTACAGTGTACTGTTCGGTGTCACAGCGCGATATACCAGTGACAACCCCCCTACAATTAGGTGTGCACCTGGTTATTTCCCAAAGTGCCGAGACGGACGGGCATACACGAGGGGATAGATCAGGTATACTGCCCGTCAGGTATTTACACAAATTATAGACAGGAGACCTCACGCTAATGCAGGTAATACCGGGACCCTATTCTGTTGAAGCAAGGCTGGCAGCAGTCCAAAAGGACATTGATGCGAACTACGAATCCTACTTCGCAAAGTCTGCAAAAACAAGAATGTGGTTCCCCGATCGGCTTAAAGAGAGAGATGAAATGGCGAGCTATGGCCATCTAGTTTCTGAAGAAAGTAAAGAAATGCTGCTCGGTTTTCTGGGCATCGAGTCCTATGTGGACGACTATGTATTCGACGGCATAGATAACGCTGGAGATAGCTTATCTAACAGAGGCCTATACATACAATGGGGATTTGAAGAACGCAGGCACGGCCAAACACTGAGACACTGTCTTATCGACTCAGGGCTTTATACACGAGAGTTCGTCGATGGATATCTCGATGAGGCCAGCGAATATCGGTGGACATTCAAGATTCAAACAGGGTATGAAGCAACTCCACTGCGAGCTGCCGCGTACGCGGTGTTCCAGGAAAGGCAAACTCGTTGGAACTACACACAACTTCGCAGACACATATGGGAAGAGTACGGATCTCCAACGAATTCAGATGGACATCCCCTATACCCTGCAGTCGCGGGAGCATTGAGGTTCCCAGAAACTGACGAGGGCGCGCATGAAGCGAATTTCAGTAACATTGTGAGAATTTACTTGAAATATTTCCCTGATCTGGCACTTGAAGCTCTCATGCAAGTATCCACACATTACCAGATGCCAGTAGTTCAACTACCCAATGGAGAAGAATTTATTCGGTGTGTGTTAGCAGCAGGGATGGGCGATCCTCGACCCGTTGTAAACGAAATAATGAATCCTGCTCTTCAGCGGATGGGATTAGCCGATAGGGCTGCCCTCCGCAAAGCGGTGAAAAACTTCCGGTTGCTGCCAGAAAAGGCAGTCGTACATCTCCAAGGCAAACCATTACCTGATCTGCCTGAAGGAGACATCGCGATCTACGAAATGCTTCCTTCAGGGGATTTTATCCTCGAAACCCCTTGAGGACATACAATCGGAGCCACTTAGATAGATTCTTTCTTATCTGATTCAAAGCAAAATGCACTAACGGACCTCCCGGAAATTACAGGGAACGATGGAATTAGATGAGTGATTTCAACATTGTCGTTAGAGAAGCTGCGCGCCAAGATGCGAACGCGATCATTAGGTTCCAAAAGGCGATGGCATTTGAAACGGAAGAAAAACTATTGGATGAAGCTCTTCTTAAGAGCGGCGTCGATTCCATTTTTGACTCGGGTACGAAGGGGTTCTATTTGGTCGCAGAGGTAGACGGCCACGTGATCGGCAGCTTACTGATAACCTACGAATGGAGCGACTGGCGGAACGCAACATTTTGGTGGATACAGAGTGTGTTCGTTGATGCAAACTGGCGACGCAAGGGTGTTTACCGTTCAATGCACGATTACGTGTGTACTCTAGCGAACTCCCGAGGAGATATTTGCGGAATCAGGCTATACGTCGAACGTTCGAACACCAGAGCTCAACAGACGTATAAGGATCTCGGCATGACTCATTCGCATTATGACTTGTACGAGATTGAATTTGCTTGAAGCGACTTTGACAAGACGAGAAAAGCTACTATATTTTGTCGGATTTCCTACGGGACATGGAGCCGCCTGCCTACCGCTCGGCGCTATGTGGCTACTAGCCCCCGCAATCGCGACAAGTTACGGTCTGAGTCCGACACAGATCGGATACCTGTTTACCGGCATGCTCCTTGCATCAGGGTTCACTCATATCCCGGCTGGGCTCATCGGAGAAACTCATCTGCGCGCGAAATTGTTACCATTCACGCTATTTTTTGTAGCTATTTGTTATCTCGCAGGATCAACCTTTGAAAGCTATTTGTTTTTCTTTGCCTTTATGGTAATGGGTGCAGCAGGAGCAGCCGCTTGGCATCCTGTGGCAATGGGAACACTCACCGAACAAATGCCAAGCAGAAAAGGTTTCGCTTTGGGGGTCCATTTCATCGGCGGATCAGCGGCAGAGATTGTCGCTCCTATCACCGTGGGATTTATCCTCACAGTTTTCGAATGGCGTCAGGTTATGCAAGGAACAATTCTTCCCGCTGTAATTTTAGGCTCAGTATTTCTCCGAATGACGAAGTACATCCGCATTCCCTCACACGGTTCATTCCACTTCGCTGACATGAAATCCACAATCCACCGGATGGTGAGGCCTGGAAGTTTACTGATGTTTCTGATGCTAGGGTTCCATGGAATGGCAATCATGGGCCTATTTACTATGGTCCCGTTATACTTACAATCTGAACGTAATCTCTCCTCAGGATTAACCGGTTCCCTATTCTCATCGATGGTGCTTCTCGGAGCGATCGGCGCCCCTCTATTAGGTGCATTAGCTGATTCCCGTTTACAACGAAAGGTCATCTTTTTCAGCTTGTTCGGAGCGATCGCTGCCACACTGGTCATTGTGTACGGCCCTTCGATTGCGTCACTCATTGCCGGGATACTCATGATTGGCTTCCTATTGCTAGGCCTGCGTCCATCTCTGGTCGCCATGCTGGTTGGTGCCATCCGAGGCCCCCAGACAACTTTGATGGGTATCGTTCTGGCGAGCAGTGAGATAATCGGGGCCTTCGGCAGTCTTTTGTCAGGATTGATTGGGGAATTTGATTTATCGTTGTCGATTCTGTTTGTTGGCGGCCTAGCGGGTTTATCAGCGCTGTTAGTGTGTGTTTTACCTTTAAGCCCAACGGACATGCCTGAAACTAAGTAGCGTATTGACGCAATTTGCCTAAGCACGAAGAATACCTGTAAATATCTGCGCATTCCGAACAGATGATTTTGTGCAAAAGGAGTGGAAATGTGTCTGTTTATTCAATAGTGAACATAACGGTTAATGATTGGGATGCTTATCAAACATACATGGAGCAAGTCCCCGCTGTAATTGCTCAATATGGAGGAAAATACATAGTCCGTGGTGGTGACATCATCGACGATACTACCGCCTGGCAACCTAACCGATTGGTAATTGTAGAATTCCCCAGTCTAGAACAATTGAACGCTTTCAAGAATTCCGATGAATACAAACCCGTAGCTGCGATAAGGGAACGAGCTGCAAAATCCGAGGGGTTCGTGGTAGTCGGTTACAACGGCTAGGCACCAGCCATTATCTATAAATCACTCACTGGATTCAGTTGTTTTTCTAACACCACAGAGTGTTGCATTTGTTTTACGGGAACTTGCCAGTACTTATTCAGCAATTGATCAGCCCAAGCTCTTCCATGAAGGGCAAACCCATTGTTCACGTAAAACCGAACCGCCCAAGTCGCGTCCTCCCAGGTGCCGACGAGCAAGCTAGAACTCTCATTGACTTTAAACAAGTGTTGCAACAACGCTTTACCTATCCCCATTCCTTGATAGTTTCCCAGTGTATAAGCATGTCTTATTAAGGTAACATCCTGTACGTCTTGAATCCCCATCACGCCAACGAGCAAGCTATCCTTCTCGTACCCAAACATGCGTACGCCATTATCAAACTCATTTATCAGTTCTTTCTCCGACATGTAGGGTTCGTGCCAACAATCATCTGGAATGACCCCTTTATATTTCAACGCGGCATTGTTAATCACGTGAAGGATGTCAAAGAAGTCTTTGTTTGTATATTCAGTGATCATCTCAAAACTTTCCCCTCCTTCGCCCAGGTGTCTGATCTAGCTTCTCTGCACCGAATCCGCTGCGAGATGCCCCATGCTTCTACCCAAAAGGAGCGCTTTTTACCCACAGCCCTGAAATCCTAACCCCCAGAGGCCCTCAAGAGACTAAATTTCTTTTGGCTCTAGCTATAACCCCGAGTGTATATGCAAGAATGATTAAGCCGCCGATCCCCACGGCCACCGGAGCCCCAGCGATATTCGCTATTGCTCCCACCGCAAAACCTCCCACAGGAGTAAATCCCCACGTCATACCGTACAGTCCCAGAACTCGGCCTCTCATGTTATCAGTAGATAGCGTTTGAAGAAGTGTATTTAGAGCCGCATCATAGCTGATAAGGGAAAATCCGATTAATGCCGCCAAAATTAACGATAACTCGTACCACGAAGAAGACGCGAAGAGTAGGATGCTAACTCCAGCACTAGCGGTTCCGAGGGTTAACAGCTTCCATTTATTTTTAAACTCACTCAATCCGGCAACCACTACGGTACCTATCAATGAACCAATTCCTCCTGCAGCCGTCAAATATCCAAGTCCAGTCGGCCCTACTCCTAAAACCGATTTCGCCACGACCGGCAACATGACTAAATAGGAAAAGCCAAACGATTCGACTAGCACACTTAATACTAAAAGTACCCGCAACGAACTATGTCGAACCACATACTGAATTCCTTGACCCAAGTTAACGAGTACTGACTCTTTTTTTGCTTCGGTAGTATTCGCAACACCCATAAGTTTCAACGGAATCACGCTAAGTAGAAAAAAGACAGATGCCAAAGCATACGCAGAACTGATTCCGACAGTATTGATTAAATGCCCCGTAAGGACTGATCCAATCGTCCAAGAGATCTGGAATGTCGCAAGCACATAGGCAATCGCGTTCATTAATCGAGCAGGGCCTACAGTGTCATAAATTAAGCCGTTAAAGGACGGCGCTGTTAAACCATCAGAGGCGCCTTGAACAAAGACAATGACCAAGACATGCCATAGTTGCACTTTGTCATTGAAAATCAGCAACGCCAACATCGCGAACGTTACTGCCTTAACCATTGCTACTACAGCGAGGATTACACGTCGATTCAGGCGGTCGGCAAGAATCCCTCCAGCGAGTGCAAAGCCTACGTGACCGGCACCGCGTATTCCCGAGGCTATTCCGACCCACAGAGCAGAATCTCCGGTCAAGGAGAGGACAAGCCAACCTTGCGCGAGAAAAGTCGCAGCGTCTCCGATTACATGAATGAAACTGCTAGAACAAAATAGACGGAAATCTCGCAAAGTCAGTGTCTTATAAATTCGTGATAATGCCATACAGGTCGCTACCGCAATAGAAAGGATGACGGTCGTCCCGATGGAACGTCCTTACATCAGGCCACTCTGGGAGAATAACCAATGTAGCCACTATGATATATTCAAGACCATTCGACTTCCTGTCAATTGACGACCCACAGGAACAAAACATTCTCCTCAGATACCGAAGCGACTGCTTAAATGGAAACCTTACTGTTTATCTCCTGTCAGACCCTCAATATTAAATCCCGTCGCGGTTCAGTACAGATTTAATAAAGCCGCCACAATTGCATCCCCAACCTCACAAGTTGTTGAAGACCCAGCAAGATCCGCCGTTCGGAACTTCCGATCAGCCAAAACAGTGAGTGTTGCAGATTCGACATCGTCTGCCGCCTTCTGTTCTCCCAAATGTTCCAGCAACATAGATAACGAGAGCGTTGCAGCCATCGGGTTGGCAACACCTGTTCCCGCAATGTCAGTAGCACTCCCATGAACAGGCTCGAACAACGAGGGGTAGCGTTTTTCTGGATTGATGTTCCCACTCGGAGCCAGACCCATACTCCCCGTAATGATGGCGCCGATATCCGTGAGAATATCACCAAAGAGGTTGCTGGCAACAACCACGTCGAAGGATTCGGGCCGACGAATAAAGTCCATACATGCGGCATCTACCAAGAGAGATTCCGTGGCTATGTCAGGATATTCCCGCGCAATGGAGGTGAAGACATCGTCCCAAAGTACCATCCCATACCCCATTGCATTGGATTTAGTAATAGAAGAAACGCTCTTCTTATGGTTCCGTTTTCTCGACAGCTCGAAAGCGAACCGAATAATTCGTTCGCAACCCTGTCTCGTAAACACAGCCGTTTGTAGAGCAACTTCCTGCGGCATCTGACTGTATTGAAATCCGCCTACATTCGCATACTCCCCTTCGACATTTTCACGAATTACCACCATATCAATTTCGCCAGGATTCTTATTCCGCAGGGGAGACTCAACCCCTGTATGCAAGACACTCGGGCGTAGACACACATACTGATCAAAAGCACGTCGCATCGGTAAAAGGAGGCCGTTTAGGGTTATGTGATCTTGGATTTCTGGGTGACCGACAGCTCCGAAGTAAATCGCGTCAAAAGCCAACAGACGATCCAGCGCATCGGTCGGCATCATGCGCCCATGCTTCATATAGTACGTCGACCCCCAATTGAATTCCGTGCAGTCAAACTCAACACCCCGTACGGGTTGAAGGGCGCGGAGAATCTTCAAACCTTCCTCGATTACCTCCGGACCGATCCCATCGCCGGGAAGAACAGCTATCCTGTACGTCGCCATGGCACCTCCCCTGTCGTCGCGGCCGATGCTGATCTGCCAAGCACCGGATTGTTTCGCCAAATGCCTAAATGTATAGTGACATGGTACGATCCTAGCACAGAAAACAGGTTGTTTTGCCCTCAGCCCATCAGTAGGATGTTCGTAGCGGTGATATCAAGATCGTCCAGTCAGCGTTGAGCCAGCTATCCAGGATTGATGTCCCGCATTAGCAAAGGAAGACCTATGAGCAAATTATTGTTTTACTGCCTTGGGGGTATCGGTTGGATTGCTTCTGTATTCTTCGGCATCGGGACAATCTACTTAATCGTCGAAATGAGCATTCTCCAAGCATTGATGTTCGCATTGTGCACCTTAGGCGCGATCAAGCTCGGAACTGAATGCGGGAAAAAACTGGATGGACTCAGATGACCCCCGTCAATGGAGAAGATCTGACGATAGCGGACGGACTACGCTCGTGAAGGGACAGATTCGGGTAAAGCGCGAAAGAGGCGCACACATGGTCCGTAAGCAAGATCAGACGGGAGGAACCGTATCGCGAGATAACCTCTCTCAATCCACATTGGAATCTCCGATTGAGGGCCGGAACCCTGTGTTGGAAGCACTGAAAGCCGGCCGTCCAATAAATAAACTCCTCCTGTCCAAGGGAATCGGACGACATAGTGTTATCGGCCAGATTCTCTACCACGCGAGACAGAGCGGAATTCTGGTTGAATATGTTGATCCACGGCTTCTTCAGAAGCTTAGCCCCACCGGCCACAGCCAGGGGGTTGTCGCTATGGTTGCCACCAAAGATTACATCGATATCAACGACCTACTAGAAGCGTCCCGGAACAGAGACAACCCTGCTCTGTATATCCTCCTTGATGGGATCGAAGACCCACATAACTTAGGAGCCGTCCTTCGAACTGCCGATGCTGCGGGCGCACACGGCGTGATCATCCCCCAACGGCGTGCCGTCGGCCTAACAGCAGCTGTGTCACGTACTTCAGCCGGCGCAGTTGAATACATTCCGGTTGCCAGAGTTAGGAATCTGGTACAGACCCTCAGCGACCTGCAAGCTGGCGGCATCTGGACGCTCGGAGTTGATGCCTCCGGACCAACCAACTACACGCAGGCAAATTATCAACAGCCCATAGCACTGGTCATCGGGGCAGAAGGCAAGGGGCTTTCTCGGCTCGTTAAAGAACGATGTGATGAGTTAGTCTCGATTCCAATGAAAGGCCATATCGCATCCTTGAATGCCTCGGTAGCGGCAGCCTTAGTGATGTACGAGGCGGTCCGGCAACGCGGAATTGTGCCAACTGAATCATAGAAACCCATACACGGAAGGAGACCCCGACATGGACAACGAACATTTCAATACGCTTTCTCCGGAAGAACAATTCGTCATCGAAGGAAAAGGGACAGAGCCTCCTTTCTCGGGGGAATACGACAATTTCTTTGAAACCGGCACATATGTCTGCCGACGGTGCAATGCCGAACTGTACCACTCCATCGACAAATTCGATGCTCATTGCGGGTGGCCAGCTTTTGACAAAGAGGTGCCCGGTGCAGTATCTCGATTCCCTGACCCGGATGGGTACCGGATAGAGATCGCATGTGCCAATTGCGATGGACACCTGGGTCATGTATTCCTTGGGGAGGGATTCACAGAAACAAACACGCGCCATTGTGTGAACTCGTTATCAATGGAATTCGTCAGTTCCAAGCCAGATTAAATACCAACAAACAGCGAAATTCCAGATTTACCGTCCATGCCTGAGGACCACGCCTGGCGTCGCCTTAGTAAGGACGTCATTATCGACCACCACCTGGCCATTCACGATAACGTAAGGGATGCCCTGAGCGAACTGCTTGGGCTGACGATGTGTCGTAGGGGCTTTCACTCTGTCCGGATCAAACACGACGATATCTGCCTTCGCACCGTCTCGCAGGACACCTCGATCTCTTAGACCGAGACGCTGAGCAGGAAACGAGGTCATCTTACGTATGGCCTCAGGCAGCCGCAGGTGTTTCTCTGCGCGCACAAATTCTGCCAGGACCACCGGAAAGCACCCATAAGTACGCGGGCTAGGAAATTCGCCGAAAAGAATGGCATCGCTGGCAATCATGCCGTAGGGGTGTGAAACGAAGGCGGGGAGAGTCTGAGCGTTGGTCCCACCCAAAACTGCAGAAATACCAAGATTTTCATCCAGCAGCAGATCGAACAGGGCATCAAACGGATCCTGATCTCTCTTTCGGGCTATCTCAGCCACCGAGAGGCCGTCGTACTGGGCATTGTGCGGTTTACGAAAAGCCGTCAGCCATGTTTCGTCTGTGTTTAGTTTTCTGGTTCCAGACAGCATATCTTCTTTCGCACGCTTCCGCTCTTCTTGGGACCGAAGCACTTCCTTAACTCGCTCCGGCCCACCGTCCTTAGTCCAGTTGGGGAGCTGGATCAGGACTCGCGTGCCGCCGAACCTATAGGTGTATACATCGAAGGTCACGTCCAGCCCCTCGTCGCGAGACTTTTCTACTAACCCTAGGTAATCTAAGTGGCTTCCCACGCCCTGATCGGGCTGACGATAGTGCGTGAGGTGCACCGGCGCTCCACTACCTCGCCCGATTTCCACTGCCTCTTCGAAAGGCGCTAAATGACCATTCATCATCAAGCTGTGCCGCGTATGCGTGTGGTAGAAGCCCCCTTTTTCCGCCGCGACCTTGGACAACTCTATCAATTCGTTGGTGTCCGCGTAGGAACCAGGCGGATAATCCAATCCTGTCGAGAGTCCGAATGAACCCTCTTCCATTGCTTCACGCACAACGGATTTCATGTCCTCCATTTGCGCGCCCGTTGCGGGCCGATCGTTCCATCCCACCGACCATATCCGGACCGCGGAATTCCCTAGTATGAAAGCAATGTTGGGAGATACCGTTTTCTCGAAGAGCGACAGGAAATCGTCCACACTCCGCCAGTCTCGACCCACCGGCATAATGTCGTTGAGACCGGAGTCAAGCTCCACAAACGCCTCTAGGTCATCCCTGTTCTTAAAAGGAGCAGCGGAGTTGCCATCGATCCCTATCAGCTCGGTCGTAACGCCTTGACGTATCTTGGGTTCATTGAGAGGTTCCCGGAGCATGGTTAATCCCCCGTGCGAGTGCAAGTCAACGAAGCCAGGGCACACCACGTGACCTGTAGCATCAATCACGCGTCCTGCTTCGAGGTCACTAGTGTCACCCCTAAGGATACGCATGGTGTCCCCATCGACAGCCACCGTCGCATAGTAGCCAGGATTACCAGTACCATCGATGATCAGGCCATTGCGAATAAGTAAGTCAGGCATAATGACGAAACCTCATATCTAAGACGGGATTATGTCGAGCACGATCGACTATCATCTGGCTCGCGGGGCAAGGATATCACGCGCTACTGCTTCCGCCAATGGCGACATGCGGTTTACGAGAGGAGAAACGCGAGTTGCTCAAACTGGTTGACAACTACCCCTTTGAGCAACTCGCGCTGCGCAGCCCACCGATCGATCCCCTTAAACAAGATCCGCTCACCTAGTAAACAGTAGAATGATGCCACCTCTACCCATAGCCGAGGGAATGCCCGAAATTAAAACATAGAGTCCGTCAAGACACTCGTCAAGCTGATCATTAAGACACACCTTGATAATCTGCGGTACGATTACCTTAGAGCTACATATCAGAGGAGGGTTCATGTCGGTACAGACTATCGCTATTCTTAGCCCCGGCGATATGGGGCATGCGGTTGGGCTAACTCTGGTTAACCACGGATTCAACCTTGTTACGTGCCTCCGTGGCCGGAGTGAACGCACCCATAACCTCTCAAAAATTGGGCAAATTCGAGATGTGCCTACCCTCGAAGCGCTGGTCACAGAAGCCGACCTTATCCTTTCAATCCTAGTTCCTTCTCAAGCGACAAGCATTGCCGAGAAGGTCGCTAATGCAATGACCATTACCCAGAAACACACAATCTATGCCGACTGCAACGCCATCTCCCCCGGTACGACACAGGTGATTAATCGAATCATTACGAATGCGGGGAGTGAATTTATCGACGCATCGATTGTTGGCGCCCCACCCGGACGTGGCACACCTCCGCGGTTTTACATATCCGGGCCTGCCGCCGAGTCTCTGCTTCCTCTAGACAAGACGGGAATCGATATCAAGCCCCTCGGCGCGTCCATCGGACGCGCTTCGGCCCTCAAGATGTGCTATGCGGCACTAACCAAGGGAACCAGCGCGCTACATTTGGCCCTCCTGACAGCAGCAGAGGCCATGGGGTTGTCTGCGGAATTGCGCGATGAGTTGGTATATAGCCAATCTGAAACGTACCGCAGGATGGAGAACGAACTTCCGGCGATTCCAGTGAAAGCCGGACGGTGGATCAGGGAAATGGAGGAAATCGCAGCGAGCTTCGAACAAGTCGGTGTTACCGGCAAATTCCATCAAGGAGCGGCAGACATGTTCGCCCTGTTAAATAGAACGCCATTCGCCAGAGAAACTCCTGAATCTTTAGACAAGGAACGCACGCTACAGGATACGATCGGCACGATAGTCCAGTATCTTTCGGACATCCCCGATAACCAGTCCCAGAACTGAGAGTGGTCAATCCCGAAGGCACGCGCAGTTTGCGATGCTCGTGAGAGGTCAAACCCGCCACGAGTTGCTATAATACGGACAACTTTGTGGCTCTGAGGTGTTTGTTAGGATGACGAACCAGCTTCAGCAAGGCGACTATTTCCCATCGCTATCTTTTAAGTTGGCCAGCGGTGGAAGTATAACAATCCCTGATGATATCCCTACTCGCTACGCAGCACTGCTCTTCTATCGAGGGCACTTCTGACCCTACTGTATACGGCAGTTGGCCGCCTGGGAATCAAAGAAGAGTGAGCTGGAAAAGATTGGGTGCACGGTCTATGCCGCAAGCGTAGACGCAAAAGAGCATGCACAGAGCGTTGTCGAAACAGCAGGAATCACCTTCCCGGTCGCTTATGGCTGTACCGAAGCGGATGCGCATGCAATCGGAGCCTGGCTCGGCGACCACCCCCCCGACGGGATACACATCCAACCAACTGAGTTCATATTACGGCAAGGTGGATTAGTACTAGGCTCGATGTATGCCTCCGGCCCGGTAGGTCGGATCGACGCAAATGAGGCAGTAGCTATTATTACCAGTCGGGAGCGCCGCAGGCTGGAACAATCAGCTGATTTCTAGGATTCCGAGGACCTGTTATGGCGTGTCGCAGAGAGCAGAATATTGGTCCTCACTGAGGCGTCCACCTGCTGCCAGAACATTCTCTTCGATTCTGTCCACATTGTTGGTTTGCGGAATAGTAATTATTTGCGGATCATAAATACACCATGCTAACAACACCTGTGCCCTCGTCATGTCGTTCACATGGGCTATCTCATCCAGTACCCCCGCTAGCTTGGGGCGCATCTCAAGTTCTCGTTCTATCCTGCCCTGTGCGAGGGGACTATAAGCCATCACACTGATTAGGTACTTACGACTGTACGGCAAGAAATCTTCCTCAATCGATCTGCTGAACAGATTGTATTCAACCTGATTACAAACCAACGGTATATCACCCAGTGCTTCCTGTGCCTCTTGGAATTGCTGGACGGAGAAGTTGCTCACCCCGACGTACCGAACTTTTTCGGTCGTCACCAGATGTTTCATGGCCTTCATCGTATCTGCGATGGGAATGCTAGGGTTCGGCCAATGGACCTGATAGAGATCTATCCAATCCGTCTCCAAGCGATTTAAGCTCCCCTCCGCGGCATGGAGGACATCATCATAGCCAAGGTGCTCAGGAGAGACCTTGGTAGCAATGAAATATTCGTGACGACGTCCCCGCACAGCAACTCCAACATTCCCCTCGGTACCATAATTTTCTGCCGTATCAATGAGAAAGCTCCCGAGTTCAAGACTCCGGTCTGCAACAACTGGATCACCCTTGTAACGCCAAGTTCCCAATCCAATCTCGGGCAACATAACTCCAGTACGCCCTAAAGGCTTCTGATCCATTTTCACCCTCCGCTACTCTCGGCCAAGTCCTGAAATCGTGCGAGGTCTTTGGGGGGTGCCCCAACAATGAGCGTTGTGCCAAGCTTGATCATTGGCCTCCGAATAAGCCGCGGTTCATTGAGCATAAGGGCAATCAACCCATCGTCACTAAGGGTAGCGGGATTCACTTCAAGCTTCTTCGCTGTCGGACTACGCCATGAGAAGACCTCCTGAACCGACGCGGCAGCGGCAAGTTCTCGTAACTCCTCTTCAGAAAATGGTTCCTTGAAAAAATCCCTTTCCGCGAGAGCCACTCCGGCTTGCAAGAGAAACTCTCTTGCTTTTCGGCACGATTGTCACTTCGGCCACCAATAAAGGATTGCATTATGCACCATACACTCCGCTCCTCAAGAGACTCAGCTTCAGAGTAATTTAGGGTCTCGTATTTGTCTACACGCAGGTCCGAGGAATATGCATCCAAAATATAGGTCCACCTTCGGGCGCGTTCTTAGAAGCACTAAAGTTCACTATCACTCCCCTGATGAAGCCCACGCTTGGTGAGGCAAACTACTCCCGCTCTACTTCTCCACGTGTTGAACCGCGCCGGACGTCGTCGAAATAAAGGTAGTATGATATATAAAGCATCCCCTTATGTGCGATGGCGGAGGTGGCTAGTGTGGATCTTGCGTCGACTTCCAGTCATATTAGCCGTGTTTATCGTGATTGCTCCCGTTGGAGACCTAGCTAACGCTCAATCCGCCCAGGTTCACGTCGAAAGCCAATTTGCGCAACCCTCGAACACAAAAACGCAAGTATTTGTTCGTGGAGGGGCCATTCTCGATTTGCCCGACATGCGCATGGATCGTCACGGAGGAGGAGGGGATCCAGCTCCAGCTCCCGCTCCAGCTCCAGCTCCCGCTCCAGCTCCGCCGCCGCCTCCACCACCTGAACGAGAGGGACCCGATGAGAAGCCTCCTCCTCAAGGCGAGGGCGACCCACCCCCCGGCGACAAGCCCGGCGACAAGCCACCCGAAGAAAGGGAACCCGGTGACAAACCATCCGATGAAGGGAAACCCGCCGAAGACAAACCCGGCGACAAACCACCCGAAGAAGGGAAACCACCCGACGGAGGAAAACCTCTGGAAGAAGGGAAGCCCGCGGGCGCTCCACGGACTCCCGAAGAGATCCAGAAGGCAGGTGAAGCTCGTGAGAAAGCTAATGAGCTAACCCGAGACGAAATTGAAGAAATGAAACCCGGAGAAGCCGTGGAGATCATGAAGGACCTCGACGAAGACGGATACAAGGACCTCGCGAAAGACGGCAAGCTCAATGAAATGGCTGTCCAGATGTCAGAGGAAGATTACGAGCGCATGGCCAAGGACGGCAAACTCGACGATATGGCCGTGCAGATGAGCGAAGAAGACTACAAGCGCATGGCAAAAGAAGGGAAGCTCGAAGAAATGGCCGTCCAGATGTAAGAAGAAGACTACAAGCACATAGAAAAAGCAGGGAGGATGGAAGAAATGGAGG
>CAZVDP010000007.1:0-143777 GCA_964625945.1 uncultured Dehalococcoidia bacterium | reverse complement strand
GCGAGCTCCGGCGAGAGGCTCCCCACTATGCACGCCATGGAACGAGACAGGGAAGTCCAAGTCTTCTGCGAGTTTCCAGAACGGATCGTACGCGGGGTCTTCCCACGGGCGCCCTGGCGTCGGGGCGGGCATGTCGATGGTAGTTGCTCCTAACTGTTTCACAATCCGGCGTGTTTCTGTGACAAGCCCTTCAATATCGTGTTGTACGGGCATCGTCCCGACAAAGTAAAGGCGCCTGAAATCTTGGGAGCAGTACTCGTATAGCCAGTTATGCCAAGCGCGTGCGCAGGCCCAGAGGAGACCTTGGTCACGGCCGCGCAGATGGTTCCATCCTAGAATACCGAATCCTGTGACCATCACTTGTTTATCCCAACCATGGAGATCCATGTCTATGAGTCGACTCTTGGCACTCCAGTTAGTGGGATAGCCATTGGGATATTTCTCTGGCATGAAATCTTTAAGCTCGGATCGTCCCGTACGCTGTAGTCCTGATCCTTGTATGTTGCCAGTTGATACGATGGGTTCAGGGAAAAGCTCGCATGGCAGAATCCGGTACACTTTAGGTCCACGTTCGCCGTTTCCGCGGACGTGTTCGACCCGGGGACGCCGATCCCAATATTCGGCTTCCATATAGTCGACCCATTGCGCTAAGGTGTCTTGAGAATGAGCGTCTGCGTCGATCACGCGAAATCCGTTACGCATATTGTCTCCTTAGGGGGTAGCTTGGTTTATTAGAGGTCGGAAAAGCCCGAAAGCGCTAGTGTAACCATGTAAGAAAGTTTCTGTCCCGACAGGACCGATCTCACCGTTACAGAAAAATCCTGTTAAGGGAATATTCCCCAAGTGGTTGGCGAAAACCTCGGAGTCGTGGTTGGGTACACCGTAAAGACCTTCGCCACGCCCAAGGCAGGAAAACATCAGACAACCTGAATGTGGGTTTTCTCGATCGTATCCTTGATAAGGCTCCAGCAGTGCAACTAAATCTTGTCGTGAAGTTTCTCTATCTCGGATATGGAACCTCACGAGTTGCCCTTCTTGCAGAGTTTCACCAACACCTATTACCCCAGTTCTTGGGTCGATGCCTAAAAGGTTGCGCACGAGAAAGTCACCAGGTCCAAGATTTTCGCTGAACGTGTCCATGGCTATCCCTAAGAACAGCGAATGTGTCGCTGAATAACGATCCTCTTCGGTAAGCGTTTGATACAGTGTTTGTAGTAGTTCTAACGCTGGTTGACCATCCAATTGGATTAATAGATTTTGGTCACAACTAGTGATGCACAGTACCGGGCCGATGGGGCGGCAACCCTGGGCTACGATTGGTTCAACGGCAACATTGCCTTGTAAAGCGACACCAATCGCTCCTGAATAATGCTCTTGTCCCGAAAGGAGAAGGAGATTCTGGCCCGGCCTACGGCCGCCGCTGGCTAGGCCTCCGATCTTTGTAGTAGTGGGGTATGCGTAATCTAATCCGCGAATAAGAGGCTCGGCATGGAAAGTAAACGGATCTGCTAGTAAAAGGATGGAGGTCGGCTCCAAAGGTGCTTGCGATATGAGATGGTGCCAAGCTTCGGGAGCGGCATCGAGGTCAGGGAGCCCATTTTCTTCCAGATGGAACGATAGGAGATCGACGCCAGGAAGTGAGGCTGCGGACATCGAGATGGCGGGACGGAATTCTACCTCTTTGCCACTCCCGATTACCCCCCCTCCAGAACAGCCGAAAACGACCTTGGCGTTTAGAAGTCGGGAGACTGTATCGGATATTTTCGCGTACTCAGTAGCATAGTGCGGCGTAACAAACAGGCAGACAAGGTCTGGCGTCAGGCCCGATAATCCCTCTGAGATCTGTTCACCGCATTCCTCTAATGCCGCGTTGAGCGCAGACTTTTCGGAAATGGCTGACGTCCACTTCATAGCCCCTCCGATTAGTGTTGTTCTTCATATCGTATCGTAAATGTCGATAGAAGCTCCTGCAACTCCAACTTATTCCGTGTGTCAGGGTCTTTGATTCCACTGTTTGATCTAGAAACTTGGGGAAATGGACCTTATCAGGCAATCCTAGTTTGTTGTGTTCAGGCCAAAGCTTGGTTGGGCCGTTTCTTTAACATCAGGACCCTGGCTAATAGCCTTTTTCGGGGTCGAGGATGTTTAGTAGGGTTTTGCCGTTTAGAAACCGTGTTAGGTTAGTGCAGAAGAGTTCGACGATTCGAGAGTTCTCGCGGTCACTGGTACTTGCCGAATGGGCGTTCACGAGTACGTTAGGAAGAGACCAGAGCGGGGAAGATATGGGAAGTGGCTCAGTTGAAAAAACGTCAAGGTAAGCTCCACCAATGTGTCCCGATTGCAGCGAATCGATAAGAGCAAGCTCATCTACCAATGCTCCTCGTGCAAGGTTTATCAGTACCGCTCCTTTCGGAAGCATTTGTAATTCGCTCTTGCCGATCAATTGTTCAGTCTCTGTTGTCTGTGGCGCCGCCAAAACCAAGAACTCAGCTTGTGGGAGGAGGCGGTGAAGAGAATCAAGTCTGGAGACTGATTCGATTATGGAATCCCCTGTTGACAGGTTAGGGTCGCGTCGGATTCCTAGGACCCGCATCCGTAACGCCTTCGAGATCCGCGCAACTTCTGAGCCTACGGAACCAAGCCCAATGATTAGTACGGTGCGCTCAGATAAGTCTGTGCCACTAAATCGTTTCCATCGCTTGGAGGCTTGTTCCTTCATCATGTGGAGTCCGCGTCTAGAATGCAACAACATCGACATTGCCGCGAATTCCGCGAGGGGTATTGCATGGACTCCTGAAGCGGTCGTAATTATTGTTCGTGGCATTCGCTGTGGATATCGTCGCTGGTTAATCGATGGCCCGATCCCGGAACTGGTGGATTGGATCCAGCGAACGTTTGGTACCAATTCGGGCAGGCGCTCCGCGTACCTGCGATCGATATCGAAGAGAATTGTTGCTTGCTTGAGGAGAGCGAACCATCGTCTCTCGTGTTCCTCTGATAATGGGGTATTAGGCATTTCTGCCCCGTGGTCCCCTGGAAATCGAGGTCGTAACAGGAGGTCTGGTTCATAAATGACCTCCACGCTCGGACTTACGGCACGGATTTGTTCCACATGATCCTTGTCTATCCAAGTGGTGATTACAATCTTTTCTGACATCGCTGTGCGCTCCAAGGTCGTTGAGGGTAGGTCTAAGTTGCTTGAACTCAAATGTCAGTGCTAATAGCTGCTAGGTTACCACTCTAGTATAGACGGAACAGCGCTTATGAAATAGATACCGGGAACTCTCGAGAATTTGCCTTTAACATGACTATCGAATCTAGTTATAATGGGAAGAGGAAACGCTTAATGGAGGACGAACTTTACGATGTCTAGCCGAATCCGATATGCCGCAGTAGAAGGAGCCGACGAAATCTTCTCTCCTGAGTTTTCGAACTACCTCTTGGGCCTACATGCAGAATTTACTACTAGAGCACATCGTTTGAGATTAGATCGAATGAAAGTCCTCAAAAGGGCTGTTGTTGACAACGAGCTTCCATCAAGATCAGGTAGTGATGAGTCCACATCTGCTGCTTGGACAGTCCCTGAAGTGCCAGAAGAGCTTCTTAAGCCAGGCATCGAGATTTCTGGTCCAGCTTCAATAACGCCAATGTTCATCAATGCTCTCAATCCGGACCGTCAAGGCACACGAGCGGAAGGATACCTTGATGATGATGAAGATTCCGCTGGTCATCGCTTGGTGGACACCATCCGTGCTGCGATTAATCGTCGCGATGCTGTTAGACGAACAATTACATTCCATGACAGTGCCCGGAATCGCGACTACCATATCCAGGATGGCCCAATGCCATTTTTCATGCATCGTGAAAGAGGATTACATTTAGATGAGCATGATGTAACAATCGATGGGATTAAGGTGCCAGCTGCGCTCCTTGGGACAGCCCTTACATTGTTCTATTCTGGCCAGGAGCAGGCTGCCTTGGGTCAAGGTATTTATTTCTACTTGCCGAAACTGGAATCGGCGGAAGAGGTCGGTTGGTATCGAGATGTATTTGAGGCGAGTCAAGCGAGCCTTCCTCGCCTGCGGCACGCGACAATCCGAGGGATAATCCTTATTGAATCGCTTCCCGCTGTGTATCAGATGGAGGCAATGTTGCATGCTCTCGGACCCTATGCTGCGGGCTTGAATGCCGCTCGATGGGATCTTAAGGCGAGCATATTGGAATACATCATGTCTGATCCCAAACAGGTCTGGCCCGATCGGTATGGGGTCGATATTAAAACTACGCCGTTTCTTGCCAATATGTTCCGGCGTTTAGTTGCCGTGTGCTTAAAGCATGGTGCAGTTCCGATCGGAGGGATGGCTACTGCGCTTCCCAGTGCTGACGAGGAAGTCAATCGAATGGCTGCCGCTTCTATCAAGGCCGATAAAGAATGGGAAGCTGCGCAGGGTTTCATTCGCGGATGGGTTGCACATATTTATCATATGCGTGAGGCTGCACAGCCGTTTAAAGATTTCTTTAACGCAGGTCAGAAGCCGTCCGTGGAGATGACTGATCCTGATCAGTATCCGATTGCTTTGGCTGTCCCCGATGGAGTGGTCACCGTAGAAGGCACTCGTCGGAATATTCGGACAATCCTAGAATACTTAGAGGGGTGGTTGCTTGGCCGCGGTGCGAAAGGCATTGACTCTCTAGAAGGGAAAGCTGGTGTGCATCCCGCCTTGATGGAAGATCTGGCTACGGCTCGGATAGCGGTGGCTCAGACCGCCCAACGTGTCATTCATCGTGCGAGAGCGGTGGATACGGAAGAGGAACACAGCTTGGCTGCTGTAAGCAAAATTCTCGACAATGAGACAGAAGATATTCTAAACCTGCGAAACTTAGATCCTGACGGAACATTGCGATACCGGAAAGCGCGAGCGATAGCACTTCACTGGATCAAGAGCTACACCAATCTGGAATTTCGCTCGCTCGGATCGTATACCCGATCCGAGCTTAACCAAATCGGGGGAGTTTGATAGTGCTCGCTCGGTTGGGCAGGCTGTGCCGCTGTCGCTAGGTTACTCGCGCACTATTGGGGTATCGTCTCGGTTACCCCATTCGCCAAATGAGCCATCGTAGTTCCGGATATCAGGATATCCGAGTAAAGACAATACAAAATATCCGTGCGCCGCACGGATTCCCCCTTGTCAGTAAGTTATGACCTGTTTGTTTGGGGTTATACCCATTGCCTCCAACCGCTCTCGCATTTCGCTCGCTGGTCTAAACGTTTTATTGGAGTCAGTGGTCATTAGCTCTGACCATTCTAGATGTATCGCATTAGGGATGTGCCCACTCCGCTGATTGCCTCTCGTTTCATCACCTGTCCATTCTTGGTTAGTGCGGACATCCCAGAAAGTCGTGGTGTCCGTGGTCACCTGGGTCATCGCCTCGTCGATTAGGCATGTCATGGAAGGTCTCAAGGTGGAACGGAATATAGTTTGCTGGACACTGGGGGTCGATACAGACACGGGACGATGTTCGGTGATCCAACGGTCCCAGCCTCCATTTAATACGACAACGTTTTCGTGGCCATGATATTTGAGTGTCCACCACGCCCTAGTTGCATAAAGGCTTCGCGATGAATCGTACGCTATTACAAGTGTGTCAGGTCCTATACCTAGCTGAGACATAAGGGGCTCAAACCGTTCTGGTGTCATGACATGGAGGCCGTACTCGCGGCCTGGCTCAGCGGGTTCCTTTAGATAATGATGCACAGAGGCTGGTATGCTAACCGCTCCTGGGATGTGTCCCCTGGTGTACATCAAAGCTACGTCGCAGTCCAGAATACGGATCCCTGGAGCTTCGAGATTTTGGTGCAGCCATGCGGGTTCGACAAGCATCTCCGGGTGCTCATATCCTTGTCCGACCGGGTGTTTCTGCATAGTGATATCGCCTCCGTACCCTAGTATTCCGGGACGGGCTGTCTATCACAGGGAATGTCGCGTCAGTCTGGTATTCATGCTTCTGAGCGCCCAATCAATCATTGTGGATAAAGGTAATCGGCTTGTAGTATTCACAATGGTTGACGACTGGAATAGCCTTGGTTCGTCGGATGCCAATAAGAGATCTGGTCCTCTGCCAGAGTCCAACAAAGGAAAACCTCCTCTCCATCTCTCAGAAAAGGGAAGTCTACTAGTCCTGCCTCGATGTCTCGTACAATGATCTCCTCACGAACAACTTCGTCCAAGGATTCCTGTAAAGCTTTGGTAAGCTCTGGAGTGTGTCCATACTTTTCCGTTAATTTCTCTTCAAGAGAGGTGCCGTTGGATCGCATCATTAAGTTTAGTTCATTGATCGTTTCCTGTGATTTTGTAATCTCGTTGTAGAGAAATACAAGCGTTTCGAATTTTCTGCGGAGCCATGGTAGATATTCAGTGGCTTCTTCAACGGTAAAGTGGCGGGGAAACATGAGAACTCCTATTGCTTCCTGTGTGCGGTTACTTAACTATAGACTGGGCAACCATCTTCAGCAAGGTTTCGAAAGTAAATTCTTGCTCCGACCTGCATGAAACTGTATCCTAAGGGCTCGGAGGCTTTTATGCTTTATGACTTCCACACTCATACTTTTTTAAGTGATGGTGTCCTTTCTCCTATCGAGTTGATTCGAAGGGCAGTAGTTAATGGGTACACGGCAATAGCGGTGACTGATCACGTGGGAATGGGCGATCAGGAGCGAGTGTTAGAGATTTTGGTACATGAATGCGAGTTAGCGACACGCGAGATGGGTATCTTAGCAATCCCTGGGGTCGAGCTGACTCATGTGCCTCCACGGCTTATAGCGGAGGCTTCCAAGAAAGCGAAAGACCTTGGCGCTAAGATTGTTATCGTGCACGGCGAGACCTTGAAAGAGCCAGTCGCTCCGGGGACTAACTTGGCGGCCCTCAATGCCGAACATGTGGACATTCTAGCGCACCCTGGCTTACTGTCTGACGAAGCGGCGGCATTGGCGGCGCAGAGAGGTGTGTATCTGGAGTTATCCGCTCGTCATGGGCACTCGATCACCAATGGGCGAGTGGCTAAGATCTCATCGGCTTCTGGTGCTGCAATGATAGTTGACTCAGACGCACATGTCCCAGATGATCTCCTCACTGAAGAGTTGGCACGAAGTGTCGCGGAGGGGGCAGGGTTGGATCCCAGTAAGCTGCAGACGGTTCTTCAAAAGAACCCTCAGACGCTGATACACAGACTGGGTTTATGAAACGGGCTCCGACAAGTATGGTAGCTAATTCAGTGTCTTGGATGATCAGTGCTAGCGTACTTACCGTGTTTGATGTCAGAGGAAGAGAAATACTAGGAGTCGTATTTTAGCCCTTGCCGATACGAAAGACTCGGGTGTTACAGGATGGGCAATTCCCTCGAGTTGCTGGGCGGCCATTCTTTAAACTGACTTGCGTGGGATTTGCGATATCAGTCTTTTTTCGGCATTTAAAGCAATACGCTTGGGACATTCGTTCCACCCCTTATTCCTAGCTAGCTCCGCTAGACATTAGCGTTTCGCACTTTCTTTGTCAATAGGGATGCAATCAGGAAAAGGGCTGCCCCGGATGATGGCCATTCGTACGGACGCAGGTATGTGGCTCTGTAGCAACCGGCGATCCGCATAACGGACATCGCGGGCGTCCGGCTGAATAAACCTCCATTGCCTCCTCAGCGAGGTCTCCGAACTGCTGTCGTGTCGCTTCAAATGTTACCGTGGGCTCTGCAGTGTTTGATTGGTTAGCCTCATACGCTGTCAAGAACAGGTTTGAAGATGTTCGGTCTTGGCCAAGTGCAATCTGGCCGACCTGTATCTCAATGGAGATTAACGGAACGCCTTCGGTGTGCTCTTCCTGAGGAATAGATTCTTCCGATGAAGACAGAGCGAGAAGCTCTTGCGTGGCTAGGGCCAATTGCAGGAGCTGTTCTTTTTCTAGCCATAGGCAAGCCGTTCCCCTGATAGCTTCGACTAAGACACGAAAATAGCGACTGCCTGGTTCGCCTACGGCACTCGCATGAAGTGTGCGCGCTAGGCCTAAGTCGTGACGAGCTACAGGCATAACATTACACGATCTTCTCGGTGACAAGACGAGCAATCTCGGCGGGATCTAGATGTAAATATCGCTGCAAAATTTCATCCGTATGCTCGCTTAACCTCGGCGGATCCAATCGTATCGAACCGGGGGTTCTAGAGAATTTAATTGGTGTATTCACATGTGTCCATTCGCCAGTGCGCTCGTGTTTCCGAGTAATCAACATCTTCCGATGCCGGATTTGGGGGTCCTGCTCAGCTTGGCGGATGTTGTTTACAGGTCCACAAGGGATTCCCATTGGGAGTAACTCATCCAGCCATTCTTGAGTCGTCCGACAGAGCATCGCCTCTGTGATGGCTGGTTCTAGAACGTCGATTTGCTGCGTACGGTCCCAAGCGTTTTGAAAGCGGTCGTCGTCGATCCATTCAGGGTGGCCGACAGCCACACAAAACAGATGCCATTGGGCTTCATTGCCACCAAATATCGCGACAACTAGCCATCCGTCTTTGGTAGGGAATGCTTGGAAAGGCGTAGCCGCGGGATGACGGGTTCCTAGTGGTTCAGCGATTTCTCCAGTGGCGAACAATCTTCCGAAGGCGTTTTCAAGAATTGCTACTTGGCAATCCAGCATGCTAATGTCTAACATTTGGCCGAGACCGCTATGCTCACGTTCACGTAGCGCCGCACATATTCCTATGGTGGCGAAAAGTCCCGCTGTGATGTCCCCGATAGACGTTCCAACCCTCACTGGGGGTCGACCAGGCTCTCCGGTGATACTCATTATCCCGCTCATTGCTTGGACAACAATATCCAAGGCTGGGCGATCCGCATAAGGTCCTGTCTGTCCGAACCCAGATATCGAGCAGTAGATGATGCGAGGATTTCTCTTGTTTACCTCGACGTACCCGAGCCCAAATCTGTCCATTGTGCCGGGTGTAAAGTTTTCGACAATGACGTCTGCTTGTGAGGCGAGCTTCAGAAATAGTTCTGAACCTTCTGGATGAGAAAGATCAATTGTTACTGCACTCTTGTTACGATTCAGACTGCCAAAGTAGGCACTTTCTTGGACTCCTTCAGAGTTGGTAAGAAATGGTCCGGTCCCGCGTGCTCCGTCGCCCACACCGGGCCGTTCCACCTTTATTACCTCAGCACCCATATCGCCGAGAACCATGGTGCAGTAGGGACCCGAAAGGATCCAACTCAGATCCAGCACCTGCACTCCATTTAAAGGCCCGACCATTCTTTCCACCTTTTGACCCGGGGAGATTCCATAAGCATCGTAGCAGGTATTTTTACTAGGGCGCTACACTTTTGGATCGGACAGTGCAGGGATTCTAATACGTTCTAGGAAGTTCTGCGCGTTGACATGAAGAAATTTAGCTAACTATAATTGTTCTAGCACCGGGGATATAGCTCAACTGGGAGAGCGCGGCGTTCGCAATGCCGAGGTTGGGGGTTCGAGCCCCCCTATCTCCACCAACAAAAGGCCCCTGTAGCTCAGCGGACAGAGCGCCTCCGTCCTAAGGAGGGCGTCGGGGGTTCGATTCCTCCCAGGGGCGCTTCCTCGGAGGGGTGTAGCTCAGTCTGGTTAGAGCACCGGTCTCCAAAACCGGGTGTCGGGGGTTCGAATCCTCCCACCCCTGCCATTACTCATCGCTACGTGCGATCGAACTTCGGGTGCTTTTAGACGAAAGCACACTGAATGGATATCTATTCGAAACTATGAGTGTGGCTGTGCCTGAAACCGAGAAGCGTCGACAAGCTTGGGAAAGTTTTCAAGCTGGTTACGAAGCCCAGATGCATGGGGAGATGGAACGCGCTGTGGCTCTATATGAAGAGTCTTTGAAAATATTTCCCAGTGCTGAGGCGTACACATTTTTGGGTTGGTCATACACCTATCAGCGCGATTTCAATACAGCGATTACTCTATGTGAGAAAGCCATAGCTGTGGATCCCGGATTTGGCAATCCCTATAATGATATTGGTGCTTACTTGATTGAACTTGGGCGCTTCGATGAAGCAATACCTTGGTTGGAGCAAGCCACAACAGCTGTTCGTTATGATAGTCACTGTTTTGCTTGGATGAATCTGGGACGTATATGGGAACGGAAAGGTTTGTGGCCTCGCGCGATTGACTGCTATAAGCAGGCATTGGAGTGTGACCCGGGATATGCACTTCCCGCTCGTGCATTGGCGCGACTTAGAGGTAGATTGAATTAGTTTGTAAGGAATCCGCATATACGGTTGGTCGGACACAACAAGACTTTTGTGCCATCAGGAGCCTTTTCTTGGGCAAAAGACCCTCGGAATTCCACTTGAAACAACTGCTTGCGGACTGTGCCTCTGATTTAGGTTTAGAATGTCTTGGCATAACGTCTGCGGTGCCATTTCTGCGTGCTGAACAAGTTGCTATAGAACGCCTCGACAAAGGGTTGATGGGCATCTTGCCTTGGTATACGCAGGAGCGCGTCCGTAGAGGGACTCATCCTGAAGAATTGCTCTCCGGAGCACGATCAATCATTTCTATAGCTGTGAATTATCTTCCTGAAACCGGCGAAGGGATCGCAGGGTGCGGGGGGGGATTTATGACTCGCACAAAAGGTCGTGTTGCTCGATACGCGTGGGGGCGAGACTACCATAATGTGCTAAAGAAACGCCTGAAGCACCTGATGCAGCGATTTGGAGAGATTTCGGGTCTAGAGTTCCGTTTCAAAGTGTATGTTGACGATGGGCCGATGATTGACCGTGAAGTAGCTTGGAGAGCAGGAGTGGGATTTTACGGTAAGAACACGAATGTTCTCACGGGTATTGGGTCTTGGGTGCTTCTTGGTCAAGTTATTACCGATCTGGACCTTGAGCATGATCAGCCAAACGATAAGTCATGCGGCACGTGCGTCGCATGTATACCTGCTTGTCCGACGGGAGCGATTGTAGATCCATACGTAATTGATAGCAATCGGTGTATTTCCTACTTGACGATTGAGAACAGGGGGGAAATCGCACCAGAATTGCGTCCGCTCCTGGGGGACTGGGTCTTTGGCTGCGACATCTGTCAGGAAGTTTGTCCTGTTAACAAAGTCAGGGAAATCATCACTAATGAGAGCGCATTTAATCCAGAAGAGCCGGCAAGGGCTTTAGATCTGGGGGAGATTTTGGAATTTAACGAAGACCAATTCCGTGAGAAGTTTCGCGGGAGTCCAATTCGGCGTGCCACTTTAATAGGTCTACAGCGCAATGCTTGTGTTGTTTTAGGTAATTCTGGAGATCGAAACGTTGTGCCGCTCCTTGTTAAAGCGTTAAACATGGACGCGAGCATGGTGCGTCGTCATGCTGCTTGGGCTCTTGGTCGCCTTGGGGGCGAAGCAGCATATAAGGCTCTTTCTGATGCTTGGGAGAACGAACCCGATGATTTAGTTGTTAACGAGATCCGACTAGCTTTCTATCAAGAAGATAACGCATCGGGACGTGAATTGACAGGGTGATGTAGGACTTATGAAGTATCGTAGTTTAGCGAGCACAAATATCCTCGTCTCGGAAATCGGCTTTCCCCTTCAAGGCCTGACAATCGATGACGAATTTGTCGGAAGGGAGGATGATGCCATCCGCTTGCTTCAAGAAAGCTACGAAGCCGGTGTGGTGTTGTTTGACGCTGCGGATGTTGATCATAGTGGGTACACTGAAGAGCTTCTTGCAAAAGCTCTGGGGAGTCATAGACACGATATCGTTGCTGCTACTAAAGTTGGCTATGATTTCTATACACCAAATATTCTGACAGAACAAAAGGGGCCTCTTCAGAATTTTGATCCCGCTTATCTTAGGTTAGCGTGCGAGCGAAGTCTCCGACGACTAGGAACGGACTATATAGACATATACCAACTCCATCATCCGCCTGTAGCGGCGTTGGAACGAGATGAGCTTTGGTTTCTTCTTGAAGCACTTGTTCGTGAAGGGAAAGTCAGGTCTTTAGGGCTCGTTTTTGGTTCTGATATTGATTTGATTGACGTTGGGGCGGCGTTGGAAGGCAAACCCATCGATGGATTTCAATTACCCTATGTGATCGACGGTAATAGTTTGGAGATACCGGGATGCGAATTAACTTCAAGCACTATAGTTTGTGATTACAGATTAGATAGATTGGTCAAGGACGTCTCTCAGGATGTATCGTCGGCGGCCGTGGCAGGCGTCGGCACTGAAGTTGACATAAATGGTAATCCACGTCGGAATCTTCAAGATATGTTTGCTCTAGTGGAGCATCATGGTGAACAAGATCAAGCATCGTTAATACTTACGGTTCTGCTACTTGACGGGTCGGTGTGTTCTGTAACGCCGTGGGTCAAGAATTTAGAAGATCTGACAAGGGCCTCGGTGTCTATTGAGGCTGTACTTCAGTGTGAACAGTGTCATCACTGGGCAGGTCTTCTGAAGTAGTTGATCTGGGCTGCCTGGTTCTCCGTCTCTTGTTGTTGACTTGTCCGAGTGGCTTGCTGATGGCACCTTCCGGAGACTTGCCCAAAAGTCGTAATATTTCTCCTTCGATTAATTCGAAGTCTCGTCGAGGGAGAAGGTGCAGCTCGTCTTCGAAAGCTAATGGCCATCGATCTGGGGGCCATCGCCGTACGTACTCTAAACGTGGTGCTATCTCTAATGCATCTAGTAATTTGTCTTCTGGGGGCATAATAGTCAAGCGTATTCTTACGCGATGCGGGAAGGTTTCCTCGGTCTTATGGCTTGTCCAAAGTGGAGATGTGTCACGGAATGTAGTCGATTGGAGTGTAGCGGTTAGTGCAAATACCCTCCAGCCGGTGACGTAAAATAGTAGTCGATCCCCTGGGGCCATCCTATCAGTTTTCCGCTTTTGCCTTTTGCTAAATCCTTGAACTTCAAATTTAAGTCTCTTGGTAACTGCGAAGTTTTCTGGATTGGTAACTAGCATCCAATAGTTCATAGGTAACCTCGCGGATTCTACCCGATCAGTGAATCCTGTCTATTGTTGAGTACGTTGTCAAGCGCCGGTCTTTTCTTGTGCCAGTTCGTTACCTGCTCGTACGCGTGGCCAACTTGAAATACAAGGTCTTCTCTGAAACTGCTAGCCATAATTTGTAGGCCGATTGGCAGACCTTTCGAATCAAAGCCACAGGGTACCGATAGCGCAGGCGTTCCACTCAGAGAAGCTATAGGTGTTGTTCCTGGTCTTCCAGTAAAACGTTGAATTGCCTCTTTCATCGTCTTAACGGGGCTCTCATAGAAGATCGGAGGGGCGACGGTCGCAGCGGTTGGGGTCAAAATAATGTCGAATTGCTCGAACAGGTTCAACCAATCTCTACGGAGCAACGCACGCATACGCATCGCCTTTTGTCTTAGGTGGGCCGGCAATAGTCCGGAAGACAGAAACCTTCGTCTGAGATTCCGCCCGTACTGTTGTGGATGCGATGTCAACCACCGGCGATGAAGATATCCTGCATCGTTGATAGCAATCGCGTCCATTATAGGTCCGGTCTGGAGTCCTAGAGGGAAAGAGACTTCCTCTACGTTGGCTCCGAGCGTCTTCAATTCTTCGCATGCTAATAGACATGCCTGTCGAACTTCAGGGTTGATATAGTTGGGGTCAAAGAACTCTTTGATTAAACCTATACGTAACCCAGCGATTCCGTGGTTGAGGTCTTTAGTGTAATCGATACTTGGCCGTCTAGAGGTTTGGGGGTCTCTAGGGTCGTGTCCTGAAAGAGCTGTCGTCAATAGCGCAGCGTCTTCCACCGTTCTTGTCATCGGCCCTGCTGCATCCATTGACCAAGAGATCGGCCATAGTCCAGCTCGACTGAATAACCCCCATGTCGGGCGAAGCCCAACAATCCCACAGAAAGATGCTGGGCCTCGAATTGACCCACCGGTGTCTTCTCCAAGGGCGATCGCGCATAAAGACGCTGCTATGGCAATCCCAGATCCTGTGCTAGAACTGCCTGGGTAGCGCTTCGGGTCCCATGGATTGCAGGCAGGGTCACCGAATTTGAAAGGATCCCCCTGGCCGGCAGCGAACTCTGTCATGTTCAGCTTGCCAATGAGGATGGTTCCAGCTGCTTTCGCACGGGAGATGAGAGTTGCGTCTTTAGTAGGTATATAGTTCGCGAGGATTGAAGATCCGGCGGTTGTCCTAATCCCTGCTGTGTCAAACTGGTCTTTTACGGCTAGAGGGAGGCCGTAGAGAGGTCCCGCTCTCTTCCCTTTGGCAATCTCATTTTCTAAGCGTTTCGCTTGTTTCAGAGCGTACTCGTCGCAAATCGTGATATACCCGTTGAGAACTGAATCGAAACTTCCGATCCGGGCTAGATAGCTTTGTACCAATTCGACTGGTGAAAGTTCTTTAGAGCGTATCAGACGACTTAGTTCTGCTCCACTAAGCTGGGTAAGCCACTTATCATTCATGAATTCTTCTCCTGTGTCTACCAACCGATCGCGCATCCGTCCTTGCGTGGTTCTGATCCACCTCTCAACATACCCGAATCCGGATCGCGCTCAATGATTTGCCCTCCCCCGAAGGCAGTTCGAGAGTATCCACTGACGATCGAAATAGGATGTCCGAGCTTCTCTAGCCCTTGGACCACTTTCGAGTCGACTCCTTCCTCTAGGGCAACGGCTCCCGTTCCGTCAAGACTGATACTGAACCGCAGGGCGTCGAGCGCTTCTTGTGGGTCCAGGTTATAGTCAAGCATATTAGCTAAAACTTGTACGTGGCCTTGAGGTTGTTGGAATCCTCCCATGACTCCAAAAGAGAGCCACAATTCGTCGTTACGCGTGGCCATAGCCGGGATAATGGTATGGTAGGGTCTGATATTCGGAGCTAGCGCGTTAGGATGATTTGGGTCTAGTGAAAATAGCGCTGCGCGGTTCTGGAGAGCAATCCCTGTTCCTGGGACCACCAATCCAGTGCCGAATCCTTGAAACAAGCTGTTAATGAATGAGCACGCATTCCCGTGCTGGTCGACACAAGTGATATAGACTGTGTCTTGATAAGAAGGTAATCGGCCGAAACTTACAGAAGCTGATGCTCTATTTGGTTGTATCGTTTTCCTGCGCAAGTCAGCATAGGCCATTGAAAGTAATTCAGTCGTGGGAACTTCAACTGCGCGTGGATCAGCAATGTAACGTAGACCATCGGCAAACGCGAGCCGAACACTCTCTATCATGTGATGATAAGAAGCCACGGACTGGAATCCCATTTCCCCGAGGTCGAAGCCTTGTAATAGGTTGAGAGCGATCAAAGCGACCAGTCCCTGCCCATTTGGTGGGCATTCCCAACAGGTGATTCCTCTGTACTCTGTAGAGATTGGTTCGTCCCATGTCGATCTGTGGTTCCTAAGATCTTCGGTGGTGATCCATCCTCCTTCCGATTGCACGAAGTTTGCTATCTTTTCAGCTAGTGGACCATCGTAGAAACAGTCTCGACCACCCTCAGCGATATCTCGAAGGATCTTTCCTAACTCAGGCAACCTCATGATCTCCCCGGAGCGAGGAGCGTTCCCATTTAGTAACAATTCTTGCCCAGAGGGAAGTTGTGATAATTTCGCCACTGCTTCACTCCATTGCTGGGCGATTACAGGCGATACTGGATAGCCGTTCTCAGCGTACGCGATAGCTGGCGCTAATACGGAGCTCAAAGGCATCGTGCCGTAGCTTGTTAAAATGGTTTGCCAGGCGTCGACAGTTCCCGGTATTGATACGGCCAACGGGCTGGTTGCGGGTATTTCTTGGAAATTACGGTTCAGTAGTGTGTCTAGAGATGCCGCGGCAGGTGAGCGACCACTCCCATTCAGAGCGCGTACCCGTTTTTCGTTGTTCATCCAGACGAGTGCGAACGCATCCCCTCCGATTCCTGTGGACATGGGCTCCACCACAGCTAGAGCCGCTGCGGTTGCAACCGCAGCGTCAACGGCGTTTCCGCCTTCCATCAGCATTCTCAGACCTGCATGTGCCGCTAATGGTTGGCTCGTTGCCACCATACCGTTTTTTGCTGCCACCGATGATCTTCTTGATGTGAATTCCATCATCCCCCTCCATTCAGGGCAATACTATTCTTTTTCATAAAGCGCAACCGTGTGGAGTTCGTGCACTATACTATTCTCGTATTTGTGAGAGTAGGTTGGCCATTTGAAGGGCTGCCAATGCCGCGTCCGCGCCCCGATTCCCTTCATCTCCGCCGGCTCGTTCTAAAGCTTGCTCCAACGTATAAGTAGTGAGAACGCCAAATATGGCAGGTGTTCCTGTTTCTCTGGAAGCCTCGGCTATTCCGCGGGAACATTCTGCTGCCACGTATTCGAAGTGCGCCGTCTGCTTTTTGATTACGGTCCCCAAACAGATGATTGTGTCGTATCTTTGTGAAATTCCGAGTTCTTTCGCGATTAGAGGGATCTCAAATGCTCCAGGAACCCAAAAAACGGTAATGCGTTCTTCGGATACTCCATGAGCTCTGAGTGTTGCTGTCGCACCTTCCAATAATAGGGAAGTGACTTGGAAGTTGAATCGCGCGACTACGATCGCGCACCTGGCAGTCGAGCCATCTGGTGTCCCTTGCAGTTCTTGGACAGTCACCTAATTGCCGACCGTTGGACCAGTTGTCGGGGAACTTTTAAGAATGTGGCCGAGTTTCGCACTCTTGGTTTCGAGATATTGACGATTTTCATCGTTTGCATTAGCAATAATGGGAACTCGTTCTACAATTTCTAGGCCATATGAATCCAGTCCAACTACTTTCTTGGGGTTATTAGTCAGCAGACGCATCTTCTTCACTCCGATATCCGCTAGAATCTGCGCTCCAATCCCGTACCATCGCAGATCTGGCCCGAATCCAAGTTCTAGGTTGGCTTCTACTGTGTCTAACCCTGAGTCCTGAAGTGCGTAAGCTTTGATCTTATTATGTAGTCCGATCCCGCGTCCTTCTTGTCGCATATAGAGCAAGATGCCCTTTCCTTCTTTTGCTATGGCTTCCATAGCCATCTGGATTTGAGTGCCACAGTCACACCTTAGGCTGCCAAAAATGTCTCCGGTGATGCATTCGCTGTGGACTCGTACCAAGATTGGTTCACCGTTATCAACATCTCCGATCACTAGGGCTAAGTGGTCATCTGCGTCTCTCACACTTCGATACGCGAAGACTGTGAAGGTGCCGTAAGGTGTTGGTAGCCGAGCTTCAGCGACTCGCTCCACCATTCGCTCGTATTGCCTTCGATAGGCGATGATGTCGGCGATACTTACAATACGGATGTCATGTTTTTTGGCAAAGCGTTCTAGATAAGGCAGTCGTGCCATGTATCCGTCATCACGGAGTATTTCACACACGACGCCAGCTGGGAAGAGACCTGCGAGCACCGCAAGATCGACTGCGGCTTCGGTATGTCCAGCCCTTACTAGGACGCCACCCTCCGCGTATCTCAACGGGAACATATGCCCGGGACGGGCTAAGTCGTCCGGTCGGGTAGATGGGTCTAGGATTGCCTTGATTGTGGCTGCACGATCGTGTGCTGAAATTCCTGTTGTAGCCCCTTCGATCGCATCTACGGAGATAGTGAACGCTGTATGGTGCCGAGCAGAGTTCTCAGGAACGAGTACTGGCAGTTCAAGAGCATCCAGTCGTTGTCCGATGACTGGCATACATACTAGTCCTCTTGCGTGCTTGGCCATAAAATTGATATGTGCGGGTGATGCTTTCTCTGCGGCAATGACTAAGTCACCTTCGTTCTCACGGTCACTGTCATCAACGACGATCACAAATTTGCCCTCTTTAACGTCACTGATGATCTCTGGTACTGTAGCGAGCGGCATTTGGCACTCCATAAACTATGTTTATATATTGTCGGACATCGGTGTGAGCAAAGCTTCGGCATACTTAGCGAAGATGTCAATCTCGATGTTCACAGAGGATCCCAGCGCATTCATGCTCAGCGTGGTATGCGCGTATGTATATGGTATCACCGCTATCGTAAACGCGGTAGAGTCGCGAGAAACTATCGTTAGACTTATCCCGTCGATAGCCACGTATCCCTTTTCTACCAAGTAGCGGCTCAAATGAGGTGCTGTGGTGAAAGTGAACAAGTGAGATCCGCGTTCTTGTTTTATCGACTCGAGTTGTGCAGTGCCGTCGACGTGTCCTTGTACCAAATGGCCACCGACTCGGCCACCATAGGATAGAGGACGTTCTAGGTTGACGATGTCTTCAGGTTGCAGGTGTCCAAGAGTGGTCCGTTTGATAGTTTCTGGGGTTAAGTCGCAATGGAATGCTGTCGTGGATTTATGGGTAACGGTCAGGCACACACCATTCACCGCGATACTGTCTCCAATTCGGGTATCCGTTAGAGTTAGGTTGGCACGAATCTCTATTCGACTAGGCTCGTTACTTAGAACACTACCTGTTTCTTCAATAATACCTGTAAACACTAGGTGGATTCCTTGTAGGGATAGCCCGTTAGTAATATATCGGGTCCAATGTGCTCTACAGTGACATCTGTTAAACGTAATCCATCATCAGTTCTATGCGCTCCTGTCCCATCCCATGGTGTATGCGGCACGTCCCCTCCAAGAAGTATCGGTGCGAGGAACACCGCGACCTTGTCGACTAAGTTTTGGTGGAAAAATGACGCGAGCAGTTTGCCGCCTCCTTCGACCAGGACGCTCGTGATCTCTTGATCGCCCAAATATTTTAACAGGGCTTTGAGGTCGACCCTGTCCTCAGCAATTGGGAATTCTACGATCTGGGTAGTGGGATGGATCGAGCGTTGTACAGACGCGTGTGCATTTCGGGTTACGGCCACCAGTGTCGGGAATGGAGGTTTGAGAATGCGAGCGTCGTCAGGGGTGCGATGGTATGTGTCCACAACAATTCTGAGAGGCTGGGTCTTTAGGGGCCTATCGTTTCGATCGCGAACTGTAAGTTGAGGGTCGTCATGCAGCACCGTGCCAATGCCTACCATCACGGCGTCAGATTCAGATCGCATCCCATGAGTTCTCTCTCGCGATTCTATTCCCGAGATCCATTGTGAATGTCCAGTCGCGGTAGCGGTCTTTCCATCCATAGTCATTGCGTACTTTGCCGTCACGAATGGTAAGCCCGTGGTGATCCACTTAAAGTGGGGCTCCATAATGGCCAGCGCTTGCTCTTTTTCTTCTCCAAGCAAGACATTTACGCCAGCAGATTTCAGTGCCGCAATCCCAGATCCATGAATTCTTGGATTCGGATCGACCGCGGCGATATGGACCTCAGAGATCCCTGACTGAACAATGATCGGCACACAAGGGCCTGTGTAACCATGGTAGCTGCACGGTTCCAACGTGGTGAACAGCGTGGCATTCTTAGCAAGGTCTCTCGCTTCGCTTATTGCCATGACTTCAGCATGGGGGCCCCCTCTGGGCTGTGTTACGCCCTCTCCGATAATTTGACCGTCACGGACAATTACAGCACCAACCGGAGGGTTCGGCCTAGTGTTCCCGATCGCTTGTCGAGCAAGTTGTAACGCCCGATGCATGGGCGATTTCATGGTTATGTTCCTGGTTCCGATAATCGTAGTTGGTCTACACGGAATTGGGGAAGCTGGGTAAGCAAGTAAAGTTTCGCACGGAAGCGCGCTGAGGGGTTTGTTCGACCATATAGCCAGTTCTCGACTGTCTTTTGTTTCACCCCTAAAGTCTCTGCAAAGGGCTTTACGGCTCCTTGATATTCACTTGTAGATAGCCAGTCTCTCAAAGATGTTCGAGCGTTGGGACGGTTGGCTAGCGAAGAATCGCGGGGACTGCCTGAGGCCTGCGAATAATCTTGGAAGAATCGGCTGGCTGTGGGCCCGCGCTGTCCTTGATATTTGCTCCCCAAAACGCTTGACCCATAAGGGTGTTCGGCGGGGCTCGACAGTCTTATGAATGAGATCTGTGATACTTTCATTCCAAAGTACAGGTATATTGGGAGATTCGCGAGGTTGCTAAGTTCTAAGGTCAAGTTGCCTTTCCACCCGGGGTCTACGAATCCAGCGGTAGAATGGACAACTAGTCCGAGTCTCCCCAATGAACTTTTCCCATCTAAGCGTCCTACTAGGTCATCGGGTAGGGCGACATATTCAAGGGTTACTCCGAGTACAAACTCACCTGGGTGGAGAACAAATGGATTGATCTCATCAATCTCCACTGGTTCAGTAAGGTGTGACATCGGTTGCTTAATATCGATGTAGGGCATCAAGTGATTTTGGAAAACCAATAGTTCTCGACCAAGTCGCAGGTCGACGCTTGCTGGTTGAACAGCACCTTCGCCCAGGGGGTCGATCTGGAGTTTCCCCTCTGATAAGTCTCGTCGAATGTCTCGGTCGCTTAGGACCATTTGGCCTCCATATTTCTTTTATTGTAGCAGTCGATTTAGAGTGAGTGAAGGGTGCTATCTACCGATGGCATAAGATTCTCGACGGATGTCGGCACCAGCCTTCAGGATCCCTCGTCGACTGTCGATCTCGATCGCGCAGAGGTCGGAGACACGCCCTGACCAATCATCCCAGACCTCGACGACATGGCCACGTTTTTCTAGTTCTTTCACCACGCTACTGTCAATTCGTCCTTCGACGCCAACTAGACCAGCGAGGTATGCGTGGGGCCAGAATGACCCAGGGAAACTCCATGTGGATACACGGGGGGCTTCGATGCTTTGCTGGACATCCATTTCGAAATCCACGAGGTTGAGTATTAGTTGCACCATGGCTTGCGTTTGCATATCGCCACCTGGGGTGCCAAAGGGCAACCAGGGACGTCCGTTCTTGAATGCTAAAGCTGGGTTGGGTGTTAGCCGTGGGCGCTTGCCAGGTGCAAGAGCACAAGGATGTTCAGGGTCTAGCCATGTCTGGGATCCTCTACTGGATATTATAAACCCCAATTTGGGAACGATTGGTGATCCGGCAAATCCATCACTAGGTGTCGCAGAGAATGCGTTCCCCCAACGATCAACCACACAGGTGTAGCTAGTATCTGTTTGGAGTCCCCCTTGGTCGTGCGGTCGCGGGAGAGAACTTGGGGATCGTAGTCCCTTAGCTTCCTGATAGCGCCACGGGTTCCCCGCTGGAGGCATCTCCGCGAATGCTTTCTGAAGGTCGATTTCTTTCGCTCGAGAACTAGCGTAACGGGGCGATAGAAGACCTTCGATTGGAACCTCGATATAATCTGGGTCGCCAAAGAAAGAGTGTCGGTCCGAGAACGCCAGCTTCAAAGCTTCGATTACAGTATGGATGTAGTCGGCACTATTGTGGCTCATTTGGCGCAAGTCGAAGGCTTCAAGAATTTGCAGCGCCTGAATCACTACGGGGCCCTGTGACCAGAATCCACAGGTGTAGATATCAACATCTTTATACCGCCCTTTGGCCGGCCTACTAATGGAGACGTGGTATTGAGCTAGATCCTCTAGCTCGAGGAGCCCTCCGTGCTCTCGAGAGAACTCGACGATCTCCTCCGCAATTTCGCCCGTGTAGAAGAAGTCTCTTGCTGCTTGAAGGGCAACTTCCCTGCCGGCTGAGGCGTGCGCCTTCTCGACGTCAATTAATCGACGGAAGGAATTGGCTAAAGCTTCTTGGATCAGGACGTCTCCCACTTGAAGGGCCTTTCCTTTTGGAATGAAGATATCAGTAGTCGAAGACCAGGACGTCCAGAGAATCTCGTCTGTTGATCCACCAGGCTGTGAACGTTGTGAGCCTGTCGATAAGGCACTTTGTAACGAGATAGGCGTAGGTATCCCTTTAGCAGCTAGTTCTAGAGCTGGGGTGACGACTTCCTTGAACGAGAGAGTTCCGTAGAGCTTTAGTGTCGTTAACCATGCATCTGCAGCCGCTGGAGTGACGCAACGAAGCATGCCAATAGGGATTTCGCCACCAATTTGCGAATTGAAAAAATCGAGAGTCGCTCTGCGCGGCCAACGTCCTAGGCCATCTATCTCTATGGTTTTGTTACTTTTGGCGTCATATATGAGAATCGGTGCGACCCCTCCGAAACTCGTCCAGTGAGGATAAAGCACATTGAGTGCGAGGCCAGAAGCTATCCCAGCGTCGATGGCATTTCCGCCGTCTTCAAGGATTCGGTATCCTGCCGCGGATGCTAGGTAGTGTCCTGATGAAACCATGTGTGTTGTACCAGTTACTGAAGGCCGATAGGAAGGGATTCCTAGAGGCATGCCCGCTCCTTCGTGTATCAATATCTTGGGGGAATGAGGTGATGGTAGGACCAACGCGTCGACTCGTCAAGCAATTACTGGAGTTGACGATAGCAAAAAGAAGGCCTTACAGTCGTAAAGGGAATCTCATGGCATCAGCATGATGAACGTGACCTTTCTCGGCTACTATATCGAAGGAGATTTTTCATGTCAGGTTGTGATCAAACACCAGATAAAGCGTCAGCGCTCTTATTATTCCCCGACTTTGATAAGGTCCCAGAAATGGTAGCTCGTGAGACCATCTCGCTTACAGACGTTCAATTGGACTGGGAATCCGATGATTGGGATTGGAGCACATGGAGTATTCGTCGGCAGGTCGGGCATATTGGGTCGTTTATTCCCAGTTGGCTCCTAGATCGTTGGGGACACGAATTGTATCCGCAGGGACTGGAGAGGTTAGAAAGCTTCGCCGATTTACTTCCTACTCCGGAGGAACACTGGAGACAAACTGGTGAAATGGGTTCGCTGCCATCTTTGATTGAACGAGTCGAATTGGCAGTCCAGTTCGCCTTGTATACACTTGCGCGTGAGACCATTGAATCGTTGAAGGAAAAAGAGGTTGTTCGTCATAACACTCCGCCTCACTGGCACCAGTTCATCAACGCGCATCCTCGCGGCGTACGGTGGGACGTAGAAAATCCTGGCACAACTCACGTAACTTTGGAGGCCTCTTTTCGGCATCTGTATTTCGAATCTATCACCCATTTGTATAACATTCAAAGACTGAAACGCGCGCAAGGAATTGATGCAGTCGTTAGTCTTCCAGAGGTTGGATATTGGTGTCTACCGGATTGGGATCGTAGTGAACCATAGTGTGCTGATGTGCATAGTGCATCTGTGTTCTTAATCTGTAGTCGATCTAAGTTCCACCGAGAGAGTGAAGGCCACTGGGAGGAATTGGGTTTATTGTCATGCGGTTATGCTCTAGGCTAATCGTGTGTATCACTTCTGAGATTGCGGGGAGCAATATCTCCCCATCGGCTCCGTTCACGACGTAGACATCGTTTGCTCCTGTCACGATTATGTCTGTGATGCAGCCGAGAAATTGTTTTTCAACCGTTTCTACTCTAAGTCCTATTAGCTGGTAATGATAATACGTCCCTTCGGGGAGAGGTTCCATCGAATCGCCGCCAACCTCAATCAATCCACCCCGAAGGCGTTTAATGTCCTCGAGATCGTCTACCTCAAAGAAGCTGAGCGCAATTAGTCGTGGGGACAGATGCTTAACCGTTTTACAGGTTAGCTCGCGATTGCTGACCGTAAACAGTGCTCCTGGTTTAAAACGGTGAGGAAAGTCGGTTAACACCTCGACTTTAACATACCCCTTGAATCCCCAAGGATGCCCGATACGGCCGACAATAACTTTGTCTGGAGCTTGTTTATTAATCCGAGGGGAATAATTGGGCACTGGCAGGTAATGCCTACCTTATATAATCTCTAAGACAGCTCGGGTGTTATTCTTGACCGCTGCCACGCGGAGAAGCACTCGGATCGCTTCAGCTACACGGCCTTGTCTGCCGATGACTCGTCCCTTGTCATCAGGGGCTACCTCAAGCTGGAAGATGCGTATCCCGTCCTCTTCCCTCTCGGTCACTTTCACGGCATCCGGTTCGTGCACCACGGATTTGGCGACGAACTCAACTAGTTCGTTCATCGCTTCTTGTGCTTTCTAACAGGCCCGATTTCACGAGCATGTGTCGGACTGGGTCCGATGGCTGTGCACCCTTCGAAAGCCATCCCGCAATTTTGGCTTCGTCGAGTCTCACTTCTGGGGGATCGACAAGAGGGTTGTAGAAGCCTACGAGTTCTACGAAAGCCCCATCACGCTGTGCACGAGAATCTGCCACAACAATTCGGTAAGAGGGTTGTCCTTTTTTGCCAACTCGGCGCAATCTGATCTTGAGCATTAGATTCCTAACAAATACTAAATAGTCACGCTATTCTAGCTAGCCAGCGAGCTACTGTCAACGATCGTATAACTCTCAGGTTTGCTCTGCCCCTGTCTCTATTTGAGTTCGGAACAGTCTAGCAGGCAGGTGTTGCAATACTTTAAGTTCGAATACGGATGGTATAGAGAGAAAGAGAGCCGTTTCTTGACACTCCTTGAGTGTGATTGCTAGACTCGTGACCGATTGGCCGCACCTATTGTGCCGACTCTTGTACAGAGTGTGAGGGAATATAGTGCCAGTATACGAATATCAATGTAAACAATGTAAGCATCGGTTTGAGTTACGTCAGGGATTTGACTCGGAGCCGGTGGCGCCGTGCCCAGAATGTGGGAAAATTGCCAATCGCCAGATCAGTTTAGTGCCTGTGATTTTTAAAGGAACCGGCTGGTATGTCACTGATTATAGTCGCCGGAACAGCACCCTCTCTGACCAGGATACGGATAGTTCTCCAAAGCCAGATCAGAAGCACGAGGTATCTAAGACCGAATCGACGCAAAGCGAGAAAACAGAAGGGACAGCAGTTACTGCACCTAAAGAGGAGTAGCCTGACCTTAGGCTAATCAAAGCCATTGCGAGCAATTGTCCAGCGAGTCTCTAGTGCCACTGTTGAAGTCCAAGAAAAGGTAGTCGGAAGTATTGGGCGTGGTCTCGTTGTTTTCGTTGGTATTGGGAAACAAGATAAATCTGACGATGCCGACTATATTGTTGGGAAGGTTTTAAACCTACGAATCTTCCCGGATGCTCTGGGCCGCTTTGATAAATCTTGTTTAGATATAAACGCTAGCCTTCTTATCGTGAGTCAGTTCACGCTTTACGCGAATACACGGAAGGGTCGTCGGCCAAGTTTCGCCGGAGCTGCCCTTCCCGAAGAAGCGCTACAGACCTTCGAATTAGTGGTAGAGCGACTCCGTTCGTCTGGTTTACATGTTGCTACCGGATGCTTTGGACAGCACATGGTTGTCAAGCTAATCAACCAAGGTCCGGTCACCATTTGGCTTGATAGCAATGATCGACTGTCCCCTCGTGAAGAGAAACGGACCTCGGAGTCGATTTGTTAGTCGATAGCTGGATAGGGTCAAGACTCGCGGGCCTTACTATCCTAGATTAACTTTAAGTGGGAATTTACCCCCGGGGATTGCTTTACCTTCGGCCCATTGATTCTTGGGAAGTTCGTAGTATATTTCGATCTCGTTGCCATCTGGGTCGAGGAAATAGATTCCAAAAGAGTTACCGTGGTCACCAATGCCTGCGATGTGGGTTCCGCTAGATTTCAGTCGTCGGTACAGTTGTTCAAGCTCTCGCACTGATGCCATCTGCCACGCAAAGTGATACAGTCCTACTCTGGTAGCCTCTGGCCCGGGAGCATCCGCACCAACGGCTGTAGCTGCTAATTCATGCGAGGAATCAGTACTGGCGGAGAAAAAGACCATGCGGCCTGGGACCTTTCCGGTCACGTTAAGACCCAACACTTCAGTATAGAATCGTTCTGTACGATCTAAATCCCGTACTCGAAGCACTAGATGCCCAAGCTTTAGGGGTTTGACAGGTGTTTCTGTAAGTGCTTCTTTCTTAGTCTCGGTAGCCATGACATTTACCCTCCCGTCTGAATGGTCGCTTTATACAAGTATTCCCTGTAGAGACCAGGGTCCTGTTTTCGTGATCTCGACTTTGGTTAGACGACCTGTATGATCGACCTCATTGTCTTCAAAGAAAACTAATTTGTCGGTGCGAGTTCGACCTCTCCATTTTCCGCGGCTTTTTTTGTCTACAAGGATCTCTACGGTTTGCCCCAGAAGGCGTTCATTGATTTTGCTTACAACTTGTTTCTGCAGATCCTCGATTTCTTGGCGTCGTCTAGTCTTTTCTTCCTGGCTGACGTCGTCTGCAAGTTTCCGGGCTGCGATAGTGCCTGGGCGTGTTGAATAAGGTGCCACGTGTACTTTGTCGAATCCTACCTCTGCGAGCAAGTCAAAGGTTCGGTCAAATTGTTCTGGGGTTTCCCCACAAAATCCCACGATTACGTCTGTTGTCAAGGAAACCCCAGGTATCGTGTCTCGAATCCGTTTGACTAGGTCTAAATACTGCTCGCGATCATATGTCCGACGCATCCGTTGCAGGATCGTGTCGTCTCCTGCCTGAACTGGGAGGTTAATGTGCTCGCACACCTTGGGGAGTTCCGCTACGGCTTGGATAATCCTATTTGTCATGAACATTGGATGAGACGTAAGGAATCGGATACGCTCCAAGCTGGCGATCGAGTTCAGTTCGTGAAGCAGATCGGCTAAATCAGGCTTGCTCGGGAGGTCGGCCCCATACGCGTCCACAGTTTGACCAAGCAGTGTGACTTCTCGGACTCCTCGTGCAGTCAGTAGTTGAACCTCTTTGGCGATTTCTCTGATGGGACGACTAACTTGGCGTCCTCGCCGATAAGGAATGATACAAAAACTGCAAAACAAATCGCAGCCGTGAATTATCGGGATATAGGCTGAGACGTTTGGCTTCTCGGGGATAGGCGCGCCTATGGATCCTTCCCAATCGATGTTTAGGCGTTCTCCGACAACGTTTAAGAGAGGTTTGTAATCCTGAGGGCGCATGAAAACGTCTACATATGGGAATTGCTTTTTCAGGCTTGTTTGGTCTGGTCCTACCATACATCCCATTACGGCCAATATCCGTGAAGGGTTTGCCAAGCGTATCGGTTTTAGCAGGCCTAAGGTTCCCGTGACTTTGTCTTCGGCGCTCTTTCGAACTACGCAAGAGTTAAGGACGATGAGCTTAGCTTCTCTCATCGAAGGAGCCTGCTTGAGCCCTATCTGGTCGAGGGCAACACTTAACCGTTCTGAATCTGCTTGGTTCATCTGGCACCCTACCGTCCAAATGTAGTAATTGTCGAGCTTGGAGGAGTCGGGTTGCCCAAACATAGCAGTACTTGGTTTGCTCAGGTTTCTTACGAACTGTAACGTTTGTTGTGTCATATGTAATCCGTTTTATTAATCCATGCTGGCGGAGGGAGAGGGATTCGAACCCTCGAGGGACCTTTTGAGCCCCTAAGCGCTTAGCAGGCGCCCGCACTAGACCACTATGCGACCCCTCCCCTTGTGACCTTATGCTATCAAAGGCCGTTTCTACCCGCAAGCAGGTCAATTATTGAGGTTCCCGTTGCGGGATGAATCTAGTTAAGGTGATGCTGGTATGATCAGTCCAATCCAAGACACGATACCAATTCCTACTAATATCATCTCCCAAACAGACACAGAGGGACTCGAGATTTCGGATCTAGACTGATACCAGTAGCTGTTGAGAGGGCTCTGGGCCCATATCATTGCAGCGATTGTAAGGATGAGCGCGAACAGCGCCAGAGATTCCGGGCCCTCTAGCAACACTAGGGTCTGGAGTATTCCCGCTAGAAAATACAGGATCAGCACGGGGAACGGTTCGAGAGTCGTGTCAATGTCGTTGGTTTTGGCGAGGCTTTTGATGATGGCAATGTGTCGGTGCAGTCGAAACAGTCCATATACCGGGACAAGTACTATGGCAAGGGTGTGCCAGAGAGGGTAATGTGGCTCATCAGTCTCAGCTGCTAGGCGTTTCCAATTAGAGTAGAGCCAGAATGGGAAGTATAAACCAAAGCTAATGATCGCTAGAGCTAATAGCCGTCCCAGAGGAAGTAACACGTCAGATCGTGCGGCAGGATCAGCCGCCGCGAACATTGATCCCGTCCGGACCGATAAAGTGTTGTTAAGTCGTTTTGAGCCGCATGATTTGCAAGAAGTGCTTCCAGGAGGATTACGGTAACTGCATTGCGGGCATTGGTTGCTTTTCATTCGCATTTTCACGCCTTGTTAGTCTTTGTTCTCGGTTTGTTCCGGTATCCTAGGGTCCGCTAAGCAATTAAGTTTCAATCTTTATCGGTCATTCGCGTTGGGTGGTAGGTTGCGACCAAGCTATTTCTGATTGCGGAGTGACAAACTGTTCTCATCAGTATGGCATCCTACCCATTCAGCTCCGTCACCGTAGAACTCTTTTTTCCAAACGGGCGCAATCTCCTTGATGCGATCTACCGCGTATGCGCATGCGGCGAACGCCTCTTTACGGTGGGGTGATCCAATAGCTACCACCATGCTAATTTCCCCAATTGGAACGTGTCCGTAACGATGGGCTATGACGGCTTGGGCTATCCCCCATTTTTCTGTCAGTTCGTCAAGTATCGTTTCGAAAACTTTGTAAGCCATTGTTGGGTAAATGTCGTATTCCAGGTGCAGAACTGCTCGTCCCTCGGTTTCATCTCGAGTAGTTCCTAGAAATGTTGCTGTAGCACCATTCGCATCCTTACGCACCATAGCTGTGATAGCTTCTGGGTCAAGTTGCTCAGAGGTGATAGTTGTGACTTTTCCAGATTCCATTTTATCCCCTTGCCTGAACGCTCCGAGATATTTCGATCAACCACCACTGACAGGTGGTATTAGTGCTAGTTCATCACCTTCGGCCAGTATTCGGTCGCTTTCCGCATATTCTTGGTTCACTGCTACCAATGTATGCTCAACTAATGGACCGATATCTGGATGCTCTATCTGTAATTGTTGTAGGACGGAGAACACTGTCGCGGGATGCTCTACAGTTAGCCGTAAGCAATTCTTGTTAAGCCGCTCTCGATACATGGCGAATAAGAGTACAGTTATCGTAACGTTTGGATGGGTGATCATGTCCTAATATTATACCGTCGTTATGGCTCCACTGACAAAGAATTTACTTGTTGTAGTTGTCTGTAACTGATTATACTGGTTGCATTGTGCAAATTAATCCCACTAAAAGCCGTGTAGATTGGGAAGTGGTCATTGGGCTTGAGGTTCACGCTCAGCTTCTTACACGGAGTAAGATGTTTTGCGGCTGTCCATCCTCGTATGTCCAAGGAGAACCAAATTCCCAGGTTTGCCCAGTTTGTTTGGGAATGCCGGGGGTACTCCCTGTTTTGAATAGCCAAGCTGTAGAATTTGCAGTCATGACGGGGTTGGCTCTCAACTGTACGATTGCTAGTCGCACCCAATTTGACAGAAAAAACTATCCCTATCCGGACTTAGTTAAAGGCTATCAGATATCACAGTATGAGAATCCGATCGCTACTGATGGTTGGCTTGATCTTGAGGTTGAAGGTAGGCAACGACGCATTGGGATCACGCGGGTGCATCTGGAAGAGGACGTTGCCAAGCTTCAGCACGTCTTAAGACCTCCTGATCCCTCTTATTCTCTAGTAGATATGAACCGATCGGGTGTCCCTTTGATGGAAATGGTTAGCGAACCTGATATGCGTTCTGCGGAAGAAGCTCGTCAATATTTAATAGCTGTACGCTCAATCCTCCAATATCTTGGTGTAAGCAGTGCAGATATGGAAAAAGGCGCGATGCGTTGCGATGCTAATATCTCGATACGACCTCGAGGTTCGATCGACCTTGCTTCTAAGGTGGAAGTAAAAAATATGAACAGCCTGCGCTCAGTGTTCATGGCTTTGGAGTATGAGGTTTTGCGCCAATCTTCGCTCCTCGAAAACGATGGAAGAGTCGTGCAAGAAACGAGAGGATGGGTGGAAGATGCTGGGAAGACAGTGTCACAGCGTACAAAGGAACAAGCTCATGACTACAGGTATTTTCCCGAACCCGATCTTCCGCCGTTGTTTGTCTCAGGGGAATGGGTCGAGAAGATTCGTGCTTCACTTCCGGAATTACCTCGAGTAAGAAAGGATCGTTTCGTGTCGGCCCATGGCCTTTCGGATTATGACGCTGCCCTGATCACAGGCTCGAAGAGCACGGCTGATTTCTTTGAGCAAACTTTAGGCGAGCTAGCTCAGGAAAATGAACAGGCTCAATCTGCCAACGCTAAAATTGTCGTGAATTGGCTCTCCGGAGAAATGGCGCGGCTTCTGAATGCAGGAGGAATTGAAATCTCAGAGGCGAAAATTACACCGGCTGAATTGGCGTCATTAATCAAGATCGTCGAGACTGGGGTTATTGGGTCGTCGCAAGCTAAGGTGGTTTTTCAAGAGCTGTTTACAACCGGTGGTTCTGCGATGGCAATCGTTAATACACGAGGCTTATCACAAATTGTCGACGTTGACAGTATTATGCCGATACTAGATCAAGTGATAGAATTTAACGCAAGTGCTGTCCGAGACTATCTCAACGGGAAACAAGAAGCGATTCGCTATCTTGTTGGACAGACGATGAAGATGACCAAAGGTCGCGCGAATCCCGCGGTCGTTCTTGATCTTCTTAAAACGCGATTATCTGATCAAATTGAAAACGGGAGCCAACATAAGTAAAGCCCTTGATGCTGTTGAAAAGGAGATATGTGGAGACATATTTAGGTGTCGCGCAGATCCTGGTTTCTATCCTCTTAATCGCGACAATTTTGTTGCAAGTTAGAGGTCAGGGAGGAGGATTGTTCGGGTCCGCTCAAGGCACGTATCGTGTTCGACGAGGCATGGAACGCATCCTTTTCCAATTTACGATTATCTTCACCGTCGTATTTCTTTTGATCGCTATTCTCAGGACGGCGAACATACCAGGAATTTAGCTTCGCATATGGGTAGTCAGGTTGTAACTTTGTAGCCCATCTAGCTCTCTTGGTATAAGCTGGGCGGTATCAGGTAGCTAGTCGAGCCCTAATTTGCCGGGATTCATAACGTTTGCAGGGTCTAAAGTGCGTTTAATCCTGTCCAATGTTTTTAGCCCTGGTCCAATTTCTCGTTTCATTAAGTGTGCTCGCTTTAGGCCCACTCCGTGACAATATTCCATCGTGCCACCATAGTCTTGTGCCATTGTAAGCATCACGTCTACTACTTCTGTCATTGTCGTCGCTGACTTGCTCGCCTGTTCTCTATTATCAGTTAGTAGCAGAGAGAAAAACTCTGGTCTCGCCCAAATCGACCATTCCTTTACGGGGAATCCATTTAAATCAAGAAGGCGTTGGCATTCCTGCCGATATTCTAGGATATTGGAAACAGGGATCGACACGTGGAGATAATCCATGGGTTGTATGCGACGTATCGGCCGTGACTCTGGAGGAATATCGAGGACCTCTCGTTTGTAGCGCTCACCACTTTGATGTCGTGTTTCCCAAAACGATGAGGCTTCTGAGGGGGGAAGAGCCTGCCCATTATTTCGTTGGCATAAGAAATGCGAGCGCTTTTTTAGGGCCATCACTTCGGATTGGATACCGTGGAAACCAAGGAAGAGTTTGGTTTCCCATTGGCCCGTGGATTTTGAGAATTCTTCGGCAAAGTCTACGACCGACGGATTTATTCCCAAAGATTGGAATTCCCGGATAACTTGGAATCCATGTTCAAAACTCGGAAACATAAAGGCGTCAAGAGATTGAGCTTCAGGAATTGGAAAAACCTCGAGCACTGCTCTGGTGATGATGCCGAGACATCCTTCTGATCCAATAAAGAGATGTTTGAGAGCAGGGCCAGCGGATTTGGGGCTGTAGGACGGGGGAAGTACTTCGCCAGTGGGTAGGACAATCTCTAGGCCTATTACTTGGCTGCCCATCGACCCGTATTTGGACGCTAGATAGCCCATGCCGTTAGTCGATATAGCTCCCCCAACTGTTGCTATCGGTAGGCTCCAGGGATCGTGGCCGAGGAGCAAACTGTGTCCGGTTAAGCTATGACTAAGGCTTTCTAGGACCACTCCTGCCTGTACTACCACCAAGTGATTTTCTTTACTGATCATCTCGATGCTATTCAGACCTCGGAGATCTATTAAGATCCCTCCTCGAGTTGGGATTGCAGCCCCCATTACACCTGTGCCACCACCGCGTGGTACAAGAGGGATAGTTCGGTCAGACGCATAACGGGCTAGAGTGGCGATTTCTTGGGTGGTAGTTGGACGGACTACTATTTGTGGTGTCTTGATTTGTAGCTTTTCCCAGTGATGATGGTCGTGAAAGGATAGCGCATCACTGGAAGCCGATTTCACGTCTGAAGGGCGTGAAGATACCGGCATAGAAGGTATCAATTTCCGTAGGTCATTGACGATTACAGAATCCATTATCGCTCTATCAGGAATCCAAGCGGTAGTTCTAGTTTAGTTGCCGATACTCCAAGTCGTACCTGTTGGCGTATCTTCTAGTTGAATTCCGAGTTTCTCTAGGCGCTTGCGAATACTATCCGCCAAATCGTATTGTCGAGTGTTCCGGAGTTCGCTACGAAGTTCTATGAGGATGTCAAGAAGTGGTTCTGATTGTGTTGCTTCGTGTACCGGTCCATCCAGAGTTAATCCGAGCACGCCTAGAAGTTCCTCCAAGGTTCCCTGCGCCGCTTTGATGCTTGTTCCCATCGGAACCACTCGATTAATCTCTCTAGCCAAGTCGAATAGTGCTGCCAAAGCCTGTGGGGTGTTCAGATCGTCATCCATGGCCGTGATGAATCTGTGCTTGTATTGTTCTGGATCAAGAGACGTTCCAGTCGGGTTGGCTGGTGCTTCACGTAGTAGCGAGTCGCGGAGTCGGCTCATGGCTTTTTCTTGGGTGGCCAACCCTTCTTTACTATAGGCTAATGAACTTCGGTAGTGAGAACTCAGAAAGTAGAGACGCAAAGCCATTGGGCTGACTTGCGACAAGGCCTGAGCAATGGTTACGAGGTTGCCCAAGGACTTACTCATTTTGGTATCCGAGAGCTGTAAGAGTCCGTTGTGTACCCAGAAGTGGGAAAATGGGGATTGTCCTGTGTAAGCTTCTGTTTGGGCTATCTCATTCTCATGGTGAGGGAAAATAAGATCTTGTCCGCCACCGTGAATATCGAGCACCGGTCCTAAACGTGCTAGAGACATTGCACTGCATTCAATATGCCATCCGGGACGACCTGGACCCCAAGGGCTTTCCCAAGAGGGTTCTCCGGGCTTAGCAGTTTTCCATAAAGCGAAATCCATTGGGTGTTCTTTTAATTCAGTCACTTCTACTCGCGCTCCTGCCATCATTCCGTCAAGGGTGCGATGGCTAAGTTGCCCGTAATTGGCGAATCGTGTGACTCTGTAGTAGACATCGCCGCTGCTTTCGTATGCGTAGCCCTTCTCTACTAATCCTTGGACCATCGCAATAATCTCAGGGATCATTTGGCTAGCGCGAGGATATTCGTGTGCGCGTTGTACGTTTAAGGTATCCATATGTCGAAGATATTCATCAATATAATATTCAGCTAGAGTTTGTACGGATTCCCCTTCTTGGTTTGAGGCGGTAATAAGCTTGTCGTCGATGTCAGTGAAGTTCTGGATATGGTTAATCACATACCCAGAATATTCAAGGTATCTGCGCATGACATCGAAAAGGACAGTGCTCATCGCATGGCCTACATGAGCTGCCGCATATGGAGTAATCCCGCATACATACATTCTTACGGGGGTGTTCTTCGGCTGAAACTCGCGCTTCTTATTCGTGTAGCTATCGTAGATTCTCATTATCGTCCTTGGAGGAGTACGATAGACCATACCGCGATCCCCAAACCTTCGCCCAGAAATCCAAGACGGTCATTCGTTTTTCCTTTGACATGCACAAGAGTTGGCTTGAGTTTTAGGGCTCGAGCGATATTCTCTCGAATGCTTATTAGATGTGGTGCAACCTTTGGTTCTTCAGCGATGATTGTAGCATCCAAGTTTACCACTTCCCATCCTGCATCAAGTACCAAGTCATACGTTTCACGAAGTAAATGAAGACTGTTAGCATCCTTATAGCGATCTTCGTCTGAAGGAAACAGGAGTCCAATATCTCCCAAGTTGGACGCGCCAAGTAAGGCATCCATGATGGCATGTGCTAACGCATCTCCATCACTGTGGCCGAGAAGGCCTTTTTTGAAAGGAATCTGGATTCCCCCTAGGAGTAAGGGGCGTCCTTCTACAAGCTGGTGAACATCGTAACCGATACCAACTCGGAAGTTATTCATATGGCCCTCGTTCTTAACAGTTCTTCGGCAATTTTCAAGTCCGGAGGGGTAGTAACTTTTAGGTTGGCAGTCTCTCCGTCGAACACCCGAACTTGGTATCCAAGAAGCTCGAGCATCCCCGAATCGTCGGTTACGTGATGGGTGATTTGTTGATGTGCACGTACCAATATCTCGCGCCTGAACACCTGTGGGGTTTGCGTGGCCCAAAAACTGTTCCTGTCGACGGTCGCCGATACTAGGTGTTGATCGCTGATTTGCTTGAGCGTATCAGAGATGGGAATGACGGGTATCGCTGCTCCTGTGTGCTGGGCAGCATCCAGTCCTCTCCAGAGGATTAATCCGTCCAGGCAAGGACGAGCTCCGTCGTGAATCACAATCCAATCACAGTGAGGCAGCAAGTCCAGCCCTAGACGGACCGAATCTTGGCGCCGTTCTCCGCCGATACAAAGTTGGACTTGCCCTTCTGGGTACGCCTCTTGTAGCAGAACTTCAGCCTTTTTCATATTGTGGTCGGCGACCACCAAAATCGTCTCGTCCACCAGTTTGGATTGAAGGAGAACGCTGAGGCTGTAACTGACGAGTGGTCGCCCCAAAAGTTCGCTAAAGATTTTATCCGCAGAACCCATGCGTTTGCTGGTGCCAGCGGCTACCACTATAGCCCCTACCCTGCCAGAAACAGGTCGCGAGGCGGCAATCAAAGTTAACGACTTTCCGTTTTGGGCTGCGCGAAAATGATACGGCCCGCAGCAGTTTGGAGTATCCGAGTTACAGCCACATCTAAGTGGCTATTTATAAATCGTCTTCCACTTTCAATAACTACCATCGTACCGTCATCTAAGAAACCAACTCCTTGTCCCGGCTCTCTACCCTCTTGAATAACTTTAATCGGCATTTCTTCACCAGGCAGGACTACTGGTTTCAAAGCATTTGCGAGGTCGTTCACATTCAGTATGTAAACACCTTGGAGGCCCGCGACTCTGTTTAAATTGTAATCTGTTGTAAGTATGGCTGCTCCCATTTCGCGAGCTGTTTGTACCAGCATGGCGTCTACATCAAGGCCGTTTCGCACCTCGCGGTCAATGATTTCTATAGTCAAGTCGGAGTCGTCTCTGAGTTTGTGTAATACTTCAAGCCCGCGCCTTCCCCGTGTCCTTCTAAGTGGATCGGAAGAGTCTGCGATGTGTTGCAACTCGTTCAAAATGAACTGAGGGACCCCGAGCACGCCTGTAAGAAACCCTGTCGCTGCAACGTCAGTGATTCGGCCATCGATAATTGCGCTGGTATCTAAAAGAATCAAGTTTCTAGAAGTGTTTCTTGGTTTTGAGCTTGTGAATGTGTTGGAAAAATTGAAGATGAGAAGGTCTTGCCGGTTAACAAACAGGATCACCCCCAAGGTGCCGAGAGCTAAACTTGCCACGATTGGAACCGCGACTCCCGCTACCCCAGGAATTCTCCCAAGAGAAACTGTGAGTAGGGCGGCAACTAACAGTCCGACCAACAGTCCTGTGATCCCGAGCGTGATTGAAGATCCAGGGAGTTGTTTCATTCTCTGAATCGGGACGATGATGGCATATGGAACTAAGATCGATCCAAGTAATAGTCCAATCGTCGCGATTGTAAAATTCCATGGGATAAATTCAGGGCCACTAATCCTAGAATCTACAGATGATCCGATGACTAAGCCAGTGCCTCCCAGAACAAGGCCGACTATTGCGCGGAAACAAACCTGAAAAATCATTGTTACCTCCTACAGGTAAATGACGGATATTAATGCGAGACAACATGCTAGATACTTCAACTAATGGGTCAACGAAGTGGCAGGCAAATTTGTTCGCGTGGGTGGGTTCATAAAAAGCTTTTCAGAGAACGGGACAGTAGTCGAATGTGCTTTGATAACTCCGTAAAAATACTATTTTATTCTATCATCTGTCGATTATGCGGTCAAAGAAAACTTAAGGAGAAAGCGAGCGGCTTGAATGGAATAGGCCTCTAGCACGTTCAAACTCGTCTTTGGTGTTAATGTCGACTAGTGGGAGTTCGGAGTTTGTTGGCACACGATTGATGTTATTTGCGTGGCTATTTAATACCTCTCTAACGCCTCGGTTTAGTTCTGTAATTGCTAGAAGGTCTTCGCGGAGGGTTATATCAAAGAGTAACGGATGGCCGCCCTTCCCTCCCTTGGCGATAGGTTGGGTAATTAAAGATCTGTTAATGTGATGTTCTAAGATCAATTCACGGATCATTGGAGAGGTTCTTGGTTGATCGACGGCCAATAGCATGTATGTTGTGGTTCGGCTATCGGCGCGCAGTATCCCGCATTTAATTGAAGAGGTCTTTCCTTTTAAGTAATCAGGGTTGGTAACAGTCACCAGTTTGCTCGATCCCCGAACGTAGGGGGCGACCTCGTCCGCAAGGTGTCCTAGAACGACAATTATTTCGTCTGCGCCCGCTTCGTCTAATGTTCGTATTTGATGTTCGATTAGTTTTTGAGTTCCCCAGGGTAAAAGAGGTTTTGGCGTGCCCATTCGATTCGAGGTGCCCGCAGCTATAAGGATTGATGTTATCCATGGCACGGCGTTAACTCTTGACGGTGCTTTGTGGCGTTTGTCTCTTTGCCTTGGCGAATAGATTTTCTGGCATTTTCATTGGACGTCCATTCCCGCCAAGTCGTTCCATTGTTATCTCGGCCATGATGCTAAGAGCTATCTCTTCGGGTGTCCGACCTCCTAGATCGAGGCCGACTGGCCCGCGAATTCGACGAATCAATGCTTCTGGGATTCCCCGTTCGAATAGAGCTTGATAAATCATCAGACATTTTCGCTTACTGCCTAAAAGCCCTACATACCCTGCTTGTGAGAGCGCTGCCGTTTCCGCGGCGACGTCGTCAAATTGATGCCCTCTTGTGGCGATAACGATGAACGTGTTCCGGCTAACTGGAACCTGGTCAAGCCCTGTATCGTATGATGAAACGATCGTATTTATGGCATTTGGGAATCGCTCTGGGTTGGCGAACTCAGGGCGGTCATCAATAATATAAAGTGCAAATCCCATGGACATAGAGAGTTCGGAGAGGCATCTGGCTATGTGCCCGCCACCCATTACGACCAATTGTGGGGGGGTTGTGAACGCTTCGAGGAACACTTCGGTGCCGTCGTCACGCGTTACGAATTCGGATTGTCCATAATCCATTAGAACCGACAGTCGTCGCTCAACATGCCTGTCGAGTTCCGTGCTACCTAGCGTCCCAGTTTTTGTTTTATCAGAGCGTATCAAAATCTTCTTGCCAATCGGAATTTGGGAACCTTTTGGAGGCTTTACCATTGTGGCGAGTCCTACAGCTGGGCCACCATCGTAGGCTTTCTGGATTTCTTGCAGGTGGGAGAGCATGCTCGTGGAGTCTTGAATAGAGTCGAGGAGGAAGTACATTGTCCCGCCGCAGACAAGTCCATCACGAGCAGCGAGTTCTTCATTCAAGAAATAATCTTTCACGATGGCTGTGCCACGGCTCTGGATCAATTCTTTGGCAGCAAACCAAATGTCGCCTTCGACGCAACCCCCGCCCAGTGTCCCGGCAGCCGATCCGTCGGCGCGCACAATAAGTTTTGCCCCTGGCTTTTGGGGGGTGGAACCTTTCGTGCGTACTACCGATACGAGGACACATGGTTCCTGACTTTGCAACGAATTGACTGTTGTGTTGAAGACTTCTCGCATTTTTCACCACTACTGCTATTCTAACGTAACTCCCGGAATTTTGAATAACACGCCATCTGGTATTTTAGAGTACTGCTTGATTTGCGAATGCTTTAAATAATCCAGATATTACAGCGGTTCCAAGATTAATGAGGCCATGGAATTGACAGAATTCGTAAAAGAGAATAGTATTCCAGCTAATCTGTTCGCGGAGTAAAAAGTAGAATAATGCCCGAAATAGACCAAATAGATCGTCAGATGATACGGATTCTCCAACGCAATGGGCGAGGTTCTAATGCCCAGGTGGCTCGTGAGGTAGGAGTTAGTGAGGGGACGATCCGCCGCCGGCTAAAGCGACTAGTTCAGGAAGAACTGATTACAGTTGTTGCCTTCCCGAATCCAGAGAAGTTCGGATATGGAACTGAGGCGTTAGTTGCTGTACAGGTTGACCCTGAACGAACCCAAGAAGTGGCTTTGCAACTGTCAGCTCTGCCTGAAACGTCCTGGGTTGCTGTCACCACGGGCGCTTTCGATGTATTCACTTGGGTGACGCTCGCATCATCAGAAAAGTTGGGAGACTTTCTGAACAAGGAAATCCGCACTGTCGCCGGAGTCCGTCGGACTGAAACATTTGTTAGTCTAAACAACCATAAACGTGACCGAGGTATTACGGTCTGAGGTTAATTGGGAGGAATTCGACATTTCGAAGTGTCTGAGTTGGTGACTTCTGCGACATGTAGATGATAGTATATTAAGCGTTCCCTGTAACTAGATCCGAAATCGTAACTGTTTCTAACAAAGGAGCCGAATCCAGATGACTTATATAATTGCGGAACCCTGCATCAATGTTAAAGATGGTGACTGTATAGACGTCTGTCCAGTCGATTGTATCTATACCACCGAAGAAGACAATATGATGTATATCAATCCGGAAGAGTGCATTGACTGTGCGGCATGCGAACCTGTATGTCCTGTGACAGCGATCTTTGTTGAAGATCAAGTGCCACAGCAATGGCAGAGTTTTATCCCCTTAAATTACGATTATTTTGAAGGGAAAGACTTGGATACACTTAGGGAGGCTACTCGAACCGCGCCTAGGAAGATCAATGAATCAGGTTAGTAACCTCGGAGGTATCCCGAGTCTTCTTGCCTTGTAGAGCGCATGACATCACGTGCTTCGTGCCACTGGGATAAGAGGGCATCGTTCGGTCATAGTAGGCGGAACTGGATCATCTCGATGATGTTGGCTCTTGGTCTTTTTTTGTGCGGGTGTTCATATTCAGAACGGTCGCTGTTGGTCTTCTCGGCCGCCAGTCTTACTGATGTCATGCGACCTGTTGCTACTGAGTTTGAGTCAAAGTATGAAGCTAAGATTAATTTTAGCTTTGGCGGTTCGACGGTATTATCTCAGCAGATTGCACGTGGTGCTTCCCCTGATATTTTTTTGAGTGCAGGCGCCGAACCGATGGATCGTCTCGTCTCTGAAGAGTTGGTTGAGATTGAGAGTCGTAGAGATGTGCTGAAGAACAGTTTGGTGTTAGCTTCTTTGGAAGGAATCGGGGACGGTGAGGACGGGGTATCTTGGCTAATATCCCCTACAGTCCGGAAAATAGCGATTGCTGATCCAGCCTTGGCGCCAGCCGGAGCCTATGCTAAACAAGCTCTTCAATCCATGGGGATGTGGGACCTTGTCTCATCTAAATTGGTTTTTGCATCCGATGTTAGGACTGCCCTTGCCTACGTCGAATCTAAACATGTTGATGCTGCAGTCGTGTATCGGACTGATGCGAAAGTGCGCCCGAAAATCCAGGTTGTGTTCACTTTTCCCGTTGATAGCCACACCGAGATTGTCTACCCTGTTGCGATTATGAGAGAAACGAAAATGGAAAACCTATCCTGGGAATTCCTCGAGTTTTTAAGACGCTCTGATGTACAGCGTGAACTCGAAGCATTGGGGTTTATTCCTATATCCGTTGATTAGAGGCTTTGTTCCGATTAAATTGCTCGAAAGAGAGAGCACCCAGCACCGAAGGGAGTGATGCACTTGTTCACTGCCGATGAGCTTGCGGTAATGTTACTTTCGATCCGGGTGGTAACTGTCGGCGTACTTATCGGTTTACCCTTTGCTGTCGGATTCGCATGGATTCTCGCCAGAAGCAATTGGCGTGGCAAGTGGATTCTAGATATGGTTATCTCATTGCCTCTAGTCATGCCTCCGGTTGTTACGGGATATGCGTTGCTCATAGTGCTTGGGCGGGGCAGCTTGGCGGGAGCTTTTCTAGGTAAATTGGGGATCGATTTTGTTTTCACTTGGGGTGCAGCTGCATTGGCCGCCGGTTTGGTGGCACTTCCGTTAATGGCTAGGACTATTGAAGTGGCCTTTGCGAGTGTCGATGTGAAGCTCGAAAAGACCGCTAGAACTCTTGGAGCCAGTCCATCGCGTGTGTTCCGTACGATTACAATTCCGTTGGCTGCGAAAGGAATCTTGGCTGGAACTGCCTTGGGTTTTGCACGGGGATTGGGTGAGTTTGGAGCTACAATAGTAGTCGCTGGGAATATTCCAGGCCGGACCCAAACTTTGCCTCTTGCCATCTTCACTCAATTGCAAACGGGAGATGATCTAGGAGCTATTCGGCTCATCGCGTTGTCGTTTATATTGGCATTAGTCGCGCTCATAATCCATCGTTATTTATCTGTCAGGAGGCATGTCTAAGCATGCGCAATGCGTTCCCCCTCATTCTGCAGATTCAAAAGGCCTTTGGGGCTTTTGCCTTAGATCTGAACTTGGCGTTGAATCTAAACGAAGGAATTAACGCTTTGTTTGGGCGTAATGGTAGCGGCAAAAGCACCACATTGGATTGCATAGCAGGTCTCACAGACCCAGATTATGGATATATCAAGATGGGGAATTCAGTATTATTCGCATCTGATTCGAAGACTAATGTGCCCGCTCATATGCGTGGTGTTAGGTATGTCTTCCAAAATAACTTGCTCTTCCCGCATATGAGCGTCTGGGAGAATATCATTTATGGTTTGCGAGGGGATTATACTAAGCCCGCGGCTCTAAATCCGGGAGCTCTGGTCGATCTCTTAGATCTGAGGGAACTGCTTGAGCGGAGACCCAACAGTTTGTCTGGTGGGGAAGCTCAGCGAGTATCGATTGCTCGAGCTGTGGCAGCTCGGCCGGAACTCCTCCTACTGGATGAGCCTTTGACGGCTTTGGATTCAGTCTCTCGGGGCCGGACCCTTCGATTTTTCAAGACACTTCGAGACCTATACGATCTCCCTATCATTTATGTATCCCACTCTTTGTCAGAGATAATGTATTTGACAGATGAAGTCTTCGTCCTCGAGAACGGAAAGCTTGTCACATCCGGGCCGACTGATCATTTAATCAGTAAAGAGTTCGTGTTTGAAGCATTAGACGGCGAATCGATAGAAAATTTCGTTGAGGCGGAGCTATTCGCCGATAGTGATGCCACGGGGCTGACCAAAGCGCGCGCAAAAGGGTTCGATTTATGGATTCCTGAGGTTGACACGTATCCGAGCGGGTCTGTGTTGTTGACGTTTCGCGCATCAGATGTTCTTTTATCGACTGAATTTCCCGTGTCTTTGAGCGCGAGGAATATCATCCGTGGAACCGTTGCGAAAGTCATCGATTATAAAAACGGTGTAATGGTTGTAATTGATATAGAAAGTCAATTAATTGTTGAGATTAGCCGGTCTGCGAGTATTGCGTTAGACATAAAGCCTGGACGAGAGGTTTTTTTGATTATTAAATCAAACTCCATCAAGGTCCTAGGGTGAGGCGTAATGGAGCTATTGAGGCGACAGGTTAAATCGTAAAGCAATATAGAGGGCGGAACTTAGTCTTGAAAAGCCTTAGCTTTGGAACCAACGGCGTATACGAATTAACAGACTAGATGATGTGCCGTAGTCCACTGGCCGGCCTCTCCAGGTGAGATCAGGAGAGGTTCTTGCTCGTGCGATTAATAGGAGGTAGCCCAATATGAATGCGATCAGTCCGATCCAGAACACGATGCCCGAAATTCCTGCACCGAAGGCGTTCAGAATTAGTCCAGCTAAGAATAAGCATCCACTGCCAATGAAGAATTGTTTGACAGGAATCCTTCGGAAAAGTGAGTCCTTTCGATAGGACTCACGCATTCGCCAATCGTGGTCGGAGCGTTGTGATTCTGACGAGCTTTTCTTTCGTGTGTACCGCAATATCTCGTCAATGTCTCGATCTAACTGGTCTGGCATCCTAGCCTCCCCGTTGATGATACCAGATTTAACAAAAGCATCTTAAATGGTCTGTACCTCAAAATTAACGAAGAACTTAGGAATTTACTTTGATACTCAATCGGTCTAGAAACCTCGCGCCGTGGATAGTTCTGTTGCCTGTACTAGGCAGTGCTCGCAGTTTGGCTGAGGCGGTTCTCAATGTTAGAGACAATAATTTGATACTCGTCTCGAACTTGGTCGCTTAACAGCACTGTGGGCTTTGAAGTATCTCGATAGTCAGGGCGAAGGTTTAACCTTCCCAAGAATTCTAGGTCCATCTGATCTGCTAGTGCCTCTCCTGCTCCTGCTCCAAAGATCTCTCCTGCGAGGTTTTCAACTACCCCTAGGATCGGAAGATTCATTTTGCGGACCATATTGATAGATCGCTTTGCATCAGTGAGTGCGAGTTCCTGTGGGGTTGTGACTGCTACAAAGCCGTCGAGCGGCAAGGTTTGCATGATTGTTAGTGGAGCGTCTGAAGTCCCAGGAGGTAAGTCCGTGACAAGGTAATCGAGGTCCCCCCAGTCAGTCGATTCAAGGAATTGTGTTAGAGCGTTGTGGATCATCGGGCCGCGCCAGATTATCGCTTCTTCATCATTTTGCTGGAAGAAACCCATAGAGAGAATCTTAACTCCCCACTTGGATTCTGGTAGCAGGATTCCTTCTTCATATCGAGGTCTAGTTTCAGCTTTCATTGCTTTAACAACATTGGGACAATCGATATCAGCGTCCAGAATCCCTACTCGGGCTCCTTGTGCGGCTAGGAGCGTGGCTATGTTGATTGCCACGGTGGTTTTCCCGACGCCACCCTTACCGCTGTAAACACCGATTTTGTGTCGAATTTTCCCTAGATGTTGAGTTATCCGGCGTCGTTGTTCCCATTGACGCTTAATAGCTTGGAGTCGAGCCTGTTCTTGAGGAGTAGGTTGGCGAGTTGACATAAAGCAGCGCTCATTTTAAGATTGGGCAGTTCTCATTCAGTCTAAACCTAATAGTTTCTTGCCTTCTGGTTTAAGCATATCTGGGTTCCATGGGGGATCGAAAGTCATTTCTACGCGTACGTCGCCGACGCCGTCAATTTCTGAGATTCTCCACTCAGCATTCTGAGCAATGTGAGGGCCCATTCCACAACCGGGCGCGGTCAAAGTCATCTCAATGGCGATGTCATTGGTATCATTGACGTCAATTCCGTATATCAAACCCAAATCGTAAACGTTAACCGGAATCTCTGGATCGTATACGTCCCTCAAGGCCTCGATAATTTGTTCCTCTGTGACCTTACTAATTGCTTCTGACATCTTCCCCCCTAGGAACTGATATTTGCGTATCAACATTATGGCAGAACCGTCTACGCTTCTCAAGATAGGAGTCACACAAGCTGTGCCTGTTGCCATACAGAATAGAACATAGAGAAAATGGAGGTTAGAAGAACCAGTTGTGGGCGGATGAAGGTCTTGCGAGCTGTCTCTAATCGCTAGAAGTCTATGGTTTCCGTTCAGCCCTTGACAAGCCGGTAGTCCACAATTACCATTTGTCGTTAGCAGTCAACGCATTCGACTGCTAACCCCGCGGCAAAGTTCTAGTGAAGTGATAGGAGGAGGTTGTGGCGCGTAGTATTCAACCGATGGGAGATCGAATCTTGGTGAAGCCTGTTGAACGGGATGATGTCACGAAAGGTGGTATCTTTCTTCCCGATACGGCGAGAGAAAAACCGCAAGAAGGTGAAGTCATAGCCGTAGGCCCGGGCAGGACGAACGATGAAGGTAAGACAATTCCTATTGGACTAAAAAAAGGCGACTTAATTATCTACGCTAAGTATGGCGGAACCGAGCTCAAAGAAGATGGTGAAGACTATTTACTGTTGAGTGAGCGGGACGTCATGGCAAAGATCGGATAAATACGCTGAACGATTCTGAATCTAATATGTGTGTCAAGTTTTAAGGAGGAGCAGTGGCGAAGCAACTAGCTTTCAATGAGGATGCTAGAAAAGGCCTGAAAACTGGCCTTGATATTCTGGCAAATACCGTAAAAGTTACGCTGGGCCCGCGTGGCCGGAACGTCGTTCTAGATAAGAAATTTGGTCCACCTCAAGTATGTAGCGATGGTGTGACAATCGCGAAAGAAATTGAGCTTGAGGACGCATTTCAGAATATGGGTGCTCAACTCATCAAAGAAGCTGCGAGCAAGACCAACGACGTGGCTGGCGATGGTACGACCACATCTGTGGTTTTAGCCCAGGCGATCGTGAGGGAAGGTTTCAAGAATGTTGCTGCCGGAGCAGATCCGATGGCAATGAAACGAGGGATTGAAAAGGCCGTTGTCGCAGTTAAAGAGGATCTTAAGACCTTGGCCCAGCCGGTAGAAGGTCGTGAGCAGATCGCTCAGGTAGCGGCTCTCTCGGCTCACGAAGATTCAATTGGTGAACTCATCGCTGAAGTAATGGAAAAAGTTGGCAAGGATGGAGTTATCACCGTTGAGGAATCAAGGGGTCTTCAGTACGAAGTAGAGTACGTTGAGGGAATGCAGGTCGATCGAGGCTATATCAGCCCGTATTTTATCAACAACTCTGATCGGATGGAGTCAGCTCTAGAGGAGCCTTATATCTTGATCACCGATAAGAAGATCTCTTCCGTTCAGGATATGTTGCCCGCTCTTGAGCGGAGTTTAGCGGTCACGAAGAACTTGGTGATTGTTGCTGAAGATGTTGACGGAGAAGCTCTGGCAACTCTTGTAGTGAACAAATTACGCGGTACGCTCAACGTCCTTGCGGTAAAAGCACCAGGATTTGGGGATCGCCGGAAAGCTATGCTTGAAGACATGGCGATCTTGACCGGGGGCAAGGTTATTAGTGAAGATATGGGCCGCAAATTGGATACGACAGCGGTTGAAGATTTGGGTCGCGCCCGTCGCGTCGTAGCCAACAAAGATGAGACAACGTTTGTAGAAGGCAGTGGGGCAGAAGAGGAAATTCAGTCCCGAATTAAGCAAATCAAAGCCCAGATTGAAGAGACTACTTCTGATTTCGATCGTGAGAAGCTACAAGAACGTTTAGCTAAGCTTGCAGGTGGCGTGGCTGTCATCAAAGTCGGTGCCGCTACAGAGGTCGAACTTAAAGAGAAGAAGAATCGGGTTGAAGATGCGCTGTCAGCAACACGAGCAGCAGTAGAGGAAGGGATTGTTCCTGGTGGTGGGGTTGCGATGGTTAGAGCCCAGAAGGCTCTCGACAAGCTAATTAAGGAACTTGAGACAGATGAGAAGACTGGGGCCATCATTATCCAAGACGCTCTTGATGAGCCGCTCAGACTGATCGTCGAAAACGCCGGCGGCGAACCGGCGGTCGTTCTCGACAGCATTAAGAAGCAGAAGGCCGATTACGGTTTTGATGCAGAGAAAATGTCGTATGGTCCGATGCTTGAGTTCGGCATCATTGATCCTGCCAAGGTCACGCGGTCTGCACTTGAGAATGGAGCTAGTGTCGCCGCGATGATTCTTACGACAGAATCGTTGATCAGTGACCTCCCTGACAAACAACCCCCGATGCCGGGTGGTCCGCCGATGGATTACTAGGCACCAGGATCGAGAGAATCGAAGTTAACAACAACGCTGGGTGGCTTGCGAGAGTCACCCAGCGTTGTGTCGTCTTGACACGTTTTTCCGCTCACGGTAGACTCGGCTGGTTCCGATCGGAGTCCCTAAAGGAGTGTTTTTTACGTGGATAAACCCCTCAAATTGACAGAAGAAGTTCGGAAGTCGCTGATTGGTCGTGAAGGCGAGGCAATGTCAGCTAGCGTAGAGCTTGGGCACATTAAGCGTTTTGGTGAAGCAATTGGGGATGGGAACCCACTTTGGGTATCTCAGGGAGCGGCCGAAAACGCGGGATTTAAGAACGTTCTCGCACCCCCCACCTTCTTGCGCAGTATCTCGGCGGCTGTTCCTTCGGTGCCGGAATTGGATCATTTGAGTCGTGTTTTAGACGGTGGTAGTGAGTGGCACTACTTCGTTCCTGTTTGTGCTGGTGATCAGATTAGTGCTGTTTCGCGGATAGCCAATTTAACTCAGAGAACTCTTAGTATTGGGCTTGCAGTCTTCGCGACTCTTGAAGTGACGTATACGAATCAACATGGCGAAGTCGTCGCGAAACAACGCTCTACAATCATCCGTTATTGAGGTTGAAACTAATGCGCGATCAGAGATTTTGGGATGACGTTCAAGTGGATGATCTTTTGCCTGTTCTAACGAAAACCCCAACTACTCGTCAACTCGTCCAATATGCCGGCGCGTCCGGAGACTTCTACGAAATTCACTATGACAAGGACTTCGCACTTAATACCGGCTTAGATGGGGTGATTGTTCACGGAGCTTTGAAAAGTGCATTCTTGGGGCAATTAATTACTGACTGGATGGGGCCAAAGGGTACGCTGAGAAGATTAAATGTCCAATATCGAGGCATGGATATCCCGGGGACTCAACTTACCTGCACAGGACGCATTTCTCGAAAATATGTCGAAGACGGACAACATTTGGTTGATTGTGAAATCTGGATTAAGAATGCTGATGAAATTAAGACGACTCCCGGCTCCGCTACCGTAATTCTCCCGAGGCGTGAGGGATAAGCTTTGACTGAGATACTGAAGGATAAAGTCGCGATAGTGACTGGTGCAGGGCGTGGAATTGGTAGGGGAATTGCCTTGTTATTCGCCCGACATGGGGCGCGCGTGGTTGTGAATGATCCTGGCGTTAATGTGGATGGATCGACCGATGACTCTTCACGGCCAGCAGCACAGGTCGTGGAAGAGATTGAACAATTGGGTGGGCAAGCAGTAGCGAATTACGATAGCGTCGCGGATTTTCACGCTGGCGAGTCCCTCGTGCGTCAGGCGCTTACGACTTTCGGTCGTCTCGACTCAGTTGTTACTAGTCACGGTATCCTTCGGGATAGAATGATTTTTAACATGAGTGAACAAGAGTGGGGTGACGTTATTAACGTTCACTTAAAGGGGACGTTCAACGTGGTGAAGCATGCGTGTAGCCACTTCAGGGATCAGAAGTCTGGTTCTATAGTTACGATGACTTCAGAGTCTGGATTGATTGGGAATGCTGGGCAAGCCAACTATGGTGCAGCAAAGTCTGGGATTGCCGGATTTACGAAAGTCGTCGCGAGAGATATGGGACGTTACGGGGTAACTTGTAATTCGATTGCCCCCCGTGCTGTTACAAGGATGACAGCTACCGTAAGTCCGTCGAAAAGAGAACAGCTTCCTGGGGACTTCGCTATTGCGAGTGCTGAGGGCGATGGAGTTCGTATGGCCCCTGAAGATGTGGCGCCATTCGCTGTGTATTTGGCAAGCGATTATGCAGTTAATATTAATGGTCAGGTATTTCTAGTTTACGGAAACACCATCGCTTTAATGACACAGCCTCGTATCTCCAAGGCTATTTTCAAACCCCAGGGATACTGGACAGTAGAAGAACTACGTATAGCTATGCCTCGAGACGTGTGTGCTGAGTTAGTGAACCCAGCCCCTCCGCGCGACACCAACTGAATATATATCATTTAATGGAGAGTTCTGATGGCTGAGAGAATTCTTGACGGGAAAGTAGCCATTGTCACAGGGGCCGGTCGAGGGATTGGGAAAGCCATTGCTATTTTGATGGCCCAACATGGTGCCAAGGTTGTTGTTAACGATCTTGGAGTTTCGATGGATGGTTCTGACCCGTCTAGACGCCCCGCTGACGACACAGTTTCTGCCATCATTGAAGATGGAGGATCTGCTGTCGCGAATTATGCAAGCGTCGTGGGTATCGAGAGCGCGGAGAGCATAATTCAGGAAGCACTAGACACGTATGGTAGATTAGACATCCTTGCAAACCCTGCGGGAATACTGCGTGATCGAATGATCTTTAACATGACAGAACAAGAGTGGGATGAAGTTATTCGAGTGCATTTAACTGGGCATTTTTCTCTGATTAAACCGGTCAGTACCATTTTTCGAAAACAGGGCGCAGGGAGCATTATAACGTTCAGTTCCACATCAGGATTGATTGGAAACGCCGGTCAGGCTAATTACGGAGCTGCGAAGGACGGTGTTGCAGGCCTTACGAGAGTTGTAGCACGTGATCTGGGGCGATATGGGGTTCGGTGCAACTGTATTTCCCCAGGAGCCGACACGCGCATGACTGCATCTGTGCCTCAGAGCGTGCGAACGGCTCGTCGTCAACGGTCTGCGTCAGGCGTGTCTGAACTGCCGCAGTTAGAATTGGAAAGGCCACCGGAGGCCGTGGCACCTGTGGCTGTATGGTTGGCCTCTGATGAAGCTCGCGACATTAATGGGCAGATTTTCCATGTGAGTGGAGGTCAGGTCGGAGTTATGACTCAGCCAGAACCAATGCGTGTTATACAGAAGTCATCGACTGGGCCGTGGGCTCTCGAGGAGATTGCGGCGATCTTCCCGAGTACTTTGGGGCGTGATATGGTCAATCCATCCCCTCCAGCGAGCTAATTTATATACGTGGCCCCTGCTAGACGATTCGCGGTCTTACGCCGTTACTCCTTGAGAACTTCCATATAAACAAAAGTTTTTCCTTGGCGTCGTACCTGTCGTCTTGCGACAAACCCGCACTTCTCGAATGCTCTTTGTGCACGGAGATTCCATTCTAACGTGTGCAGGTACATTTTTTGCAGGGGTGTCGTCGAGAAAATAAAGTCCAACAATGTGTGAACAGCATCCGTCCCATATCCGTGACCCCAATACGCCTTGTCTCCAATCAGGATTCCTAATTCAGCTGAACGTTTAACATAGTTGATGTCATAGTACATACAGTTTCCGATCTGAGTAGTATCGCTGGCTTCGATTGTGAGCCTGCGGGACCAAGGACTTGGGAATCGGAGTTCATCCTCGAAGATTCTTAAATACTCCTGGTAGGTCATCCTGATGGGCTGAGCGGCATCTAGAAGCGCCAGTTCTGAATCTGCACGCCAACAGTAGTCTTTGTGAGCGTCAGATAGCCGTTTTTCGCGAAGAGTGACCTTCTTTCCCTTAAGAATGGTTTCTCCTATTGTCACGGCTTCCTCATGCGAGAGACGGCTTTCTCTAGGATGGATGCCTCATTTCTGTGTGTAAGCAAACGTAGAGCTTCTTCTAGTGGGTACCAAGCGACCGCGTCGAACTCATGATCGTGTAACGATAAGTCTCCACCAGTTGGCTCCATAAGGTAAAAGTGAACTGATTTATCATATCGTGTACATCCCGAGATACTCATGAATGAGTATCTGATGGATCCCAGCGATTCTCGCAGTTCGACTTGTAGTCCAGTTTCCTCTGTGACCTCTCGACTGGCTGTCTCTTCGAGGGATTCGCCGGGGTTGGGTGTCCCTTTAGGAAGGTTCCAAGTACGTGGCTTGTTTCGTGTCCCTAATAGGACTTGAGTTGTTCCGCCGTGTAGGCGATAGACTACACCGCCAGCAGAGACCGGATGTTCGACGTTGGAATGAATCCTCATAGTTTTGTGTCTAGGTGGTTCGCTTAGAACATTGTATGGATCGGGTTAGATCAGAGTCAAGGTAAGAGTTCCGCTTCCCCTCCGAAGAGTAGCGATTCTTCGTCTTCCAATATCTCTAGAGTACTGGTGATCTCATCCCTGACAGCTTCGTCGTCTGGGTCGTAAATAGAAACCAATGCGTGTTTAGCTGCAGGTCCCCCGATAGCTCCCAAAGCATGGATTGCTGCGACCGTCACCTCGGCATCATCCTCCTGAGTCAATAGTTTGTGAAGGCTGTTTATACTTGAGGGGTCGCCCAATCTTCCGCACGCGGCCGCAGCTTCGTATCGTATAGCGGGATCCTCGTTACTGACCTCAGCGAGTAGAATAGGGATCCACGCAGGATGGCCATTTTTCCCCATCGCGTATATAGCACTTTCCTTCATTCGTTGATTGTGATGCTCGTAGCACGAGCGAATTAACTGCAAGGTATTTGGTGTCGAGAGAACACTAATCGATTCTAGGGATCGGCGTCGTACTGCTAGTGTTTCTGATTCGTTCTCGATGATCCCGGTAAGCGGATAACTCAGGTCTTCAGTTCTCACATTGAGCAACTTCCCATCTTGGACAAGTTCTATGAAGCGGCCAAGCGCCGATGCTGCAGCTGCACGTACATCGGCACTATTATCCGATACCAGAGACGACAATAGAGTAGGTATAAGTGAACTGTGATCGCATTCCCAGAGTCCGTCTATCGCGTGCTCTCTAATAGTGGCGTCATCATCGGATAAGCAGAGCTTTAGCACGGCTGTGAAATCAAGTTCGATATTGTCTTCAGCTAGTCTTCTCATTGAAGAGATCAGAAGTCTTCTGCGTTCGAGAGGTACATGTTTCCAGTGTCTGCTAAGTAGCTCGAGGTCGTTTCTGCTGAGGTGCGAAAAGTGTACCAACTCGCTATGGTTAATAGGTTTGGTGCTGGAGGTTAGTTGTCTGAGATAGTAATCGATTTCCAAGTTAGATCCTTCATTGTTGGGACGAAACTGTTACCCCTCCTGTACATATCGTTGGAGCGCTCAAAGTACCGCCAAGCCAACGACTGTCAGAGCCTATTGCCCGAATGTTCTGCAGGGCGCGATAGGAATTTCCTGTGATTACTGTGTCTTTCACCCGGCCAATGACTTCTCCGTGGGACACATGGTATCCTAGTAATACATTGGCCGAGAAATCCCCTCCCAACACATTTCCTTGTCCAGCTCCAAGTACCGTGTCGACGATCAATGCTTGCTCTTGATCCTTGATAATGTCTGACATACTGGTCATGCCGGGCTGCACGATGACTACACTGAAACTAGGTGACGGCAATGTTCCTGGTGCCCGTGAGGCACTACCGGTGCTTTGGGTTCCTGCTTGTCCAGCTGTTTGCAAATCGTAGAGAAAGTTTTGGATAATCCCCTCGTGGACAAGGGCGAGTCGCCGGCTTGGTATGCCTTCGTCATCACATGCTCTGCTGCCTGGAACATATGGCAGTGTGGGATCGTCCCAAATAGTGATTCTTGGATCAAGCAGTCGCTCCCCTAATTTTCCGACGAGGGGCGATGAACCCTGTAGGACCGCCTTGCCATTAAACCCCGCCAATAGAGGTCCTAGCATTACGCCCGCCAGTCCCATAGGTGTGAAGATCACTGGGATTTCGCCTACTGGAGCTGCTACTAAGTTTTGTGCCCAGGTGAGTTGTCGATCTAAGCTAGATTTTATAGAAGAGGTATTGAGGATTGGGCGGCAGCCAGTTTCGAAGTCCTGTACGAACAACATGTCCTCGCCGCGAACTAGGGAACCTTCGATACTGATTGAGAATGAAGAGTTGTCGTAACTGGCTGAACAACCGCGACTATTTATGATTTGAAAGTTGCTGGTCGAACGTGACACGCGGCAGTCCCATTGCACGTCGGGCCAACTTACACGCATTTGTTCGATTAACCTCTCGCCAATCGAGATCATTTCTTCCAGAGCGATAGCTGGAGTATTAGCGTCGTATACAGAGACTTCAGGATAAATTTGCTGACTCGGGAATTCCATTGATGAGATTGGGCCATACGCTGCCGAAGCTAGGCTTCGTTCAACGAGCCCAAGGGTATCGGATGTCCGTGTAGACGATGAGAGGCCGAACCGATCGTTTTTCAGAACGCGTAGCCCAACCTCCGAGTATTCCCGTTCTTCAATACTCTTTAATCGATTCGCCTCGAAAATCACAGGAGTCGACTGGCCCCGGATATGGATCACCTCGGCTTGATCACACCCCTTTCGGGCTTTCTCAAGTATCTCCTGAGCTTCCACTCTATCCTCCCCCTACCAAGCATCGTTTGAGGCGAATGTGTGGACTACCGTTGCTTACAGCGAGAGGAGATTGGCCACCTTTCCCGCAACCACCACCTTGGTTAATATCGAGGTCATTACCTATGGCATCTAAGTTCTCAAGCGTCACAAAAACGTTTCCAGACAAAAGGACTGGACGGACAAGTTCGGCAATCCGACCGTTTCTGATCATATGTGCTTCACCGGCTGAGAAAGTGAATTGTTCCATGCTTGTCATCCCGCCATACCAATTCCCGCAGTACACCCCAAGTTTTATGTCAGAGATGAGGTCGTCAAAGGTCGCCTCACCGGGCTCTATGATGGTATTTGTCATACGTACAATTGGAGGGAAACGATAATTGATTGCCCGCGCGTTTCCTGTCGGAGTTTCTCCCATCTTTGCTGCGGTTTCTCTGGAGTGAAGACGACCCACAAGGAGCCCTTCACGAATCAGGTCTGTTCGGGTCGCTGGAACTCCTTCGTCGTCGTATTCATAACTTCCCCTGAGATTAGGGATCGCAGCTCCATCCACAACATTTAGATGTTTGCCACCGAAGCGGCGCCCAAGTGTCATGATTTCCTGTAAGTTCAAATTTTCATAAACGTGATCTGCTTCAGACAGGTGTCCGAACGCCTCGTGTATGAACACACCTGCGAGGATTGGGTCGAGTACAACCGGGTACTCCCCCCCTTTTACCGGGGGGGCTTTGAGGAATTCCAGGGCCTTCTTGGGAAGCGCAGCCACCTCGTCGTATAGGTTTTCCATAAGAGTGAAGTCACCCAAGCTTCCCATGCTGATTCCTGCCTGTTGGACCTCTCCGCCCTCTCGCGCAATGGATACAGCTCGAAAGTTAACATCTGAGCGATGGGAAGAAATGTAGGTTCCAACGTTGTTCCCGTAATGAACCTTTCTATAGCTGTCAGAATACGCTAAGACGGCGCTTTGAGTTTTGGGCTCAGTCCAAAGGAGTTCGAGGTATTGGTCAAGGATTCTCTTTTTTTCCTGAAGTGTGGTTAGGCGTGGATCCGCTTTGAATTGGGTTTCTGAAATGGAAATCGTCGGTTTAACCTCAGCTAGGTTGGTATGCGTTGAGCCTACCAAGCGTGCCTGCCGGATAGCCATTGCTACGCGGTCTTGGAGTTGTGATAGATCGTTGAACGAAACGAATCCCCAGCCACCATTAACGGCAGCACGGACACATCCGCCCAGACCAGTGGTCTGGGAAATCTCCTCGAGGTCCCGTCCCCGGTAGCGTAAGGTGGACCGTTCGGTCTCTTCAATACGTAATTCGAGATAATCAGCATTATGACTTTTGAGGGCCTTTTCAATGATGTCTTGCAAAGTAGCATCCTTGTCGTGATACGAGGTAGAACTATTATAGCAGTGAAGTGACTGGTGTCTATAAATTTGATCATTCCTACGTCTATAATGGCGCGAGCCTCTGGAGTCACGATGATTACACATAATTCAAAGGTAACTACTAAATCTAGACGCGCGAGGTGGGCAGTAGACGAAATTCTGCGTCTATTGGAATTAGAATATGGTCCATTCGAGTGGAGTCGACGCTTCGATCCATTAACCGAACTGATTTTCACTATCCTTACGCAACATACCTCTGATATCACCGCCGAACGAGCATTGATTGAATTAAAGAAAGCATTTATCTCTTGGGAAGATGTTCTAGAAGCAGAAGTGAGTGAGATCGAAGCCGTGATCAAAGTTTCCGGACTGGCGCGGCAGAAATCACGACGGATCCAAGGTGCATTACTGAAGATTCTTCAGGATAAAGGACGCCTCGATCTTGAATTCTTGAGAGAGCTTTCACTAGATGACGCTAAAGCATGGTTAAGAGATCTTCCTGGAGTGGGACCGAAAACGGCTGGGATTGTCCTTAGTTTTTCTTTTGGTATGCCCGCTATGGCTGTGGATACGCACATCCATCGAGTCGCAAAGCGGATCGGCTTAATTGGCCCGAAGGTGAGCGCTGACGCGGCACATGATTTGCTCGAATCGAAAGTCCGGCCATTAGATGTATTCAGATTTCATAGCTCGCTGATTACGCATGGGCGCAAGGTGTGCAAAGCTTTAAGGCCGCTCTGTAACATTTGTGTGCTCAACCAGAAGTGTCCGGCTTCCACCGCCAACCCTAAGGTGGTCAAGCTTGCTTCTTCGACCTAGCCTTTCTTCTCTGTGTGGTAGAGCCTTTAGCCGGCGGTCGTTGTCTCTGTTGACGTTTTGTCCGTGAGCTAGTTTTTACTTGTATATTTGTGACTAGAGCAATTGAATCCCCGGAGCGCTTGACCACGATGTCTAGAGAGTCCTGTTCGATTGCAAGGTACTTGGAAATTACCGTTACTAGATCGGTTTTAAGTTCGCTTAGGTTTTCTATAGAAAGGCCCGAACGGTCATGTACTAATACTAACTGAAGCCGTTCGTGGGCCGCGCCTTTGCTGGCTGCGCGTCCCCTTAATGCTCGATTGATGAAATCCCAAGAAGTCTTCCAGATTCCCCACTTCTGTGCCCCAGCCCCGTTTTCAGTCTCGGTTTGATTATGTTGGTTCTCCACAACATTACCCACTGCTGGATATACCTCCTCTGAAGTTAACTATCTGCTTGAGGCGACTAAAGATCCCCTCTTTCTGCTCAAGGTCTACTATTGGTACATCTTCCCCATCGATACGTGTTGCGATTCTCCGAAACGCAGCACCTGACCGTGCACGATTATCGTGCACCGCTGGGATTCCTCTATTTGTAGAAGTAATAATGGTTTCGTCCTCAGGAACGAGGCCTATTAGGTTTACCGAGAGCAAGGATAGAATATCTTCTTTCGCCATCATATCGCCGTGGCGGATTAGGGCAGGTCGAACCCTGTTAAGAACTAAGTCGGGGGTGGGAAGCCCTGATGATTCAATCAGGCCAATTACTCGGTCCGCATCTCGGACGGCCGAAACTTCTGGAGTGGTAATCACGATTGCTCGGTCCGCAGGAGCTATAGCGGTCTGGAAGCCATGTTCGATTCCTGCTGGCGAGTCGATTAAAATGTATTCAAAGTCTTTGCGGAGGCTCTCGCAAAGCTCTTTCAATTGATCTCCGGTAACAGACTCTTTGTCCCTCGTCTGTGCCGCTGGGATCAGATATAAATTCTTGGCGATTCGATCCCTGATCATTGCTTGTTGGGCTTCACAAGTTCCTTCAAGAACCTGTACCAAATCATAGACGATTCTGTTCTCGAGCCCCATAACAACGTCGAGATTTCTTAATCCAATGTCGGTGTCAATTATTAATACTCGATTCCCACGAAGCGCCAATGCTGGACCTAGGTTCGCTGTAGCAGTCGTCTTGCCTACCCCGCCTTTCCCTGAGGTAATGACGATTATGGTTGCTGAAGTGAGTCCCATTATTTTACCTCCATTGGGGCCATACGGAGCGTGCAGCGTACTGGTCTATCCGGATGGTACCGTTTTCTATACGGGCCATGAATGGGGATTGACTTCGATCCTTGGAAGGTCTTTGTGGGGTGGAGATGTGGATTTGCGAGCCCAGCCGTAGCTGAGATCCTTCGAGACTGATCCCGATCACGACGGCTCTGGTGTCTGAGGACCCGCCCACGCCCGCATGGGCCAACCCTCTGACCTTCCCAAAAATTAGAATGTCGCCAGTCGCGGTTACCTCTGCTCCTGGGTTAACGTCTCCAAGAACAACAAGGTTACCTGAATTGTGCACGGTTGTTCCTGAGCGACATGTCCCGCGCCAGAGTAGGGTGTCAGGGGAGGAAGCATCGTGGGTCGAGTCGCTAGCAGGCCTGACTACTACATCGGCTGGAAGGGTGCCGCGGTCTGTTAATAATTCCTCAAGTAATTCCTGTCCACACCACAGGCCGATAACGCGAAGCCCATATTCGTCGACGAGCATCCTGACCAATTGATTAAGATCGTCTTGAGTAACTCGTCGAGAACCAAGGTTAAGGGAAACGCTTCCTCCCTTGAAGCGCTCCCCTGTTCTCTGAAGATAAGAACGGAGTCCTCTCTCCACGGTGTCTAGGCTTAAGTGGTCATCGAGGGTGAACTCTACATGACGATCGCGCCCGACGACGCGACGTATGGCTGCTTCGCGGAGCAATGATTCATCGAATGAACTCCCATAATCCACGCCTACCATGTGCTTTCTCTCGTGGTCAGGGATCTGAAGACAAAGCGGTTCGCCATACTGAGGCTTTCATTAGATGTGTGTCGCGGTGTTGCCTGTGACAGAGGCGCGCGGCGCAGCTTTTGGGGAGGAGGCACTGTAATCAATGATGTGGATTCCAATTGACGATCGATGTGCATTGAATTTCTGCACCAAACATGCCCATCTGGTCGTGCCGGATGGGGATTTCATTTACACTTCGGATTCTAGGACTTCTTTCAATGAAGTTCAATACCCTACAGTTGTTGGCACCTGAAACAGTTCGTGCCGCAAAGTGCGAACGGCATTCCTCCTTCAGCTTGCGGCTTGGAGGGGGTGTGGTTAAGATAATTAGGCCGTTTGTTAATCCAACATTGAACTAGCTAGTTTAAGGACGCGTGTAATGACACTGCCTAGGCTTCCTCGTCAACCTAAGCTTATACACCAAACTCTTCCTGGTGACATTCAGGAAAGGACCCCGCCTGGCCAGTTCGTGACGGAAAAGTTTCCGGTCCTTACGGTAGGGCCAACGCCAGAGATTGACCTCACCAAATGGCGATTACAGGTATACGGATTAGTTGAACGAGAGCTTGATTTGAATTGGCAAGAATTCATTGGGCTACCGCCAATTACGGTTACCGCGGATTTCCATTGTGTAACTCAATGGAGCCGTCTTAACAACACATGGGAGGGGGTTGCGTTTACAACTTTGGTTAATATTGGCAAACCCCTGACTACTGCGTCCCATGTCATGGTCTATTGTTATGGTGACTATAGCGTTAATATTGATCTGAAAGCGTTAATGGAAGACGACGTCTTGCTCGCGTACCGCCACGATGGCCAAGATCTTGATCCTGATCATGGAGGACCTCTTCGCTTGGTGGTTCCCAAACGGTATGGCTGGAAGAGCGCAAAATGGGTTCACAGCTTGGAGTTCATAGGTGAGGAGAGGTTGGGGTTTTGGGAAGAACGTGGGTATCATCCCCGTGGTGACCCGTGGCTGGAAGAGCGCTATACCATGGAGTAACCCCTATCACGAGCAAGGTTTTCTTGGGCGAACCATTTGAGGGCCTACGCAGCGGGCGGTGTTTTTCTGGGCGCAACCTTGACACAGTCCGTATCAACTTGTAGCATATTCACTCTAGCAAGGAGGATCACTGTTGCGGTCGCGGTATTCAGTTAGGAGAATCAGATCCGTTGCGTTCGTCCCGAAAGCTACTTGGGAAAGCCGCGAGATCGAGATACGGTCCACCAATGCCCAAGGGGGCGGTGGTCCGCGCTATCAGGATAGCGATGGGGGAGTTTACATCATTAGCGTAGCTGCGAGGCTTCTGGAAATGCACCCTCAAACCCTTCGAAAGTATGAGCGTCTCGGTTTGGTGAGGCCGTCTCGTACCCACGGGATGCTGCGTTTGTATTCTGAAGACGATCTAGCTCGACTCAGGATGATCAAATTCTTAGTTGAGCAGAGGGGGATGAATCTGGCTGGAGTTGAATTGGCGCTTCATCTTGTAACGCGGCTAATGGGTGTCCAACGTTTGATGTCTAGCTTGATGGAGGAGCGCGAAGAAACTTGGGCCCCTATCCAACAGCAAGTCGAAGACATTTTGGCGATGTTGCATTTTCCGGGATTTAAGGACTCTATCCAATCCTCTCGCCCATTGGGAGGAGGTAGAGACTTGGAAATCCAGTTATTCTAATTTAAGCGGACGTACTGTGAGGATCAAAATCGCTTGAGATATCTGTTTAACTAGGAGGTTTGACTTATGGCAAAGGCAGTAGGTATTGATTTGGGTACAACGAACTCGGTTGTCGCCGTGGTTGAAGGGGGGCAGCCAGTAGTCTTAGAAAACGCCGAAGGTTCTCGTATAACACCTTCAGTAGTCGGAGTAAACGCTAAAACAGGAGAACGTTACGTTGGATTGGCTGCAAAGCGTCAGGCAGTGGTCAATCCAGAACAGACCGTTTTTTCAATCAAGCGTCTAATGGGGCGCAAGTTTGAAGATAGTAATGTGAAGCTTGATGTCAGCCGACTCCCTTACTCGATTGATCGGGCGTCGAATGGCGACGCTCATGTGACTATGGGCGAACAACTCTACTCACCACCAGAAGTTTCTGCCATGGTCCTGCAAAAATTAAAACTAGATGCTGAAGCTAAACTTGGTGACAAAGTTACTGAGGCTGTTATAACAGTGCCAGCATATTTCAATGACGCCCAAAGACAGGCGACAAAAGACGCGGGACGCATCGCTGGATTAGATGTGCTACGGATTATCAACGAGCCAACAGCTGCGTCTCTAGCCTATGGGTTAGATAAAAAAACAGACGCTACGATTGCTGTGTTCGACCTTGGCGGAGGGACTTTCGATATTACTATTCTAAGACTGGGTGAAGGTGTATTCGAGGTATTATCGACTTCCGGAGACACTCATTTAGGTGGTGACGACTTTGATCAGGTGATTATGGACTGGCTGGTCGAAGAGTTCCGCCAAGAGACAGGCGTAGACCTTAATCAGGATCGAATGGCCCTACAGAGGCTTCGAGAAGCCGCAGAAAAAGCGAAAGTCGAACTGTCGTCTGTCACACAAACAGAGATCAACCTCCCATTCATATCCGCGGATCATACCGGCCCCAAACATCTTGTACGGACATTACCAAGAGCCAAGTTGGAGCAGTTGGCGAGTGAACTATTGGTGCGGATTGAGAACCCTTGTCTTCAAGCCTTGAAAGATGCGGAAGTGACCAATGCCAAGGTTGATGAAGTGATCCTTGTTGGGGGGATGACCCGGATGCCAGCAGTATACGAAAAAGTCCGTGGACTCTTTGAGAAAGAGCCCAACAAATCAGTAAATCCAGATGAGGCCGTAGCAGCTGGAGCCGCTCTCCAGGCCGCAGTACTAAAAGGGGATGTTAGAGACATTTTGCTACTTGACGTAACACCCCTTACCGTTGGGTTGGAAACCCTTGGCGGTGTGACGACTGCTTTAATTAATCGTAACACCACTATTCCCAGTTCTAAGTCACAAGTTTTCACTACGGCGGAAGATAATCAGGGCAGCGTCGAAATTCATGTATTACAGGGTGAGCGTCCCATGGCAAACGCTAATAAGTCTATTGGACGGTTCATATTGGACGGTATACTGCCTGCTCCAAGAGGTGTGCCAAAAATCGAAGTTACGTTCGACATCGACGCCAATGGTATCCTGAGTGTGCAAGCGAAGGACGAGGCGACAGGTCGAGAGCAGAAGATTGTGATCGAGGCGAGTTCAGGGCTCTCTCCTGATGAGATCGATCGTTTAATCAAGGACGCTGAAGACCACGCGGACGAAGATCGAAGACAACGAGAACAGGTAGATCTTGGCAACACGGTAGACCAAATGATTTATGGTGCGGAAAAGACTCTCACTGATAATTCTGAGAACATACCCGAGGAAGTGAAGAGTGATGTTCAAAGTAAGATCGATGACTTACGGAAAGCCAAGGAAAGTCAGGACTCGGTGCGAATTCAATCGTCTATCGAGCAATTAACCGCGTCATTACAGCAGATAGGTGCTCAGGCCTACGGAGGCGCTGATCCCTCTTCTGAAACATCGGAAGGAGGAATTGATGCGAGCGATCTCGAAAGCACCGAAGACAATACCGGCGAATCAGTGGAAGGTGAGTTTCGAGAGGTGGATCCAGACGGGGACGGGAAGCAAGAGTAGCGTCCTTTGTGGTTTCCCCGAGCGCTTTTCGGAGAGAAAGACGTTTTCCCCTTAGGGAGAATTTGGATCTTCGTTTCCGAGCCGTTGTTTTTGTTGACGTAAGAATGCTTCTAAGTCTTCGATAACCACATCCGGGTTGGATGGCCCGTTACGTGGGTCGCCCATCTGAGCCTGCGACCGTCTATCATATCGTTCTTCTAGTTCCCGCAGGAGTTGCTGCCACTCAATATTCTGGGTGATGCCGTGAGAGATTTGGTTATCAAACGCTCGAGTCGCCTCCTCCAATTCCGACAGTTCTATCTCGAGATTTAGCATTCGTGTTAGTGCTTGCAAGAGCGTCAAAGAGCCTTTTGGGTTTTGTGTGCCTTGGAGATATTCAGGCAAAAACGCCCAAAGGCTCGTATAGTCCATTCTCTTTTCCGCGCAGGCTTCTCTTAATACTGATGAAATGCTAGCTGGGCCGGTCCGCTTCGCTTTTTCGAATCCCTCGGATTCGAAAAAGCGAAGCCTCTCTTCCCGGGTGGTGACCCCTGTTACTAACGGGGGTCGAGTGTGAGGGATATTTCGTTGACGACTACCCAGGAATACAAATTCCTTAACATTACATCTATCTGCTACGTCCAGAATCGCTTGTGAGAATGTTCGCCATCGCAAGTTGGGTTCTGAGCCTACCAGGAATACGAAGTCCTGCTTATCTGTTTTGTTTTTCCAGGAGTAGAATTTGTTTGAGGGCCACTGGAGATCGTCTGTGTCGTCTAGAGCGGGTTGCGATAATGGGCGTATACGGCTAAAGACATAGAACTCTTCTGGATCGATCTCTGCGAACTTGGATGCGGAGAGTCGTCGGAGCGCGTAATGAAGGGCACGAGAGGATGCTTGCTGTGAATCAGGCCAGCCGCTGAAAGCAGCAACGAGGATTGAATTCGCTAATTTTGGATAATCGTCGTACACCACGTGTGCCATTTGGCTTTCTCCACGGGCTGTCTTGGCAGTGTAGCATTCGTAAGCCTTAGCGAGCAAGGGCTTCTTAAATCGCGTGCGGTGTGGGACACTCACTTTCGAAATTCTTTACACTACTCGGACAAATCTTTACAAGAATAATCCAATCCTTTAACATTGTCGTTACGTCCCCGGGTGACTAGAGCGGGGTGGTCCCACCCGTTTCCATTCCGAACACGGTAGTGAAACGCCCCAGCGCTGACGATACTGCCCCATGTGGGGTGGGAAAATAAGCCGTTGCCCGGGGACTTTTATTAATGGTGCCCTCAGATCCCTCACTACAGTTGCGGCTCTGGCGACGAAGGCACAAAATCCGTTGATAATCGAGATTACACCCTTTACAGTTCTAAACTGCTGAACCTATAATAATTCCTATCTACTGGCTTACGCGTGGTGATTATGGCTTCCTCTTCATCTAGTCACGAGTCATCCCCTGAACTGCTCGATATGACAGCGCTCCTTGCATTAGAGGAAGAATGGAAGCAGGTTCGGACTGGGGAAATTATCGACGGGGTAATTGTTAGCATAAACAGCGAGGGGGTTCTTGTTAACGTTGGAGGCAAGTCTGAAGGGTTGGTTCCCTCTACCGAGATGCAATCACTCACTCTAGAAGACTTCAATTCGCTGAGTGTTGGCGACAGCCTGTCCACCTATATCTTGAGATCAGAGAATTCTGAAGGCCAGATCGAGCTTTCAGTCGATCGAGCCAGACAAGAAGAAGGCTGGGCATTACTAAAGAGAGCCGAAAGCTCGGGTGAGTCTGTAGATGCGATAGTGATTGCATCTAATCGAGGGGGTATGGTTGTGCAGGTCAAAGGTGTTGAGTGCTTTGTGCCTCATTCACATCTTGTTGGTAGCAAAGGTAACCTTGCCGGCGCTGACGCCCATGCCAGAGGCTCACGAATTCCTGTGAAAGTCCTTGAACTCTCACAGGATCGACGACGGGCAGTAGTATCCGAACGGCGCGTGCGGGACGAGTGGCAGGTACAACAAAAATTAGCGATCTTGGCTGAGATTCAAGAAGGTGATATTCGTAGTGGAACGGTTACTTCACACACCTCGTTTGGAACCTTCGTTGACTTGGGAGGATTGCAGGGTCTGATCCATCTTTCAGAATTATCGTGGAATTCCACTGCGTTACCGGAACAAGTGCTTGAACTTGGAGAGGAAGTGTCCGTCTATGTTCTCAGTGTGGATCGAGCGACTGAGCGTATATCTCTCAGTCTCAGGCGCGTGCGCACCGGTCCTTGGCAGGAGTTGATCGGCACACATGCAGAAGGAGCCGTTGTGAGAGGAACGATCGTTCGTCTCGCCCCTTTTGGCGCCTTTGTTCTGTTAGAGGAAGGAATTGAAGGGCTCATACATATTTCCGAGTTAAGCGATAGACATGTGGCTCACCCGAGAGAGGTAGTCCATGAAGGTGATACGTGTTTCGTCAAGATATTGCGCATTGATCCCGAGCGGAAGCGGATATCTCTAAGTCTGAAGCAATGTTTGCAAGAGGTGGCTTAACGGCCATAATAAAGACTCGAGTTTGTTGGTAGGAGACCAAAATGGCAAGTAGGTTTGAGAAGTTCTCAGAGCGTGCTAGGCGTGTCCTCTCACTTGCTCAAGAAGAAGCGATTAGGTTTAATCACAATTATATCGGGACCGAGCACATCCTTCAGGGGTTGGTTCGCGAAGGTGAAGGGGTAGCTGCGCGCGTTCTTAATAACATGAACGTCAATCTTCAGAAAATACGGTCAGCTGTTGAGTTTATTATAGGGAGAGGAGACAATCCGGTCAGTGGGGAAAACATAGGCTTGACGCCACGAGCAAAGAAAGTCATTGAGCTTGCTGTGGATGAAGCCCGTCGAATGAACCACCAGTATATAGGTACCGAACACCTGCTCATTGGGTTATTACGTGAAGGAGATGGTGTCGCCGCTGGGGTCCTTGAAAGTCTAGGCGTTACATTAGAGAAAGCTCGAGCTGAATCTCAGCGCGTTGTGGGGCAGAGTTCGTCAACTGGCGTGAATCCTGGTAGTCGATCAAGTTCTCGGACCCCCACGCTTGATCAGTTGGGAGTCGATTTAACCGCTTTGGCGCGTAATGGGAAACTTGATCCGGTGTGGGGCAGGCAAACCGAAATTCAACGTGTAATCCAAATACTTTCCCGTAGGACTAAGAATAATCCAGTGCTAATTGGCGAGCCTGGTGTTGGTAAGACGGCCATCGTAGAAGCTTTAGCGCAACGAATCATCAGCGGAGATGTCCCGGAGACTTTACAGGGTAAACGGCTGATGACTCTTGATATGGGAGCGCTTGTTGCTGGCACGAAATATCGAGGCGAATTCGAAGAGCGATTGAAGAAAGTCGTAGAAGAATTGAAGACCTCGCGCAGTTGCGTATTGTTTATAGATGAAATGCATACCTTGGTGGGTGCTGGAGCCGCGGAAGGCGCTGTTGACGCTGCCAACATTTTGAAGCCGTCACTTTCTCGCGGAGAGATACAAGTTCTGGGTGCGACTACGATGGATGATTACCGAAAGTATGTTGAACGCGACCCAGCGTTGGAACGGCGGTTCCAGCCGATTTTGGTAGAAGAACCAACGATTGAAGAGACTCTCGAGATTCTTAGGCACGTTAAGACTCGTTATGAAGAACACCATCGGCTGACCATAACCGATGATGCCTTGAAGGGAGCTGCGAAGCTGGCAGCTCGATTTATATCTGACCGATTTCTACCGGATAAAGCTATCGATCTCATTGATGAAGGTGCATCGCGAGTTCGGATCAATCGAACGTCATCGCCGCTGTCTCTTAAGGAAGCCACCAAAGTCTTGGACAGTGTTCGCAATGAGAAAGAAGAGGCGATTGCCAATCAGCAGTATGAATTTGCTGCTGAATTGCGGGAGAGAGAACAGAAACTCGAAGAAAAGATGGGAAATCTCGAAGAGCAGATGGAACAACGGCAAGAAGAAGAGGAAGTGTTAGTGCATGCGGATGACATTGCAGCTGTTGTTTCTATGTGGACCGGCATTCCACTTTCTCGGCTACAAGTTGAGGAGACAGAGCGACTATTAAAGATGGAAGAACATCTCCATCAGCGTATTATTGGTCAGGATGAGGCAATTGTGACTGTGGCGAAAGCCGTGCGTCGGGCGCGTGCCGGTATCAAGGACCCACGTCGCCCAGTCGGCGTCTTTATGTTCTTGGGTCCAACAGGTGTTGGGAAAACTGAACTTGCTCGTGCATTGTCAGAATTTCTTTTTGGGTCAGATGATGCACTGAAGCGACTAGACATGTCTGAATTCATGGAGAGGCACACAGTAGCACGTTTAGTTGGTGCTCCTCCGGGCTATGTGGGGTACGATGAAGGAGGCCAATTAACCGAGGCAATACGACGCAAACCACATGCGGTGATCCTCTTAGATGAGATAGAAAAAGCCCACCCGGATGTGTTTAACATCCTTCTTCAGATCTTTGATGATGGGCACCTCACCGATGCGAAGGGCCGGAAGGTAGATTTCCGCAACGCGGTGATCATTATGACTAGTAACCTAGGATCTGACTTGATTCGTAAAGATACGAGTTTGGGTTTCACCCTCAAAGCTGATTCGACCTCCAATTTCGAAGAAAATTATCGTCGTATGAAGGACAAAGTTCTGGGTGAGGTTAAGCGATTTTTCCGTCCAGAATTTCTTAACCGGATCGATGCAACTGTGGTTTTCCATGCTCTGATCCGAGATCACATTACACAGATTGTGGACCTTATGTTGGATCAAGTGCGCATACAGTTACTAGAGCATGGGATGGACCTAGAGGTCACTGCAAAAGCCAAAGGGCTTTTGGCTGAGAAAGGTTACGATCCAGATTTCGGTGCGCGGCCGCTGCGAAGGGTAATCCAAGATAAAGTGGAAGACCTTCTTTCGGAAGAATTGCTTACTCACAGGTTCCTTCCTGGCGAAACGGTGATACTTGACGTAGCAGATGGAGAGATAGTCGTTCGTTCCGAAGCTGTGGCCCTTTCTAGTTAGTTGGATCGCCTCTAAGGCATTTGGCATTCCAAATGGAATTGGTCTCATACCGTTAACAGGTCTAGGCTGGTTCTGCACACGATTCTGAGGCACGATCATGTGAGTGTATTGAGGGATTGTGTAATGGCACTTAACGCGAAGGAAAAATTGTTCTTCTGTGCTCATTGTGGTGAGGAGGAGCCCAGATGGATGGGATTTTGCCACGCTTGCGGTATCCAGGAGCCCCTAGAAGAGAAGCTTGTCAGATCAGGCCGCCAGGTAGGATGGCTAAAAAACGAAAAAACAGAGCCTGTGGAGCTCTCTAGCGTCTCTCCCCAGTCGATGCCACGAATCGCAACCTCCGACAACGAACTGAATCGTGTGCTTGGGGGAGGTCTGGTGCCAGGTTCGGTTGTCCTCTTGGCTGGAGATCCCGGTATTGGCAAATCTACTTTGCTGCTGCAAATCGCTGCTTCACTTGCCTCTGGCATCGCCCAAGATGAGAACCGACGAGTCCTCTATGTTTCAGGTGAAGAATCTCCAGGGCAAGTGTGGATGCGCGCTCAACGACTTTCGATGAAAGGGAAAGGGATCTATCTGCTAGGAGAAACTAGTCTGCATGCAATATTGGATACTCTCGATGCGATGCAGATTAATGCCGTGATTATAGATTCGATCCAGACTATTTACTCGGAAGAGTTATCGGCGGTTCCTGGAAGTTTAAGCCAAATCCGTGAATGTGCACGGCAAATGTTGACATGGGGAAAGACACATAACGTACCGATACTTTTGGCCGGTCATGTTACGAAAGAAGGAGAGATTGCTGGGCCACGTGTTCTAGAGCATATGGTTGATGTAGTCTTGCACTTAGAAGGTGACGGAATGGGAGCGTTCCGTGTGTTGCGGGGTGTCAAGAATCGGTTTGGTTCTACGGACGAGGTTGCCGTATACCAGATGGAAGAGAACGGCTTAAGAATCGTTGATGATCCGTCGCGAGCCCTGCTAGCACACCGCAGAACTACGCCGATAGGTTCAGTTGTGGTGCCGGTAATCCAGGGGACACGGACTCTGCTTGTTGAAGTTCAGGCATTGACCTCACCTTCATATGGTCCGATTCCGCGTAGAGTCGCGAATGGTTTGGACCTAAGTCGTGTCCTGATGATTGCGGCGGTGCTGGATCGCCGGGTCGGTTTACGATTGAGTGGTCAGGATATAATTGTAAACGTTGTTGGGGGAATTCGATTGGATGAACCCGCGGCAGATCTTGGTATCGCTTTGGCGATAGCGTCAAGCGTGCGCGGTGTTCCGGTAAAGGAAACGCTGGTTGCAATAGGAGAGATCGGGTTAAGTGGAGAGGTACGACCGATACCGCAGTTCAAGAGACGACTCCAAGAAGCCGAGCGACTTGGGTTCGAATTGGCAGTTTTACGAGGCGACCACAATACATTGTCTAATCGTAGTATGCAGGTGTATGAAATAGACAGTGTTGCAGAAGCGCTAGAACACTCGTTCCTCGGCCAAAATAGAATCAACAACCGAACTAAAGAGAAACGGATATCCGTTACTGGGGGGCAATTCGATGGATAGTTTAGAACAGAAGAAAGTGAATCTCATTGAAATCATTGAAGAGATGGGCTCAGTGATTGTAGCTTACTCTGGAGGCGTTGATAGCAGTCTCTTGGCCGTTACAGCGCACGACGTTTTGGGATTACGGGCGTTAGCAGTTACGGCGCGTTCTCCATCTCTAGCGCCGTCAGAACTAGACGACGCCGTACGCCTAGCAATGAGCTATGGGGTGAATCATAGGGTAATCGAAACTGCTGAAGTTGAGAGGCCTGATTATCAGGCGAATAGTCCCCGTCGGTGTTACTTCTGTAAAGTCGAACTCCATACTCGACTGGGACAGCTTGCTGAGCTGGAGAATTACGCGTGGGTAGCCAGTGGGACTAATCTGGACGACCTCAAAGATTTTCGGCCTGGATTGGCAGCCGCGAGGGAATACAACGTCCGGAACCCTTTTGTCGAGGCTGGAATAAATAAATTGGAGGTCCGAGAACTGTCACGTGAACGAGGTTTGCCAACGTGGGATAAACCGGCACAAGCTTGTCTTTCGTCGCGAATCCCTTATGGCACACCGGTGAGTGTGGATGCTTTGCGCATGATAGCTGGGGCAGAAAGCTTTTTGCACTCGAAGGGGTTCGTTGAAGTGCGAGTACGTCATCATGATACTCTGGCAAGGATTGAGGTTGGGCCAGATGAACTGTGTCGGGTGTGGGATGATGGTTTGAGGAGTGCGATCGTGAAGCATTTCCGCAGCTTAGGTTACCTCTATGTGACACTCGATATGATTGGGTATCGTTCAGGAAACATGAATATCCCGCTCCGCGTTAAGTGAACTGAGTACTCGTATGAAACTCGCATATCTGGACCTTATCGGCGGTGCCAGTGGAGATATGCTCCTAGGGGCACTTCTAGATTCTGGACTCCTGATAAACAATCTTGAAGCCGAATTGAAGAAGCTTCCCATCCCCGATTTCGTGCTGAAAGTTGAGGATGGGCATCGCGGAGGCCTACATGGGACTTCTGTGCAAGTGCAGATAGACGAGGATGTCCGTTATGACTGGGAAGGGTTCCGCACTGTTCTGGAAGCAAGTGAGTTATCTCCTGCTGTTCGGACGAAAGCCTTTGAAGTGTTTAGGCGATTGGAAGAGGCTGAGAGGCGCGCGCACCGGGTTGGACCGGGGATGGAGTCACCTCGCCCACAAGAATTAGGATCAACTGATACGATTATCGATGTGCTTGGCGTGTTGATAGGACTTGAAATTTTGGGAGTGTCTGAAGTCTATTGTTCTGCGATTCCCGTAGGTGTAGGAAGCATTGCTTCTGAACATGGAGTGCTTCCAGCGGCGGCCCCGGTGACGATGGAGTTAGCCGCTATGGTCGGCGCTCCGCTTCGACCAACCGATCATCGAGGAGAGATGGTTACCCCAACAGGCACTGCCTTGTTGACTACTATCGCGAGCTTCCAGAAACCGGTATTTGAACTACAGTCCGTAGGATATGGGTTAGGGTCGAGAGACCCCTCGTCTGTCCCTAATGCCGTCGGTCTGTGGCTGGGTGAACATACTTGTGCTGAAAGAGAGGAGTTGTGTCTGCTAGAAACAAACATCGATGACATGAACCCTCAAGTCTATGGGTTCGTACGAGACAAACTTCAAGTGCTAGGCGCGAAAGATGTATGGATTACGCCAATCCAGATGAAGAAAGATCGTCCCGGAGTAACCTTGAGTGTTTTGATTTCCAAAAGTATAGAACGTACCGCGGTAGACATAATATTTAAGGAAACAACCACTTTAGGGATTCGACGTCGCGATGTAGATAGATATGCTCTCGAAAGAACGTCAATTGAAATAGATACTACTCTTGGAAGATTCCCTGTCAAAGTAAAGTATCTTAGTGGTAAACCATGGGCGATTATGCCGGAATACGAGGCTTGCCTGAAGGCCTCAAAAGATTTGGGATTGCCATTGCGTAGAGTGATGCGTCAGATTGAAACTGAAGCTGAGCAGCTTTTGATAACCCAAGACGATGCCTAGACAATCTTGCATTAGTGAGTGTTGCAAAACTGGTAGGGGTCTGCGAACATGGAACAGATATGAGGATTCACGCATTTGAAATCCATGAGCCCCGCCCGAAGCTGCGCGACCCACACGTAATTGCAATGCTGAGACCTTGGCTGGACGCAGGGAACGTTGGCACTCTAGTCCTCGATCGTTTAGAAGAATATTTCGATGCTGAAGAAATAGGAAGACTGATCAGGCCTGGAACATTCTTTGATTTCACCCGTTACCGACCCCAGACAAGGACAATCGACGGTAAACGCTCTCTAACTCTTCCTAACAGTACGATTATGGCCGTTCGCCGGCAACAGCCTCCTGATTTCCTGTTCCTCCATCTTCTCGAACCACATATTTTTGCGGAAGAATACATAGATTCAATTGTCGAAGTAATAAAGTCGTTTAATGTTCGCAGGTATTGCCGGATCGGGGGGATGTATAATGCTGTCCCTCATACACGACCTCTCCGTGTCACGGGAAACTTCAATGGGGCACCGCTCACGGGATTATCTGGTGTATCCACACAGCGGAACGCGTATCAAGGTCCAACAAGTATCATGAATTTGGTATCGGATGCCACAGACAAGTTAGGTGTAGAAAACGTTAGTGTCATGGTGCATTTGCCTCAATACCTTGAACTTGAAGAGGATCATGCTGGTAAAGCCCGGCTACTTCAGGTATTAAGTGAGCTATACAACTTCCCGGAAGATTTGGTTCAGTTAGACCAAGGAGATGAACAATATCGTGAGGTGAGTTCAGCCGTAGACAGGAATCCAGCTGTTAAGGCCTTGGTGCGTAGGTTGGAGAGCTACTACGATTCTCGTGAGGACTGGGTCAATACTGGGGGGCAAGCCGCTATGGAAAACCAAATGCCTCTTGCACCTGAAGTAGAACAATTCCTTCAAGATATTGGTGATAAACTAGAGGGGTTTTCGTAGTCTATAGGATCTCTGTGACACGGTAGATCTCCGTCTAGACTTCACTTGACCATTCCCCGTAATTTTTCAGTTGGAGTGATGGGTAGCGATTGACGTTATGCTAGTGTTTCTCATAACGTCAATTTTTAGATAGTCGAAATTGATAAGTAATTTTAGATGTGGTCCATCATCTGCTTCATTTAGTGCCACGAATTGAACTGAAGACGACAATAGTGAGTATTCCATATGGACTCAGATAATAAAACACCTGCGCCCAAATACGGTCTAGAACACGTCGGATTGTTTACCGAAATCATATTATTTAGGCATCATGGCGAATTTCTTTTGGGCCGATGCCAATCGGACGTGTTGTCCAAGGTTTTGGTCGACAGTGGGGACGAAACATTTCGCATCAATTCTCAGCAAATCTTGGGCAGAATCGATTTGGTCGTTAGTCGTGATGACTTCCCGGATTGGCGGGACAGATGCCAAGCACTCTTCGATGAGACTGATCTAAAGACTGTTTGGGAAACGATTTACCAAGATATTGAGTTCGTCACGTTGACACAGCTACGAGAGCTCATCGGGCGAAATCCGGATGCTTCTCTAGAAGAACTTGGACTTCTTATGGCACTACATAAGTCTAACCTGTATTTCTTCGAGCAAAAAGGTTGTTGGGTTCCCAGGTCTGAGGGGGAGATAGAGAGGCTGGTTCAGGAGCGTAGAAAATTATCCCTTCTAATTAATGAATGGGAAGAGTTTGCTTCTTGGATACACGGAGGTAGAGCGCCAACTAGATGGACAACCCAACATGACTTGTGGTTGAGAGACTTGGAAGGATTCGCTATTTTTGGCGAAGAATATGAAGATAGTCGATCCGCGAAACAGTTAACTAGAGCGCTTACTGGCGGGAAATCCGATCTGCAAAAGGCGGCCTTCCGTGTTCTCGTGAATGTTGGAGTTTATCATGATCATGAGCCTCTGGGCTTGTATAGGCGAGGTATACAATTGGAATTCCCCTTAGAGCTCGTTGCCAAGCTCCAAGAGTTGCCGATGGACGACATTGTCGCAGGGCGTCGTGATCTTCTCGAAACTCCGGTGTACACCATAGATGAACGGACGACTCTCGACATCGATGATGGCCTATCTTTAATTGATAAGGGCGACGATGGGTATCTGTTGGGGATCCACATTTCTGATGTAACGTCGCTCATCCCTGGAGGGAGTGAGCTGGATGCTGAGGCGTGTCGGCGGATGGGGAGCGTGTATCTTCCCGATAGGATAATCCACATGCTCCCTACAGCCGTCGCGGAAGATTTTGGGAGCTTGCTGCCTGGTAGGCCAAGGCAAGCCATGAGTTTGCTCATCCATTTAGATCGGCAAACGCAGATCACGGAATGTGAGATTGTGGCTTCTGTCGTACAAAGCAGAGCTCGACTGACGTACGTAGAAGTTGACCAAATTCTTAAAGGGAAAGACTCCCCTCATGCGCCTATGATGCGTGATCTCGACTTAATCGCCAAGGTTTTCCTTGAACGGCGTATCCAAGCAGGGGCTATAGAAATTCGGCGGCCCGAGATCAAAGTAGTCGTTGATTCAAGCGGTGATATCTCTGTTCAGTCCTCAGAGCCGACTCCTGCCAGAAGGATGGTTGCTGAGTTTATGGTGCTTGCCAATCGCCTCGTGGCAGAATTTTGTAAAACGAACAATATCCCAACGATTTTTCGTTACCAAGACCCAGTAGATTTGCAAGACTTGCCTAGCGACAACGAGATTTTATGGACATCACTTGCTTTACGCCGAATGAAGCCAGGGGGGCTTTCCGTTGACCCGAAACCACATGGGACTTTAGGTCTCCCTGTATATTTGCGAAGCACTGCACCGCTTCGAAGGTTTCCCGATCTCGTAATACAGCGACAAGTGATAGGATTCCTTACGGAAAATAGATTCCCTTATGATCGCGAAATGTTGTCTCAGTTGCTTTGTCCTGCGAATATACGGCTTCGGGAGATAGCACGAGCGGAAACAGAACGCACACGATATTGGGTGCTAAGGTACCTAGAAAATAGATCCGGTGAGGAATTTGCAGGAATGGTCCTAGATTCTAGGCGGCATCATGCCTTGATTGAGCTAGAGACGTTCCCATTTAGGGTAGGAGTTTATTTGAATCACCAAACCGATATTGGAGATAGAGTGACTCTGAAGCTCCACTCAGTAGACCTGTGGAAACTTGAAGCCCACTTTACAGATAATTCACACTAAGGTAACCAAACGAACACCAATCATTTGCCACATAAGTTTCGTATCCGTTAGAGCGAAATATCGCAAACTTGGTTCGAGCGAGATAATAAAGTGTTAGCTTTAAGCTTGGATAGTACGAGAGTTGTAACTTGGTGGAAGGTGAGTTTGATAATTCTAATTCCATTTTTGTTATTAGAGTGTGCATCGTCTGCTTCGACTTCTTTGCGGTCTGAAGCCTCAGTTCTAGGTATGACTGCGGCCCCTACCGAGCCTCAGAAGATCGTGGTCGGGGATTCTCAAGGACATATTGCCCCTGACTTTCTTCTGTATGCTCTGGATGGGAGAGAATTGACGCTTCAATCCTACAGGGATCGCCCGTTAATCCTCTATTTTTTTGCGACTTGGTGACCCGTTTGCCTAGCCGAGTTTCGGCTACTGCAGGAAATAGAAAGTCAATACTCTGGCAAGGTGGCCGTGTTGGGGATAAGCGTAGATCCGACAGAACTGCCGGCTAGGCTACGCCGTTATCGAGCAGAATATAAGTTGCCTTGGGATCTTGTCCCGGGGAATACCGAAATTATATTGGGTTACAACGTTCGCAGCCAGGCTACCTTAGTAGCCTTGGATGACACGGGGGTAATTGTTCAAAGGACCAGTTACGGCATGAAATCGAGCTCTGACTGGCAAGCACTTTTCGACAAGCTGTTAGGAACTAAACATTAGGACTGGAAGATAAACCGAGGGGGTCTGGGCTTCCTGAAGATCGGTCTTGACGCCAAATCCAGAGTTGACATAAACAGAGCGTGCAAATGGAAAGCGTAGCTAATACAAAAGAGTCCAAAACAATTCTATGAATGAAGTCAGATGCCAAGGCTTCCACTAAGGTGAGTAACTCATGCGTAAACGAAATGTTGATCTGGTTGCTAAGGAGCCCGTTGTCTGGATCCATGAACAGGTGTAAAAGCCATGACTGGATTACTGTCGTGGAAACGAAAATGACGGATGAGGAAAATGCAAGCATGGACATTGATAACCGTAGTCGAGCAATCATAGAACCAGTTCCAGATAACCCAAGGGTAAGGATTAGCAAGAACGGTAATGAATAGATTGCTGGACCGACAGTATTGATCAGTCCGAGGAAAGATCTAAATCGCGCAAGATTCACAGCTGCATTCGGGCCTAGGAATTGCGTTAGATGTTGCTCAAATTCCCGATTCGTATAAGTCAATCCTGTATCAAAAGCTGCTCGAGCTTCCGTGACTAGCATGTGTAACCCGTGTTGCTCGTATTTGGTCAGATCGAGCTTCAATCGGGATTCATCGTAAGCCCACCCTTCGCGTATTAGTTGTCTGATGAAGTGAACTCCGTTTCGTTGTCGCTTGGTGAGCGACAATTCGAAGTCTTCATAGCGATAAGGGATCGTTGTTGGAATTGCGTTTTTGGTCGCGAGCATTACATCGCTTGTGAGAGATTCCACGAACAAGTCTGTTTCTGTTACGGAACCTAGGCACTGTGGGAACATAATCTCAGACGCGCCCATGGAATGTCTGTTATGGGATTTAGCCGTACAGGGAGGGAGAGCGACTAGTTCATCACGGATTTTCTTCCGAGTCAGTTGTTTGAGTTGGTCGTCGATTATACGTTTCCCGTCAGACAAATTGATCACGCCTTCGAAAGTATTCTCTTGACCAGTTAGATAGGAGCCCATTTGTAAGCTGATGATTGAGGCCTGCTTGTCCAAGGCATGGTCGCTAAGCAGAGGTTTTAATAACGACTGTATTTCGCTCTCACTCCAAGCCATCCCTGGCGTGAGAGGCGGCAGAGATAACAAGTTGTTCGTGGTTAGGGAGATCAGCCTGTCTTCAATGAGGTGTATCGCGAAACCTGAATTAACAATTAATTGCGTCAGGGCAACGTCAAGGTTTGTGTCTCGGCGTAAGTTAAATCGGAACGAGAAGTTATCAGATTCCCCGGTCACGTATGGGACGATGTTATCGAGCCCGTGCTTCAGTTGAGTAACCAGCCACCCAGAAGGTACATTGGTTACGAGAACATCTCCTATGTGTTCTCCTGATAGGATTTGCTGCTGGCTATTTGCATCCTCTCCGAGGAAATAAGTGTCGATCATGGTAGGCACCGTATCGCCAAGGATGTGAGTGTGGAGTTCCTGTTCGTGGTTATCTATGAATGCCTCGATCTCTCGCATCGCAGGTGCCACTATATTCTCGCTGGACAAGGTGATGATGAAGGTATCGGTCTCGTTCCGGAGATAAGGCAAGACAACTAACAGTGTCTTCTCGACAGTGTCTCGTAGTAGAGATTCAGGAATGAGCGAGTGAGACAATCTGATAATTTCGGCGGAGGTGGGCATGAAGGCATCAGGGATACCCTCAATTTGTTCAAGTTTTCGTTCGGCAATCGTTGGAATTACAGAATTCGACAGTAGATCGTAAGATTTGTGTTCGGTGAGGCCGTCAATGTAGAAGGCGGACTTGAGTAAGGATGTGTTGGTTTCGAAGAACAGAAGCGCGAATAATAGTGTTGGGAGTAGTAGGATTCCCGACAATACGACGAGCGATTTCCTCATCAGTAGATACATTAATTATAGATTAAGCGTTTGAATGCCTCTCCGAATTCCATCCCATGCTGTTTCCCAACTGAATGCCTTGATGCTCGCATGCGTTCATCAAGTTCCTCGAGTCTATCGCCTACTTGGCTTTTATGTTGTTTAATTGCTTCGACCACTTTGTCAATCGAGCCTGAAACGTCGATCCACCAATCAGGCATATCGGTACCGAAAATAAAGACTTCCTCAACAGCATGTGGCTCCAAGCCTTCTTCTAGGAGTTCTGGGAAAGTTAGACGGTCACGAGCGGTTGGGAAGACAGCGGAAAGAGTAGCTTCTCCTGCTGCGATATGGTCTGGATGTCCACTTCCTCTCCCAGTGGCGAGTGTGCGGATTGGATTCTGACAGATCACTTTTTGGGGACGGTGTCGACGGATTTCACGCGCGATGTCCCGTCTGAGTTCCAAATTGGGGATGAGATAACTATCTGGGTAGTCTAGGAACACAACATTCTTGACACCAAGTACTTCGGCTGCAGCTTGTTGTTCATGCTTACGGGTTAGTGCTAGGCGACTTGAAGTCATCTGAGCGTCGTCGCTTCCTTTGCTACCGTCTGTACACAAGACGTAGGTGACCTCCACCCCAGAGGCACTCCAGCGCGCAACTGTCCCTGAACAGCCAAACTCGGCGTCATCTGGGTGAGCCACAACCACCATTGCTCGCTTAAATTGGTTCATGAGTTCGTTATTGACCTCCGAGAATCAGATTGGAGTCTGGTGGTCAGAGTATATCAGGTGAATGGTTTGCTCGTGATCCTAAGCCCCGAGTGTTCTTGAGGCGTTGCGTTACCTCCTCTACAATGGTGACAGGGAAAAGTTAGGCGAGCCTCATCCTGATTAGGATAGTCGTAGCGGGACCTAGGTTTCGCCGTGAATCCAATCTGAAAAACCAGCCGCCTGCTAGGGACTAAGTGTGATACGGTCGCTCTCGAAGTTTGCCATCATACTGCTTTTTTTATTTGTAATAACTACTCCGGCTTGCCTAGATTCGACCGATGACGCTGACCTTACGATCTATTCAGGCCGCAGAGAGACATTAGTAGCTCCGGTCATTGAACGGTTTAGCAATGCCTCCGGGCTCAAAGTGAGAGTGAAGTACGGAGAAAGTTCTCACATCTCAGCTATTTTATTGGAAGAGGGGAAGAAGACAAAGGCCGATATATTCCTTGCGCAAGATCCCGCATCTTTAGGTTCAGTCTTATCACTACTAACCCCGCTCCCTTCAGATATTTTAGATCAGGTCCCGCCTTGGGCCCGCTCAGACGTTGGTCTATGGGTTGGCGTATCCGCCCGAGCGCGTGTTGTTGCGTACAACACCAAGAAATACTCTGATGCTGATATGCCGGATGATTTGATGGGTTTTGTGGAAAGACAATGGAAAGACCGTATGGGTTGGAACCCTAGAAGTACTTCATCCCAAGTGATGGTGACTGCTATGCGTGTTTTATGGGGTGAAACTAAAACACTGGCGTGGCTCAACGGGTTGCGGGCGAATTCTACTCACATATTCGCTAGTAACACCTCGGCATTAGCTGCTGTCGCTTCAGGAGAGATAGATGCAGCCTTCGTGAACCACTATTATCTACATCAAGCGTTGGCACAAACAGGTGCTGATCTCCCTGTTGCTAACTATCATCCTAGGGCTGGCGGACCTGGTGCCCTTATTATGGTTACAGGTGGGGGAGTTTTGTCGACCGCATCGCATCAAGCAAACGCCTTGGAATTCTTGAATTTCCTACTAGCCTCTGAGAGTCAAGATTATTTCTCCAATACTCTGTATGAGTATCCTTTAAAAACCGATGTGCGCACTTCATTGGCTTCAAGGTCTCTTAGTTCAATCTCTCATCCAAGGTTGAACTTTGAGGATCTTATGGATATGGGTGGCACACAAAGATTACTTAGAGAAACTGGGACCATTCCCTGATCGAATGAAAACCCGTACGAAAGAATCTGCTAGAGTAGTCCTGCAGAAATGAAAAACCCAAGTAGCGATATCACAATTAATAAACAGTACGGCACGTCTTCGGTTCGACTGAATAGGCCGCCGTTATATCTTTTAATCGCGGCTGGACTTGTGGCGACCGCGATGAGCTTGCCACTGATTTATCTGATCTTTCAAGCCATCGATTCTGGTTCAGCGATGCTGGAATATGTGCAGCGTGGTCGTACTTTGCAGATCGTCTTCAGGTCTTTTCTGTTGGTGACATTAGTCTCTTTCGGTTCAGTGCTGATTGCACTGCCAGTAGCGTGGATCACTGTCCGGACTGATCTTCCTTTTAGACAGGTTTGGGCTGTTCTTACAATGTTGCCGCTCGTTATCCCTAGCTATGTTGGGGCTTTTGTAGTGGCGTTGGTATTGGGGCCGAAGGGTATGCTACAGACGATTCTGGAACCTTTTGGTGTAGAGAGGATTCCAGAAATCTACGGGCTCCCTGGCGCTGCACTGACTTTGACGATCTTAAGTTATCCGTATGTTTTACTTCCAGTTCGTGCGACGCTTCTACGCCTAGATCCTGCATTTGAGGAATCAGCGCGAGTACTTGGTAGTGGGCCTAGGGAAACATTCTTTCGATCAACTGTCCCTATTGTTCGTCCGGCTATCGCGTCCGGAGCACTTTTAACTGGCCTCTATGCGCTTAGCGATTTTGGAGCAGTTTCCTTGATGAGGTACGAGACCTTTACCTGGGCTATATTTCTACAGTATGAGTCGTTTAATCGTGAGATGGCAGCGACATTGTCGATTATTCTGATTGGATGTGCACTGGTAATTTTGAATTTGGAATCACGATCTCGAGGCCGGGGGCGATATGCTCGCACGGGATCAGGAGGTACGAGAACCCCTAAATTGGCAGAACTCGGAGCTTGGCGTTGGCCTTGTTTGATCGCATGCTTGTGTTTAGTATTGGTCAGCCTGGTCATGCCCCTAGGTGTATTGTCTTACTGGGTTGTTCGAGGGCTGCAAATGGGGGAGAACCTGGGAAGTGTATCGAGCACGCTGATGAATTCAGTGTACTCATCAGCGATAGCCGCGTTCTTCGCCGTTAGCATGTCGCTACCTGTTGCAAGTTTGTTGATTCGGCACCCTGGTTCTCTCTCTAGATTGCTTGAGCGCTTAACGTATGCTGGATATACCTTGCCCGGAATTGTAGTCGCACTTTCATTGGTTTTCTTTGGATTGAATGTGGTTCCGTGGCTATATCAAAGTTTTGGACTTCTTACCTTCTCATACCTCGTCCTTTTCCTCCCGGTCGCTTTATCGCCAATTCGCTCTAATCTATCCCAATTGAACCCTCGCCTCGAAGAGGCAGCTCGGACGCTTGGCCGTAGGCCGATACAGGTGTTGTGGTCGATTGTCATGCCGTCGGCGAGGCCAGGCCTGATAGCTGGTTTTGTCTTGGTGTTTCTTGTAACGATCAAAGAGCTTCCGGCCACATTGATTCTGAGCCCGATCGGTTTCAAAACGTTGGCCACAACGATATGGGCCGCGGCCTCTGAAGCATTCTTCGCGCGTGCTGCATTCCCGGCACTTTTGTTGATTGTTGTTTCCTCATTCGTGCTGGGTGTTGGAACGTATTTGGACCGTTCCCGGCATTAGTACGAGCTTGCGTGATCTTACGGCTACTGGCTATACTCAATGGAATAATCGGGTAAAGGAACGGGGTACGTCGTTATCGCACCGGATAAAACAGCTGTCATTGAGTGCATAGAAGTCTCCAAGAGCTTCGGAGATTCTCTGGTTGTCGATAATGTAAGTTTCTCTGTAGATCAAGGTCGTATCCTCGCACTCTTAGGACCTAGCGGTTGTGGGAAAACTACTCTGCTGCGGATGCTAGCGGGGTTAGAGACGCCTAGCAAGGGCCGTATAGTACTTGGCGGTAAAGGCGTGGCAGATCCGTCCTTTTCTGTACCTCCCGAGAAACGTGGTATTGGGATGGTATTCCAGGACTACGCTTTGTTTCCGCACCAGACTGTCGCAGATAATGTAGGGTACGGTATTAGGAATTGGGATAGTAATGACCGCAATGATCGTGTTCATGAACTGTTAGTCCTAGTTGGATTGAAGGACTTCGGTGGTCGTTACCCTGACCAACTTTCTGGTGGGGAACAGCAAAGGGTTGCGTTGGCCCGAGCTCTGGCTACTCGTCCCTTGGCACTGTTCTTGGACGAGCCATTTAGCAATCTAGATACACAACTTCGGGAACGGATGCGCGGCGAGGTCAAAGACATCCTTCGGTCGAACGATGTGACTGCGATCTTCGTCACCCATGATCAAGGGGAGGCGTTATTTATGGGTGATCAGGTTGGCGTAATGACCGAAGGAAAGCTGGAACAAATTGATACGCCAGAAACGGTTTTCCATCAGCCTAGATCACCGTTTGTTGCTCGTTTCTTGGAAACCGCCGATTTCTTACCTGCTTCAATTGAGGGGCGAGTTTTAGAAACTGAGATAGGGTTTGTTGATATCCCTGATGAGCTTCCGGTTGGGGCGACACCAGAAGTGATGGTTAGGCCGGACTGCGTAACGATTACACCAGATTTGTCGGGTCAAGGATATATAACTGCGCGATTATTTGAAGGCATGCACTATCTTTATACGGTGGCCTTAGATTCCGGTGTTGTCCACAGTTTGGTTGCTCACACGGCTGTCTACGACACGGGAGATAGAGTGCGAGTTTCGATCGAGCCTGAGCATATACTCACTTGTTTCTGGGATAGCAGGAGAAAATCCTGCGACGCGAAAGCATTGCCCCCTACAAGCGAGAGTGGAGCTGAGCCGCAGGGCGATCCGATCAGATCCTAAAGACTGAAGTCTCAGGCGATGAACTCGTGAATTTGGATTGTCTCGTGCCGATGAGGACCAGTTGAGATGATGGCGATAGGACAGCCAATCACCTCTTGGAGCCGCTCGACATAGACCTGTGCCTTAGATGGCAACTTCTTCCATTCGGTTAGGCCGGCAGTCGGCTGGTCCCATCCCTCAAAGTCCTCATAGATAGGCTCACACCTTTCTAGGCTAGATGCGCTACTTGGGAAATAGTTGATTCGTTGACCGTCGAGCCTATAACCAACGCAGATCCTAACTTTATCAAATCCATCCAAGACGTCTAAACGGGTAAGGATGGATGCGCTGAACTCGTTCACTGATGCACTGTGCCGTGCTGCAATTCCGTCGAACCATCCCACTCGCCGTGCTCGTCCGGTTGTCGTGCCGTATTCCCACGCTTTATCTCGTATGGACTCTCCCATTGTCTCGTCTAGCTCCGTTGGCATTGGGCCTGAGCCCACACGAGTTGTATATGCTTTGTACACACCCGCTACCCCCTTGAGGGAGCGGTATCCAATTCCTAGCCCGATCGCGGCGCCACCAATCGTTGGGTGTGAAGAAGTGACGTATGGGTACGTACCGTGGTCTAAATCCAGCAGGGCACCTTGAGCCCCTTCAAGAAGGATTTTCTTCCCTTCGTTTAGGGCAGTTTGGACTGTCGATTCCACGGGAGCTATGAAGGGGGCAAGCCATTCACGCCATTCAGAGCAGGCGTCGAGGATTTCGTCTGGCGAAAACGGCTCTCCGCCATATACGCGTTGAATGAGGATATTCTTTTCTGTGACGATTTGACGCAGCCTTGTATTCAGTTCTTCCTTGTTTAATAGATCGCCCACTCTGATGCCCGAGCGAGCAGTCTTGTCTACATATGCTGGCCCGACGCCTCGGCCAGTAGTTCCTAGTGCATTTTGCCCTCTAGATTTTTCCTCCAATTGGTCTTGGAGAATATGGTATGGCATGATGATGTGAGCACGGTCGCTGACTTGTAGGCGACTGGTGTCAACCCCTCTTGCTTCTAGTCCCTCAACTTCAGCCCGAAGCACGTTTATGTCTAAAACTAGGCCGTTGCCGATTACGCAGGTCGCTCGGGTAGCGAATATTCCTGACGGGATAAGGTGGAGCTTAAATTCTCCTTGTTCGTTTAGGACAGTATGTCCCGCATTGTTCCCTCCGGAAAACCTTGCTACGATATCCGCGTTCTGCGCCAGGTAATCTATAATCTTGCCTTTTCCCTCGTCTCCCCATTGGCCTCCGATGACTCCGTAGGCGGGCATTAAACAAATTCCTTTTCTATAACAGGATGTTGAAGCGAGCCCATTGTACCAAATAGGATTGCAAAGGCAAAATCGTGAGGCGTTTCCAGTGATGTGTGAAGTAGAAAGGATGACAGGTTACTATGGTATAATTCTCGGCGCAGCTCAGCGCAGTACGCGCTCTAAGCCGCGAAAGTGTGCGCCCCTAATAGGAGGTATGAGAACAATGCCGAACGAACTCAAGATTTTTACAGGAACAGCGCACCCCGATTTGGCTCATTCTGTCTGTGATTACCTCAATATGCCTTTAGGGAAAGCACAAGTTTTTAAGTTCACAAATGATAACACGTTCGTTCAGTATCAAGAAAACATTCGAGATCAGGATGTCTTTATAATCCAGCCTTTCTCTTACCCAGTTAACGATCACGTGATGGAACTATTGATCATGATCGACGCGGCCCGGAGAGCCTCCGCCGGGCGTATCACCGCCGTTCTTCCGTATATGGCGTATGGGAGAACAGATAAAAAAGATCAGCCTCGAGTTCCAATCACTGCGCGACTACTAGCTGATCTGATTACAGTAGCTGGGGCCCAGCGTGTTTTGACGCTTGACCTCCACGCGGGACAGATTCAAGGCTTCTTTAATATCCCAGTAGATGAACTTACCGGATTGCCTTTGCTAGTAAGGCACTTCACAGAAATCAAGCTTAAAGATCCCGTAGTTGTTGCGGTTGATATCGGAATTAGTAAGCGAGCAAGAAACCTTGCGGAGCTATTGGGAGCACCGCTCGCTATTATCGAAAAGAGACGTGTGGGTAATTCACAAAACACAGAGAGCCTGAATGTAATCGGAGATGTTAGTGGACGCACTGCTATTACTTTCGATGATGAGACCGACACAGGCGGGACTTTGTTATCCGCTGTGGACGCCTTGGAAAATCAAGGGGTAAACGCAGTATATGCGTGTTGTACCCACGGCGTATTTTCGGGCCCAGTACTCGACAAGATCGATTCGAGCAATATTCAGGAATTAGTAGTAACGGACTCTCTACCTCATATCGGGACTACCAGAAATACCAGAAAGATTAGCGTGCTCTCAGTAGCTCCTCTCTTGGGCGAAGCTATTCGACGGATTCATGCGGGAACCTCTGTTGGGGCGATGTTCGAGGAATGGAGTGCCATGAATGAATACAGTCCTGCTAGGGACGATATGTAAGACTGATTTGTGAGGATGGCTTCGATGCTTGGCTTCACCAAGCTCTTTGGAAATAGTGATGATAGACGACTGAAGAAGATGCGTCCACTGTTGGAACGCATCAACGCGCTTGAGGAACAATATCTTCGTCTCGCCGATAGTGAACTCCATGGCAAGACGATTGCTTTCAAGCAACGGCTATTAGGCGGCGAATCCCTCGATGCACTACTGCCAGAGGCGTTTAGTGCGGTCCGCGAAGCATCACGTCGCACTATCGGGCTTCGACATTTCGACGTCCAGTTGATTGGAGGGTTGATACTCCATCAAGGTAAGGTCGCCGAGATGCGCACCGGTGAAGGGAAAACTTTGGCGGCCACATTGCCCGCATATTTGAACGCATTGGAAGGGAAAGGGGTCCACGTTGTTACCGTCAATGATTATTTGGCAAAGCGAGATGTTCAGTGGATGGGCCCGATTTACCATCTACTAGGGATGACAGTCAGTAGTTTATATCACGAAGGAGCGTACCAATTCGCTCCTGAAGTCTTAACTGAGGATCCGTCCGTTCGGTCCTTGCGTCAGATAGATCGAAAAATCGCGTATGACTGCGATATCACTTATGGCACGAACCACGATTTCGGCTTCGATTATCTCCGAGATAATATGGCCGTGGAAAATGTTCAAGTTGTGCAACGTGGTAATCATTTTGCGATTGTCGACGAAGTCGACTACATCTTAATTGATGAGGCGAGGACTCCCTTAATCATCAGCGGACCAGCCCAAGAATCTAACCAGACCTATGGCATGATGGCGCGGTTGGTTCCTAGGCTCCAGATTGAGAAAGACTACACGATTGAAGAGAAGCAACGAGCAGTTAATCTCACGCTCGATGGCATCGCGCGAGTCGAACGATTACTAAATTTATCTAACCTTTATGACCCTCAGAACTCATTGTTGATCCACTATTTGGAAAACGCTCTCCGCGCCGAGGTCATATATCGTAAAGATAAAGATTACGTGGTAAACCGTGGTCAAGTTATCATTGTGGACGAATTCACGGGTCGCCTTATGGAAGGGCGACGATATGGGGACGGGTTACACCAGGCTATTGAAGCTAAAGAAGGAGTTCGAGTTCAACAGGAGAGTTTAACGTACGCGACTATTACGTTACAGAATTATTTTCGCATGTATTCGAAGTTGGCCGGAATGACTGGAACGGCTGTCACGGAAGCGGAAGAATTAGGCGGGATTTATGGTTTAGAGGTGTCCGTGATTCCAACGCACCAGCCAATGGCCCGTGAGGATTTATCTGACCATATTTACAAGACTAGCTCAGGTAAATGGAAGGCATTGGTCCGAGAGATACAGGAAAGGCATAGTACTGGTCAGCCTATTCTAGTGGGCACGACTTCTATCGAGAGTTCAGAACATTTGAGTATGTTGTTGAAACGCCAAGGCATAGTGCACCAAATCTTGAACGCGAAGCAACATGAAAGAGAAGCTAGCATAGTGGCAGACGCTGGGCGACTGGGTGCACTGACTGTCGCTACGAACATGGCCGGACGGGGCACCGACATCGTCCTTGGTGGAAATCCGAACGCAGCCTTAGAAGAAGCGCTAAAACAACAAGGATCGTCGGTGGCAACAGCAGGCTCTGATTTGCTGACTTCCATGAGGCAAGAAATCCAAGTCGGGTGGCAAGAAGAGCACGATCGAGTAGTAGAACTGGGGGGGTTGTTTGTTGTTGGGACGGAGAAACATGAGGCACGACGAATTGATAATCAACTTAGGGGCCGAGCAGGGCGACAAGGGGATCCAGGAGGGTCGAGGTTTTATGCAGCCTTAGACGACGATTTGATGCGTAGGTTTGGGGGAGACCGGATCAAATCCATTATGGATTGGGCTGGACTTGACGAGGGCCAGCCTATCGAAAACCGGATGGTAACACGCGTGATTGAAAGTTCACAAAGTCGTGTTGAGGGGTACCATTTCGAACTTCGGAAACACTTAGTTCAGTATGATGATGTCATAAACACACATCGAGAAGTCATCTATGGCGAGCGCCGTAAAGTCCTTCAAGGTGCAGATTTACGTTTGAATATTCTTACTATGTTCGAACGAGAAGTAGACATTCTGTTTGAGGCATACATAACAAATAGGGAACTGGAAGAGCCAAATATGGATGGCTTTCTCGGTGAACTCCAGACGTGGTTGACGTTACCGTCTGAGTTCCACCGGGATGCCTTGGAGCAAATACCCCTTGATGACATACGGGATAAAGTAATAAACCATGTTCACGGGCAGTACGATATACAAGAAGCCGCGATGGGGCCTGAAGCGATGCGTGAGGTGGAGCGGCTGGTCATGTTGAGAACGATCGATGCACATTGGCTGATTCACCTGACAGCAATGGAGAATTTGCGACAAGGAGTCGGCTTGCATGCTTATGGACAACGGGACCCATTGGTCGTTTATCGGACCGAGGCTCATGAGAAATTCCAGGAAATTATGGCTAACATCCAATCTGATGTGGTCCGCATGGTCTTTAACGCTACTATGAATACAAATGGACGAGTAGCACCCGGCGGCAGATCACGTTCACGATTTTCCAGTGGTCGAATTGATTCGAGAGTTCCAGTCAAGAAGGTTCAACACGATCACGCTACATCGATGTCGAACCGCAAAATAGGTCGTAACGATCCGTGTCATTGTGGAAGCGGGATGAAATTCAAGAGATGCCATGGAGCTTCTGCATGAAAGCTGTCCTTGATGATGAGATCCCCATGCGTGTAAATGCGAATTACTTCTCTCTTATTATTGTATGGCTCAAACCTGACCTGAACCTACGCCGAGGCTTTGGGTAATGTTCGGTAATAGTCGCGCAAGTGACTTTGGGGACGACAAAGGATTTATAGGCAGCGACTTTAGCGTAGGAACCTGTCTAGGCTCTTCCAAGGAAGCGGTGTGGCATTTGAAAGATGCTCTAGACAAAGGCGTCGCTTGGCCACATGCGTTGGTCGAAGCTATGGGGTTGTGGACTGTACGTGAAGAGGTTGTTGGGACTCAGCATTATAGATATCTGATCCAAGACGAAGCGTTTAACTGGCCCTTACTCGGACGTAGGTTATTAGGAGAGATGGGTTCCTCTGTGACGATTGATAGTAAAGCGTTGGTCCCATCGTTTCTCGCAGAACTCCCCCGAAGTGTGATACGAAAATCTCTAGGTATTGAGAAGTATCGGGCCTTTCTTAACTACTGGTACGGGGTGATTGTCGAGCAAGCAATCCAGCGAGCGGTAGACGATGAAATCCGTAAGGAGCGTGGAAGTAGAGGGTTACCCATTGACTGGGACCCGCACGATGAATCGTACGTACGGATTTATGATGAGAGTAAAGACGCTCTTATTACAAAATATAGAGACTTAAGAATCGGTACGAATTTTGATGAGACGGCTGAGTTCACCTATTGGTTATTCAAGTTGCGTTTAGAGAATAGTGAGAAGGAACGGATTGCTAGTGACACAAGAAAAGGCCTAGATTGGTTATCCGATCATCCGAGAGCAATCTACAAGAGTGTTCACAATCAGCGATAATGGCTATATGGAGGGGTAAATCTTGACTACGAAAATGGGGCTGGGGAAGTATTTTAGTTTCTATGGTGTTCTTCTAGTTATTGTTCTGGGAGTTTTTGGTTGTGCGACTTCTAGTGGTGAACAGAATGCTACTGAAGCTATTAGTCAGTGTGTGGAGCACGATAAATTAAACGTGCACATCCACGTCGAATTTTATCCGGTATTCAATCGGCTTCCTCAGGCATTACCTGCAGGTATCGGTATCAGTGAAAATTGCATGAGGCCTCTCCACACTCATGCAGACGACTTTGTGGTCCATGTGGAAAGCCCTACAGGCGTACAGTTCACTGTGCGCGACTTTTTAGAGGTGTGGGGCGAGGATGGACCGTATTGGGGTTTAGATGTAGATAATGCGTCTGTGAATGGGGAACCGTTCTGTTCTCCCGCTCCTAGCATCCCTGACTGCGATGGAGAGGATCCTTTGGGGATCAACCTTGAGGATGGTATACGTCTGATCATTGACTTTACTAGTGGCTAGTAAGTCATTCTGCATCAAGTCGTTCGAGTAAGGAATCGATCTGGTTAGTCCTTTCACGAAGCTTTTCTGCCTTCGCCTTTTCTTTGGAAACGACTTCTTCCGGGGCTCGGTCGAGAAAATTCTTACTGGTGACACGTTTTGTGACGTTTTCTAGCTCCGTTATTGTGATTACTCGATCTCTATGTAATCTTTCTCGTTCGCTTCTTATATCTACGATCCCGCCTAATGGGAGGAAAAGCGCGATCGTACCAACCACTAGTGTTAAAGCGCCTTTAGGGGGTGCTGCCTCGGCCCCTTCCAAGAATTGGAGTCTGGATAAGCGTGCTAAGGAACATATAGTTGCGGATTCACTTTCTATTAATTTCTGCTTGCTTTTAGCGAACACAAAAGCGTCCAAAGGACGCGTGGGCTCGATATGGAGCTCTGCTCGTACGTTACGGATAGCTCGTATAATGTCCGCGACTGTCCCGAAATCATCTTCTGCTTGTCCATCGATTAAACTGTCATCAGGCTCAGGATAAGGTGCGACTACAATTGAAGCAGTGAACTTACGATCGTCGTTGAGTCTCTTCGTCAGGTGTTGCCAAAGTTCCTCTGTAATAAAAGGCATGAACGGATGTAATAGTCGCAGTGTCGATTCAAGGACGTGGGCGAGGACGGGAAGAGGTGACAGATCGTCAACTCGTAACCGAATCTTCGTGACCTCAATATACCAGTCACAAAAATCGCCCCATAGAAAATCGTGAATAGCTTGTTCTGCCTCTCCCAGCTGGTATTCGTTTAGAGCGTGAGAGACTCGTTGAACTAGTCGGGAGTGACGACTCAGGATCCACTTATCTTGGACATGATTTGTTTCCATGTCCGCCCAAACTATCGAATCCGAGGCGTCATCGATATTTCTTAACACATATCTGGTGGCATTCCAAAGCTTATTGGCGAAGTTGCGTGCTGATTCCAGCTTTTCTGGCCCGAGGCGAGCGTCATTTCCGGCGGCGTTACCGTTCGTCAACGCAAAACGTAGGGCGTCTGCACCGTACGTGTTGATGGCTTCAACAGGATCGATCACGTTCCCGCGGGTCTTGCTCATTTTTACGCCTTCAGGATCACGGATTAAACCGCTCAGGTAAACTGTCTTAAAAGGAGTCTTACCAGTATTTTCAATGCCCAGCATGATCATTCTAGCGACCCAAAAAAATAGGATATCGTACCCAGTTTCCATTACAGTGGTGGGATAGAATGTTTTGAAGTCTTCAGTGTCTAACGGCCATCCAAGTGTCGAGTGTGTCCAAAGCCCGGAACTAAACCAAGTATCCAATACGTCCGGGTCCTGGCTAATGTTAGGTGAGCCGCACGTTTGGCACACATTCGGATCCTCGTAATCAACCGTAATATCAGGACAGGCATCACAGTACCAGACGGGGATGCGATGTCCCCACCAAAGTTGCCGGCTGATGCACCAATCTCGGATGTTCTCCATCCAATTTTTGTACACGCGTGAGAAGTGGTCAGGGATGATCTGGATTTCCCCTGACTCCACTGCTTGTAACGCGGGTTTCGCTAGCGGTTCCATCTGAAGGAACCATTGCTTACTGATTAAAGGTTCGACGACTTCTCTGCAGCGTTGACAATGTCCAACTGAGTGTTGAGTGGGCTCAGTCTTTTGTAGCAGGCCCTCCGACAGAAGAGTTTCTGCCACACGTGTTCGACATAGTAGTCTATCGATTCCTTCGAACGCTCCTGCTTCTGGAGTTATAGTTCCGTTAGGGGAGATAGCGTTGATTATGGCTAGTCCATGTCGTTGGCCGATTTCGAAGTCTGCAATAGCGTGTCCCGGTGTTACCTTTAGCGCTCCTGTCCCGAATTCTGGGTCAACGGCAGAGTCAGCAATTATTGGGATCGGTCGGTTTACAATGGGGACATATACGACCTCCCCTACCAAGTTTTGGTATCTCGTATCATCAGGATTAACCGCAATCGCGGTGTCTCCAAGCATAGTCTCAGGTCTTGTTGTGGCAACGACGATGGCGTTATTGTTTTCTGAAAGATAGCGAATGTAATAAAGTTCGCCGGTGATTTCTTCGTATTCTACTTCTAAGTCAGACAGCGCCGTGGAGCATCGAATACACCAATTGATAATCCGTTCTCCCCTGTAAATTAATCCTTTGCGGTATAGGTTTACGAAGGTATGACGGACTGCTTGACTAGGATTCGGGTCAAGTGTAAAGGCTTCTCGGCTCCAATCACAGGAAGCACCTAGCCTTTGTTGTTGTTCTTGAATTCGTCCTCGATATCGGGTGACCCATTCCCAAACGCGATCCACGAATTCGTTGCGACCGAGGTCGTGACGACTTAATCCTTCTTTCGCAAGTTCACGCTCCACGACAACTTGAGTGGCAATCCCCGCATGATCCAATCCTGGCAACCAAAGAGTCGGTTCGCCGCGCATCCGATGCCATCTAGTTAGTGCGTCTTCAACAGCGACTCGCTGAGCATGCCCTAGGTGTAACTCTCCTGTAACATTAGGTGGTGGCTGGATAATCACAAAAGGGTCTTTATCTGGATTGGGAGCAGGAGAAAAATATCCTTCCTGAAGCCAGTTTTGGTAGAGCCGCTGTTCAACCTGTGTGGAGTCGTACGTAGTAGGTGGGATTTGTCGGTTATCTTTTGAAGTAGTCATCCAATTTTACGCATACAAGGAATGAATTGACGTCTAGTCGAATGGGATATTCTGAATTCAGGACTGCACAGATTTCTATCTCTAGAGTCAGGAGCGAGATCGATGAGCTTGTGCATCTCCGAAGGTGCTTCTTGCTGAAGGTTCGAAGCATACCAATGAACCGTAATCGGCATTAGTTGGCTCCCGGTAATAGGTTTGCCACTCGATCGAGGATATGATCGGCAACATCGTGCTTGTCCAAAAGAGGCAATCGCTCTTGGTGCCCTTCAGGATCCAACAAAGTTACTTGGTTAGTATCTGTCCCAAACCCGCTGCCAGGGTTAGTAATATCGTTAGCTACAAACAGGTGAGCACCTTTCTTGCTGAGCTTTGACTTGGCATATCGGATAAGATCGTTGGTTTCTGCGGCGAACCCCACTTTAACTACGGAATCGTCGATTTGCGAGAGAATGTCTTCGGTTCGTTCAAGTGGAAGGTCCCATTGCTTCATTGTCTTCTTTATCTTTGTTCTTGATACTGCGGATGGGCGAAAGTCTGCTGGGGCCGCAGCCATAATTACCGCATCTGCCTTATCGGTGGCAGCCAGAACGGCGACAAGCATTTCATGCGATGTCGTTACGCTCGTTAAAGCAATGCCCGCAGGTTTGGGAAGATTAGTGGGCGCTGAGATTAAGACAACACTAGCTCCTCGATTTCTGGCAGCGATAGCGACCGCGTATCCCATCTTCCCCGATGAACGGTTGCCTATGAAGCGAACTGGGTCAATCGCTTCCTGAGTGCCGCCGGCGGTGACCACCACTTTGCGACCTCTTAGGTCTCCGTCTTTTCCGACTATCCAAAGAATGTTCTCGAGCAATTCCGGGATTTCTACCATCCGTCCATAGCCTGTCATGCCAGAAGCAAGCCTCCCTTTTGCGGGCCCGAGTACATACGCTCCCATCTGCTTAATCGCTTTGAGATTTCGTTGGAAGGCTACGTTCTGATACATGTTGCCGTCCATAGCTGGAGCTAGTAGTAGAGGGGCTTTGCTGGCTAATACTGTTGTTGTGAAGGCATCGTCAGCGATACCGTTAGATAATTTCGCAATTAGATTCGCTGTGCTTGGTGCAGCTACTAGGATATCGGCTTGGTTCGCTAGATTGATGTGTCCGATCCCCGATCCTTGTTCGTCTTCAAACAGGTCAGTGATTACAGGTTGGTTCGTGATTCCACTGAACGTAAGAGGCGAAACGAATTTCCGAGCACTATGGGATAGCATCACTTTTACAGCTGCTCCGGATTGGACCAGTTTACTGGCTAAGTCCGCTGCTTTATAGCACGCTATACTGCCTGTGACTCCTAAAACTACGGTCTTGCCATCTAATGGTTGGGCCATCAGTACACCTAGTCGTTTATCGCATGAATAAGTTTTAGTCCTACTAGCGTCAATGCCAGATTTACATGAGAAAAAACCTTGGTATGTTGCGCAATCAATGGTGCATTCCCGCCAGTAGCTACCACCTTTGTATCGGGTCCCAGTTCTTTCTGGAATCTGTTTACCATACCTTCAACCATCTCTACGTGTCCATAAACTAGGCCTGATTGAAGAGCTGTGACGGTATTCCGTCCGATCGCACTTGAAGGAGCGGTCAATTCGACACGTCGAAGTTGGGCCGTCTTTCGGTACAAAGCGTCTGCTGCCATGTTGATTCCAGGAGTGATAGCCCCTCCCAGGTATTCTCCGGAACTATTAACTGCATCAAATACCGTTGCGGTGCCAAAATCTACAATTACTATTGGCCCTCCGTACAGGTGGTGTGCGGCTGCCGTATCGACAATTCGGTCAGTGCCTACTTCACGGGGGTTATCGCAAAGTACGCGTACACCGGTGCGAGTCCCTGTTCCCACCACTAGAGGTTTTGTCTCGAATACGTTATTGGAGACAGTTTCAAACACTGGCGTAAGTTGTGGTACTACGCTACAAATGGCGATCCCTTGAATCGTATCTGCAGTTATCCCTTTTAGGGAAAGAAGCGACCGTAGTAGGACGTCGTATTCATCTGGCAACCTGTCTGGTTCCGTAGCGATTCTCCAGGTGTGTTGAAGTTCATCATCCTGGAAAACGCCAAGACTTATATTGCTATTCCCGATGTCAAGTGCTAAGAACATGGTCAGTATATTATAGCGGGATTGGATTAATGAACGCACGTCGTCGGGGCTCTGGGTTCCGCGTCGACATGGAGAAGACCTGTTTCTTGGAATTCCCGCACAGGCCAAGCTGTGTTCATAGATCTTATAGCGCGAGGTAGATGTGTAAGGAGGTCCGTGGCCAATGCTCCTTGGTTCCCGAGATCTACTTCTAACAATTCCCCTGCTATGCCGTGTATGGCTGCCCCTATGGTCGCTGCATCAAACGGAGACATATTGCGCGCGAGCATGGCTCCTATAATCCCAGCTAAAACATCACCGGTACCAGCGGTAGCTAAGACTGGGTTTGCGAACGGAATTATCCGGAGTTCCCCGGATGGTGAAGCTATAACTGAGAATGGTCCTTTTAGGAGTACGACGACTCCCCAACGGTAGGCAGATTCAAGGGCAATCTCCCAGCGGTTTTCATCAACTTGTTCAAGTGAGACGCCCGCAAGGCGGCTCATCTCGCGTGAGTGCGGGGTAAGGATTGTTTGACTGGAAATCCGCTTCCACCATTCAGGCGTAACCGCCAACGTGTTTAAGGCGTCCGCGTCAACTACTGTAGGCTTTGCCTCGGACTGGGTAGTTAATAGTGTTTCACTGACCACGGCTTGAGATTCGGTTGATCGACCGAGCCCACAGCCTATTATGAGAGCGTCGTACGTTGCCAGCTGTTGACGGATCCAGAAGCCTGTTCCAGCGCCGAACCGCTTTTTGTCATTTTGCGGAGGGATGAGGTGAGTTACTTCGACAAGTTTGCTAGCCATGGTTTGTTGGATTTCAGGTGCTGTTATTAGAGTGACCAGGCCGGCTCCTGCTCGCGCGGCGCCCATTGTAGCGAGGTATGCTGCCCCTGGATATTCCCTAGATCCGGCCACTGTTAGAACACGGCCATGGGATCTTTTGGTAGCGAATCGTGATCTGTCGGGGAGGTGGGCTTGAACCCATTTTGGGGTGAGTAGAGTTGGGGCTTTCATGCGAAGCTTTGTTTCATCTAAACCGATGCTCCCAATAACTAGTTGACCTGATAGTTCGGCGCCTGGGAGGAGAAATAGGCCTCGCTTTGGGTATCCGAGGGATATCGTTACATCAGCGTGAAGTGAATTTACATCCTTATTGCCAGTATCTGCGTCCAAACCAGATGGTAAGTCTATAGCAATCACAGAGAGCCTGTGATTGGTCAATTTGTGTTGCCGTATAACGTTAAAGACTGAAGAGGTCATTTTATTCAATGGGCGATTACGCCCGGTACCGATAACAGCGTCGATCACGACGGCAGAGGAGTTTACATAATGTTTCAGGTTGCTTTGTTCGGTATCTTCGACAGCTTCAATAATGTTAATTCCAGTTTCTCTTGCTCCTTCCAAGTACGGATCTTGTGAGGATCGGTGATTACAGATGTAGAGGAGAACTTCATGACCCAGCTGATGGAGATGCAAGGCTGCCACGATCCCATCTGATCCATTGTTTCCGGATCCGACTAGGACCACAACTCCATCAGGGGGTTGAAGGCGTTGGTGGGTAAACGAGGCGATTAGTAACCCGGCTCGATTGATCAGGGTGTCTTCACTTAGACCTAGATCATTGGCTTCAAGTTCGAGAACCTTAATTTCTGCTTTCGTGACTATATTCATAACTGGTACACACCACTATTGCGACTGCATAGTCCCGTGAATGTGAGATTGAGATCGAGATCTCACCAAGGTTCATGGATAGAGATCTTGCTAAGGCTCTGCCTGTTAATACAATCTGAGGTGCTTGGCCACGTTTGCGCTCAACTCCGATTTCACGCCAGGATACACCGTAGCGCCCCGTCCCCAAAGCTTTCATTACCGCTTCTTTCGCTGCGAAGCGACCTGCAAGTTGGGGGATACGGCCACGTGCGAACGATATCTCATGTTCCGTATATATCCGGGACAAAAATCGCTGGCCCCAACGCTCGAGAGCGGAGGCAATTCGGTCGAGTTCGATGATGTCAACGCCTGTTTGTAGCTTCATTGTGACGTCACTTCCTATCGCCTATTATAGCGCTATGCCATTCGTACTGTCCATGGAAACTGGGCTACAGTAGTAGTTTAGTAATGATGTGTGGCTGGGTAAATGCCTATGCGAGGGTATGAGACATATCAGAAACACCAGAAGTGTCACACGGTATTGAATAACTATTGGAATATTTTTGTATAATTATGATTAATTAAAGATATATATATTGACATTGTGTAAAGAAGTGGTTAGTCTTGAGGTCGTTAGCTGGTCTGTTTATCCAGGGGGTATTATAAAATGGCTAGGAAAACTAAGCTGATGCGAACCGTCGAAGATCGTTTCAATAGACCTCTGGAGCGTCTGTTGCCTGAAATGGTCAATGAACGTGGACTTACGGACACGGCAGTGGCACTTGGGATTAGCAACTCGGTCTTGGGCTATTGGCTGTTGAAACTCGGAATTACTATGCGGCGGGTAGCGCTCGCTCCCGGAGAAACTCTAGAGATAAAAAGAGTCAGTGGCTAGGCGCGTCGATCCCTTCTAAGATCTATTGATGCTCAGCGAGAGGCTTCTCTAGTTTCATGTTAATACTTGCGGCTAGGTAGCCTGCTCCAAATCCGTTGTCAATGTTTACCACGGCGATCCCCGGAACACAGCTATTTAGCATGCTGAGCAACGCGGATAACCCCTCAAAATGGGCGCCATATCCGACGCTTGTTGGCACAGCGATCACCACTCCATCTACTAGTCCCCCAACCACACTTGGGAGCGCTCCTTCCATACCGGCTACAACGATCAAGACATGTGCCTCTCGCAGTGTGGGCAACTGATCAAGCAGCCTGTGTATCCCTGCGACTCCGACGTCGTTGATACGGATCACTTGGCAACCAAAGAATTCGGCGGTTAGTGCGGCCTCTTCGGCAATCGGCAAGTCAGCTGTTCCTGCGGAAATCACCAGTACTCCGGGCTTGAGAGATGTGTTGTGTCGACGATCAAGTGTAATTATACGGGCTAGGTCAGAGTAATTTGCATCCGGAAGATGTTTCCTTACGGACCGAAATGCCGCTGGGCTGGCTTTAGTGATAAGGACACGATCCGCTTGCTTGGTGATTCGGTGTGCAATTGTGCCAATCTGTTTAGCAGTCTTTCCAAGGCCAAAAATTACTTCAGGAAAGCCCCTACGTAGCGTGCGGTGATGGTCGATCTTCGCAAACCCGATATCCTCGTATGGGAGGACGGTTAACGCCTTAACGGCTTGGTCGATAGGCACAGTTCCCTGACTCACACGAGTCAGGAGATCTCTCAAAATCTCGGTGTTTATGATGATTCCTTTGTATAAGAAGTGTTGTCGGCATTATAGCTGGTATACGGGCGTAAGAGCCAAGAAATTTCGTTGACTCTATTACGTGCTGCTCGTATACTGGCGGCAATTATCAACTTGCCGGGGTCTTTTATGCGCGTTACATGCCTGCAAGAAAATCTCTATAAGGGTTTGAACATTATTGGCAGGGCTGTTGCCTCTCGGACAACCTTGCCGATTACACAGAACGTGCTACTTGAGACTGATGAGTCACGGCTGAAGCTTTCTGCTACTAACCTCGAAATTGCCGTTAGCACTTGGGTGCCTGGCGAGATTATAGAAGAAGGGTCCCTGACGGTGCCCGCGAGGCTGCTGTCAGAATTTGTTGGAGCACTTCCTAATGAGAACGTTAATCTTACGTCTGAGGTCGATCCTTATTCGCTTACCGTAAATTGCGCGCGATTTGATGCGCGGATAATGGGTACTGATGCAGTTGAATTCCCGCCACTCCCTATGGTCAGTAGTGGTATTTCGGTCCAGGTGCATTCCAAAGTTCTTCGGAAAGCAGTCACTGAGGTGGTGTTCGCAGCCGCCACGACAGAAGATCGTCCAGTTCTAACCGGAGTCCAAATGGAATTAGGTGAAGGAAAGTTTACCTTGGCTGCGGCTGACGGGTTTAGATTGGCTGTACATAGCAGCCCTGTCGATGACTCAATCTCAGAATCAGTTTCCGCGATTGTACCTGCTAAAAGCTTTTCGGAATTGAATCGTTTACTCGGTGATCACGATCAACTGGTGGAGATCCGATTGGACGCTGATCGAGGGCAGATCCTTTTCCAACTCGAAAACACAGAGATGGTTTCTCAACTTATACAAGGGTCATTTCCTAATTACACCCAGCTTATCCCTCAACAATGGACTACTCGATCTACAGTGGAAGTTGACGGGTTTCTCAGAACTACCCGTACGGCGGCAATCTTTGCTAGGGATGGTAGCGGAATAGTACGACTGCATCTTACTCCTGGCTCTCCTGGATCATTACACATGTTAGCTCGAGCCGACGAAGTTGGAGAAAACAAATCAGAAATGGATGCACAGATCGAAGGTGAAGAAGCGAAAGTCGCTTTTAGTAGCAAGTACCTGATTGATGTGCTCAACGTTATCGGAGAGCAGAATGTAACCGTGGAGCTGACAAACCCGTCTAGCCCTGGCGTGTTCCGGCCGCTCGGTTCGGATAACTACGTTCACGTGATTATGCCTATGTTTGTGCAGTGGTGAGTACGGCGGACAGATCGGCTCTCCTTGCTTAACGATTAAACCTCTGGGACGGGAAATAGGCATTCCTATGAGATCAGTCGGCGGGATTGTATTTACAATTGGCGTTAATTAATCTAGGTTAAAGTGACCAGCACAATCCGTGGATACTCGAGGAGGACAAAATGTATCGTGGATTTCAAGTGATAGATGCAGACGCACATATGCAGCCACCAGGGGATATTTGGGATCGCTACGTTGAACCCGAATTCCATGATCGGCGGCCATTGGTACATTTGTGGGAAAATAAAATGTTCCATCACTATTCCCCGTGTGAACTTTACCCTGAAGGGACTGGGCCGGGTAGAACCGGCGGTGGTGGTGGTCGACAAAGTAAGGTTCTCCGGCCGCAAAAGGTCACGGATCAGATGCATTTGAAATGGGGAGCAGCTTGGGAAGCTGACTTCAATGCGGAGAGCCGCCTAAAAGATATGGGCACATACGGATGGGACAAAATGGTTTGTATCCCTGGTGGTAGTGCCCCTTTGAGACTCTTGGGACACGATCCAATGTTGATGGCAGGTCTCACGAGGGCGTGGAATAACTGGGCACATGATTTCTGCTCGGCAGACCCATCGCGCATCAAGATGGTAGCCGAACTGCCGAATCAACATGATATTGAAGGTCTCGTAGGCGAGACTAGACGTGCGGTCGAACAACTAGGAGCAGTGACAGTGACGGTTCCCATGTCCGTACCTGGGAAATGGTGGCATGATTCGTATTATGACCCTTTCTGGAATTCAGCTGTTGAGTTAGATATCCCAATGTCGTTCCATGGGGTGATGAGTGGGACCCCACACGTTGGAAGTCGGTATCAACAACAGCCCGGCCAGTTTATCGCCCTAGAACACGCGATGGGGTTTCCAATGGAGAACATGATCTCGATGGGTCATGTTATCTACAGCGGTATTCTTGAGCGATTCCCCAAGCTGAGGGTTTCCTTCCTCGAGGGGAGTTCTGGATGGCTTCCGTTTTGGCTTGGACGCTTGGATGATCATGCTGTAGAGGGACGACGACAGGCAGTGTTCTTCGATGCGCCTCCACTGACTCTGAAACCGAGCGAGTATTTCTTTAGGCAAGGATTTGTGGCGTGTGACGGGGATGAGGCCGCAGTAAAGGCTGCTGTTGAACTGAGTGGCGAGGATAATATAGTCTGGAATACAGACTATCCGCATCCTGATGCAGCCGATCCTGACAAGGCAATACCGTCGCTACTTGATCAGCCGATTTCTGAACAGGCAAAACGGAAAATCCTTTGGGATAACTCCGTAAGGTTATATGGCCAAAGGATGCTAACGTAAACAGTTTATCTTGGGTAGGCTGTCTCTCTAGTGATCAATTAATCATTCCTTTCGGCAAGGTGTCCCCCAAATTCCTGTCGTAGTGCCGAGAGCAGACGAGCTGAGAGAGGGTTGCTCCTTTGCGAACTAAATCTCGCGTCAAGAGCACTGGTTATGCTTGGTGCTGGGATACCCATATTGACCGCCTCGAGTACTGCCCACCGACCTAACCCAGAGTCCGCTACTATAGGCTTGAAGCTATCTAGCTTCGAGTCCTTGACTAATAGGGACGCTATTAATTCAAGAAGCCAAGAGCGGATTACACTACCAGATGTCCACAAGCGCGCTATCTGGCCTATGTCAATGTCGAACTCGTCTCTTTTGGCATCCAGAAGGTCAATTCCTTCGGCGTAAGATTGCATTAAACCATATTCGATAGCGTTATGAATCATCTTCACAAAATGCCCAGACCCTGAATTTCCTACATACGCGTATCCTGGTTCTGCTTTTGGGGCAAGGTCTCGGAACACTGGTTCAACCTTTCGGAATATCTGCTTGTCGCCGCCTATCATAAGGCAGAAGCCGAATTCATCACCCCAAGTGCCACCACTTACGCCAACGTCGAGGAAGGCATAGCCATTAGGCTTTAGCATCAAAGATCTTCGCAGGCTGTCTTCATAGTGCGAATTACTACCGTCTATGAAAATATCCCCTTTTCGGCATAATGGTATTAGGCTCTGTAGTGTAGATTCAGTTGAATTTCCGGCGGGCAACATCAGCCAAATAAGACGGGGTGGCGGCAGAAGCTCCGCGAGATTCTGGGTGTCAAGCGCCTTTAACGCGCCTTGCTGAACGAGAAGTTCAGACGCGTTCGGGTCGATGTCATAGATAACGACCCGGTGACCAGATCGGATCAGTCTTCGTGTTATTCCGGAACCCATCTTGCCAGCCCCGATAATTCCAACGTTCATATGCTTCCTTTCGCTAGATCTGATGTTTCTGAATGTTTGCGGGATGGTCGTCTAACTGAACCTGGCTAAAGTCCACAATGAAGGCCCTTTGATGATATCCGTACAAGATACTACTGACCCACCAAATGCACACTTCAATCGATCAAAGAGCCTTTTTATGGATGCTTTTTCAAGGACTCCGTGAGTCGAGCGACGCCCAGTTGGTGATTCCTCCCAATGTCAATGCGAATTGCTTTACGTCCTAACGAACACAATAGTTGGATGTCACCAATCGCTCGGGCTTGGGTAAGAACGCCGAAGCTGTAGGGGTTCCGCGGGATTTGAAGGTCTGAAGAACAGGTTTCTACTAATTCAATGAGAAGCATATCACTGGGGCCTTGCTTATGAAGCTGCCCTGTAGAGTGGAGATAACGTGGTCCATAACCGGCCGTAGTTGCGACGCGGTATCGAGAGGTGATGGTGGTTCGTAGGTGATCGATGGCTTCGTCTAACTCTTGGGACTGCGGGAGATAAGAAACAATTGCTATGTAGCTTCCGTTTGCAAGGTGTTTGGCAAGGGTCTCGAGAGGATCTGAGGAGGATGGTTCGGGTAACTCACCGATGATTTTGTAGCTTTCTAGGACCTTGCTAGTTGCCAGCTTCATGCGCCGTACACTTGGCTGGCTAAATGGGTTTATCCGTAGAAGAGAGCTGGCGATAGCCGTGGCGAACTCCCATCGAAAGAATTCACCACCAAGGTCATATGAATCTCGCAGGATGAATCGCTCGCATGGATGACCGAGTGAATCTAGTTGCTCGAAGTGAGAATCAGCATCTTCATTCGATGTGCGAAGATCGATGAATACCCGGTCGTTCCCGTAATCGTCCAATGCTAGTTGTGGCTCAGAAGTGATCGGCACAATGCCTCTACCCAATTTACCTGTGCTTTCAGCAATCAGTTGCTCAACCCAGAGGCTGAAACCGGTAATTGAGAGCGAAGTACTGAGTGTAAGTTTGTCACGCCCATGGAGGGCATGACTCCCTAGGAAACAGCCAAGGTAAACGCCGGGATTACTGGATATAGGAACGTCAGGCTTGCAAGACGCAGCCATATCTTGGGCTCTCTTGATAAGAACTGTGATGTCGACACCAATGAGCGCAGCGGGGACAAGTCCAAAGTAAGAAAGAGCGGAGAATCTCCCTCCGATATCTTCAGGTGAGAAGAACACGTGTCTAAAGTTTTCTTCGGTGGCTAAGTGCTCTAGAGGGGATCCCTGGTCAGTGATTGCAACGAAGTGGTCGCCAGCTTTATGAGCTCCAACTACCGTTTCGATGCGATCGCGGAAATATTGGTACAAGAACAGCGTCTCAGCAGTATTTCCTGATTTAGACGCGATCACAAATAGTGAATTCCTGAGATCGAGCAACTCTTCCATTCGTCGAATTGAGTGTGGGATTGTGGAATCAAGCACCTTTAGATCGGGGAATCCTTGGCGCTTCGGGAAAGCAGACCGGAGCACCTCTGAGACTAAACTGCTGCCTCCCATCCCTAGAACGACGATGTCTCGGAAACCATCGTTTTTGATCTGGCACGCGAATGTTGACAGGCTGCCCGTATTCCCTGCCATTTGGTCTGCAATCGTCAACCAGCCTAGGCTATTTGCGATCGCGCTGGGCGTCGCCGCCCAGATTGCATGATCTTTGTCCCAGAGTCGGGTGACTAGGTCATGGCGTTCGATGTAATGCAAGGCTTCTTGAACAGACAAAGCTGTGTCAATCTAAGAGAGGATTAGGGTCAGGACCACTTGGTGGATCTGTTAGGTCCAATGTCTTAATCTTCTTGAGGCGACGCTGGTGTCGTTCTTCACCGGAGTATTGGGCGGCCAAGAACGATTCAACTAGGGCTTTAGCTAGTTCTATGCCAATAACGCGCCCTCCGATACAAAGAACATTCATATCGTCGTGCTCAACGCCTTGATGAGCGGAATAAATATCATGGCAGACCGAAGCACGGATTCCCTTGATCTTGTTGGCGACCATTGACGCGCCGACACCGCTCCCACAGATTGCTATGCCTTTTTCCGCGTCCCCATTGGCAACTGTACGGGCCACTAATACTGCATAATCCGGATAATCGTCATCTGGATCAAAGGTGTGTGCGCCAAGGTCGATAACTTCAATGTCTAGCGTTGTGAACCAAGCTCTTAAATCTATGGCAAGAGGGTAACCACCGTGGTCTGTTCCAAATGCTATTCTTGGCTTTCTCAAAGGTGCTCTCCCGCCAGTTAACGACGAAAGTATAACAGAGCAGTTATGGTCTAAGCACCTTCTTTCTGTCGGGATCGTGGTGTGAATAGACGTGGACTAGGTGAGGGAGGCATCTATCGGTTTTACATAACGCCATTGGGGATTAGCCAAAGGTACATGGATCAGCAACAAACACGCGAGCGATATTGCACGCAAAGTAAAGATAAGGTGACTAGTGACTTTTACCCGTCGGCACTTCGTTTTATCTTACCCATCCCACTAGTAACTACCAGCGCCTCGTATTAGGATGGCCTAGGCTTATATATCACCTAAGGTATGACAATCGTGTTGAACGTCCGTCAAGGAATCCGTTCCGTCGGAGTTAAATATCTCGATTCCTTAACCTCGCGCGATTTCCGTTCTTTGTGGTTAGCGAGTATGTGTGCGGGGTCGGCTCATTGGGCCTTGATTGTAGCGAGAGGTTGGCTCGTATTTGAGATGGAAGGGTCCTCCGCGTGGGTTGGATGGGTTACGTTTGCTGCAATGATTCCTCGCTTCTTTCTGTCACCGTTCGCGGGGCTAATATGTGATCGCTTCAACCGGAAGATTGTACTTACCACTGTTTTCGCTATGAGTTTCTTTCACAACTTAGTTTTAGCCTTGCTTGTGTTATTAAGTGACATACAGGTCTCATATGTCGTAGTGCTAGCGTTAATAGATGGCTCATCCAGGGCCATCCTCATTCCTGCATCCAGTTCGCTACTCCCAAATCTCGTGCGAAAAGATCAACTTTTAAACGCAATCGCCCTTAACGCTACTACTGTCCACGGAACACGGCTATTGGGACCCCTTCTGATTGCTCCACTGGTGGTAACTACGGGCGTAGCCGGGACATTCTTCCTTTCATCGGTCTTGTACGCTCTTGGGGGAGTTCAAGTCCTGTTTATACGGACTCATTCTGCAGGAGTTATTGATATCAAGCGTTCTGTCCTCCAGAACTTATTGGAAGGATTGAGTTATCTTTATCACCATCGGTTTTTACGTCCACTTTTATTACTAACCGTGGCTCATTGTGCGCTTACCATGTCGTTTGAATCGTTACTCCCAGTTCTGTCGCTAGAGAAGTTAGGTGCGGAAGGGGGAGGATTTACCTATTTGATGATGGCGGTTGGTGCGGGTGCGCTAATTGGCGTAATCGGACTTTCTGGAATACAGCATGGATCGAATCGCGGCCAAATTCTCCTAGTCCTCGGGATTCTGAGTGGGGTTGCGCCAATTGGTCTAGCAATCAGTCCTAATTTATACACCGCACTCGCGGCTGCGGCAGTGATGGGCGCGACTCAATCAACGTTTATGGCACTTTTTGCGGGCGTTGTTCAATCAATCATTCCCGATGCCATTCGTGGGAGAGTTGCTAGTGTGAATAACTTGCACATCGGGGGCTCAATGGCTTTATTTAACTTGGTGAATGGCCGTTTGGCGGACTCATTGGGTGCTCCAGTGCTCCTAGTCATCCCCGGAGTGATCTTTGTTGTTGTAATCGGGTGTAGTTACGCGGTGGTGACGCTAAGGAAGTTCTATCGTGCAGGTATGACCGTCGAGTAACGGATTCACCATGTGGTTGGCGTACATTAAAGTTCATATGAGACGTCACAATAAGCAAGCGTATGCTGATCCCGTCTCCTTCAAACGGGTAGTGCTTGACTGAGTCGTCTCGTGACGCTAAAATCGCTCTCATGGCTAACAACTACTCTGGCAAAATCCTAGTATCAATCGGTGAAGTCCATCTTGAAGCCCCAGAGACTCTTGAGTACCTAAAATTGGCGTCTCGCCTTTTAGAGGTTCGGCGACAAGAGCTTGATGATCAGTCCGAGATTATTGACTCGGGTCGACTAATCACGGGTACAAGCAATCCCTCTGCAATTCCGGAGAAGGGTTTGGTGGATGGTGCTGAAGCTACGCGTGAACCGGTTCGTCGTGCACGATGGTTCACTGACCGCTTCCCAGAAATCACAATGGAGGACGGTTCTAAGGCGGTCATAAGATCTCTCAGAGAGCTTCGATTGCTACTTGAATCCCGTGGCTTGACTCCTCACCCTCGAGGTGATGCGTCGATGCTTCTTTGGCAGATTCGTAATCGACTTCGCTTGAGAGTTGAACCCGTGGTAACTGAAGAGGGCGTCGAAAATTGATGTATTCCGCATCTGTCACGGCTCATCTGTAATCCAGTCCTTGATTCTTGTTGCCATCTCAGGCGTAATCCCCGTGACGCGTTTGACCTCGGCTTCGGATGCTTTTCGGATTCCCTCTATTGAACCGAAGTGGGAAATCAGCGCTTTCTTTTTGTTTGGCCCTATTCCTCTAATATCGTCTAGACGTGACTTGGTGGATCGTCGAGATCGAAGTTTCCTATGATACCCAATGGCGAAACGATGCGCTTCGTCTCGAGCCCGTTGGAGGAGGAACAGGACTGGGTCGTCATCGTTTAGTACGATCGGGTCAGGGTCATCTACGACAAAAAGTTCTTCGTTCCGCTTAGCGATGGATATCAATGGGACCTTATCATCGGTCACACCTAGTTCTAGGAGTGCCTGATGAGCAGCATTCAGATGTCCTTTGCCCCCGTCGATCAAGACCACATCTGGGAGTATTTCCCAGACTAGTTGTCTTGATGGCTGAGAATTCTCCGACGGTTCGGATGCTTTCCGTCCTTGATTGAAGCGTGTGAACCGTCGGGTCAAGACTTCGCGCATCATGGCGTAATCATCGATTGATTCTACTCCTCGGACTTTGAATCGACGGTAATGTGTTTTCTTAGGTAGTCCGTCTACGAACACTATCATGCTACCCACTGGATCTTGGCCCTGAATGTTCGAGATGTCATAGCATTCAATGCGGCGAGGGAGTCGAGGGAGATGTAAAGCTTCCTGGAGAGCTTCCAATGTCTTTATCGGAGAGCCCTTTTGTGAGATTCTCTTAATCTGAGCAATCTTTAGACCTTGAAGAGCATTCTCAGCCACCATCTCTAGTAAACGTCGCCTTTTTCCTCTAGTGGGTACTCGTAATCTCACTCTTGCCCCGCGCTTTTCAGTCAGTACTGCTTCGATCAACCGAGGATCATCTAATTCTTCCTGAACCAGAATAACTGGTGGAATGAAAGATGCTCTTTCGTAGAACTGGCCTAAGAAACGGCTCAGAATGTGGGTCTTACAATCCCATTCGGTTCCAACCATCGTGAACTGATCTCTTCCAATGAGTTTCCCTCCTCGAATAAAGAAGACTTGGACGCATGCTTCCATATTCCCTTCCGCGGAAGCAATGACATCCATGTCTTCGGGCTTGGTCGAGAAGACTTTCTGTTCTTCGTTGACGCGGTTAATGGCCGAAATTTGATCGCGAAGCAATGCGGCTCGCTCGTACGCAAGTTCCCGAGACGCTTCTTTCATACGATGGCGCAATTGGCGGATCACTGAACCGGTTCTTCCTTCCAGAAACAAAACAACCTGTTGGATGACAGTTTGGTATTCGGATTCACTAGCGTATCCGGCACAGGGTGCGATGCATCGGTTGATGAAATATTCCAGGCAAGGTCGTTGATCTTTTCCGGTAATGACCTTTGTGCACGATCGATACGGGAAAAGCTTCTTTAGGAGGTCTAGGGTTCGACGAACCGAAAGAGCACTAGCGAATGGTCCAAAATAGCGAGCTTCGTCATTCAGAACTCTACGCGTGAGTGAGACCAAAGGAAATGGTTGGGAAAGGTCGATTTTGATGTAAGGATAGGTTTTGTCATCCAGGAGACGGGTATTGTAGGGAGGCCGGTGGCGCTTGATGAGAGTATTCTCAAGAATTAGAGCCTCGGTTTCAGAGTCCGTTACGAAGAATTCGAAGTCCGCGGCATTTTTTATCATTCTCTGGATTTTTGGAGGAAGATTAGATTGATTACCGAAATAGGACCGGACCCTTGGTCGGAGAGAATTCGATTTTCCTACATAAAGGAATCTCGCGGACTGATCTCGGAAAAGATATACTCCTGGCTCCTCTGGAATGGCTGCTAGTCTTTGCTTGAGTACGTCGTTCGGAACCATTGGGTATTAGCTCAGTTATCTCAGGAATAGTACTAGGCTTACCAACGCAACGAGAACCACACTGGAGGTCAAACCAATACGCTTAAGCTCTCCCATGAGTACCTGATTGTAAGCTGGAGTCCAAGGTGACCTGTTTTGAGGCATGGAACGAATCGGTTTGACCGGGGTAACAGTAGGCAGAGTTTGGTCACTAGGTTCGTCCTGTTGCGGTAAGGTTTCTGGGATCGAACTAAGCGTTGTTCTAGAAGGCGTATGCTGTATGGATGCGCCGGAGTCTCTGCGACGACGGCGTTCGGTTCGTTGTTTGGCGCTAGGATTCCGAGACCCTTTAGGCATGGTCCTCGACCTCCGGTTTTAATGTTTTAGGATGAACACTCTATGATATTAACCGAACTTTGTCACCAAGCCAATCTATGTAAAGCGGAGGTAACCGGCGTTGCTGGATTCTCTACTCCCAGAAACTCAGGGGTTACGGTGACGTGGTAGAGCGTTTGGTCATTGGGCTCCACTACTACGCCCGTCCCGACCTGTCCATTGATGGTGATGATTGGCATTTCACCTCCTGTCGCAGGTCAGGTAGTTGGTTCTGGCAAGGATGTTACTGTTAGTCCGCTCGAGGATGGGTGCGATCGTATTCGGATTGAACGTGTTCATTCGTCAAGTGAGTGTAGACTTGTGTGGTTGCTACACTCGCATGTCCTAGGAACTCTTGGACCTGTCGCAGCGAAGCTCCTCCACGAAGCATATGTGTCGCAAAGCTATGGCGGATAGTGTGAGGGGTTACAGAGGCATCTATGCCAGCGCGGGACGCGTGAGCCTTTAGGATGAGCCAGAAACCCTGGCGCGTTAGCCTATCTCCCCTTTGGTTTAGGAACAGAGCCGATTCGTCCCTCTTTTGTCGTAGCAAGGTTGGACGCGCCACGCCTAGGTATTCATCGAGGGCCTCCCAAGCAGTCTCGTGGTAAGGGACTATTCTTTCCTTGCCACCTTTGCCTCGGCATCGGACTATTCCTTGTGCTAGATCAAGGTCGTGCAAGTCTAATGATACTAATTCAGTGACTCGTATACCTGTTGCGTAGAGAAGTTCTAGCATTGCTTTGTCGCGTGAGCGTTCCGGATCTTTCAGTGCCATGGGAGATTGGAGTAGTCTTTCCACTTGCTTTTCTGATAAAGCTTTAGGTATGGACCGTCCTATTCGTGGGGATCGAATTGTTTCACTAGGGTCCGAGCTCATCAAGCCTTCGTGGATTAGGAAGGAAAAGAATGACTTGACCGAAGCAATTTTGCGGGCAATTGTTGTGCGGGAATATTCGCGAGATTGTAGGTCAAGAACGAATTCACTAAGCGCGTCGGTCGTAAGGTCTTTCCAAGCGGAGTAACTGAATTTTTGATCGAGAAAAGTTGCGAGACTATAAAGGTCATTACGGTAGGCGACAATAGTGTTTCCAGAGAAGCCCTTCTCAATAGACAAATAGTTTAGAAAACTGTTGACGTGGGTTTTCATTTCGACACGACACCGTCCATTTGAATGGAATCAGTTTAACATAACATCAGAGCACGATTGCCAGCTAGGTAGAATTTTAGAACTTCTGCTTAGCTGCTGCTATTTTGGCGGCGAAGCTCCTCTTTGAGTTCGTCGGTGGGAGGATAGAACTTGCCGGGATTAGAGTTTGTTTCTAGGATGCGTCTCTTTACGTGTTCCTCGGCGCTTTCATGCTCTTCTACCCAATCGAGCACCGATTCTGCGAGATCTGCTGGTACGACGACTACTCCATCGTTGTCGCCGATTACAAGGTCGCCAGGCATTACTAGGATTCCCGCGCACTGGATAGGGACGTTTTCTTCAAATGCCTTTCCATATTCCAAAGCGCTTGGAGTCCGAGCCTGGGCGAATATTGGGAAGCCGTAAGTCGAGATTACATCAAGGTCTCTTATAGCCCCGTCTGTTACAAACCCGCTGGCACCTTGCATTTGCAGCTGAAGCAGCTTCACATCTCCTAGGTCAGTAGCATAAGGCCACCGCATAAAGTCTACGACCAGTGCGTCTCCGGGGCCACACAGGGCCATAGCTCGGTACTCTGGAGAATTTTCGCCGTCTGTGACTTGTTCATAGAAGTCAGGGCGTGGTGGTAGGCAACGAAGAGTCCGTGCCCGCGCCGCCATTTTTCGACCTGGGGTCATGGGTTGAACACCTTCGAGGAAACAGCGAATCCCTTGGTTAATACTTAAGGACGTGTATATGGTTGCGGTACTCACGTTTTCGTATCGAGTCAAGATGCTTTGTGGTACGTCTCGGTTGCTCATACTTGGGTCCCAACTGTCCGAAGATCTACTCTAATATGGTGAAAACAACCTACTGGGCTGTCAGGGTATTGTCAAGAGTTAGCATGAGTTGTCATGACTGACCGTAAGGTGCTTTTTGTTGCGCGTCACTTGCCTGCCATGCTAGCATGGGAAATCCTAATCAGACAACGTCTAGTATAGCTAAGGAGTTTCAGGAAGTGACCACGAACCCAGGAGCCGATCGAGCCCTAGAAGCTCTGGCGGGAATGCGCCATGAAGCTAGTCTTGGTGGTGGTGAGCGGAGGATCGAACAGCAGCACGCGCGCGGCAAATTAACAGCAAGAGAACGTATTGCGATCCTTTTAGATGCTGATTCCTTTGAGGAGTTAGATAGCTTGGCGACTCATCGAGCGACCGAGTTCGGACTAGCTGATCAGAAGATTCTTGGGGATGCCGTTGTTACAGGTCACGGGCTCATCGATGGACGTCTAGTGTTTGTGTTTTCTCAAGACTTCACAGTTATGGGAGGTTCGCTTTCAGAAGTCGTTGGCGCCAAGATTTGCAAGATCATGGACTTGGCCATGAAAGTTGGGTCCCCCGTTATAGGTTTGGTCGACTCTGGGGGCGCCCGTATCCAAGAGGGTGTCGATAGTTTAAAGGGGTATGGCGACATTTTCCTTCGTAATACCCTCGCTTCTGGAGTAGTTCCGCAAATCTCGGTGATGATGGGTCCAGCTGCAGGAGGAGGAGTATATTCCCCGGCTCTGACTGACTTTATTTTTATGGTTCGTGGTCAAGGCCAGATGTATATCACTGGGCCGGACGTGATCAAGGCAGTGACTGGAGAAGAGGTCACTCATCAAGAACTAGGAGGCGCCGAAGCGCACACGACTACTAGTGGCGTGGCTCACTTCGCTTTTGAAGGTGAAGAAGAGTGTCTAAAACAGGTGCGTCGACTCGTCGGTTTCTTGCCGAGGAATAATGCAGAGGATCCTCCTCGGATGGCTGTCGCAGGTGATCTTGAAGCGACGAAATCAGAGCTTCGCTTGGTGGTACCGTCTGACTCTACGCAACCGTACGACATGAAAGATGTTATTCGCATGGTTGTCGACGAGGGCGATTTCATGGAGGTGCATGAGCACTATGCGCCCAACATTATCGTGGCGTATGCTCGGATGAATGGTAATACTATTGGTTTAGTGGCACAACAGCCTCTATATTTGGCTGGCGTGCTAGATATCGATGCGTCAATCAAAGCGGCTCGATTTGTCCGGTTTTGCGACGCATTTAATATTCCGGTTGTCACTTTCATCGATGTTCCTGGGTTCATGCCTGGTGTTGATCAAGAGCATCGCGGCATTATTAAGCATGGAGCAAAACTTATATATGCGTACGCGGAGGCTACGGTTCCCAAGGTTAGTGTGATTACGCGAAAGGCCTATGGGGGAGCATACATTGTTATGAGCAGTAAGCATCTTCGCGGGGATATAAACTATGCTTGGCCGAGTGCTGAGTTGGCAGTAATGGGCCCTGATGGTGCAGTTAATATCGTCTATAGGGATGCTTTGAAGAATGCCGAGGACTCGGAACTGACGAGAGCCCGTCTAATTGCTGAATATCGCGAAAAATTTGCTAGTCCGTATGTGGCTGCCAGTCGTGGATACCTAGATGAGGTGATTGATCCCGCTGAAACCAGATGGAAAATAATCCGGGCACTTTCGATGCTTGAAGACAAAAGAGATGTGTTGCCACATAAGAAGCATGGTAGTATACCTCTTTAGTTAGGCTAGAATGCTTGAAACTACTGTCCGCGTGCGGAAAGAATAGCCCGTCGGACATTCGATTTGATTCAGGAGGCAAAACCAGGATGCCAACAACTGCGAATTCGGCAAAACGGCTCAAGATAACAGATACCACCTTTCGGGATGGGCATCAGAGCATAGCGGCCACCCGCCTGCGTACAAAGGACATGGAACCCATAGCTGAGGCCATGGGGAAGATAGGTTTCCACTCTATGGAGGTATGGGGTGGGGCGACATTTGATGTTTCGACACGTTTCCTCTTTGAAGACCCATGGGAACGTGCCAGAATTCTCAAGAAGCTTCTCCCGGATACCCCTCTTCAAATGTTGTTGAGAGGTCAGAATCTAGTTGGATATCGGCATTACCCTGACGATGTGGTTGAGGCGTTCGTACAACATGCAGCTGACTCTGGCGTCGATATTTTCCGGATCTTTGACGCGTTGAATGATGAGCGGAACTTGGAAACAGCAACGCGAGCTGCTAAAGCGACTGGAAAGCATGTGCAACTTGCCGTGTGCTATTCCGTTACGGATGAAGGACGGCTTGGGGGGCCGGTTTTTAATCTCGAATATTTTCGGGAGAAAGCCAAAATTTTAGAGAGCATGGGCGCTGACAGCATCTGCCTGAAGGACATGGCTGGGATTCTGGCACCGTACGATGCTTTCGTGATAATAGAGGCACTTAAAAAAGACTTGAATGTTCCCGTCCAGCTTCATACACACTACACCACTGGCATGGCATCAATGACGGCTTTAAAAGCTGTGGAAGCTGGAGTAGACGTTCTGGACGCTTGCTTGGCACCATTCGCAATGAGAACTTCTCAGCCTGCGGTCGAATCGTTGGTCATTGCGTTACGTGGTGCACCACGAGATACAGGGTTGGACTTGAATCAATTACTGGACTTAGGGGGATACCTTGAAGGTCTTGGTGACCAGCTAAAACCTCATATCACAGGTGGAAAGTTAGCGGTAGTTGATCCGGGCGCTCTCGTCCATCAAGTACCTGGCGGTATGATTAGCAACTTAACATCGCAGCTACGTGAATTAGAGGCGTTGGATCGCCTACCGGAAGTTCTGGAGGAACTGCCGCGGACTCGACGCGAACTGGGGACACCCCCATTGGTAACTCCGACCAGCCAAATATTGGCTGCACAGGCTGTCAACAATGTGCTATTTGGTCGTTGGGAAAGTATCACGGACCAGGTCAAGGATTATATATATGGTTTATACGGGCGTCCTCCGTTGCCGATAGATCCTGAACTTACTGATCGGGCTCTGGATGGTTACTCGTTGGGATCGGAGCCGATTTCCGGGCGCCCCTCGGACATCTTGGAACCGGAACTAAGTGCTGCTAAAGCGGCGACGGATGGACTCGCTCGAGATATCGGGGATGTGCTGATCTATGCTCTTTATCCGGTGACCGGAAAGAAGTTCCTCAGGGTCAAATATGGATTAGATCCAAACCCTGAGGCTGCTAGTGGGGCAGCGGCTCCTGTTCCAGAAGCTCCTTCGATGGCCCCAATTGGGACCGCGGTTTCCTCTCAGGCGCGAACGTTTAACATCTATGTCGGCGACCGATCATTCCAAGTTACGGTTGATCCCGCTGACGCTGGTGTTCGAGATGCTGGTAACGGCTCGCCGAAGAATGCTGGATCTGCGAGTAACGTCGTTGGACAACCTATTGTGCAACCCAATCCTGCTCCTGCCGCGGGCAACAGCGCTCCAACGACATCACCACAAGTTCCTATGGATGGGACGCCGGTTGCGGCTCCTATGCCTGGTGTCGTGGTTCGATACCTTGTAGAGGAAGGGCAGACAGTGAAAAAAGGTGAGCCGGTAGTAGTATTGGAAGCGATGAAAATGGAGAATGCCCTCCCGTCTCCTGTAGACGGAGTCGTTAAGCAGCTTTGTTTTGATTCAGGCACGAAAGTGAGTCGAGGCGATTCTTTAGCCATTATTTCGACTGTGTGACCTCGGACGTAGGCATATAATCTTTGCGTGTGGAGATGTGATGACGCGTCACTACAAGATCGAAGTGACGGAGAAAGTTCCGACCTAGTTTTGAAACGAACTGGTTATCCCAGAAATCTTTCTGATTCGAAAAGGAGCATGGATGCGTAATAAAGTGACAGTTGTGGGTGCGGGGAACGTTGGGGCAACTACGGCACAGCGTATTTATGAGCGTGGTTACGCAGATGTCGTACTAGTCGATATAGTGGACGGTCTTCCACAGGGGAAGGCCCTAGATCTCTTAGAGTCCGGGCCAGTTGTTGGGACTGATGCATATATTGTTGGGACGAACGATTATAACGACACGGCGGGATCAGATATTGTCGTTATAACATCAGGAGTGGCTCGCAAACCAGGAATGAGCCGTGATGATCTTCTGTTCACCAACATGGATATCGCAGGTAGTGTGGCTCGAGAGGCGATTAAGCATTCACCCAATGCGATTCTGGTTGTGGTTACTAATCCGTTGGACGCTATTGCCCAGCATGTCTACGAGGTTGCTGGTCTCCCCAGAGCGAAAGTCATTGGTATGGCCGGGATCTTGGATACGGCTAGATTCAGCACTTTTCTGTCTCAAGAGCTTGACGTATCAGTCGGAGATGTTCACGCATATGTCCTCGGTGGACACGGGGATTCGATGGTTCCTCTGGTAGGAGCTACCAACGTAGGAGGGATCCCTATCTCCCAGCTCATTCCAGCCGAGCGCCTTCAAGAGATCGTGCAACGGACTCGAGATGGTGGAGCAGAAATCGTCAGTTTATTGAAATCTGGTAGCGCGTATTATGCACCTGCAGCTGCGGTTGCTGAGATGGTAGAAGCGATTTTGCTAGATCGGAAGAGAGTCCTGCCGTGCTGCGTGATGCTAGAGGGTGAGTATGGTATAAACGGTCTGTTTATGGGTGTGCCTGTTAAGTTAGGAGCTTCTGGGATGGAGCAGATCGTGGATATCCAGCTTACGGACGAAGAAAGGCATTCTCTCGGTCGATCTGCTGAAGCTGTCAAAGAACTAGTGGAGACGATGCACCAACGCCCAGTTTAAACTCTCATGTATCGCGGAAATGACCTGCTTCCAGAGAGGAAGAGAGCAGGGGTTTAGAATAGGACCAATTGTCTGGGGAGAATTTTTGTCCAATGAGGTTACAAGGCTATGACGAACGAAAGCACTTTAGATCTAGAGGAACAAATCGAAGCAGCAGCTGACGGGTTAAAGGACCTCGAGACTGCCGACGACGTCCGTCGTTGGTGGAGGAGTTATTATACGAAGCTAGGCCATCGTCGCTTAGGGCGCCTACTTTTAGGGCAGTCAGTGGATCGTCTTTTAGAACAGGTCCAAAGAGGTACTGCTGAGTAAGTATCTTTATTGCCTGAGCTCTCCACCAGTAGGGGGCGTAAATTATTGACCTCGGCACATTGCAGGTGGGTCAGTCGTCATTCACATGGGGCGAAAGAACATTCGTTATGGGTGTGCTGAATCTCTCGCCAGACTCATTTTCGGGCGACGGACTCGGATATGACGTTGAAGCGGCTGTGGCACTGGCCTTGAGACTCCAAGCAGAAGGCGCAGATCTAATCGATGTAGGCGGAGAATCAACCCGACCCCCGGGAAGATTTTATGGTGTTGGTGCTACACCAGTTTCGATTCAAGAAGAATTGAGGCTTGTATTACCTGTCATTCAGAGACTTAAAGAGGCTATAAGTCTTCCTATCAGTATTGATACTTACAAAGCTGAGGTTGCGTATCGCGCTGTCATAGCTGGGGCTACTGTAATCAATGATGTATGGGGCCTAAAAAAGGATCCTGAAATCGCTTCTATCGCGTCAGAGAATAAGGTGCCACTAGTCCTCACTCATAATCAGAAAACTACCTACTATACAGATATCATTCCGGACATCATCAATGGGCTTAAAGAAAGTATCGGCATTGCACTGGAACGTGGAGTCGACATCCACCAGATCGTAATTGACCCAGGGATCGGATTTGGGAAAACCCCTGAAGGTAACTTGGAGATCCTTCGACGGCTAGATGAATTTCGTTTGGGAATACATCGCCCAGTGATGATTGGAACTTCAAGAAAGTCTACGATTGGTTTAGTCACTGAGGTATCAGTGCCGGATGACCGTGTCGACGGGACGGCGGCTACAGTGGCTCTTGCTATCGCGAAACAGGTAGATATGATTAGGGTCCATGATGTTCTTCAGATGCGCCGCGTGGCTAGAATGAGTGATGCAATAGTCCGAGGATGGCGAGATTGAAGGGCGGCAAAGATATATATCTTGGTCTTGGGTCCAATATGGGAGACAGAGAAGCGCATATCCGCTGGTGTTTAAGAGAACTGCCTAGAAAAGGCATTCGAGTCACCCAAATATCACAAATTTATGAAACATCTCCCGTCGGGATGCACCCTGAAGCTGGTCTCTTTTTAAATGCTGTCTGTCACTGCGAAACCCGCCTAGCTCCTTTGACTCTTCTTCAAGCTGTCAAAAGTATTGAGCGAGACAGAGGGAGATTTGTGAGTGATTCTTATTCGTCTCGCGTTTTGGATATCGACATACTTCTTTATGGAGATTATGAAGTTAATGTTGGCGAGTTGACTATTCCACATCCCCGGATGTTTAGCCGGGCCTTCGTTCTTGCGCCATTGGCTGACCTGGCTCCGTGTCTTGAGGATCCCGTCACGAAATTGACAGTCCGGCAAACCTTGGTGGGCTTAAGTAGTGGGCCAGAGACCATACGGAGAAGAGGGACGTCAGAGTCAACCTAGGGATGGTGAACGTGCGGTACATTGTAAAGGTCTCGCCTGTGATGCTACTCTACAAAATCAGAGCTTGCGTTTGTCGGTACCGGACGGTGGTTAGAAGATAATTCTGAGAATCGTCAGGCGGAATCGCGCAAGCCTGGTGGCAGCAGGTTGGGGATAGATTCTTCTATCGGGTAGGTTTCTGGGCAGGTCGGGCAGTCTAATCTCCCAGCAATGACCTCACCGTTTTCTTCCTGCTCAACGGTCAGTTCGAGATCCCCTTTACACATCGGGCAGGCTAAGATATCCACTAGTTCTCGACGCATGGCTTCCTCTTCTAGACGATCGAGGTTGCACTATTTTGAAGGATGAAGGCATTTCTTGCAACTTCTGTGGGGTTTAATCGCCTTTCCCTAAGTTCATTTCATATACCATTCGAAGTACATCGGCGAGTAACAATACAATACCTCCGATGATCAGGATCACACTCCCGGTTGAGATAGCTTGGTACGATCGTCGGAACAATGCTACTGGTGTTCCCCGGTCTTCCGCGCGAAGTTCAATCTGGCGATTTCGCCGCCGCCGGGATCGCGCTAAAGCGAACATTATCAATGCAAGAGTTATCTTCATCGCTAGGACCGAAACGTACGTTCCGTCGGTATACGGAGAAGTAAGACGGTCAAACGTTAGGATGACACCTGTGATGATTAAAAACACGATACATAAGCCGACTAAGCTTTTAAATTCTCTAGCTGTTTCGGCAGTAAATAGGGAGGAAGGTTCGACACGACGAACCGTTGGTCTGAGAACCAATAAATAAAATATGCTCCCGCCAACCCATGCCGTGGCAGATAGCATGTGTAACCAAAGGACGAGTAACAGAAACACTTCGCTAAAGTTCACGCTCAATACCCTTCACCACGGATGCTCCATTTGCTGCTCTATTCAAGAATTAATTGGGCATTTTCTCGGAGTTGTTCGAGTGTCATAAATCCAGTCCAAGTGTTACGAACGGTTCCTGATTGATCGATAAAGAAAGTCGCTGGGAACCCAAGCACCTTGAAATCCGCGGCAATATCGCCCGAGGCGTCCTTAGCGACGGGATACGTAATCCCAATTTCACGCATAAAGGTTCGAGCGGATTCTTCTTGGTCATGTGTGTTTACCCCAATGACGATAAGATTCTCGTCTCCGAGTTCTTCCCACAACGTTTGAATGTCAGGCATTTCTGCCCTGCAAGGAGGGCACCATGTCCCCCAGAAATTTATAATGATCGGACTTCCTTCCAAACTGCGCAAAGAAAGGATATTTTCACCGCGGAAATCGTCGTATAGAGCGAATGTTGTTTCAGGGATTGTGCCTGGATCGGTAATGTTGATGGCACAGCTAGTCATTAAGGCTAATCCCAGAACACCGGTAATGAAAGCTCTTTTCGCCATTTCTACTCGTTTATAGAGGTAAGGAAATGCTACGCGCTAACCTCTCTTGGCGATTTCGATTTTAGGACTCCGCGTCTAGTATGGTCAACATCGGGCCTGCTAGGTTTGAATATCTTCTTCGGCTATCAGCTCCAATCCCCGGTTGAGGACTTGACCCTTGACTTTAGAATCTATGGAATCCTGTTGTTTCAAGTACAAACGTAACGCTTGGTCCGGAGCGATCCCGCGTGTAGATCTGCCTAGACGAACACGATGTGTCTGCGTAACTTCCTTCTTGATACTCGCAGTTAGATGCGCTGCGGCCAGTGATTGTTTTATCTGGCGCATGTCTAAGAGTGAGATAAGTTCCTCAGATCCTTGGACGTGGACCCGGACGATGCCATCGTCAATGTTTACCTTATCGATATGTTGTAGAACAAGTTTCGTCGGATCTTCTTCACGCTCAGGTATCTTGACGTCTATCGTGTGGAAGCGCCGATTATGTACAGGGATAAATTCCCAATTCGCTCTGCGCCCAGGAGGTTTCGCGGGATCAATATCAACTATGCAAAACCCTTTGATGTCGTCTTGCTCGCCGAAGTCTATGGTTTGTACGCTCCCCGGGTAAACGATCGGCGGAAAGTCTCCTAAAACCTGATGTCTATGAATGTGGCCTAGCGCGACATAGTCGAGTGCAGGCGCAGACACCGTACTGTGCTGGAGCACGTGGTCTCTTCCCAAGGTCATTGATCTTTCTGAACTCGTGGTCGCGCCTGCTATGGTGACATGTCCGCATAGCAGTGCGGGGATTGCTGGGTTGATAGCGTCGAATTCCATAAGGAGGCGGCGGGCGAGTTCCGCTTCAACATATGAGGTCAATTCCTCAAACGATTTCCCTCGATGTTCTTCACTAGATAGGAGATTCCTCCACCGGGGCCACGGAAGGGCTACGATTTGAATATGTCCTGCTCGAGTATTAATGAGGTGGGTCCCGATATTCTCTGCTACTGTTACACTCTCCACGGATAGAGTTGGAAAAATTTCGAGAGCGTTGGCTCTTCCTAGCGCGTGGGGTATATCGTGATTCCCAACTAAGAGGAATACTGGTATTCCATGTTTAGTCAGAGCTGCCACCCTCCGGGCAAATTCTCGCTGATGTGTTGGAGAAGGCTCACGTGTCTTGTAGGCATCTCCACTAAACACTATGAGGTCAACGTTTGTATTCAATGCGTGATCGACAATCTGATCGAAGGCGCATAGAAAGTCCAATAAACGGGTCGAAAGGCCTAGGTAGATGTTATGGTCCACACCCGGAGCGAAGTATTCTGGGAGTGCGGACAGATCATCCTCGGTCGCAGGACGGCCGTAGTTTTCCATCCCTATATGGATATCGGAGAAGTGTAAGATGCGCAAGTATAATCACCTACGTAGTATGCGAACCCCAACAAAATAATCTAGGCGCCGGATCGTTTACAGCAAGCAGCGTGCTAGACGACCACTTGCCGGGTTATTGTACCATTGGGCTGTAGTTCTTGGCGGATTTCGCACCCTACTAAAGGTCTAACACTCTCCTGATCCATCCCGCAAGTCCGTCTACATCCCGGCGGGTTAGCGATCCTAGAACTTTAAGAACGTGCGAGGCCCTGATAGTAATAATCCTTGATCGTACAGTGGCTGGCCCAAGTAATCCGGATTGCCTCCAGTCTACAATGCTGTAATCTCCTACCCGAGGCATAGAATTCCCTCGCGAGGTGATCGGTGCAATCATTACTTCGCCGGTGCTAGTATTGTAATGGTCGCTACTTATGACCACGGCAGGCCGCCGTTTAGTGGTTGTTACTCCACTGATGGGATAAGGCACGAGTATTACGTCAGAGTGGCGGGCGTTACGCGTGGTCATATTTCATGTCCTCCTCGGCGTCCCAATCGGTGTCCAGTACTTGTTCTGACATGCTGGCAAGCGCTTCAGCTTCGCGCTGGAGGTCAAACTCTTGTACGGCTTTTCGAGTTGCGACGTATCGATCCGATTCTCCAGGCCACGGCACCATCTCGAGAAACTTCGCTTTGACCTGTTGGCCAATCCATTGATGAGGAGTATCGTGCTCGTCTAGAAGATCGAAGAGTCCTCGTTGATCTAAACCTCCGGCGGCAAAAATCCGAGTAAGTAGCTCTCTCCGACGTCGATAGTATCGTTCCATCGTCTCCTCTTGCGGAGCTTCTAGAATCTGTTGGAGGCGGTCAACTGCATCTCGTATCGTCTTTAGGCATCGTACGACCTCATCTGTCTGGGACGGAGAATTGGGTACCATGTGATGACCTCCTGTTAGTCAATTGCGCAGAGTCTCGCACATGTTGTAAGCATCTAGCAAGGTGACGCGAAGCGGGTGCGTGAAGTTAATTTATGTTCAAACATCAAGTTCGGGGAGGCCCGCGGAGTGTCTTGAGCGAAATGGTGCCCCCAGCGGGATTCGAACCCGCGATCTCCACCTTGAAAGGGTGGCGTCCTGGGCCGCTAGACTATGGGGGCGGCGGTGCAGTGAATTACTTGTTGGATAATGGATAATCCTAGGTTGCGTGCCTCCCTACGGGTATAGAGCGAGGGCTTCCAGCCCTTCTGTCTCAGGCAACTTCAGCATCAAGTTCATGTTCTGTACAGCTTGACCTGCAGCCCCTTTGACAAGGTTGTCTAAGCAGCTAATTACGATGAGTCGGTTTGTCCGGTGGTCTATCGTAGGGTATATGATACATTGGTTGTTACCGGCTGTGAGTTTGGTCGCTGGTGGCTGTTCAGCAACCGTGACAAAGGGTTCATTCTCATAGAATTCACGGTAGAGGTCTCGCACCATTTTTAGTTCTTTCTCCCCATCACCTACTATACTATCTCGGATCGGTGCATAACAGGCACTTAAAATCCCTCTAGTCATTGGTATTAGGTGGGGGACGAATGTCACGCGCGTTTGCTCTTCTGACACCGCATTAAGTTCCTGAACGATCTCAGGGAGGTGTCGGTGTCCTTCTAATCCATAGGCACGGACGCTCTCATTTACTTCGGAGAAGTTGTAGGCGACGTTGCCGCTTCTCCCGGCTCCTGAAACCCCAGATTTACTGTCTGCTATGATTTCCGGATCTATGATGCCCGCCTTGAGAGCGGGAACGAGGCCCAAGATTATACTCGTCGGATAGCACCCTGGGTTGGCGATTAGAGTGCCACTTGAGATTTGCGACCTATAAATCTCCGGAAGGCCATAAACTGCTTGATTCAGATGTTTCGGAGAGGGGTGCTTAACGCCGTACCATAGTTCGTATTGATCCTGACTTCTCAGGCGGAAGTCAGCGCTGATGTCAATGACACGGACTCCCTTGTCGAGGAGTGGAACGCATATTTCTGCACTTGCTTGATGTGGGAGAGCTGAGAACACTAAGTCTACGTTCTCGGTTATTTCTTCCTGTATGGTAAGTCCAAGTGACCCCAGATGTGGGAATACGTCTCCGAGGGGCTTGCCAGCTTCGCTTCGGCCAGTAGCAACGACTAGGTCGACTTCTCTATGGCGCGTGAGAATACGTGCTAATTCTAGTCCAGCATAACCAGTGATGTTCAGAATTCCGACTTTCATAAGGGGCTCTAGTGAGTTATCTCCACGTCTGAATTTAGTTCTATAAGTATACGTGGATGAGTAGAACGCAGCAAGGATACGCCCTATAAACTGGAGTTCTGGACGGTTTCATATGCGAGCAGTAGGGCTTGATGGACAGCACGCCGTTTTACGAGAAGTCTAGTTGGCGGATACCGGTTGCTGGTACTAGAGGATTTGTCCAGCCAAGCAACTCCGGTGTAGATATTGCCAGGAGCGACCCCTTCAAGGGGGTCAGGGCCCGTTACCCCAGTTACAGCCACACCAATGTCAGATTGAAATTGCGAGCGTACTGCTTTGGCCATCGCTTCAGCCACAGGAGAGCTTACTACACCATGCTTCCGTATCAGCTCCGCGTCTATTCCGTGTGCGATCTTGACATCATTGGTGTACGTGACTATGCCGCCCCGGAAATAGTATGAGCTTCCAGGGAGATCTGTGAGACAACTTGCCAAAAGCCCGCCTGTACAGGACTCCATCACTGCTACAGTTAACCGTCGGGATTTGAGAATCTGGGCGAGGCGCCCTTCCATCGTCTCGTCATCGGTGCCCCATATAGCTTCGCCGAGGATTTGTCTAATCTCGGATTCGAGTGGATCAATGAGCTTACGAGCCAACTCCGTATTTGCACCTCTAGCTATGATTCTTAGCTGGATCCCATCTTGTTTGGCGTAGATACCTAGGTACGGATTCTCGGTCTTAAAGAGAGGATTGAGTTGGTCACTGATAGCTGATTCAGCGTAGCCAAAAGTTTTCAATGTTCGAGAGAGAATAACCGTGCCGTTCTGTCGCTTTTTCAAGATTGGTTCGACTTCCTGTTCCCACATACGTTTCAATTCAGAAGGCACTCCGGGCATAGCTACGATGATGGTTTTGTCTTTTTCACTCCACCATCCGGGTGCCGTCCCCATCGGGTTAGAGATGGGATTCGTGGATGGTGTCCTCGTCGCTTGCTTGATGTTGCCTTCAGGCATTGGTGTCCCTCGTGAACGGAAGGTAGATTGCAGATGCTCAAGCATTTGGGGGTCGACAGCAAGTTTCTCATCAAGAGCAGCGGCAATCGCCTCGCGAGTTAGGTCGTCTGGCGTGGGGCCAAGTCCGCCCGTGATGAAGATAATGTCCGACCGATGGAACGCTCTTCGGATAGTTTCTACAAGGTCGTCGAAGTTGTCTCCAACGAGAGTGACGTAACGAAGGTCCACCCCAATCGCTGGCAGACGTCCTGCTATGTAAGAGGAATTAGTATCTACCAATTCCCCCATCAACAGTTCGGTTCCACAGGCTAGGATTTCAGCGCGCACGTTCCCCCTAAAGGATCGGTCAATCGGGTTACAGTGGTGTCAGAGATGGGTCTGTAGTAACCAGACGATTCTAATGGTGTGAGAGACATAGCGCTATGATTTCTTCTCCGCTGGTGGTGGGTTAAGAACTAGGTCGGTCATCGTGCTATACCATTCATTATCTACGGAAAGTAAGTATGATTGCCCCTGAACTTTTGCGTAATATCCTGTGCCGTCTGGGAGTGGCGATCCAATTTCAGTTGTGATCGCGCGCACTCCTTCTTCTATAGTGGGAGGCGGTGTGACGTGAACACTGATGGTAGCAATGGGGTTATCAAGGCCATATTTTGCGAACTCGTCGAGTCCGATGCTTGGCTCGATAATCTTAAGGCCAGCCGGCCCTCCTAAGTGCGGGTAAACATTGGCCCAGTACGTCTTGTCTACGGCTATACTCTGGTCACCCGAAATCCTCCACTCCTCGCTGACAAGTTCAAAGAAAAACTCAGCTTCTTTTCCATCGTGTTTGATCTGCACGAAGCGAGCTCGAGCTGGGTCTACGTCAAAATACCATTTTGGGAATGGTGGGGACATGGCTAATCCACCTAATACCAATCCCCAAGATGAATCGACTAGGTATAGGCGTGGATCTCCCCTGTTGATGGAATAATTGTATGCGCGGTCGGGTGTCCAATCTCCGATTGATAGACGCACTTTGCGATCGCCCCGTAGAGTCATATCAACGATTGTTTGAGGCGTGACTAACCCCATCGTTGCTAGGTCTTCTGCTTCCTCCGCAAATACCCGATGGCTTTTGGGGCCGCTCAGTAGAAGTGTGACACCGCCCCAGCGAGATAGGTCGACTGGGATCTGGTGGAGCCGATCGAACACCCATCCCGTTTGTGTCTTAATGAAAGTCTCGTTCCTTTCACCTCGAGTAATCGATATGTTGTCAATATCTTTTTCGGTGATCGTGTAGAACCAAGGTTGGTCTTCGGGCAATAAGGTGAAGTCACGGTCCCGTGCCATTAGAAAGTAACCTGCAACAAGGCTAAGAACAACTGCCAGAACAAAGGTGGTGCGGATACTCATTGAGATTTTCCCTACCTTCTACGCCACCATGCCAAAAGGGCTAGGAATCCAACTATGGATGGAAGGAAGAACCAACTCGTGTAGCGCATGAAGTTTAGTTCACGACGAGTTACTACTAGCTCTCTAAATGCGAATGGTTTTGGACGAATGGAAATCAGGTCGTAGTCTTCCGATAGCCAGTTGACCGAATTCAATAGGAAGTCTGAGTTGGAATAGGCTGAGAAATAGCGATTCGTCACGAAATCAGAGTCCCCGAAAACTACGAGGCTCGTCTTGCGTGTTGCAACACCACCCGGTGCGGGGTTGGAGAACGCCTCACAGTTGTCCATATCGGTGGGGCACAGAGCTTCTAGAGCAAGTGAGATTGTATGTGGCCCAGGGCTGTCTGCGCCGCCAAAACTGTTTCTCTCAGCATCATTAGTGGCCCAGCTATTTCCTGTAGTAAAAGCTAGTGGAAAGTATTTAACCCACGGTGGGATCTGTCTGTTATCCGCGAGGAACTCAGGTATTAGATTGATCGGAGTGGCTTCGGGGAAGAATGTTACATCAAGAATATCAGTGATCTTTGATGGATTGACGCGGGATGTTTCGGATGACGGAATGTTGCCTCCTAGAGCTGGGTAGACATACGATGAGCGTTGTAAAAGGGGTGTTCGGGGATCACCAGTGACTGCGCTCCCTAAATCCACAATTACTTCCGTGCCCATTTGTAATCCGAAAGGCACGAGTAGTCTCAGGACGCTCGCAGGGGCCTTGGGGTCTAGGAGGAACAGGGCTCGGCCACCATTTCGCAGCCATTCGTCTAATTGCTCGTACTCGTCCGAGAACAGTTCGTTCTTGGGTCCTGCTATCACCAAGACAGCGACATCGTCCTGCCACGGCGTGGCGCGCTGCTGGCTTAGGTTGAGAGGCTCTACATGATAGTTTTCCCGGAGGATTCCTTCAGCAAGCAGCCGGTATCCGGAGGTACTCTTCTCGTCCGCTTCAAGAAGGTCTTTTTCGCCGTGCCCAGTGAGGAAGTAAATTTTCTTGCGTTTTTCGCCGGTTAGAATCAGGAGCGCACTAGTTAGATCTTGTTCCGATAGTGGAGGGAGAGAAAGTTGGTATTGGCGATCTTTCCCGACTTCCTCGAATACAATCGTTGGGTAGCGAGTTACTTGGTAGCGAGTAGCTTGGGCGGGTTCAATCTCGGGGTCAAAGAATCGATAGGTGAACTTTCGGTTTGAGCGCCGCTGGAATTCGGACAGGAGATCATCAGCTTGCTGTCGTAAGACGACCTGCTCACGCCGATTAGGCACGAAAAATCCTGTGGCTCTTACTTCTCCTTGCAGTCCATCTAGGACCTGCAAAGTTTGGGGCGAAAGAGTGAAGTGGCGCGTGTATGTGGTATCGAATCGTTCAGAGTTTTGGAAACTAATAAAGTTGACGAGCAATGCTATCGATAGGAACAACACTATGATTGCAATCGCGTTGCCAGCGTAGCGACCTCGCGCATCTGTGAGTATCGTTCGAACCAGAACGAAGGATGCTAGCAAGGCAACAAATAGAAGTGAAGATCCTACTGCAAGAAGGATCAGGCCGAAGTTCCGAAGTTCATCTTCAAGTATGTATAAAAGACCACCTGAGGCGAACCCGATTCCACCTAGGATTGCTAGGGGTAGCGATAAAGTTTTGGCTATAGACTGAACCCGATCCCAGATCGATGTTCGTACTGGCCCTAGCTGTTCTTCCTCTTGGGGTGTTGGATGGACCATTCTATCTCCACCGTTTAGATTCTAAGTTTCGGATAGCGAGGAAAAGGGTAACAAAGATAAAGCTGAGGTAGTAGATAATGTTGTTCGTGTCAATGACGCCTCGAGCAAAGTCGTTAAAGTGACCGGTCAAAGATAGTTGCTCCAATAGAACAGCAGGAGTTCCTGGAGTAACGTCTGCAGCTTGCTCAAGCAATGTCAGGAACAAAAGGATACCAAAACTAATCACCGCGGCAACAATTTGGTTACTAGTCAGTGATGAGGCTAGGACGCCAACCGCCAAAGTCGCAGCACCAAAAAGGACGAGCCCTAGGTATCCTGCAAGCAATGGGCCAATGTCTGGATCGCCAAATAACAAAAGTAAAAGAGCGTAGAAGGCCGTAAGGGCTAAGATGCTTAGCAGCATCACCAATGATGCGAGATACTTACCAACGACGATTTCAAAATCTCGAACCGGGGACGTCATGAGTAGTTCTAACGTCCCAAGTTTCTGCTCTTCTGCTAAGAGCCTCATGGTAAGCACCGGAGACCATAGAGTAAACAGCATGGTCGCGCTACCGATCCAGTTCCGGATACTCGCCTCGGCGAATGGTGCGCTTACGCTTTGAGCGAAAAGATAACCGGTTAGTGCTAGAAATACCCCACCAATTATGTAGCCCATCGGCGATGAGAAGTACGTCCGAGTTTCTTTCCAAGCAATTGTAAGCGTGTTACCCAAAGGTTAAATCTCCTCATCCCCGCTGGTTAGTTGGAGGAATATCTCTTCGAGGCTCATTACTACGGGAGTGAGTTTGAGGAGTCCCCACTCGCGGTTAATTATCGTCCGTGAAACAGTTTCTCGGATATCGGTGCCGGGCTGCATCTCGACAACGTATGTGTGATTCCCTTCCGCATTTTCCCTGCGGACATTTGTGACTCCTTGAATCTCTCGAAGAGCCGTTGTCACGTCTTCGACGGGACCTCGAATTTCCAGTTCAAGGCGCTCATTTCCCTTCAGTCGTTTTGCAAGGTTCTCAGGGGCATCTTCGGCTACGAGCGTTCCGTCGTGAATTATCAGTACGCGTTGGCAAAGGAGGCTAACTTCGGCCAAGATATGGCTGCTAAGCAAGATGGTGTGTTCGCGGCCAAGGTCTCTAATGACTTCCCTAGTTTCGACCACTTGAATCGGATCGATCCCGATCGTAGGCTCGTCTAGGATCAACACCTCTGGTTCGTGGAGGATCGCTTGCGCTAAACCCACTCGCTGACGATATCCTTTTGAAAGTTTGCCGATATGGGTTGACCTATATTGCTCTAAACGGACTAACTCAATGACCTCGTCAGTGCGCTTCTGAATGTTAGTTCGCTCCATTCCTCTCAAGGCTCCCATATAGGTTAGGTAATCGCTCACGGGCATGTCTGTATAGAGAGGAACGGTCTCGGGTAAATATCCGATGTGTCGACGCGCTTGCAGGGAATCTGTTATCACGTCGGACCCTGCTATCCGCGCTATTCCGGTTGAGGGTGGCATGTATCCAGTTAATATACGCATCGTTGTTGTTTTCCCTGAACCGTTTGGGCCCAGGAAACCAACGATCTCGCCCTTGTTCACTTTGAAGTTGATGTTCTCGATTGCCAAGAAACCGCCATAGTATTTAGTCAGTTCTTGTGCTTCGATCATCACCTCAGTCATTTTCGTGCCTCATCCGTTCCGCTGACGCGCCCAAGTTCGGTATTATACCAGAGCATAGTGAACAAGCAAGAGCAACGCAGGAACTTTAGCCGAGATTTGGGTGGCAGTAGAGCTGCCTCGCATCAGCCGATCTGTTGTGTTAATCGTGCTTCCAATTCCGCAATTGCGACTCGTTCTTGATTCATCGTGTCCCGATATCTAATGGTAACACTTTGATCATTCATAGATTCAAAGTCAACGGTTATGCATAGAGGTGTCCCGATTTCATCAAAACGTCGATATCTTCTTCCGATGCTTTGGGAGTCGTCGTATTCGATGGCCCACCGGCCTAATTGTAACAATTCAAAGTAAACCTCTTTGGCAAGCGGTGTTAATTCTGGGTTGCGACTAAGCGGTAGTATCGCCGCTTTGATCGGCGCTAACTTCGGGTGTAATTTCAAGAACACCCGTTTCTCCGAACCACCTGTAGCTTTCGGGGCTTCCTGTTCTTGGTACGCATCTATCATGAAGGTAAGTGCCGCTCGGTCTACCCCACCAGACGGTTCGATGATGTACGGGGTGATCCTCTCGCCGGATGCTTCGTCGAAGTAATCCAGACGTGTTCCGCTGTGCTCTGAGTGACGTCGAAGGTCGAAATCAGTGCGGTTAGCTACACCTTCCAATTCACCCCATCCCCAAGGGAAAAGGTATTCAATATCAGAGGTTGCTTTTGCATAGTGGGAGAGTTCATCTTCACCATGACGCCGGATTCGAATGTGATTCGGATCTATTCCATACTGCATGTACCAATCTCGACGCTTCTCGAGCCAATGGTTGTGCCATTCCTCGTCAGTTCCGGGTTTTACGAAGTATTCGATTTCCATTTGTTCGAATTCTCGAGTTCGGAACACAAAGTTACCGGGTGTAATTTCATTGCGGAATGATTTCCCTATCTGTGCGATACCGAAAGGTAATTTTCTCCGAGTCGCATTGAGGACGTTCAGGAAATTGACAAATATTCCTTGCGCTGTCTCAGGTCGGAAATATACTAACCCTCCTGAACTTTCAACTGGTCCGGTGTGGCTTTTGAACATCAGGTTAAACTGTTGAGGCTCGGTCAGTTCGCCCGCGCAATCTGGGCAGGATGCATTCGCTTCTAGGTGATCAGCTCGGAATCTATGGTGGCACAGTCGACATTCTACGAGCGGATCCGAGAAGTTATCGAGATGGCCACTGGCTTCCCACACCTTCGTATTCATTAAGATCGCCGCATCAAGACCCACAAGATCATCGCGTTTCATCACGTTGTCACGCCACCATAGTTCCTTAATGTTCCGCTTCAGCTCTACTCCCAGAGGCCCGTAATCCCAAGTACTGCCAAGCCCGCCATAAATTTCACTGTTTTGGAAGATAAAGCCCCGCCGCTTACTAAGCGATACAATCTTGTCGAGAGTGACTTGCGTGGTGCTGTCTGCCATTTCTTGCTCCCATGGAGTGGAATCGCTAAGGGAAGCGTAACATGGTATGTGGCAAACTCCAAGGCAAAATACGGTTTGGATGTAGGTCGTGCTAGAATGATCAATAGAGTGAATTTGGAGTTGGAACGTGCCAATCTATGAATTCCGATGTGAAGATTGTCGAAGTCGGGTTGAGATTCTGGTGAAATCTGTCTCAGCAGGCATGCGCCAGACACCAAAGTGTGTTCGATGTGGCAGTGCCAATTTGAGACGTCTCATGTCACGTGTCACTATTATGAAATCTTGGGGCGGTACTCTCTCAGATATCGGGTCAGAGGCAATGGGGGATATCGACGAAGATGATCCTGGAGCGATGCAGTCATGGATGCGACGGATGCGGGCTGATATGGGTGACGATAGCGGCCACCTTGGTGAGGAAGATATGCTTGACTTAGGAATTTCACCGGATGATCCGCTCCCGTGACGAGTCATACTGAAGGTCCGAATCGGATGGATCTGGGCTTACGGGGCCTCTATGTGATCGTTGATCCTGAATTCTCGCCGGCAGGTGTCCTTGCTACTGCAGAGGCCGCCTTGAAGGGAGGAGCGAGGATACTCCAGTGGCGAGATAAGTCTCGGGAGAAAGGACTGCAGTTACCTGAATGTAGAGAAATCGCTCGCATGTGCGAGAACTATGATTCATTGCTGATCGTGAACGACCACGCAGATCTAGCGCTTGCTGCAGGCGCTCATGGTCTCCATGTTGGGCAAAAAGATCTCCCGGTTGATGAGGCGCGATCAATCATGGCGTCTCATAGCTTAATAGGCACCTCGAACGCTACACTGGGGGAAGCTATAGAATCCCAGGAATTGGGCGCAGACTACATTGCGGTAGGGAGAATGTTCCCGACTGCCACCAAAACTAATACTCGTCCAGCTGGGTTAGAGACATTACGTGCCGTCCGGAGAGTGGCCAAAGTTCCGCTCGTTGCCATTGGCGGAATCACTGAAGGTAACGTTGAAGCAGTAGTCGAGGCAGGAGCTGATTTAATTGCCGTGATTAGTTCAGTCACGGATGATCCCAACCCTGTATGCGCTGCACGAAGGTTAACCACGCGAATCTTTGCTGCACTCGAGAAATACAGGTAGTTTCAAGCAGGCTTTAGGAAGAGGGAATAGCTTTCCGAATTACCTAATTGCGTTTCTCGAGGACCCTCATAACGGGGCCGAAACTTCTGCGATGGATAGGTGAGGGACCCAGTCTCATCAGTGCCTCCAAGTGCTTTTTAGTAGGGTATCCTTTGTGCTTGGCGAATCCGTAACCTGGATAGACTGAATCAAGGGTCTGCATTAAGTCGTCCCTTGCGACCTTCGCTACTATCGAAGCGGCGGCGATGGAAATGCAACGGGCATCGCCTCGGATCATTGGTTTTTCTGGGATTCCAGTTCCGGGCATTCCAGTTCCGTCCACCAAGAGGTAGTCGGGAATTGTTGAGAGGCGAGCTACCGCGCGGCGCATAGCTAGGTGCGTCGCCTCGATGATGCCTAGGCAATCAATCTCTTGTGCCGAGGCGTCCCCGATTGCCCAAATTGCCTGATTGTGAATTGCTTCGGCGATCTTAGGGCGCATTTTTGGGTTGACTTTCTTGCTATCTTGAATCTTCTCGAAGTACGATTCATGGCTTTTTGCAGGCATAATTACCGCAGCGGCGAATACGGGTCCTGCAAGGGGCCCCCGACCGACCTCGTCAACCCCGGCGACATTCTGGAATCCCGTGGCCCATAGCACTTCCTCTTCGGTCCAATTTGGGAATAACTCCACGTATGCTTTCCTCCAAAACTGGCATATTCCTCGGACGGTTTCCGTATAGTTGCTGCGTAACTATGGGGTTTGGCCAGAGAACCTGCCTATATGAAAACCAAACGGTTAACATATGGCATAGATATAGATTTCGATATCCATGCTGAAATCCCGGACACTTCAAGGTAGAGGAGAGTATAGAGCGATTACGATAGAGCGAGAACGTTCTCTACGCGGATTGGGTGGTCAATGAATCCGCCTCCTAGTAAACGGTCTCCTTGATAAAACACCACGGCTTGGCCTGGTGTGATAGCGCGTTGCGGTGTATGGAAACGGATCTCTATAGACGAGCCATCAGGGATTAGCTTGGCGGGAGTGTCAATCGACTTGTAACGAGTTTTTACTAGAACATCAATAGGATCGTGTTCTTGGAGGCCATCAACCCAATTGACCATGCTCGCCTGAAGCCCGGAGGCGTACAGTGCTTCTTCCGGCCCGACGACTACGCGTTGGGTCCCCGGCTCTAAGTCGATCACGTAAAGTGGCTGCTCAGATGTGACGCCGAGTCCACGCCTTTGGCCGATAGTAAAGAAACCTATACCTGGGTGGTTGCCTAGCACCTGGCCCGAAAGATCTACGATCTTGCCTGGAATAGGAGTTTGCTCCTTTTTCAGGAATTCCCTATAGTCGCCCATCGGAATGAAACAGATTTCTTGGCTATCGGGCTTGCCGGCGACCGGGAGGTTAGCTTCTAAAGCTAATTGCCGTATCTCTAATTTGGTCAGGTCACCGACGGGGAATGAAAGGCGGCCCAACTGCTCTTGTGAGAGCCCAAACAGCACGTACGACTGATCTTTGGTGTGGTCGATTGCCCGGAGAAGGGAGAATTCGCCGTTCTGCTCGTGCCGGATTCGCGCGTAGTGGCCAGTGGCAATTAAGCTTGCATCGAGCGCTAATGCTCTTTCGAGCAGGAAGTCGAACTTGATCCGGTCATTACATGCGATACACGGGTGTGGCGTCCGTCCCCGCTGATATTCACGTAGAAAGTAATTGATAACGAATTCTCGGAATTCCCGCTCGGCGTTAACGACGTAGTGGCGAGCTCCAATAAGTTGGCATACTCGCCGGGCATCCTCAATGTCTTCAGCTGTACAACATCCTCGGTTTAATGGGGCTGCATCCGGTCGTTCATCTGTGAAGAGACGAAGCGAAACGCCGATGACTTCATAACCTTGTCTGGCGAGCATTAGAGCTGCTACGGAGGAATCTACGCCTCCACTCATTGCTACGACTACCCGTTTTTGTGTCATTGGACTCACCCTTTCGACATAGAGGATAACATGGTCTGGGCGAAGCTAGCCACTAGCTGGGGTATGCTTGTGTTCAGTGTCTTGTGCCTCTGCCTGAGCCCCTGCTATAGTGATAGTTACGATCGGCCCCTGTAGCTCAGTGGATAGAGCACCGGCCTCCGGAGCCGGGTGCGGGTGTTCGAGTCACCCCAGGGGCGCTTGTATCAAGATACCATATCGGTTTGAATGTGAGGAAGCGTATCTACAATTGGTTGTATGATTACCATTGGCGGGGCGTGGCCCAGCGGTAGGGCGCCTGGTTTGGGACCAGGAGGTCGGCGGTTCGATCCCGCCCGCCCCGATTGCTTTGATAGACAGTTATAGGTCGCGGAGTATTTTCAACAAATCATTGTGGAGGAGAAAGTCATGGGATGTGGTGAGAAGCGGATTGATGCTGGAGTTGTCAGTTTCGGAATTGAGCATAGGGTTATCAAGGGTGATCAAGGTGTAACCATCCGAGTACTCACCGCTGACACAGGGACAGAGACAGAACTGCTGCGCTTCGACTGTTTCGATCAGGCACCGCATTACCATTATGGGATTGGACCAGGGGATGAGAAATGGATGCTAGATAAGACGACCGCTGGTAATCCCATTGGGTGGACAATTCGGCAGTTACAGGAAAGGTTGCCGCAAATGCTCGCTAAAAGAGGCTATGCTTCTGTGGCCAAAAAAATCGTCACTGATACCCTTGAAAAGGAGATCGCGAACGTCGAGAGTCACGCGCGATCTCTGGCTGTAAGCCATAAAAGCCACACGGTCCATTACCGTGGAGACCCCGTCTTCGAGGCAGGGAATGTTAGGTTTGGACTTGAGTTTCGCGATCTGAGTATCGGGCGTGGAATGGCCATCCACGTACTCAGTGACGTTGCTGGTCAAGAAATTGAGCTCCTCGCCTTCGATTGCTTTGATCGAGGCGCTCACTACCACTATGGTCCACGTAACCAAAACGTGGTTGTTGATTGGGATATGACAGTGGTCCCCGATCCGTTGTCATGGACGCTTTCCCAGTTCAAGTCAGGGAATCTGGGCGCGATGCTTGAGCGAGCAGGATATCCATCGATCGCGAAAGAGATGGATATCGATTTGGTTAAACGGGTTGTGACAACTGATGTGGAGCCCAAAGCTCTAGCCATGCAAGCTGCGGGTAACGGGGGATAATGGACTTAGGGGCTAGCTAATGTGTGCCCTCGAGTCTTTGAAATTTCTTTGTGATGACTCGCCAGACTTCATCCGGGCGGCTCGGGGCCATTGAAGACATATGGCCGCAACCTTGGAACCCCCATGCAGCCAGGTTGCGAATTCCAGCTTGAATGGATTCGTCTGCGGCTTCCCCGATTTCGATTTCTCTTCCAGCATCTATAAGAAACCCTTGTAACCATAACTGGGGCTCTTTCTTCCAGTGACGGCACAGAGTTACTAATGCGTCCGCGTGCTCTCGAACATACCTCCGGTGGGGTTGATTCCAAAGATGCCAGAATGGGGTAATCCCGAGCGTGGAAACGCTTGGGATTTGGGCGATAGTGTCTATGGCGTCAGCGCCGAGATGTGCAAAAACTGCTGGAGAAAGACACACCGTACTAGGTACGCCTTGGGCTGCACCAAATTGACATAAATCTGTGATAAACCAGGTTACCGTTTCGCGAAGGAATTCATGGACCTGTGCCGTTACCTGATACGGCATGGGCTCGCCATATCTGTCGGCATAGAGCATCCTACACGTTGAGCACCAGCAGGTGTGCCCAGAATTAGATCCCAATTTTCCTGTCGATTCTGTGATCAGTTGTGGTTCATCCCAGAAAAACATGTCCGCGCCGATAGCGACTGATGTATTGATCCAGTTTTGCATGAATTCTTGGAATCGTGGTGAACGGAGGCATACTTGAGGGACAGGTGTTCCATCAACTTGAACCTGCCATGCATCTGGGTTCAGGATGAGGAATTCGCTGAAAGCTTCACCTCCAAAGATTCCCCCAACGCCCCACGGATCTATGTGGGATTCAAGTCCTGCGGAGTGAGTCAGAGCAATTAGTTTCTCTATTGTCCCGGTGTAGAATTTAAGGTCGTTCTCACTAAAAGTATGAACCACATAGGAACAGCCGGCGGCTTGGATCTCGGGTAGATCATGGTTCTTGTAGTGCGATGGTATTCGGTTCCCGAAGTAACTTACGCCTAGTTTCATTGCGACAATCCTGAACGTTGATACGTTGCAAGTCCCCTGGTAAAGACCAATTCTACTTCAAGACTTTGGGTCCAAATGACGACGTCTGCATCTTTGCCTGCAGTTAAGGACCCTTTCGAAGATTCCACTCCGATCGCGCGCGCTGGGTTTATGGTTCCCAATCGGAAAGCATCCGCTAACGGTAGATCCACCCAGCGCACAACATTTCTAATGGCTTGGTCCATCGAAAGGATGCTTCCGGCGAGCGTGCCGTCTTCAAGGTAGCACGCTCCACCTCGAACTTCTACGACTCTTGTTCCGAGATGGAAACGTTCGATGTTCGTGCCCACGGGCGACAGGGCGTCAGTTACCAGGACTACCCTTTCACTCCCCATAATCCCGATCGTAGCTCTAAGGAGCGCCGGGTGTACATGTATGCCATCTGCGATGATCGTGGCAATGAACTGATCATGATCGAATATTGCTCCGATGATCCCGGGTTCTCTAGCAGAGATTGCTTTCATCCCATTGAATAGGTGTGTGACTATGGAGGCTCCTTGATCCCATGCTGACATTACTTCTTGGTAAGTTGCTGCGGTGTGGCCTAAACTGATTCGCACCCCCCTTTGCGAGGCTTCGCGAATCAGTGTCGAAGCCCCTGGGATTTCGGGAGCCAACGTCAGCAGCCGGAGATCTCCGGCTGCTTCCTGCAGCCAGCGGTTGAGATCAATCATCGACGGCTCCCTGATTAGGTTAGTGTTGTGAGCCCCGGCCCGCTCGAGATTCAAAAATGGGCCTTCAACATGGAGTCCGAGGGTCTGTGCCCCACTCTCGGGATTATCGCGTAGCCATCTCGTTGCTTGTAACGCCGTCAAGATGGTTTCATTGCTTGCGGAAAGTAAGGTTGGCAAGAAGCTCGTACAACCAAATTCTGGGAGTAGCCTTGTAATGGTTTGAAGACTTGAAGGGAAGGGATTCCCTGTAAAGTCTGCTCCTCCTGCACCATTGATCTGAATGTCAATAAGCCCGGGACTTATAATCTTCCCTTGGATATCTATCAGTTCAGCGTTCTTAGCTTCATCATTTGAGAGTACCTGGGAACGGTCACCGGCGGCCAAGATCTTGTGGCCGTGAATCAGGACCGCGCCGTCTTCTATGAAGTCGGGTGTATAAAGATTTCCACCGAATAAAACTAGACTCATCTTTGATTCTGTCCTGAACTTAAAAGATTCGCCGATGTCATTCGTAGTGTTCACTAGGTTTTGTAGGGTTCGGGGGAGTTGCAAGACATCGCGAGTGTATCAATCCGTTTAAGGTACGGTCAATGAGCGTTCAGTTGTAGTTTAAGAAGGTAGTAGTGATGCTATAATGATCGGGAGTATAAGTTATTGGTAGGTATTTATCCTTCTCGGAGGAATGACATGGAAGATAAGGGATTCCGCCTGACGACATTGTCTAATTGCGCAGGCTGAGCGGCTAAGCTTAGTCCCGAGGACCTGGGACAGGTCCTGAGTGCGATGCCTCCGGTAACAGACCCGAATCTTCTCGTTGGAGTTGCTACACGAGATGACGCGGCAGTGTACCGTATTCAAGAAGATGTTGCTCTTATCCAAACACTAGACTTTTTCCCACCGATAGTTGACGACGGTTACTGGTACGGTGCGATTGCTGTTGCAAACTCCCTCAGTGATGTCTACGCGATGGGAGGTCGACCTATCGTAGCGATGAACATCCTGTGCTGGCCCCCCGATATCGATAAGTCGGTATTGGCGCTCGTGATGCGGGGAGGCTTTGACAAAGCTGCGGAGGCCGGCGTCCTGATCGTAGGCGGTCATTCAATCCAAGATCAAGAGCCTAAGTACGGTTTGTCGGTGACTGGCGTGGTAAAGCCTGGTGAACAGGTTTCAAATGTTGGTGCCGAGCCGGGAGATGTTTTAGTTTTGACTAAACCAATTGGGACCGGAATCATTACTACTGCGGCGAAAGCCCAGAACGCCTCTCAGGAGGTCATTGATCTGGCAATTTCCACTATGGCCACACTTAATCGGGATGCCAGTGAAGCGATGATTGCTGTTGGTGCTCACTCTTGCACGGATGTCACGGGCTTCGGTCTTCTAGGGCATCTTCGGGGCATGGTTGATGGTAGTCAGGTGACGGCCGTAATTGATGCGAGTAGTGTGCCAGTACTCATGGGAACTCGGGAATTGCTCCAACAAGGTAATGTCGCTGGGGGAACCCAAAAAAATCTTCAAGCCCTCGAAGGTGAGGTTGCGTGGGGTCCGACTGTGTCGATAGAGACAAAAGTGCTCCTCTGTGATGCACAAACGTCGGGTGGCCTGCTAATAGCGTTGCCCTCTGATAGGGTTGATTTGCTCATCCGAAATCTGTCGTCGAGAGGCGTGGAATCGGCTGTCATAGGAGAGGTGATCTCTCGCGAAGATTCAGGGATCAGAGTGGTTTCTTAGGTGCGATTGCTGTTTTTGGGAAGAAATTGAATCATGTCTGCGGGACAATCCCCTTCAGATGTTCGAGATGAGTTAATCGACTGGGTCACAGATTCACGTCGTCGGCTATTGTCTATGGTTTCTGATCTTGATGACTCACAGGTTCTGGTTCCGAAAGGAGCCAACGTAAACCCGCCAATGTGGGAAATTGGTCATGTAGCGTGGTTTCAGGAAAAATGGATACTTCGCAACCTCGATGGTCGTCGATCTTTGCTTCGAGATGCTGATGCCCTCTACGATTCATTCGAAGTGTTTCACGATTGGCGCTGGGATCTAGCTTTGCCAGACCGGTGTGAGACGAAACAGTATCTTGATAGTGTTTTGGAGGCTTGTGTCGAGCGCCTCTCCTCTATGGCTTTAAGTGAGCGAGAGAATTATTTCTATAGAATGACGACGTTTCATGAGGATATGCACTCCGAAGCACTCGCTTACACGCGCCAAGCCTTGCGCTATCCCGCCCCTCCTCTGTTTGCTATAACCCCCAATGAGCAAGTCCATCCGTCTCTTATCGGCAAGGACGTGGAGATTCCAGGTGGGGTTTTCTATTTGGGAGCGGATCCGAAAGTAGACTTCGTGTTTGACAACGAAAAGTGGGCTCACCCTGTTGAGGTTCAACCGTTCCGTATTGCTGCGACCGCTACAACCAATGCTGAATTTCAGGCATTCGTGGATGACGGGGGATATAACAACAGAGATTTTTGGGATATTGGGGGTTGGGCGTGGCGTCAACGAGCAGGAGTCGACTCCCCTAGATATTGGGATAGGAATGCCGATGGCACTTGGAGTTGTTGGAACTTCGATCAATTGACCCCAATCATTCCTGATCACCCTGTAATGCATATAAATTGGTATGAGGCGACTGCCTTTTGCGCATGGGCCCATCGCCGTTTACCCACCGAGGCGGAATGGGAGATGGCGGCGAGCTCCGAGGTGCATTCGGGAAATGCCGGAAAACGTTTATACCCATGGGGCAATACCGCTCCTCGGCTAGAACATGCCAATCTTGACGGCCGTAATCGCGGGGTCATCGATGTTAATGGTTCCCCTCAGGGCGATAGCGCGTTTGGTTGTCGACAGATGCTGGGCAATGTGTGGGAATGGGTAGAGGATCGGTTCTGGCCGTTCCCTGGCTTTGTTCTTGATCCATATAAAGAATATTCCGCCCCATGGTTCGGCGACCGCCGTGTTTTGAGGGGAGGGTGTTGGGCTACCAGATCAAGGCTGGTTCGTAATACTTGGCGTAATTTTTTCACCCCAGATCGGAATGATATATTCTCTGGATTCCGAACATGTGCCGTATAACAGGCGACAGTCATGACTGGAAGAGACTGATGAGATGAAAATTCAAATCATTACTCCCGCGCCTAAGGGCAGTCGTCACGGGAATCGTGTGACAGCACTACGATGGCAATCGATCTTGGCATCTCTAGGCCATCAGGTAATGGTTTCAGAACGCTACGACGAAGAGGAAGCAGACCTGATGATTGCTCTTCACGCAAGGCGTAGTGCTCATGCAATCGAACGATTTTCCCGTTTGCATCCACAAACTCCCATTGTGGTTGCTCTAACGGGTACAGATGTTTACAAAGATATCTCCAGTAGCGTTTCAGCAGTACGGTCGTTGAATATTGCGAGTAGACTAGTCACACTCCAAGCCCTAGCAGCATTAGAGATCCCGTCTGACTTACGTGCGAAAGTGCGTGTGATACATCAATCTGTAGATCCGACGCCGTATTCAACGAGCAGCGAAGATACGCATTTTGATGTTTGTGTTGTCGCACATTTGAGACCCGTAAAGGATCCTTTCCGGACGGCTTTAGCATCGCGGCTCCTGCCAAAATCATCGCGAATCCGAATTCTGCAAGTAGGTAGTGCTATGTCAGATTCAATGGCGCGGAGAGCGACGTCAGAGATGAAGAAGAACCCTCGGTTCTTGTGGCTTGGCGATTGTTCACGTGATCAGGCACGACAAATCATGGCTAGGAGCCAAGTGTTGGTCCTATCTTCTCGACTCGAAGGCGGAGCGAATGTAATCTCTGAAGCCATCGTCGATCACGTGCCAATAGTCGCCTCTGAAATTCCTGGATCTGTTGGATTGTTAGGGTCAGACTATCCGGCATATTTTCAGGTTGGTGACACGAAGGGTTTAGCTACATTACTTTTGAAACTAGAAAACGATCGGTCTTTGTTACAGCTATTGCGTGAGCACTGTCGCGATCTCGCCCCATGGTTCAGTCCTCAACGCGAAATGACAGCATGGGAACATCTTCTCAAAGAGATCGTATGAACGAGTCCCGTTAGCAGGGGCTTAACGTTGCTGAAGGGTTGCCAGGACTAGGCCAACTTGTTCATCAGAATCCGTTGACCAATCTTTTAGTGAGAATCCCGCCGTCTCCAACATGGTTACTGTTGATTCGCGGGTGAACTTGTATGAACTTTCTGTCCAGATACTTTCATTGGGTTGGATTTCTATTGAAAGGCATAACGATTCAATTGCGACTATTTGCTTTACATAAGGGATCAAGTGCATTTCGACTCGAGCGGAAGAAGGGTTGTAGAACGCGTAGTGTTGGAACTCATCAGGATTGAAGTTCGCACCAAGTTCTCTGTTTAATACGGCGAGAATATTCCGATTGAACGCGGCTGTAATGCCCAATTTGTCATTATAGGCGGCGTGCAGCATATCGACGCTCTTTACTAAATCTACACCGAGGAGGAGCGCATCCTCAGGTCCTAGGATCGCCCGCATGGCTACTAGGAATTTGTGTCGGGAATCCGCGTTCAAATTTCCAATTGTACTTCCTAGCAGAAGCAGAAGTCGCCGCCCGTTGGGTTGCGGGATTTTATCGAGATCTGTCTCGAAGTCACCAACGATCCCGTGTACATTTAGTGAAGGATATTCTTGAGTCAATTCCTCAGCTGCCATTGTTAACGCTGATTCACTTACATCGAACGGAACATAGGAGGACAATCGCCCCGTCGCGTAGGCGGGTTCTAGGACGACCTTAGCCTTTGTCGATGAGCCTGATCCAAGTTCTATCACCTCTTCGGGACATACACGAGAAATAGTAGTACGGGCTACGGATGACAGAAGCTGAGATTCAGTTCGTGTTAAGTAATATTCTGGAAGCTCTGTGATCTGTTCAAATAGCTCGGACCCAACCGCATCGTAAAAATACTTAGGGAGTAAGGTTTTTGGTCGCGAAGTAAGTCCATGCTCAACATCCCGCATCAGCGACTTTTTCCTGTCGTCTGATGTGAAGAACACATCAATCCGCATCTCGCCCACGCCATCTCTCCTTGTGAGGGTAAATCGGCCTAAATTGGGGGAAGGCCGTGGGCTGCACGCCACTTCTTGTAACGCTCTAAAGTGTCACCTGTCAAAGTGCCGTGCACACTGACAATATGGGCCCCTTCTTGGATTAGTTCTCTAGTGAATGTTTCTTCTTCTTCTTGAGCAACTGCGTCTCGAATGACTTCTTCCGCGATTGCTTGAGGGCAAACGACAACTCCATCGTCATCGCCTACCAAAAGATCCCCTGGATATACCAATACGTTTCCGCAGGAGATCGGGAGTTGTACATCCATGGCGAAGTGTTCGGCGTTGTGTCCATAGCCATGTGGGGCGCGGATAAACACAGGGAAGTCCTGCCCCTTCAGGTACGGCACGTCTCGGATCGCTCCGTCCGTAACTAGTCCAGCTGCGCCACGGTATTCCATTCGCGCAACCAGGCGATCACCGAATACGCCAGCTCCGACATTTCCTCTCGCATCGATTACCAAGACATCACCTTTGCCGACAGCTTCAATAGCGACATGCTCAGCATATTTCTCCGAGACTTCTCTCGTAAACGGGTACTGTGGATGATCTTCGCGCTTAGGCAGGTAGCGGAGTGTGTAGGCTCTGCCAGCCACGATTGTACCTGCCTTGACCGGGAGCACTCCGGCCATATAGACGAAACGGAAGCCTCTCTTCTGTAGTTCATATGAGATGGTTGCGCTACTTGCCTTTTTCGCGGTTTCAATGAGTTCATCACTAACATGTTTCTTTGGTGCATCAAGGCTTCCCATAACGTCTCCTTTTTGGATGCGAGATTGAATCGAGTAGTCTGACTTTAGACTCCTCTTTACTGACTGTCAATGTCTTCAGATCCGTTCTTCTTGGGAGGATAAGCTTGCAGGATTGCTGTAGCGCAAGCCAAAGGGAGAAACAAGAAAATGACGAGTGGAACGGTGTATGTCCCTGTCATATCGAAGAGAACCCCAAACGGAAATGGACCGACAGCGGCGAATGCTACCATACCGGTAGTCGCGACTCCTCTGATCGCACCCAAATGGCGTCTCCCGAAATAGTTTGGCCAGATTACATTGTTCGCAGTATGGGTTAAGCCACTCGATATCCCGATGATCGCTCCCAAGGCTAAGCCTTGCCATGTATGGCCGGTGATGAATGTCCAGACCATACCCACAGCGAGCAGGATATGCCCAGCTGCGATAAGGTAACGATTAGGAATCTTGTCGGATAAATAACCTGCTATGAGTGTGCCCAGCAATGATATAACGGCCATGACGCTTAAAACCTGAGGTGCAAGGCTCGTCGCTAATCCTCTTGAGGTCATGAGTGAACCCATATGGAATACCATGGCTGTGGTGATCAAGGAGTGAGGCATACTAGCAAACAGGAGAAGCCAGAACGAACGGGTCTTCATTGCTTCGGTAAGAGTGAAGGAAATCTCTGGAGTTGCATGTAGAGTATCGTTTCCGGTGTCTCCGGTGCGGTCTATTGCAATGGCCCCGTCTGGGAGGAGGCCCATCGATTCTGGGCTCCTTCTCGCAAGGAGCATCAGTGGGAGCGTGCACCAAATTAATATGCTGAGACCGATCCACGCACCGCGCCATTCAAACTGTTCAATAAAAAAATGAACCAGCGGCGGGAAGCTGGCGAAGCTTAATGCCGACCCTAAGGTCGCTATAGCCATTGCTCGGCCGCGGAGTCGTACGAACCATACGGCGACCATCGTAGTACTGGCAAGCATGAGGGTTCCTTGGCCTAAAGTCCGGATTCCAGCGAACCCCAGGTACAACTCTATCGGGTGGTCAATCTGACTCATAAACATGGTAGCGAAACCGAAAAGGCCGATTACTGTCAAAAGAATAACCCGTGCGCCGTATCGATCCAGCAATTTCCCGATCAGAACCATGAGAACAGCACCAGTCAATGATCCCGCCGTGTATAGGCCCGAAACCATAGTACGTGACCAAGACATCTCGGCAATGATTGGGTCTACGAAATTTGATACGGTGTAGGTCTGGCCTGGTCCGGAGATAAACATTGCCAAACTTGCAATGAATAGGATTATCCAGCCGTAGAAAAATGGTTGCCGTTTCGTATTCCGTGGGGTAGGAGGACGTAATACATAATCCATTATAGGTAATTATAGATATCTGTCTGATGCTATGGAAGGGATGCTAGAATCAATTATCCTCAAGTCTGAGTTACGTAATCCAAAGAAAGGGGAGTCCCATGGGAATAGGTTTGGAGGGTCGAGTTGCAGTGGTTACTGGATCTGCTATGGGAATTGGTAAGGCTATCGCATCCACGCTTGCACAGAGAGGGGCCGATGTGGCGTGCTGGGATGTTGCTGAGCCAGCCTTGCTAGAGACTGTAAAAGGGATTCAGGACGCTGGACATAGATGGGAGAATCAAGGTCAATCTCGGTGCGTAAAAGTATCTTCAGTTCGTGTTGATGTTACAAATTCTATCGATGTAGACCGCGCCGTGAAGCGCACCATAGATGACTTAGGAGATGTCGATATTCTGGTTAATGTAGCAGGGGGATCTTTAGGCGCTGCTCGTGGAATCGATGATTTAACGGAAGATGATTGGGATCGGGTAATGGCGCTTAACCTGCGAGCGCCATTTTTAACGGCCAAAGCCTTCGCAGGAGGCATGAAGCGTCGGCGTTGGGGTCGGATCGTCAATATTGCGTCTGGTGCTGGGCGGAGCTACAGTCGAAGCCGTGTTATACCGTATGCGGCGGCGAAGGCAGGTCTTCTGGGATTCACGCGTCAACTTGCTGTAGACCTTGCCCCCTATGGAGTCAACGTGAATGCCGTAAGCCCTGGAGCGATCGCGAGCTTTCCTAACAGCGGTTGGAAACAGATGCCTGAAGCCCAACAACGGGCAGTTCTCGATACGGTTGCCTCACGCCGATTTGGCGAATCTGCAGAAATTGCAGGAGCAGTCGCCTTTATGGTTTCTGACGATGCCAGCTACATTGTTGGCCAAACGCTTGGCGTAGACGGTGGGCACTGGATGTTTTGAACACCTACAGTAGCGCTAGTCTGGGCACATCTCCCGCGCCTTCGCCAGCAGCGGGCCGCCGACTTGGCCACCAAGTTGAAAGATTCGGAAGCCTTGTTCCAACCGTTGTTCGAGTTCTTCAGGAGAGTTTACCATGCACATGCACGGCACATTAAATTCTTGAGCTGTATTGACTATTTTTAGAACAGCTGCTTGTAGGTCAGGGTCGTCGCCCCGCCCGGCACCAAGCCCCATTGCAATCGCTAGGTCACCTGGGCCGGCGAAAACGGCACCCACTCCCTTGACCTCGCGTAGTATGTCTGCGAGGTTCTTCACTCCTAGAGGTGTCTCAATAATCGGCATCAGGATCAATTCTCCGTCAGGGTCTAAAGGCCACAAATCGGACTTATCGTAATATTCTTGAGCGGAAAGGCCCCAGTATCGAGCCGCTAGGGTCGGCCCCCAACCACGTTCTCCGACCGGTTCGCTATCAGGTGCACCTGATCTTTGAACATATCGGCTAGCCACAACAGCGGCCTTCGCTTGTTCGACGGTTTCCATTCGTGGGAGAACGATTCCGTATACGCCGTGATCTAAGGTTTGTTTGATTACCCACTGATTGCGCTCTACTTCGCTGGCATTCGGTGAAACTCGGACCAGTGGCGTAGGGTGTGCCTGTAAGTTGCCTTTACTGGCAATCCGTGAGCGGCTCAGCATGTTCTGCAAGCCAAATCGGAGGTCAGGGAAATCCATCCCCATGTGTTCGTTTTCGACCATAACGAAATCGTATCCTGCATCTGCCGCTGTCCCCAATTCGGTAAACATACCACTTGGGATTCCTGTGGGTCCGAACGCTGGCTTTCCAGCTTCCAGTCGGTCAATAATTCTGTTAAGTCTTACGTTAGTTGCCATACGTCTTCCCTCCGATTTGATAAGCCCATCTTAACAGTAGACGCCCTTCTGTCCAACTGGCTTCTTAGTGGTGATCGGGTGGAATGGATAGCTCTTTGATCCAATTGAAGTAGCTTGACGGCGCGCAAGGCGGAGGCTAAAGTACGGTCAATCCCAGCGCTTTGGAAGGCCTATCTCTACTTGAGGGTATTTGCATGAAACTCGTGCATGGGAAGAAGCTGTTTGACTCTTTGGGCGAATTAGTAGATCCGCAACATACCGCGGTACTTGTAGTTGATATGCAAAACGATTTAGCCGCGGAAGGGGGAATTGTCGTCGAAACAGGCGGCGATATCTCACAACAACGCCAGATTATCCCCCCATTACAACGCCTCTTAGACGTGGCAAGGAGTGTCGGGGCCAAGGTAGTGCATATTCAGGTGGTTATCGAGCAAAACTTTGCCAGCGTACACCCTTCATGGTTCTACCGATACCGGAAGAATACGGTTCGCACCCCTCTTGATGAGCGAATCGTTGAAGACACGTGGGGTGCTGAAATCATAGATGAACTCACTCCTAAAGCCGGAGACATTGTCGTCAAGAAACATCGTGTCAGTGCATTCGTTCACAGCAGCCTTGATCAGGTTCTTCGTTCAAATGGAATTCAATCCGTGGTCGTAACTGGGACCGCGACTCCAGCGTGCGTTCTCGGGACAGCGCAAGACGCACAATGGTATGACTATTACACCGTAGTGGCACGCGATTGTATTGCTGGGGGAAGTCCTGCTCGGAATGCTACAGGCATCGCGTTAATGAACGAAGGCTGTGACATGCCGACTTCTGAGGAGCTAATAGCGGTGTGGCAAGATCGATAATTCAAACAGGTTTAGATCTGGACTGATTGCCAGATTTTCGGGAGGACGATATGAAACAAGTCGACGGTAGATGGGTAGAGGTGAACGGCATTCCGATTTTTGACTCAATGACGGAGGTTGTGCAACCTCGTCATACTGCTTTGGTCATTATCGATATGCAAAATGACTTTGTTTCCCATGGCGGAATCGCGGATGTTTGTGGAGTAGATATTGAGCCTTCGAGGGCAATCATACCTGGAATATCCCGTCTTATAGAGTCTGCGCGGCGCTCAGGAGTTCGTGTGATCTACAGCCAAACGATTTTTGAGGCAGACTTAGCTAACGTTCACCCAGCATGGATTTATCGCTGGTATCGTGACAGGCCGATTGGAACCAATCCGCTTCCGCTTGATAAAACCGCGATTCGAGGCACGTGGGGAGCTGCAATTATTGATGAACTCCAGCCGCAGCCACAGGATTACATCGTAGAGAAACATCGAAATTCCGCATTTGTGGCTACTAAGCTAGAACGAGTCTTGAAGGCTAATGGAGTGGAGTCAGTCGTTTTGGCAGGAACAACCACGGACGGGCCCGTTCTTTCTTCAGCACTGGATGCTCAATGGTACGATTACTATACCGTTATCGCTAAAGATGCGGTTGCCTCTACACTACCAGAACTGCATAACCTTGGCATTGAACAGCTAAGTACTTCCTATGAATTGCCAACTGTTGAAGAGATGATAGCAATCTGGGACGAGTCCCCGGTATTCTCAAGATAGAGCGTTTAAGAAATTTCCAAGGAGTATAGAAATGAAAGAAGCGTTTGGCAAGCTGATTCCAGATTCTTTAGAGGAGCTTATCGATCCGAAAAAAACGGCCCTTGTTATTGTGGATATGCAAAATGACCTATGTTCTCCTGAAGGTTATCTGGCCGTTCATGATGGGCAAGATGTTAGTCCGAATCGTAGTATTATCGAACCTCTGAAAGTTCTTATTGAAAAGGCTCGACAAGCCGGACTCCCGATTGTGTATGTTCAGTACACAGTAGACCCGACACATCGATTGACTAACCCAGCGTGGGTCTATAATCATTTACGGGAACGTCCTGGCGGAAAAGGGCATATTACACTGGTCTCGCTCGAGGCATGTTTCGAAGGCACCTGGGGCTGGGAAGTTATTCCAGAGCTAACACCCGAACCAGGGGATATTATCATTCGGAAGAATCATCTCGGAGCATTCTGGGATACAAACTTGGATAAAATTCTTCGAGGCAACGGCATTAAAGGTGTAGTTGTCACGGGGACTGCGACAAGTGGCTGCGTGCTTGATACTGCAGTTGGTGCCGCGGCACACGATTACTTCACAGTGATTGTGAGGGACGCAGTAGCAACAAATGATCTTGAAGCGCATGAACTAGGTCTGAAGTTTTTGATGGAACGGTATGACAGTCCAAGTTCTGAAGAGGTCGTGACCGCTTGGGCACTGGGTAGCTGATACGAAGCCATCCTTCGGTTGTTACGAGATTCTTATTGCGCCCAGATGGCTTTCAGATCGCTTGCTGTAGGATGATCGTATCGGCGCGTGAGGATTTCTAGTCCTAACTGGTGACCACTACTGTCATTTTGGGTCACACAATCACGTACCACAACGGTATAGTAGTCGTTCGCTGCCGCTCCTACCGCCGTGTCAAAGACGCATCCTGCTGTTGCGGTTCCTGTGACGACCACCGTCTTAATGCCGTTGCCTCGAAGAATTTTATCCAAGTTTGTATCCCAGAATGCTCCGAGGTGTTGTTTGAGCACTCGGATATCGTCCGGTTCAGGAGTGAGTTCAGGAATTACTTCCCATCCCCAAGTCCCTTCGAAACATGCTTCTAGTGAAACCCTCCGCTGACCGTGGCGTTTTGTCCATTGTTGCGGTCGATAGATCCACGCTGGCGTCGCATATGTACGCTCTCGGTCGATGGTGTACTGGATGTAGATTATGGGGATACGAACATTGCGTGCCGATTCGATGAGTCCCTGAAGGGGGGCGATAATACTGCGGTTCCCACTAACATCTTGCCCTTCGTGTGCCAAAAAACCTTCGTTTGAAACAAGATCGTTTTGCATATCAACTACAACTAAGGCAGTGTGGTCAGGAAATACGAGTTCTTCGAGGGAATCGTATATGAGTTTCCCAAATGCTGTTTTCATTGCAGTTACTGCCTTTCCTGTGGGCCTTAATGTTTTGACCAGAGACCAATCAATTCGTCAGTGGAGATTATATCGAAGCGTCGTTTGAGAAATGCCATTGCTTGAACGTGACCGGACAGATCGTTCTGTGTGACGCAGTCTTCAGCGATCACTGTGTAGTAATCAAAGTGCGTGGAAGCGTCCACTGCTGTATCTTGGACACAGCCTCCGGTAGCAGTTCCTGTGACGATCACACTCTGAATGTGGTTAGATCGCAAAATTTGATCGAGCCGGGTTTTCGAGAACCCACTTAAACGATGCTTTCGTACCACGAAATCCTGAGGCTGGGGCGACAACTCTGGGATAATTTCCGCTCCCCATGAACCTTCCATGCAGGCTTCGAGATTCACACGGCGGCTGTTATCTCTTGGTTCTTGCCGAGTCGAGTGATAGATCCAGGCCGGAGATAATGAGGCGTAGTTACTTTCCATAACGTATTGGATAAAAATGATAGGGATTTGTCTATTGCGAGCATTGTTGAGTAGGGAGTGTAATGACGGGATAATCCGTCGATTACCTGTAACGTCGTGCCCAAGTCTACCTAAATATCCGTCCGGTGAGACCAGATCATTTTGCATGTCGACGACGATCACCGCGACATGAGTTGGATCAACAATCTCCTCGAGGGAGTCGAACACTTCTTTGCCGTAGACAGTATGCATTTGAGTCTCGCGTTTGAAGAAGTGACAGGATTCTATTCCGGCTAGGTCATTCGGTCAAGGTGCAAATTAAAACACGCCGTGTAGATCAGTCCACACGGCGTGTTTTGGTTATCCTGTCGTCTGTTTCTAGCTTGCCATCTGCTTTCCGAAGAGCTTAAGGGGGTTATCCCAGAGGATCTTTTTCTTTGCTGCATCGGAGATGGGTTGTGCAAGGAAGCTGTCCAAAGCTTTATCGGGATCAGGTGCGTCAGGGTGCGGGTAGTCGGTATTCCAGACGACGAAGTCATCGCCGACGAGATC
>CAZVDP010000006.1:0-42469 GCA_964625945.1 uncultured Dehalococcoidia bacterium | reverse complement strand
GGGATTAGCCCGTTCATTGCCCAGACGAGGAATTGTGACCTTTGCTGCTGCCACCTGGCTTGTCGGAATGTTGGGAGGGCTTAGTGTCTTCGCCCTTGGTCCCTTCGTCCCGGATACCGCCTTAGGCTATCGGAGTAGTGCGGATATCACTGTACATTCAGAAAGGCAAAAAGAAGTGCTGCGTACGGGCGCGGATAACGTGTCCTTGTGGTCCTTCCCTCCCCAAGCCTATGGCTCTCAGAAGTCCAACGCGACTTTAAGGGATATTTCGCTGGATTTGACGGGAATGCAGCCCCTAAGCAATGGTTACCAGTATGAGGTATGGCTGGTTTTTGGGAATAAGGTGCGGAGTGTTGGAAAATTCCAATCTGACACGTCAGGGCAGGTGATACCGACCGAAGGCTTCTTACTACACGGACAATCCTTGGCGCTCCCTGTTGATTCCACTCATATTACTGAGATTTTGATCACGATCGAACCCCCGGGAGAGGATGATGGGAAACCATCGGAGACGCGCTACCTGGCTGGCACGATCATTAATGGGGGCGCGGACCTTACCGTCTCGCATCCATTGGCACTAGGTGTATCTTTCCGTCGGGCCAAGGCTTTCTATATCCTCTCATCGCCCAGCAGCACGGGCTTGGAAGACTGGAAAAGCGGGATTTGGTGGTTGGATCTGATGGGCGACAGTACTCTCGCTGGCGAACCAGGCTTACATTTGCCAGAACTGCCTGCAGGGTGGCTTTATGAAGGGTGGGTTGAGGTTAGTGGTCAGGCTTTAACTACCGGACGATTTCACCAGGTGTTCGGTCATGATTTCGATTCCCCCTACAATGGTCCGTTGCCTGTTCCAGCTGTACCAGGAGAGGATTACATTCTGAATGCACCGGAAGGGCTCGCGTTTCCGACAGATATCCGGGGAGGAAGGATCTTTGTTAGTGTAGAGCCATACCCTGACGACGATCCAAAGCCATTTTCTATATCCCCGTTGCTAAGTACTATTCCCAAGCAGGGAGGCTATCGTATCACGTATAGACTTGAGAATGTTTATCGAGAATTACCGAGTGGAGTTGTCCGGGTGATCACATGGACTACGCCATCGCACAGATAGAAGCGTAACAGGTTAGGAATTTTCAGAGACGGTCTCGAGTTCTTGTTTTTCGGTGCAAGATGAGCAAATAAATCCATCACCCTGCTCTTGAGCGAGCCCTGCGGGGACGTTCCGTTTACGGCCACATACGGAACATGCTAAGGCTAGCATGGGGGCCGATCTACTCTGGTCACGCTCTTTGTCGGAGCCGCGGAAACCCGCGTAGTCAGGGTTGAGACGTTTTAGCGCGATCACCCGTTCACGGTCTTTCCTACGGCTCAATGCATGCTCCCCAGAGGCTTTGGGTACTCTTCCGAACAATTTCGGGTGAGGAGATCACTTTATACGACAGTGACTTTGGCCCCAGCCGCCTCAAGCTTTTGTTTAATGGTTTGCGCTTCGTCCTTGGAGATACCTTCCTTGACGGCTGCGGGCGCTGCTTCGACTAACTCCTTAGCTTCACGGAGGCCAAGCGTAGTTACTTCCCGGACAGCTTTGATCACGTTTACTTTGTTCGCTCCGATGTCATCGAGCGTTGCCGTGAATTCTGTCTTCTCCTCTGAAGCTGCTTCAGCTCCGGCGGCAGGTGCCGCGCTTGCTGCAGGCGCCGCAGCTACTTGGACGGGTGCAGCGGCACTGACTCCAAATTTGTCTTCTAACTCTTTGACTAGCCAGGCGACGTCCAATACGGGTAGAGCCAATATTCCTTCTAGAATTTCCTCTCTCTTGTCAGCCATAGTTACTCCTCTCGAGACCTCTTTCTTTTAGTTGGATTACTTGTCTGGATCGGAATCGGGTGCAGGTTGATCATCCTGGGCGGCGGAGTCCTGAGGTTCTTCAGGGCTGTGTTGGACTTCTACGTAACGCTGCAGAACCGTCGCGATGGCTTGTAATGGTGCGTTTAGGACAGAGACAACATGCTGTTGAGGCGCGTTTAGAGTGGTGACTACTCCTCTGAGGATGGCCTGTAGTTGCCCTGTTAAAGAGGCGATCAATTGTGGTTTGGGTGGTAGTGATGCCAGTATTCCGACATCGGCTGGTGTGAGTAGTTTCCCGTCCATGAATGCCCCAGAAACAGTGAGGGCACTCCTGCTAGTCGTCCGGTATTCTTCGAGGGCCTTCACGGCGTCTAGGGCGTCCCCCTGGGTTATGACGAGCCCAGTCGGGCCTGTGAGTAATTCGGCGATCTGAGGCCGCCCTGCACGGTCTGCAGCTATTGCGGCTAAAGTGTTTTTGACCACGCGATATTCGACTTGTTGGGTTCTCAGAGCTCGTCGCAGTTCAACCATGTCTGAGGCGGTCATATGTGTGACCCCAGTGCCGACTACTATCGAACTATCAGTGAATCGCTCAGTCAATAATTCAACTTGAGCCACTTTTTTGGGAGCTGGCATCTTCTCTCCTCATCCTATTCCGATAAAAAAAGCCACGGCCGGTGACCGTGGCATACTACACTTCACCAACCTACGCAGGCATTTGATCTTTGAGGCAGCATGCCACCCGCGATCTTCGGTTCAGGGACTTATTGTACTTGGGTTTGAAAAGAATTAAAACCCCTACACTAGTTCAGCTTAAGGTTTTGTGCCTCGACAAGGTCTAGCCTTGCGCTTGGCCCCATTGTGGTAGAGAGAGCTATGCTTTTGAAGAGTTCGCCTTTAACGCCGTCCGGTCGTTCCCGAATTACCGCTTCAAGACTGGCAGCCAAGTTTTCTTTGAGGGATTCTAGGGTGAAACTGACCTTCCCAATGGACATATGGATAATGCCGTTCCGGTCCATCCGGAATTCTTGACGCCCGCCTTTCGCATCCTTTATGGCTTTAGGGATGTCGTTTGCTTGTACAACTGTCCCAGCACGTGGATTTGGCATAAGTCCCCGTCGGCCTAATGTACGTCCGAGACGCCCAATGCTCCCCATCATTTCCTGAGTCGCTATGGCGACATCGAACTCGACCCAGCCTTCTTTCTCGATACGTTGTATGAGTTCATCGTCTGCTATGTATTCGGCACCGGCTTCTTTGGCCAAGACAGCTCCTTCGCCTTGGGCGAAGACAAGAACTCTCTGATTTTTCCCTGTTCCATGAGGGAGCATGACAACACTACGAATTAATTGGTCGGCATGTCTGGGGTCGGCGCGGGTCTTGATATGCAATTCGACCGTTTCGTCAAACTTCGCCTTCGCGGACTCCTTGAGGAGTTGAAGAGCTTCTTCTGGCGCGTAAAGCTTGTTACGGTCGATGACTTTCGCAGCTTCTTTGTATCGTTTTCCTCGGCGCATTAGTGTTGGAGACGTGGTACTCATTTTAGCCCTCTACAATCTCTAAACCCATGCTTCTGGCGGTGCCGGCTACAATCCGAAACGCAGTGTCTTCCGATGCGGCATTCAGGTCTGGCATCTTAGTTCGTGCGATTTCTAATACCTGGCTGCGTTTGACGGTCCCAGCCTGTGTTCGAAGGGGTTCTTGGCTGCCTTTCTCAATACCTGCTGCTTGTTTAAGTAACTCAGAAGCAGGAGATGTCTTCGTAACAAATGTAAAGGATCGGTCTTCGAAAATGGTAATGTGAACTGGAACGATTGAGCCTCTAGAGTTCGCTGTCCTAGAATTGTACTCTTTTACGAACGTCATAATGTTGACGCCGTGCTGCCCAAGCGCGGGTCCAACCGGAGGTGCAGGGGTGGCTTCCCCAGCCGGTATTTGTAGCTTAACAATTGCGCGTACTTTCTTCGCCATACTTGTCGTTTCCTAGTGTGTATCGACTTCTTAGCCTATCCGTTCTACCTGGAGGAAGTCTAACTCAACAGGGGTCTCTCGTCCAAAGAATGATACTAGGACTTTCACTTTCCCTTTGTCTGCTAGAACTTCGTCTACTTCTCCGATGAATTCCTTGAAGGGGCCATCGACAATCTTGATGTTCTCGCCCTTGGTGATTCCCACTTTGGCCCGGGGCTGGTTTGATTCCATGCGACGAAGAATCGCATTTACCTCGGCGTCTGTTAGGGGCAGGGGCTTCGCACGTCGATCTTGTTCATCGTCTGCGGATATGAAACCGGTGACGCCGGGCGTGTTTCTGACCACATACCAACTACTATCATCCATTTCCATGCGTACTAGGACGTATCCGGGGAAGAGCCTTTCCCGCTTCGGAGTACGGCGTCCCTCTTTTATTTCCACAACTTCTTCCGTAGGGACGATCACGTCAAAGACTTTGTCTTCAACATCCATACTGGCGATACGCTGTTCCAGGCTCTTTCTGATACGTTCTTCCATACCAGAGTAGCAATGGATTATGTACCATTTACCTTCACCAGGATGATTTTCATTCCCGGCGAGTATGTCGTCTGTGAGTTGTTGTTCTACCATATCGATAAGCTCCGAATTCGAACTAACTACCCAGTACTAGCGAGCCTATGAAACTAAACGTGACGTCCATTAATCCTAGTAGTAAGCCGATGAAGGTGGCTATAGCTATCACGATACCTGTAAGTCGGATCCCTTGCTCTCTAGTGGGCCACTCGGCTTTCCGTAGTTCACCCCATACTTCGGCAAAAAACGTCCATTTGAATAGACGCCGTTGCGCACTGCCCGCAGTTTGTTTCAAGAGCGTCGATTGTGCGAGGTTTGGACGGGCCATAGACGCTACCTGGTTTCCCGATGGACGCGATGGACGCGGCATCGTGGGCAGAATTTTCGTCGTTCAATTCGCTGGGTATCATTACGGCGATTCTTTGACGAGGAGTAGGTTCTCTCTCGGCAATCTCCGCACTGAAGCGTGATGAATACCCGGTCGCCTTTTTTAGCCATCTGGACTCTTTTACTCGAGCAGCTTCGTGATTACACCAGAGCCTACGGTTCTACCGCCCTCTCGGACAGCAAAGCGAAGTTCATTCTCCATAGCGACTGGCGTCTGCAGTTTTATGGTCATTGTGATGTTGTCGCCAGGCATCACCATCTCTACCCCATCGGGGAGTTGGACTTCGCCTGTGACGTCCGTAGTTCTAATATAGAACTGTGGTCGATAGCCGTTGAAAAACGGAGTGTGCCTTCCACCTTCATCTTTACTCAGGACATATACTTGGGCTTCGGCTGACGTACTTGGCTTGATGGAACTTGGCTTGGCTAGGACCTGGCCACGTTCGATTTCTTCCCGGTCTACTCCCCTAAGCAGGCACCCAACAGCATCACCTGGTTCTGCTTCGTCAAGGGTTTTATGGAACATTTCCACACCGGTAACTATTACCTTGCGACTGTCACCATATCCGACGATCTCGATCTCGTCGTTGGTTTTAACAGTTCCACGCTCAACTCGGCCTGTGACAACAGTCCCACGTCCCTTGATCGTAAAAACGTCTTCAACCGGCATTAGGAAGGGGAGATCTTTAGGTCGGTCAGGGATTGTGATGCCATCGACGGCATTCATCAGTTCCAAGATCCCTTCCGCAGCTTCTGCGTCTCCTTCAAGGGCTTTTACTGCAGAGACGCGGCAGATGGGGATGTCATCGCCTGGGAAGTCATACTGGTTAAGTAAGTCTCGCACTTCAAGTTCTACAAGCTCGAGTAGTTCCGGATCGTCCATCATGTCGACTTTGTTAAGTGCAACGACGATAGACGGGACGTTGACTTGACGAGCTAGCAATATATGTTCTCGAGTTTGAGGCATTGGTCCGTCTGGCGCGCTTACTACCAATATGGCGCCATCCATCTGTGCTGCACCAGTGATCATGTTCTTGATGTAGTCGGCGTGACCTGGGCAGTCGACGTGGGCGTAATGCCTATTTTCCGTTTCATATTCCACGTGAGCAATCGAAATTGTTACACCGCGAGCTCTCTCTTCAGGCGCTTTGTCAATTTGGTCGAACGCAACGAATTGAGTGATCTCCGACTTTTCGCTGAGGACCTTTGTAATCGCAGCAGTCAAAGATGTCTTGCCGTGATCAACGTGACCGATCGTTCCAACGTTAACATGCGGTTTGTCCCTAACAAAGCGTTGTTTAGCCATGCCTTGTGCTCCTTATCCTTTTACTTTCCCTATTTCTGGAGCCCACAGCCGGAGTCGAACCGGCGACCCCGTTCTTACCAAGAACGTGCTCTGCCTCTGAGCTATGTGGGCCGTGCCTTCCCCGTGCTCCGTACACTCCAAGTGGAGGGGGTAGGATTCGAACCTACGTAGCCCGTAGGCGCCAGATTTACAGTCTGGTGCGTTTGGCCGCTCCGCCACCCCTCCAGAGGGGGTCAATACAGTTTAGCACAGCGACCTCAGGTGGCCAATCCCTAGTGACGACTCAAGGCCGCAAGTCAATATAAACTTGTCGACACTCAAGTATGTTGGAGCCCGAGAGGGGACTCGAACCCGCTAACCTGCCGATTACAAATCGGCTGCGCTGCCATTGCGCCACTCGGGCAGTCGTTGACAGAGAGAAGCGCTATACTCAATCCGCGGACTCACGGTGGCTAACCACACTGCTGGCTAATTTTAGCTTGAAGCGACATGCTCCGTCAAGGAGTTTAATTAGGAGTGAGTGTCCACTCAATTCTCATTTCAGCGCAAGTATCGTGGAGAAATTTAATGACCTCGCGATGGAGGGGGATGCCGTTCTTGCGCCGGTCTAATTCCATTTCCGCTTCGGGCTGTCCAGCTACCAGAACGCGCTCGTGTTCTGGAGCAGGCGGTGTTTCCTTGAGAACCCTCATGAAGTTATCCATCATTACCTTAAATTCTTCAATGGGCGTGAAAGCGTCAACATTAATCGCACCCACAAAATGCTCAATGTCGTCGGCTTCCCCTAGAGTTGATGGCTGTGCTCCCGATAAAACGGCACAAAATATTTCTACCATCACACCTAGGCCATATCCTTTATGTGAGCCCAATTCCCTGGTGCTCCCGAGCGGGAGTATGCGGTCGGAATATCGCGAACGCGAATCGGGTAAGGGAGGAGGTGGATCAGCGGGCTCCATGATCGGGGTCCCATCCGCTTCTGCAACCCATCCCGGTTCCATCAGTGTCCCCAAGCGTCTTGCAAGTCCAATCTTGTTTGCGGCGATCACGCTTGTCGCCATGTCTAAAACGAATGCAGGTTCATGTTTGGTCGGAGCAGCGAACGCGATTGGATTTGTCCCCAATCTCGCTTTCCTCCCAAACGTAGGAAGGACGAGAGGTCCTGGCGCAGTCATGCAAATTCCGATCATGTCGTGTTTTAATGCCATCATTGCGTGGTATGCGGCCATACCAAGATGACGACCTTGGCGCATCGTGACCATACCGATCCCGACCTCTTTCGCTTTGCTGATGGCTATGTCCATTGCTTTGGGAGCGAGCATTAGTCCAAGCCCGCGGTCACAGTCGATTGTGGCCGTTCCACTACTTTCTCTAACAATTTTCCAGTTTGGGAGTGGATTGATACTTCCGTCGCCGTATCCCTTAATATAGGAATTGAGTTGATTGGAAACCCCGTGACTATCAACGCCGCGGAGATCTGCATTTACTAACACTTCAGCTGCAAGGGTTGCTTCATTCTCGCCTACACCAAGGTGTGCGAAGATACGCTGCACGGTCGTTTCGAGAGCGGCAAGAGGTACTCTAATGGCGTCAGTCTCTGGTACTTTGAACTGTTGGAGCATGTTTTCTCCTTAAGGAATAGATCGAATCCTCGTGTGTTTATCGTCGCCTAGGTTCGCTGGTTGATATAGCGTACTGCTGTTGGGCAAAGTCGACCATCTGATGTCACATATTCCCCTGGTACAAGATCGTTCAATTTGAAACCTATGTATTCACCCCAAGATCGTTCCTGAAGGTGCTGCCACGATGCATCTACGGAGGACGTGCCGCAGGGCCACCCGTAACAGTAATATAGTACTTGATTGACGGGGTCCATAATCTCTGAGCTTATGGTCCCGCCACCAGAATCCGCAGAGCCACGGTGTATCCCGTGTGCGCATATTGACCATCCCGTTGTGTCGAGCGTCGCGTGGTCACTGAAGCATTTCCATAGGTAATTGATGTCGATTTTCCCGTCACCGTTTGCCATTAGGTCGGTGATTCGTTGGAGCCTGATCGCTGATGATCCCAATGGGTCGGGAATTGGGCTGATTCTGGACATTCTCGGTGAAATCCAGTGATTCGTTCGTCCGACAGCGCCGTTCACCATAAGTGTTTCAAGGTGGATCGAGCGCGTGCTTACCTCGACCAATCCGATACTACCTGAAGAATCAGTTAGTAGAAAGTTACCATGAATTGCTCGTGCATTAGACTCAAGCATGTCCACCGCGTCGTTGACCGATGTTGCTTGAGTAAGAAGCAGCTCACCGAATTCTTTGAATGTTGTGCCTGATGCCATGTCGAACGTCGGTTCATGTTGAGGATCAGGTTCTGCGGATGACCAGGTGTAGGCGAAGCCGTAGCTGTTTACCCCACGAGTATACATCCCTTCGAAGATTGCCTCAGCTTGCGGCGTGCTCGATTGTATCTGGGTGGCAATGAATTTGGCGCCTTGAGCGGGATGTGAGACAAGCAAACGTGTCCGCGTCGTAAATGGATTGTCACTGGTACCGCCTATCAAGGGAGCACCATCTAGAGTTGCGCTTCCTGTAGCACCAGCTAAGGTGCAGTGGCCGTCCGTATCATGAGTTGCTGGCAGCTTTATCATCAGGTCTCCAGATCTTGGTTATGCGGATCTTAGGGTTTGCTTAGAATGGATATCAGCACTGATTTTAGATATCGATCACTACTTTCAGGAATCCCTCTGGCTTTTCGGCGTACAGGTCGAAAGCTTGTTGAACTTGGTCGAAGGGCAACCGATGAGTGAGTAAATGCGAAAGGTCAAGGCGTCCTTCAGATACTAGATTTACGCAATCGCTAATATGTTGGGTTGGGTTAGCCGTTCGTCCTCCGATTGTAGAAATCATCGTTCCCATCCGCCCCATTAGCGCATCGTAATCTATAGGGAAGACGTCGTCGAGAAGAGGTTGGCCAAATAGGATCGCGGTGCCTTCCAAGCGAAGTAATTTGGCTATCTGGTTGACTGTTTCAGGTCTGCCCGCTGCTTCGATTACGATGTCGGCTAGGGTCCCGTTAGTAAGCTCTTTGACGAATCCTGTCACATCTGAGCGTGTCGGGTTGATGGTATCTGTGGCTCCTAAGTAGGAGGCCATCCTTAGCCGATCATCGAGTAGGTCCGTGACAATGATCCGTTGGGCTCCGTTTCGCGACAGCATGGTGGTAAAGTTGAGGCCAATTGCTCCTTGGCCAAGGACAACGACAGTTTTCCCAAGCACACTACCGATCCTTCCGCATGAGTACATGACTGTTCCCATGTGCTGACACATCAGCCAGTTGGCAAGGTCACCGGAATCTGGTACTGGGATTATGCGGTTCGCCGGTGCGGCCACGTATTCCGCTAGCCCTGCGCTGGTCGTCGGCAAGACAATGACCCGTTGCCCTGGTTTGAAGTCTGGCGAGTTGCTCTCTTCTATGATCCCAGCACACTCGTGACAGGGTTTTCCCACCTCCAACGGGTATTGCTCTTCTGGGAGGACTCTGGAGAAATAGCGTAAGTCGCTTCCGCAGACTGAGAGGTGATTCAAACGTACAAGCACCTCTCCCTCTGATGCAGCGGGTTTTGGGATGTCTATGAATTCAAGTCGGTGAGGCCCTACTAATTGCGCCGCTCGCATTTATACCTCCTGAACTTGCTGCAAAACTTTGGCTAGACGCTTAATAACTTCATCAGAGGGGCGGTACAGAGGTGCGCGTGTGGGGCCGACCGGGCGGCCTGTAATCGCCATGGCTTCCTTGACCAAGACTGGCATGGGCTCCGTGTTGATTAAATCCATAACTGGTAGGATAGCCATTTGTTGGTTGATGGCACCATCGATATCTCCATTTCTCCAACTTTTGTATATGGATACGAGAATTTGTGGGAACACAGACGCTAAGGCGAGGATTCCTCCAGCCCCGCCGCACGCTAAGCTTGGAAGAAAGACGTCGTCGAGGCCCTCTAGCAGCGAACGATGAGGGCCTAGTATATTTGCCATACGGATAAAATCTGTGATGTCTGCAGCCGCGTCTTTGACTCCGATTATGTTAGGAATTCCGTTACCGATAGTTTCAATGTCTGTGGCCGAAAGCTTGACTCCTGATCGCCGGGGCGCATTGTAGAGTACCAAAGAAATGTCACATTGTTGCGATATTCGGTGAAGCAGTTCCGTGATATGGAAAGGCGTTAATTTATAGAAAGGAGACGGGGTGAGCATGATCGCTGATGCCCCTGTTTCTTGGACGCGCTGGGCGAAATCAATGATTTCGCTCTCTTGTGGGACAAAACAACCTACGATGACGGGAATGCTTCTTTCAACGGTGGCCATTGTTGCTTCTACTACTGCTAGTCGCTCTTCTAGAGATAAGCTTAGTGATTCGCCAGTCCCCCCTAGGATGCATAGTCCATCAACCCCAGAACGAATCTGGAAATCCAATTCATCTTGCAGTCTGCGGATATCTACAGCCCCTGATTCCTTAAAAGGGGTAAGCATCGAAGTGATCACTCCTCGTAACAAGCGCTGCACAATCCCCCCTAAAATGGCCTGATGTAGTTTTTCAGTGAAATCTCAACCAGGTTCCGCATCATCACTAGCATGGATTGAGTGGCTATCAACGGAACTCCATCCATATATAAGCATGCAGTACCGGTTGTTCCATCTCTCACGTCGTACTCGACGGCAATCTGTTCTATTTCTGCTTCCACATCTGGTGTGTGGATTAGGTCTACATTTTCGGTCCATAGGGCGAATGCCCCAGTTAGTGCATAGGCCCCCCAGTTGGAAATTGCCGTGGGATAAAGGTGCGAGACCGTTGTGGAACACATAACGCCTTTGTTGCACCCACATCGGCATTCGGTTGTCCAAGGGACATGTTGAGCAACGACGTCGTAAATATTGCCAAACCCAATTTCGTTCACTCCGTCGCAGACGCTAATTGAAATTCCGCCTCTGTTCATTAGTTTCGTGAATAAGCTGTCGACTTTCGCTCGTGTGCCTTCTCTGGTGTAGCCAGTGATGGAGTGCACCAGCCCAGCAGGGTTCGTGCCAGCTTTCTCGACTGCTATGGCGACGTCCAAATCGTCACCTAGAGAGGTGTTGAGTGCAGGGTCGTCAATGTTTAAGTCAATGAGATTATATTTATGACCAAAGTATTGGAAAAGAGCGTTCATGATGGGTCTGAGTTGAGGGTCGATGAAAATTGTCACATCGTGGCCGACTTTACGGAGAGCTTCTCCCAGTACGATTGTCCCTAGTGGGCCATCATTTTCGCCATTTGGGTAATGGGTGGGATCACTGGCTCCAGTGAATATTCCGACGCGCCGTTTCAACTCTGGTGATAGGGCTTTCACAATATCGTACGATATGGGATAGCGGGTTTTGGCCTGCTCATAAAGCAAGTTATTTAGGAGGCTCTTGGAGGAAAGCCCATGGGGTCGCATCACTACGCTAACGAGTCGATCTAAGTTCTCGTACGGGTATTGTTCCTCTTGCTGCATCGCTACCATGTTAACTCCTAGAATCCGGCCCTTGCGAGATTATATGGACACTCAAGATAATATCAGTTCGGTTTGCCTATAGAAAGGTTGGTTAACGACGATGCAATATAACAGTCTCGGCGGTTCTGGACTAAAGGTATCAAAAATCTGTCTCGGCACGAACATGTTCGGAGCCGAGTACGTCGATGATAGTCGTGCGCTATCGGTAATGAATACTGCGGCAGAGCAAGGTATTAATTTCATTGATACCGCGGACATGTACAACGACGGACGTTCCGAGGAAGTCGTGGGGCGTGGTGTTCGTGGGCGTCGTCAGGAGTTTGTGATCGCGACAAAGGGGTATAGCAGGATGGGTCTGGGGCCTAATGATCAGGGATCTTCAAGAAAACATCTGCGCGCCGCGGTAGAAGCTAGTTTGCGTCGTCTCGATACCGATTACATCGATCTTTATCTCCTGCACTTCTGGGATCCTGATACACCTTTAGAAGAAAGCCTACAAGCGTTAGACGAAATGGTTACAGAGGGGAAAATTCGTTACTTGGGGTGTTGTAACTTCTCTGGATGGCAATTATCGGAGGCGGTATGGATTGCCCGGGACAGAGGTATCGCTCAGTTTGTGGTAATCCAGCCTGAATACAATTTCGCTCGGAGAGATATCGAAAAGGATATATTCCCCCTTGCTGAGCGCTACGGTATTGGGGTCACTCCTTACCAACTACTGATGGGAGGGATGTTGACTGGGTCCTATACATTGGGCAAAGAGCCTCCCGCTGATAGTCATATGGCTACGCGACATGCGGGAGCGGCACGCCAGAAGTATTGGAGTGAGGCTTGTTTCAAACTTGTTGCCCAGGTCAAGGAATTGGCAGAATCATCTGGGCTTACACCGGTACAGATAGCGTTGGCTTGGGCCGCAAGTAGAAGCCCTGTCAGTTCGGTGATTGTCGGGGCCAGTCGTCCGAGTCAGCTAATCCAGAATGCTGAAGCCGCCGCGATTATTCTTCCAGGAGAGGTGTTGGAGGAACTAGATCGATTCACGGTCTGATGACTGTACATCTGGAGAATTAGGCCCTATGTGGGGATCCATCTGACGTCTCCGTGTAGCTTGGGATCTTGGGGGTTTGAACTAAAAATAGAAAATTCCTTCAATGCTTCCCGAATAGTCGTATCTTCGCCGTGTCCAGGATATACTATTGTCTCCTCAGGAAGGCGTAACAGTCGATGCTCAATGTTGGCAAGAATCTCCTGAAAGTCTTTAGGGCTCCCTGTTCTCCCGGGTCCTCCAGGGAACAAAGTGTCACCAGAGAATAGGTGTTTGCCGATCCGTAGGCAGATACCGCCCGGGGTGTGTCCTGGTGTGTGAATCACCTCAAGTGCGAGTTTCCCGAAAGCAATACGGGCACCATCTGCTAAATGGAAGTCTGGACGCGACGCAAGCTGGTGTGCGTCGTTCTTGTGAATCCCGACGGGAGCCTCTGAGCTTGATCTAAAGAGTTTAAATCCCTCGATGTGGTCAAAGTGCCCGTGAGTAATGAGCGCCGTTACTAGTTCAGTTCCTGCGGATTCGTTTAAGCCTTTGTCAGCGTGTTTTGGCGTGTCAATTATCACACTAGCTCGTGTTACTTGGCATACGACGACATACTGATTGTTGTCATAAGGACTCGCAACAACCTTATGGATTCTGATCGTATCGTCTTCAAAGTGTATTGGCATACGCTAACTACCAACCAGACTCTTAGTTTAGCATTTAATTCAATTCTGGATTAAATTGGGCCTCAGGGAAAATCAGTAAGTGGTTCGTGAATGTTGGGGTGTCACCACACACACATGTTACCATGAGAGTCCAATTGGTCACTCAGAAAGTTATGGCGGTAAAAGAAACTATTAGGGAATTCTTAAATTTCGGGTAGGTTCCCCTACCCCCATTAATGGAGCGTCAGAGATGCCTGTGATTGGAGTGTTTTCTGCTGGTGAAGAGGAGGCTGAGGCTTGTGCTAAGGCATTAGAGTCTTGGGATGCCAGCCATTTAATATTGCCTTCTGGTGCCGGGAGCCGCGTTGATGAATTAACGTCCGACATTGACGGCCTTCTGATCACTGGACGAGGGGATCTAGCTCCTAATTGGAGGCCTCAAGAGAGGGTCCTGGATTCCGATTGCTCGTGGGAGGCTTCGGGATCAAGCTTATTGACGGCCGGTCTAGGGATCGATCTTCCAATACTAGCCATCGGCCGGGGATTCCAGCTCCTTAACATTCTTTTGAGAGGGTCGCTGCTCAGTAATGTACTTGCTCATTCGGATGAATCTCCCGAAAGTGAGCGAGGCTTCGCTCGCCATCGGATATGGATCTCGCCAGGGAGTAAATTGGCCAATGCTTTAGGTTCAGGGGGGCGTGTGAGAGTGACTAGCGAACACGGGAATGGCATCCGTGAAGCTCAGAAGTCACGTCGATTGCTCGCTTCAGCTTATTCGTTGGAAGACGGTATTATCGAGGCTTTGGAAAGCCCGTATCATAGATGGGTCTTGGGAGTGCAGTTCCACCCAGAATTCTCCGGCCAACTACCGCGTCAATTCCAGGGCATCTTCGGAGCGCTGGTTGACTACGCGGAAGGCACCCGATTGGAAAGATCCACATAGATAGGAGCTCGGCATAAGGTCCCTCAATGTGGCTGCTTAACATTGCCCCTCAAAGGATCTAAGATCGAGAGTTCATAATTATTAGTGTCAGCTTATCCATGGGCGGAAAATGTAATCCCGCTGCAAGTTGTACAATACGCACATGCCAGATGCCAAACCAAAAAATACTGTCAAGGCTGTTTTCTTTGACCTTTTCGACACATTGGCCCGTTTCTGGCCTCCGCGCGAGGAGATTCAGAAAATTGCGTGTCAAGAATTTGGAATCGCATTGACTGCAAGAGGGGTAGATGAGGGCTATGCTTTAGCCGATAACTACATGGCCAGTGAAAACGCAAGCGGGATTCCAGTCCGTAATCGTACCCCGGAAGCCGCAGCCACTTTCTTTGCTGAATACGAAAGACTCGTGTTATTAGGGGCTGGTGTACACGTCGACCAGAAAATTGCAAGGCGCGTGTGGGCCAGAATCCAGGAAATTCCATACGGATTAGCACTTTTTGATGATGTTATACCTACTCTGAAACGGCTTACACGGTTCGGGGTTGTCACCGGGCTCATATCGAATATTAACCGTGGAAGTGCCGAACTCCTCCAAACCCTTGGGCTCATCGATTACATCGGTTTTGCCATAACATCGAAAGAGGTTGGAGCCGAGAAACCGAATGCAGCGATTTTCGAAGCAGCATTAGCGGCAGCGGGAACCACGCCAAGCCAAACGGTCCACGTTGGGGATCAGTATCTGTCCGACATTGTTGGAGCGTTGGGTGTCGGTATTCAACCAATACTTATTGACCGATATCAGACTGCTGGGACTTATGAAGGAATAGTGACGATACACACATTAGAAGAGGTCGTCCAGTTATTAGAAGGCGTTAATGGTAAATGTGACGTTTAATAACAGGCGGGCTGCTACAAATTGACACTCTGCGTGTGTCCTCCCTAGAATGAATCGAGGACAATGTCTCCTCTCAATGCGAGGAATGGGAACAAGGCGGGAAAATGCAATTACACGAGGCGGTTACGGCATACCTCCATGGATTGGAGAACGGACGTGAAGAAAGCCGACAAATTCTTCTAAAGTTTACGAGATGGTTTGGGCGAACGCGCCTAATGGCTAAGCTAACCCCTCCTGAAATTGGTCACTATGCTGAGCAGGAGACGCTTGGGAATGATGATGGGCCTCGCCGTCTCCTGGCGATTCGAGAGTTCTTGGTTCATTCCAAGAAAAGCGGACTGATCCAGACCAACCTTGCGGTACATCTTCGAGCTCGAAGAAGTGGTCGCGCTGGCAAAGTGCGACAAACCAACCAAAATGCTGAAGATGGGATGGTTCGTCTTACGGCTCAAGGGTTGGCTGAGAAAGTTCAACGTTTAGAAGAATTTCGTTCTCAATTACCCCGAGTAACGGAAGAGATCAAGCGGGCAGCCGCTGACAAAGATGTTCGTGAGAACGCCCCCTTGGAAGCCGCCCGGCAACAACATGGCCTCATTATGGCACGTATCAGAGAATTAGAAGATACAATTTCGAAAGCTAAAGTTCTGGAACAGAACGAAGAAACAGGCGGGCGCAAGCTAGTGCGCCAAGGCAGTGTTGTCACGCTTAAAGACATTGATTCCGGAGAAGACCAGACCTGGCAACTTGTCGATCCTCGAGAGGCAAACTCTCTAGGGGGAAAGATGTCAATTGACTCACCTGTCGGTAATGCGATGCAAAACCGAGGCATTGGAGACAAATTCAAGGTTGATGTCCCTAAAGGCTCGCTGACATATCAGATTCTGAATGTCGAGTAAGACGGTCGTGAACAAGAACACCTCTTTTATTCTTGTGGCTTTATTGGCAGGTGTGCCGGCGCTATGCATAAGAGCTCTCCACTTTGCTGATGCTTCGGACGCGTTGCTTTCCCCGGGGCTGAACGCTGCAATTTTTAGTCTTGGGATAGTGGGTTCCGCGTTTCTTCTCTCTTGGGCTGCAGAAGTCGCTCAGAAAGATATCTCTCAAGGACTGGCGTTAGCGATTGTCGCGTTAATCGTAGTGTTGCCAGAATATGCTGTGGATTTCTACTTGACTTGGCAGGCCGGACAAGATCCGACCGGCGATTATGTTGGATACGCTACAGCCAACATGACTGGTGCTAACAGGCTTCTTATAGGGCTCGGTTGGCCAATCGTCGTAGGCGTTGCGTGGTATAGGCTCAAAGGCCCGGTTCGGCTTCAGAAAGCGCTCTCGCTCGAAATCCTGTTCCTCGCACTGGCTACAGCATATGCATTTTCCATACCGGCTAGTGGAGGGATCAGTATTTGGGACGGCTTTGTCATGGTAGGTTTATTCGCAATCTATATGTGGCGTAGTAGCAAAGGAGAGGTAGGTGAACCTGATATCCTTGGCCCCGCGGAGTCGATGAGTCGACTGAGAACTCCTTTACGACAAACGGCTATCATCCTTCTTCTCGTTTATGCGGCGACAGTTATAGTGTTCTCTGCAGAACCGTTTGCGGAATCTCTCTTAAGCCTAGGAGACCGTCTAGGTGTGGATGAATTCCTGCTTGTCCAATGGGTCGCCCCACTTGCCTCCGAGTCTCCAGAAATCCTTGTGGCGTTGATCTTTGCTTTGAAAGATCAGGCTCCTGCTTCTATGACAATGCTGATCTCTTCCAAAGTGAATCAATGGACTCTACTTGTAGGGACTCTTCCGTTTGTGTTTGTCGCATCTTTGGGTGAATTCAGTTGGGGAGGTCTCCCGTTAGATTCACGTCAGTCGGAAGAGATTTGGTTGACTGCAGCACAATCGTTTTTTGCGTTGGTGATTTTGTTGCGATGGCGGATCGGATGGATGGGGGCGCTCGCACTTTTCCTTCCTTGGGCGATACAGCTGGTATTTGTAAGTGGGTCGATTCGATATGTGTTCACGTTCGCATATATCGCGGTGGGAGGAGCAATACTGATTGGAGATCCACTGCGTCGAGCTGGCGTCATGGAGATTTTGCAGTCTATTCGGCGGGGACGGATTTAAAATAGCGCGTCCACACTGTTGCCCCGGAACGGTTTGAAGGCCTGGGGAGTGCATTATAATTGATCAACCGAATCCGTCATGACGATGGTGTCTGTGGCGGCTCATTTTGGGGCGGTGGTGAGTCATTGCCTCGCCATTTTTTCATCCGTTCCACTATCTCTCGTTCGTATCCTAGATCCGTTGGTTTGTAATACTGTCGATCTTTGAGAAGATCTGGGAGGTATTGTGCAGTGTCGAAATGCCCGGGGAAGTTGTGAGGGTACCTGTACCCCTTCCCATGTCCGAGCTGGCGGGACAAGCGTGTCACCGGATTACGCAGGTGTTTTGGGATAGGTTCATTAATCGTGTTTCTGACATCCTCTTGTGCGGTTCTTAGTGCGAGGTACGCCGCATTGGACTTTGGAGCAGTGGCTAAATATACGGCGGCTTCAGCTAACGGTATTGCACCCTCGGGCATCCCGATCACGTGAAGCGCCTGTTGCGCTGACGTAGCGATTGATAGTGCGCCAGGATCTGCTAGCCCAATGTCCTCCGCAGCCAGAATAATGATTCTTCGAGCGATGAACATGGGGTCTTCACCCGCTTCCAGCATGCGAGAAAGCCAATAGATCGCGGCGTTCGGGTCCGATCCACGGACCGATTTGATGAAAGCCGAAATCGTATCGTAGTGACCGTCCCCCTTCTTGTCGTACAGCGGCATCCGTCGTTGCATGGCATCTTCAACCGTCGCTAATGAAATTACTCGTGGCTTTTTACTAGCAATCCCGGTTGCGTATGCTGCTATTTCGAGGGCGTTGAGGGCTGTTCGGGCGTCGCCGTCGGCAATGTTTGCCAAGTGGGCCGCGGCCTCCACTGTTAATTCGAGATTGAGGTTTCCTAAGCCACGTTCTCGATCAATCAATGCCTGGGCTAGGATGAGGTTGATTTCTTTTTCGTCGAGCTGGTGTAATACAAACACACGGGATCTCGAAAGCAGTGGCGCCACGATTTCAAATCCTGGATTCTCTGTTGTTGCCCCGATAAAGCGAATCGTTCCGTTTTCTACGTGTGGCAGCAGGACATCCTGTTGGCTTTTATTAAACCGATGGATCTCGTCCAAGAACAGAATTGTTTGTTGGCCGTATAATGCGAGCCGCTCACGCGCAGCTTGAATAATTGTTCGTAATTCTGCTACCCCTGTGGTTACCGCCGACAGTGCTTCGAAATGGCATTTGGTAACGCTAGCGATGAGCTGAGCCAGTGTCGTTTTCCCTGAACCGGGCGGACCCCAGAAAAGCAACGAAGGGATATGGTCGGACTCGATCACGCGTCGCAGAACCCGGTCCTTACCGACCAGATGGGTCTGCCCAATGAATTCATCGAAGGTCCTTGGTCGCATACGAGCAGCGAGCGGCATGTTGTGGATATTCTGCTGGGAAAGACCATACTCAAACAATTCCATAGCTAGGCTCGCTGTTCAACTTCACATTTGGTAAATATCGTTAAGGAATGCCCTTAGATTACCATCGGTTGGTGAATTCTATGTGTATTGGAGAAGGACATCAGCAATTTCTTGGCTATGCGAAATAGTTGCCTCGTGGCCGCAATCGATTTCTACGAGGTCAGCGTTTGGTAAAGACGCGGCCATCTTTCGCTGTGCACTTGGCCAAAGGAATCGATCGCGCTTTAGGACCATATAGGTTGTAGGGCAAGCTGGCTCAAGGGCAATCGGGTTTGGCAATGAATCCCAAAGACGCAGCGGGATTGGACGGAGTTTACTGATTACAGTGGCGGCTGCTTCGGGGAAAGGCATATCGTTACAAAGGAAAAGGAGCGCAAATTCCTTTATTAAACGTACACTCTCGGGCGGGGTGTTTGGGTATAAGCGTAGTGCATGGACGAGAGCGCGCGTAGGGATAGGCAGTGTCTCTAGAGCGTTGTGGAAAATGTCTGGTACCGCGGCTCCGATCAAGACCAGTGCCTTAGCATTGCCTAAACGTCGGACTAGTTCCAAGGCGATTAGACCGGAGAGTGAGTGAGCCACTACCACGGGCGCGCTCATGGAAGACGCGTTGACGAACTCATCGAGTTAGTCAAAGCAGTGTTCGAATGACAGGTGTCGTGGGTTGTCTTGAGAATAGCGCGATCCGTGTCCTGGCAGATCGGGGGCAACGATGGATCCAGCAGAATAGGACGAGTGGTATAAGCCCGGTACGCGTCGGAGACGGTCTTCAAGAGCCCCCTTAACCCCGTCCCACGCCCAAGACCCGTGTCCTGGCCCATGTATCAGTAAGAAGTCTGTCATTACTAACCCCCTAAGCCGCAAGAGTTTCTGACCGCTTGGATCAGAGTTTCCTCGTCTACGGGCAGGACCGTTCGCGGATCTAAAGCAACTTTGTGGTCTATAACACGGACAATTATCGGCGGGTCAGTCGTTCGTAACTGGTTCGCCAGTTTCTGCGGAGTTGTTAGGTGGGGACGAATCGCTACGATCCAAGTGGGAAGGACTTGATCTGGCATACTCCCACCGCCGATCGTAGAATGAGCGGGTTCGACAGTGGCTTGTGCGCCTATCAGGTTAGCCCATCGCTGGGCGCGGGCCTTGATTGCAGTATCGGCGGCTGAGATCATTTTCCAGACGGGGATCTTGTCGATGTGCTCATCTTGGAGGTAGTGCAACAACGTTGCTGCTAAGCCCGCTAAACTCAGTTTATCTATCCGGAAAGCTCTGGCCAGCGGATGTTTGGCAAGGTGGTCTACAATCGCGCGGTCTCCAACAATGATCCCGGCCTGTGGCCCTCCAAGGAGTTTGTCTCCAGAGAACAACGTGAGGTTCACGCCGGCCGTTACACTTTCTTGAACGGTTGGCTCATGGCTTAGTCCGAATGCCTGTGTGTCTGCTAAACAGCCACTCCCTAGGTCGTAAATCATGGGGATGCCGTTTGTTCGAGCAAGCCCAACGAGCTCCTCCAGATCAGGAGATTTGGTGAACCCGGAGATACGAAAATTTGAAGTGTGAACCTTTAGGAGCGCAGCGGTCTGAGGCGTAATTGCTTCCTCGTAGTCTAGGGAATAAGTTCGATTTGTAGTGCCAACTTCTATTAGTTTTGCACCGGACTGACGCATCACATCGGGAATTCGGAAACCTCCTCCGACTTCGACGGCTTGTCCGCGTGAAACAATAACTTCTTTTTCATTTGCTAGAGCAGCCAGCGATAAGAGGAGCGCTGATGCATTGTTGTTGACCACGAATGCTGATTCGGCACCTGTCACCAGGGTGATCAGTCTGTCCACGTGTTGCTGCCTAGATCCGCGACTACCTTCTGCGATGGAATATTCTAAGTCAGAATATGATGAAGCCGATTGCATGATCGCTTGAGTTGCGGCTTCACTAAGAGGTGCTCGTCCGAGGTTGGTGTGCAGCACAACCCCGGTTGCATTGATGACAGATCGAGGTCCAGTCTGGCCGAACTGGTGGGTTAATTGGATGACTTTACCGGTTAATTGTGCAACTGTTGGAGCGGATGCTCCTCTGGCGATCGCAGCCCTTGCTGAATCTAGTTCTTCTCTAACCAAAGTAGCGATGGTATGCCAAGGAAATTTGTCACGGACGGTTGCGAGCTGTGCATCTCCGATTACGCGATCAACGCTTGGCAAAGCGCGGAGCTCATCTGAGGCATTTGTTCTCATGTCAGGCACGAATCGTTCTCCTGCGTCACATCTTATCATGTGGCGATCTCGACATAGCTAACCTTTTGAGTTGGCTGGATCTCTCTCGAGGTCTAGGCGCAATAGGGAAAGTTCGTCACTCAATTCTTTTTGTTTCCGGGCAATACTTAGAAGATAAGCGAAGAACACCAACCAGCTGATGGCGTACGCTAGAAACAAGAAAAGTAGACCGTTGTCGCCACTGCCATCCGTCTTGGGCAATGCGCCTATCAGTAGTGGTGCTGATACCAAGGCTCCAATCAAGGAGCGTATACAGTTTTGTTTACGGCTCATATTGTCTCCTCAGGTGGTCCAGTTTCCGTTTATCAGAATGTAAGGCGAATCTTGCCATTAAGAGCGTAGTGAATAAAGCAGTGAAACTAAGTAGGCTTACGAGGAAAGTGAAATACATAGAAGTTTCTAAGGATCCTTCTTCGGCAAGAGGCCCAATCACCGCTTCGGGGTGGACGTCTCTCCACCATTGGGCGGCCATGTAAACGATTGGAACGTCGACGAAACCTATGATGCCTAGCACGGCGGCATAACGCGCACCCTGCTGGCCGATCGGGCCATACGACCTGAGCATCAGATATGCTATATACACGAGCCACAATATTAATGAGGTTGTGAGTTGAGGCGACCATGTCCACCAGACTTGCCAGGAGGCCTTTGCCCACAGTACGCCAGTTACGAGGAGCAGGCTCATGAAAATGACCCCAATCTCAGCCGAAGCGTGAGCGAGGTCATCCCACCGTTGTGCTCCGCGCCAAAGAAATGCAATGCTCGATATGAAGACAATGCCGAACGCCAGGAAGCCAACCCAAGCGAGCGGCACATGCAAATAAAAAATCCGTTGAGAGATACCCAAAACTGCGTCAGTAGGCACCCATAAGAAGACCATGGCAGTTGTGCAGAGCATTAGCATGAAAGAGGCAGCTTGGATGGTCAACCGGATTGTCATTCGTACTATCCCTTACTGTTTTAACACGTAGCCGAAAGTGACCGCGCCGATCACAAGGTAAATTGCGTCAAAGGCTGCCGTTAGTCCAAGCCATCGGCCATAAACGCTCCAAGGTTCTCCTTGAAGGATTGCACCCGTCGCTTCTACAGCTGCAATGATAACAGGAACGATGATTGGAAAGAAGAGAACTGGTAACAGAATCTCTCTGGCGTGAGTGTTGATAGCCATAGCCGAAAATACTGTCCCAACAGCCGCGAGCCCAAAGGTACTCAATATCATTAGTAGCCAAAGTTCTGGCAAGAATAGGGGAAGGTTAAAGAGCGCGGAAAACAGGGGCAAAGTGAGCGCTTCAACCGTCAAGAGGAACGTCACATTCCCTAAGAGTTTCGCTAGGTAAAGCTTGTCAGGATCTACCGGCGCCATCAAAAGGCCTTCAATACTGCCTGTTTCTTTTTCCAAGGCGAAGGTTCTGCTTAAGGCGAGAGTGCTCGCGAATGTGAATGCCAGCCACAGAACGCCCGGGGCGACTGCGATAACTAGTGCGGGACGAGGCTCGATAGCGAAGTTAAATACAACTATTACCAAATATGCGAATACCACCACTGGTAAAATCACTTCCCGCGTGCGCAGTTCTAGGATGAGATCTTTCCACAAGATCGTTGTGATTGGACCTCCCGGGAATCTCATAGATTCTTGTCCTCGACCTGAAATCCAATTTCTTGAAACATTTCCGGATGTAAATCATTCCAATGTTCGAAGGCAGCCACTTTCCCGCGCGACAACATGAGAACCTTATCTCCGACCTCTCTCGCCAGATTAATGTCGTGCGTGATCATGAAAGTACTTCCCCCGCGACTGCGGTGTCGGTCGATTTGTTCGACGAGCATGTGTTTAGCATGGTGGTCGAGTCCAGTATCTGGCTCGTCAAGAAGCAAGATAGAAGGGTTATGGACGAGTGCTCGAGCCAAAGCAATACGTGTTTGAGTCCCTCTCGATAATAATCGCACCTTTTTATTTAAGACTTCGGTAAGATTGAGTTCATCAGCTACTTCATACGCCCGATTAGATACCTCGCGCATCCCGTAGAGCAATCCGTAGAATTTGAGGTTTTCATACGTGGTCAGGTCAGGATATAGCAGCGTGTGGTGGAATATTGCGCCGAAGATACGCTTGTCAGACGAGCGGAATCTAGTTGTTGGTTTGCCTTTAACCCATATGGTGCCTGCGGTGGGCATGAGTAGAGTGGCTATTGCACGCATTAGTGTTGTCTTGCCTGAACCATTTGGTCCTAAGATCGTCAGACATTCGCCCCAATCTAATGTAAACCCTACATTGCGGAGCGCGGGTTGGTCCTGGAAGAACAAATTGAGGTCCTCGGCCTCGATGGCTTTAGTGACTGCGTTGTTTTCTCTCATAAGCTGACGATTAATTATCCGCGTGAGCCTCCGAACATCTCAGAGGCTCCGTAAAGCATGGCGAGACTAAGCCATGATAGTCGAACATAAAGATCGGTATCAAGACTCGAAACAGAGAATTTGGGGTTGCGTGTGGAGGGGCATGGTGGTACACTGAAGCCATCAGCGGCGGGGCCTTTTTGGAATACTGTGGCGCCCCTCGTTTTATGGGTCTCCGGAGCCACCCGGAGCGGTTTAGAAAGTGGGTAAATAACCCACTTTCTTTGTTCGTTAAGGGTAAAATTGTATGGAGGCGAAGAGATGAAGAGTGATTTTCTCATCGCCGTAACCCAGTTAGCGTCCGAGCGTGGACTACCTAAAGAAGAGGTCGTTGGCGCTGTGGAAGCCGCGTTGGTGTCAGCATATAAACGTGATGCCTTTGCGGCAGGCTATAACATAACGGTACGCCTTGATCCTAATCATGGTGAAGTCAAAGTCTTCGTGTTAATGGATGTCGTTGAGGAAGTCATTGATTCACGTAGAGAGATGGGACTGGAAGAATCGCGCAAACACAATGGCACCGCCGCGCTGGGCGATACCATTGAGGTGGAAGCTACATTCCGGATGTCGGGCCGTATTGCAGCCCAAACGGCGAAACAGGTTGTCCTTCAACGACTTCGAGAAGCCGAGAGAGAGCAGTTGCTCGCAGAATATGCTCATCGTGTTGGGGACATTCTCGGTGGACGGGTAGAGCGCATGGAGCCCTACGGCTTAGTAGTTAGTTTGGGTAGGGCAGAAGCTCTGTTGCCGAAAGAAGAGACTGTTCCTACCGAGAGATATCGGTCAAGCCAAACTCTGCAATTCTTCCTGCGAGAAATCTCTCGAACCACTCGAGGGCCGGAACTAATTTTGTCACGATCGCATCCGGATCTCGTAAAGAGATTGTTTGAGCGAGAGGTTCCAGAGATATCTAGTGGCGTCGTCGAAATTAACGGCGTAGCTCGTGAAGCAGGTTTCCGGACAAAGATAGCAGTGAGTTCGCGTCAGGAAGGCGTCGACCCGGTTGGGTCGTGCGTTGGGCTGCGTGGGATAAGAATTCAGAACATCGTAACTGAGTTACAGGGCGAAAAGGTTGATGTTATTCAATGGGATGAAGATCCTGCAGTGCTGATTGCCAATGCGTTGAGCCCTGCCCAGGTGTTGAACGTTGAGTTCCATGTCGATGATGGCTCGGCTAGCGTGTATGTCCCAGAGCGTCATCTTTCTTTGGCGATTGGTCGGGAAGGGCAAAATGTTCGTCTCGCTGCCAAGCTTACGGGATGGCGAATCGATATTCTAGGGCCTGTAGAGATGCCTGTTGTCGATGACGAAATTGAAACTGAGGGGATTAATGGGCTCGGTGAGCAAACCCTTGCCGAGGCTGCGATCCTTGATGACCATACTGAAAATGGCCAAAAAGATCTGTCTGGCTCACTTGAAGAGGCTATCGTCCAATTGGTTGATGAGGATACTCCAAGTTCAGGGGTTTCTGCTGAAGAGGCCGTTTTGGCTGAAGAGGATATCGCAGATTCCGGAGGACAAGTTGCGGAGGCCGAGCCTGAAGGGCTGTCTGTGGACGATGAAAGGCTTTGGATAGTCCCGGCGGCAACAGGACCTTCGGTGCTTCGTTTTGCCGAGGATATAATGCCTGCTCGAGAGCGTTCACCTGACAGAGGTCGTAAAGGTGGCCGTTCCAAAAGCCGTAAAGTCAAAAAAGGCTAAATAACGGCGGGATTATAGAAGGAATCGTCGGAGGCGTTTGGTTAGAAGGTGCTCTAAACATGTTCCGGTTAGGACGTGTCTTAGTTGTCGATCTAAGATGGCCAAGGGTGACTTGGTTCGGATAGTTCGGAACAAAGCAGGATCTGTGCGACTGGACGCGAATGGGACCGAGGCTGGACGTGGAGTGTATGTATGTCGCTGTTTGGGTTGCTGGAACGCTGCCTTTGCGGGGCGACGCTTGGAGCATTCTTTAAGAGGAAAAATCCATCGAGCGGATCTCGACGACTTAGCAAATGCTGCCGGATGGCTCAATCTGGCCTAATGTGGGGGGGCTAATGCCTGAAACCGTTGGTGATACCACTGGACAGACCGATCCAGAGTCATCCTCAAAAACATCCTTTCACCGCGATATAAAACTGCCTTCAGTTGTCCTCGTTTCAGGTTTAGCTGACGCGATGGGAGTGGATCCTGTGGATGTCGTCAAGCAACTCATGAGGAACGGCGTAATGGCCGCTATCAACCAAGCGATAGATGTCCAGAGCGCGGCTCAAGTTGCTGCGGCATTTGGATTCCGCGTCCTAGCTCAGGAACGCTCTACGGCAGATATTGCGAGCTTGCGTGGCGCAAGTTCCTCTGGTCAAGACAATGTCTTATCACCCCGAGCTCCTGTTGTTACGATCCTTGGCCATGTCGATCATGGCAAAACAACTCTGCTTGATCATCTGCGGAAAACAGATGTGGTTTCAAGGGAAGCTGGGGGGATAACGCAGCACATCGGTGCGAATCAAGTAGAGTATCGCGACCAGCTCATCACCTTCTTGGATACACCAGGCCACGAAGCGTTCACCGCGATGCGTGAACGAGGAGCCCACGTAACCGATATCGCAGTTTTGGTGGTTGCTGCCGACGACGGAGTAATGCCACAAACTATCGAGGCTTTGAACCACGCACGAGCAGCAGATGTCCCAATCTTGGTGGCCATTAACAAAATGGATAAGCCTGGCGCAGACCCTGACAAAGTTAAGCGGCAGTTATCTGAACAGGGATTATTGCCTGAAGATTGGGGGGGTGACAGTATCATGGTTCCTGTTTCTGCGTTATCAGGTGATGGCGTAGATGACCTAATAGAAAATATATTGGCGTTAGCGGAGATTGCAGAGCTTAAAGCCGATTATGAAAATGTTGCCAGAGGTGTTGTGATCGAGGCCAAGATGGATAAGAGTCGAGGCGCGGTGGCTACACTCCTCGTTCAGGACGGGACGCTTAAGACTGGACAAACCCTTATTGCTGGGCTCGCGTGGGGCCGGATTAAAGCGATGCACTCCGACCAAGGAGCGCGAAGGACAGAAGCTGGCCCATCTACCCCGATAGAAGTGCTAGGACTTAACGCTCTCCCGAGAGCAGGTGATCTTTTTGTGGCACCCAACGACGAGAAAACGGCGAAAGAGATGATAGAGCGAATCCAGAAAGATGCTGAGGCGCCTGAAATTGTTGCCCAAGGGCTATCTCTTGCTGATGTTTCTGCGGGAATTCAGTCCCTTGAAGTACACGAGCTGCCTTTAATTCTGAAGTGTGATGTCCAAGGCAGCACGGATGCCGTGCGGAGTTCACTCGAAAGATTATCACACGAAGGGGCTCAGGTTCGAATCTTGCATTCAGCTGCCGGTACTGTTAACGAAAGTGATGTTCTGTTAGCGACTGCTTCTCAAGCGGTTATCGTTGGATTCAATACTAGAGTTGAGCCGGGAGCGCGACAGATCGCATCGCAGCGTGGGGTCGATATCCGACTGTACGATATTATCTATCGTTTGTCTGAAGATATGGAGCAGGCATTGGGAGGACTATTCGAAGAACCCGAAAAAGAAGTTATCGAAGGTCATGCCCAAGTTCGTGTGGTATTTGGCATGCGACGTAAGGGAAGCGTCGCTGGTTGCCAGGTTTCGGATGGTGTGCTCAAAAGGGGAGCGCTTATCCGTGTGTTACGAGGCGGAGAACCGGTTCATGTTGGGCCGATGGCGAGCCTGAGACGTTTCAAGGACGATGTTCGAGAAGTTGCCTCAGGGTATGAATGTGGTGTGGGGGTAGAAGGGTTCAGCGACTTTCAAGAGAACGACGTTCTTGAAAGTTTCCGTATGTCGACTGGGAAATAGAGTCTTTACGTAGTTTGCTGCACTACCAGAACACTTCCTATTGATTATCGAGATGAACGAGGATCCATATGGGTCGTAGAGTTTCTCGCGTGAACGATTTGCTTCGGGCTGAGTTAAGCGAGCTGTTAGTCCGCCAGATTAAAGATCCTCGCCTCGCTGCATTCGTCACTATTACTGAGGTACAAGTATCGCCTAACTTGCGACATGCTCGTGTGTATGTGAGTGTGATGAGCGACCTAGAAGGACAAGGGCAGGCGATGCAAGGGCTGACGGCAGCTGCAGGGTACTTCAGGCGCGAACTTAAGTCCCGCCTACGAATGCGCGCTATACCTGAACTGGTTTTCTTGCACGATAACTCTTTGGAGCACGGTAGCGATTTGCTGGCGTTGATCGACAGCGTTAATCCGGATCGACCTTAGAGAAAGCAGGCACGTGTCTTGATCGTTAATGGCGTTTTGAACCTGAATAAGCCTGTTGGTCCAACTTCCATGGACGTGGTCCGCAGCGTTAAACGCCTTACTCAAGTGGGGAAGATTGGGCATGGGGGAACGTTAGACCCGATCGCAAGTGGGGTGCTCCCGATTTTTTTGGGACAGGCGACCAAGTTGATGCGATATTTGGTCGACGGTACGAAGATCTATCGGGCGAAACTTAAGTTTGGAGAGACAACAGACACACTAGATTCGACGGGGATAATTGTTGCGAATCGTGATCCATCGGGTGTGACGTTGCAACAAATAGAGGAAGCACTCGACCAATTCAAAGGTTCGATCTTGCAAGTGCCCCCTATGTATAGTGCTCTCAAAGTGAAAGGGGAACGACTTTACACACTTGCACGGGCGGGGATTGATATAGCTAGAGAACCGCGGGCAGTAGAAGTTTCACGGATTGATTTAAAGTCTTGGGAATTTCCAGAGGCAACGGTTGAGATCGAATGTGGGCGTGGGTTTTATGTCAGGTCTTTTGCTCACGATCTTGGAGAACTCTTGGGCTGTGGCGCTCACCTCACGGCATTAACTAGGCTACGTGCTGGTCCATTAGAGATTTGTGACGCATCAACAATGGACGCGTTCCAATTAGCAACTCAAAATAACGTTTGGCAGGATTGGCTCCTGCCTATGGATATACTCGTTGGGCATCTTCCTGCTATTGTTGCTGATCCTTCTATGGTGCTGGCTGTCAGACAAGGCAGAAGTGTCATATTGAAAGAATGGACGGAATCTCAGACGTTGACGAGTGAGCAATCTCGGTTATACACGCAAAACGGGCGATTGCTGGCTTTGGGTCACTACGATAAGAAAATGGGGATGTGGAAGCCAGACCTTGTTTTCAATTCAGAGTTTGATCCACCTTCACAGAAGGAACCACATATGTCAGGGGCGAGTTAGAGGACCTTCTAGGTTTACTGAAGACTCGATGCTCTGTTACCATCAATTAGAAATGGGGTGTCGTATAGTGGTAATACGGCAGACTCTGGATCTGCTAACCGTGGTTCGAATCCACGCACCCCAGCCATAGGCGCATTCGTCTAGAGGCCAAGGACACCGCCCTCTCAAGGCGGAGACCACGGGTTCGAATCCCGTATGCGCCACCAAGTAATAATACGATTAAGGGAGGGGACATGGGCGAAACGGCTACATTGACTGAAAGAGATCGGAGATTCGCGCAGATTAGGGAAGCGATGGCGAAAGACGATCTGGTTGCGCTAATAGTGGGTGGCCATGGCGCCAGCTTTACGCGGGGATATATTCGCTATTTTTCTGACGCTCACATGTGGGCAGGGGATTCTTTGATTATCATCCCCCTCGATGGGGAACCAGTTCATGTTTTAGTCGCGAATGCAGATGCTTCGATGCCGGATAAGCTGTGGATTCCTGACTATCGTAAGAATCCCAATCCGCATGATGAAATCGTTAGTGTGATGAAACAGCGAGGGATTACTAAGGGTAGGGTGGGGATTGGCGGCTTTGATAAAGTAATTACTGTCGGGGCCTATGAAACCCTGAGAAACTCATTTCCAAATATCGCGTTCGTGAATTCTGATATGTTGGTGGATCGTGTTCGTGCACGTAAGAGTGCCTTAGAGATCAGGCAGATTCGTGAGCATTTGGACTTTTCGCGCAAGGCGATGGATAAATTCGTGGAAATCGCCAGTCCTGGAATCACCGAACGCGAGGCGGCGGCAGAGGTCGTCAAGGTTGCTCGGGTTGGCGGGATATGGGACGATCTCACGAAAATCCAAGTGAGCGGGGTTTCTGTACTACCACGGGATATTCCGTTGGATTGTAGTGACCTCTTGGGTTTTCACCTCGAGATTTGTGGTCCAAGTGGGCATTGGTCAGAACTAAATGTCACGTGTGCCTTCCGAGAACCCACTGCGGCTGAGGCAGGACTTCTGAAAACCGAGCTTCGAGCTTTTGAAGAAGTATGTAAGATGGCGAAACCGGGCGTGACGTTAGGAGAGTTCGCTACAGCATTCGAGCAAGCCATAGTTGAAGATGGATGGAAACTGGGAGAACCTGAGTGGCACTATTTCTTACATGGGCAAGGGATGGATTCCATTGAATGGCCGTACTATACCAGGATGCTAGAGGAGAACCGTGATGTGCCCTTAGAAGAGGGGATGGTTTTCTCCTATCACCCACACCGTGATACTGTACCATCCGCGGGGAACCCGCGTGTCTTCGACGATATCGTGATTACAGAAACGGGAGCGGAAAGACTCAGTGGTGATTGGGATCTTGGATGGCGGATTATGCAATAGCCGGGATGGCGGCCTAGGCTTAAGGTGCTAACTACGACTTGAACAGAATGGCTTTATAAAATGTGACTTCCTCGGAGGACAAGCCAAACGCCGCTTGTCGCTAGGCCTGCTGCCAGCATTCTCAAAATCAACCTACCTTGAAGTCGTGGAGCCAAGGGGGCTCCGATTTGTGTTCCGATAAGGGCTCCGACGCTCGCAAAGACGAGAGCGTTCCAGTGTAAATGGCCGAGTAGTCCGTGGGTAATTACCCCTATCCCTGTGTACAGTCCCATGGAGAAGATAGATGTTGCGGCAGCTATAAGAACCGGAAAGCGGAAGGCGAACACCAAGATAGGAACGCGGATCAGGCCACCGCCGACACCAAACAAGCTTGAGAGGAACCCGAAAACGCAGTTACATGCAATTGCCCAGGGTTCTGAAAATGTGTAGACGTAGGTTACCCCTTTGGCCGTTGTCACTGAACGTGTATGGCCGCTTTTCGAGTTTGGCGTTGGGGCTTCCTTGCTGGTAGCTGTAATTGGAGGTTTGCAGACCGTGAAAACCGACATTCCGATTAGGAAGATTCCAAATCCTAGCATTAGGAGAGAAGCGGGGGTTTTGGCAGCGGTGATTGCACCCAGAATCGATCCGGGCAAAGCTGCACCAGCGAATAGCAATCCGCTTCGGTAATCGATCGCTTGAGAAAACGCGTATCTAATTGAACCCGAAATTGAGGTAACCAAGACGACCGCCAAACTGGTCCCCACGGCAATGACTGGGTCTAGACCCCATACCAAAATGAGCAAAGGCGCGAGGATGAATCCAACTCCAGCACCGATGAGTACTCCGTAAGCACCGGTGAAGACACCGAGCCCAGTCAAAGCGAGAAGTTCGTACGTGCCCAAGTTATCTTCCAGTGTGGTTGTTCAGTCGATTTACAATCGCGCGTTAGCGGAATCAATATGAGAATGGGTTTCCTTGAGTGCTAACAAGAACTACGCACTCTTTAGACCCATTCTTTTGCGTCAGACGTAGCGAAGGTTTCATCGAGGTCGACGGATCTAAGTGTTTAGAAGGCCAGCAATACTGTAGGATTTCCCTAAGGTGACGTCAAGCGACAGGTGTCAATTCCGTTGACGTGTAGCTGCAGGCCTCATATAGTACGTGTGGCCCAAAGCGTGGTGGAGAGAATGTATGGCTTGGTATGACGATATTGTGGAATGTTTGGCTGTTCAGGAGATATCTCTAGTGACCTATGTTCCAGATAGTTCGCTAGACCGCGTCGTAACACTCTTAGAGAAAAGCTCTTGGTGTGAGGTAGTTCATGCTACACGGGAAGAAGAGGCAGTAGGAATAGCGGCAGGAGCATACGCGGCCGGTCGACGAGCTTCCACGTTTATGCAATCCAGTGGGTTGGGAAATTGTATAGGTGCGTTGACTAGTTTGTGTATCCCATACCGAATTCCTTTACCGTTGTTTATGAATCTTCGAGGAGACTTGGACGAAGAAATCCCTGTGCAGGTTTTAATGGGTCGGAGTGCGCGCCCAATTTTAGACACCATTGGAATCCCAAATTTTGTAGTTGATAAAACGGACGAAGTTCTCCCGAAGACACTTGGTGCCTTGAAACTGTGTTACGCGAGTCGGAACCCAGTCGCGATCTGTTTAACTAGGCAATTACATGGAGGCAAGACACTTGGAACGGTATAGTGCGATTCGCAGACTGATCTCAAGTTTAGAGGACGAACCCGTTGTCGCGAATCTGGGTCCGACGTCGATCGAACTTTGGAACGCTGGCCATCGTGAGCAGAATTTTTATACTAACGGTGCAATGGGCCTCTGCTCATCAATCGCCTTAGGTGTGGCCCTCTCCGTCAACTCAAAAGTGATTTCACTCGATGGCGACGGCTCCCTGTTAATGAATCTGGGCAGTCTTTCCACTATTGGACGCGCGCGACCTAAAAATCTCATCATAGTCGTGTGGGATAACGAGCAATGGGGACAAACTGGCCATCAGCCGAGTCATACTGCGAAAGGTACTGATCTCGAGAGTGTTGCTAGAGGATGTGGAATTGTGAAGACCGCCACTGTGGACGATCTTGAAGAGTTGTCCGAGGTTTTCGTTCGGGCATTGCATGAAGATGGTCCCTGGCTGATCGTAGCCAAGATAGAAGAAACCGGCTATCTGCCGTTGAAAGTTTTCCAACCGGACCTGACACTCTACAGATTCCGGCGCAGCGTGGGTTCAGTGGACGATGAGTAATGCTATCCTTATGGCAATCAGCTGTTACTCTTGTTGAGGTGTGGCTGGAGGTAGAGGCCGGTCGCTGAATTTGATGATCTAGCGATTTTTTCTGGTGTCCCCGTTACGATGATTTTGCCGCCACGCAATCCTGCCCCGGGGCCGAGATCGATGATCCAATCAGCGTTCTTGATCACGTCTAGGTGATGCTCAATAACGATTACTGTGTTTCCTGTATCGACGAGGCGGTGTAGTACTCTTAATAACGCTGCAGTATCCTCGAAAGACAGACCTGTTGTAGGTTCATCAAGGATATAGACCGTACGTCCCGTTGCGCGCCGGCTAAGCTCTGTGGCCAGTTTTACCCTTTGAGCTTCGCCTCCGGAAAGGGTCGTCGCAGGCTGCCCCATACGAATGTATCCGAGCCCGACATCTTTGAGTGTTTCTAATCTGCTGCTGATTTTTGGTATGTGTTGGAAAACGGACAAGGCTTCAGAAACTGACATGTTCAGTACATCAGCGATAGAGGCATCACGAAACTTTACCTCAAGAGCCTCTCGGTTGTACCGTAGCCCATTACACGTCTCACATGGGACCGTGACGTCAGGGAGGAACTGCATTTCAATCTGAATATATCCGGCGCCCTCGCAACTTTCGCACCGCCCCCCACGCACATTAAAAGAGAAGCGCCCTGGCCGGTAGCCTCGGGAACGAGCTTCGGGAAGTTGCGAATAAAGCTCCCGCATCGGAGTGAATGCTCCTGTGTAGGTCGTTGGGTTACTACGAGGGGTCCGGCCTATCGGTGATTGATCGATATTTACCACTTTGTCGATGTTCTCGATGCCCTCGATACTTAGATGTGCCCCTGGTTTATCTTTGGCTCGATTAAGATCTTGGGCTAGTCGTTTATAGAGTACCTCGTAGACAAGGCTACTCTTGCCTGAACCTGAGATTCCTGTGACACAGATTAAGCGGCCGAGTGGAAAGCTCACGTCTATCGATTTGAGGTTGTTAGCCTGAGCCGCCTTGATAATAAGAGAGGCTGGGTTGCTTCTTCTACGATGACTCGGAATCGGGATTTTCCGACGACCCGATAGGTAGGCTCCAGTGATAGATTTTTTGGATGATGTGATGCGCCCTAAGGGGCCTTCGGCTACGATATAGCCGCCGGACTCACCTGCACCTGGCCCAAGATCTACGATGTGATCTGCTGCGCGCATGATCGCTTCATCGTGCTCAACAATTAAGACAGTGTTCCCAAGGTCGCGCAATCTTTTTAGTGTATCAATTAGCCTTTGGTCGTCTGCTGGGTGCAGGCCGATCGTTGGCTCGTCGCAAACATAGAGTACGCCCATTAGGCCAGAGCCGATCTGGGTTGCCAATCGTATGCGTTGGGCCTCCCCGCCTGAAAGAGTGCTGGTCATGCGTTCTAGAGTTAAGTAGTCTAGCCCCACGTCAAGAAGAAATCGGAGTCTATTCTCGATCTCTTTGAGGATTTGCTTGGCGATATATCTGTCTCGATCAGCTAGAGCAGTGCCTGCAAGTGTTGCTGCCTCATCATCTTGTCCGATCTGATTTATCCATGAGCGTGCGTCTTCGATTGTCCGAGATGCCACATCCATTATGTTCTCGCCACAGATCAGAACAGCGAGGGATTCTGTGTTGAGGCGACGTCCGCGACACTGAATACATGGCAGCCGGGCCATGTATCGTTCTAATTCGCGTCGGATGAACTCAGACTCGGTGTCGCGAAAGCGGCGTGTGATATTCGGGATTATTCCTTCGAAGGTGGTTTCCCACGTATAGATCTTCCCTCGATACGTCGTGTGCGTTACAACGAACCGATCTTCGTCATTCCCGTAGAGGAGCATGCGAATAGTTGCTTCTGGGAGTTGGTCAATAGGTGATTCTAAAGAGAAGTTATAGGCTGAACTCAGTGATCGTAGGAGGCTTATTGTCCATGACCGATGAGTCCCGAGGAATCGCCAGGGAGCAATCGCTCCCTGGTTAATGGTTAATCGCTCGTTCGGTATCACGAGCTCGGGATCTGGTTCGAGTTTGAATCCCAATCCTGTACAAGCTTGGCACGCTCCATGGGGACTGTTGAAGCTAAACGTTCTAGGTTCTATATCGCCGAGACTGATCTTGCAATACGGACAGGCGAAGTGTTCAGAGAAGAGTAGTTCAGATTGCTTGTTGGCAGTATCGGTTTCAGACATGGGCGTGAATATTGCGACTGATACTATTCCCTGTGCGAGCTTCATCGCCGTTTCGATTGAAGCATAAACACGCGATTCTTCTAGGTCAGGGCTGGCTACAAGTCGGTCGACAACTATCTCAATTGTGTGTTGCTTGTATCGGCTAAGCTTGAATTCGTCTGATAGGTCGCTTACTTCCCCGTCAACTCGAACTCTGACAAAACCCTTTTTCCTGGCACTCTCAAAAACGTCCTTGTACTCACCTTTCCGGTCCCTTACTACGGGTGCTAGCACCATGAATCTGGTTTCAGGAGGGAGTCTTATAATTTCGTCAACAATTTCCTGGATGGTTTGGCGTTGGACAGGACGCTGACATTTAGGACAATGTGGCTTCCCCACCCTCGCGAAGAGTAATCGGAGATAATCGTAGACTTCTGTAACGGTGCCAACTGTCGAACGCGGGTTATGTGATGTGCCTTTTTGGTCGATTGAGATCGCTGGTGAAAGGCCTTCGATGTAGTCAACGTCGGGTTTTACCATCCGTCCCAAGAATTGGCGAGCGTATGCGGATAAAGATTCAACGTATCTTCGTTGCCCTTCGGCATAAATAGTGTCGAATGCTAGAGAACTCTTTCCGGATCCCGAAACACCTGTAACCACAACGAATTTATTGCGCGGGATTTTGGTGTTGATGTTCTTTAGATTGTTCTCCCTCGCACCTTTGACGATGATATTCTCAAGTGACATTAAAGACCTCTTGTCGGGGCTTCCATACAGTCCATGGAGGGCGGACATATTGTACCGCGGGGGCAGATATTATGGGAGGGGGAGGAATCTTACGGTGAAACATCAATTCAGTAACGAATCCTTAATCCACTTACCTCCCTTCTTACAGTAGGGCTTTGCCCCTTCTGCTCTCTACGGTTCCGTGATGCTTAGAGTGAAGTTTCCTCTGTGTGTGGTCTGTTCTGTGACGAATGATACAATCACAAGTGAATCAGATTGCTTAGGGCCGATCACGATCTCTCCGGAATTGTCTTGATCCAGGATCAGGGCTCGTGAGTCAGTGACCTCCTCGAAGGAAAACTCTAAAAGACTTACCCGAAAGTCAGCTGGGATTCTGTTGTTTGTGTAGTAGAATCCCGATGATTCCCATTGCTGGTCTAGTTGAGATGTCATGCCATCGGCTTCAATTTGGATTTCGTTAATGCATATTCCTGGTCCGTGCAGTGCGTCATCAGTAAGGTACTCGAAACTTATGAGGACTGAACCTCCTGTGAAGGGGCTTAAGTCGATCTGGTCAGATATCCAGCCGTTGCTTGTTCCAGAATAGCCCGGCCCGAGAGCATTCCCAACCGGGTTATATTCAGTCATATGTCTGGATTTTAGGAGTTGCCAACTCTCTCCCTCGTCCGTGGATGTTGTGACATACGCGTAATCCCAGCCTAATTCAATGTCATGCCAAACTTGGAAGCTTAAAGTGGGATCGTCCGTGTTAGTTAGGTCAATTTCCCTAGTGAGCTTAGTGTGAATTGAGTCGCCTTTATTACCCCACCAACAAGGTGCTTGAATCTCAGAATCCATGGGCAACAGTGCTACAGTCGTATCCGCAGTGAATCGTACCGATACGGGAGTGTCAGATGCAGCAATGGGAATAAACATTGGGGCGAAAGGTTGAATCGACATAAAAACGTTGTTCGTAACTCCTAGAGAACGGGGTTGTTTGTTCGTTGTGGATCGATTTGCGTTGATAAAGTGTGTGCCGTCTTGGACGGCCCATGACTGGAATGCATCTATAAAAGAGTCATTCGTCTTGAGTGTTGCTAAATACGTATTGATGCCCTGAGCTCCGTCAGGCGCTTGTTTAACAAGAGGCTTGAGATCGGATGTGTGATTGTAGTGTTCTGTGAGGTAGCGGAAGAATCGGAGGCTTGTGAGGTAATAAGGACGCAGGGGGGCAATCGTCGTCGGCCAGTTTGTTAAAGAAACACGCGGATAAGGAAGGCTCGCTTTAGAGTAGCTTGACGGGTATCCAGCTATTTCTGAAGCGAGTTCCGAGAGGCCTTCGTTCACCCATGTTTCTTCACCGTGGTCGATACTATTGTGGATAAAATGTTGGAATTCATGAGCAAGTACCGAAAGATATGTCTCGGTTCCGATCGTTTGTTGCTTAGAATTGATGTATAAAATGGGGCGCTGATTGCTATAGGGGTGGATCGTGTTGGGATGTAGATCGTTGCTATTGAAGTATCCACCCGAACCCTTGAGGTCGCCATTGAATATTGAGAGTTTAGGAATCTCCTCGAAAGAGGGGGTCCCTAATGCTCCAGTCACGCGTGGATAGATGGTTGATTCGAAAATCTCCGAGGCATGGTCCAACGCTTTGGGGTCAAAAGCTAGATTTGATTCCACGTACCAGATCGCGTGTTCTGTAATCAGCCGTACGGTTGCCGTGGTCCGGTAAATTCTGGGTTGAGCGACATCGACGAGCCAGAATTCGTGGGCTTCGCCTGGTTGCGGGATTTCGGCCACGAGGCCAACCGTGATTGGTTCTGATTCTACATCTCCTCGTCGTAGGCGTTTGATCGTGTTCTCTAGATCTCGATCCGGGGGGGTCGGAATGCCTTTCTTAGTTATCTGCCCTTGTGGAGATCTGGCTGTCGCGGAGGCAAGGGGTTCGCGATTTACTCGCGTGGAGGCAGGAAAATGGTCATCATTTCTGGTGGATTCGGCAACTGTAGATTCTGAGCTAGTGCAAGAAAGCAGTGCAATCCCCATCGCGAGCAGGTAACCATACGTAATAGCCCGTGTTCCGAGAAATCTTAAGACGACGGTAGTGCTGCTCTTGCTTTATTAACCAATTGGGCGAAAGATTCAGGATCACGGACTGCGATGTCAGCTAGAACTTTCCTGTTAAGATCAGAACCAGCTTGTTTCAGGCCATATATGAAAGAGTTGTAATTGAGTCCAAGACTCCGCGCTGCTGCGCCAATTCGCAGTACCCATAACCTTCGGAAGTCACCTTTTCTCTCTCTGCGATGAATATATGAATAGCTCATCGCATGCAGTAACGACTCACTCGCTCTTCGGTAATGCCGGTGACGGACACTGTAATGTCCGCGGGTTAGTTTGAGGACCGCCTTATGACGGCGGTGTTTGGTTGTACCTCGTTTTACACGGGCCACTGATTTGCTCCTAGTGGATATATAGTCTTAGGGAACACCATAGGGGATCAACCGTCGGAGACGTTGTACATTTCCCCCGGCTATTGGCAGCTTCTGGCCGAACTCTCGTTTTGCTCGTGCTGATTTCTTTCGGCGCAAATGAGTTCTGTTCCGTTTCATTCGTAGGAGTTTTCCGGTTCCAGTCACATGAATCCGGGAAGCCGCAGCCTTATGCGTCTTAAGCTTGAACTTTTTCTGCCTCTTCACCAAGAGGGTTCTCCTTTTCTAATTCTGTTTCATCCCGTTTCGTGCGCTGCGGAGAAATGGGGACTAAGATGACGCTCATGCGTCGTCCCTCCATTGAAGGCGGGGCTTCTATTTTTGCCTCGTCTTTCAGTTTCTCGGCAACACTTCTCAGGAGTGAGACCCCGGATTCCGGGTGGCTCATCTCCCTGCCACGGAACATAACTGTCAATTTAACTTTCGTTCCTTCCTTGAGGAACTTTCTCACATGACCAAGTTTCGCATCTCGGTCATGACTTGCGATTCGTGGTCGGAATCGCATCTCGCGGAGGAGATTTGGTTTCTGAATTCTTCTGGATTCACGATCCTTTTTTGATTGGAGGAATCGGAAACGCCCGTAGTCCATTATACGGCAGACTGGTGGAGACGAGGTTGGGGCGACTTCTACGAGATCTAATTCCCGTTCCCGTGCTAATTGTAGGGCTTGAGCCGTAGGCAGGATTCCTAATTGCTCGCCCTGCTCGCCTATCACACGAATCTCTCTTATACGAATCTGTTGGTTTACCCGGTATTCTCGTGGGGGGATAGCTTGGATACCTCCCGTTCAATTCGAAGTTCGAATAGCGACTATATCATACTGGCAACATACCGTAAAGTTTTGCACCTGACGTGGCCTGACTCTTTGTGGTCTAATTTCATCTTGGATTAGACCTCGGGATGTTTGTCGTAGAACCCGGCGGCCTGTTCGTAGGCATGGGCAACTTTGAGCACGGTGGAATCCTGGAAAAGGCGTCCCGTGATTTGTAGCCCAACGGGTAGTCCGGCGGAATTAAAGCCGCACGGCACGCTAATCGATGGCATTCCTGTGAGGTTATAGGGGCGAGTGGAACTCCGCACTGAGGCCATCCCCATTGCTGTTCCACCAGTAGTCCCGACGACTAAGAGCCCCGCAACATCGTTAGTGACGTACCCGACGAGGACGTCGTACTTATCCAGAACTTGGTCTAGCTCTCTTTGGACGGCTCTACGCATCTCTTGTGCTTTGTGATAGAAACTTGAAGGCATCACTGACCCAACTAAGACTTTTTCTCGAACGCCTACAGAGTATTCCTCAAGTCGATCCGTCCATGGAGCATGGATTCTTGCTGCCTCAGTCCACGTGATGACGTTCCCAGCGACGGTCGCGTAATCTCCCGTTATTGGGACAGATACTTCTTCGACGGTCGCTCCAAGCTGGCGTAGAACATCAAATGCTTCGTTGACAAGCTTCGTTGTCTCGGGAGAACCTTCGTTGTTTAGCTCTGTCGTGATTCCAATGCGCATCCCTCGAATGTCTCCGTCTAAACCTGCTGCAAAGTCTGGAATCGATATGTTTACTGAGGATGGATCTCGAGGGTCGTAGCCCGCAACTGCCTGCAGCATTAGAGCGCAGTCTTCGACGGTCCGGGTCATTGGTCCGGCGTGGTCAATCGACCAACTTAACGGGAAAACGCCAGCACGGCTAACCAGGCCGTAAGACGGTTTTAGTCCCACTACACTGCAATATGATGCCGGTCCTCGGATTGATCCCCCTGTGCACGTGCCCATAGAGCCGAATAGCATGCCGGCAGCAACCGACGCCGCAGAACCGCTTGAAGAGCCCCCTGGAGAGTGTGGCAGACTCCAAGGATTGTGCACTGCTCCATGGAGGCTACTGTGGTCGCCTCCGCTGGCGAATTCCGCACAGTTGTTTTTTCCGATTAGGACGCCTCCGGCAGCGTTAAGGTTGCGTACAGCAGTACTATCACGATTTGGAATATTGTCCTTGAAAACTTTTGACCCATTCGTTGTCCTGATGCCTTGTGTCGAGAAAATATCCTTGACGCCATAAGGAATACCATGCATTGGCCCGCGGTATTTCCCTTGGGAAATTTCCTTTTCAGCGACCATTGCAGCTTGCATGGCTTTATCACCGCTTAAAGTGATAAATGCGTTAAGTTTGGGCTCGAGCAGATCGATGCGATCAAGGCAAGCCTCGGCTAATTCGACAGGGGAGATGGTCTTACTTTTAATGGCTTTTGCAGCTTGTGCGAGTGTTGTCGTTAGAAGATTCATGAATGCCCCCTTGGTTGTCGCGAGTACGCGAGTGGATACTACTGTGTGGTCAGCATTGTACCACCGTTACGGAGCACCGCAAATAGGCTTAGCATTGACCCAAGTCAGTGCCGACAGTACACTCGCGACACTCAAATTTTCCAACGCTTACTCGAGAGGTTCCTTCTATGGCAGGAGATCCCTCAGATGTCCTGATACGAGGACGGCTAGTTTTTTGGAGCACTAGGAAGCGCGTTGTTCATCTCAGGTGATCCAGACATGGCTTCTTATGCTAGGCATGGATTCCACGTAAGATAAAAGTTAGTAAAACGCGAGGAGAGAGTCGTGTACGGAGACTATAGGGTTATAGACGCGGATGCTCATTTCTACGAACCGCCCGATATTTGGACTCGGTATATTGAGCCGGAATTTCGAGATCAAGTTCCAGCCATTGCACAGGTTCACGGGCGCGCGATTTTCGAGTATGCCGACGGCGCTATTGCTGTAGGGCCAGATCGAACTGCCTCCTCTCGGATGATTCAGGACAAATTCCCGAACGCATATGAGGATTGGTGGAGCTTGAGTAGTCGTCTTCGGGATATGGATGAGCAAGGATGGGATATTCAAGTCTGCTTGGCTACGAATGCTGCAGTATCTGCCGCGTACGATCGTGATCCTCGCCTGTATGCAGCTATGTGCCGTGCGTATAACAGGTGGGCGAACGAATTTTGTAGTGGCGCCCCGGGGCGCGTGAAGTTCACAGCTATGGTTCCTGGTATGCTTCTTGACGAAATGGTAACCATTGCCCGGAGTGCCGTGCTTGAAAAGGGAGCAGTGTCGGTCTTTCTGCCGCGTGCACTCCCGAATATCATGTGGGATCAGCCGGAGTATGATTCTGCGTGGCAGACCGCGGTGGAATTGGACTTCCCGTTCTCCATTCATGGCATGGATAGTGCGAGTGGATTCCCGTTGACAAGCGCGCGGTACAGTGACGCGGGTGGAGCTATTGGCGCGATAAATACCCTGACGATATTTCCGTTTGAAAATATGCTGGCGCTGGCGCATTTTATCCTAGGGGGGATCTTGGAGCGGTTTCCTGCGCTTAGAATCTTGGTGCTTGAGTCGAATGCTGGATGGCTGCCATGGCTCTTGCATCGACTTGGGGAGGCGACTGACGGCAGACAGGCGACTCATTTCCGGGAGCACCCGCTGAAGTTATCTCCCTACGAATATTTCTTGCGTCAGTGCGCCATAGCTGCTGATGCTGACGAGCCGACCCTCAAGTACGTGGTCGACTATTTAGGAGATCAAAATATCGTCTTCAATACAGACTATCCGCACTTTGACGCCCCACCGCCCCCTGAACCTCTCGCAAATCTCCTTGAGCAATCCATTGCGGAAGAATCTAAACGACGAATTCTTTGGGACAACTCAGTCAAAATTTACGGGCCGAGATTAATTGAAACGAGCGGGTAAAAGAGGCGTGCTGGTTCCTTATTGGATAATGGCGGTACCAGTCGGGTAAGAGCCGCTATTGTTTGTGAGCTCATAGGTGGTGTGAAACTCGCCCTCGATCGGAACCGTTCCAGTCAAGGCATGGAGTGCAAAAGGTAAGGCTGAGTCATCGGGAGAAGGCTCTATTGATATAAATAAATCATTTCCCCTGATATCAGTCGGGAAAGTGAGTCCTTCGGGTGGGTTACGGATAAAATCCTCTCCAGGCCATCGTGGGACAGGGTCGGTCCCATTGTAGGGGGAGTATTCAGGAGAGTCGCTATCCGGCATATCATCTAAGTCGTATCCACTGTTTCGGATAAACCGCCCCGTGGTTAATGGTTGGCCGTCGAACACTACCCAGCCCTCATAGTTCCACCCTGCAGGAGCGTATGGTAAGTATACTCCGGGAGCTGTCATTCCCAATTCTGCGTCCGCTACATCGACCCACCAAACCCCGCTCATCCATTCGGTTGTTTTCCTGCCGACTGGGCTTGATGGGGACGAAAGGATGAATGCGCCACTTGAATTCCTGTAGCGGGGACCCAAGGCCAGAGAGTGAACTACCGTAAGTTCTGCACTACCGTCAACAAACGTCCCAGCCAGGTAGCGCGTCTCTGATGGTCTCCCATCATCCTCTCCCGGGGGTTCGATCGTGATCAAGATGTCTCCGAGAAGTGAGTCTAGAGAGATTGGAAAGCTTTGGTCGGGCATTGTTTTCCCAGCGAGAACGACGAGGTCCCCAGCTTGGGTGACATTAAATCTTGTTAGGCTTAAGGCGACGCAGTCACTAACTGACCAGACTTCATAATGATATCCGTTATTGACTGGTTGTAATCCTTGGAAATCCAAACGGATCTTGGCTGAAGGGTCGTCTACATCTGGATCCGGCAAGACTGTGAATTCTTCACATTGGCGTGGTTCAGCTGGAATGTCAGCCCCGCGCGACCCGTCTGGCATGGCACTACTCCGATAGCCTAAGGCGGTATCCGGGACGAAGGGACCAAGGGCGAAGACACTAAGCCCTCCCAACATTCCGACAAGCCAGGTGGCAGCAGCAAAGGTCACAATTCCTCGTCTGGGCAATGAACGGGCTAATCCC
>CAZVDP010000005.1:0-28751 GCA_964625945.1 uncultured Dehalococcoidia bacterium | reverse complement strand
CGACGACAAAGGAACGACATGGACTTTCAACCTTCGGAAGGGCATTAAATTCCATGACGGATCCGACTTCACCGCACAAGACGTTAAGGCCAATTTCGATCGAATCCTTGACGAAAACTGGGACGTCTCAACTCGTGTTTTAATTGGTTTCCGAGAGTTCCTGACCGACGTGTCAGTCGTGGACGACCACACGATCTCATTTACGACAGACAAGCCGAACCGCATGTTGCTTAACTACCTTGCTAGCCGATACGGTACACACATTCTTTCAGCAGACTCTATTAGCACCTCTGATAAGAGTGTGGAAACATATCCTTGGATAAAGCAGGAAACGCTCAACGTGACCGGCCCGTTCAAACAGACTTCGTTCGAACCTCAGGAAGGTTGGGAATGGGTACGGAACGCTGATTACTGGGGAGCCGACAAAGACGGCAATCAGTACCCGTTCCTTGACGCGATGACGCAAAAAGTCGTCGGACAGAAAGCCACTCAATTGGCTCTGTTCCAAACCAATCAGATTGATGTCTGGGAAGACTGGCCGATCCTGCTCCAAGACGAAGCAGACGCCTTGATCAAACAGGTCGGGAAGGACAAAGCCTCATACAAGGCTGCCCCGCAAGGCATCTATACCGTCTACCACTTCAACCACACGATCCCCCCGTTTGACAATCCGAAAGTCCGAGAAGCAGCTCGACTGGCGATCCGCCGTGACGAGCAATTCGGCCTAGCCCATGCAGGCGTCGGATTCCCTGCCCGCATCGTTGACCATGTGCAGTATCCAAGCTATGCCCTGTCAGACGCGGAGTTCAAGACACTACCAGGAACGAACCCCGCAAACAAGAAGGCCGAGCAAGAGCGCGCTGGTCAGCTAGTCGATGAAGCAGGCGCGCGAGGATACAAGTTTAAGTACGTCATGGATCCAGGCGGACTGCCAACCTTTGACGAACTGATGCTCGTGGCTATCAAGTCAATGCGCGACGTCTTGGATTTCCAGATTGACATGCAAATCCAAGAGTCCGCTGCCCGAACCGAAGACTATCGGGCTGGTAATTGGGAGGTAAGTACTGACGCACGAGCCATCAGCTTAGACGATCCGACCGGGGTTTATACCCTGTCCTTCCTGTCGTTCTCACCCCACGTCGGTGGTCGACAATGGGCATATCCGGGACAGGAGAAGCTGGAAAGCCTCTGGGAGCTCTATCGCCGAACGCTCGATGACGCTCAGGCTGCAGAGGTCACCAAAGAGATGGAACGTGTTGCCAACTCACCAGACTTCCCATGGTTCCACGTAGGGTGGTTCTTCACGAACCGTGTTTACTACAACTACCTTAAGAACTGGAACCCCGGACCGGGATCTATGGGTGGCGAGGATTACAAACACATTTGGATGGACAAAGGATAATAAGGTAGACTGACTCATCTCACGTAGAAACTTGAGTTTCAGCCGCCTGCTCCTATAAGAGACGCAGGCGGCTGAAACCTTAAAAGGAGAGGAGAAATGCAGGCATACTTCCTGAGAAGACTTCTCCTCATTCCGTTCACATTGTTCCTGATCTCCATTATCTTCTTCGGTATGCTCAGAGCAATCCCCGGCGACACTGCAGACGCTCTGTTCGCAGACCCTGGTAACGCTATCAGTGAAGCAGGACTCCTTAAACTCCGCGAAGATCTGGGCCTTACCCGACCTATCCACGTGCAATACGCTGACTGGATGTGGCATATCGTCCGTGGCGACCTCGGATACTCCTTCCATTTTTCTGAACCGGTTACTGATTTACTAAAAGCACGATTACCCCGCACGGTGGAAATCATGACGATTGGGATCGTGGGGTCGTTAATTATTGGAGTCCCTCTCGGGGTGCTCTCCGCATACAAACCCGACTCGCTTCTAGACAACATTGTGCGGTTCATCGCTATCAGCGGACTTACCCTCCCCTCGTTCGTCATCGCATGCCTTATCCTGATCTTTCTCGCTAAAGTCTTTAACTGGACCCCTCTTGCAGCTGGAGTCTTTTTCCCGGAACTGTGGGAAGACCCTATAGCCAACCTAAAAATCATGATCTTCCCTTGTCTGGTACTTATCATTCACGGGGCCGCACCATACATGCGTCTGACCCGTTCCCAAATGCTTGAAGTTATCCGACAAGACTACATCCGGACCGCACGTGCGAAAGGTCTATCTGAGCGAGTTATCCTCTTACGCCACGCGCTGCGGAATTCCCTATTACCCATCTTGACCTTAGCAGCAGTGCAAGTCAGCCGACTGATAGCCGGCGCAGTGGTGGTCGAGGTCGTGTTTGAGGTACGCGGTGTCGGAAACGCCATCGTGCAAGGCGCACTTAACCGAGACTATGCGTTACTCCAATCCCTAGTGCTCCTTATAGCTTTGGCTGTGCTAGCAATCAACCTTTTGACAGACCTTGTCTACAGCTGGGTCGACCCACGAATCAAATATGCTTAGAGTAAATCGGGAGGGCGGACACCGTGGCCGCTGAACAAGCATCAGATGCGCTGTTTGCTCGCCAGAAGCAAAAAACACGCCTAGCTGAGATTTCGTCTAGCCTTCTCCGCTTCGCGGTCCGCAAACCTCTTGGTGCTATAGGAGCAATTATCATCCTCGTCATGATCCTCCTCGCTGTCTTCCCCCAATATATTGCGCCATACGAACCCAACCTGTTCACAGGCGAACGATACGCATTTCCGGGAACGGTCACGAACGAGGGTCGGGTCCTACTGGGGACCGATGAGTTACAACGCGACATTCTGAGTCGAGCAATCTGGGGGGCGCGCATCTCTGTGCGAATTGGAATCATCAGTGTGTTTCTCGGGGTGACCGTGGGGCTTGTCATCGGCGCCGTTGCAGGTTATATCGGAGGCGCACTGGATATGGGAGTTCAGAGAGGTGTAGACGCGATGCTCGCCTTTCCTGGCCTCATCCTCGCTCTATTCTGGATCACCCTGCTACAGCCAGGACCGAACACTATCATCCTCGCGATTGGAGTAACTTTGATTGCGCCGACGACCCGCGTTCTCCGGTCGTCCGTCCTTTCCATTAAAGAAATGACCTACGTGGATGGGGCGCGAGCAGTAGGTTGCTCCGTGCCCCGCATTCTTATGTACCACATATTCCCTAACATTACCGCGCTATACATCGTTCTCATCAGCCTTTCAATCGGAAACGCAATCATCGTAGAAGCATCACTTACGTTCCTCGGATTGGGAATCTCGCCAGATGAGCCAACTTGGGGCAACATGGTCCAAAAAGGATCACAGAACCTCTTCTTGGTCGGATGGTGGTTGCCAGTCATTCCTTCAGTTGCCATTGCGCTCTGTGTCTACGGGTTTAACATGCTCGGGGACGCATTGCGCGATGTCTGGGATCCCCGACTTCGAGGATCATAGCCTGTTATTCGCTTACGCCTATCTCTCAACGAGTAGGTATTCGCCTTAACCTAAAGAGAAACAAAAAAGAACACCCCTCGCGAGGGGTGTTCTTTTTTGTTTCTCCAAACTTCACGTAGTCCGCCTCAAAAGACTACCCATCTAGCAGTTGAAGCTATGCTAGGATACGCTTCCCATATAGAGCCACCGGATTATCCCAGAGAATCTTGGCCTTGTGTGCTTCAGAAATCGGTTGCTCCAGTAATTGGTCGAGCGCCTTGTCCGGGTCTGGTGCATCAGGATGTGGATAATCAGTATTCCAGATGATCCGTTCTCCATCGGTGAAATCGACAGCATATTTCAGGCTAGCTTCGTCAGCATCACAAGCAACGAAACATTGCCGGAAGAAATATTCGCTGGGCTTAAGTGGCAGACTCTCGTCATCTGTAAAGATGACCTGCCGTCCTTGCGTGTGATCATCCATCCTAGGAACAAGCCACGGAACCCATGCTGCATTCCCCTCTAACGCGGAGATACGGAGCTCAGGGAAGCGATCCAAGATACCTGAGAACACGAAGTGTGCTAAAGACATGATATCTTCAAGCGAATTCCCAATCACGTGGGTGAGCGCAACGAAGATGCCAGGGATGTGATTGTATCGCTCCCTAACATCTGGCGCCACGGCGTTCACTCCGTGGAGCGAGACGGGGAGGTCGAGTTCCATACACGTATTCCAAAGTGCGTCATATTCCGGGAAATGCCACATCTTGCCCGTAGCCGGGGGAGACATGCCTACAGTTACAGCATTTGTCCGTTCAACTGCTCTACGAGTTTCGAGAACCAGCTCTTCAACGTTATCGACAGTCGGTAATGTAACCACCGGCTTAAGCCGAGACGGATCAGCGGAGGCGAATTCTCCGGCCCAATTGTTATAGGCCCGAGTCAGTGCCATAACGAGACCAGGATCTTTCCCATACAAACGCTTACCGTTAACAAGTGCCCCAGTGCCTGGGATCAACACTTGTTTGTCCCATCCGTACCGATCCATATCCCGGATACGTGACTCTGGCGTCCATGTCTCTCGGTAGGCATCTCCATATTTCCGTTCTTGATCTCTCCAGATTTTGGGAGAAAGAAACTGTGCATTTTGCTTCTTTTCGGACCCCTTGTTTCCCTGAGGAAAGAGTTCGTCATGAGGCTCGAAAATGAACCGAATTTTTCCAACGTAATCACTCACAACTGGACGTCGATCGTAGTATTCAGGCTCGACATAGTCCTTCCAAAGGTCGAATGGCTCCTGCATATGAGCATCGCCATCAATAACCTTAAACCCATTCTTCATCGTGGCCCTCCGTTCAACTTCGGTTAAATTGCACGCTACCTCTGACCACTCAAATTGTCAAGCAACTCCCAGTAAAATCAAAATGGGCCGACCTGATTCAAGGCCGACCCATTCCGTCAACAGGTGCAAACGTTTACGAGAGAATCCTCTCCCCGTAGAGCTTCACAGGATTATCCCACAGAATCTTTCGTTTATGCTCATCTGAAATGGGTTGATCCAACATTTGATCTAACGCCTTGTCAGGATCCGGAGCGTCAGGATGCGGATAGTCCGTGTTCCAAACGATCCGTTCACCATCTGTATAGTCAGCAGCATATTTCAATGCCTTCTCGTCTGCGTCCCCCGCAACGAAACACTGCCGGAAAAAGTATTCGCTGGGCAGCCTCGGAAGGGTGTTGTCATCAGTGAAGATGACCTGACGCCCCTCGATGTGGTCATCCATCCGAGAGACCAACCATGGAACCCATGCGACGTTGCCTTCTAGTGCTGAGATCCGTAACGTCGGGAACCGCTCTAAAATACCCGTGAATATGAAGTGCGCGAGCGACATCATATCCTCAAGAGAATTTCCGATCACGTGGGTGAGCGCAACATAGATTCCCGGTTTTGAACTGTATCGCGTCCGGACGTCCGGGCCAACTGCATTCACTCCATGCAAAGAAACAGGCATGTCGAGATCAACACACGTATTCCAAACGGCATCGTAAGAAGAGTCTTCCCATGTTTGACCTTCGTTTACACTTGGGAGGTTCAACGTCACAAACTCACCCCGTGTCATACATCGCAGTGTTTCTGCAACGATCTGTTCTGGCCCTACACTTGGAAGGGTAACTACAGGCTTCAATTTCGACGCATCGGTGGATGCGAAGTCCGCAGCCCAATTGTTGTAGGCCCGGGTCAATGCAAGGATTAACGCAGGATCCTTGTCAGCTAACCGCGGTCCGTTGATCAACGATCCGGTTCCCGGAATCAGGACTTGTTTATCCCATCCGTATCTATCCATATCTCGGATTCTAGACTCCGGTGTCCAGAACTCTCGGAAGGCATCTCCATACTTCACTTCTTGATGCCGCCATACCCGCTCAGAGACAAATAGGGCATTTCCTGGCCGTAATCCCGTCCCAGACTTTTCACTTGGTTCTTCTGGGAAAAGCTCACCAGGCGCGTAATGGAAGAACAATTTGCCAACAACGTCTGTGACCACTGGCCGTCGATCGTAAAACTCCGGCTCAACGTAATCCTTCCAGAGATCGAAAGGCTCTTGCATATGAGCGTCTGCATCAATTACTCGAAAACCGTTCTTCATAACAGGGCTCCTTCGTAAATCTGTCTGGAGAATACGTCTCGAATTCAGTAGCTGTCAACAATTGAGGAATATCCATATGCTTAAAAAGTAGAGTGCGACGCACCACCGTCAAGAACAATACTGGTCCCCGTAATATACGCAGCCCGCTCAGAAACTAAGAAACTGACAAGGTCTGCCATCTCATCGGGGCGTCCGATACGGCGAGCCGCAGCCGGTTCTGCCATCTTGAGCAAAATCTCATCAGCGGTTGTACCAGCCGCTTCCGCTCGTGTCTCTGCAAGAAATCGAAGTCGATCTGTCAGGACAAAACCTGGGAGCACATTGTTTACGGTAATGCCCATCGGGCCTATCTCATCCGCGAGCATCTTTGCATATCCGACCGCACCCATACGAGAAGCCGTCGATAGCACAAGCCCCTCCACAGGCTCCTTCACGGCTATCGACAACAGATTGACAATGCGCCCCCAACTTTTATCTCGCATCACAGGAAGAACCTGACGCACCATGCGCACGACACTGAAAAAGTTCAATTCAAAAGCCGCAGACCAGGCTTCATCGTCATGTTCTGATGGCTTTCCTGGGGGAGGCCCTCCAACATTATTGACAAGAATGTCGACTGTACCCCAATGGCTCATGACCGTTTCAAACACATGTGTCGGGCCATCTTTAGAGGACAAATCAGCGGCGACCGCAATGACCTGTTCCTGAGAATTTGAATTAATCACGTCGTTAGCAGCTTCCTCAAGCGTTGACTGTGTCCGGGCACACATTGCTACACGCACGCCCTCAGCCGCTAACCCTTGGGCGATAGCTTTTCCCATCCCGCGGCTTGCTCCCCCAACAATGGCAACTCGCCCTTGTATTCCGAGATCCATGAGCGCCTCCCTCTAACATTTGCTAATAACTTACAATCAACGGAAATGGGAAGGGCCCCCGATTGAACTCCTGGGGGCCCTTTGACCATTAGTTTCGTAAACGCTGGGGAAGTCTTCCCCTAATCTGATCCACGTTTCCCATACAGACGAGCTGGATTATCCCAGAGAATCTTCCTTTTTGCCTCTTCGGAAATCGGTTGGTTCACAAGGGAAGGAATCGCTTTTTCAGGATCGGGAGCGTCAGCATGAGGATAGTCAGTGTTCCAAACGATATGGTTGTCACCGCAAAGTTCAACAGCCGCTGACAAAGCACTCTCATCACCATCACAAGCAACAAACCCTTGTCTGTAAAAGTATTCACTGGGTTTCAGAGCCATTGTCGGAGCATCAAAGAACACCTCTTGCCTATGACCTGGCACCGCGTGATCATCAAGGCGTCCAAGCCAGAACGGCAGCCATCCAGCACTGCCCTCTAAGAAAGAGACTTTCAAATCCGGGAATCGCTCCAGCAGACCCGTGTAAATCAAGTGCCCCATTGAGATCATGTTCTCGAATGGGAACCCCACAGCATGGTCGAGTGCGACGATAACGCCTCCACCGTCGCCGTGACGAGCACTTGAGTGGGGTCGACCACTCGGCACGCCGTGAAATGACACAGGACAATCGAGTTCCACAGCCAAGTTCCAGAATGGATCGTAATCAGGGTCGTGCCACTGCTTCCCCGTCATTGCCATAGGCATCTGGATTGTAACGCCGCCTCTGTCGACACAACGGCGAACTTCCGTTAACACCCCTTCGATATCATGCTGATTAGGCAACGCAACTACCATCTTAAGCCGCTTCGGATCAGCACTCGCGAAATCCAGTGACCAGTTGTTGTAAGCCCGAGTAACTGCCCACATCAAACCTTGATCTTTACCTTCAACACGAAGCGGACCTGCTCCGGTCCCGGGGATGAGGACCATTTTGTCCCATCCGTATCTATCCATGTCTTTCAATCGACTTTCCGCTGTCCACGTAGCATCATAAGCATCACCATATTTCTGCCTATTCCGCTCGGTGACCTTGGGCGGTCGACGTCCACGATCTCCACCTTTTCCGCCGCGGCCTGTCCCGTCGGGGAACAATTCGCACGGATCGTAATGGAAAAATTGCTTGTTCTCATAGTCATTGACGATGGGCCGCCGATCATAGTATTCAGGCTCCATGAAGTCGGACCACAAATCAAAAGGTTCTTGCATATGCGCATCTGCGTCCAGTACCTTGAAATCTTTCCACATAACGTGCTCCTCTAGAGGTGATCGCTGGTGACTGAATGCACTGTAGCAAGAGTCGGGCGCGCCTGTCAAATCGCGCGTGCGAACCCGCCCTCGCGAGGGTTGACATTTAAAGTAGCTCCGAGGTCTAATGCGGTAGACCTTTCTAGCTATATCGCTTGCAAGCAGCAATGCAGGAGGACTACATGCGCAACGGATTTCGAGTAATTGACGGTGATGGCCACATGCAAGAACCCATGGATATATGGGACAAATACACAGAATCCGCGTACAGTGACCGCGTTCCTAAAGTGGTTGGCCATGTAGGGAAAACACTCTTCAAATATGCTCCCTGTGAAGCTTTCCCAGAAGGAAGCATGCAGCCTCGTCCAGAGAGCGTATTCGCAGACTGTGAAGACCGATATGGAGACGCTTTCCGATCATGGTGGAGTCTCCCGACACGCCTCGCACACATGGATGATGAAGGAGTTGACATACAAGTCGGATTCCAGACCAACGGGAACGCAGCCATTTCTCAGAATATCACCGATCCCGACCTGCAATCCGCTCTCTGTCGCGCTTACAACGACTGGGCAACTGATTTTTGCCGGGACTCAGGCCGGCGTGTTCAAGCCATTGGCCTGATCAGCCTCCTGGACGTTGGACAGGGAATTGAAGAAATTCGGCGCATCGCCAACCGTCGCGAAATCGCAGCAATCAATATCCCCGACTCAGCCGCTGAACAGCGACAATGGTCTAGCGAAGAATTTGATGGGCTCTGGTCAACCCTTGCAGACCAAGGCTTACCCGCTTGCTTCCATGGTGGCAGCGCGCAAACGAGGCTTTTCCGTAGCCTGCAAGGACCCCTCGCCTCTGTGAGTCACGCAATCGGATTCCCTCTGGATGCAATGGTTTCCATGGGAATTATGATGTTCGGCTCAGCAATGGAACGGCACCCCAACCTTCGATTCGGATTCTACGAATCGAATGCAGGCTGGTTACCATTCTGGCTCTCGCGAATGGACGACCACGCAGTTGGTCGACAAGGACGTTTCATGTACGGCAGTAGTTTACCCCTGAAGCCAAGTGAATACTTCCGTCGCCAGTGTTCACTAGCCTGCGACACTGACGAGGGAACACTCCCATTCGTTGCTGAATTCATGGATGGCGACAACCTCGTATTTAACACCGACTATCCACACCCTGATGCTCCATTCCCTGGTTCAGTAGAAGGAATCCTGTCCAGACCCCTTAAGGATGAACATAAGAGAAAGATACTTTGGGATAATTCGGTCAACCTCTACGGCGAGCGCCTGATTGCCGCTTAAACTTTCGCGCTCGGACCACCTAAAATCGCATTAAGGAGTACAAAATGAGAGACGGATTTAGAGTTATCGATGGTGACGGGCATATGCAAGAGCCTATGGACATGTGGGACAACTACATGTCAGCAGAATATAAGGATCGGGCGCCAAAAGTCATTGGACACGCGAGTAAGATTCTCCTAGCCTACGGTCCAGGCGAAATCTTCCCGAAAGGACGGGATCCCCGTAAGAATAATGATCGAACCTTCGTCGATATGAAAGAGCGGTATGGCAAAGCTCTAGACAGCTGGTGGAGTGTACCTACACGCATCGAGCATATGGACCAGGAAGGCGTTGATATCGCCGTCGGTTTCCCGACAAATTGCCAGATGCTTGGGTCGCCTAGCTTAACGAGTGACGCCGGTCTTCATGTGGCCTTGGTCGAAGCCTACAACAATTGGGCCGCGGATTACTGCAAAGACTCAGGTGGCCGAGTCAAGACTATCGGGCATGCCAGCTCCATGGACATCGAGGCTGGGGTGCAAGAAATCCATCGAATGGCCAAGACTGCCGAAATCGTCGGAATTTTCCACCCTGGAATGGACGAGAAGGCAAGTAAAGCTTGGGGTGACCCCGCTGTCGAACCACTTTGGGCAGCCCTTGAAGAAACTGCTCTGCCAGTCTGCTGGCATGGTTCAGCATCGCACCCACTGCCGACGACGGTAATGGGAAATGAACAAGGGACGTTGCTGCGAAAGGAAAAATACGGGCCACTTGGCCACGCACTCGGGCATCCGTTTGGAGCCATGCTCGCCGTGGGGGGAATAATCATGAGCGGTATCCTCGAGAAATTCCCCGCTATGAAAGCCGGCTTCTATGAGTCGAACGCAGGCTGGCTTCCGTTCTGGCTGGAACGCCTGGATGATCACGCGTTCGGTCGGCAGGGCGTCTTCCATTCGGACCACACCGCGAAAACAATGTCATTAAAACCCAGCGAGTATTTCCGTCGCCAGTGCTTCATCGCCTGCGACGGTGACGAAGGCAGCCTCGACCTCGTCTCATACTATATGGACGGGGAAAACATCGTCTACAATACTGACTACCCACACCCTGACTCACCATTCCCAGGTGCTGTAGACAAATTTATGAAACAACCATTAAAGGACGAACATCGACGCAAAATTCTCTGGGACAATTCCGTGAAGTGCTACGGGGACAAAGTACTTGCTGGAACGAGTTTCAAATAAGCCCACCCCGACAATAACGTTGAAACCAAAAAACCGGAGCCGCCACTAAAGTTGGCTGGCTCCGGTTTTTTATCTCTAGCAAAAGGAACTTCAGGTCCATATCGGCTCATCAACATGCTCGGGAAACCGTTTGGACCCTTCTCTCCCCACAACGCTTCACGCTCTCCCTCAAGCAGCCGAGCGTAATCTCCATTGGAACTTACCTCGGAACTTCGCTAGTTTCGGGGTAATCATCATTTGGCAATAGGGCGCGGAAGAATTCCTCTGATAATAGTTCCGGTGGTAATCCTCCGCGTGATAGAAGTTCGGATTCGGGGTTATCTCTGTCACAATGGGATCTTCCCAAGTACCAGACTTGTTCAGTTCCTTGATCATCTCAGTAGCGATCACCTGTTGTAGCGACGTATGGAAAAAAATCGCTGATCGGTATTGGCTCCCAATGTCAGGCCCCTGACGATTCAACGTAGTCGGGTCATGGACAGCAAAGAAGATTTCTAGCACATCTCTGAATTCGAGAATCTCGGTGTCGAATGTTACACGTACCGCCTCAGCATGCCCTGTAGTTCCGGTGCATACAAGTTCATACGATGGATTGGACACTGTGCCACCAGTGTAGCCAGACTCAACGAGAAGCACTCCTTCAATTTGCTCCAGCACGGCTTCTATACACCAGAAACATCCACCAGCTAACGTGGCAACTTCTCGAGAATCTTTTTCATTACTCATAGGTTACCTTCTTTTGGACTATGTAAGAAATCGATACAGCTTCCCTGCGTTATCACGAGTAAGTTTCTTGAATACATTGTCATCAAGCCTTCCTAACTGATCTCTGAGCACCGACTTGGACCACGGCCAAATCCCATCCGGATGTGGATAATCCGAGCCCCAAAGCACATTGTCTTCGCCAACAAGCCCAATTATGTCGGGAACTGTCTCTTCAATCTGGAAAGTAGAGAAGCCGTGCCTCCGCCAAAGATCACTCGGTCGATTCTCTAAATGCAGTGCCATATCGCCTAATCGATCTTTATGCGCTAAATCCAACCGGACTAACACAAACGGAATCCAACTGATCCCACATTCTCCCAAAACGAATTGGAACCCTGGGTAGCGCTCACAGGCCCCTGACGCCAAGATACTACTCAGTGATTCTACGCCCCCGAGTTGGAACATGGAATTTTTCACGACCTCGTATTGACCTTCATAATCCTGTAATTCAGATGCTTGAGGCTCTCTTGGTTTAAGGCCCAGAGTATGGAAGGAGATCGGCATCTGACACTCGGCTGCCGCCGACCACAAGACGTCCCAATCTCTGTGGTAGATCGGCTTCACAGCGTTCGATACGGCAAAATCGGCGCCTTTTAATCCAAGCTTTGCACAACGCCGCAACTCTTGTGCGGCAAGCTGAGGATCATGATTCGGGATACATGCTAAAGCAGCCCACCGACCCGGCTCAGAATCACAGAACCCAGCAACCCAATCGTTATATATCTGATAAACATACTGGGTCAGCTCTTTACTCTCAAATAGGAGCCCGACTCCCAAAACCCCGTACAAGACTTCGGCATCAACTCCATCAATTGCCATGTCTTGTAGGCGTAAAGCCGGCGTTGTTGGATGAGGCCCTCCCTCGTAGAATCCGGCATCAAACATTGCGTCGAGGTGGGCCGACCGCCCTCGCTCCGGTCGATTAAACAAGAAACCCAATCCCCCAAACATCCCCAACTCTTTGTTCTCTGCACGCCATTTGGGCCCTTCATCCGTCTCGACCACGCGAGGCACTAAATCCTTAAGGTTCCTCGGAGCATTTTGTGTCCAAAGGTCACCAGGCATCCAAGTCATATCAATATGGGAATCGCCAGAAATAACTCGATATTCCATCTCAATACCCTCCTCGCACCCGGTTCCCGCCACACTACCGCGGCCTTAATCTGCTGTCAATGTGAAATCCGACAGCTCGTTATAGCAACTTCTCTAACCTACCAAGATTATCAAGCGATTGGGAAAACTCCCCGCTTTCAATACCTCGGATTATTGTAGAGATTCCTTGATTATATGCACACTTTATTCCGATCTCGTCGCCTCGCCGAACGACATAACCGTTAAGGTAATCAATCTCTGTCTTACGCCCTCGGCTTATGTCCTGAAGCAATGATGGCCTCCCACGTATTTCAGGAGGAGACCCAACAAATTTACCCTCTAGTTCCCTATGCCCACCGACAATCGCCGTATACAGATCGTCAATAGAGAAACCACCGATCGGGGATGGAATATGATATCCAAGTGACGTCCCCACACGGACAGCCTCAGCAGCAAGATTGAACATTATCATTCGAGATTGATCGTTCGAACGGATCTCCCAGTTATCAAGCCCTGTCATAGCAGCTGTTGGGTTGACCATACAATTAATCGCCAATTTACACCAACGTTCACCCCAGAGATTCCCAGTCGATCGTGATGGTCCGGCACACTGCCATAGCTCAACAGTCTCACCCAAGCGTTCGGTGAGGCTTCCGTCTAACTCACCGAGCGTGAAAGCAATACCAGAACCGATGCTCTGACTTGTTGAACCTGTCTGTCGAACATGGCCAGGCCCGACAAGCTCGGCAGATACCGTTGTCACACACCCAATCATCCGATTAGCACCGACCATTGGCGCGATCTGTTCTTCGTTGATGCCATTTTGTGGACTAACGATGAATCCAGCTTTCGTCAGTGTATGCTGAGAACGTTCGACCATCGCAACCGTATCATATGACTTCACTGCCATAACCAAGATGTCGAATTCTCCTCGAAACGACTCAATCGCGTGCATGTCTTGAATGTTTACCTCTACGCGGTGTTCTCCTTGAACGCCATCGAGAAGTATTCCGTTTTTGGCTACTGCTTGGATGTTCTCTTCCCAGCCGTCAAAAAGTGTTACATCGACACCATTCCGAGTCATATGGCCCGCGATCAATCCCCCTATCGCGCCTCCACCAATGATTCCGATTCTCGGCACGTTCTTATCCTTTCTCCGATAGCCAGGTAAACACTGAATCCTGATTGAGTTCAAGCCATTTGGCGTTTAGACGGATCTGTTCCAAGGATTGCTCGACGGTCCGCGAGGCAGCTGGAGCAGGGTGGTTCTTGAAGAATGTCTCGACTTCATCCGCACGACTCAAATCCGTAAATCCTCCAGTAATAGCCACTAACCGCATGAGAGCGAAGCCTCCGCCACCGTACCGGCGATCCAATTCAGTCCAATTGTTTTGTATAAACTCCCAAGCCAAGTCTCTCCCTTGTTGACTGGACGATACCGCCGTTATCAGCATCACCGCATCCTGTGAACGAACTCTATCCGTTAACGACAGCCGGAGCGTCTCCGCAATTAACGCAGGGTCGGAAAATCGACACAAGGCCAGTAACAGCCGCAATTTTTCTTCATGCAATTCCGCCGACTCTTCTAATCCCCACATCGTCTCGTACAGCGCGTGATCTCCATGTTGAGCAACAAGTCCGTAGACGATCCCTCGTAAATCTGGGTGCAAATTCCCGTCACCTCGAAGCTGCTTGTCAAATCGTTCTGACGCCTCTCTCACAACTTCAAGATCGCCAAAGTACCCACTATTCGCAAGTACAGTCGCCCGGCGGAGTGCTTCCAAGTGTCCCTCGCCTGCCTTCACGTCCCAGCCAACCTCGCGAAGGATTTCGGCAAAAAGTCCCTGTGCGAAGTGGTGATAAGAGGTGACCCACGCCATATCCGTTAGAAGCCGGTCGAGAGACCTAATATTCGCCGACAGATCCCCCCAAACCATCGCATTCGTTTCGGCCCGGTATTGTCCAGCAAGTGAAAGGAATCTCGTTGCCGGAACAATCCCAGCTCGCATAAGCGCATACGCATCATTTTGCAAACCCAAGCGATCTGTGGGGGAGAGTTGCCCGCTATGGAGTACCAGTTCCAGTTTGTTCCAGTTCTCGTCCGTGTAATTCACTCGGTAAAAACCGGTCTGGTCAGGGTTCGCCTTGATCCAATTAGGAGACGACCGTACTGAGATCGAGATGTCCCGAGAAGCGAAAAGTGTCCTGCTATGACCATCATTCGTTAAGAGAGTTAATGGAACCTGCCAAAGTGTGGGATCGCTCTCTTCTCCCAACAAATGATCATAGAGGAATCGGGTTTGCGAAATCCGGATATCCTCTCCCAAAGTTCCGGGGCCAGATTCCAAATATAGCACCGGATACCCGATCTGTTTGATCCACGTATCCATGATTTCTGCTACAGGCTGTCCAGAACTCTTCGCCAACGCGCCCCAAAGATCATTCGTCTCGGCATTCTTATATTGAAATTCGCTGATGTAGCGCTGTAGTCCGGCTTGGAATGTGTCAGGCCCTAAGAACTCCTCAAGCATTCGTAGAACTGCAGCCCCCTTGCTATAGCTGATCGCATCAAAGAGCTGCTGTACTTCCGCCGGGTTATCGACTTTCGCTTCGATAGAATGAGAATTGCGGAGGCCATCTAGTGCCAAACCAGCATTAGTATCATGAGAAACAAATTGAGTCCACATTTCCCATTCAGGATAGAGTTGGTCCACTGCTTTATCGCCCATCCAAGACGCAAAGCTCTCGTTCAGCCAGAGATCATCCCACCATTTCATCGTTACCAAATCCCCGAACCACATGTGCGCCATTTCGTGTGCAACAATTTGAAGAATACGCTGCCTCGTGGACGCTCCAGATTGTTCCGGATCATACAACAGAGCGACTTCTCGGTAAGTGATAGCCCCCCAGTTCTCCATGGCACCTGCAGCAAAATCGGGTATCGCTATATGATCAAGCTTTGGCAAAGGATAGGGAGCTCCGAAATAGCTGTTGAAATATTCAAGCAGCCGGATGGAATTTTCTAAAGCAAATAAACCCTGGTGCTCTTTCCCTTTGACAGCCCAAACCCGCATTGTTGTACCACCAGAGGTTCTGCTTTCCACATACGCCATGTCTCCCACAACGAACGCTAAAATATAGGTGGACATCGTTGGTGTTTCGACAAACGTAACTGACTTTACGCCACTCGAGTGCACAATCTCGGAGTCCACTGGCATGTTTGAGATCGCGACAAGCTCTTGCGGTATCCGCAAGGTCACGACAAATTTCGCTTTCACCCCCGGTTCGTCCCAGCATGGAAATGCTCGACGCGCGTCGGTTGGTTCAAACTGTGTTGTTAACAGCACCCGAGAATCTCCGTTCCCATCAATATAATGACTGCGGTAAAACCCTCGCAGTTGATCATTCAGTACGCCTTGAAAGTCCAAGGAAAGCGAAGCAGATCCGACGGGAAGCATCTGATTGAAGACCAGAGTTACCGTTTCTTCTGCCTCGTCCATCAACACCTCTTCCGCAGAGAGGATAGTTCCATTCGAGAGAGTAATCTGGGCTTTTGAAATACCGATTTCTGCAGCATTGAGCATAATCCGCTCAGTGGGCTCGAGAACCATCACGCTAATTTCTTCATGCCCCGAGAACGTAAATGACTGAATATCGGGGGTTAGGGACAACGCATAACTTTGTGGTTTTACGTTAGCGGGAAGTCTATGATTTGTGACTGCCATATTTCGTATCACTCCATGGATTTTTCAGTGTATAAGATTGAACCACTGCGATGAACGCGATCACGTGCCGTATGGTCAAACTGATCAATGATATCGCCATTCTCGTTGATGACCAGGGCTTCAGGATATTTCACGGTAGTCATACAAGCGTGCCCAGGAGAGGCAAGAAAAAAGTCCCCAATTTCAAGCTGCTCTCCATTGAGACGGAGGATACCGTGTTCTTCGCTCTGCCCCACAAGCTCACTGCTCTCCTTGCCAATGACACGAAGCCTTTCGCCTATCCGAGGATCATGCGCAATCCCTTTCTGTCCTATATCAATAGTCACAGTATCCTTCAGGGGCTGTGCATCGACCACTTGTCCTAAAATCGCGCACGCTGGCTTAAAATTCAGGTCGGTCATTACAGAGTTCACGAGGTCAAAGTAAATCCAGTTCCCTGGGGATACCCGGATAATCGGGTCTTTCAAATAGAATCGGAACGACCATGACCCACCAGCAACAATATCGGGAACGTCTAATCCTCGTTTGTTGACTCGGTCTCTCAACGCGTAAACATGCTCTAGGTTTTTTTCAACAGCTTCGCGACGAGATTCGGGTTCAACCGTTTCGCCCACGCGACCATCGTATGCATGGATTCCGGCTACGGATAATCCTGGTGTTTCAGAAATCGCAACGTACAGTTCCTCTGCCGCGTCACCGGGCGGGACACCTGTCCCGTGCTCGCTTCCGATTTCCAGATCGAGATAGACACTCAGCCGCTGCCGATAAGAGACAGCTCCAGCAGACAGCAATTCAACATGCTTCAAATCCCCTGCGATGACCCTGATATTCACCAGAGGGTAACTTGTCTTTAGAGCCATTAGTCGCTCGATTTTTTTGGGGTGTAGTATCGGGAACGCGATGAGTAGTTCTTGAGCACCGGCAGAGGCAATCATCTCGGCCTCACTCAATGTCGCGCATTTGAACGCGTTAATCCCTGCGTCCATCTGCATGCGTAAGACACTAGGGGATTTATGCGTCTTTATGTGCGGGATAAGTCGGCCCGGCGATCCGCAAATCCCTACCATTTCGCGGATATTGTGCCGAACCATGTCCTCATAAACGAGCATGGCTGGAGTCTCGATCGTCTCCGGGCGATTCAATTTATAGTCGCCAACTTGGATCACACTCATTGCCGTAACCCTCGCCGAAATTAGAGGTGTATGATCGTATCCGTTCTAATATTCAACAGGCAGATTACGGAAGTAGTCCCGTAATCACTGGGCACCCCATGATTCACGGCGCGCTTTGTATCGGGTTTTCCAACACCCCTATGCCCGGAATCTCGACCTGAAGAGTATCTCCAGGTTTGATCTCTGCAGTCGCTCCTCCCGTACCCGTATAAATAACGTCTCCTGGTTCGAGAGTGACGTACCGGCTTATAGTACTGATCTGATCGGGGATGTTGAAGATCATATCCTCAGCAATGCAGTGCTGTACTTGCTCTCCATTGACCCGTGCAAAAATTTGGAAGCTTGCGAGATCCATCGAAGTTTGAATTACTGGGCCGAGGGATGCAAAGCTATCGGCAGATTTTGCACGCCACCACGATTTATCTCCACCTTGCCAAGCCCTCGCGCTAACATCGACCCCACAGGTATAACCAAGCACATAGTCGAGGGCCTGTTCCGGCGACACGTTTTTGCAACGACGACCTATCACAACCACCAATTCGGCTTCTTCCTCAACACGACCAGCGTCGCCCGGGATCAGGATCGGATCTCCATTGCCAATAAACGCGTTAGGAGTCTTATGGAAGGGTTCTACTCGTTCGGGCGCCGGCCTTCCAGCTAAGTGACTCCAATAATTCAACGCTATCGCAAAACCTTTCGCGGGAACGCACGGGACCAAGAAACGTACATCCTCTACGGGGTGTACATGATCAGTAATCTCAAATGACTCAAATGGGGTAGTAGTAATTTGTTTAACCAAACCATCTTCGACAACACCGTAAGCGATCTCTCCATGAGCTAAGAATCGACCAAATTGCATAATTCCTCCTCCTCAAACTCGCGAGAAATAGTCAAACAGGGACGTATGCAAGTGTAGCAGAAGAGATGAATGGTTAATAGGAGTGAAAGAAGGTCGTGTCGTACCCCGAAGGGCCATGCTATACTCGCTGCGGCCACAGACCTTTACGTAGATATCCTTGAATTTGCACTATCAAACACTGCCAGACTACCTCGCTCCCAATCTGCGGGTTGTCATGATCGGGATTAACCCTTCGATCTACTCCGTTGAGTGCGGCCATTACTACGCAAATCCTCGAAATCGCTTCTGGAAGGCATTCAATTCCGCCAACTTGACGGCCAACCCTCTATTTCCCGAAACTGATCATCAAGCACTTAAGGAAGGCATAGGATTTACAGATCTAGTAAAACGGCCAACACGTAGCATGTCGGAGTTAAGAGCTCCTGACTATATCGAAGGCAGCATGCTCTTAAAAAATAAATTGCTCCACTATAACCCGAGAACTGTATGTTTTAGTGGACTGACGGCCTTCGCGTATTACCTACGATACGCCGAGGGAATCCAAGAGAAGGTCCATCTAGGACCGCAAACCCAACGAATCGGGAAATCCTTGGTGTTCGTCGCCCCCAACCCTAGTCCAGCAAACGCCTCCTTCAGTCTTGAGACCATCACGCGCTGGTACAGTGACCTAAAAAAGTTGATCGATGTCACAACCTGAAAACTCACGTCGCATATTCATTGCTTTAGACCTTCCTGCAAGGGCAAAGAGGTTCCTGAAGTCGCTTAGCGAGACTCTGTCGACGTACGAACTAAAGGGACTTCGCGTCGTGCATCCAGACAATCTCCATCTCACACTTCGGTTTCTAGGGCATACTTCTACGACAGACATCGCAGCGTTGAGTACTTCTCTCAAGGAGATTGCAACATCCATTCGACCATTTGTGATACGCCCCGTAGGCATGGGCACTTTTCCCAAGAGGGCTAAGGCACAGGTGCTCTGGATCGGGATCGGTGGCGACTTGGAAGCTCTCCATACACTGCAAGCACATATCGAAACGGTCACCGACCAGGTCATGCCTTCTATCCGGAAACCTCAGTTCCGTCCGCACATTACAATCGGACGGTTCAAGCCAATAGCCACTACCCAGGACCGCACCATAGCCACAACAGCTCTCACGCGTTTCCTGAGATCAAACGAATATCGGTCCGTAGAAGTATCTAACGGTATATCCTTAATTGAAAGCACTCTAACGCCGGAATCCGCTTTTTACACGACACTAAGTTACGCGAAACTAACAGGACAATAGACCAACCCTTTTACGGATGAATCTCTTGTCAGCGTAAAAATGCGATGCTATTCTGCGATGAGTATTTGAACAAGCCAGTTGGCGACGGAACCATTCAAAGTGGAGATCGCTAGCGAACGCCTCGGAAACCCCCAAGTCGATACCCCTGCCCCACCAGGACTGATGAGATGAGTGAAAGACCGACGATTGAGAGGGTCCAGGATCGAACCCGTCATCGGTGGGTAGGGAAACTTCTTCTCATGCTGGGATCGGGATTATTAATTCTGGAGTTGGGCTACGTAGCGTTCGTTGAGTATCAACGGAATGCTATTGGAGACATCGTCGTTTCAGAACCAATCATACCTGATGTCGGCGTCGCGCAAACCACCACAGCGACTCCACAACCTCAAAAACCGAACGAACCCAATATTCTAGCTGTCCTCCCAACACCATCATCAGTAAATAGCCCAAAAAGCTTAGCCATTCCTACAGAAGATACAACGGCCTCCATGACGCGAACAATTGAGCGAGTCTCCACGGAATCATCCTACAAGAAAGATTGGGACGAGACCGCAGGAGAAGACACGCCCAATGACAGAGCCCTGCTTAGTAGTTTCCGTGCTATCGACAATACGCCCCCCGACCATAACCATTCACCTCCTACACGAATTCGCATTCCCGCCATCAACCTTGACGCCCAAATTCGAGGTTTGAAAATTCTCGATTTGGGCAACGAGAAAGCCTATGAGACACCCAAGAACGTGGTCGGGCACATCCCAGAGAGCGCCTCGGCTGGATCTGTGGGAAATGTCTGGCTGTTTGGACACCTAGAAAGTCTCATCCTAGGTGAGGGGTCCGTCTTCCGCAACCTTCCCAAAATCCACGATCTACTTGAAGACGAACAAGTTGTCTACACCATCCTGGATAGCGACTCAGGGATATACCTGTATCAAGTACACAAGTTCGAGAAGATTCCAATGGATGATCTTTCTTTATGGGAATCGGACCAGTCGATTGTGACGATGGTAACTTGCTGGCCTCGATTAAAGTACGATGAACGTATCCTGGTAACTGCAAAGCTAGTAGGGTTAAGTGACGGCATTGAAGAGTAATCAACCGTCTCAAAAAAGCGTCCTTCAGCTTGACAGGTTTCCCACCAGATGCTTACCATGATTCCCGTTTGAATGGCTATGACGGAGACACGTACAGAGCAGTCGCACCTCGAGCGAGATAGGTAGCGGCCCCTGCACATCACTCCTGAGCTGCCAGAAGAACCGGGCCACACCAAGCGTTAGCTTGATCGGGCACCTTAGTAGAACTGGCCGGACGCCTAACCGTAACTTCGGCAGGATCGACGATTGTCGCTCCATTGAGCGGCTCCGTAATGGAGCAATAGGGGTGGTACCGCGGGCCATAAGCTCGTCCCTTAGTTGTAGGACGAGCTTTTCTTTTTCAGATGCTCGTTCGTTGGAGGAATAAGATAGTGGAAGAACGACCAGACCAAGAAGGGTCGCAAACTGGAACACATTTCAGGCCCGTGACCAGTAAAGTCAATTTTCCTGATCTCGAAGAACGCATCTTAAAGTTCTGGCGCGAACGCGATGTGTTCAACCGCTCTGCAAGCGAGATCAAACCAGGAACTGACGAACCCAAACCGCTCTACATGATGTTCGAGGGTCCCCCGACCGCAAACGGCACCCCGGGTATACACCATATCCTCGCGCGCGTTTTTAAGGACATCCTTCCACGATTCAAGACAATGCAAGGATATCGCACTATCCGAAAAGGTGGGTGGGATACTCACGGACTGCCCGTCGAACTCGAAGTGGAAAAGGAACTCGGCATAACAACGAAACAAGAAATTGAAGAATATGGAATCGAACGGTTCAACGCTCGTTGCCGAGAAAGCGTGATGCGCTACGTGCGGGAATGGGAAGAACTCACCGAAAGAATTGGTTATTGGGTCGACATGAGTGACCCGTACATCACGTTTGAGAATTCATATATTGAAACCGGTTGGTGGATACTTAAGCAACTTTGGGATGCTGACTTGGTCTATCAAGATATGAAAGGCACGCCGCATTGCCCCCGCTGTGTCACGAGCCTCTCCTCACACGAGGTCGCATTAGGATACCGAGAAGACACTCCAGACCCATCAGTCTTCGTTAAGTTCCAATTGACAGGACAGTACCATGGCGAAAAACCAAGGTGCTATCCCACACTTTTTGATGACTCAACTGCATCAACATTCTTCCTTGCGTGGACGACGACACCCTGGACCTTGCCCGGGAACACGGGGTTGGCGGTAAACGCGGATGCTGAATACGTCGTTGTAGAACTCAACGGTGAAAGATTGATCGTCGCGAAGGCATTATCCCAGAAGCTCTTACCTGAAACGGCAAAACCAATCGCAACAATCCTGGGATCACATCTCATCGGACTCTCATATCTTCCGCTTTACGACCCAATCCAAAGTGGCACTCCCTTACGTCGCTTCGTAAATCATAAGGACGCAGACTCGCACGCACGCCCAACACTTGATACCGTCGAGACGTTTAGTAACCAAGTCGTTGCTGAGGACTTCGTTAGCCTCGAAGACGGAACTGGAATCGTTCACATGGCCCCAGCGTTTGGTGATGAAGACCTTAACGCAGGCCGATCTCACGGACTATGTTTCCTCCAACCAGTTGACGCCCAAGGAATCCTACAAGGGAACTACCCGGGTGCAGGAGAATTTGTCAAAGACGCTGATGAAAAGATCATGGAAGATCTTCAGGAAAGAAATCTCCTGTACCGACGAGAGACCTATCTCCACACCTATCCGTTTTGTTGGCGTTGTGACACCCCTCTTCTTTATTACGCCAAACCTTCGTGGTATATCAGAACTACTGCGAAACTCGATCGATTGATCTCTGCAAACAAAGAGATCAACTGGTATCCCGGACACCTTAGAGAGGGTCGATTCGGAGAGTGGCTACGTAATAATATCGACTGGGCTATTTCCCGAGAACGCTATTGGGGTACACCTATACCAATTTGGCGATGTGATTCCTGCGACCATCATCAGTGCTTCGGGAGCAAGGAAGAACTTCGCGTGGCTGCAGACAAATCTAGCAAGGTACTGCTCGACTCTAGTGAACTTGACCTCCATCGACCGTATATCGACCGGGTTACCCTAGAGTGCCCGCATTGTCGTGGCACGATGCGCCGTATTCCAGAAGTCACCGATGCATGGTACGACTCAGGAGCGATGCCGTACGCTCAGTTCCACTACCCGTTTGAAAATCAATCCCTGCTCGACGACGGTCGATTCCCAGCCGAATATATCTGTGAGGCTGTCGATCAAACTCGCGGTTGGTTCTACAGTCTCCACGCCCTAGCCGTCCTTCTCACAGACAGCCCAGCATACCGAAATGTGATTTGCCTGGGACATATCCTTGACGAATCTGGTGAGAAGATGAGCAAATCTCGAGGGAACGTCGTTGCTCCATGGCCTGTTATCAAGCAGCACGGTGCCGATGCGATTCGATGGTATCTGTACAGTTCCGCGCCTCCAGGAAACTCTCGTCGGTTCTCAGAAGGACTTGTCGGCGAATCTGTGCGAAGATTCCTCCTTACTCTTTGGAATACATACAGTTTCTTCATCACATACGCAAACCTAGACAATTTCCGTCCAAACTCTGTTTTTCTAACAGCGCGTTCCCCATTAGATAGTTGGGCTCTCTCAGAGCTCCAGACCCTGATCAAGGAAGTTACAAGCGATCTGGAGACTTACGACCCCACCACCGCGGCGAGACGAATCGACGAGTTCGTTAATTTGTTATCGACATGGTATGTTCGCAGAAGCCGACGGCGCTTCTGGAGAAGTGAAAATGACGAAGACAAGAATGCGGCATACCAGACACTCTATACCTGCCTCACGACTTTGGCTTATATGCTTGGACCTTTTACGCCTTTCCTTGCCGAGGAACTATACAGCAACTTAATCCGTTCGTTGGAATCTAACGCACCAGACAGTGTCCATCTAGCTGTTTGGCCAAACGCAAACCCAGAGTACATAGATGAACGTAGCTCCAAAGCGACACGCCTGGCCATCCGCTTATGCAGTCTAGGAAGAGCAGCGCGTGGCAAAGCGAACCTCCGGGTACGCCAGCCGTTAGCCCAGATGGAAGTCCTAGTCCGATCCAACGACGAAACAGAACTACTTGACGATATTCGAGACCAATTACTCGATGAATTAAACGTCCGAAAGGTTAGTCAATTTACGATATTTGGCGGACAGAAGGACGAGTGGTGGGGCTACGAACTTCGTCCGAATCTCGAGATTCTGGGACCCAAATACGGACAACAGGTCCCAACCATCCGACACCTCATACAGGAACTCGACCCATCAAGGACTGCACAGCAGGTAAAATCAGGGGAAACTATAGTTGTTGGGGAATACGAACTCTTACCAGAAGAGATCATTGTTATAGAGGCCGAAAAAACGGGATGGACCAGTTCCACTGACGGGGGCTACGCCGTCCGTATTGATACAAACATAACTCCGGAACTTATGAAGCAAGGCTTGGCGAGAGAACTGGTGCATCGAGTGCAAACCATGCGACGAAGTGCACATCTCGATATCTCTGACAGAATCATCCTCTTTGTCGAAGGACATAGCCTCCTAAGCGATGCCATCAACGATAGTGCTCTGTCCGCGTACATTAAGAACGAGACCCTGGCCATAGATTTGATGGAAGGAAAGGACCCGGAGGAGTGCTTTGAAGAAGCGCATACCCTCGACGGCTTTAAAATACGGATATCGATTCGGAAAGCCTAGTTCTTTCCGGCAACCTTTTTCGGTCTAAGCCCATGTAAGCTCAAAGGTCGAACCAGTCTCTTGTGTCCAGTTCACTTCGATGCGCACTGGGAATGCATCTTTGGCTTCCTCAACATGAGTAATCACTAGGATAAGATCAAAGTCTTTTTGAATTTCATGTATCGCGGCAAGCACGTGTTGCCTGCCTTCCGCATCCTGGCTCCCCAATCCCTCATCGATGAATAGGGTCCGCAAGGGAGCACCCGCACGTGAAGCAAGGAGCTTCGATAACCCGACCCGAAGAGCGAAATCTATACGGAATTTCTCGCCCCCGCTAAAATTATCGTACGATCGTGTACCTAACGCATCACTAATGAAGATCTCAAGGGTCTCTCGAACTTCTCCTTTGACCGTAGCACGCTGGGTTTCGATCATAAGTTGCAGGCGGCCATCACTAAGTCGATGAAGCAATTGATTCGCCATCTCTTCAAGCTCAGGAAGTGCCGCTTCTATTAATAGCGCCTGAACCCCACTCTTCCCGAATGCCTGCACGAGAATCTGCGACACGACATGATCGTCATTAATTCCGGAAACCTTCTGCTCAAGTTCTTTCTTACGCAAATCCAGTCGTTCTAATTCCTGGATTTGATATCGCCGCGAGCTGATCTCAGCTTCTATAGACACATGATCGTCTGAAAGCGATCGATGCTGCAAATCTAATGCGTGAAGCCGGTCTTTGAGTGCTGGGAGAGCGGCCAAACTTTGTATAATAGTGTCCGCACTCTTCTTAGTCTCTGCAATTCGGGTTTCTAGGTCAGCAATCCAGAGTGTTATCGAACGGAGGGAATCCATATCAGCTGGAAGACTCTCGCGCGCGGCTGAAAGTTTCCCGGCCTGTTCTATATACGGCTCCAATGCAGTAATCCGCCCTCTCAAAGCTTTGTGCTCTTCGGGGCTATACCCAAGGGCAGCGATGTCCTTAGTAACTTCCTCAAGCATCTGTCTCTCATTCGCCGCGAATTGTTCCCAACTGAGCTCATCCTCAAGCCCCTGCACTATTCCCATAACCGATATAAGTTCTTGCTCAGCGGCCTCGCACACTGCGAGTTCCGCAGTCAATGCTCCCTGTGCAGATGCCGTTTCGCTTCGACTACGTCGGATTGACTCCTCCAGACCTTTCGATGTCTTTTCAAGTCTTTCGCGTTCTGTGATGAGCGCCTCGAGGGTTCCTTTATTGGTATCGAATTGAATCCGTCTCTTTTTACCTTCCGACTCAACTTCAGCCTGAATATGTTGAAGCCCTTCCACTCCGACCGGAGTACCGCAGAACGGACATGTACCCACACCTTCTTCCAGAACATCTAAGCGTGAACGCAACGCTTGCATTTCATTACGCAACGCGGCGTTCTCGGCCACAAGTCGCTGTTCATTCCCAGACGTTAAGAGAAGTTCAGAGCGCACCAGTTCTAGCTGCTCTTCTCTCACGCCAAGATCATTTGTCAGATCTTGGTTCACGAGAAACGCTTTCCGGATCTCTGGTAACTTTTCCACTTTCGCGTTAAGACCTTCTAAGGTCTCAGTTTTCAAATGTGACAATCTCGTTTCTAAGACGGACTGTTGCTCATCGATTTTGTGTTGTATCTCCAACTTCTTTCGAAACAGAGACTGTTGGCTTTCTGCCAAATCTTCCAAATCTTGGTTACGCGATCGCGCGTGGTACAACTGTTCGATGTGCTCTTCTACCGTCGCACCCGTACTGATAACCGCACGGGCCTCTTCAACTCTTCGTTCGAGAGCTCCCTGCTGGTTGTGGAATTGCTTGGTGCTCTCCTGGTCTTGGAGTAAAATCCTTTTAAGACGCTCAACTTCCTCAACTTGTAGTTGCATCGAATCGACCGAAGACCGCGTTTCAGCCAATGCACTCGCTGCAGCTTCCAAGCGCGGTTTAAGTTCTTCCGAAGCATGCAAAGCTGCGTCCAAACGTGTTTCAGCCTCGACCTGCTGTTCAAGCGTTTCAGAAATGCGCTCAATTTCAAACTGAAGCAGGCGACCTTCAGTTTGGGAATCCCGACTTAGCGCCCGAGCCCGGGATTCAAGACGCTCGTACAGTGATAGTCCCAGAATCTCGGCTAGTACCGCCTTGCGTTCGGCCGGCTTGCTTCTCGAGAAGCGATTGGATTCACCCTGCAGAAGGTAGGCGCTGTTGATAAATGTATCGTAATCAATCCGAAGAAGTCGTTGAATTAACCGTTCGGTTTCCAGAAGGGAGCCTTCCGCCAAAGAGCGGAATGTCGTTTCCCCTGTTGCAACTTGCAAATCCAATAATGTCGTCGAGCTTCGTCCCCGCGAACCGCGGCTGTACTTCCGAATAACACGATAGGTCGTATCGTTTACCAGAAAATCAAGCGACACTTCCATGTGGCTAAAACTCTGATAAACGAGCGCTTCAGCGGAGATTCCCCCTTGCCCATAGCGCTGGCCCCTAGCCCACCCCCAAAGCGCCCAGGTCATAGCGTCGAATAACGCGGATTTCCCATTCCCGACCCCACCGCATACACAGGCCACCCCTATTCCTTTGAGGTCAAGTTGAACTGGGTCTCGATAGCTAAGGAAATTCTCTAAGCTAAGCCGTACTGGAATCACGATTCCGCTCCAACTGGATATAAGTCTACTCTAGAAGATCTAACGCGAATTTACTACGTTAATCGCGGATGATATCATCGACTACCAGATCCCACCGATAAATTGGCAAGCGGAAAGATCACCCTAGTGTTTGAATTACTTACAGAAAAACTCTCGAGCACGATTGCGAAATTGGGCAATCGTGGACGCTTGAGTGAAAAGGATTTAGAGACGACCCTGAAAGATGTGCGTCTCGCTTTGCTCGAAGCCGATGTGAACTTCCGCGTCGCCAAGACTTTCATAACGACAGTCCAAGAGGAGGCCATAGGGGCTAAAGTCCTCGCTGGCGTCGATGCCGGACATCAGATCGTCAAGATCGTCAATGATCAACTCACCGCTATGCTCAGTGCAGGTGACCACGCAATCCGGCATTCTGGAACGTCCCCAACAATTATTTTATTAGTCGGGCTACAAGGAGCAGGGAAAACAACAACAGCAGCAAAACTGGCACTGCATCTTCGACGCACTTCCGATGCGCCTCCCCTCCTGGTTGCCGCGGATTTGCAACGTGCAGCCGCAGTAGAGCAACTCTCAGCCCTTGCCCGTCAACTCGATCTGCCAATCCATTCAGGATCGGCTCCTAACGCCGTAGAGATAGCAAAGGACGGGATCGCCCGCTCTCGTGAACTGGGTTCTCCCTGGACCATCATCGATACAGCGGGGCGACTACACCTAGACGACGAACTCATGGAAGAGCTATCCGAACTTAAGAAAGCAGTCAATCCACACGAGACACTACTGGTTGTAGATGGGATGACCGGCCAAGATGCAGTGAACGCCGCCCAAGGTTTCCACGACCAAATTGGGCTTACAGGCTTAATACTTACAAAGTTAGACGGTGATGCTCGAGGGGGCGCTGCCCTGTCGGTTACTTCAGTAACTGGTGTACCCATAAAACTCATGGGAACGGGTGAACGCCCGGATGCCCTAGAAGCCTTTCACCCGGAACGCATGGCATCTCGCATTCTCGGCATGGGAGACGTAGTTACCCTCGTAGAACGCGCACAGAACGTCATTGACGAGAAGCAATCTATCGAATTGGAGAAGAAATTACGAAAGGCCAATTTTGATTTCCACGACTTTCTTGAACAGCTCCGGGCAGTACAACGGATGGGGCCACTCTCACAGGTCCTCGAAATGCTTCCAGGGTTTTCACAATTAAAGGGGCAAATAAACTCCGAAGACCTCGAAGGGAAGCGCCTGCAAAAGGTAGAAGCTTTAATCCTTTCAATGACGAACGAGGAACGCCGCAACCCTGATCTCCTCAATGGCTCGAGAAGAAGGCGAATCGCCAACGGAAGTGGGTCAACTGTCCAGGAACTAAATCAATTATTGAACCAGTTCCAACAGATGCGCAAACTAATGAAACAAATGTCTCGCTCCAAAGGGCGAGGCTTGGCCAATCTCATGAAGTTTTAGTTTTGGGACCTTACGGTCTCATCAACTAAGCCTGTCGCGGTTGAAGGCAGGTTTCTTTTGAGTCTATACTGATGCCGTCGGGGCGTAGCGCAGCCCGGTAGCGCACCTGCATGGGGTGCAGGGGGTCGAAGGTTCAAATCCTTTCGCCCCGACCACTTTCCTAGTCACAAAAAAGCCCTCTCGAGAGAATCGAGGGGGCTTTTGTTTTGGCCTAGAGTCATAAGGGTAGGGGTTAGTGCGTGTTCAGCACCCTTAAAAAA
>CAZVDP010000004.1:0-38862 GCA_964625945.1 uncultured Dehalococcoidia bacterium | reverse complement strand
GCACCGCTCCTACCCCTTAGCCCAAGTGATTATTTCAGGCGTCAGGGATTTGTCGCCTGTGACGGGGACGAGGGAGCGCTAGCAGGAGTAACCTTGCTCGGATGGGAAGATCATATCGTCTGGAACACCGACTACCCGCATCCAGATGCCCCTGACCCTGACAAGGCACTGGATAGCCTGCTGTCTCAACCGATTTCGGACGAAGCCAAGCGGAAGATCCTCTGGGACAATGCTGTAAGATTATACGGAAACCGAATCCTGTAATTACAGGATTCATTCCCTTGAAAACGGAAACTTCGCAGACCAATTTTGAGGAGTAGGCCTACTATGAAGAACGGCTATCGCGTGATCGATTCCGACGCTCACATACAGGATGAATTGTGTAGCTGGGTTGACTATGTAGAACCAGCTTTTAGAGACCGCCGTCCCCGCATCGAAATCTCTGATGACCTTAAGCTTGGATGGGGCAAGCGCTATGCGAAGCTCCTTCCGTGCGAACTGTTCCCGGAGCCTCGCGAGGCTTCTAGTGGTCTCGGACGTCAAGGAAGATCAGGACGACAACTCGCGAGCCCTCAAGAATTCATGCCGACGAAATACGGGCAAGCGTGTCTGGATGAGTGGAGCGCCGAAAGCCGCCTGACGGATATGGACACATATGGATGGGATAAGCAGGTAATGATCACCGGCATCGGCGGCTTGGGATGGAGTTGGAGCCGTGCAGAGAACCGGGACCAGAGCCTCCTCTGGGCACTGTCACGCGCTTGGCATAACTGGTGCCACGACTTTGCCAGTGCGAACCCGAAGCGCCTCTACCCAGTTGTCGAGATTCCAAGACAGCACGACGTGGATGGGATGATCACAGAGACCCGACGCGTTGTAAGCCAGTTGGGGGCGGTTACAGCGATGATGCCCGGGTCCAGCAAAACACGACCCTGGGAAGACCCTGCCTACGAACCCTTCTGGGCACTCGCGGAAGAACTTGACTTTCCAGTCTCGTTCCACGGAACAAATAGCGGTGAGCCGCAAACTGCCGCGAGGTACCAACCTCGTGATTCAGTCCCGGGACAGCAAACTGCTCTCGAGCATGCTTGCCGATTTCCGTTCGAAAACATGCTCTCACTAGCCCACATGATATACATGGGCATCTTAAACAAACACGCGAATCTCCGGGTCGTCTTCATGGAAGGTAATGCTGGGTGGCTTCCGTGGTGGTTGTCCCGTTTAGACGATCATGCCATTGAGACACGCCGACAAGGGATGTGGTTCGATGCACCGCTCCTACCTCTTACACCAACGGAATACTTCCGTAGACAAGGATTCGTTGCTTGTGACGGTGACGAGGGAGCACTCCACGGCGCGACATCCCTTGGATGGGAAGACCACATTGTATGGAATACTGACTACCCGCATCCTGATGCTCCTGACCCTGATAAGGCGCTTGACAGTTTCTTGTCGCAGCCGATCTCAGAAGATGCGAAGCGCAAGATCCTCTGGGATAACGCGGCACGTCTATTCGGACCAAGAATTACAGACTAAAGTTAAAATCGGCAAGGGCCATCAGCATCTTCGCTCGCTAACTAACGGTGGGGCTCTGAGCCTTTGATAGTTCGGGAGGACGGGCGAACGCGATACACAAACCAGAAAGAAGTGTTATCGCGCCAAAAACAATCATGATCATCGAGTAGCCACCTAACCAATCGTAGGCGACAGATGCACTTAACGGTCCTGTCGCATGTGCCACCATCTGTACCTGCCACACCACACCACGGATACTGCCGAGAGAATCTCTCCCAAAGTAGTCTGCAAAGAGAACGGGTTGAAGAGAGAAATTTCCACCTTGGATCAACCCCATATATGCCCCCCACAACAACGCGCCAGTAGCTGACTCTACAAGCAGCAAAACAATGAACCCGGAAGCAATAAGCGTTGAGTTGAGGGCCATCGTCAAACGAATCCCATATCGTTCCACACAGAAACCGAGAACTAATGTCCCGATCGCACCAAATACTGCCCAAACAGTTAGCACAAGCGCAGCTATACCAGAGGAAATTCCTTTATCCGTGAAGAAGGGTATTGTGTGGAGATTGAGGCTGGGTTGTGCAAATGAAGTTAGTGCCACTGAAGCAGTCAGCAGATAGAACGCTGGATAGCTTAAAACAGATCGAAGTGAGAGCGAAGTCTCCTTGACGGTTCCTGATCCTCCCTCCTGATTGACCGCATCGGAAACATAGTGACTTGCGCCATCGGGTAGCAGCCCCATATCTTCGGGATTGCGCCTGAGAAACAGCACGATCGGCACCAAAGAAACGACCCATACAACTACCCCTGAAATCAGGGCTGCTAGACGCCAGCTATTCAAGGCAACCAAATATTGAATGTACAGCGGGGTTATGGCGTTACCCAGTTTAGCGCCCATCCCACTGAGTGCCAGAGCCCGGCCCCTTTTTGCTACAAACCATTTCGGGATGATAACACCCATACCCAACCCAACAACCCCGATCATGATGGTTCGTGCCAAGATTTGGAGAACGTAAAATTGCCACAATGTTTGAATCGCCGCCATCAACACCCAAATTGCACCTAGAATCGTAAATGCAACTACGAGTGCCCAGCGCCCCCCGTAGCGATCAAGCAACGGGCCAATCCCCAAAGCCAAAGCCCCACCCAATACCGTTCCAATCGTCATAGCACCTGTGTAGAGGCTGCGACTCCATCCGAATTCTTCGGTGATCGGCTTGAGGAAAACGCCAAGTACAGGAAACGACTCCGCAGTCTGGGTAAATCCCGCTAAAGCAACCACTGCTACAATCACCCAACCGTAGTAAAGCCGCTTCGGTGATTGATTCAAAGCCACAGGTATTTCTCCGACATCATAAACAACCTAACCCCTTGATGCCCGGTGGATCGTAGCGTCGAATAACATTTCGTGTCAACTTCTAATCTTCGACACTGACAAGCCCATACCAATATGCGAGAATGTCCAAATGGGTCGATTAGGAGTGCATAACCAATGAAACACGTCTGGCCTGATAAAGCTCAATGCGTCGTCGTGCTCACCTTCGATGTGGACGGAATCTCGGGAGCACTAAATCGCAATCCAGACGCGAGAAAATTCCCAAGTTTAATCTCAATGCGAGAGTACGGACCTAACGTTGCCGCGCCGAGAATCTTGAGTCTACTAAATGAGTACGACATACCGGCAAGTTTTTATATCCCAGGTTATATCGCTGAAACACACGTCTCTCTCGTCGAGGACATCTTGAAACAGGGCCACGAGGTTGCACACCACGGCTACATGCACGAGCCTCCCGCCACGCTGGACCCTTTCGAAGAGGAACAAATATTAGACCACGGAAGTGCGATTCTACAGAAAATTTCCGGCGAGAAACCGCAGGGCTATCGCTCTCCCAGTTGGGAACTTAGCGAACACTCCTTAGGACTTCTTGCAAGCAGAGGTTTTCTCTATGACTCTAGTTTGATGGGGAACGATATCCCATACGTCTTAGAGGTTAACGGAAAATCATTAATTGAACTGCCAATCCACTGGGAGCTAGACGACGCTCCATACTTCGCCTATGTACCTTCAGAAGGCCGTCGAATCGTCCAAGCTAGTCCAGAACATGTCTATCAAGTCTGGGCATCAGCATTCGAAGGAATGTACCACTACGGCCGTTCCTTCGTATTGACAATGCACCCATGGATCAGTGGGAGGCCAGGAAGGCTACGGATGATTGAGAGGCTTATCCGTTACATCCGTGAATTTCCGAATGTGAAGTTTATGCGAGCAGTTGATTTAGCTGTCCATTGGAGTTCGCGCGATCCCAAGTGATTTCCATAGTTGCTCTTGCCAAGCCAGTTTCCCTCCTGCGAGAGGACGGAACTGTAACTACCGAAGTAACGCTAGAAACAAGCCGATTAGTCCACAGCTTCGGATCCAGCACGTGTGGGAGGCTTAGCCATTAAGACAAGAATAACCGAGACCAATCCCATAGCAGTTGCAATAGCGAACGCAAGATCGTAACTTCCTCGGATGTCAGTAAGAACCGCAATAAATAACGGCCCACCAAACCCTGAGATACTTATCAGTGGACGCAAGCTTCCCTGAATCGATCCGGCAAATGTCCTGCCATAATAATTCGCCCAAACCAATCCCTGAAACAGAATAAAAGACCCCCCAATACCTCCCCAGCACACAACGAATACAATAAGATTGAGTGGGAAGGGGATCACTATTAAGGCTAATGGGCCAAGAGATCGAGAGAAAAACATGGTTGCCATACAAAACCGAAAGTTAAACCGCTCGACCAAGAGCCCCCACATCGCCCGCGAGAATGTCGCAGCGAATAGAGCCGCCGTCCAAACGAAAGCAGCCCCTTCAGAGCTCATCCCTTGCTGCTCAACCAGGAACGGTACCAACAACGTGACTGGGGCCCCCGCCGCCAGTGCCAATAGATTCATCGCAAGCACAAGGATCCAAAGAGTTCGTGTATGAAGAGCTTCCGTTAGAGTCCACGTTTCTTCATGGGCAGATCGGGATTTGTCGTTCCTTGACAGAGCGCCATCGGCTGCGTTCGCAGGAGGATCTCCATCTGGGGCTAATCCAAGATCTTCAGGAGTACGCCTCATGAAGATAATCGATAACGGAACTACCACCAAAACCACGCCCGCGAGGACAAGCCATGTATCGCGCCACCCGACGCCTGCAATCAGAAACCCGATAATTGGAGCGAAGACCATCCCTCCACTGCTATTCGCTATCGTCGTAATGGCCATCGCACGACCTCTACGACGAATAAACCATTTCGGCACAACCACTGACGCGGCCAAATGACCCAGCATGTTGATGCCAATTCCAGCAATCACTCCATAAAATAACCAAAGCTGCCAAATTTCCTGAACACGTGATGTGAATACTAATGAAATAAAAACGATAACCGCTCCGAGGCTCATCAAAGGACGGCCACCATAGCGATCAAGTAGGGGGCCAAGTACTGGCGCAGACAGCATAAGAAACATGCTATGAAAAGTCGCCGTAGCTACCACGGTAGTCAACGACCAGCCAAATTCCTCTCGAAGCGGCTGGACGAACAATGGAAATCCCATCATGCTCGCAGCGCTGCCGATAAACTCGGCTATGAATACAACCATGATGATGACCCAGCCATAGTAGAAAGGGGGACTCCAGAACCCGATTTTCACGGGACGGTATTTAGGCGGTTTTTCTAACACAGTAGCGAGTCCGATCCCTCGTTACCCGACACAATGGATAGTTCGATCTTTAGTCTAACACAAGCCCCAATTGTGTAGCCGAAAGCCCCGAATGACAATAAAACAGCCTCAATCTTGATTGCCCCAGTGAAAGCGAACTCGAATCCGCAGTGTGTTAGACTAACAGGGATCCCCATCGGCCGTCATTTTAGGAGAAGAGAAATGTTTCAAGGGTTTAAGGTGATTGATGCAGACGCCCACATGCAAGAACCTTACGACATCTGGAGCGATTTCATAGAGCCAGAGTTTTTCGATCGCAGGCCTTTGGTTGCTGAGCATGAAAGCCGAACACACTTCTACTATGCACCGTGCGAAATCTTCCCTGAAGGCACCAAGAAACAACGTGGCCTGGGTGCGCGGGTAATGCCTGAGATCCAGCGTGAAGGAAGCAAGAGGAAATACCCTGAAGCTTGGCAAGCATACTACAGCCCAGAGAGCCGCCTGTACGATATGGACCGCTACGGTTGGGACAAGATGGTCCTGATCCCCGGAAGTGCTGCTGGTGTATTGCGTGTCGAAGGGAAAGACCAAGCACTAATGTGGGCTGTAACACGCGCATACAACAACTGGGCACATAACTTCGCGAGTGCCGACGCATCAAGATTGAAGATGGTGTGCACCTTGCCAAACCAGCATGACATTGCGGGTTTAGTTCAGGAAGTTCGGCGATGCGTAGAGACACTTAACGCCCTTGCGGTAGACATGCCGAAAGCCCCTGCTAATAAGTGGTGGCACGATCCAGAATATGACAATCTCTGGGCAACAGCGGTCGACTTAGATGTACCTATAGCTTTCCACGGGGTTCCAAGTGGCGATGCCCACACCGCTAGCAGATACAATCCACTCCCTCACCCTGCGACTGCCCTGAACCACGCCATCGGTTTTCCTTTCGAAAACATGATATCAGTGGGTCATCTCATCTACATGGGTATTCTTGAAAGATTCCCCAAGCTCAAAATTTCGGCCCTTGAAGGTAACGCTGGATGGCTCCCTTTCTGGCTCGAACGTCTCAATGACCATGCTATAAAGGAACGCCGCCAGGGAGTCTGGTGGGACACAACACCCTTAGCCTTAAAACCCAGTGAATACTTCATGCGCCAGGGTTTCGTAGCATGTGACGGAGATGAAGGTGCACTCAAATATGCGGTCGACTATACCGGAGGTGATCGCGTTGTTTGGAATACTGACTACCCACATTTTGATGGCCCCGATCCAGACAAAACCGTGAGCGCCCTATTAGAGCAACCGATTTCCGAGGAGGCCAAGAGAAAAATCCTCTGGGACAATCCGGTGGCCCTGTACGGAGAGCGAATCCTAAGTTAAGTCCCTTGGGCTTGCACTAGGGACTGATGCCTCATGCACAATACGATCAGGATTACCCAGACGCGCCTTCCGACTAAGATCTAATCCTGACCAGAATGCTTGTACGCCATCAAGCATTTCGTTCCCCGCTGTAATAAAGGCATCCTCGTCAAGGTTGTGCTGGCCAAACAATCTCTCCATTTCGGACCTTGTATGCTCAGCATGCTGATCTTCCAACGTGTCATGCCAGCGGAAAAACCCGAGATGAAGCGAAGGGCAATGATCTCTCTTGAAGTTTTCTAACCCGGCAATCAAATCCTTCCAGAAACCGGCGGCTGCCCAGTTCTCCACCGCAAAGCTCGCCCCCGAGGCAGTATTAAAATCCTCACTCCCATATATACGAATCAGTTCATCACAATAAAATAACGTGTGAGGGGATCCATGAATTCGTTTCCCAAGATCGCCGAACTTGAGACCTAACGGCTTAGCAAACTGGACAAGCCATTCGAAATGCGCAGCTCGAAATCTATAGGTCCCGCCTTCAACGGTTCCCTCCGCGCTCAAGATATCTAGATCGCTAACACCCCCTGCTAGAGGGTTATCTGTTCGAAACACGACGCCAATTTCATTGGCGAGAATCTCTTTTGCCGACCTAGCCTCTTCTATGTCTACGGCGTTTATTACCTTATGTAATTGCGCAATAATGAATTGGTTGGAGAAGACAGAGAATTCCCGTGTGAAATCTCTGACATCTTCCATTGTGAGATCAGCAGACCGAAACCATTTACAGTATTGATTATTCTTGATAACTGGGTGAGACAACAGCTCTTCTTCAATCCGTTCCACAAAAATCTGGAGACTCACTCTCTACTCCTGTAATTGGCACCAATCGCAAAGATTATGCAATGGAAATGATTAATCGCCCCGATGCGATTACGTTACCATCCAATTGTTATGTGATCAAGGGGAACTGCTCTGCCTTTCAGTGAGAACTGTTTGCCTCTCCAAGGGGGTTAGAGTATATAGTTACCTCGGGGAAGTCTAGACAAAATCATAAGTTTGGGGGGAGTATCATATGATCAGCCTTAAGCGAAACACCAAAGGCGATTTGGTCGATGCGACCGGCCTCCGAAGTCGCGAATCTTCCATTTATAGGCCCAACCAAACCGAGAGCTTCCGGATAAGCCGGTCAAAATTCAATGACTTCCTATCGTGCAAAAGATGTTTTTATCTCGACCGTGTAAGAGGGATTGTATCTCCGGGAACGCCTGGATGGACACTCAACCAACTCACAGACGATCTCCTGAAAAAGGAGTTCGATTTATGTCGTGCCAGAGGGACAACCCACAGAATCCTCACAGAAGCGGGTCTCGGACACATTGCCCCTTATACTCATCCCGATCTCGACCTCTGGCGGGACTCCTTGCGACACGGACTTGAGGCCAAAATCGAAAACTCAAGCTTGGTTCTCCACGGAGGCGTAGATGACGTCTGGTTCGACCGCCACACTGAGGAATTGATTGTGGTAGATTTCAAATCTCAGGCGAGTTCGTTTCCCGTTACTACCGAACATTACCTTGCCGGAGTCTATCACCAAGGCTACAAAATCCAACTCGACGTTTACGCGTACTTGTTGACCAAAATGGGATTTGCTGTCTCACCCATAGGGTATTTCTATGTCTGCAATGCCGATCGCAGCGCGCCTTCTTTTGATGGGACCATGGTTTTCGCGGAAACCCTGGTTCCCTACAATTGGAATATTGAGTGGATCGACAGTGCATTACGCAAAATGGTTAACACACTCAACTCTGATGAGGTCCCGGAGTCAAGAGCGTCATGCGAAAATTGCGCGTATGCGCGCCAGAGGGCATTAGCCGAAATCGACTAGTTACAGAGAGCATCGAGAAGTGTGCGCGGGAAGTTAGTTAATCCCGTTACTAAATTATAGGTGCTGCCCCCCGCCTAGGAAAGCAGAATCCACTTCAACCTGTAGCCCATTAGCTAACGAATTTGTTTGGTTTGCCATCCCAATCACTGCCATTAGTTCTGTGAGCATTGCGGAAGTCATCCCCTTGTTTCTAGCAGAAGCCGTATGACTATTGATGCAATATTCGCAACCATTTGTTGAACTGACCGCGATGTAGATCATCTCCTTGGTCAACGCATCTAACGCACCGGGGGACATAACTTCTTTGACTCCCTCCCACGTTCTTCGTAACAACTCGGGTTGGTTCGCCAATGCCTTCCAGAAATTATTCACCCAGTCTGTCTTGCGGGTAGCCATTATGTCATCATAGACCTGCCGCACAATGGGACCTGCATCTTCATAGTCAACATACCTAACTGTCGCCATCTTCCACCTCGCGCGGAGCCTGTGCTCCCATAAAAGTCTTAAGAAACACCAATGTCAGCAACACTATAGCAGAAGCAAGTACAATCCCTCCAAAACCCATCGCGAACCGTACACCAACGTACTGCCCAAGTCCTCCCATTATCAGTCCGCCTAAAGCGGTCGATCCCCACGTCAATTGGTCTAAACTGAGCACCCTCCCACGAAATTCATCTACGGTTAATGTTTGAATCAGAGTAATGCCCATTGTCTGGAATACCACACGACATGAACCAATGATCCCTATAACGACGAGAGCCCCAACGAACCAATCCATCCTGGAAAGAGCGATTAGGCTGAACGCGAAACTAATCCCAGCGACGACGTAGAATCGGCCCGGATGAATTTTGAGACCCAAAATTGCCACACCCAGCATAGCGAGCAGCCCACCGACTCCCTCAAGAAGGAGTAATTGACTATAGATTTCGATTCCGCCAGATACAATGCTATCCGAGAAGATTGGAAGAAGAGACTCAAACGATGACCCAAACACACCCATAAAAATGCCCATTAGGATCACCGTAAGAACGGGCTGATTGCGGCGAACATACTTCAACCCATCTACTAGGCCTTGGAAGATTGAAGAGGAAGGCGTCCTAGGCTTATGCATATCAGTTTTCATAAAGCATAATGTCGCCACAGTCATCAAATACAATCCCCCGATTACAAAGAAAACACCTTCTAGCCCCCAGACTTCGACTAGTGGAGCGAATGCGGCAGGACCCAGAATAGATGCCCCGCCGAAAATCATTGAATACAAAGCTATTGCACTGGATAAATGGTGTTGTGGAACCAAAGCCGGAAGCATAGCCCCACGAGACGGACTATCAAACGCAAGTAGCCCCCCAGTAACTAAAGAGATCGACAGCACGTGCCATGGCTCCACCACATCAGTAGCTATCAACATTCCCGTGCCTATCGCCAGTACCGCGAACACTGCGCGTGTAATACGGAGGAAACGGAGCCTGTTAATCCTGTCCGCGACCACACCGCCAAATGGCGAAAGCAGTAACAACGGGCCGAGACTCGCAGTTGTTGTTAAACCGACCCACAGTGGCGAATCAGTAAGGGAGTGCATAAGCCATAGGCGTCCATAAACGAGCGCCCACATCCCCACATTGGAGAAAACTGCAGCTAGCCAAAAGAACCGATATTCTCGGTGTGCCAAAACGATGAATCCGGTTTTTTCTATCCCGAATATCATCCGATCACCATCACGCTTTGAATACTGGCCCACCTATCCCGGAAATCCAGCACAATGACGTTTTCACGAAGTGACCGCCTGCAACCAGCCATTAGACTAATATTCAAAGGTTCTCTCGGTGTCTAAAGCCTGATTCTCCTGCCAGACAATTTCCGATTTTTCCACATAACACCGCCGAAACTGTATGTCACCAAAGAGTGGAGTGAAACAACTACCATCAACGCAATCGAGAAAGGATACAGCGGTGCCACAAATGTACTATGCCTAAACTTTCGGCAAACAATTATCCATGGAACAAGCATCAGCCCCACTGACACCGTTGCGACTAGACGGATAACCCCGTTCTCTGAAGTATCGCCAACCATGTTTGCCAAAGTGAGCAAAGGGAGAAACCCAAGACATATAACCATGAACAAAAGTAATGCGTACACACTGACCCGGAAGTCAAAAGCTGGGAACAGACTCCTTGATACCCCTCGGAAAGCAGCTTTATTCCCTTCATACGGGAGCACTCTCAAACGATTAGCACCATCAAATAAAGTCCACGTCAAACCTGTCTTCTTGATCAGACGGCCTAATTCAAAATCATCGAACGGATTGCTTCGAATAGCCTGGTGCCCGCCTATAAAATCGTAGGCTGTCCGACGAAAAAGCATAAACTGGCCAAACGTGGCCGACAGCCGCGAATTCCTAAGTTTGTGTGCTATTTTCATGGGCATCCAACAAAAAGCGGCCCAGTCTATAAACGGAAACAGCAGTCGTTCAATGACACAGTTGGAAAGCCTGTTGGGAATCACGCTCAACAGGTCCGCATCTCTAGCTGCCGCCTCTTCCACTGCTATGGATATTGTTCCAGGAGAAAGTATCGTGTCGGAATCGATAAATAAAAGGAACTCTCCCGTAGCCCGATCAGCTAGCTGATTACACGCCCAATTCTTTCCGCCCCAACCAGGAGGAAGTTCTGTCCCAGAGAGAAGTTGGATTCGTTGATCATGCATAGAGATTCTCTTTACGACATTAGCGGTGTCATCTTCGGATCGATCATCCATCACCAAAATCTCTAATGGCTCATACTCTTGTGAGAGGAGCCCCTGTAAACATTGGGCAATATTCCTCTCTTCATTCCGAGCTGGAATGAGGACAGATACAGGCAACTCTACATTTCGTGTACTAGTCATCCGTTTCGAAGATCCGAGAGAATTCAGTTCACGCGTATTTGTCAAAGCGATCACAAACTGCGCAGCGGAAAGAACCATCACAATATAGCAAAGTGTTTCCATAATCCCCATTAGGACTGCTTAGAACCTGCTCGTGGCACCCAATCCCTGAACACGATCCCGTGTGAATACTCTCCACGATGCTTATAAATCAAAAGCGCTATATTGGCCAACCAGAACAGGAGCAAATACAATTCCGTTTCCATCGGAAGGAAGACCGCAAGAAAGACAACGACACAGGTCGTCACTGTAATTGCATGACTTCTTTGCAGTCCATGTAGTAATCCTAGAGTAACTAATGCGACTGGGAAAGCAAGCCCGCCAGTAAGGGCAATCCAAGATCCCCAACTTGCTGCAAGCGCTTTACCCCCTCTGAATTGAAGAATCGGAGACCAGCCATGTCCCACGATAGGTGCGATGGCTATTAGTGCGAGTCCAATCTGAGTCCAAAGGGTTGATGGCGCACCAAGATGATTCATCGCGAAGTATACAGGCAGCAGACTTTTATTCACCTCGGCCACCGTCGATGCCAACCCTGGAACCCAGCCACCAGATTTCCATGCGTTCACCGAACCAGGATTCCCATCCCCCACTTCACGGACATCTCTATGCGAAATGAATTTTCCTATAACTAAGGCCCACGGGATTGATCCACTCAGGAAACCGATCCCTACCCAAAGAGCATGGTCTAACATCTGTTAGCTCCACCTTCCGACTCCGGATACATCTGTCCGGAGAGATGCCCAAGACGTGCCTCTTAGAATGCGCTGGGTCAATAATTCTTGGTGATGGCTTTCCTAGTTAAGGAGGTAGTGAATCACGCATCAAGTAGAACGTGATGGATTCAGGTAAGATGACAGTTCATCAATTTTCAACTCTTCACCAACATGTGACCGGACCAAATCTAGCATGTCAAAATCCCATTCTGATACGAATGTAATAGCAGTGCCGGGCTTCCCCATCCTCGCCGTTCTGCCAATTCTGTGGATATATTCCTCTAAGTTGCCAGGCATATCATAATTGATGACGTGTGAAACGGCCGGAATATCCAAGCCTCGAGCGGCAACGTTTGTCGCGACAAGGACTCGCAACTTTTTGGTCCGGAATCGCGCCATGACAGCATCACGCTGAGACTGAGGGACATCCCCATGAATCGCCTGCACATTGTGACTGCGATTCTTCAGGAAGTTCACCAGTCGATCGACGCCTGTTTTGGTTCGTCGGAACACCAACGCTTGTTTAATCTCATTCGGCACCTTCAACAACTCATCGAGCGCACTATACCGGTCTCTTTCTGCCACTTCGAAATATACCTGTTTAACTTCGTCGACCGGTTCCGCATCACCGCCCAACGTGATCCATACCGGGTCTCTCATATAACGATAAACTAAATTCTTGATCGAAGACGGCATCGTCGCAGAGAACAACATTGTTCTCCGCGACGTCGGTACGTACCGAAAGATTCTTCTGATATCATCAGCAAAACCAATGTCAAGCATTTGATCTGCTTCATCCAGGACCAAGAATCGAAGTTTGTTTAGGAGGACTGTCCCCCGCTCTAGATGATCAATCAGCCGGCCCGGGGTAGCAACAATGATATGAACCCCTTTCCGCATCGCATCTAGTTGCACATTAATCGATTGCCCACCATATACAGCGATTGCCCGTAATCCGCGGAATCGTGCTAGACGACCGATTTCATCTCTAACCTGAACAGCTAACTCTCTTGTCGGGACCAAAACTAATGCCTGTGCCATTCGGGAGTCTCGGCTTAGTGCCTCAACAATCGGAATCCCGAAAGCAGCAGTTTTCCCTGTCCCGGTTTGTGCCTGACCTACTACATCGTTTCCGCCAAGAACTTCCGGTATTACTGCCGCCTGGATTGGCGTTGGCTCCGTATACCCCATCGCAGATAAAGCTTTACATACAAGATCAGTCAGGGCCAACGTGCCAAAATACCCAGATGTTCGAGACGATGGAGACTTGGCAGGTTTATTTTTTTTCCGAGGACCGGAGGTCCTAGGATGTTGGCCAGACGCCACTTTGGAAGGTCGTCCATGGCCAGACGCCCTTCTAATGCCGTCGTCCACCGCTTGATCTGGAAGAAGGTCAAGACCTTGAACGGACTCAGAGCTTACTTTCAGAGAGCGCTTACGAAATAGAGAGGTGAGCTTTCGACTTACCGTATCAAGGATTGGAAGCACCTATTCTGAGGAACGCCGATCAAGGGACTCAGGGTACCGAATACCCCATCGCGCACCTCTTGAGAGAGTTCGTTTTGGCTTGTATCAACTCTCGGCTGTCAAGCCTAGTTTAGCTTGGCGTGAACGTTCCCGTCAAACGCTCGCGACTAAGAAGCTAGCATATTAATCAAGATTCCAGACGCGATGGAAAGTCAAAACGATCGACGAATAGCAAATGTCAAATGTAGAGTTAAGCGGATCTTGCATCGTCATCGTCTGAACAACAGTAACTTGCGCGCCATCGTCAATTTGAGGATTCGCAATAACTGCGGTCTCAGGTGTATTGGCAGCGCTTAAAACAATTGGGGACAGCAACACCGAAAGGCCATCCTTCTGGACGTCTATTGAGTATTGTTGTCCGCCTTGATCAACCCTCATATAACTAGGCGTGGCACTAATTGCCCTAAGGGTCGAAGCAAATGGCACCTGGAATGATAAGAGGACTTGCCCGCTGTAAGGTTCGACGGTGTCCGCACAATTCAACCGCTCTGTCTCTGACCCAGTCGCTACTATGAAATAGTCATTCGACGCTGTTCCTGCAGGCCCTACTGGACCCGGAATTCCTTGGGGTCCTATCGGGCCCGCGTCACCTCGCGGACCTGTTTCGCCGCGTTGACCAGTGCCCCCCGTTGCTCCCGGGATACCTTGAGGTCCAGCTATCCCAGTCTTACCAATCAATCCAGATTCTCCCGCGGGCCCTTGGAGACCCATCTCGCCAGCAACGCCGCGAGGCCCTCTTGGCCCAACGAGTTTATCTATTCTTTCATCGACGACCGCTTCGACCATTTCCACCAACTGACTTTCAGTGGGTGCTGGGCCAGTTTCTCCCGCTACGCCTTTACTCCCGGTCGGCCCTTGCGGACCTTCAGGGCCAGTACACGCTAGGATTAAAATCAATGTTACAGTGCACAGAAGCAGGCGTCTTACAATCACTTTTACTTCCCAAGGTTTAACTTTCATGATTGAGCGTCCCCGTGTTGTATCAGATACACCATAGGTAAATTCGCTGCCGAGATCAATCAGAATGCCCGATGATACTGGTTTACCCAGCTAGTTGCAGGCTCGATAGCCCTTCGAGCGTGGATTGGCCAATACGGAGATCGCAATAGTTCTCGACCTAAGAAAACTACATCAGCTGAACCTTGTTCTATTATCTCCTCTGCTTGCAACGGCTCAGTGATAAGTCCAACGGCCCCGGTTAAAATGTTACAGCGTGATCGAATTTGATGTGCGAACGGAACTTGGTATCCCGGATACGGAACAAGTTTCTGAGCAGGAGAATTTCCACCCGACGAACAGTCTACTAAATCAACTCCGTGTTCCTTGAGAATGTTACATAAAGCAACCGAATCCTCGACATCCCAGCCACCATCCATATACTCGCTACTTGATATACGAACAAACAGAGGAATGGTCTCGGGAATTACCTCTCGAATTCGATCAACAATCTGAATAGGGAACCGGACACGATTAGCAAAAGACCCTCCGTAATCATCGGATCGGCAATTAGACAAGGGAGACATAAATTCGAACACCAAGTACCCGTGTGCAAAGTGGAGTTCTATGACTTTTATCCCTGCTCGGACCGCTCGTCTAGCTGCCAACCCAAACGCTTCCACAAGTCGGTTAATATCGGAAACCGATAACTCCTCAGGCATAGGTTCATTCTCATCAAATGGGAGTGGACTCGGACCCTGGACTTGCCACCCACCATCGTCAACATCAAGGGGCTTGCCCCCCAGCCAAGGCTTATCATGCGATGCTTTCCGACCAGCATGGGCTAGCTGGATCCCCGGCACACAATCTTGCGATTGGATGAATGCCGCGATCTCCGAATAAACAGGTATATGTCCATCCTCCCATATCCCGAGATCCCAAGGGGTTATTCTTCCAACTGGTGTAACAGCCGTTGCTTCAAACATGACAAGAGATGCCCCCCCAACCGCCCTACTGCCGAGATGCACCATATGCCACGGCGTTGGATATCCATCTCGACCTTCGGCGGAGTATTGGCACATAGGAGAAACAAATACTCTGTTCTTGAACGTCTCGCCGCGAATCTCGATTGGGGAAAACAGTTTACTCATCATTTCCTAAAATCCCTTATATCCTTGGATCCATGGCTGCGAATTCTCACCGATCTTACTGGCCTCTTTGGAAATTCGATGCTTCATCCGACCCACCTGTCGCGTCTCCTTCGCTGTACGAGTGAGCACCGGTTCCCGCGAGTTTCCCGCCATCGACAATTAGGTATTCATCACGAATTGGCCGGCCATCAAACCAACATTCCAGGATTTCCCTAACGCCTGAGGCATATCTCGCCTGAGCTGACAATGACGTCCCTGATGTATGCGGCGTCATGGCGTGATTGGGCATCGTTCTCCAGGGATGATCATTGGGAGCCGGCTGAGGAAACCAAACATCCCCCGCATACCCAGCAAGGTGCCCGCTTTCGAGGGCACGTGCTATCGCCTCACGATCGCAAATCTTGCCACGAGCAGTATTGACTATGTACGAGCCACGCTTCATTTTCTGAATCAACTCGTCATTAAACATGTGCTCAGTTTCCGGATGAAGTGGACAATGGATACTCACCACGTCACAGGCCTGTACGAGAGATTCCACATTTTCATGAAACGTGAGTCCCAACTCACTTTCCACGGCAGTTGATAGTCGATGCCTATCGGTGTAATGGAGTTTGACATCAAATGGCTTCATCCGTTTCAGGACCGCCAATCCGATGCGCCCTGCCGCCACCACTCCTACATTCATCCCCTCAATGTCGTAAGAACGTGACACCGCATCAGCGATATCCCAACCGCCACGCACAACCCATTTATACTGCGGGATATAGTCCCGGACAAGCGCCAGGATCTGCATCACTGCATGCTCTGCAACACTAATACTGTTACACCAGGTGACTTCACAGACAGTAATATTGCTCTGCATCGCCGCTTGTAAATCCACATGATCTGAGCCAATTCCAGCAGTGATCGCAAGCTTTAAATTAGGCGATTTCTTTATTCGCTCTGCTGTTAAATAAGCTGGCCAGAAAGGTTGCGAGATCACCACGTCCGCGTCAACCAATTCCCGCTCGAACGTGGAACCTTGACCATCCTTGTCAGACGTCACAACATATTCATGCCCACGTTCTGCCAAGAATTTGCGGAGTCCCAACTCTCCCGAAACGGATCCCAGTAGCTCTCCAGGGATAAAGTCAATCGCCTGCGGTGTGGGCAAGGACTGCCCGTCAGGGTATTGGGTCAAAACAGGAATCGTATCTCGAGAGTATTTCGGAGGATACTCTTTAGGATCGTCATAAAGGACACATAAAATCTTTTGGCTCGCTGATGTACTCATGTTTCTCTCCTTTCAGCAATGAAAACAGGAATTTCTCGACTCGTCTTTTCTTGATAATCCTGATACGGAGGATAGGCTTTGACAGCGATACGCCAAAGGCGCTGCCGTTCAACAGGATCTTTGACCTCCCGCGCCCTCATCTTGTACACGGCCGTCCCATCTTGAACGTCCACATTTGGGTTGGCTTTCAGGTTATAGTACCAGACGGGGTGACTGTGGGCCCCACCGCGTGATGCAACTAATATGTAATTATTTCCATCCGCGGCACGCATCAACGGGGTTTTGCGTATAGCGCCAGTCTTGCAGCCCTCGTTCGTAACAACAACTACCGGCAGACCATGTCTCGTCGTCCCTTCAGTCCCACCACTCGACTCATACAGTTCAACCTGATCAGCCACCAATTTGGTTGGACTCGGAATATACTTCTGCACTCGTCCACTCCTCTCATGAATGCTGCGCGGACTGTCTAAACGATTTTACACATATTATCGTCTCACCGAGGTTGTGTTACTTATCAGCAACCCTCGATCACATCTTCATATTAGGCCCATGCCTAGTTACTAGTCCATAGGTTTCGAAAGTCCCTCCACAAATAGCACATTAGGGAGTTTCGCAAGCTCTGCGGGATCTATTTTGAGCTTGCCTCTCCGAGTACCCGAGCCCAAAATGACATAGTCCAATTCTCTTAACTCAGAAGCAAGATAAATAGGCATATCCTCCGGCAAACCAAAGACGGTTACACCCCCAATCGTCATTCCTGTGACACTCTGGGTCTCCTCAGGGCTCGCAAAGGATACTTTTCGGACTCCCAAGAGTGTCCTGACTGTACGATTCACGTCAAGCCGGGCAGAAGCTTGCACAACACAGGCGGCATACAATCGTGGCTCAGACTTTCCTGCAACGATTATCGCGTTCCCGCAATGCGTCATGGGGAATCCGTAATAGGAACTAAACAGCGCGGTGTCAGCCAGATCAGGCTGACATTCAAGCACCTCGTATCTAATACCTAAAGTCTCCAATGTCATCTGGACAGATGGATTAACTACTGGTTCCATATAATTCTTTCTCCGCCCTCATTAAGATAGTAGGTAGTGCAACTGCTGGCAGTCATGACGATAAAGATTACTTCATCTTCCATATCGCAAACGGAATACTCCATACCAAACCGCCGACGAGCCCTAAAACGCCAAACAACCAGGAAGGTTCGTTCCCAGTTCCTCCGAAAGCAGGTCCAAGAACAGGGATCGCTAGCGTCAAGTATGCGACTGGAAGAAAGGTATAGTGGCCGCAATTCGCAACACGCCCTATCAACAGAGCGATTAGTCCCGGAATGGCTACGGCCAAACCAAATTCCCACCCATCAAACATCTGATCGGTGGTCAGAAGATCATGGGCCAGCATGAATGATAGTCCAGTACCTGCCCCGGTTATTCCACCTGCCAAAATTACCTTAATCGCGACTTTTGGCTTATCTCCAACTCTTCCCATTTGGTCCCCTCGGAGTCGAAATACTACACCACGGCGCCGGCTACGAGAATCATTACTCGCAAAGACTGGAAAGCGGTCAGGAAATTGTCGGAAGATACTGAAACTGTTACGGCATCTAAACGGGTCACGCTAGGAATCCATTCAACCACGTCCGCCATCCCTGAATCGGCAAGCCGAAGGGTGATCGTCACGGGCATTTCAAAAACAATTGGCGCTATCTCGTCCCGCCTTTCAATACCTTCCTTGGCTTTAATCTTTATCAAATCCTGCGCCGAGGCAGGCGAAAGGTTTTCTGCCGCGTACCGAGTAAGCGGTTTCTTAACTTCCGCACAGGCTATATTCGGGATCAAATCCATTGCCTGCTGACAGCAAGGGGTATCTCCAGAAACCATCACGATAGGAATTTGGTAATGCCCTGCGATCCCAGCGTTAAGCCCAAGCTCCCCTTGAGGTTGACCGTTCACACGTATTTCCTGAACGGCTTTGCCCGATATCGTGTGATCAAGAATGCCTCCCGAACCTGCCCGCGCATGATATCCAATGCACAACGCAGCTCCGAAAGTAGCATCGAGCCCTGCCATCATAGTTTGCGGCTTTGGGGATCCCGAGATAAACCTCACACGCCGGTCAAGCAATTCCGGGATAAAATTCCTTTGTGTCCCATGACTGTCGTTCAGCACAACCACGTCCGCACCCGCGTCAAATGCTCCTTGAGCTGCCGCGTTAGCTTCCAACGTCATTAACTTTCGAGCAATCTCATAATCTTTTCCATTCCTCCCCGTGTGATCTGCATGGACGACTCCACTAACCCCTTCCATATCAACCGAGATTAGAACCTTCAACATCTTGCACCTCCCTGATGAATCCCAACTATAGCATGTTGATCCATTTCCATTAGCCTAGCGACGAGGAGCATTCTGGCTTTATTTGGTTTTCTTCACGAGAGCGTCAACATCCATAATTGACTGCCTTATAGTAGCTAATTCAAATTCGAGACCCTGGATATTTCTGACGCCTAAACTATCAACAGTTCCCACCACTTCCCTGCTGCTTCTTTCTAATTCGCTCATCCGATTGCCCAATACGACTTCAAGAACACGTACAGACTTTTCTAACTGCTCAACTCTTGCGTGAAGTTCCGAGGTATCCCCAGGAGAATTTGAACCACACGCCCCAAGTAACAATAAAACGGGGATCCAGAACCAAACAGTGATCCGAGCTCTCGATACCATAACATCCTCCTAATAATGCTTAGCAAACCATTCGTCGTCTCTAGTCTAACCCCTTTTGTCTGTTCATCTCCAAAAATTGCTCCAGAAACATCAACTTTGGCATCAATCAGAGTCACGTTATTGTACGCCTTGACGACATAGCTATACTGACATCAGCACACCAAGCAGACATCCTTTACACGTAGCAATTGCGGATGATCTAGCTAAATAGCCTTACTTCGGAGGAGGTCGCCATGAGAAATGGTTTCAAGGTAATTGACGCGGATGCTCATATGCAGGACGAGATGGCAAATTGGCTGGACTTTGTAGAAGCTGAATTTTGGGACAGGAAGCCTCGGGTACGTATCGCGGCAGACCGGTTCGGGGGTATGGGTGCACCTCAACAGATCGAGGTTCTCCCATGTGAGTTGTTCCCCCTCGGACAGCCTCGCCGTCGGAATATCCAAGGGGCCGGCGGAAGCGGACGTCGCGGTCGACAGGATATGAAAGATTTTATGCCGGAGAAATATAAAGATGCATGTCAAGACGGATGGAGCGCGGAAAGCCGTCTTCGAGATATGGAACGTTACGGATGGGACAAGCAAATAACCTTACAAGGCAGCACCTTAGGGTGGGATAGATTACGGGGACGAGATCAGGATCTGCTCTGGGCTATGTCACGTGCCTACAATAACTGGAGCCGAGCATTCTGTGATACAGATGCGAAACGCCTCTACCCAGTCTGTGTCCTTCCTGACCAACATGATATTGAAGGCCTAGTCACCGAGACGCGCCGATCCGTGGAGCAGCTTGGAGCGGTAACGGTGATGATGCCGAAAGGAACCAAGGAACGGCCCTGGGAACACCCAGACTATGACCCTTTCTGGCGCCTGGCTGAGGAATTAGACGTCCCAATAGCTTGGCACACAACTGAAAGTGGCGACCCCATGGCCGCCGCACGATACCTGCCACGCGACCAAGTGCCTGGGCAACAGGTGGCCCTCGCCCATGCGGTTTCCCACCCCTTTGAAAGTATGCTCTCAATGGGACACCTCATCTACATGGGTATCCTCGAACGATTCCCTAAGATGCGTGTCTCGTTCTTGGAAAACAATGCTGGCTGGCTGCCGTGGTGGCTTTCTCGTCTAGATGATCATGCATTAGAGAACCGCCGTCAGGGGATGTGGTTTGACGCGGCCCTTTTGCCTCTCGCACCGAGTGAGTACTTCCGCCGCCAAGGATTCGTCGCTTGTGATAGTGATGAAGGAGCATTAGCCGGACCTATCAATGCAGGTTGGGAAGACCATATTATCTGGAATACTGACTACCCGCACCCTGATGCACCAGATCCCGACAAGGCAATTGATACCTTCTTAGCTCAACCAATCTCCGACGAGGCAAAGAGAAAGATACTCTGGGATAATCCAGTGCGCCTCCATGGAGCGAGAATCCTCTAGACAGGATAATAAAGGGGAAGGCGCGTATGCGCCTTCCCCTTTCAAGGACATGCCGATGGAGATGAACCAGCTAGGGACGACTGGTCTACGGATCAGTCGTCTCGGCTTAGGCCTCGCGCAAGGTAAGCATAAACTCACCATGGATGATTTCCAAGACGCGTCAGACGTTCTCGACGTTGCCCTTGAAGCAGGTATTAACTTCTTAGACACGGGAGCCTGTTACGGGCTGAGCGAAGAATTTGTTGGAGAGCTCATCTCACACCGAAGGAAAGACTACATTCTCGCCACAAAATGTGGACATCTCGTTGAAGGTGAAGAAGGGGAACCCTGGACTCCACAGACGGTGCGGAAAAGCATTGAACGCAGCCTGTCCCGAATGAAAACTGACTACCTCGATTTGATCCAACTCCACTCGTGTAGTGTCGAGGTTCTTGAGCACGGAGAAGTTATCGCAGAACTTGAAAGAAGCCAAAAACAAGGACTCGTACGATTTCTTGGCTATAGTGGCGACAATGAAGCAGCAGAATGGGCAGTATCGTCCGGAAAGTTTGACACGATACAGACAAGCTTCAACATCACAGATCAACGGGCACGCTGGAACCTCCTCAAGGACGCCAAGGCCGCTGGAATGGGAACCATTATCAAGCGTCCCATTGGGAACGTCTCCTGGGGCGTCGACAAAAGCCCAAGCACCTACGCCGACACATATTTCGAACGCGGTAAGAAAATGGAAGGGCTAGGCCCACTTCCTGTAACCTTCGACGACTCATTGACACTTGCGTTGGGATTCGTCCTATCCTATAAAGAGGTCGATACCGCAATCGTTGGAACCCGTAACCACCACCATATGCACGATAATCTCGAGCGCGTAAAACAAGGCCTTCATATTCCTGATGATCTACTCCGCGAGCTTGAACAACGCTTCGACGCCCTTGGATCTAACTGGATACAACTTAACTAAGGGATGCCGCCGATACTTCCACATTTCACGTTTGCACCAGTAACCGACTCATTGGGAATGAATCCAAGCACGCGTCGACAAGCGGATAGGTAGGACTTCGATGGAAAGCAAAATCCGTGTTGGACTGCTGGGAGGGAACGCGGAGTACGGCTGGGGGGGACGAGCCCACGTACCCGCGATTAGAGCCCTACCTGAATACGAATTGGTCGCGGTCGGCACATCTCGAGCAAGCACTGCAGCCAAGGCTGCCAACGATTTTGATGTCCCGTTCGGATACAGTGATCATCATGGGCTCATTAACAACCCAGAAGTCGATGTCATCAGTGTGAGCGTTAAAGCACCTCTCCACTACGAAATGACCATGGCTGCCATTGAATCTGGAAAACCTGTGTTCACGGAATGGCCTCTCGGGGCTACTACGGAGCAGGCGAACGAGATGTACGTACTCGCGCGAGAAAAAGGCGTGCCTAACGTTGTCGGGCTTCAGGCCAGAGTGTCGCCCGGGATACTCCATTTGAAAGACTTGGTGGAAAACGACTATATTGGCACACCGTTAACTTGTTCGATGACCATGTTTCTCACAAGCAGGGAACGAGATAGCATAAATTCGTGGGAAGGGGACAGGAAACAAGGGGGAAATGTCCTTACCATCCACACCGGCCATTCGTTGGACGCGCTGCAATTCTGTCTCGGGGACTTAGTTGAACTATCAGGCCGCGTCACCACACAAGTCACCAGGTGGCAGATTTCCGACACCCAACAAGAACTGACGGTTGATGCTCCCGATACTATCCTTTTAGCGGGCACCTTAAAGAATGGGTGCGCAGTGTCGGCTCATATCGCTTCCACACCTGGACCTGCTCCAGGATGGAGAATGCAAGTATATGGTTCAAAGGGAAGCTTACTGGCAGTCTCACCACAAATGCTTCAATACGGCGAGATCACACTGTATGGAGCTCGTCAAGAAGTTACTGGAGATTCTTACCGGTACCAAGGGACTGGGTCATTCAACGAAATCTCAATTCCAGATAACCATCGATTCGTTCCTGTTACCGTCCCGAAGGGTCCACCTTTCAACATAGCACAACTTTACAGGAGATTATCTAACCATATTTTATTCGGTAAGCCCTTAGAGCCAGACTTTGGACACGCCCTCAAGCAACACAGATTGCTTGATTCGATTAGTTTGGCCGCCCAAACCGGTCGCACTGTAAAACTTTGACGAATGTTATACTCCCGCTGGTCATTCCAAGACGAGCGCCAGACAACCACTTCTTAAGGAGAGATCACCGTGAGTGAAAACACCAGGTTTCTTCTAGATCACGCCAGAAAACTGCATCAGCAAACTCCCCTCATCGATGGCCATAACGACCTGCCATGGCGACTTCGCCAAGAAGTCCAAAGAGCGCTATCCAAAATGGACATCAGCGCTCACCAAAAAACGCTCCATACCGATATTCCGAGATTATTGGAAGGTGGAGTAGGAGGACAATTTTGGTCCGTTTTCGTTCCAGCGATGTTGGATGACGCGGACTATGTCCGAGCAACTATGGAACAGATTGACGTTGTCCACAATATGGTTGATCGGTATTCCAATGTCTTCCAACTTACGGTTAATTCAGGAGAGATCGAGAACTCTTTCGAGTCAGGAAAGATCGCGGCTCTAATCGGCATGGAGGGGGGTCATTCCATCGGCAATTCGATTGCAGCGCTCCGAATGTTTCACAAATTGGGTGCTCGATATATGACTCTGACACACGACAAAAGCATATCTTGGGCCGACTCTTGTACGGACGCCCCGAGAGCCCACGGGCTTACAGCATTCGGGAAGGAAGTGGTCCACGAAATGAATCGCCTGGGAATGTTAGTAGATCTTTCCCATGTATCTAAACAGACCATGAATGCCGCACTCGACATTGCGAATGCTCCGGTAATTTTCAGCCACTCATCGGCCCGAGGCCTTACAAGTCACCCACGGAACGTCCCTGACGATGTCTTGAAACGTCTACCACAGAACGGCGGGGTGGTCATGGTTACCTTCGTTCCCGGTTTCGTCTCAAAGAGTCTCTACGAGTGGGGATTAAATCGCACTGGCTATAAGAGCCTTACAAATAGTCCCGATTATGTCCATCACTGGGATTATCGTTCAGAAGATCCAGTAACAGATTCTGTTGCTGACGATTCTGACCCTGTAATGAAAGAATGGGATGAGCGCAATCCTGCTCCTCAAGCGACTTTGAAGGACGTTGCCGACCATATCGACCACATTCGAGCCCTCGCAGGGATAGATCATATTGGAATTGGTAGTGACTTCGACGGAATCACAAGTGTTCCGGATGGCCTGGAGGACGTCGCGAAGTTCCATGCCCTGACAGCAGAACTTATTCGCAGAGAATATAGTGATGAAGACATTCAAAAGATTCTTGGCCGAAACGTTTTGCGCGCGATGCGTGGAGCGGAAGACGTAGCCCGCACGATGCAAACATTACATAGTCCTTCTGAAGTCCTACATCCTCCCTCTCACCTTTAGAGATTGATAGCTCCCTAAGCCCGTCGAGAGTGAGGTATGGAACCCGCTGCTGGTCCCGTCAGCGACTCTTGGAAACGGATGACTGGGTTCTTCTATCCCTGATCCCAACTGACGTTCGGCACTACTAAACTAGCGATCGTCTTCCCTTCATCTCACGTGTGTTCTATGGCATACTAAGCTGACTCCGGCCCGCCAGAGATAATCATCTCTGAGATGGCCACACACCTGAAGCAAGAAAGCACGAATTCCACATCAAGGAGAGTGTTTTATGGCAAGTATGATTGATGGTGAATCATATCTTGGAAGAGTCATGGTCCGGCCCCTTTCTCCATCGGGCGATGTCACTCTATACCTATGGCCTTTGAGGTGCTTGAACAACAAGATTGGTGGACCAACATTCGGTGTTGATGTCCGCGGTGAAGAGATTCTCCGCTTCGACGCTCATGGAACACGAGGACACTGGCACAAAGGCGGCTACGACAAGTTGGGCCCAGGCGCATCCACACAAGAGTTCCCTGAGGGTGTAACAGGAACAGCAGAGCAGCTCTCATGGTCATTGGCTCACATCAGCAGAAGCATGCCAGCGTTACTAGCGGAAGCAGGATATCCTGATGAATCTGCATCCCTCGACGAGGATATGATCAGCGCGGCGACGAAAGACGTACTCATCCATCTGGCAAACGAGGGTGATGTGTATTCACAAGGTGTTCGACAAGGACTGATTGAAGAGTAAGCCACACCGTGTGGTGTTTCTCAGCCCCCTAGGTTGTCATCGGGAGTTAAAAAGAGTCTTGTGTTTCGGCTTCTGTAGTAGGACTCTGGTTTGACTTCAACTGCTGCTCCGAAGGGGTGGGTTTGTCCAACCCGTAGTACTCCCAGACGGCATCCTCTTCCTCTTGGCTTAGATTCAACAGCGTATGATTCGAGTACGCCTTTTGGAACGCCGCCCTCGTCGATTCCTTGCTCATACCCTGTCCTCCCTACAGCTTATATCGCGTCCACGATTGCGTTAAGTGTCGCACTCGGACGCATCGCATCTGCCACCAGATCTGCATTCGGATGGTAATAACCTCCGATATCGATCTGCTGCCCCTGAGCGGCCTTCAGTTCCTCAACGATTTTGTCTTCATGCAAAGCCAACTGCTCAGCCACCTCTGTAAAACAAGCTTTCAGTTCGGAATCCTGATCTTGCCTGGCCAAAGCCTCTGCCCAATAGAAGGCAAGATAAAAATGGCTGCCTCGAGTGTCCAGTTCATTGACCCGTCGCGACGGTTCGCGACGGTTTTCCATATGCTGTCCAATGGCGTGGTCTAAGGTTTCTGCTAGAAGTTTCGCTTTCTTGTTCTCATGTGTTTCTCCGAAGTGCTCAAATGACGCGACAAGGGCACAGAATTCGCCCAGAGAATCCCATCGCAAATGGCCCTCTCGGACGAATTGTTGTACATGCCTGGGGGCTGACCCGCCGGCCCCCGTCTCGAAAAGCCCCCCGCCGTCGAGCAGGGGAACGATAGAAAGCATTTTCGCACTAGTACCCAATTCGAGAATGGGAAAAAGGTCGGTCAAATAATCCCGTAACACATTACCGGTCACAGAGATCGTATCTTCGCCCGCTCTACTACGAGCCAGCGTGAACGTCATTGCTTCAATGGGTGAAAGTGTCCGGATGTCCAGCCCGCTCGTGTCATACGCGGGCAGGAATTGCTCCACCTTCTTAATCTGCTCCGCATCATGAGGTCGACTCGGATCGAGCCAAAATATCGCCGGTGACCCTGTAGCGCGAGCTCGATTCACTGCGAGCTTGACCCAGTCTTTAATCGCGGCATCTTTCGTTTGACACATCCGGAAAATATCGCCTTCTTCCACTTTTTGTTCCATAAGGACTGTTCCTGATTCATCGACAACACGTATCATCCCATTGCCCGGGGAGCTGAATGTTTTATCATGCGACCCGTACTCCTCGGCCTTTTGTGCCATTAAACCCACATTGGAGACACTGCCAATTTTTGACGGATCAAATGCCCCATACTTCTGGCAATCTTCGATCACCGCCTGATAAATCGTCGCATAAGACCGGTCAGGGATGACCGCAATCGTGTCATGCAACTCGTGATCTGGACCCCATGTTCGCCCTCCATCACGGACGATCACCGGCACGGAGGCATCAATGATCACATCGCTCGGGACATGGAGATTCGTAATCCCTTTTCCAGAATCAACCATGGCCAGATCTGCGCGGGCACTGGAAACATTTTGGAGATCTTTCAAAATCTCTTCACGCTCAGCTTCGGGCAGGGATTGAACCTTTGAGTAGAGTTCTGCTAACCCATTGTCGAGATTCACCGCGAGCTTGTGCAGAACAGCCGCATGTTTCGTTAACACATCCTCAAAGTAGACCGACACGCAATGTCCGAAAATAATCGGATCCGACACACGCATCATGGTGGACTTCAGGTGCAAAGAGAGCAAGATATCATCAGCTTTTGCTTTCCCCATTTGATCAGCGTAAAACTATCGTAAGGCTTTCACGTTCATCACTGCAGAGTCGATGATCTCGTCCATTACCAAGGGAATTCCAGATTTAAGTACCGTCACGCTCGCATCGCTAGCCACGAACTCAATCGCAGCTATTCCTGCTGAGCGAACCGTCACTGACTGTTCGCTCCCATAAAAATCACCATCTGTCATGTGAGCTACCCGGGTTTTAGAGACTTCCGGCCAATCCCGCATCATCTGGTGAGGATTGCGTTTACCATGCTGTCTCACGGAAGCGGAAGATCGACGGTCAGAATTTCCTTCCCGCAACACTGGATTTACGGCACTCCCCAACACCTTCGAGAACCGCTGTTGCAGTTTACGGTCTTGATCATTCGTGATCTGATCGGGGTAGTCAGGGATATTATAGCCTTGGTCCTGTAATTCTTGGATGGCGCCTTTTAACTGGGGAATAGAAGCACTGATATTGGGCAACTTGATAATGTTGGCCGCCGGATCCAGGCATAACTGCCCAGCCATCGTCAGGTAATCCGGTATTTGTTGGTCGGGTGTCAGCTTTTCCGGAAAATTGGCGATGATACGACCCGTCAACGAGATATCCCAATTCCTCAATTCGATGCCAGAGGTCCTGGTAAAGGCTCGAAGAATAGGCAATAGGGAGAACGTAGCAAGCGCCGGGGCTTCGTCGGTTTTGGTATAGATGATGTGGGAAGCTTCTGGCATATTCTATCTCCTACCTAATTGTGCAACGTCAGTGAAGAGGCGAATCTTCTTGAGCGGACTTAAGACCGGCTGGTCAAATTCACCCCTACGTATGGGCCGCGCCTGACGGAAACTTCTCAGTCATGAGCTAGGCGTAGAGTATACACCAGCAGACTTCAGCAGGACATCCCTAACTCTTCTCAATCCACAGAACCCCTCAACTGATGATCGCGTGTGCTAAAGGCAGAATTAAGACGGCGATCGAAATGCAAGAATGAGAAGTGGAACAACGATCAGCAAACCAAACGAGATGCCTATCCCTAACCCTACGATCTTCTTCATCATTACTCAATTTCTCATTTCCGGCGCGATGGGAGAACCCTGCTATTCGCCTATAACTGGCATATTCATACGAGTCACCAACCGGGTTATGTCCGCAACATCAGTCTCTATGATCTGTGGCAATTTCCCAACCTGTTCATCTATCCGCGCTGACAGATCGTTGAACACATCGTACGATTGCCGAGTTGGCAGCGAGTCAGCACTCACGAGTACGGAGGTCAACGCGGCAAGCCTGACGTTCAATCCTTTCGGCGGCAAGTTCATAGGATTTGGGCCAATGATTCGGACTAAGGCACCTTCAATCGGGACGAGTTTTTGTTCCAGCTTCTCAACTGCTTCAGTGACGTCGCTGGCACCAGGGATTCCATGGACACGATTCTGCCAATCCTTTGCTTGTGCACGCAGCTTGCCAATCCGGCTGATAAAGTCGTTAGTCTCCGAAAACTTGTCCCGAATCCTGATGTGGAGTGCAAATTGCTCGTCTAGATCCTCTTGTGTAGCCGATAGTCGAGGGTCTTTACGAATCTCGAAAGTCTGCGTTTGTACTTGGCCCTCAACTGAAAGCCGAACCTGATAGGTGCCCGGAGGCGCAATGGGAGCGATCGGACTAGGGCTTTCAAGCTCCGTCAATCCTGCAGCCTGCTGAATCGCCCGCGCCCCTGGATATCGCATATCCCAGACAAATCGGTTTGTTCCTATCTTGGCAGTAATCCGGGATCCTGTAGCAGTCGGAGCGCTGCTCGAGAAGGTCTTGATCATCTCACCTCGAGGATCCAAGAAAGTCAGTGAAACCTCACCATCCGGCTCATTTGCCAGATAGTAGGTCACTACTACTCCATCAGGCGGATTGGTCCCTGCATTCAGATAGGTCCTTCTCACCTCTCCATCTGCTGTTCGCGTTTCATAAAAGGTCACCACATCGCCTGAGGCTCTCTCGTAATTTTTCCCTGGACGAGCTCGGCTTGGGCGGCGCGGGCGCAGAAGCCGGTAAGTTGGCCCCGGCTTAAACAAATATGAAGATGCCCGGGCTACCTGTTCGGTGATTTGATGCAATGGCGTCAGATCATCCAAGATCCAGAACGCGCGACCATGGGTCCCTGCCACAAGGTCGTTATCCTTTACCACTAAGTCATGGACAGCTACAGCCGGCAAATTTCGTTGCAGAGATTGCCAAGAAGATCCATCGTCAAAGGAAACGTACACCGTTTTCTCCGAACCAGCGTAGAGAAGCCCTGGTCGAACTTGATCTGACCGAATCACTCGCAAAAAGTCATCACCCGGGATGCCTTCAGTAATTTCCTTCCACGTCTCACCGTAATCGGTCGTCTTGAACAAGAATGGGCGATGGTCATCCATTTTGTAGCGGTGGGCAGCCACGTAAACCGTCGCGGGATCATGAGGCGACGGTTCGATAATACTGATACAAGTCCATCGTGGCAGTCCTGAAGGAGAAACATCGTCCCACGTCTTCCCATGATCTCGAGAAAGATGAATCTGACTATCGTCGGTTCCTGCCCAAAAAACGCCGGCTTCATGAGGTGATTCTACGAATGCGAAGATGAGGCTACTGTACTGCGATGAGAGCCCTCCGGTCGTGATAGGCCCCCCCGATATGCGCATCATCTTCGAAGTATCCGCTCGAGTTAAATCGGGACTAATGGCTTCCCAGCTCATCCCTTCGTTCAGTGAACGAAACACGATGTTGGCCGCAACATAGATGATATCCGGATCATGAGGAGACCGCGAAACAGGATACGTGAATGCAAACCGGTATTTGACATCCTTCACCGGAGAACCGTACTGGTCTTCCGGCCAAACGGTAATAAGCTGTGCTTGATTAGTCCGGTGGTCATAGCGCAAAAGGTTTCCACCTCCGCCGGGAGAACTCCCAATCGCACCAGCTACGACGATGTTAGGGTCATCAGGTCTGACTACGATGTGCCCACTTTCTGCGCTGCCAACTGTATAGCTGTCTTTCCACGGAATACTCCCCTCGTAAGATCGACTAGGAGTACTTATCGCACTGTTATCTTGGGGCGTTCCATATACTCTGTAAGGAAACTGGTTGTCCGTGGTGACATGGAAGAAGGTTCCTGTGGGCTGATTATAAATCGATGACCACGAGTCTCCTCCATTAAGGGTTACGGTGGCGCCCCCATCATTCCCTTCTATCATGCGATTGGAGTTGCGGGGGTCAATCCACAAATCATGGTGGTCACCATGGAGCATTGGTAGGATCTCAAAAGTACGACCACCATCAGTAGACTTCCAGAAATCGTAGGACAACACATACAGTGTGTCGACGTCTTGGGTATCCGCAATGACATGATGGTAGGATGAAGCACTGCGTCGCAAGTCACGTTTGTTAGTAACTTGCTCCCACGTTTCGCCGTGATCTTCGGTACGGAACAATGCCCCATCCTCAGCCTCAATGAGCGCCCAAACCCGACCGCTCTTTACGGGCGATACAGCTACACCAATTCGACCCTTGATTCCTTGTGGAAGATCTGGGTGATTACTCAAGTTAGTCCAGGTGTCGCCTCCATCAGTGGATTTGTATAAACCGCTATCGGGACCACCACTAACCTCGTCCCAAGGCTCACGCAGGAATTGAAAGATTGCTGCATAGAGTATTCGTGGATTATTTGGGTCCATGGAAATGTCTACAGCTCCCGCCTTCTCGCTCTTGAACAGCACGTGTTCCCAAGTCTGCCCTCCATTGGTGGAACGATACACTCCACGCTCGGGATTGTGACCGAAGAGATGTCCTTGTGCTGCTACGTAGACGACGTCAGGATTCTTTGGATGAATTCGTATCCTAGCGATATGTCGCGTTTCGGCTAAACCTAGATGTGTCCAAGTCTTGCCTCCGTCAGTGGTCTTATATACCCCATCACCATGCGAAACGTCAGGCCGTGGACAGCTTTCCCCTGTCCCCACGTAGATCACGTTGGTGTCAGACTCCGAAACCGCGATAGCACCGACGGGTCCAGTTGTAAAAAATCTATCGGAAATGTTCTCCCAGTACACACCAGCGTCCGCGGTTTTCCACACGCCACCTCCACAGGCGCCAAAGTAGAAGACGTTAGAATCCCACGGGTCTCCTGCGACCGCTACGACTCGACCTCCTCGATGGGGACCAATGCAACGCCACTCCATGGATTGGAGAAAGGCCGGGTCAACCATCGGGAAACGTTCAGTGGACTTCGCTTTGGTGTTCATACTGCCTCTTTATTAAAGTTTGAACTTTATTTTCCTACAATGACCCGAGACTGTTTGTAGACTCACCATACCATACCCTTGCCACTCATTAACCGGTCGTCGAACTACTTTTGGTTTCTTCGTTCCCTTCTCGATTCGTGAAAGCGAAAGTGTAAAATCCTAAACCAGATAGCGGGAGGAATACAGCCGCGACGTAAACCCAGATAAGGGGAAAGAATTGTATCATTCCATATCCTGCCAACGGGCCAAGTGCCGCACCCAAGTCCGTCCATGTTGCATAACGCCCCATGACTTGAGCCCGATAGCGAAGTGGCGCTAGGTCCCCAGCAGAGGCATCCAACGTCACCTTCCCGGCGGTCGTCGCCGCGAAAACGATGGGCACCCCGACGATAAGTGGGAAAACACTATCGATAGTGATTAGCAGTGTGACAATCACGATTATCGGGATACAGGCGCGGAGTAGCGGTTCTCGTCCAACTTTGTCCGACAAACGTCCGAAGTAAACCGATGATCCCACTTCGATCGCCCTACTAGTGCCCAAGACAAATCCAGTCAACGAGGTCGCTCCTACAACCGTCCCCATGATTTCCGCGGACATCCCTAACCTCTCCTTGATCAAAAAGCCTAAAGTGGCTCCGATTAAACCGGATACGACCAATGTATTGGTGAAGCGTAAATAGTTCACGGCCAATGAACGATAACGATCACTGTGAGGGAATTCGGCTGTCCCTACTAACACTCTCCACACCTGGTCGGTAAAGCGGGATTTTCCCGATACAGCTATCTTATCGTTGCCATTTTGTGTTACCGGCGTTAGCTCAGAATCTGGTCGTCCTTCATCAATCATCAAAACAAGGGGCAACGCACATATTATTAAGGACGCAAACCCAAGAAATGCTGCCCGCACTCCTAGAAAGTCGGCTACTAGCCCCCCAAGCAGAACGGCGAGTAGACTTCCTGACCTGAAGATAGCATTGAAGAGTCCCATCCCTTTGCCACGATCGAGTGGATCACAGCGCAGGACCACCATATATGTTGTTACCTGCTGGATAGAGAAGCAGAACCCCCATCCAATACGGGCTACCAAAAGCAACCAGAATCCATGATATAGACCGTAAGTCGCTGTGGTGACAAAGGCCAAGACTAAGGAGACCAAAAACGGCCACCGTAACCCAAAGCGCCTGTAGATCCAAGCGGCCCACCCATTTGTCGCTAGTCGAACCCATCTGTTAACGCTCAGGACAAGCCCAACTCCTGCCCCCGCGACAAGCCCGAACTCGGTCAGTCTCGAAGGTAAAACGGTGTAGAGCAATGAGTCGCCCATAACCGAGATGGCCATTACCGTAGCCGCTAAGACTACTTGCCACATTGGACTTCCAAACGGTAGACGGTTCCGTTTCAACATACGAGTCAATCACTCCGTTTCAGGAAACGGATTTTAAATGTCGGAGGCATCGTGCAGCCTTGTTTGCGGGCTACCACTGACCCTGACACTTAGCGCCTACGTATACAATGCTCTCGTACTTGTAGGAGCATTCTGTATTAATGAATGCGTGTGGCCGGTTCTAAGCGCGAGCCTGCTGTATGCCAATGAAGGCTAGCAGGAGCAAGGATAGTGGGAAAATCGCCATAAACACTAAGAAACCCATCCCCGGGATAAAGGACATGACGACCCCTGCTAGTCCCAATATTCCAAGAAGCCCCATTAAAGCCGGCGTACCCGACTTCTTGAAATACGCGGCGGTTCCTGCAAGGAAGAAACTCAGCAGCATCATCACGATCCCTATGAAACCAGTAAAGTCACTGAGCCGCATCAGTGCGAACGCCGCATCTGCGTTGTCCGCAGCCGTACGGGAACCGACGCCGCCACTTAGGATACCGACCCAACTCAGTGATAAAGCCAATAATGGAAGGTAGCTAGCATAAGTCAGGACAGCGCTGGAATCATCGATATTCCGAATCCAGGAGATCCATCCAGCCGTAAATATGATCATAGTAAGCCCACCGACCATCGTTATCGGCACAATCCACATCCAATCGTTGTTTGTCGCGAGATAAGCGACCTCTTCGGCGGTGCCGTCATGATCACCCCCAAGCATGCCTGCAGCAAACAAAACGATTAAAGTAACAAACCCCGCTGTAAGCGACCAACCCATAGCCTTTGCATTAAGCATCAATGCCTCCCAAGTATCTGGTGATCCCAGTTATCTATTCTTGGGCCAAATATAGCGTGACTCTGCAGTTAGATCAATCTGTCATTGGATTCGAGGCAATGCGGGGATCAAACAGAGTGACAAGACTTGGGAAGAGAGGCACAGTCCGACGGTCTGAACGTTTCTGAAATTCTCGCACCCATCAACTGTTCTACAGCAACAAGCTAGATACCATAAAGGCGGGCACAATTATCTCACAGGATTTTCTGCTTGCTTTCATCCGATATGCCTGGTTTAAAATCCGAGCCAATCACTCCGTTACGGGTGAATCAAGTATAGGCAATAATGTTAGGGTGAAGGAATTGATCCGACGTTAGCGATAAGGTATAAATAGTGCCGCAGTAATCAGTAACGGCGATACAGATAACGGGGAAGAACTTGAATAACAATTCGATAGGTTATCGACAAGCACTGAATCAATATGTACAACGACAACTGCCGAAGTTGCAGATAATCACATCGAATGATTATGTGATAGATCCCAACGAAACTTCTCTGTCAAAAATACGCGCCCACACAAACATGTCTGAGGAGGAGATTGTACAGACCTTTCGCCTATCGTTAATAACAGAATCCTTGACCGAACAATATACCGAAACGTATATGATTGGCGCTAAACGCTACGATGCCCCGTGGCTGGCCAACTACATAGTGAGCTTCTGGGAACCTGACGAATTCGGGCATGCCGAGCCGTTCAAGAACATATTAATGGATTTTGGCCTCAGTAAAAAATGTATCGAGAACGAGATCAGAGAAGCGAGAGAGAGCACGAGGTATCATGAGTATCACTCTGCTGGATTTCACCCAATCAATTTAACCACTTATGGTGTAATCCAAGAATCTATTACAGACTATTGGTACCAACTACAACAGGGGTTTTTCTCGCGAGGTAGCAGTGCGGCTAAAGCAATAGCTAAGGTAAAAGGCAGAGAGGCATTGCACACTGTCCAGTTTCGAGCCCTCACAGCACTGCAGCTAGAAGCAGATCCTTCTCTTATTACAGAAATCATCAAGTCTGTCAGCAAGTTTCAGATGCCTGGGAATCATATACCACCAGTTAAGTACATAGCAGCCAAAACCAGAGAGTGGATCCCTAGGATGAATGGTAGTGTGGGACAATTATTGAAACGCATTGTAAGGGAAGTTCATTGGGCCTTAGATGACAAGCACAAATTGGGCTTCTTGGTGACCAACTATGCCTCTCAAAGCGAGAGACGTTTTATTTCATTGCTCCCTAACTCGCTATTCCACTACGGTCTTAGCGCTATCCATGGAGGCCATGGGTTGGTCGGTGAGATGGTTATAGAACAACTAGGATTGGGCGTAACAGAACAGAATGCCTCGACTAATGTCGTGACGAAAATCCATACCAAATTCAGGAACATTATCAAGAGATGGATCCAAGAAAAGTTGGATTTTGAAGGACTGTACCACGAATCGGCGATACACTAGAGAACTAAGTGGGTTCAGCAGGCCCATCACTGAGGATATCTTTGAAATTTATAACTCGGCTATTAGGTAAATCTCTATCCCCATTAATCCTTAAAGCAATGGGCGGGTTGGCGGTTTCTGTCAAGTTACCCAACGGAAAAACCATAGACCTCTCGCCCAATATAGGTGGTCGGAATCCAGTTATTCACATTCTCGATTGGTCGGCCTTCTTTGACATCGCTCTCGGCTACGACTTGGGGCTCGCGGAAGCATATTTGCGGCACAAATGGCACTCCGATAATCTAACGCAGCTGTTTTATACCCTTGCCCATAACACTAATGCACAGGGTATACGGGGCAATGGGGGTGCATTCCCGGCGAAAGTGTATGCGGGACTCGTTCAGAGAATCCGATCTACCAATTCGATCTACTGGTCGAGGAAAAACATTGGCGATCACTACGATTTAGGCGACGCGTTCTTCGGCAACATCTTAGATCCAAGCATGACCTATTCCTGTGCAGTATTCGAGCCAGAAGGAATAGGTCTTTCTGAGGCTCAGGACAAGAAGATCGACCTCCTACTATCACAGAGTAATTTAACCGAGGACGATCACGTCTTGGACATCGGCTGTGGATGGGGAAGATTAATTATCAAGGCAGCGGAAAATTACGGATGCAAGGCGACCGGCATAACCCTCTCAAAGAATCAGTATGATCACTGCGTTCGGTTGGTCGAGAATTTGGGATTACAAAATCGAGTCAACATTTTGTTTCAAGATTACAGAACCGTCCGTGGACAGTTTGATCACGTCTACTCCATTGAAATGCTCGAAGCAGTTGGGGACAAGGGATTAACAGTCTTCTTCCGTCAATGTGATACGTTGTTAAAGGAATCCGGAACGCTCACGATACAGGCAATCACAATACCCGATGAACGCTATGAGGCCTACAAGCGAAACTGTGATTTCATCCAAAAATACATATTCCCCGGAGGAATGCTGCCCTCCTTGGGGGCAATCAAGGCCGCGGCTAGAGATTCTGGGAGATTCGTTGCTGAAAATCTTCGTTCAATTGGGAATCACTACGAAACAACATTGTCCGCTTGGCGGAACAATCTCCAAAATAACTCCAACAGGATATTGGAATTGGGATTTACAGAAAGGGATATCCGCCGGTTCAATTACTATTTTAGTTACTGCGAGGGAGGATTTGCTTCAAACCATATAGACGATTACCAGATTGTTTTCAGGAAGGCAGGCCATGTGGTTTGAACCGTTGATTGACTACAAATTGCTGCCCGATCGCGTCCTGCGCGGTCTATGCGGGATGAGCATCAGAAGGTACGCAAGTCGAATCAATCGATATGACAATACACAAATAGACCGAATCCAGTCAGACTTTAGACATCAACGCCAATCCGACGCCATTGCTATCAACACAAACGAAGCGAACGCCCAACATTACGAAATCCCCACGGACTTGTTTGCCACGGCTTTAGGCAAGCGCATGAAATACAGCAGTTCATATTGGTTACCTAGTTCGGACGGACTGGACGATGCAGAATTGCACACATTGGGCCTGTATGAGACTAGAGCGAGATTAGAGGATGGCCAGAACGTCCTCGATCTAGGAGCTGGTTGGGGATCTACGACATTATATTTAGCAGAACGCCACCAACATTCTCAGGTTACAGCAGTTACGAATTCTCATACTCAGGCAAACTTTATTGAGTCACTCAGCAAGAAAAAAGGACTAGGTAATGTACGAGTAGTGAAAGCTGATATCAACAGTCTAAGCTTTAAGGAAAAGTTCGATCGCGTTATCGCAATTGAGATGTTCGAACACACTAGAAACGCAACGGAGTTGATTCGAAGAATAGCGGACTGGTTGGAACTGGACGGAAAACTCTTCATACAGGTGTTTTCACATCGTTTTTACCCCCAAACGTTCGATGATGTTCGAAACTCTTGGATGTCCCGCAGGTTTTTCACTGGTGGGATTATGCCATACGACGGCTTTTACAGCGATTGCAACAACATGTTGAGTCACGTTCAAACATGGACCGAATCTGGAATACACTATCACAAGACACTCGAAGCTTGGTTACGTAATCTAGACTGCGGCAAGACGCCCTTTTTACTCACTGGAAAGGGAGCATCATCCAAGTTGAATCCTATAACTATAAACAGGTTTAGGATGTTTTTGATTGCCTGTTCTGAATTGTTTAAATTCAACCACGGGAAAGACTGGCATCTAATCAATTACCTGTTTGAGAAAAAACGGGGCTGAATCCAGTGCATGTAGGAATCGTGGGTGCAGGCATATCTGGCATATCTGCAGCTTATTCATTGCATAACCACCATAAAGTCACACTCATTGATGCGAGGGATGAGATTGGCGGGCACGCGAACAGCGTGTTAACCCTTGATGTTAGCGAGCGAGAGGTCAATGTCGATACGGGATTCATTGTCTATAACGATAAGAACTATCCTAATTTCTCTAATTTCATAAGGGATCTCGGGATCGAAACCTCTCACTCAGACATGTCGTTTTCGTACACAAATGTCCACGACGGGAGTGGCTATGCCGGAACGCTGGCCGGACTTTTTCCTAGCATTAAAGCAATGCAGTCGCTTCGCCATGGCAAATTTCTTTGGAACATCTACAAGTTTTCTGCGCTACTTGGGAAACGAGCAAGTTGTTACGACAATATTGATATAAGCATAGTCGACGCCTTGGCTGACTTAGGATGTCCAGACGATGTCATAAGAAAATATTTTGTGGCGGTTGCTTCAGCTATTTGGTCCTGTGACAGAGACGATGCGCTTAACATCCCGGCTTCTGTGTTCGTCGACTTCTTTTCTAACCACGGATTGCTAGGCATATCACACCGACCAAAGTGGTTTTCTATAACAGGCGGCAGCAGGAAATACCTGGAGGAATTCTCGAAACGTTTCTCGGGCAGGATTTTGACTGCCACCGATGTTAAATTCATCACATTGGCCGATGATAGTGTTTCGATAAGGTCGAACAACGGACCAGAAATGAAATTCGACATGGTGATCGTTGCTACTCATTCAGATCAAGCACTGCAAATAGTCGAAGACCTCCCGCCCGAGATGCGGTGCATCCTGTCAGCCTACAGATATTCTCGTAACGAGGTTGTGCTGCACACTGATACGACACTAATGCCTAAGAATCGTAGGCTATGGGCTTCTTGGAACGTACTAAGCTACCGAGATGATGGCGTTCAATCAGGGACTTCTATAACTTACAACATGAATCGACTCCAGCGATTGGAGACAAGTTCGGAATTTCTGGTAACCCTGAATCCACGCCTTAGACCCGATGAGGGGAAAACCATATTCGCCACGACCTACAGCCATCCAATATTGAGATATGACGTCGATGCGAATGAGGCGAACTTTCGGGCACTGAATCATACCACTGAACGAATCCGTTTTTGTGGAGCCTACCTGGGATATGGATTTCATGAAGACGGGTTTACCTCGGGTAAACGCGTCGCTGCCACAGTCAACAATTTCGCGAGATACGCCATATGATGAGTTCAGTGCTGAATGGGATTCTAAGACACGAAAGATTTCTTCCTGAACGTCATTCATTTCGCCACAAGCATTGGATGCTACTTTTAGATGTTGACATTTTGGGGCAACCTCAGAAAATGCCGCACCTCCTTTCGTACAACCGCTGGGGCATTTTCTCGATTCAGGACTCTAGATTTATTGATGCATCGGACGAACCCATAAAGGACAAAATGGGTCGATTGTTTATGTCCACAGAAGAGTCCGGAGAATATCAATATCTCCTT
>CAZVDP010000003.1:0-115966 GCA_964625945.1 uncultured Dehalococcoidia bacterium | reverse complement strand
CATGGTTAAGGACGGCAAACTCGACCAAATGGCTGTCCAGATGTCCGAGGAAGACTACGAGCGCATGGCCAAAGACGGGAAGCTGGACGAAATGGACGTCCAGATGTCCGAAGAAGACTACAAGCGCATGGCTAAGGACGGCAAACTCGACCAAATGGCTGTCCAGATGTCCGAGGAAGACTACGAGAAACTTGACGAAGAGGCGAAACTGGCTCCGATGGTGAGTAACATGGAGCGGGAAGGGCTTGTGGAAATAGGCAAAGCAGGAAACCTTGATGGGCTTACCGACGCCCTTGAGTCGACAGAGATTGAAGATATGAATATCGACCTGAGGGATGGCATGCTTGAAGGCCTTGACGCGGACTATCTACGCTCAGAAGGAGAAACATTCGACAAGATTCTCGAGTCAACCGAGATATCGGCCTCTACTGTAAAGTTCGACGACGCGTCAGAGGAGTCGAATCCGAGCGAACGTTTCAACAATTCTGAAGCGCTGGATATGTTGAAGACCATCTTATCCTCAGTTGCAGTCGATGCTTAGCCGTATAGAGAACACCTAGGCCAGCAAAGTTCAGAGGAAATCGATAATAGGCTCATCGAAACATCTTGCGGATAGCAATTTCTGGAAGCTAGAATTGAAAAAACAGTAAACAAGGAGAACGCTCAATGGCAAAGTACCACTGCTCAGATGAAAGTTGCGATATGGAAGTCACGGGAATCAACTGTGGCAAATGTGGCACCGAATTGGTATTCGGCGCACTGGACAAGCCCGACGGAACGAGCGTCAACGTCTTGAACTGCCCCAATGGATGCGGCCGCATCAAATCCCCGATGTGCCATGGCCACGATATGGCAGTCGCCTAACCTAGATTCCTATCCACTACCTGTAAGAGGTCAGTAAGAGTTGAAATGCCTCAACTAAGCTGACCATCATGGGATCCTGGATACTCAGGTACGTATCGTGGTCGGTGTGGAGGCTCCGCTATGATGCATGGAATGTGGCATCGGAGACAGCAAGAGAAGCCGTCTCGCGTCACGCGCGCTCTAGTTTTTCGCGCGGCAAGCTACCTGATCCCCTACTGGAGACCCGGACTCATAGTGCTGGTCACCGTGATTGCTATGGCATTTCTAGCGTTGACGCCCGCCCTCCTAATCCGAACCGTGATCGACGTCGCGATACCTGACAAGCGTCTATTGTTGCTCCTTCTACTCGCTCTAGGAATGATTGCTGCGCCGGGAATCGCCGGGATCGTCAGTGTCATTCAAACCCGATTTAGTGCGTATATCGCCCAAAGCATCGTTTTTGACCTCCGGACAAGCATGTTTAGTCATTTACAAACCCTGTCTCTCCGATTTTTTACCCAAGCCAAGACCGGGGAGGTGATGAGCCGACTCAGCAATGACGTAAGCAACATTAACCGGGTCGTGACAGACACAATCACACAGAGCGTGATGCAGGTGTTCGTACTTATCTCAACAATCTCCGTGATCCTCCTCATGGAATGGCGTCTAGCCCTTGTGGCGCTGGCTGTCCTCCCGTTCGCAGTAGGATCTGCTCGTCGCGTGGGGCGTCGTCGGTACAAATTACAGAAAGAGTCACAAACCAAACTCGCGGACCTCAACGCGATCATGCAGGAAACCCTGAACGTCGCGGGATTCCTGCTCATGAAAGCCTTCGTAAAAGAGACATACGAACGGATCAGGTTTGGAAACAAGGCAGCCGAAGTCATGGACGTACAGATCCGGACAAACATGCTTGGACGTTGGTTCCGGATGATTCTCCAAGTCCTCGAAGCTATTGGCCCCGCCCTCGTTTACCTCTATGGAGGATATCTGGTAATGCAGGGCGAGATGTCGCTCGGGACGCTCGTGGCCTTTGCCACGTTACTGGTCAGGCTCTACCAGCCCATGTCACAACTCGCCAACGTTCACGTTGAAATCATGGGTTCGCTCGCCTTATTTGAACGGATCTTCGAATACCTCGACGTTGAATCCGATGTGGTCGAATCCCAGAACGCGATCCCGTTGGCAATCCCCGCGAAAGGACGTATCGGCTTCTATGACGTTGGATTCCAGTACATCCCTGATCGTTGGGCCCTGCACGGTGTTTCGTTTACAGCAGAACCCGGACAATTAGTAGCCCTCGTGGGCCCGACTGGAGCAGGGAAGACAACCGCCACCTACCTGATTCCTCGCCTGTACGACATTACCGAGGGGTCTATTACTGTAGACGACATAGATGTCCGTGAAATCAAGATTCACTCGCTTCGGGACCAGATGGGCGTTGTCACCCAAGAAACATACCTTTTCAATGCGAGCGTTCGAGATAATCTCCTCTACGCAGACGAGAAAGCATCAGACCAACAGATCCTCGATGCCTGCCGAGTAGCTCGCTTCGATGACGTCGTGAATCGGATGCCCAACGCCCTCGACACGATAGTCGGGGAACGAGGTTACCGATTGTCCGGCGGCGAGAAGCAGCGACTGGCTATCGCACGCGTGCTGTTAAAAAACCCTCGAATTCTCGTGCTGGACGAAGCTACATCATCATTAGACTCTCAAACGGAACTCCAAATACAAGAAGCGATGCAGCCACTGATGCGAGGTCGGACAACCGTTGCTATCGCTCATCGTCTTTCGACCGTTCTCGCTGCAGACAAAATTATTGTCCTCGATGAGGGCAAGCTTATCGAAGCTGGGACACATAGCGAGTTGATTAGCAAAAACGGCTTGTATTCGACTCTTTACGAAATTCAGTTCAAGCCGCAACTATCAGGGGCTCTCCGCACATCCATCTGAACAGGTGGACCCCCCATAAAAGAAGAGCCCTTCAGTCTAGACCAGAGGGCTCTTCTTCTTACATCTCTCTACTGGATTCAATCAGTCAATGGCGTTTATTTCTTTCCAAATTTTCGGTACCCCGGCTTCCCATGTCGGTGCTGACCATGATGGCCTTTTCCGGCAGGTTTCGACATCAACGCCTCTAACTTTGCATCCGCCTGCTCTTGAGTGATCTTGCCAGATTCTACCGCGGCTGCTAAACCTGATTGAATCTTCTCGAGCCGCATCGCTTTCCGTTCTTCAGGGGTCGCCTCAATCCACACTAACTTTCGAGCTGCCTGCTCTTGTGTGATCTTGCCAGATTCTACCGCGGCTGCAACTTTCTCTTGAGCGAGTTCCTGTCTAGCCTGTATCATCGCATCCTGGAGAGCCGTCTCATTAACGTTTAGTATCTGCGCAACGCGTTGTGTGAATACGCCGGTATCCTGCCCGCCACCCTGTGCACTAACTACACCACCGATGATCGCGAGCCCGACCAACACAACCAGTGTTATGGGAAACAAGCGTCTCTTTTTCATAGCCACCTCTTATCTCGATTTTGTCGAGTTAGTCTATTAGGGTACTAGATATGAACTGTGTCCACTAGGTGATCCCTAGGCTATCACCTTGTCGAACCGTCCAATGGTAATAAGAACGAGAGGGCCAACATTAAGTTAGCAGGGCATTCAAATCCAAGGAAATCCGTATCATATCTGGCAAAGTATGATTATTATAAAACCTGGTGGTGTCAAATACTGAGCATCGCGAAACGAGAGGGGAGCACATGCAATGTAACCAGTGCGAGATCGAATATCCACAGAATGTAAAGTTCTGCCGGGACTGTGGCGCGCGGCTCGGTAAATCCCCTCGCCGTACGCCTAGGACTCAATCCCAACGATCTTCATCCATCACACTTGGGGGAGCGGTCGAACTTGGATTCCGGCAATATTACCACTTCCATGGACGCGCGACGCGGGCCGAATTCTGGTGGTGGGCTCTGTTCGTCTTCGGGGTTTCGGTGGTCGCACAAGGCCTCGACAAGATTGCTGGCACTCACAATGCGGATATCTCTAACGGATTATTTGAAGGAATATGGGGCTTGGCCACAATTGTCCCAAGTCTGGCACTGAGTGCGAGGCGACTCCACGACATCAACCGTGGCAGCCGATGGCTGTTGCTGTGGTTGATCCCATTCATCGGTTGGGTAACCCTCTTTATCTGGGCATTGCAGCAAGGCCAAACAGGAATCAATGATTACGGCTTCGATCCACGAAGCACTACTCTGGAGGACGAGAACGATGACGAACGCTATTGATCGGTTGCAGGCGAAGATCATGGCAGGTCACACGATCATTATGGACGGCGGAACAGGCACGGAGATACCGCGGCGCGGAGTCCCTATACATCCCGACCTTGCCTGGTCAGCTAACGCCAACATCACCTCACCTGACCTGGTGCGAGACATACACCGGGATTACATCCATGCCGGCGCTGAGATCATCATTACGAATACATTTTCAACAAGCCGCGTTACATTGGCGATCGATGGATTATCTGGCCAAACAGAAGAAATCAATCTCCAGTCAGTAAGACTAGCAATGGACGCCAGGAAACTTTGCGATGCAGAAGATACCGTCGTCATAGCAGGCTCCATATCCGCGTTCGAGCCCAAGGGCCACCCAGAAATTATGCCACCATATGAAGAGGCCCTGGCAGATTACCGGGAACAAGTAACGATCTTGGCTGGAGCTGGGGTCGACCTCATCGTTTTGGAGATGTTCACACGGACTGTGGACCTGAAAGCTGCGATTGATGCCGCAACGGAAACGGGGCTTCCTATCTGGGTTGGATTGTCCTGCGAAAGTTACCATGGTCAGATTTATCTAGGATTAATGGGCAGACACGGAGGAGAAACCATTGGCGAGGCAGTCGCTGCCAGCTCATCACCGAATGTCCAAGCTTTTTTTATCATGCACTCGCCACCGGAAGTGACCGCTGAGGCCCTGCGCGAGTTGAAGAATTACACTTCGTTACCATTGGGAGCTTACGCGCACGGAGGGGGAGACAGAGTTCAAATTGGGCAAGCACAAAAAATCTCAGGGGGACACTGGGCTTCCGGGACTGATTCCCAGAACTACCTGGATTACGCTCGTGAGTGGATTTCATGCGGAGCGACGATAATCGGCGGATGCTGTGGAATCACCCCGGAGCACATCTCGGCCTTATCAGAAGGATTGGACTTGGCGGGGTAAGAGAACACTAGAAAGGTATTTCAGACAGCGGCTCTCATACATACAGCATGGAGCACCGATATGAGATTTATCCTAGTTGTTAATCCACAAAGCGGCAAGAAACAAAGTGCGGAGATCCTCCAGCGTATTCAGCCGATGTTTGCGTCACAAGGCCACGATGTATCAGTCGTTGAAACTGCTTACGCGGGGCACGCTCGAGAACTCGCCGCACAACTCGAGTTTACAAACTATGACGGCTTTCTGGCATTAGGCGGGGACGGGACATTCCACGAAGTCGTCAACGGGATGATGGAACGAGAAGACCCCAAGAGGCTCCCCATCGGGCTAATCCCGGGTGGTTCAGGAAACTCATTTCTCCACGATCTTAACCTCGTCGATCCGATCAACGCGGCCAAAGCCATCATTGCAGGACACACCCGCCCAGTGGACGTTGTCCGTACGGAAATGCCCGATCTTGTGTTACATTCGATCAACTTGATTGGCTGGGGATTGGTCACGGACGTGGGAAAGCGTGCTGAAGGGATGCGATGGCTTGGTCCAAGTCGATATACCATCGCAAGCATTATCGAGATTTTCTTGAAGAAGAGCAGACGAGCAACTTTGGTCGTTGACGGGGAACCGTTCCTGCGTGAATTCACTTTCATCATCGCCTGCAACTCACTCCACGTTGGGAAAGGCATGAAAATGGCACCGAAGGCGAAACTGGATGACGGGTTGATCGATATTCTAGTCGTCGACGGAGGGATTACAAGGAGGCGACTACTATCCGTACTCCCGAAATTATTCGACGGAACCCACATCTACGAGCCTGAGGTAATTTATTATCAGGCTTCTGGATTCTCGCTTTCACCAGATAGAGATGAGCCTCTCAACATAGACGGAGAGATGATTGGCACCACACCACTATCGGTGACGGTCCTGAAACATGCTCTCGAAGTATTCGGATAACAGCATCAGAAGCCTAAGCAGTACGCGTGCTGGTACAAGGGTGTACTATAAAGAACACATACTGATATAAAAGTCTGGTCCATATGAAAACTGTCCCATTAACTCTGGTCATTGCGTCCATATTGGCGATGATGATCGGGACATCCTGCAGCGATGACCGCGGCCACTCCGATAGCGCGGAAGGGTTAGCCTCAAGGATTGCAGAATCCCGCCCGATGACCCTCTCACACAAAGCAGAACCTGTTACCGCGAATTCCCCAGGCAGATCGCTCCAGGGAACTCCTCTCCAAGAAAACCGCATGACGGTCCACTCCAGCCACATCGATATTCTAGTCAAGAATGTTAGTGACACCATGGAAAGCATCGAAAGTGTAACGACAAAGTTGGGCGGCTTCGTCGTGTCTTCCCAACTCAGCGGCGAGGTCGAAACTCGTTTTGGATGGATGTCCATACGTATCCCCGCAGAACAGCTCGAAACCGCCATGATCGACATCCGGGCACTAGCCGTTCGCGTAGCTCAAGAAACCATGAATGCCCAAGACGTGACCGAAGAGTACGTTGATCTGGAATCCCGCCTCCACGTGCTCGAAGAAACTGAGAAACACTATCTCAGGCTTCTTGGAAAAGCGGAAACAGTCGAAGAGATCCTGAAGGTCCGCCAGGCGGCAATTGATGTTCAGGTTCAGGCCGAGCAGATAAAGGGCCGTATGACATACCTCGAAACGACGTCCGCAAAGTCGTTGGTTACGATCAACATACGTCCCGCCACAAGTGGAAAATCGCTGGTCGAGCCTGGGTGGGCCCCTCTAGAGACCGGTAAGGATGCCATACGCGGATTGATCGGATTCGCTCAAAGCATCGTCGACTTCCTGATACGAATCGCGATCTTCGCTCCGATCTGGATACCAGGTATATGGTTAATCTGGTTTATGATCAGGCGAATTCGGCGACATAGGCAAAACACAGAAAGCGATGCACTGTAGTGTCCTCGCCTGTGAATGAACCGCCGCAAGAGGTCCGCGAGGCCAAAAAACTCTACCACGGCTGGTGGATTGTCGTCGCATCTTCGGTATTCAACACGCTTTTTGGCGGGCTCTACCACACCGGAATGTCAGTCTATTTCCTCCCATTGATCAGAGAGTTCAATATCACCTATACGAAGTTATCTCTCGCCTTCTCAATCCGCACACTCGAGGGCGGAATCGAAGGTCCTGTTGCCGGCTGGCTGGTAGACCGTCTTGGTCCGAGAATGGTGATCTTTACTGGGGTCATCATCGGGGGAGTGGGATTTGTCCTTTTATCCCAAGTGCAATCGTTCGCCATGTTTCTGGCGGTTTTCCTTAGCCTGCTCACAGTCGGATTCTCGGTACCATTCCACGGGATCGCTGCATCCATTAACCTTTGGTTTCGGCGCAGACTCGGTATCGCCATGTCTTTGGCCTCAGCGGGATCGGCATTTGGCGGGTTTGTCGTCACGCCTTTTGTGGCATGGCTGGTACTGAATCAAAGTTGGCGATTGGCCGCCATTGGCTCAGGCATAGTTCTGCTACTGCTTGGTCCCGTTCTCGCACTCTTAATGAGAAGGCCCCATCCTCATGAGGCAGACTACGAAGAATTCCCGGGCCCCACAGAGGAACGCCAATCGTCAAATCCAGTCAGCACAAGCGAAAAGAGCAACGACGATCGTCGCCGTCAGTTGATCGGAGTCTCCTCAACTGACTTCACAATCAGTCAAGCCCTGCACACTACTACTTACTGGTTACTTGCTTTGGCGATCGGATTACGCCTCGTCGCACAATCTGCATTAACAGTACACATGGTGCCGATGCTTGTGTCCCGGGATGTGGGCGAGGGGACGGCTGCAGCCCTTGTTTCACTCAACGCTTTCATCCGACTACCAACAATGATCGGCGCCGGATTTCTCGCTGACCAGTGGTCTCGAACAAAGATCTCTGCAGTCGCCATGGTGGCAGGCGCTGTTGCAGCTGCTGCAATAGCGTGGGGACCCGGAGGGATAGTCACCGGCGTCGCGTTCGTCGTCCTCTTCGCTACAGCACAGGCAAGTAATTCAGTGACATGGGCACTGGTCGGACAGTTTTTTGGGAGAAAAAACTTTGGCTCGCTCCGTGGAGGAGTGACCATGATCCAGAGCTTGATGTCGACGGGTGGGCCACTAGTCGCCGGATGGATCAGGGATCGGACCGGCAGCTATTCCATCGCGTTCTTTTGGATCGGTATTGTCTACCTGCTTTCCGCACTGCTGTTCTGGAAACTGAAGCGCCCCGAGGAACCAAACGACCCTGAATTCAGCCAGCCTGCGCAAGGAACAGCTTCTCCTACCCCTCCGCCAACGTGATAGACCATAGACAACTCGCCCTGACGGTGCGGGAAACCATCTGAAAGGACTGTGCGATGCGCAAGCGAAGCCCTCTGCTGAAAGCAATCCTAATCGGAATCGCACTGGCAGCCGCTCTCAATGTGTTATTTGGGCAAGGCTGGGCGTGGCTTTCCGTTCTCGTAACGCTGGGCATATGGCTCCTTCTTCGCCGTGAGCCGCTGACCGAAGAACAACGTGAGGCTCGGAAACGTCGATATCCGCGGGAATATAAAGAGTAATTACGCCTAAGCCAGAGAGGTGGAACGATGAACTCTGAACCAATGCAGACATTCCTTCGTGAGAATCACAACGGTATCCTCACGACGTTCCGAAAGACGGGGAGTGCCCAAATGAGTATCGTGACTTGTGGATTAATCCAGCAAGGAGTCGCGTTCTCAACAGTCGAAGGGTCAGCCAAATACGCGAATTTACGCCGGGACCCGCGATGCAGCTTACTCGTCTCTGCTCCCAACTGGCGGCGATACCTCGTGCTCGAAGGGGAAGCAACAGTTCTTTCCTCTCAACACACTGACCCGGAAAAGCTACGGCTCACCTTACGAGAGGTCTACAGGGCCGCTTCAGGAAGCGAGCATCCAAACTGGGAAGAATACGATCAGGCGATGCTCGATGGGAACCGAGTTGTCGTGATAGTGATCCCACGCCATTCTTACGGAACTGCCATTTAGCGCGTTCGAACATCACGCTGTGGGACGAAATTACTCTCTCATCATTGGGGAAACCTGCTTGGAACGTAGATTCACATTCTCTCAAGGAGAATCTCTAGGTTCGCATCACCAAGCTCGCGGCGACCCTCTTCCACCTCATGAATCAAACCAGTCAGACAACGAAGCAGGGGGACTTCTAATCCATCTTCTTCCGCCAACTGGATCAAAAGCGGGAATTTCGCATCAACTTCTGTTTTTCGTTTCCGGATTGCTAAGTCCCGCCATACACCCGAGTGAGTCTTGGCGGAATGCCGATTGAACTCCGCTAAGTCTGCGATCGATTGCTTCGCTGCCTCTGCGCCACTGTCAGGCGCGAAGGAAGCCGGATTAAACCCGTCAAAGCCAATTGGGGTGATCCCACGCTTATGGGCAAGCCCAATGACCTCACGGGCAAGACTAATCCAGAGGGATTCAAGCCGCGGATCGGCGAAGTTATCTGCCATTGAATTGTTCGTCAGTGCAGTCGCGTTCAGCATCGCGCTATACCCAAGTTTGCCCCACAAATATCCCCAGATATTGTCGGTCAGGACAGCATCAGGTTCGAAGATTTGCATCAATCGATGGAGATCTCGTGTTCGCTCAACCGAAATACCATCCAATTCACCAACCACCACAGCCCCTCGATTCCCAAACATCACTCGGCCGGGTTCGATCCAATCTGCACCAAAGTTTATAAACGCCCCAACGGTTCGCTCTTTACCAATAACTTCTGATATCACCAGTTCATTAAGCCCGTTTTGTGTAGAAACGACGAATCCATCCGCAGCCAAATGGGGAGCGACTGACTTAATTGCTTCCTCAGTATGGTGGGCTTTCACTGCTAAGACGATCCGGGAAAATTGTCCCGTCACTTCCTCTGGGAGAAGGGCGGGGATTACTACCTGGAATTCATCGACGGGGCCTTCGATCTTCAGCCCAGAAGACCGACACACTTCGACATGCTCAGCGACAAGATCGACAAGGAGAACTTCCTCTCCAGCACGGGCCCAATGTGCGGCAATTGTGCCACCAATGGCTCCTGCACCCCAAACAACGATCGGCTCACTCATGACTGACTCCTTTCTAACAGGACGGAAAGGTTCTCTTCAGTAAGTGGACGTCGCCCTTCTTCGACATCATGGATAAGGTCGACAAGGCAGCGCAGCATCTTTACGGGCAACCCGACTTCTCCGGCCATCTGAATAAGGGTCAGGATCGGCTCAAGTTCCACCTTACGCTTGCGGATTGCCAGATCACGCCATACACCGGAGTGTGTTTTCGCTGAATGCCGATTGAACTCGGCTAACTGTGCGACGCATGTTTGTGCTATCTCCAAGCTCGCACCAGGCATAAACGCAGCAGGATCAAATCCATTGAACCCTATTGGATCAGCGCCACGTTTGTTCGCGAGTTCCATTACTTCTCGAGCAATGGCAATCCAAACCGGCTCAAAACGCAAATCTGCAAAGTTATCTGCCATGGAGTTATTGTTCAGTGACGTCGCATACAGCATCGCCCCATAACCCATTTTCCCCCAAAGATAGCCCCAGATGTTATCGGTGAGCACAGCATCTGGTTCAAAGATTTGCATGAGTTCGAACAGTGATCGCGTCCGATCTATTGCCACGCCATCCAATTCGCCAATGACCACAGCTCCACGATTCCCAAAGAGAATCCGCCCTGGTTCCATCCAATCCGCACCGAAGTTTACAAACGCGCCAATCGTTCGTTCTTTGCCAATCACCTCTGAAATAACTAGTTCATTCATCCCGTTCTGGGTAGAAACGACGAATCCATCATCAGCCAGATGCGGAGCCAACGCTTTTGCCGCTCCCTCCGTATGCTGGGCTTTCACCGCAAGTACCATGCGGGAGTACTTCCCTGTCACTTCCTCTGGGAGCAGGGCAGGGATTCGGACAGTAAATTCATTGACCGGACCCTCGATCTTTAGCCCAGAGGTCCGGCATGCTTCGACATGATCTCCAACGATATCAACAATGAGTACATCTTGCCCTGCGCGAACCCAGTGGGCTGCTAGAGTCCCACCAATTGCTCCGGCGCCCCAGACAACGATTGGATCGCTCATAACTGGCTCCTCCCATCAGTCCCGATCTACGTAGATCAAACAATCTCAGTTGTACTGCAAACAGAAGCGGCGCAGCGATTATATCATCCAAAGTATCCTGATTGATGAGAAAATTCGCCGCAAAACAATGATCGGTGCCGAATCGGCGTCTAACCCTGTGCATTGTACTTACCATGGGGAGCGGATAAATCCTTCACCGCGTCGGCATAGAAACGGCGAATATGTGGCTCAAGCTCCAACCCCAGTTCTTTGCGAGCGAGTTCGTGCGGATGGCGTGGCCGATCCAACACTTCTGCAATCTCTCGTACCAAGCGTTCCCGATCCAGGCGTAGCAGTTTGCCATCCCGCACCACGATCTCCCCATCAACTAGCACCATATCTACGTCACTGCCGCGAGCACGGTGGACGATTGCATCCACAATCGACACATCCGGATCGAGATACGGCTCTTCGATACGTTTTAGATCGACGAGAACGATATCAGCCTTCTTGCCTGTTTCAAGAGCCCCAATTGAATCCCCAAACCCACACGCATGCCCCCCATTCGCTGTCGCCATGGCGAAAACCTGATGCGCAGTTGGAGGGGTGTGTTCAAACCCCGGAACACGATGAATACGGAGAACCAGCCGCATTTCCTGGAACATGTCTTTATCGTCATTAATCCCCGTATCATCAGTGCCGATGGAGACGGGAATCCCCTCAGAAAGGAATCGTGGAACCGGCGCAATCCCAGATTGAAGCCGGAAATTCGAACTGGCGTTGTGGCAAACACCAGTTCCTGTCTCCCGAAGCAGCTGGATATCCTCATCGGTGACCCACACACTGTGTCCACAGATGACGTCCGGGCCGAGAAACTTAAGCGAGTCAAGATGCTGGAGGGCTGTCTTCCCGTAAGCACGCAGACCGAAGAACTTTTGGTAGAGGGTTTCCAAAAGATGAATATGAAGCGTCGTATCGTATTTCTTTGATAATGCTCTGAGCCCCATCAATAACGCATCGGAACACCGCTGGACATTTGTGGGAGCCGCGGTGACTTTAATCCGGCCGTTTTCACTCCCGTCATATTTCTTGAAAACATCTTCTGCTAGCGAGATGATCTCATCTACTGGAAAGTATCCTTTGGCCATGAAGTCGAGGAAGCGCTGAGAGAGGTCTTTGGGCAACTGTCGCGCGAATGTCTGTTCGTCGCCATTGTGCCCGCCGACCATGGAATTCTGATCTTGGAGAATGGGCGCGAACGCAAGACGTATGCCTGCGTCGCGATACGCACGAACCACTTTATCCGTAAGGTCCGCCGCAATCGGGGATTCGCCGCGTCCCGGGCTATACATCACCTGGACGGTCGTTGTGCCAGATTCCAACATCTGTGCTGCACCCCACAGATGGTCGAGGTATGGATCAAGATCTTTCGCTCCAAGACCCAACGCGCTGGAGAGTTCGAGCGGCCGATGAGGAACACCCAACTGGAACCGAGACATCCCAACATGGTCATGCGCGTTCACTAAACCCGGCATCACAACATGATTTCGCGAACCAATTCGCTCTGCTGACGGAAATTCATCCCTGAGATCATCGAATCTCCCCACCCTGACAATCATCCCATTCTCTTGATACACGGCGCCATCCGTAATTACTTCCGCGGAATTAGCGTCGATCACATTACAGACCACATATTTGCCGTAAATAAGCGTACTCGTCATCTCAATATTCCTCCACGATTGTCAGGAATCCGTAGTCAGGACCAGCCAAGCCTATGGCGTCACACTCGAGAAAGCAAGACCAGCTCCTCGATATCCCACTGGAGAGATCGAGAAAGTTAGTGTATCGTTCGCTCTACATGGGAGTACGACACCTCTTTTGTCTGTGGCTTCCATCGACTTTGATACAAGGAGTGCCCGATGGCAGATGTTGGACCCATATCAAATGAGACTCTGGAAATTCTTCGAAAAATCCCGACCGAGACGCTTATCGACGCGCTCTGGGTAATGAAATGGCCTTCAACATTCATCGAAGGTGCGCGCCCGCTCCAGCAAGGCTACTCGATGGCTGGTCGTGCTGTCACATTGCGCTTCGTCCCGCACCGTCCAGACATTGCAGAAGATAAACCGAAAGGCGAACGGTCGGCTGAGTATGTAGCATTTGAGCTCTGCGGACCCGGAGAAGTCATCGTCATCGACGCCATGCGTTGGAGTTACAGCTCGATTGGTGGGGATATCAAATTCTTCCGTCTGAAGCAATTGGGCGTCGCGGGATTGGTGACTGACGGGGGTATTCGAGACAGCAACGTGATCAAGGAATACGGGTTCCCGGTCTACTCCGCGACCATCACTCCCAAGCAAGGTCCTTCCGAATTTTGGCCTTGGCAAGTGAACGAGGCAATCCAGTGCGGTGGTGTCCTCGTTCGACCGGGTGATGCCATAGTAGGCGATGATGACGGAGTCGTCGTCGTACCCAGAACTGCAGTCGATGAAGTGATTCGAATCGCGCATGAACGTGAAGAAGTTGAAGGGATCGTCAAGGCACAACTAGAGATCGAACAGTGTTCCCCAGGGAAATACTACCCATTCAACGACCAGACCTGGAAACTGGTGGAAGAGCATCGGAAGAAAGCCGGCAGTTAGGGGCGAGCCCGAGAAGACGATCTCCCTGACAGATTCACCAGCAGTCAAAGACGTTGCCGTAATACCTGATTCGGATGAAAGGGATACATCATGTGGCGAGTGACCGAAGCCGATCTCGAAGCAATAGCGATCGGAGCCGGGATTCTCGGAACAGGCGGTGGAGGCAACCCGTATGTCGGCAAGTTACGAGCGCGACAAGCCATACGTGAATTCGGCTCAGTAGACATCCTCTCCCCTGAGGATCTCCCAGACGATGCCCGCATCGTATGCGTTGGTATCATTGGTGCTCCAACAGTGGGAAATGAAAAGATTCCCGACTACCAGTCCTATTACGCCTTACGCGCCCTTGAAGCATTTGTAGGGGAGACCGCAACAGCGATGCTTCCTAACGAGATCGGGGGGACAAACTCTGTCGAGTCGTTTGTCCCAGCCTCAATCGCTCGTATCCCCGTTGTAGACGCAGATGGAATGGGACGGGCGTTCCCAGAGTTCCAGATGAAAACCTTCTTCACATACGGTGTTCCATGCGCACCAATGGCGCTTGCCGACGAGAAGGGAAATACCACAATCATCTCGGAGGCAGTTGACGCCCGATGGGTTGAACGCATGGCTCGCGCTTTGACTATTCAGATGGGCTCTGCCGCTTGCTATGCGGTGGGCCCGATGACTGCCGATCAGGTGCGTAGAACCGCGGTCCCTCATACGCTCACACTCGCACGAGATCTCGGGAGAGCTGTCCAACAGGCGAGAAACGTACACGCGGACACGACTGAAGCAATCCTGAACTCCTGCGGGGGCAAGGTCCTCTTCCAGGGAAAAATTTCCGATGTTGAACGACGAACAACTGGCGGGTTCTCGAAAGGGACGGTATTGATTGAGGGAACTCGCGCCGACCAGGGACATAAAATGACGATCGAGTTCCAAAACGAGAACTTGATCGCTTGGATGGATGGAAATCCCGTCTGTATTGTCCCCGATCTAATCTGCATTGTTGATGAGACTGGCGAACCGATTACTACGGAACTCCTTCGATATGGGTTTCGAGTAACTGTTCTAGGTTTCCCCGCCCCGAAGTTGTGGACAACAACACAGGGACTAGCCGTTGTCGGGCCAAACGCATTTGGCTACAATCTCGAGTACAGCCCCCTGAAAGGATAAGACGGACATGCGAAAGATGGGCATTGTCACGATTGGTCAATCTCCCAGGGAAGACATTATGTCGGTAATGCAACATTATCTCCCGGCAGACGTGGAAGTGCTCCAAAGAGGAGCGTTGGACAATCTCGATCTCACCACAATCAAGAATATGGCACCGAAGCCGGGGGAGCGTCCACTTGCAACAACTCTCCAAAATGGAACCGAGGTGGCGGTGACTCACGACAATGTTTCGCCACTGATGGGGCACGCGCTTGATGATCTCGCATCTCTCGGCACCGAGTTGGTTGTCCTTACATGTACCGGTGGCTTCGAGGAATTGAAAAGAGATGACATGGTCGTGATCGACCCGGGAGGCATTGTCCAGGGAGTTGTTAAATCATTAGCCGACGGAGCTCGACTGGGCGTGATCCAGCCGCATGTCGGGCAAATCGAGAATGGCCCGTCCACGAACGCGTATTGGGGCGCCGCGGATGTCATAATGACACATGCCTCCCCCTACACGTCTTCTGATGCTCGTAAAGCCGACTGGACAAGAGCTGCGAATGAACTCAAGGAAGCCAATGTCGACTACATCCTCCTCAACTGTATGGGAATGGATCTAGGAATGAAACAAATCGTCAATTCCGTAACCGGGAAGCCAACCATTCTGCCGACGGCCTTAGTCGCCCGCGTCGTCGATGAATTGATGAACTAACTAGTCTAGGACTTCGCTTCTCAAGCGGTGATTACGTCCTCAGATCGGATAATCAGTATAATACGAGTAATTAAATGCCGAAGTGGCGGAATGGTAGACGCGACGGTCTCAAACACCGTTGGGGGCAACCCCATGTCAGTTCGACTCTGACCTTCGGCACCACTCACTCTAGTCACAGATTTGGCCCTTCGTTTGGAGTGATCACCACAATCGGGATCGGGCGTGAAGTTGCTTTCCTATAATTATCGTACCGTCCAGTTACAGCGATTGCTTTTTCCCACATCTCCTCGTACCCAGTGTCAGTCGTTCTTATTATGAAAGCTTCAGCTTGTTTGACTATAGACCCAACTCTAATAGTCACAGTCGGGTTCTGGCTAATGTTAATCAACCAAGCTGGATGAACCGGGCTACCTCCAAAGGATGCGGCTACAAGGTACTTTGCCCCATAAGGGATCGCTGTTAGGGGAACACTTCGTTTTTTCCTAGATTTCCTACCTGTCGTTGTTAGTAATAGAAACGTCACCTCGCCAATTTGCTTCCCGACTCTACCTCTTGAAAAACGATAGATATACCCATGAATCTTCGAGATGATCCGAATTGCTTTGAATTTACCTCTCATTACGCTCCATGGGATTGGCAAACCGCTCGAACACTAACAAAGACCTTGACAAAGCTAGCGTGCGAGGTGTGTTTGGTACAATAGTTAGTGAGTGCTTTCCCATGAATTCAACCTTCGGATGCGACAGCAGTGGACCACCTAGGCCCAGTGGTGTTTGGTAGGCTCAATCAATCCTAGAGTAAGAAGATGGGGGCTTCAATGCTTAAAGGGATTATCTACGGGGTATTGTTTGGTGCTGTGATCGGTGGGATCCTCGGGGTCACTACGGGCCAGATCGGTGCTGGTATAGGTGCGGCCGCTGGGCTCGGTGTAAGTGCAGCTATTGGCCTGAGTTATCGCTCCATAAAGAGATTCCAGAAACCCTGAACTGAGGAATTTGGTTTAAACCAATAAACCCCGCCAATGTAATGGCAATTCGAAATCAGCAGGACTTCCTTCAAAGGATTTCTGCCCATGCTGCAGAAAGATCAGTCGGTCACAGAATTCCCGTACCAATCCGATATCGTGTGCTACTAAAACAAGCGTTTTCCCCTCATCAACGACAGACCTCAAAAGTTCAAAAAAGCTTCTGCGTGCAGGGATATCTATTGCAGCTAAAGGCTCATCCATGAGGATGAGCTCCTTAGCTTGGGCTAATGCGAATGCTAACCAAGCTCTTTGCTTCTCTCCCGCAGAGATGTCCACGAACGGATGGGACCATATATCCTGAATACCACAAGTCTCTAAGAGACGGTTTGATTCAGTAAATTTTTCATGATCTGTCAAGCCTTGTCCATAAAATCCTAGCTTCACAACATCAATCGTACTCAGAAACGGGGGAGGCATAAGCCCTTGGGGAAGGTATGTAAATTCACCCTGCCGCAGGTCGGTGACAGTACCAGAGTATCCGGCAACATCCTTCGCGATCACCCGGAGGATTGATGACTTTCCTGCACCATTTGGACCAACTAGGGAAACGAACGACCCATGAGGGACGGTGAACGATATCCCCTTAAGTATCGGGGTATTATTGATTATTAACCCTAGCTGTTCTACGCGTATCTTCATTTCATTCTGAGCGCCAAGTAAATCATGGCAGGAGCCCCCAGGATCGTTGTAGTCATCCCGACCGGAAGCTCTGTCGGAGCAAATAAGAGGCGCGAAATTTGATCAGCGCCTAGTGCAAGAATTGCGCCAATTAGAGATGCGCCAAAAACGAGATTCAGAGGCGAACTATTAAGCACCCTCCGAGTAACATGAGGCGACAGCAGACCTACAAACCCGATCAACCCTCCTCCATAAACAGCTACACCCGCGAGTATTCCGGCAATGCCCATAGCTAGGTTCCGCATAAGAATTGGGTTTACTCCCAATGACCTAGCGAGAGTATCCCCTAACATAATCGGGGCAAACCGTCCGGAGACCAACAGAGATATAATGAAGCAGCCAGCAAAAGTAGGGAATGCATAGAGAGCGGCCACCCAACTACTCGAGGTAAACGATCCTGCTAGCAAGCCAATCACTTGAGTGGGGAACACGCGCCCATGCGAAATAACTGAAGTCCCAATCGAGACGGTCAACGCTCCTACGGCAATTCCCATGATCGCCAGTTTTACTGGAGAGAGGTCTTTGCTTGAAACAAGTACCGAGAGAATTAAGCCAACGGCCAACGAAGAAATTACGCACCCCAAGAATATCCCAAACTCTCCGGTAACAACAATTCCTGCGGCTGACGCAGCGAGAAAAATGACTGCTCCACCACCAACCCCGAAGAGATTAGGATCTCCAAATGAGCTACGGGTGGAGGATTGTATCAATACCCCGGCCAGGCCAAGCGATGCCCCGACCACCATTGAAACTACAATTCTGGGAATCCTGATACTCCAGACAATTGTACGGCTCGATCCTGACTGATCGGACATAAACAATCCGTTGATGGTTTCGCCTAATGTCAGGTCACTTGGCCCCAAAAGCAGGCCAGCTGCCATAAGCAGGAAGCAAAAACTCAACAAGCAGCCGTATTTGATATGGTACGTCACATTGATTAGCTAACGATCTTCAAATTTCAGGCCTTCCGAGAGTGATTCTACCGCTTCCACTATTCGAGGGCCAGGCGCTTGGAGGAGAAGGGTCACATCTCCCTCGAAGATGCTACGCGTTTGGATTGCCGTTAGCCCTGCAAACGGTGGAATCCGAGTAATGGTATCGGATAGTCGCGGAGCTGGTTCTGGAGCTGGGGTTATAGTCACAATGAGATCGGGATTTGCCATAAGAATCGCTTCAGTAGACATCATAGAGAACCCTGGGTAAGGACCTGAGTCAGGGAGTCCTTCAGCTTTATTTATTAGACCCAATGTCGTCGCGACTAAACCCGTATACGATTCTGATCTGGCAGCATACAAGTTCCGGTCCTGATCAGATATCAGAATGAGAAAAGTTCGAGTGTCCGAGCTACCAACTTGTTCAAGGCGGCTTGTAATCTCGGCGACTCGCTCATTAGCAACAACTTCTTCACCAATCACCCTTCCGACATTGATGATATGGTTAGTAATATCGTCCACAGTCTCAGCTTTAACTGCCATCACCTTAAGTCCAGACTGCTTCAGAATCGGAACAAATCTCGCTTGCGTCAATGCTTCTATTATCACTAAATCAGGCTGGACCCCAACAACTGCCTCAATAGAGGGATTGTAGGCACTCCCCGCGTCAGGTAAAGATTGTGCTTCAACCGGGAAGTTAGATGCTCTATCCCTCAAGATTGCTGACCCCCCCGCCGCATAGAGAATCTCAGTTGCGGTGGGACTTAGTGTGACAATTTTCTTAGGGGGCTCCTCGAAGCTTATCGCCTGCCCTAAAGCGTCAGTAACGGTAACAGGATCCTTCGCAGGGACCGCAGTTGCCACTTCCTTCGCAGGGACCGCAGTTGCTGCTTCCTTCACAGGAACCGCAGTTGCTGCTTCCTTCACAGGGACCGCAGTTGCTGCTTCTCCAGATGACGTTACGTTGGGAGCATCGTCATCGGACGAACACGCCAAAATCAGGATTAATGTCGTAGAAATCAGAAACCAAGAAAGAGCCCTTCGAGAAGACAATAGTTTACCCACGACTAGCACCTCTAAAGTTTGGATTGGAGAAGATACGGGGAAAGTTTCTTCTATCAAGTTAATGTAGGCTTACTAAATTACTTAGCGGATACATAGTATATTAGTAAGCAGGACAAAATTCAAGCCGTATTTTAGCCCAAACCTATCCATCGAACGCGAATTTCACACTTCTAGATCGCCTTGACCTAACAACATCGCAAGCTAGATTAATAAGTATATGGTATGGTGAACTTGTTAACAACTCGGCTAATTCTTACACAAATGCTTGGGGCATGATGTACTTACCTGAGAGTTTTAGAGAAACCCGTCCAGCTGAAATCAAGAGGATCCTCGAGGACTTTCCTCTTGCCACCCTAATCACATGGTCCCATACGGGATTAGACGCGACCCATCTACCTTTCTTAATAGATTCCGAATCTGACCGTATACACCGGCTCAGAGGGCACATTGCCAAGAAGAACCCTTTACATAGAACCATAAGGAATGGCACGGACGTTCTAGTGGTCTATCGCGCGGAAGATTCCTACATCAGTCCGAATTGGTACCCGGCTAAGGAACAAACACAACAAGCAGTCCCGACATGGAATTATCAAGCCATCCATATTTATGGCCAAATTTGCTTTACCGAGAATCCGACATTCATCCGCAGGGTAGTGGGTGAACTCACCAATAAACATGAACTAAATATCGGAGAGAGCCCTCCGTGGAAACTGGGGAATGCCCGGTCGCCTTTCATACAACAGATGATCTCTTCCGTTGTAGGGATAGAGATCAATGTTGGGAAAATTGAAGCTAAATCGAAACTAAGCCAGAATAGAACAGAAGTGGACTTCGATGGGGTAAGGATTAACCTCCGCAGGTTACATAAAACGAACATAGCTTGTGCAATGGATGCATTGAAGCAGGATCTGGAATTCGAAACGACTATCCTTTAAACATCTTAAGAAATCCTAACAAGGCGATTTGACGCGATTGAGAGGAGGCCTTCTATGACTTTACTGCCCGAAGTGAAGGAATACTACGGAAAGATCCAGAACTACATTGATGGAACATGGGTGGATTCTTCAAGTGAACAAATTCTCAGTATCATCAACCCGGCAACCGCAGGCGTTATAGGGGAAGTGCCTTTATCAACGGCCCTAGAAGTCGAAACTGCAATCCAAGCAGCCAAACGTGCATTCCCAGCCTGGAGTGCAACCCCTCCTATGCAACGCGTCCAGTACTTCTACAAACTCAAAGATCTGATGGAGAAACGATTCGAAGACCTCGCGCGGACAATTGTCCAAGAAGAAGGTAAAGCTGTGGATGAAGCTCGCGGTGAGATACGCCGAGCAATTGAGAGCGTGGAGGTCGCTTGTGGCATCCCTATGCTGATGATGGGACGCAACCTGGAAGATATCAACCGCGGGATAGATGAGTATGAAGTTCGACAACCACTGGGAGTGTTCTGTTCGGTATCCCCTTTCAATTTCCCAGGGATGATCCCTTACTGGTTTATGCCCAACGCGGTCGCGTGCGGTAATACGTTTATCGTCAAACCTTCCGAGCAAGTCCCGCTCACACAGAATCTCGCATTTCAGCTAATCGCGGAAGCCGGATTTCCGCCGGGAGTGATTAATCTAATCAATGGCGGGAAAGGCGTTGTCGATAACTTGCTTGATAGCCCAGACGTACAGGGAATTTCGTTTGTTGGCTCAACACCTGTAGCCAAAGCGATCTACTCTAAAGCGTCGGCGAATGGCAAAAGAGCCCAGTGTCAGGCCGGCGCCAAGAATTTCCTTGTTGTGATGCCAGATGCGGATTTAGATTTAACGGTAGACGCGTTGATTAATTCTTGTTTCGGTTCTTCTGGCCAACGATGCCTCGCAGGGTCTGTGATCATAGCGGTAGGCGAGATTGGAGACCCGTTGCGAGCTCGGTTTCTCGATGCTGCATCCAAACTAACTTTAGGTTACGGCCTTGACGAAGAAATTAACCTGGGCCCAGTGATATCCCGCGACCACGTCGAGCGAGTGCACGGCTATATCGAAAAGGGAATCAGTGAGGGAGCTCGGCTGATATTAGATGGGAGAAATCCCACGGTACACAACTACCCAGAAGGGAATTTCATTGGTGCTACCGTATTCGACGAGGTTCAGCCTGAGATGGTAATTGCGAATGAAGAGATATTTGGTCCCGTGGCATCTGTAATCCGCGTCCCTAACTTAGGAGAAGCAATATCAGTAATTGACAGCAACCACTACGGGAATTCAGCTTGTATTTTCACCTCTAGCGGCGGGTGGGCCAGAGAATTTCAACATCGAGTTCGCTGCGGCAATATAGGGATCAACGTCGGCGTTCCTGCTCCTGTGGCACCTTTCCCGTTCTCAGGTATGAAGGATTCCTTTTTCGGTGATTTACATGGACAAGGCATGGATGGAATCAACTTCTTCACCGAACGGAAAGTAGTCATCACACGCTGGTCTACGTCGTCAATGGGCAAGGGATGGGGCTAGAGATTCTTCACGTAACTAGAGCACTAAATAACTGAACGTCCCCTCGATGCTCTCGTCACAGTTCCCAAGTTGTCAAACACTTTTGCACCGAATGAAGAGGTTGAGCATTGTCGATCCTATTAGCTATAGGGAGTACTATCCTGTTTTCAGTAGTTATCACTGCGGACAGAGTCTTGCTGGCCAAATATCTCCCAAACCCAAAATCCTTAGTGTTCTTAATTGGCCTCGTCCAGACCTTTATGGGCCTAGCCATTTTCATAGTACAGCCATGGGACTCTGCACCATCTCTAGCTGCACTTTCAATCGGCCTAGTATCGGGAGTCGCTTGGGGCTTATCCATAATCACACTCATGTACGGAGTGAGTCGGCTCGAAGTATCCAGAGTCATACCGCTCGCTAGTACATTCCCTATCTTTGTTGCCCTGATGGCCGCACCCCTTCTAAGTGAAGGCTTTTCGATTATCCAGTATTTATCAATCTTGCTGACTGTTCTTGGTGCAGGTCTGTTAGCCCGGAGTGGTATGCGTGTCTCTAGAGGTGAGGGTAGAAAGGCAGAACTGAATACCTATTTAATCATATTGCTCGGCAGCCTGTTGACTGCAATCGCTCATGTCACGTTCAAATACGCAATACTCGAGATCGAATTCTGGGATCTTTTTATCCTGCGTTCTCTATGTTGTTCAATCATTTGGTGCTCATGGGGCCTGCATTCCAATCTTTTGCCAGAAATTGAAAACATTTATTCCAGCAAAACTGGTCTTTTCCTGTTCACGATTGTGGAATGCATCATTGCCCCTATAGCAATCTTATTGATGATCGGTGCGTTAGCTCTGGGGACTGCGTCAATAGCTGCAACATTATTCGCCACCAGGCCACTCTTTGTGTTAGTCATCAGCGGGTTACTTAGCACGCGCTACTGGAATATCCTAGACGAACCCTTCAGCCGGGACGTCCTACCCACAAAATTGCTCTTTACCACCATGATCGTCATGGGTGTCGCCGGAGTCCTGCTTTGAACGGAATTGGATAGATGTACGCCCATGTGGTGCTCCTTAACGGTCCGTGCGAAGTCGCTCGCAGGCAATACCATCGCTGTCGCCGTCCAGCCGGTGCCTGTCAACCGAAGGACCTCCGGCGCCTTCAAAAAAGGCTTGAGCCTCCTCCCATGATAAGAAGTCTCCACAATCACGATCAGGCCCGGCGAGGTCATAGCGATGATCACTTGGTGAGCTCACCCCTTGCGGTCCGGCTCGCGCCGAACATCCCCAAAGACCTTTCTTTCCCTGGTATGCCGCTTCCTCTAACTGCAGATATTCTTGCTCTAAGAAACTTTCCCCTTCCCGATAGACACGCGCGTACCCTGATTCGAGCAATACGGAACCAAGGTCTCGCTCCCCAACAAGGATGTACGCAAGCAGCCGCCCATAGAACCCTCTTTCCCCGGCCAAGGCATCCAGTCGCACTGTAACTGACCGACCTTCAATCATGTTGGTTACAAATTCCGTGGCTTCCATGCCCCAATAATTAAGGCATTTGACGTCCGTAATCCCTCGGTACTCGTTCCGCTTATTCGTCGTACCTGTCTCTGGCGTATCTACTCCCAACAAGCGCAGTGTGTCCGTTGACCCGTCTGAGAGAAGAACATGAAATGTGTCTCCATCGATTACACGCGTTATTTTCACAACCGAGTCGTTCGACATAGGGGGTGTCGGGAGGGTTTCACGTGACCGGACTGTGCCTGTTTCATCACGAGAAGAATCGTCGCTTGGAGAACACGCGGTTATGCCGCAGAACACCAGCAATATTCCGAAGGCCAGCTTTCCTAAATTAGAATGCATAGATTACCGCCGTGAGTCTCTATTGATTGCCGTCCCAATTGCAAAAATGAGGGAGGGAGCTGGTGAATCCAAAGGAACACTTCTGACTCACATTTTCTATTTGTTCGTATTTTTGAATTCATTGATCTTCGTATTTACATACTTATATCTATATAATCTCTCTTTGTTCGCTCATATTTGTGCGTTTATGTGTTCAACTTATTATGCCTCTATTAAGTTATCCGCACAAATTATTACCATTAATCCGTTCATATTAATTCTGAATTGTGATCCTTGCATTCAACCGATCATATCACATATAATCAGATTTGTTCGATCAAACTATAATATGTACTCGATCATATTATACACACGGAGTATTGATGCCAAAAAGAGGGCCCAAGATTCAAGAGTGGATGAAGACACGTGTTTTCCAAATCGAAATAGAACTGCGTGAGCGTCATCAACGGAGAGTCTACGCCCCCGAAGTTCGTGCCCAACTGGAACGCTACCTGAAAACAGCGGCCATGCCTGGGAGTTTTCCAAGTGTGCGACTTATTGACCGTTACGCTTTACCGGGCCAACGGGCAATTTCCATGCTTCTCGCGAATAACCCCTATAGAACAACGGCAAAAGCAGATGAAGTATGGAGCATCGGCGCCTCATCAAATAGTGGTATTCCTGACGACGCCACTGGAGCAATTATCGCGGTTTGGAAATTTGCTTTGTCGTACAACCCGATGGAATTATTCACTCTCACCATGGCCCGTTACGTCAGTAAATTGCGGTGGGTCCCTGAGGCAGGAGGCGCTACGGACGGCACAGTGATAAACCCCGAGGTGCTTTATCAGACCGTTACCAAATATGCAACGAGAGAAAAGAAGGTAACCATGCTAAAAGGTACCAAGGGGATGCAAAGCGGCGTTCTCGATGGAGAACTCACCTTAGATCCGCTCTCCTTCCAGAACGCGTATCGCAGAGGTTGGTTAATCGATGATACTGATATTGACTATGACAAACGTCGTAGTCTTGGCAAGCCCATAGATTTCAAGCGGTATCTTGACAGAAAAGCATCTCATCGAAAGGAACACGGGAGTGATAAACAAGGAACCATCTACACGTTGGAGGCAATTTTTAATGTGTTCCGAGGGCAAGCAGAGAAGGCGGCAGACATGCTCAAGGATGGCCTGGAGCAATTTCTGTTCGAAACACAGGAGAAACCTCTTGATGAACCGCTAGAGCTCTCTGACTATGCTATCGACATGGCTCGAGACCTAGCCCAAGCCTATAAAGACGGGAAGATGGACGCTTGGATCCCACCCATAGCAACTCTGAAGGAAAGGTATTTCCCTGTGTCGAAATAAGTCGTATTACGGTTATAGAAAAGCGAGCAGATTTACAATCGGGCTGATATCAGCGATCTATCATCTGCGAGGCCGACCCGCAGGTGGAGGCCGAGACTGCCCTGATACCTGGGCTGAAATAGAGGAATTCGCATTCGCATCCCCTCTATAACAACCTATCGTGTACGGATACTCCAGTGTCGCATGATAATGATAGCCCAGAATGCCATGGGCATGCCCATGGCATAAATCGAGATCTTCATTAGACATTTCGATCCCACCTTGGCCTTTATAGCCGTATAGTGGGAAACCGTCATTAATGTAGCCAACCACGCCGGAGTGGCCGTCTTCAAGTTCTTCGTTATCGAGACGCTCCGGGATAAAGTGATAGTGATAATCATTCCGAGCAGGATGCCCTCCAAACACATCCAAGATTTCTCGAGCGACCGCATCCTCTCCTCGACCATCAACTGCGCTGTAAATCACTACTCCATTCTTTGTAACTCCCACAGGGCCTAAGGACACACACGTCGGATCGGTCGCAATCGATGGAGACACCGGATACGAAAACTCAAAAGTCCTGGCAACAGGAACACCAGGATTTCGATCAATTACGGTCAACTGGGGATAATTCGTCATAGGCCAATCACCGATCATCCCATCCAAAGGAAGGTTATTGACCGTAATGTGTCGGGACGATTCGACCACTGTTTCTGTATAAGCTCCTTCGCCAAGCTGCGAGGTTCCCTGCGGAACCCATAGCTTCCTCAAAAGGTTCCACGTGTTGTTAGCAAAATCAATCCACGTCATTTTGGTGGGATTTGCCCCAGGGGCATTAGGGTTCTTCTCGTTGCAAGAATACAAATGTCCTTTTCGAGGCATAGAGGTTGTCAGGTAGTCGTCTCCCAATCGTAGTTCGGTACACTGAGGCCCATCATCATCCCGGCAGAGGTCTGGCGTGATGATGAACTTCTGCATAGTTCCCGACTCTTCCTGAGAATCGCTACCACGCGAGCCAATGACGGCAGTCTGGGTCGGAACAAGATTTGGAGTACGCCCTCCAGACTCGTCTGTATTCGCAATTCGCTTAGTGGTAGCTGCTTCCGAGGCCTCCTGTTCATCGCTTCGCTCCTGAAGCCCATCCCCGGTAATCATTGTCGGCTTTGGAGCCGCATCGCTTTCCGAGGCTTGAGGCCTTGCCGTACTTACAGGATTGGCAGCGGCTACCTTCGTCATTCCAGCCATACCATTGGAAGACTCTTCGTATTCTGCGTCACAAGTAACCAAAGACGCGATAATTGCAATCGCCAAAATAGCGAGAATAGATTTGCCAGCCATTTGCGCTCCTAAGTCCCCTTTAAGTATCGCAGACGCCCTCCTACGATGCGAATAATGGACTAGCCAACACCAAGCCTGGGCATTTCGCATGCTCCCGATAGGAATCGACCTGTCCCATTATGTCCAGTCTGGTATTCTTACAGTTGAGTAAGTCCATACCCTACTAGGAGCAAGCTGTGAACTCTACTCTTAAGCGATTCAAAGGGTATCAAGGTATGGTCGCTAGAGGAATAACCACAAGAAGCCAGACAGATCTGCGCGTGGGCTTGACCTGCCCAGCGTGCGGTCATGGCTACCCAGTACGCCACACGGGAGGATGCGGACTCCACATTCCCATCAAAGATGCCCTGCCCCCTGTAAGTCTCTGCGGACATTGTCTTGATAGAGGATTGAGCGGAATCATTGCAGAGACTGTTTGTGATTGTCGGAAATGTGGATTACGGTGTAGGTCGGCAAGCCAAGTTGACTTCTCTTCCCTTAAATGGGACGGGTCTTTCCTATCTTAGTGGAATGTTCCATACTTGGAATCCGAATCCCGAACAACTTAGGGGTCTTAACATGACACCGGCCAAAACTCTCAAATTCCCCCTAGGGAAATTCCCGATAGCTGATATGCTGGGAATCAAGACTCTCGCCTATTCGGTTGGACACAGTACTCTCAGTCTAGAGGTAAGAGCAAAGCACTTAAACCCAAGAGGATTGGTTCACGGCTCAGTGCCATTCGCACTAGCTGATACTGGAATGGCTCTAGCCCTGTACGCATCCCGAGACGAACACTACCACAACACAGAGGAATGGTTCGCAACCCTCGAGATTAAGATCACTTACCTAAGGCCGGTCCAGAGAGGACGACTGGTGTGTGACACTAGCGTTATCCGAGAGGGTCGCAGGTTCGCGATGCTAGAATCAGAAATCGCGCAGGACAACATCTTAATAGCCAAAGCTAGCGGGACATTCGCGTTCGCGTCGACCCCAAAATAGAATGAGTTCATCCACGCCCCTTTAATCACACGAAGTCAAGTACAAAATCAGAACGTTTAGGACGCCGACTAGAGAGAGGTAAAAGAAATGGAAAACTTAAAGGTCATCAGAGGCGGGCTATTAATCGATGGGAACGGGTCCCCCCCGGTCAAAAACGGAGCTCTGTTGATAGCAGGGTCGCAGCTCGCATGGGTTGGGCCGCAGCAAGACCTAAAAATTCCGGACGGAGCGAGCCCAGAGGTTTTCGATTACCCGAACGGGACACTTCTCCCAGGTTTAGTAGACGCTCACACCCACATGAATTTTCCGGGGGACGGCAGCCTTATCGAAGACCTTGAAGAGGAAACTGACGAACTACTCCTCTTGAGATCGGTTATGAACGCCAAGAAACATTTGGAAAGCGGTGTGACAACAGCACGGGAAAATGGCGCGAGAAATAAAACCGGCCTATCTCTAAAGGAAGGGATTGAACGCGGCTTCGTTCCAGGACCGAAACTGGTCTCTTGCGGACGCCCTATCACAATCAGGGGCGGTCATTGCTGGACAATGGGTGGGGAAGCAGATGGGACAGAAGGTATGCGTCAAGCTGTGCGGCAACTCGTCAAAGAACAAGTCGATTTTATTAAAGTGATGACTACGGGCGGGGGTACGAAGACCTCGTTTCCATTTCTCCCTGCCTACAGCGTCGAGGAGCTGTCAGCCCTTGTTGACGAAGCACATAAGTTTGGGAAATTGGTCGGCGCGCATGCTACTGCAACACAAGGGATTATTAATGCCTTGGACGCGGGAGCCGACATGATCATCCACTGTAGTTTTAACGATTCGGACGGCACATACAGATATGACCCTAAGGTCGCTGAACGAATCGCCGAAACCGGAACATGGGTCAACCTCACAATTTACGTCGGACTCGCACGAATCCACGCCTTAGAGCGCCAGTCACGCGAGTCAGGTCTGGACGAGACGGAAGTTGCCCTGCTTGATCAACTCAAACGTGTCCACGAAGCAAGCATGAAAGGTTCCAACCAGTTGATTCAAGCTGGTGCAAAGATCGCTCCAGGATCTGACGCGGGCTGGCGCAGTTATCCTCTAGGGCACTTCCAGAAAGAGCTTATCGCGCTGTGTGACCTCGACATTAGCACCATGCAAGCGATCGTTTCAGGCACGAAAGAATCTGCAAAATCTATTGGGGTGGGTAACTCGGTAGGCACTCTTGAAAGCGGGAAACAAGCCGATGTTTTGGTGACGGCAGGCAATCCTCTAGAAACCCTCGACGCTCTATCCAGCGTCGAGGCCGTATTCAAAGATGGAGTGCACGTGAAATAAAGCCCTCTCGCCCTAGGTTCGCAAAACCTGTTCTGCCGGCCAGTTCTGGCTGTCTGACGATCAAATCTCGAGATTACCCGAGCGTGGAAACGAAATCACGGAGCCGTTGAATTGCTTTTTGCAAATTATCTATGGAGTTGGCATAAGAGAACCTGACGTACCCTTTTCCATACCGTCCAAATCCGTCACCTGAAAGCAGCGCGACTCCCGCTTCGGTCAAGGCCCGATCTTCGAACTCAGGACTCGTTAGCCCTGTACCCTCGATATTCGCAAACGCATAGAACGCGCCTTCGGGGGTCGGACAACGAAAACCAGGAATCTGGCTGAGTCCATCGACGATAACCTGGCGACGCTTCCGAAACTCTTGGACCATATTCTCCACGCTCGTTTGTGGCCCCTCAAGTGCATCGATGATCGCCTTCTGAGAAAATGCAGAAGTACAGGAAACACTATTGACCGCCAAGCGCGTCACGTGCTCATCAAGTTCTTCTGGAAAGACCCCATACCCAAGCCGCCAACCGGTCATCGCATGCGATTTCGAAAGGCCGTCTAGGATAATCGTCCGTGAGGCCATCCCGGGTTGAGCAGCAATGCTGACGTGACTGCCATCGTACAAAATGTCCTTATACACTTCATCTGACAAAACATAGAGATCAGGGTAATCCTTAATTATTTTTCCCAGCGTGACGATCTCGTCGCGAGACAGGATTGACCCACAAGGATTATTTGGAGAATTCAAGATTATAAGTCGTGTCCGTTTCGTTATTTTCTTAGCCAAATCATTTAGATCCGGATGATAGTTATTCCTCTCGAGCAGGGGCATCGGAACAGGACGAGCGCCACAAAAACGGATCATTGACTCATAGATCGGGAAACCGGGATTCGGATAGATGACCTCGGAGCCTCGTTGTGCCAATGCCAAGATTGTGAAGAACATAATCGGCTTAGCCCCAGGAGTCACAATCACATGGCGCCAATCAACATCGATATTCCTACGTTCGGCTGTATGTCGAGCGATGGCCTGACGCGTTTCCGGGAGTCCCGGCGCCGGAACATAGTGGGTATAGCCATCTTCTAATGCTTTTATCGCCGCGTCTCTGATGTGCTTAGGTGTGTCAAAATCTGGCTCGCCGATCTCAAGATGGACGACCTCTTTTCCAGTAGCCTCTAACTCTTTCGCACGAGCCAGAACACTAAATGCTGATTCTGTCCCGAGATGTTTCATTCTATTCGCTAACATCTTATCGATCCTCTTTCATCGAATTCCGTTCGGTGAGCCACCCTCTAGCTGTAAGCAAGATATCGTTGATACCTGTTGCAAAGTCGGTTGCGTGCCGCTACCCTATGCAAGATATCACGGCAAACACTTAACACACTATACGTTACGTATCGTGGATATGGAGGATTTATGCGAACACTATCACGAACATCAATGCTTACACTTGCCGCGATGCTCGCCTTAATTCTAACGATGGCCAGCGCCTGTGGGGGAGGGAGCGATGACGGTGACGCCTCTGCTGCCGCAACCTCGTCGCAACCAGCAGGACAAGGCAAAATCGAAGAACTCCCGACGAGTGGAGCAGGAAAGACCGGCGAGGTCTTAATTGAAGCAAATACAGACGCAGCAAGGAAGATCAAAGTCGGAATGTCCTACGACCAAGTGGACGCGATGGACAATACGCCAGTCCGCGCAGGCTTCGACGAAGCCGAGGCACGGCGCGCGAAATCCGGCACAGGTAGCGTGGATGCGGTCCGCCAAGACATACACCTAACTGAGAGTAGTGGCGGTTATGGTTATGAAGTCCCACTGCCAGATGGCTCTACCATCTCTCTCACTCCGGAAGGAATTTCCCAAGAACCCATGGTTCCGGCAGGTGCACCATACTATCTAATCTTTTTCGGACCTCGTTTCGAGCCCAAATCCAAGCCAACAATCGCGGTTTTCAAAGACGACACCGTCATCGCGATAATGAGGGCGCCATGCGACCCGCTTCTGGAACTTCTCGAAAAGGCGGGTAAACCCCCACCACATGGCTCAATGTGCGGATTTAGTGGCTAAAACGGGCCAACTCGTTTGACCCGACGATTATGTAACCAAGGGGGCAGGTAAGGACATACACCTTACCTGCCCCCGAACTTTTTGTTCGACTTCCCAGAGAAGGAGATATACGATGTCTGCTCTAAGACAATGGAGCTACATAGCTATTGTTTGTGGTCTGATCTCATTATCTGGCTGCTCGAACTCTGTAGACGGAGAAGATCTACAAGAACAGATCCATCACTTGGAGAGTCAACTCTCCCAATCTCAAGAAGAACTCTCCAGGATGAGAAAGGACTCATCAAACAGCCTCCTCGCCCTAGATGCTCGTCTCAATGCGTTAGCGTTCGACTATTACCTCAACCGAGATGAGTTTCTTACGCATAGTAACGAAGACCCTCAGGTACACTACAGGCCCCCGTGGTTCCAAGAAAACGAGCCTCACTGGTTGCCCGAAAATCACGAAGGACAGTATTCTCGTTTCCCATGTAGTCAGACATATGATGCCCAATTCCCTCCCGATTCCCTTTTCAATCCGAAGGGTGAAGTGCAAACTGAACCCGCGCAATCGAAAGAATATTACGAACAAAAAGAGCGAGAGAGCTTAGCATGCAATTCGTAAATAGGTAAACGATCTACGCGGACTGTCCGTACCACATTCCTCTGGGGATTCAACGAAAGGTAGTTGTGAAAAATTCTTCCGGCACCCAGCTAACAAACTACCGTTTCGTAGTGGGACTCCTAATCGGTCTATTCGGCTTTTCAACAGGCCTCAATATGCTGGTCACAGGCCCGATTACCCCATTGATCATCGACACGTACGGCATCAATAACAGTACTGCTGGGTTGTTAACAAGCATAATTTTCATTGTCAAAGGTGTTTTGGCTATCCCAGTCAGCTTGCTGGTAGATAGACTGCCTCTAAAGACAATGATTACTCTCGGCGGAGTGACACTTTCGGCACCGTTGGTCAGTTTCCTGGCCGTAGACAGCTTTCCACTGTTGCTACTGTCACGAGCAGTCCATGGTCTAGGGTTCCTCCTGATTCTTCCAGCAGCAGTGGCCATTTTTATGCAACAATTCAGACCCAAAGAGTTACCGCTGGTGAACGGGAGTTTTACTGCAGCCATCATCCTCGGGATTACAACGTCAAACTTTGTCGTTGTTCGACTCGTGGCTCATATGCCTTGGGAGGTCGTGCTCAGTATCTGTGGAGGAGTCGCCCTTATAGTCACAATTGCCTGGGCATTATTCGGGAACGCTTCTCCGATTACACGGGAGGAAGAGGATGACCGAACAATTCATAACGTTCGGAACGTCCTAGCGGACCGCGACGACAGGCTCCTCATAGCAGCGGATTTGGGTCCGCTTACCTTATTTACAGTATCATCCGCATGGCTACCAACGTTCTATCACGAGACGCTGGGGTTTCCGTTAACCAAAGCTGGTGGACTAATGAGCACGCTGTCTCTAGCAGGATTTCTCTCTCTTTTACTGGCCAGTATCATTGCAACGCGCACACATCAACGGAAACCGTTCCTAATAATCCCAGGAATACTCGCAGGGTTCGCGGGAATTGCCACAGTATCGACATCGAACCTCTGGATTCTATACATCGATATGGTTGCATTAGGATTTGTAATTTGGTTCTACCTGCCGGTGCTTTTCACGATGGTAATGGAACGGCACTCAAGCAATCCATCCAGAGCCGCAACTGTTTTTGCGGTTTTACTGGGCCTCGGAGGGATTGCCGGCTTCCTTGGGCCGCCAGCTGTCGGAGCTATCGCTGACGTGACAGGAAGTTTCGTGCCCGGTATCGTGTTGTTCTCGATCACTGCCTGGAGCTTGCTATTGTCAGGTATCCTTCTCCCCAATACGAACTCTCCACGCTCATAATGAAGACTTCAATAACAGGTATATTGTTGAGCTTCATAGTGGGAACGCTCATTGGGCTTTCAGGCAGCCAAAATAGTACGGAGCTGTTCGGAGTACCAGTATTTGGACTTTGCGGATTCATCATCTTTGCTTTTCAGTGGGTGGCTTTTGTTCCTGCCTATTTGTTCCAAACAGAGCGTTTCTTCGACCTTATGGGAAGTTTCACCTACGTAACCGTGATTGTTGCGGTGTGTTTAACACCAGGCATCCACCTTGCTAATGCATTGTTGCCTGGTGTATTAGTGGCAATATGGGCTATCAGACTTGGCGCCTTTTTGTTTCGCCGACTACATCGGAAAGGATTCGACTCAAGGTTTATCAACATCAAACCTGATCCCCTAAGATTTCTCATGGTTTGGACACTACAGGGCCTCTGGATATTTGTAACTTTTGCGGCAGGATTGGCAACAATGACTTCCAACAGAGCACTATCCTATAACCCATTTAATTTTGCAGGTGCAGTGATTTGGTTAGGGGGATTCACACTGGAAGTAATCGCGGATCTGCAAAAGAAGGCATTCCGATCAGATACCAAGAATCAGGGACTTTTCATAACAACCGGCTTATGGTCACTTTCCAGACATCCTAACTATTTAGGAGAAATAACCCTTTGGGTTGGTATAGCATTGATTGCGGTACCAATATTGCAGGAATGGCAGTTTGCCACCACGCTTTCCCCAATCTTTGTGTGGATTTTGTTACGTTGGGTAAGTGGGGTTCCAATCCTTGAAGCCCAAGCTGATAAGAACTGGGAGGGGAATCTTGAGTACCGCCAATACAAGGAGCGGACGCCCATCCTGTTTCCTAGCCCATACACATTGGCTAAACGGTTATTTCCTAGACCTCGCAGATAAGCGAGGTCTAGGCCTGGGTGGAAAGAATTCCTGCTACCGGGAAACGACGAACGCTAATACTCGAACACATTGATGTCCATCAGCACGCGCCTATAGATATGCATCGATATAGACGTTCTGCCGCTGCTCAATTGCGTGATAGTCGAGCTTCGCCTCATCGAACGTCGGCAAGCCTATCTTTCCTTGCTGATGTAAGTTGCCGAAATAGACATTCACTTTCGTCAACCCAGCGTCGAAACTGGTCACCTTCTCCAAAAACTCAAACATGGATCTCCTTTGGGACTACCCCTCATATTCCTATGCAGGTTGAGAGGAATCCTTCTTGATAGGAATTGTACGAGTCAATTATTATCTTGTTAAGACATATTATTTGATATATAGTATTTCTATATTAAATAGTACGAGTGCTCTCTTATGGAACTCAAGGAACTGCGAAGTTTCTGTACGGCCGCCAATCTTAAAAGTATTTCGCGGGCAGCCGAGCAACTCGCGGTCGGTCAACCTGTGGTTACAACGCATATCCGAAAGCTAGAAAAGGAGATCGGCACATCATTATTTGATCGCGTCCGAAGGCCAATCCAGCTCACCTTGCCAGGGCGTGCCCTACTAGAAACCGCGACTCCTCTCTTAAGAGGGTTGGATCAGTTGCTACAAACCACCTTGAACGCCCAAGCACTAGGGCCCGTCACATTGGGTTGTGTGACTGACATCGTGCCTCACACATTGCTTCGGGTCGTGAAGGCGTTCGTTAGTAGCCACCCTCACGTTTCTGTTCGGATCAAATCAGGATCCCGAACAGAGATTTTGAAAATGGTTAACCAAGGAGAAGTCGACCTAGGCATTATTCAATACGCCGAACGAGGAGAACAGTTCAACTACGAACCCCTATTTTTGTATGAACGTGTTCTGATAACACCGCGTGCCCACCCATTAGTGAAGGAGGAACTCAACTCACTCGAACAAATCGCCGCTTGGCCCCTGATCTTGATGGCACCGGGCACTTACACACGGTCTATCCTCGAAGCACAACTTAAGAGAACCGGCACCAGCTACGAGGTGATCATCGAGCTCGATAGTATGGATATGATTAAGCGCTACGTTTCCCTTGGGATGGGTGTCTCTGTAGGACCTCGGTTTGCTATCGAACCAGAAGATGAACAACTATTAGAAGTGGTCAGCCTCGCAAACCTTTTGCCTGTTGATCAAGCAGGAATTGTTTCTCTCCCGGGGAAAGCATTGTCAGATCCCGCGAAAGAGTTTATAGCGGTCATGCGCCAATCTCTCCGACAGACACCCAAGAGAGACAGAACAGGGCAGAGCCGCTCATGATAATCTTGTCGATCCACCGGAAGCTTGATACGACCATTAAATGTAATTCTAGAAGAGATGTAATTAATTGCTCGAGTTCGAGAATGGCACAGGTCGCGGAAACGAGATTAGAGCCTGAAGGTAAGTCCTGATTAGGCAAACTCAGTCGTTTCCTATTACAGTATAATTGTTAACCATCGACTCTGGCCGAGCAGTCCGGCTTTCAGGTCCATCTACTTCGAGGAGGTCTATCAATTTTTCGCCACCCTCTTCCTCTGATAACGCGAGAAACTAAGCCTCTAGTAATAAGGCGGAATAATTCTTGTCTTCTTCTCGTCGATACGCATTCCCCATTCGCCGATATGAAGAGCGGATGGCTATCAAGAAAAGTACAGGAAAAGGTTTTAGGCCGAGAATTCGACGAGTATTTCCGCATACTTGGCCTAATCTTCCCGAACATTACATCTCTATTACTCAAATGTCGTGAACAAGGAATCCCCATCCTCTATAGTTGCCTCGGCTACTTCCCTCCACAAGAACCGTCAGAATTCCAGCGTGCAACCGGTTGGGACTGGGACCTTAGCGGACCGTTAGGGACCTTCCCTGAAGAATGGACACCTACAGAGTCTGACAAGGTATTCGCTAAACCTGGATGGAGTGCATTATCGAACCCCGGCCTTCGAGAATGGGTTGTGACGTCCAATATTGATACGGTCATGATAGCGGGGACCATGTTCGAATTTGGCATACGTCAAACTTGTGTGGACTTGGGGGACAATGGGATCGGGAGCCTTATTCTCAGCGACGGAGTAGCGGCTCTTACACAAGACAGTCAAGAATATACGGCGAATAGTATTGCTCATGGCCTTATCAAGCTACGAAACACCGCTGAGACGATTAACCTCCTCAGTACGTTAAACCAAACAGGCCAGGTCCGTATCTAGATTTAGTAAGAGGTTGCCATGGCCTTCATTCAAACAGTACTTGGACCAATCACCCCCGAGAATCTCGGGGTCTGCCTCCCACACGAACACATCTGGTGCGACCAGAACCTAGGCCCCAGACTTTCGCTTATGGGAACCCTAAGAGACTCGGCGAAATTCATGAAACTCAACAATTTCGAGCTTATGGTTGATGAACTCAAAGCATACAAAGCTGCCGGAGGCGGAGCGATCGTCGAGGTAACATGTGATGGCTGGGGAAGAGACTTGGATATCCTAGCAAGGCTTTCGTCTGCCTCTGAAGTCCACATAGTGGCCACATCAGGATTCTACATTGAACCTCATATCCCATATTTCCTTGACAGTATGTCGGTCGAGAAGCTGGCAGATCACATAGCCGCAGAGATTGAAGATCAAGCATCAGCGACGGGCCGCAGGTGCGGACTTTTCAAGTCCGCAATCCACCGCGCACGCGTCGAAGATCTCGAACTTAAAGTTCTTCAAGCTGTTGCTATAGCGCAGAAAAGGACTGGCGCTGCAATCACAACCCACACCACGGGGTCCCGTAGGATGGAAGTACCAGGCGGGGTCGCTGGGGTCGAACAACTGCGAATCTTAAAGGAACTGGGAGTATCGCCTACTCGATTTATTGTAGGTCATGTCGATGAGCGTCCAGACATCGATGTGCTCTCCTCTCTTGCGAAGGAAGGGTGCTATATCCAATTTGATGTGATCGGGAAGGAACACTATCTCCTTGATACCACAAGAGCAGAACTCATTCACGCCATGATCCAACGTGGCCATTTGTCGAATCTCATGATGTCCCAAGACCGTAATCGAGACCACGAGATGCGGTATAGTGGTAATTCAGGCTATTGCCATATCTTTGAGACATTCTTGCCAAAGCTCCGGGGGCTTGGTGTTACGACTGAACAAATTTCGACAATGATGATTGAGAACCCAGCTAGAGCATTGACGATTTGCTGATGCTCAATCCGTCTAGTTCAGTAGACTGTGTTTTCTGCAGGCACGGGAATGCGCGATAAAACGCTCCGTGTGATACAGTGATAATGGATGATTCTAACGAGCCCGAAACTCTTCCCCAGTCACACTAAGGGAACACTGCCCGGTGGTGCAGAGGTAGCACAGGGGACTTTGAATCCCCTGACCCTGGTTCGAATCCAGGCCGGGCAGCCAAAACTCTTGGTAATCAGACGACCAAATGCAGATACCGCTATGCTAGAGCGTGACATTTCTTAAATTTCTGTCCGCTACCACACGGACATTTCTCGTTCCTTCCTACTTTGCGCCCTTGAGTCTGAGCGTCAAATCGACGCTGCGCGGCAGATTTTTCACCACAATCCACGCACGTACAGGCAGGACCGTGAGGTTCATACCAGTTTGTCCGCTCTTTCCCTATTACCATCAGAACACGTGCACCTATATAGCAGGCGACTCCGCCCACGCAGTCACAACATCTTCAGCATTTGGCGTATCATATCGCTCGGCCAAAAATCTCAATCCCAAATCATGTTTCTCAAGGTTGTTCTGTATGACACAATCTTTGACGACAACCGTATAGTAATCGTTTGCCGACGCCCCGACCGCGGTGTCATGGACGCACCCTGACGTGGCGGTCCCAGTGACAACAACTGTTTTAATACCATTGTCACGAAGAATCTTATCCATGTTGGTAGCCCAAAAGGCACCAAGGTGGTTCTTTCGGATTCTTATGTCACCCTCTTGCGGCTCTAGCTCGGGGATAATCTCCCATCCCCATGTCCCTTCCATACAGCCATCGAGGCTCACATAGTGCGTCCTGACCCCTTCAATGGGACGGGTTCGATGACTTCGATAAATCCATTCCGGGGAGACTGTGGACATGGTCGGATCAATCGTATATTGGATATACGCGACCACTTTGACCCCAACCTTGCGAGCGACAGCCAAAAGGTTGTTCAAAGGCTGGATAATGCTACGGTTCGGACTAACATCATCCCCTTTTAACGCAAGAAACCCCTCTGTCGAAACCAAATCATTTTGCATGTCCACGACAATGATAGCTGTATGCTGAGGAGCAACCAGTTCCTCCAATGAATCAAAGACTTGCTTCCCGTAAAGCTCTCTCACAAATCCTCCTTATAAGCGAAATGACCTGTTACGTAGGCCGACGCACAAGAATCGTCCGGGATGGCCAGATAATACCAAGGAGAATCAATTCTCTCAAGGCGATATCATTTTCACGATCGATTCCGGCTCAAGAGAAGAGGTAGTACAGGAGTACCAGAGATTCTGCCCCCGGCGAGTTAGTGTCGAGGAATTTCCTGTCCCACGAAAGATCGGCGGAACCGATACAAAGTCATCTCTGGTTCGTTCGGGCAAAGAGGGAAAGGCTCCGGGGGATCCTCAACCTTCGCGACAATAAACCAAGGCCCATCTTCAACAAGGGCACGTTTAAAAATCCCGTCCAATCCCTCAAGATCATGCACCAACGCAGTGTTTGCGATCCCACAACTCTTGGCAACTTGGTCAAGTTCAGTGCCGAAAGCAGTATGAGTCGCTTGCCCGCCAGTCTGACCCCACATCTCGTTGTCCCAAACAACAACAATTAAGTTCTTCGGTCGTTCCCGTCCAATGGACGCGATGGCGCCCAAATTCATCAAGAGCGAGCCGTCACCGTCAAGCGAAATTATTTTATCCGGGACGGACAAAGCCATCCCGAGTGCAATCGAGGAGCACAGACCCATAGAGCCATATGTGTAAAAATTGCGATCCCGATCTCCAGCGTGCCATAACTCATCAGCAGTCGGCCCGAGATTGGGGACAACAGGTTCGTCGGTAAGATGTTTCAACAGCACCTGAGTCGCATCGAATCTAAGCAAGTTTCCCCCGATGTAACAAAGACGTCATACAGAGAGCCAGCGGCTCTCGGCTCGCGTAGCAGAGTCGCAGGGCACCACTGATGATCTGTTCGGCAGTTTCAGGATTGTCTAACGTATAAAACGGCAACCCTAAGACATCTAGAATGGGTCTAGTAGCGCGTCCCATTGGAACCTGGGCTATGTTGAATTCGCCTACTTCTCCACGCAAGTTAATGAAAAGTGGGATCGGGAGCCGGCAAGGAATACATAGGCTGGCGAGGGCGTTTACCGTGTTCCCGAACCCGCTCGATTGCATAAACACCGCGGAATTGCGCCCCACCGCATAGCTACCTGCAGCGATCCCGATGGCTTCTTCTTCTCGAGTTGCCGGCACCAATTGAAAGAATGGGTCTTCTTCAAGCAGTTTAGTAACTTCAAAGATACTAATATCAGGGACATACGGGATCAGCGATATATTTTCTGCTTTCAGGCATTTTACGATGGTTTGAGCCCAATCCATAAATCCTTAGCCCCAATGACGAAATCGAGTGCGGTAATTACTATAAGCACCTACCGACCGACTGTCAAAACACGGGCCATTTACACAGGATTACAACAGGTGTACGATGCGATTCACTAACTATGCGTTAAGTCATTGACTTTACCTATATAAACTCCATGCATCGGTCGCCGACGTCAGGAGAGATGATGAGCAGCACATTACTCTGGGGAAAACTCTGCAAGAGACTCAGGAAGAGAGTAAATCAATTCGCTGGGGTGATGGGTGTCTCTGTCAAAGACATCCAAGGAGGACTCGCAGTCTCAGTAAATGGTGGTGAAATTTTCCCGACAGCGTCAACAATCAAGATACACGTCCTGACTGAGTTGCTTGCAAAGGCCGAGCGAGGAGAACTGGACTTGGCCGAGAAGATCCGTGTGACCAAGGACCTCCACGTACCTGGCAGCGGCGTGCTCGCCTCAATGGAAAACGAAGTCACCATGTCAGTATTGGACATAGCAGTCCTCATGATCACCGTATCGGATAACACGGCAACAAATATGTGTATCGACATGGCGGGCATCGATGACACAAATGCTTTGCTAGACGCGTTGGGGCTGAAACAAACGAGACTACGAAGAAAAATGCAGGACAAAGATGCCGTTTTAAGGAATGACGAAAACGTCTCTACTCCAGACGAATGCGTAGCAATGTTAGAGCATCTTGAAGCCGGGCGCCCATCTCCTTGGACGGCATCACAATGTCTATCAATCTTGAAGAAAAATAAGTTAAGCCCCCTCACAAGCTCTATCCCTCCCGGAATTACTATTGCGAATAAGCCCGGTGCCATGGATCGGGTTCGGTGTGACGCCGGAATCGTATATCTACCAAACCGCCCCTACGTGATCGCAGTAATGACCAAATTCAATTTAGACAACCCGCATATGGTTGACCATTCGGTTGCCGATGTCATCGATGTCATCCATGAAACAATGATGTCATTGGACAAAACCAATGACTTCGGGCTTGGCGTGCCTCAATACCGGCCCTAAGACGCACGATCTTTCCGCTTCGATAATCAATAGTAATAATTGTTAGCAGCTCCGTGCCTGAACTCAGATAATTACAATGAATTCCTATACGATTCGCCCGCTACCCCCCTTGCACCCTTGCCCACGCCTAGGTAAGATACGAAAACGACCTGTTCAAAAGGAGGAGATTATGCAGGGCTACTGTGTAAAGTGCCGAGCTCGCCAAGAGATCAGTAACGCTTCCCAGGTGACTTTGAAGAATGGACGACCAGCCACCAAGGGTACGTGCCCGAAATGTGGAACTGGAATGTTCCGCATCGGCAAAGGCTAGGAAAGGTTCCCCAGAGAGTCCCTTTCCAACCCTGAATCACCGTCCGTATATATCTTCAATGGTGATAGTGACTCGTGAGCGAGTTGCTAACTCCAATGGATAGTCTTTGGAATGTATTGACTGAAGAAGCCCACGATTACTCGTGGGCTTCTTCAGTAGTAGACACTCTCCGGAAACCATCAGGATTGTCGTAGACAGACCAACCGATAGATTAAATCACCCCAGCTATTATCGGATTCGAGAACGACAGCCCAGCAATAACACACGCGACGTACAATCACGAAGCGACAGAGAACGAAGAGGCCTCAATGGCACCTTATACACCGCAAAGACGACCAAGGTTTTTTTATGGATGGGTCGTTGTAGCAGGTGGCTTCCTAAACCAGGTCCTAAATTCTGGTTTAGGGTACCAGGGATTCGGCACGTTCCTTCTGCATCTCGAACGGGAATTCGGTTGGTCCAAAGCTCAGCTCGCTGCGGCACGTTCATTAATGCAAATAGAGAATGGACTGATGGGACCGGTAGAGGGTGTATTAATCGATAAATTTGGTCCACAGAAGATCATGCAGGGTGGCATGTTCCTCTTCGGAATCGGTCTTATACTCCTAAGCTACATCCAGACGCTCTGGCACTACTACGCCGTATTCTGGGTTGTAGCTATAGGGATGGGCTTCGGTGGTTACCTCGTCACGATAGTAGCAATAAATCTTTGGTTTCGTCGTCGACGGACTCTCGCGTTCTCTATCTCAACGTTGGGGTTAGGAGTGGGCGGCATCTTAGTGATCCCCCTGTTGGTTTGGGCACAACAAACAGTTGGTTGGAGAGAAGCTGCTTTTGCGTCCGGGCTAGCCACATGGGCAATTGGAATACCCGCAGGCTTTCTACTAAAAGGCGCCCCAGAGCAATATGGCCTAAAACCAGACGGCGAGTCGCCCAACCAATCTGAGAACGTTGACATAGCTAAACCATCCGGCAGCCAGGAAATGGGACCAGAGACTCACTTCACTCTCGGCGAAGCCTTAAGGACGCCTGCCTACTGGCTGATTGGCTTAGGGCATAGTTCTTCTCTCCTTGTAATCAGTACAGTTTCAGTGCACCAATTCGCTCATATGGAACAAGGGATGGGAATCTCTCCACATTTCGCCGCCCTGATGGTAGGGGTAATGAACGCGATAAACATGATTGGGAGACTGAGTGGTGGGATTCTTGGGGATCGGTTTGAAAAGCGATACCTCTGCGTCGTAGGAACACTCGGAACAGGTCTATCGATGATAGTTTTTGCTTTAGCCTCTTCGATGTCTGGAGCTCTATTATACGCATCGGTGTACGGATTTTTCTGGGGACTAAGAGGACCACTGGTCGAATCTCTACGCGCTGACTATTTTGGCCGAGAACACTATGGCACGATTGCTGGAACCTCTTCATTAGTGACCATGCCATCTTCTGTGCTAAGTCCCGTTTTCGCGGGCTATTTAGCCGACGTCCTAGGTAACTATATCGCGGCCTTCTTGATCCTAGGTATCGGCTGCGCTTTAGGCAGCACGGTATTTCTCTTTGTTCGACCGCCAAAACAACCAAACACCTTTCAGAAACAATGAAGCTGAAGGATCAATTGACGTCAAGGTGACTTCCCTTGATACTGGGATTATCCCAAGCGAAAGAGTTCCTATGAACAAAAATACCCTTTCATCTGACGAGCTCCGACGTTCGCTGGCTAAAATGCCTCGAGTCTCCCTCGGCACCTTCCCTACTCCACTCCAAGACGCACCGAACCTAAGTAATCATCTCCAAGGTCCCCGCATCCTCGTCAAAAGAGAAGATCTTACAGGCTTGGGATTCGGCGGGAACAAAGTCAGGCATATGGAATTTGTTATGGGTGATGCGCGCGCCAAGGGCGCCGATATTGTCATCAATATCAACGCTCCAATCGTATACCCAGCCATATCGAATAACGCCCGACTATCCGGGGCAGCTGCGAAAAAAGCGGGCTTCAGGTATGTGTGCGTCGTTCCCGACGGAAACGCCAAGACTATCGACGCGAATCGGCTCATTTTGGACTTAATGGGCACAGAATTCCGTCTCATCGACACTCACGATCAGGGAGAGGTGAACGAGTACACGAAATCGCTAGCAGCAGAATTTCTCGCCATTGGTCATGTTCCGTATGTCCAACCCTTCGAGCCAAAAGTCCGTCCAGCCGGAGTGATGGGATACCTCCAAGCTGCTTTAGAACTTAACGTCCAGTTCGAAGAAGCCGGTTTGGAACACGTGACGATCTGGATGCCGGCAGGCGCGTCACACGGCGGCCTCACACTAGCGGCGAAAGTGTTAAACCTACCTTGGCGTGTGATGGGAGTGATCTACTCCGACAGGTCTACCTATTTCGCGAACGTTCTTGAATGGTCCAACGCCGCAGCAAAATACCTCGATCTCCCTGTTGGTCTTGTACAAGAGGATTTGATCCAGATAGATGGTTTTGTCGGTGATGACTACTCGTCGTTAACACCGGAAGCGATCCATGCAGTGCGATTGATGGCAGAGCTCGAAGGAACGATTCTCGAGCCATTACACACAGGGAAAGCCCTAGCAGGTTTGTCAGAATACATCAATGACGGATACTTTGCAGCAACCGAGTCAGTCGTCTTCATCCACACTGGGGGATTGCCAGAACTATTCAGATTCAACGACCGACTCGTAGTGCGCTAACATCCGAAAGCCATATCAGCATTCGCAGAATGTGAACGTGATCTGAGCAGTTTCCCCACTATGATCTCGCCCTTAAATCAACGCACAATCGTCTAGCCTAGGATTCGATCACCAAATAGCCTCGCGGGATTGTCCCAAAGTATGTTCCGCTTATTTTCCTCAGAAATGGGCTGATTCAACAAATCTGGAAGCGCTTTGTCTGGATCAGGGGCGTCCGAATGAGGATAATCGGTATTCCATATCAAATTCTTGTCTCCAAGAATATTTATCACTCCCGGCAAGCCTAGCTCGTCTCCATCACACGCAACGAATACTTGTCTACTAAAGTATTCGCTAGGCTTCATCTTCATTGTATCGTCCTCAAGAAACACTGACTGCCGACCGACGGCATGATCGTCTAAACGGCCAAGCCAGAATGGAAGCCACCCAGCATTTCCTTCCAAGAAACTAGCCCTCACCTGCGGGTGTTTCTCTAGGATTCCCGTATAAATTAAATGTCCCATAGCGATCATGTTTTCGACAGGGAAGCTGATGACATGTTGAAGTGCGAATAACGCTCCTGAAACCCCACCATAACGACTACTAGAGTGAGGAGTACCGCTAGAAACCCCATGGAACGCGACAGGAACGTCCAAGTCTGTAATCATATTCCAAAACCGAGCATACTCTGGATCGTGCCAGGCTGTCCCAGCTTCCGCCTTCGGCATAAGAACAGTAACCGCCCCCAACTCAGTCACCGCTCGTCTCGCCTCAATCTCGGCTTGCTCCAAACCATATGGCGGGAGATGTACCACCATCTTGAGGCGAGTGGGATCCGTTGAACAAAAGTCATGCGCCCAGTTATGGTAAGCCCTCGTTAGAGCCCACATCAAATCGGGATCTTTTCCTTCTTGCTTGATTGGGGCGACACCAATGCCTGGGATGCAAACCATCTTATCCCAACCAAACTTTTCCATATCTTCCAACCGGCTTTCGGGACTCCACCAATTATCATAGGCTTGTCCATATTTCTCTTCTAAGCGCTCATACATCTTCTGTGGTCGCCATTTCCAAATCGAACTCGGCAAGCCTACATCCGGGAAAAGCTCACTTGGCTTATAGCGATAATACACACGGTGAATTGTTTCCTCCACGATAGGTCTCCTATCATGAAACTTAGGCTCGACGTAGTTATCCCAAAGGTCGGAGGGCTCTTGCATATGGGCGTCTGCATCGACGACTTTTAATCCATTAATCATCTAAATACTCCACAGCGAGGATGAGCCGATTATAGAGTTGGGCACGGATTGATTCAAGTGTGATTCGTTACACGCACCCTGCGCAGAAGCCCTCTTCAGACAACGAGGGCTAAGCATTTGGCTCACGCGTGTATCAGGCTCTAACCTTTACTCTCCACCTAGCGGAGCTTTGGCATCCCACGGCCACCAATTCCATCTCCCTAGAAGTAAAGCAAACGAGGGTACCAAGAACCCCCGAACGAAAAATGTGTCCAGCAAGACACCAAATGAGACGACAAACCCCAATTGGAAAAGATCCCTCAAGGGCAACGTCGCGAGGGCGGCGAAGGTAGCTGCTAAAATAACACCTGCCGAAGTGATTACACTTCCCGTACTTGAAACTGCGATCAGTGTCCCAGCGCGGGTCCCATGGATTCCAGATTCTTCTCTAACTCTTGAAATAATGTAGATATTGTAGTCTACCCCGAGCGCCACCAAGAACAGAAACATAAAGATCGGCACACCACTCCCGACACCGTCATGGCCCAATAAATTCTGAAAGATGTACACCGATACTCCAAGACTCGCCAGGAAACTCAACACAACGCTGCCCAGCAGGTACAGTGGAGCGACAACAGCCCTCACAAGAACCACGAGAACCACAAATATAATTCCTAAAATGATTGGCGCAATTACCCGAACATCTCTATCATTAGCAAGTTTTGTATCGTATTGGATTGCCGTTTGTCCTCCTACGAAGACGCCTGCAATCTCCGGATGAGAGACGTTGTCCGCAGCATCCCTAAGTTCACCAATTTTATCAAGAGATCCCGTCGCTCCAGGATCGTTCTCTAAGATGACATATATTCTGGCCACACCTCCTGACGCTGAGATTCGTTCGTGGGTAGCGATATACGCTGACGCCAATGCTTGTTGTAATGCCCCAATCTGACCAGCTTCTACGAGGTCACGAATCGCAGCCTGGCCTTCCGATTCAAGTTTATCTTTCACCGATGGTGCGAGGCCATTTATCGCCTCCTGAAACTTGGCGAGGTTCTCCGGTTTTGATCCAAACGGCCGGGACGGACTTATTACTTGGCTGACACCATGGACCTCTGCTAGACGAGAACTCAATAATTCAACCATCTCTAGATTGTCAATCACCGAACCATTAGCAACGAGAAATACATCAGTCGGGTAAACTGAGCCCGAAGGAAACGATTTTTGCATCGTCCTATACCCAAGAACGGATTCTGTATCATCTGGCAAGCTCGCAAGTAAGTCGTAAGAAGACCTTAACGATAAAGCTCCTAGGGACATCGAGGACAACAGCACTAATGAAACGCCTACAGTAAATAAAGGCCGTTTCCCAACCCAACTCCCAACCTTAGCCCAAAACCCTTTTCCTGTTGTCAGCGCGGATTGTTCGGAACTGAGTTCAATCTTGGTAGGCCAGTAAGCAGTTCTGCCTAGCAAACTAAGGATCGCTGGAATAAAAGTAAGCCCACCGATGATGGCGAAGGTCATCCCTAGAGCTAATACAGGGCCAAGTACCTGAAACGACCTCAACGTAGCCAACCCCAAAACCAACATTGCTAGTATGGTGGTTAGCGCAGACGAGAAGATAGCCGGTCCAATTTTAGACATGGTCTCAGTCATGGCGTTGCCGCTCGCAGAACCACGCCTAAGCTGCTCTTTAAATCGTGAAGAAATAAACAGCATGTAGTCTGTTCCCGCGCCAAAAATCAACACGACCATTATGGACGTGGCTTGTTGGTTAACGAGAAGACCAGTATTGTCCGCAAGCAAACCGACTACGCCACTAGCCGAGATGTATGCGAGCCCGGCCGAGATCAGAGGGAGAAGTGCCATAATCGGTGCGCGATATATTATCAACAGGATTACTAAGACCGCTACGACGGTGAACAACGTTATACGCAGATCAATTGATTGGAAAACAGAGACCGCATCTTCGATGATACCAGCCGGACCCGTGAGCCATACTTCTAAGCCATCTGTTCGGCTTTCAACAAGTTCCTCGCGGATCGCCCTAACCTCTTCTTGCACTTCTTCGACAGAGCCCTCTACCGAAATACGTACTGAAAAGAGGATCATCAAAGTGGAACCGTCCTCCGACAAGAGACTATCTTGTAGGCCTGGGGTGTTAAACACCGAAGTCAGATCGCCCAAACTTCCCTGACTGGCTCGTCGTACTAGCCAATTGAAGTCGTCTTCAATACCATTCAGGTCCTCCTGGGTAAGCCCTCCTTGATTTCGATAGACCAAAATCCCAGGAGTCCCGCTGGCAGGAAAGTGCTGATCTCGCAATTCCAGTGCCTTGGTGGATTCGGCCCCGACCGGGAGGAAATCCTCTTGCCTGCTACTAGAAACCTCCGCTAAAGATGGAGCAATAACAGCCAGAGACAGAGGAATTATGATCCAAGCCAAGATCGAGACAAGGCGCCCATATCTGGACGTAATTATCTGTGCCATTTTGCGCCAAAAACCCAAATTAGACTCCCGTTGATTCACCTACAACCAATAAGTTTATCTTTTGCGGAAACGATTCGCCACTAGTTCTTCGGCTTTTCAATGCTATTATTAATGTCGCAGCTATACCATGTCACGCTTTGCAAGGAGCACCAGATGGCAGCACCCAGTCTAAAGGTAGATCCAATTCTGATGGAAATCATACTCAACGCCTTTATGACCCTTTGTGACGAATCACAAGCCATATTAGTACGGTCAGCTTATTCGACAAATATTAAGGAACGGAAAGATTGCTCAGCATGGCTACTCGACGAAAACGGCCAACCATTTTGTGGCGGAAGATTCTCAGGCGGCCAATATAACAACTCTGGGTATGGGCCGGTCGGAGCTTACATTCTTGAACACTTTTCAGGGACTCTAGCACCCGGTGACGTCTTCATTATTAATGATCCCTACTTAGGTGGACCGACACATCTTCCTGACATGTCATTCCTTAAACCCGTATTCCACAGTGGCACGTTGCTAGGGTTTATTTGCAACCAAGGGCACTGGGCAGATGTGGGCGGGAAGGCACCAGCACAAGGAGTTGTCGGCGACGCGACGGAGATATATCAAGAAGGACTTCGATTGCCTCCTGTCAGGCTATACCAAGCAGGAGAGCTAAACCAAGACATTTACGGAATCTTGCTCGCAAACATCCGGGGCCCTCAGGAGAGAGCTGCCGACGTGCGAGCACATCTTGCCGCTCTGGCTGCCGGTGAACACAGAATTCAAGAGCTTGCACACCGGTACGGCCCTCTCGCCCTTAAACGTTATATGGACGCGCTGATTGATTATTCGGAGACCAGGCTTAGACAAGCCATACGCGAAGCTCCTGAAGGGACTTGGAGTGCCGTCGATTATTTGGATGATGACTTAGGCAGCGAAAACCCCATCCCTGTCCATGTCCAAGTCTCGATCCAACACGATCCGGAGCCTAATATCAAACTCGATTTTACCGGATCCGGACCACCAGCTAAATGGGGAGTTAACGTAGCGGGCCACGGTACTTGGCAAATGGCGGTCGGGGTGTTTAGAAACCTTCTCGCAGATGATTCTGTACCAATTAATTCGGGATTCCTCAAACCGTTCACCGTTATCATGCCCGACCGCTCTCTAATAAATGCCAAAGAGCCCGACGGGGTGGGGGCGCGTACTGAAACGACATACTTAGTCAGGGATGCCATCCTCGCGGCGGTAATGAAAGTTTTCCCCAGTAAGTCGCGAGGTCCGTGGCATGGCGTCCACGGAGTGGGCTTTAGCAATCGTGAAGGTCAACCATATTTCATCCATTACCAGACTGTGGGCGGGGGAGGAGGAGCTCGGACATTCAAGGACGGAGTTGACTCTATCCATGAGGTTCTTAACCTCCCTATCGAGCCAATGGAGATGCAGTACCCCGTTAGAGGAATCAAGCTCGAATACGTACAAGATTCTGAAGGGGCCGGTAAGTACCGAGGAGGGGTAGGAGTACGGCAAGATTGGGAAGTGTTAGAAGATGTATACTTGGCTACTCATTCGAACCGCCATCGAATCCCCGCCCCAGGCATCAACGGTGGCGGCCCTGGGGGGACTTCGAAGCTCCTTCTGAACTACGAGACCTCACATTGCGTCGAACTCCCACGTGAGGTAACCAACTACCCATTAAAAACTGGTGATGTTGTGACAGTCTTCGCAGGCGGGGGAGGGGGATTTGGTAACCCTCTAGAACGTCTCCCTACGGCAGTCCTTGAGGATGTCCGCAACGAAAAGGTTTCATTAGTGCGCGCTGCGGACACTTACGGAGTCGTGATTGACCCTGAAACACTCACACTCCGACACAAGCAGACGGAAGCCCTCCGTCAGAAACGGACCTCAAAGTGACTAGGTTTCGAGTGGGCATAGATATCGGAGGTACGTTCACTGACCATCTCTGGTACAACGAACTGACGGGCGAGATCACGGTGATAAAGACCCCTACAACTCCCGAGGATCTCACCATATGCTTCCTTGAAGGCCTTGCCCGAATGTCCACCAAGAAACAACGAGAGCAGATTGAGGTTCCGTACGTTGCACATGGCACGACTGTGTGTACCAACGCTATTCTGGAACGCAGAGGTGCAGAACTCGGCTTCATAACTACTAAGGGCTTCCGCGATATCTTGGAAATAGGCAGACAGGTGGAACCTGATCAGTTTGATTTTACAGTCGACCGAGCTTTACCTCTTGCCCCAAGGTACCGAAGAAAAGAAGCGGTGGAACGCGTCGATTGCAACGGTTATTTATTACAACCGCTTGACGAAACTGGGTTCCGCATCGCTGTACAACAACTTATCGATACAGGAGTCGATTCCATCGCTATCTGTTTCCTCTTCTCCTTCGCAAATCCCATCAATGAACTAAGGGCGAAAACCCTCGCACAAGAAGAATTTCAGAAAGCCGGAGTTGACGGGTTCGTTTCGATTTCGTCAGAAATCGTAGCTGAGTTTCGAGAGTTCGAACGGGCAAGCACGGTAGCGGTAGCAGCCTACTTGGCCCCAGTACTCCATGAATACATAGCATCGTTGGAGAAAAGGTTGTCTGCCACGCTGAATCCTCAAACGAAACTTTATGTCATGCAATCTGGAGGCGGCCTAGTCAGTCCAATAACCGCGATACGAAACGCTCATACTACAACTGAATCAGGACCGGCCGCTGGGGTAATCGCAGCTGCACATCTCGGACACTTACTTGAGAAAACTCAAGTAATCTCATTTGACATGGGGGGAACTACTGCCAAAGCTAGCCTCGTTAACAATTCGAAACCACAATTCGCTTTCGAATTTGAGGTAGGGACTGAACAACACGGGGCCTTCGTAACAAGGAACAAAGGCTACCCTGTACGAACTGCCACTATCGACCTAATCGAATGTAGCGCGGGCGGAGGAAGTATTTCCTGGGTAGATCCAGCAGGCGTGCTAAAGGTCGGACCGCGAAGCGCGGGTGCTGATCCAGGCCCATCTAGCTACGGACGCGGGGGAACTCACGCAACTGTCACAGACGCGCATGTCGTTCTTGGCCGGATTGGAACTGGAGTTCCTTTGGGAGGACAAGTCGAGATACGCCACGAGCTTGCGGAAATGTCGATCTCTGAACAGATCGCTGCCCCTCTGAATATACCGGTTGCCCGCGCTGCAACTGGAATTATCGACATCATAAACGCCAGAATGGAAGGGATTTTGCGAGTTGTATCCGTACAACGCGGTTTCGATCCGAGAGAATTCACCATGATCGCATTCGGAGGGGCCGGTCCGCTTCATGCCCTTGATTTAGCTCAAGCCATAGGTATCCGTGAGGTGGTAATACCTCGCTTCCCAGGGTTGTTTTCAGCCCAAGGCCTTTGCCATGCTCAAATCCTTAACGAATTCGTAGAAACGAGGGTGACGCCTTGGGTGGAATCTGAAATGGACAACATCCTAGCAACTATCCAGAAACTCGCCTCGAAAGCTGAAATCTGGCTGGAAACTGAAGACATCAATAAATCTCAAAGAGACCTTGTAACTTCCCTCGATATGCGCTACGCGGGACAGAATTGGGAACTAACAATCGACCTAAAATCCCCTCCTGGTGACACGGATGACCTTGCAGCCTGTCGAAGACAATTCGTCCAGTTACATAACCGCCTGTATGGACATTCAAGCGATACTGATCCGATTCAGGTGGTTAATTTCAGAATTCAAGCAACTACAAGGTCTACGAACCTTGTAGCCATGCCAATTCCTGAAGGCGATTCAGATCCTCTAGAAGCGTTAAGAGGCTATCGAGAAGTCTTTTTCGGGCAGGTAGGTGAAATGGTATCGACTACTATTTACGACCGTGATTTTCTTAAAGCGAACAACCAAATCACTGGACCCGCAATTGTAGAACAATTGGATTCCACCACCCTCGTCCCACCAGAGTACGTCGGAACCGTCGACCGATTCGGAAATTTACGTATTACTCGTCCCTCGAGCCGATTAAACTAGTCTCTACGTCCCAGTTTGACGGCCTGGTCTTATCTCTTCTGCTTCCCTCAGCAAGTTCTGCGTTTCCTCTACGGTCAGAGGCAGGAGAGGAGCGCGAGGAACCCCGCTAGAAACCCCCACCCAGGCTTCGGTTAGCACCTTACAAGTCGCTTGCATTCCGTATTTGCCAGCCAAGTCTATTAACTGGCTACCTTGCTCTTGTAGGGCTTGAGCTCCTTGGAGGTCGCCGTTGTTAAACAAATTGTAGGAATCGACCCATAATCTTGGGGCGAAACAAAGAGGACCATCTACAACACCTGATGCACCTGTAGCCAGTCCCGCAAGCATTAGTGATCCGTTCCCAGTAAACACATCTATCCCCATTTTCGCGAACCGACGGATATTTTGGAAGTCGGGAGCGGAGTGTTTGACCCCAGCAACATATGGGACTTTTTCGATTATGCTCTGCATAAGATTTGGAGTGATCTCCACACCGGTATACTTGGGTTGGTTATAAACAAAAAATGGTAATCCCGCTGCATCAGCGACTGCCCGGTAGTGCTCGATGATCTCCTTTTCCTTCGGCCGATAAAAAAACGGGGGCACACAACTAATAGCATCGACACCTGCATCGCGGGCGGCCTTCGCCATCCATACTGCACTTTTCGTGGTCAATGCTCCGACATGCATGATTGATTTAATTCGTCCGTTAGATTGGTCAGCCGAGATTTGAGCGATCCGAATTACTTCTTCCTCTGAAAGAAGAACACTTTCGCCTGTCCCCCCCGCTATCCAGAATCCGTCCACTCCTTCTCGAATGTTATATTCCATGAGCTTACGGTATGCGCTCTCATCAAGAGCACCTTCACCATTGAAAGGGGTGATCAAGGCTGGTACAACTCCTCGGAATTCGCCCATTTGTGCCTCCATACACTCATGCTTCGAGTGTGAAATTGCCCGCGTATGCGAGGTAATCCCCAGATTCTTTACTCGCATACGGTTTAAATACGCACTCCAAAAATTTGGAATGCAGAACACCGACAGATGACATCGACTAGGACTGTAAGGTGCCGAGGGGCAGGATCGAACTGCCGACACGCGGATTTTCAGTCCGCTGCTCTACCTCTGAGCTACCTCGGCGCGACGCTGTATCGTAGCCAGCAAAAACCGGACGTGTCAAGCTGCAAGCCCTGATATAATAGAACTACTACCAGTGTCGGATCGAATTGGTTGGACATTTAAATACTATAGAATACTTGAATGAAGCCGCTGCAAAAGGAATCAACTATCGACGGCAGTTATTATATCTAAAGATTCACCACAATTTCACAGAGGTGATTTATGCAAGAAGTAAGAGGTTGGGTCCATTCCTTACAACAGCGAGTACAACAGCTCATGGACCGTCTTTGACCTGCCTAGTAAGGAAGTTGAGATTGCTAAGATTGAAGAGCGGTCCTCCGATCCTTCTCTATGGGAGTCTCCGATAGCCGCGCAAAAGCTTATGCGAAGATTGGCTACCTTGAAATCAGAGGTCGATACTTGGCGTGAAGAAGAAAGCAACTTGGAAACGCTTGTTGGCTTAATCGATATCGCATTGCAAGAAGGTACAACTGACCTCGCCGAAGATATCGCAGCAGAGGCTGGTGGAGTCGAAACACGTCTCAATGATCTCGAATTCAACTTAATGCTCTCGGGACCCTATGATGGACATGACGCAATCCTCGCTCTCCACGCGGGTGCCGGTGGTGTCGAGTCGCAAGATTGGACACAAATGCTATTACGTATGTACCTGCGGTGGGCTGAAAAACAGAATCTTACAACACGGATTCTCGACAGTTCTTCAGGTGAAGAAGCTGGAATAAAGAGTGCGATGGTAGAAATAAAGGGCGAACATGTCTACGGATGGCTCCGTTCTGAAAAAGGAGTTCATAGACTTGTCCGATTGTCACCTTTCGATGCCGCTCACTTACGCCACACATCATTTGCTCTCGTCGAGGTTTGGCCACAATCGGAAGAGGAACAAGAAGTCGAAATCAACCCCCAGGACGTCCGGATCGACACGTTCCGAGCCGGTGGCCACGGTGGTCAGAATGTCCAGAAAGTCGAAACCGCCGTACGTCTTGTACATATTCCTACAGGAATTACGGTGACGTGTCAAAACGAACGTTCTCAAACCCAAAACAGAGAGGTCGCATTTAAGATTCTCCAAGCACGCCTTACTGACTTAGAGATCCAGCGCCGAGCTGAAGAGCAGCTAAGGTTAAAAGGAAAGCATGTATCGCCTGGCTGGGGAAATCAGATTCGCAGCTATGTGTTGCATCCATACAAATTGGTTAAAGACCATCGTTCAAACTATGAAAGCCGAGACCCTCAAGCAATCCTTGATGGAGACTTAGATGAAACATTGAGAGCTTCACTGAAGTCCGAAATTGGGACAGAAAGGGACGGAGACTAGCAATGCGGATTCTAGCTGTAGTAGTTGTGGCGTTGGTAAGTATGGCGGCGTTCCCCATGTGTTCTAACTCCAATGTGCTTGAAGACCGATCTTCTCCAAATGTTCAGTCATCAAGTAGTCGGCCTGACTCAGGAGTGTTCCGACGGCTTTGGCAAGATCCTCCTACCTTAGACCCTCACCAAGTGACTGACACCAACTCCGCCGCTATCGCTGTCGAACTCTTTAGCGGACTGGTATCGATTAATCTAGATTTGCAGCTCGAGCCTGACTTAGCAGAAAGTTGGGAGGTGAGCCAAGATGGCCTTACCTACACCTTCCACATGAGGCCAAACGCCAAATTCCACGACGGGAAAACGGTGACCGCACATGACGTCAAGTACTCACTGGAAAGAGCTCTTTCACCAGAAACTCGTTCCCCTACAGTGGACACTTATCTTGATGATATTGTAGGAGTAACGGATAGACTCGCAGGAAAAGCCGCTGACGTGAAAGGGATTTTCGTCGTGGACGACAAAACCCTCACAATTACAATCAAACAACCTCGAGCCTACTTCCTCGCAAAACTCACCTACCCAACAGCGTTCGTGGTTGATCGAGAAAATCTTGAGAAACACAAAGACGAGTGGACACGACAACCAAATGGAACCGGACCATTCCGTTTGGCAGAATACCGTATTGGAGAGCTTATGGTTCTCGAAAGAAATGACTATTTCTATAAAGAACCCGCGAAAATTGCACGGATTGAATTTATTTTGAGCGGCGGCTCTGCGATGGCAATGTATGAAAATGATGAAATCCACATCACCGGGGTAGGATTAGCTGATGTAGATAGAGTTACAAATCCGGACGACCCATTGAACAAAGAGCTAGTTGTCTCAGCACCAAGTTTCGACATCACATACATCGCGTTTAACGTCACCCGCCCACCGTTTGACGACATTAATGTACGTCGAGCCCTCTCACTAGCAATCAACAAAGATCTAATAGCTGAGGAGGTATTGGTCGGGTTAGTAGCCCCTGCACAAGGAATCCTCCCGCCAGGATTCCCTGGATACACCGGCCTAGTCACCGCTCCTACATACAACCCTGAAAAAGCAAGGGAGTTATTGGCACAATCAAAGTATTACCCACAACTTCCAAGAATCGTAGTTACAGTCCCTGGCACAGGTGGTTCGATAGGGCTTGATCTAGAAGTTATTCGGGATATGTGGGAGAAAGAACTAGGAGTGATTGCAGAAGTGATCCAGGTGGAATGGGCAACGTATCTTGAGGACCTTCACGCTCGAAGGTTTCAAGCCTTCGCCGGACTGGGATGGCAGGCCGACTATCCCGATCCACAAGATTTTCTTGATATCCTATTTCATTCGGAAAGCCGCCTGAATGGAGCTAACTACAGTAATGAGAAGGTTGATAGTCTACTTGAATCTGCTCGAACCGCTGAATGGGAGCAAAGGGTAACTCTCTATCGTGAAGCCGAGCAAATCATATTGGATGATTCGCCATGGGTCCCTTTGTGGTTCAGTGGTGAACGTTTATTTCTCATTAAGCCAGAGGTTGAAGGGTATCACCTGACACCAATGATTGTACCGAAACTACGTTTCATCTCACTGTCAAAATGACATAGGACCAGGTGATTCCTTAGAGACCGTTATGTTACAGTGATACTAAGCGTCAATACAGTAAAATTCTTTGGTTAACTCTGAACAATCATGCAAAGGAGAACTGTGGAGGAAGAATACGCGTTTCTTGACTACGAAAAGCCGACACCTGAAGGGAATATAGTTAAGCCCATCCCTCGCAATCTCTTCATACAGCATGACCGATGTGTCGAAACCCGCTGGGAAGCAATGTATGGTCGAGGGTATGTCACCCCGGCGTCTTTGTGGTTCATCCGAAACCACGGACCAACTCCAGTAATCGATGCCAAAACATGGAAACTCCAGGTGTCTGGATCAGGAGTGGATAACCCCCTGACATTTTCATACGATGACATTCTCCGCATGCCTTCAGTTACCTACACACGATTCATTGAATGTGCAGGAAACGGGAGGATCTTTTTCAAAGAATATCAAGGCGAAATGCCTAAAGGTAGACCTTGGCGCTTCGGTTCATATGGCCTAGCTGAATGGACCGGAGTTCCGTTATACGAGATTCTCGAACGTGCAAAGATTAAGCCCTCAGCGGTGGACGTGATGCCAACGGGCCTGGATAAATCTGGAGTCGAACGACCGATGCCCGTGTCTAAAGCGATGGAACCAGATACAATTCTGGCGTACGCGATGAACGGAGATGTGCTACCCCTTGACCATGGATATCCGGCCCGAGTCGTGGTGCCTGGATGGGTCGGCATTAACAGTATAAAGTGGGTCGGGCAAATTACCGTCTCTGAGGAACCAATCTACGTTGAGCGGAACACAGAGGAATACGTTCTGGCCGGCCCAGGGTTCGATCCAGTGCCCCCAGCACTAGGTCCAGTACTGACAAGTGTCCCAGTCCGCAGCGCAATAGCACTCCCATGGCCAGGGAAAATAGCAGCAGGGCAAATTACCATCCGTGGATTTGCCTGGTCTGGATATGGACATATCACAAGAGTCGAATATAGCCTCGACGATGGAATAACTTGGGCCGATGCTAACATCTTGCAACCAAATATCCGTCTAGCGGGCTGTCGTTGGGAGTTCCCTTGGGCGGCGTCGCAAGGGGAGCATACAATCACTATACGTGCAACAGATAGTGCAGGTAACACCCAGCCATTACCGGACTCAATGCGATGGAACGAGCGGGGCTACGAATTCTGGGCTGCTGTTCCACACCCTGTTACCGTGCACTAGACAGCCACTATTGTATAGGATCGATATATAAATCCCTATCCGTGATGCTATCGGCAGTAAGCTATCGCAAGCCTCCAAAGAACAAAGATCGTGGAAGGCTCGAGTAGCGGAACCCCAAGCCATAGGTAAAATGCGATCGGGAGGCCTCTACCGGAAATGGTGAGCTATATTGCTGCGCGTCTACTCTGGCTCCCTGTTGTCCTCCTCGCAGTCAGCCTGGTTACGTTCACGCTCGGTCATTACGGCCCTGGTGACCCTGCCCAAGTGCGACTTGGCGCTAGAGCCACACCAGAGGCGGTTGAGCTCTTACGCGAGCAACTTGGATTAAACCGCCCCTTCATAAATCAATATTTAGGTTATATCGCAGGAGCAGTCCAAGGAGATTTTGGGGAGAGTTACACGTTTCAAGGCAGATCAGTGAGCGAGTTGATCAGCCGAAAAGTCTGGATCTCGGCACAACTCGGCTTTGCCGCTCTCAACGTCGCGATCTGGCTAGGAATCCCGCTTGGGTTGCTCGCGGCGTACAAACACGGATCTTGGACCGATACCGCTCTTGTGAGTTTTTCCTTGCTCTTCTATGCAACTCCAGTCTTCATCGCAGCCCCTTTCTTTATTTTGTTCGCTGCCCTGGAACTCCACTTACTTCCTACCTCTGGATGGGGAGGACTATTTAGCACACATATCATCATGCCTGCGCTGATCATGGGTCTCCCGGGAGTTGCAGGGATGGTCAGGCTGACGCGTGCAAGCGCCCTCGAAGTATTAAGCCAAGATTACATCCGTACCGCGCGTGCCAAAGGTTTACGAGAGGTAACAGTACAACGCCGGCATGTCCTACGTAACGCGTTGATACCTATTCTCACGGTCGTGGGGCTGAGCATCGCTAGCTTAGTTGAAGGGGCCTTCATCACTGAAACCATCTTCGGAATCCCAGGTATCGGACGCCTTGCCGTAGACTCGATATTCAAGAGAGACTACCCCATTATCATGGCTCTCGTGCTGATCACCGCAAGTGCATTCGTATTCGCGAATCTCGTGGTAGATATCCTATATGGGATTCTGGACCCTCGCATACGACTACAATAGGAAATCATGATTACAGAAAACTATTTAGGTTCAGCGATCAGGTCTTCGAAAGGGCCTTGGAGACGAGCCTGCGAACGCCTTTTGCGAAAACCCAAGGCTCTCTTCGGTATTGCAGTCATTGTTTTACTATATGGCACGGGTCTTTTTGCATTCTGGATTGCTCCGTACGGCTATGATGATCAAAACCTCATGGCAGCGCGCCAGGGTCCGAGTCTCGAACATCTCTTAGGCACAGACTGGGTTGGTCGGGATATTTTGAGCCGCGTAATTTACAGTTTACGAACAAATCTAGTGGTCACGGCTACGGCCGTCGCTACCGGAAGTCTAGTGTTAGGCCTAGGCTTAGGACTGGTATCGGGATATTTCGGAGGAAAGACAGACACAATCATCATGCGGATAGGAGAAGTTTTCTTGGCATTCCCGGGCCTGTTATTAGTCATCTTGATCGCCGCAACCGTGAAGCCGCGGGTTTTGGTCTGGATGTGGGAGCTGGAAGACGCTTTAGGCATTCGCGGGTTAGTTCGATGGGGATTTGTCGACTACCTTGTTGTTTTCGGAGCACTTTCAGCATTTAGCTGGGTCGGAATGGCTCGCCTAGTCCGAGGGCAAGTTCTCCTTCTAAAAGAATCCCAATACGTAGAAGCTGCCCTAGCTCAAGGCGCATCCGCCAAACGTATCATGGCGCTACATATCTTGCCAAATGCTCTCCCTCCGGTAATCGTGATGGTAACAATGGGTATGGGTGCAATAGCAGGAGCTGAAGTGGTATTAAGCTGGCTCGGGATAGGTATACAGCCACCAGTCCCTAGCCTCGGCAACATGATTCGTGAGGGGCAGAGCGTCACATTACTGCGTGAGCATCCTCATCTATTACTACCGCCAGTAACCGTGGTCGGCCTGTTGATTTTCGCATGGAGTCTTTTAGGGGACGCGTTAAATGATATCCTCAACCCCAGAGTCTCCTAAAACTCGAAGTCCGGTTCAACCGATTTGCATTCTCAAGATTCACGCTGAGTGTGAATGGCTACGTCATAGGCATATTAAACTAAGAATTCGAGTCTTAGCCCCTAGTCCCAGTCCAGAGCGGAAGTTACTGAGTTCGATATTGTTGCCAGAGGTAACTCATCTCGAACCGGTAGCGATTTATCCTCTAACATTATCTGTGCCACTTTTCGCCCCAATCGCACGCTATAGTTCGTTCCACGGTCTTCGGGATAAATTTGCGTCGTATTCGCCAGATACAGATCCTTGATTGGAGTTCGGTGACGAGGGATACGATCACCATAGTTTATGCCAATGACTGGCTGAGCGGCTTCTTCCCTATGATAGAAACTCTCTTCTACCCAAGATTCATCAAATAACGGGTTTAGTTTCCGTAGATGCGGTCGATACGCCTGTAACAATTCGCTGTGACCCATATGATAGAGAGGATTGTCTTTGCCAAGGTAGTTTGCAAGGTAGACTATATGCTTCCCTTGGTAGTGATCAGGTGAGAGGAGATTGGTCTGTTCAACAACCCCAACAAACGGTATCTCGCGATCCGCGATATTCAGCCAATACATCCCCGTCAGAGGCCTATCCAATACCAATATCATCAAAACGGCCGCTAGATAAGAGACTCCAGTTAATTGTTTCGAGTAATCCTCTGGAATGGATGGAGCTAAACGAGGGAAAATACTTGACGGAACGGTTGCGAGAACGGTATCGAATTGAAGAGCCTCACTTCCTCCACCCGGTAGATCAATCTCAATCCCCACAGCACGATCACTCTCCACAATAACCCGACGGACACCCACACCCGTGCGGACCTGCCCTCCCATCGTACGAATCCGTTCACCGAGGGTGTCAAAAATCTCACCGAAACTCCCCATTGGGTACCCCAACATTTCTCGAACCATTCCTCTCCCGCGAGAAGCAAATCGGAGAGCCATCTTACCCCAAAACCAAACCATCCCAACTTCGTCATAATGTTGGCCGAATTTTCCTCTCAAAAGTGGTTCCCAAACCGCATAGTACGCTCGGGTACCAACACGCTTTTTCAGCCAAGCTGCAGCGGTAATGCCTTCGAATCGACGCCAATCCCGGATACGCTGGAGGTAGAGGCTCGTAAGTCCTAGCCGGAATCGATCAAAAAGGGAAATAGAGGAAAATCTAAGCAAGTCAACCGGTGTGGTGAAAGGCCAAATCCGATTATTGTGATATAGTCCCGCACGAGATGGGATCCATGCCAATTTATGCCCCAATCCCAACTCTTCAATCAGCCAAATCATATCTCGATCACTGGTGAACAGGTGATGATATCCTCTTTCGAGCTGCGCCCCTGCCACGCCGAACGTCGACGCTTGGCCACCCAGAAACGGGGCACGTTCAAATACAGTAACCTGGCTGCCATTACGAACAAATTCATAAGCTGCCGCGAGTCCAGCAGCTCCTCCCCCAACAATGCCAACATTCATAACTCGCCCCTTCGACTCGATTGGAAATCAGCAACCTCGCTAGTGTTTGAATCCGTGGACACACTAGATCTCGTCAAGGCTGCCAAGGATACACCTTCAATCCATATATGGAACAGTCCCATGACAGTGACTGGAACCAACAAAGCTAAATGGACCACAATCGCGTAACCAGACGCGACACCGGAAGCGATTCCGAAAAACATTAGCGTGGATTGAACCAAAAACTCAAACGGACCGATACCCCCCGCAGAAGCTGGGATAACAAGTCCCAGATTGGAAACAGCTGTCGTCAGAAGGACCACACCAATCATCAATTTTGTAGAAGCAAAGACGCTGTCCATCCCGAAGCCAAGGGCTACAAAATAATAAAGCGCCGCTTCGGATCCCCAGATCAACGCAGAAAGCGTAAATATCGTTCCGGTTTGTCGGGGGCTCCGTAATACTCTCAATCCTAGCACAAAGCGCCTTGCTAGACCCTCTACAAGAATGTTCAACCGTCCAGGGAGTGCTTTCGCCAAGTATCCCAGTAAAGACTCAATTTTCTCTGGGAACAATGCGACATAAGCTATCACAGCACCTACAAATAGGAATGGGACACTTAAGACTGCCGCTATTACCACCCAATCTACTTTGGCATGTACCCCAATCTCCCTAAGTAGCTCCAAAACGGGCACAAAATAAGAAACGGATACCGCCAACAAGAGCAACGTAATCCCATCAAAAACCCGCTCCACAACGATTGTCGCTAAAGCAGAAGTCTTACTAACATCTTCCCGAAGTTGAAGCCAATATGATCGGATGAGCTCACCAAGACGTGCTGGGAGAAGGTTGTTAGCGGCGCAACCAACAACTAACACAGGCCAGATTCTGTAAACACTAATCTCTCTCAAAGGTTGGAGAATTACCCTCCATCGGAAGGTACGCAAAAGCAAAGCTAGCATATAACACGAAAACCCTGGGAATACATACAGGTAGTTGGCTTGTCCTAGCGCATCCATGATTTGACCAAGGTTAACGCGGTAAAGGAAAAAGGCGATGAATAAAGACGTTACAACCAAACCCAACAACAACTGCCGAGACCTTAGCAAAGGCACCACTCCGCGTACCAACCATTACCGAATCCGGACGGTGGAGACTGCTTACTGACCAGATTCAGCCAGTATACCCAACAAAAACAGTAGTCACAACAGAGAGTTTATCGCTCAGACCCGGGGGCGATCGTCCCTGTCCGCACGGCATTGGAATAATACACATACCCATCAACGGAGCCCAGAGGTGTCGCAAGCTCACGCAAGAGCCAGTATCTAGAGACCGACTGCCAAACCGACGATTCTAACAGATTGTTACCTCCACTCAGCCAATTCATGCCCCTGTAAGACTCAGGAAACCAAGAACGATGCTGGAACCTTTGCCCTATAACAAAATCTTCTGCCAACGAATCCTGAATCGCAGAGTTATTCACCGCGTTGACGATCAGAACGGCCGCGTCGTCTAGCGCCACCTCATTTTTATTGTCACTCAGATTCGGGTATGACACCCTATAATCCCTTAGATACCAGGCCCAAGGCCACGAAAACCCGCCCTCAGAGTCGACGATAATCGGCGTGTCGAATCTGTCACCTGTACTTACGGAAATTTGCTCAATTTCTTTTGCAATACGGCGGACATCAGGAGATGTCTGGGTATACACCATGATCTCGGTAGGGACGTCGCCACTGAGATAGGTAACACGCCAACCAGACTGGAATGTTAAGCCAAAAAACATAATACCTAATCCAAAGAATGCTATAACTGATCGCTCTGTTTTCGAAAGTTTTCGAGATATCCAAAGCATCCCGACGATACTACCGATGATTACCGTAAGCCACGTCCAAAGGATCAGGAAGTCATGAACGGACCGGTCAATCGGATTCGACACCAGACGGAATACAAACAGCAGGATCAAAGGGCAGAAAACAAGCCCACAGACGGCGACTTGGTGCCAGGAATGCCGCCAATGAATTAATGTTGCGTAACTTCCCAACGTCCACCCTCCCAACAAAATCAGAGGGAATACTAAGTGGGTCAATAGCCACGGCATCTTCTCACCCGCAACTGTGAACAAAATCGTGTTGATGATCGCCCAAGCAATCAAGAACCATACGAAGCTCGATTGTCGCCGCATGAGCAATGGAAAACTCGCACACGCACAAATTAACGTGAGAAACTCATAAGTCCCACCAGTTGCCAAGTAGTAATACCAAGGCTGAGATCCACGTCCGACATCCTGCTGGACAACCCAATACCCTAATCCTCTCCAGATTCCACTTGAGACGCCTCCAAGGTCAGTTAGGAAACCAGAGAAAAACAATATCCAGATTGAATAGAACAAGCCAGCACATACAAGCCAGCGTCGCCAGTTCCACCACAATCCCACCGCGACTGAGCCTCCTAGAACCGCAACGGCCACCAGTATTGCGACGACACGTCCTGTTCCATAAGGGGAACCGATAATCCCAGACACATGATGAGCATTTGCTAAAGTGATCCCGAGAGGCTCTTGAATAACACTAATCAACGCAATACTTTGGGGAGCTGCAAGGGTTACGATTACGACTAACAGAGGAAGACTCCGTGAAATAATCCGGCGATCTCTCCGACCGTCCCACCATTCATAAACAGTCACCAAAGTTAATGCCGTGACGAGTCCTGCAAGTGTGAGGTAAATTGTCTCCTTCGTGGCGAATGCGAGAGCCAAGAATATTGCGAGGTAGTACAGCTGACGGTCATCTTCACGATGACGATAACGCCATATCGCCGCTACGATACCGAATGTCCAAACAAGCATTAGGATGTCGTTTCGAGCAAAGCGACTAAAATACAGAAGGGTCGGAGAAAAAGCAAGTAATACAGCCGTAAACATCGCGCCAATCCGGCCTAAATGATCACGTAATAGCCACGGCATCCCTATGAGGAGCGTCCCAAACAAAGCGTAGAGGAGCCTGGCCGTGGAGTCGTTATCACCCAAAATAAAAAACAGCAATGCGCTTCCGAAGAACTGAAATGGTCCATGCATTAATGGGTTGTACTGATAGAGGCCACCTTCAATGATCCGCCAGCTATAGAAGGCGTGCAAGCTCTCGTCATGATGGAACGCCCTGCCATCGAGATCCCACAGCCGCATCGTCAATCCCAAGAGAACTAAAGCAAGGTAGAATATCCGTTCCACCATGGGTGAGACCCCATGATTTGATCTTCTCTCTATAGTTTGTTTATTCATTCTGTCGGTTAACTTTATGGACTACGTATTCACCCGTGCTAAAGGCGCTGTCGATTAGCGACCCCAAGGGTTCAAGGTTTATAGCCCCATAGCTGTAGCGCTCTCTGGGACCAACAATAATGTAACGAACCATGTAGCGCCCTACAAGTTCTTTAGCCCTTGGGTCACCGCTATAGATTCGGGCCACGTCCCCCTGACGTTCTTGAACCATAGTGACATTGTCCCGCCACTGGATTTGGTGTCCAGGCCAACCAAGAGCCGTCGGTATTCCAGTAGATGCAGACATCCTGCCATAATCGCTGTAATCAGAGCCTACCGCTTCAAGAAGTACGTCTCCATCCACAGAGTCTGTCAACAGCCACTGAATAACCTCATATTCACCCGTATTGTTATCCTTCAAAAATGCTAGGCCATCCAGTGTCGGACCGTACGCTGTATCAGACGCTTTGTGAACTAGTGCCACGCTCGTGTAGTAAACACTAACAAGTAGGACAGCAACTATTACAATCCCCCAAGGTATTGCGACCATTCTTCTATGAAGCTGACTACCGCCTGCGATCCAGACTTCATACAACGCGACGGCTGAAACTACAGCAAAAACCGCCCATGCCTGGTATGACAACTTGAAAACAGTATTCATCCGGTTCTCAAAAGAATCAACAACATAAACGAGTTCTGGAAGCAATAATAATACCCACCCAAAAACTAGAAGCCCCAAGATGAAAATGCGACTTGCACTGCCACGAGCTGTAACGGCGTTAATCAAAAATACAACTGAGAATCCCAGTAAGATAACAAGGGGGAATATATGAAGTGTTTTAGACATTAACCCCTGATCCGCCCCAATAAACACCCAGATTGCCAGCCACAGTACGAACGGCAATAGTGCAAGTCCAAATCCCGTCCCGACAATTCGGCGTTGCCAATTTTTTGACTGCTGAGTTAATTGATAAGCGTAAAACGGAAGAAGAAATGCGAGGAATACCCCCCAAACGATCAGAAAGTGGAATAGACGCGTCCCATACCCTTGCATAGGAAGAATTCCTTGAGACATACCACTGAGATTTACATAATATCCGGCATAAAGTCCTATGGGTAACAAGACAAGGACAGCTCCCACGCCAGCTGCGTTCCCGAAGGATTTCCACCTTTGATTATCTCGTCTATAAAACATTTTGAGGAAGATCATTCCTATTGTTCCCCCCATAAGGGTCGGGAGAGTCCAAGCGTTTATGAAACCGATAGCTCCTAAGACAATTGCCATCGCGAGTACTAGGCCGAGTTGTCGGGAGAAGTCGGGTCTACGGAAGTTGTCAGTCGTGGCCCAAAACTGCAATGCCAAAGCCAGAAACACCAAGAGAAATGGCGTCGAGATTACATGAGCGTGTAGATCGCCCAAAATGTAACTGAAAGCGGGAAACTCAATAATCGTATAGTCTAGGCTTACGCCATGTTTGATGGTATCGACCACCCTCGTAGCACGCCACCACCACCACGGCTCGCTCGGAAACCATGAGGAAGATGCGCCCGACACATCTAGGCCCTTGATCCCCACAGTATTCCAGAATTGCTGATCACCCAGTCCTAGAGCTCGGAGAATTTCCAGACCTCCCTCTAGATTCCCGAGAAAGCCCAAGACGATGATTCCCAAGAATCCAAAGGCAAGCGACTGTCGAAAAGACCCACCCAGACGACTCACCAAAGTGTAAACCAAAGCACATATCGTCAACGAGGCGAGTGCGGGCACTGTGGCAAGCCCCAAGTTGTAGCTGATCGCAGTGGGAATGTTTGTGATCTTACTCAACAGCCCAAGGATAAGAAATCCAAAATAGTAATAATCAATCGTATACCCTTGGAGCCACGGATCTTCAGGAGGAAACGTAAGAGCTCGGGTAGCAGCGTTGAGTAAGCCAAAGTCCATCAACTGCTCAGTGTGGTTAATCATAGGATCAAACGAGCGGAAAATAACCCAAAACAGAAATGTGGTTAGGAAAACTCCCTCCAAGGCAAGAAGTAGACGCCATTGACTCCTACAGAACGCTTTGATCTCCTCCCGTTGTTTCCATAAAAGGACCATAGAAACTACGCTGGTGCTGAGAAGGACAAGAAATAAGCCGGAGCGACTAACTGGAATCCCACAGCTCCCGACCACCCAGACGATATAGGAAACTATTACTAGCCCCAGTGGCTTCGCCAGGGCGAACCCACGGTCTCGAAAATATGGGAGGATGGAAAATGCGAACGGGAACCCCAAGACACCGAGGAACTCGATACTTAGAAACCAGAGAACAACGTCACTCACTGTTTCTCATACCGGAACCCCGCATCGTCTACGCCTCAGATGGAGCGAAAAGAGCTTCTACAAACTCCTCTGGATTGAATCGGACCAAGTCATCAATCGATTCACCTGTCCCCACATATAATATTGGGATGTTCAACTGCTGAGCGATCGAGAAGACAATGCCACCCTTAGCAGTCCCGTCCATTTTGGTCAAGACGACACCTGGAGACCCAAGGGTATCAGCGAAAGATTGAGCTTGGACGAGACCATTTTGCCCCAGCGTAGCATCCAGGACGAGGAGTGTTTGATGAGGTGCCATAGGATCCAATCTTGACAGTACTCGTTGAATCTTAGCGAGCTCCTCCATAAGATTCCCTTTGGTATGAAGGCGACCAGCAGTATCAATCATAAGAATGTCTATCCCTCTAGCTCGCGCGGCATGGAAAGCATCGAAGACGACCGCTCCCGGGTCGCCGCCTTGTTGGTGCGCTATAACGTCTACATCTATCCGACTAGCCAGACTCTTTAATTGCTCGACTGCTGCTGCTCGAAATGTATCAGCGCCCGCTAAGAGTACCCGTCTTCCTTCTTGGGTAAAACGGTTGGCAAGTTTGACAATACTCGTTGTCTTCCCCACACCGTTAATCCCGACGATAAGGATCACATACGGCCCGCCCTCAAGTGCATTTCGTGAAGGGGTGGCAGATTGGTCTTTGAAAAGACCAATCATCTCTTGCTTTAGTTCTAATAGCAGTCCGTCACCCGTAGCGGAGGTGAGTGCCTCCAAAAGCGCCTGTGTAGTATTTACTCCTACGTCAGCGCCAATTAGTAGTTCTTCAGCCTGATCCCAAAACTCTTGGTCATATGTCGAGGATTGTCTGAACAGGCCTGCAAGGCGAGAGAACCATGTTTGGCGACTTTTCTTAAGTCCACGAAGTGTCTTAGTCGGGTCCGTGTTTGTCATTAACGTCATCCTCTTTGGGAATTGCTAAACCCCCACACCCGAATTTCAGGAATTGGAGAAACTTTCGATAGCTTGACTCGCGGCAGCCTGTTCAGCATCTAATTTCTTTGTGCCAACACCCCGACCCATAACTTTGCTCCCAACTAGCACTTCAACGCTGAACTGTTTACGGTTCGCATGCTCGATATCGTATTCACCTACCAGTCTGTACACAGGAGGGAATCCGATTGTACGTTGAACGATCATGTTTAACTGCGATTTCGCGTCCACTACGATGCCTTGAGAAGCGAGTCTTTCAAAATCTGGTTGGAGGATCTTAAGTGCCACCGCCTTAGCCTGTTGTGGGCCTTGGTCCTCTAAAACCGCTCCCAATAATGATTCTACTAATGCGGCCAAGCTAGAAGCGGTGCGTTGCCCGCCAGAGTATTTTTCACCTTGTCCCACTAGTAGAAATTTTCCCAGACCCAGACGTTCTGCGACTAGATAGAGATTCTGTCGACTAACAAGAGATGCACGGGCCGTGGTCAAGTCACCTTCTGACATGCTTGGATATCGTTGAAAAAGCTCCTGCCCCACTACGTATCCAAGGAAGGCATCTCCCAGAAATTCCAGCCGCTCATTCGATGCTTCTGCAACCTCAGGCTGCTCGTTAGCAAACGAACTATGAGTCAAGCCTTGAATCAAGAGCTCTGGGTCCCGGAATTGAACACCTAGGATACGCTCCAATTCCTCTGGAGCTCTGCCTGAGTTATCGTTATGGACGAGATCCGTAGGCGCCACGCCGCCGCCTTGGCCACGTGTGAAGAAGACCCCCACGATACGCTCTAGGAGTTTGCTTAGGTTCACTTTATAACCCAGATTGAGAGTCATAAGCGCCACGAGGCCACGGCGGTTGCGGGCGTTTTATCTCTCCTACATAACTCCAGTTATCCATTAACTCAAAAAGAAGCTTGGTTAGCTTCGGCGCTTCTTCAGGTGGTGTGCGCAAGATTTTCAGGAAAGCGGACCGACCATTTTTAAACAGGAATGTGGGTGTCCCAAACACGCCATGGGTGTCCGCAGCCTCTACATGATCGCGCACTATGGCCTCTATAAGTGAGCGGTCGTCCAAATCTTCAGCGAATCGCTCAACGTCAAGCCCCGCTTCAGTTGCAATTTCCACTAAGACATCCCTTTTCCCAATATCACGCCTATCGGCATGGCGCGCCTCAAGGAGCGCCATGTGGTATTTATTAAATGCGTCCGGCCCTTGCCTTCGTGCGGCTTCGCCGCTCCGAAGCGCTAAGATTCCTCGAACTTCAGCCTCATCAGGTTGTTCCCAAGCTTTCCATTCCGGGCCTTCAGTACTGTTATTCTGTGCGAGGGAGAAGCTTCTCCAATTTATTTGTAGATCAATGGATCCGGATTTGTTAGCCGCATCAAGTAGCACGGCGGCGTTATAGACGAAAGGTCAGGTGAAATCAAAGAAGACATCGCATGCAATCTTCTCCACAGTATCCTCCTAGTACGGATATGCGTTCATTCTACTGGCGAGCCATTAACGAGTCAAAACAAGCGAGAGAGTATAATACTTCTCTGGAGGCCCCGAAATGCAAGCTCCCAGCAATCTTAGCCTACAAATCAAACGGAATTTCCGACCGGAAACCGTTAGCCTCCTCGAAACGATCGGTAAAGAAGGCGCGAAACTTGACACCTATATCTACTTAGTCGGGGGCGCAGTGAGAGACCTGCTTCGAGGCGCTACGACGCGTGATCTCGACCTCGTGTCTGAAAGTGACGGGATCAAGTTAGCGGGAGTTCTCGCGAACGCTATTAAAGGGGAGGTCATCGCCACATCTGAATTCGGCACCGCACGAATCGCTATGCCGGGAATTAAATTCGATGTTGTGACTGCTCGACGCGAAAGTTACAAGCGCCCAGGAGCATTGCCCATTGTTGAACCTGGTAGTATCCAGGACGATCTAGCACGTAGGGATTTTGCAGTAAACGCAATGGCACTCCACCTTCATCCAGACTGCTTCGGCGATATTGAAGACCCGTTCCAAGGCCGAAACGATCTGAAACTCAAGCGTCTTCGGTCGTTACATCCCAAAAGCTTCATAGATGACCCAACACGGATTCTCAGAGCGATTCGCTATGAAGAACGATTAGGGGTACGTATGGACACGAAGACGGCAACCCTCGCGCAAGATCATTCACACCACCTAGGTGGTGTCAGTGGAGATAGAATCCGGAAAGAGATAGAAAATATCTTTCAAGAGCCTCTACCGGAAAGTTGTTTTTCCCGAGCACAAACCCTTGGCATACTAACTACGATTTCCCCTGGATTACTTTGGGATATGTCTATCACTAAGAGTCTGTTCCAGGTTCGCGAGGCACAGATATACATTGAGCCTCTATACTTCCTGGCATTCTTATGCTTAAGGATGGACTCTTGGGACGCTAGTGCATTTTGTGACCGAGTCAACGCGCCTTCTAAATGGCGCCATGTAATAACAGGGACGGCTGACGTACTATCGAAGATCCCAGAACTCTCCAAGCTTAATCTAAAACACAGTGAAATTGATCAGCTTCTTAAAGCCATAGACGAAACGGCGATTAATGCATTATCCCTTCTCCAACGTGAGCGCCCCGCTGGACTCCGGCTTAAATTGTATACCGAGTCATTAAGAAACATCAGGCCTAGTCTAGATGGCCGCGATCTGATCAATTTAGGTAGCAGAGTTCCAGTCGATAGGAAAAGATTATTGGATGACCTCCGAGGTGCAATTTTGGACGGTGTTATACAGGGACGTGAAGAGGAAATTCGTTGGATTCGTGAACAATTACAGGAACGACGAGAGCGTTGACATTCTGCCACCTAGAGCAAACAATAGTCGGACCCGAAGGCTTAGAGCAGTCGAGGAGACATTGGGATGAGAAACGGTCTCCGCGTAATCGACGCGGACGCCCACTTTTATGAGCCTGCAGATATCTGGGATCGCTACATGGAGCCGGAATTTTACGATCGGCGCCCGAAAGTTATCAAGGTCCACGGGAAAGCGATCCTAGAATACGAAGGCGTCCCGATGCACACTGGGAGCAACGCCGATTCCCTCTTCTCCTTGATGGAAGAAAAATTCGGCCACGCTTATCGAGAAAACTGGAGTCTCGAGAGCCGACTTGCTGACATGGAACAAGAAGGCTGGGATATACAAGTTTGCCTGCCAACCAACGGAGCGGGTGAAACCGAATCTCGGGAGCCAGATCTGGCTGCACCTCTATGCCGTGCCTACAATAATTGGGCGAGAGACTTCTGCTCTGGCGCTCCAGAACGAGTCAAATTTACTGCAATTACTCCATGGGAGAACATCCAGGAAATGTTGATCGAGGCAAAACGCTCGGTCGAAGAACTTCAGGCCGTTTCCGTGTTCCTGCCCAAGGCAATCCCGGAACTAATGTGGCACCACCCCAGCTACGACGCCATGTGGGAGCAGACACAGGAATTAGACTTCCCACTTTCAATCCATGGCGAAGGCTGTGCGAGCGGCCAACCTCAGGCAAACACGCGATATCTCGGAGGGAATTGGTTCTTCGTTCCATTGGAGGAAGCAATTAGCTTCCCATTTGAGAACATGATCAGCCTTGCCCACTTTATTTACAGTGGGCTTCTTGATCGTTTCCCAAAACTCCGCCTCCTATTACTGGAATCCAATGCCGGTTGGCTACCTTTTTGGCTAAGCCGTCTCGAACGTTACTGTCATGGCCGGCAAGCGGTATTCTTCGATGAACCACGTCCAAAACTCACTCCGGAAGAGTATTTCCTTCGTCAATGTGCAATCGCAGCAGACGCGGACGAACCAACCCTAAAATACGTGGTAGACTATATTGGTGACGATAATGTTGTCTTTAACACCGACTATCCCCACCCAGATGCTCCAGGAACATCTGCGCCTCTACAAGATATCTTTGCACAACCAATACCTGAATCGAGTCGGAAGAAAATTTTGTGGGACAATTCAGTCCGTGTATATGGACATCGCTTAATCAAAGACCACCCCTTGAGAAGTGCCTAGAATGCGAAAGGAGACCACGCCATGAATAACCTAAGCGAAGAGAACTTCGACCTTCTCCTAGAGCGCGCAAGACTTCAGTTAACGCCGGAAGAAAAGCACGGGCTCAAAGCGGTCTGGCAGGCATTTGTTCAGCCATTAAACGAACTGCATAACTGGGACTTACAGGGAGAAGAGGTCAGCGGGGGATTCTTGCCGCATGACCGACTAGCGGAGGGAACGAAGTAATGAACAACAGTGATCGAGAACTCTGTTTTCTCTCTATCCAAGACCAAAGCCGGCTCATCCACTCAAAGGAAATCTCCCCGGTAGCCCTTACCGAAGCATATTTGCGTCGTATTGAGGCCGTGGACGATAAGCTAGGAAGCTATTTGACACTATTAGCCGACGAAGCATTAGAGGAATCCAGACTCGCCGAACAGGCAATCGCTAATGGAAATTCACGGGGCCCTCTTCACGGCATTCCGATGGGGCACAAAGATCTTTACGATACCAAAGGAGTGTTAACAACTGGTAGCTCACTTCTGTTTCGAGACCGGATACCTGATCAAGATGCAACTGTAATTGCTAAATTGAGAGACGCCGGATCCGTATTACTCGGCAAGCACCAGATGAGCGAATTTGCTATGGGGTTCCCAGCTAGCCTAGGACCTATTCCTCGAAACCCCTGGAACACGGAACATTCCCCAGGCGGATCGAGTAGCGGGACGGGCGCGGCGGTCGCGGCTGGCCTCTGTGCAGGGGGGCTCGGATCCGATACCGGTGGATCGATTCGTGGCCCGGCGTCGCTGAATGGTATTGTTGGCATGATTCCTACTTACGGCCGAGCGAGTCGGGCAGGAGTTTTGCCACTTTCGTGGTCATTGGACCATGCAGGACCTCTAACGAGGACTGTAGAGGATGCGGCATTAATGCTTCAAGCGATTTCGGGACACGATCCACGCGACCCAACGAGTAGCAGCCTAGAAGTCCCTGATTTCTCAAGTGGACTACACGAAGGGATCAAAGGGATAAAGATCGGCGTTCCACGACATTATATCGCCGCGGCGAATAGTGAAATAAGCAGTGAAACAGTCAAGAGCGTTGATAAAGCTATAAAGGAATTGGAGGGATTGGGTGCTCACGTGGAAGAAGTCGAAATCCCCGGACTGGAACACCTCCGCACCATAGGATCCATCATATTTATGAGTGAAGCTTTCACGTATTATCAACACTTTCTCCGTACGCGAAAAGAAGAGTTCGGCAGGTATTTCCGTAATTATGTCTACGCAGGTGCTTTATTTAGTGCAGCCGACTATGTCCAAGCCCAGCGTGCTCGAGCCGATCTAAAACGGAAAGTAGCGCGGATCTTCCAGCACGTGGACGTCTTGGCGCTTCCTACACACAACGGACCGGCGCCGAAGCTCAATCTCGAAGCACCTCTCGACCCTCTACGATTTATCAGGGGGGCATGGCTGACCATGATATTTAACATGACCAGTTGCCCTGCGATATCTCTTCCATGCGGTTACAGCGAAGGAGGGCTCCCAATTGGGCTGCAAATCGCAGCGAAACCGTTTGATGAGATAACAGCAATAAGAGTTGCCTATAACTACCAAGAGCATGCAGGGCTGAAAGACAACCATCCGCCTATCTAGTCACAATACAACATGACGCACAGATTGTATGATCGGATGGCGTAGAGTCGGTTAACGTTATGGTTGACGATCTTTGGCCGTATGCGCGGATCACTATCGGCCATATATTCCCGGATAGTTGCTTACGAGTCTAGCCGCGACGAATGTTACCAACGAATCCTCCTAGAGTTTAGATCCCATTCGCCGGCGATGAAACAGATACTGCTGCGCGTAGCCTGCATGAGCTCCGAACTGATTCTGCGCCCAAGTCATCAGTGATTGGTATGAAAGGTCCTTAGATATCGGATAGGATTCCTCTAGAACTCGTCGCACCCATCGATCAATAGGGAAAGACTGCATTTGGTCTAGAGAAAAAAGAAGCACACAATCTGCAACTTTTTCCCCCACACCCGTCATCCCCAAAAGATAGCGTCGGGCATCCGCAAAAGACATCTCGCGTAATAGCTCTAGGTTTAACCCATTCTCTGTTATCACCTTCGCCGTTTCCGCGAGATAACGTGCCCTGTAGCCCAGTCCCAATTGTCGCAAAACTGGCTCTCCAGCATCAGCTACAGTCCTTGCACTAGGGAAAACTGAGCGGGATATATTTCCGATAGAAACTACCTGACCCAAAGCTAAAGATAGCTGATCAACCATCCGCATTATGCGAAGGATATTCGCGTTACTTGAGCAGATAAAGGCCGCCAAACAAGACCACGGGTCTTGTCGGAGTAACCGAAGACCCGGGAAATAGCCGATAGCTTCCGCCACTCGAATGTCTTTAGATAATCTAATCTGTATCTTGGCTAGGTCATCATCAAGGCGAAAGAATCGATGAAGCAGAGGAGTTAACCTAGATTCAGGACGCATAGAAGTGCGAAATTCCAAGACCCCTGGTCGTTGACGAAGCATGACTAAATGATCTCCAAGCACGCCATTCCACCAAGCGCCCTCTTGACGCCAGGCGAAAACCTGTCCACTTTGTAAGGTAGACGCTAAATCCAGAGGTTGATTATGCACCAGCCTCATCTTCTTACCTATTAATCCATTCAGAAACCGTATCGGGAAGATCAAGTAAATTTGTCTTAGACATGGTACACACCGGTAGAGCGTTGATGAACTGAGCCCCATATGACCGAGAATTGATACGGCTATCCAATACAACGACGACCCCTTTATCATCACTTGCACGAATCAACCGCCCAAACCCCTGTCTGAATCGTAGAATGGCTTGCGGCAACGCGTAATCGACGAAAGGATTGCTATAAAGAGCGGATCGGGCTGAGAACAGCGGCTCGGTCGGCACGTTGAAGGGAAGTCTGGGAAGGATCAGGACTTTCATGAGTCCTCCTATAAGATCTACTCCCTCCCAAAAACTTGCTGTACCCAGAAGAACCGCTTTGGGATTACTAATGTAATCTTCAAGCAGTTGACGAGGAGATCCATCAACCCCTTGCGCTAGCACCCGAATTCCTGCACTTTCCAGTTCCCCTCTTATGCTAAAGGCGCAGTTCCGCAGCGCAGAATACGAGGTGAATAAAGCCATCGTAGCACCCTCAGCCAACAGTGCGAGTTCCCCAATCACCCACGCCACTGCAGGACCGTACGAGTCTTCCCGAGGCTCTGGCATATCCCCTGGCAGGCAAATCATCGCAGCGCGCTTGTAGTCGAATGGAGACCCCAAAATTGCCTCTTCACAGTTTTCTAGTCCGATAGATCTCTTAAATTGAGAGAACATGCCGTTCGTGCTAAGCGTCGCACTTGTTAGAATCACGCTCCTTTTAGCAGCAAACAGTAGCTCACCCAAGATAGTGCTGACCTCCAGGGGCGCACCATTTAGAGAAATTACTCCCCCGTAAGACTCATCTAACCAGTAAACGACTCGCCCCAATGGACCAATAAAGAACTGATCTAAAGTATCGTGTACCGTGTTAAGCTGTTCCGCCTGATTTGCAGCATCAAGACCAAGATCGTAATCTCTAGAGTGAGTTAATGCCTGAGATAGATGCGATAACGCTTGGAGGATTCCACTGAAACCGATCTGAGCGTTTTCTGCCAGCCCTCGGATTTCAGCCCAGCCATTGGTATCTCGGAGGTCTTCACTGATTGAAAGTTGGAGAGCACCTTTCTCCCAGGGATCGGTATTTGCCCTAATGAATCTGTTTAACTCGGTGAAAAGGGTCTCTAGGCTTCGGCGCGAACGATCAATTTCGCTCTGCAGAGCCTTCTGACCTTCAGCCACCACGGCAGATCTGGGAACATTAGCAGGAGGCCTTGAAGTGACCAAGATCGTGTCCAGTAAGTCAACAATGTTCTGGTAAGATAACCGGAATCCGAACTGCTTAGTCGCCTCTTCTTCAAGATGATGAGCTTCGTCCACGACCAGATAGTCATAATCGGGTATGAGACCCCCACCTCTCTTCAGATCAGCTAACAACAACGCATGATTGACCACGACGATATCGGACTGATCGGCGCGGGCCCGCGCTGCTCGCAGGAAGCACGGACCATCTGTGCTGGGGCACCTCGGACTGGCTTGTGCTGATAGGCGGTGCCAGGCCTCTATTTCATCTTGTTCTACCTTGACTTCGGAGCGATCACCTGTCTCGGTTTCCGAAAGCCACGGCAAAAGCTTACCGAGTAAACTTGTTTCGTCCATTGCTAAAGTGTCGCGAGATAACGCGCGCGATAATCGATTAAGACATAGATAGTTCCCCCTTCCCTTCAACCCGATGAAATGCAATGTGTCCGCTTCGGCCTCTCCGGTATTCTGGAGCGAAGCTTTGATAGTCATTAAGTCCTTAGTGAGTAACTGCTCTTGGAGGGCAATTGTGTTCGTTGAAATTACGACTCGACAATCATTGTGGACCGCATGCGCGGTGGCTGGCAAAAGATAGGCCAAGCTTTTTCCTACACCTGTACCCGCCTCCACAACGAGGTGTTTATCTTCGCAGAATGCCTTAGCGACTGCCTGGAGCATTGCAATCTGTTGTGGTCTCTTCTCAAAGCGGCCAAAAACTTTGGCAAGATTACCCTCTGAACTGAGACAGCTCTCGATTTCGGTTAGTTCAGGGATATCAACGGTACGAGACCTTCTTGAGGATCGAAGAGAAGCTATACGTCTCTCGATATCTCCTAGATTCACTCCACTTATGATCGGATGCTGTTTCCCTTGATGCATCTGATTCTGGCGTCTCACTAATTCCCTCTTTGGATGAAAGACGTCAACAGCAGGAGTCCGAAGAGGATGAAGGAGCAGGATCTGCGCGTTGACATGGATGCCCCTCTTCTTCCGTCCCACTTAATCTAGAATGGTATTCTCCTGATCTGAGAGCCTCCAATAGGTCAGCTTTTGATCTAATGTCCCCATCAAAAACAGTCACACAACTACCAATCCCATGATGGGAATGCGCATCACTACCACCAGTGCCATTTTCACCTAAATACTTGGCCACTTCCCCTGCGAACGAATTTTCCTGCTTCGTATTTGCGCCGTTGAGAATTTCTACATCATCGACCATGTGAAAGACAGGGTGGGAGAGTGCTTCTTGGACGTTCGTAGGGTATGCCGTAGGGTCAGTAAAAACCAAACTTTTATTGTACGGGGGTTTATTGAATAGATTTCTGAAAACATGCGCGGTGACCAGATATCCACCTACGCGATGTGCAGCTCTTCGAAGCTCTCTCAGATTAGAAAAGCCAACCCCGTAGGAGTCTAGACCAAACGCCAAGACGTGTCCAAAAACCGTGGAAACTTCCAAAGCATGAATTATCACGAGGTCATGCTGCGCGGCAAATGCGTCAAATTCTGTTAAGTCACGCCAGCCTGTATGTTCGGTCAGGCAAACACCGGTAAGGCCAATCCGTTGTGCTTCTCGAACCAAGTCAGGAAGGGACAGGCTACTGTCGCTGCTTCCTTTCACAGTATGCACGTGAAGATCAAACACCGAAGACATAGGCCCCTCGAAATCTGTACTTGTAAAGACGCCAAATTCTAGGCATGTGAACGAGACTCCGTCAAATTGTCGTCATCTACCGAGGTTCTGGGATGTAATGCGCATAGAGCGTCCTTAAGGAAGACGTCAACAAGTCTTCTTTCAGCAGATAACAAATCACATTTTTGCTAGAAGGAATTATTTCAGTTCCCGGAGGACTGATACTCTCTGGAGCCGACTTGTCAAAGACAACTGAGATCGTGGCCCAGCCGTTTTCTTTACGCAGTGCACCGTATTTATTCTGCAATTCCTTTACTCTGTTTCCCAGATAAACATCATTTTTCAGCAAGAATCGGTGCCCATCAACACGAATCATTTCTGGAATCAATTTGTCTGCATCCGTTTCGACTTCAAATTCAATTAGGCTCATTTCATCACGATGCGCAAGTGCGACCTGAATGCTATCTTCTGCAGCAGTCCCGTGAAAAATGGTAGTGCCGGGGGAATTGCTGAAAGTGTTGCGGGCAACAATCGTGGTTTGAGTTCGCAATGATGCTTTGATTGCCCTCGGATGTATGACTTTACTGCCTTCGTTGGCCATACTTAGAATTTGTGATGCACTGACGACATCCATAAAATGAGCCTCAGGAATTTGACGCGGATCACAATTTGCTATTCCATCAACATCCGAATATATCTCCACCTTTTCTGCTTTCAAGGCAGAGGCCAACGCAACCGCGCTTGTATCGCTGCCTCCGCGTCCCAGTGTGCGCACATCTCCTTCTGCGGTTACTCCCTGAAAACCTGCCACGACCACAATTTTTCCTGCGTTTAATACGTGTCTGATTCGAGACGGATTGATTCCCAAGATTTCAGCGTTTCCTGGATTGTCATCTGTTAATATTCCTGCCTGACTGCCGGTGAAAGCTTGTGCGGGAAATCCGTTTTGACTAAGCAAGTGGGAAAAATATGCGGAACTCAGGATTTCTCCAATACTCATCACTGAATCCAATTCTGTCGGATTTACCGGTTCACCAAGATCCTTCAGCAGAGAAATCAACGTGTCGGTTGCATAAGGCTCCCCTTTGCGCCCCATTGCGGAAACCACCACAACTACTTGCTTGCCTGAATCCGAATAGCTTTGAATATGTTTAACTGCGTGGGCTCGTGATTCTTCACTGCGGAGGCTGGTTCCGCCAAACTTCATCACGATGATTGAATCACCAGAGTCGTTATTTTTCTTCATATTGACTCGAATAATTTATTAACTCTACGGAACCCTCACCAAATTTCTTTTGACAAGTTCCTCTGCAATTTGGACCGTATTCAATGCAGCTCCTTTACGCAGATTGTCGGAAACACACCACATGTTCAGTGCATTATCTGTAGAGAAATCCCGGCGGATTCGTCCAACAAAAACCGCGTTTTTTCCTGCAGCATTGATTGCCATTGGATAAACATTATTTCCTGGATCATCTTCAAGCTCTATTCCTGAAGATGCCTTCAGCAGTGTTTTGATGTCTTCTACATCAAAGGGTTTTTCAGTTTCAATGTTCAGGCTTTCACTATGACTATTAACAACAGGCACCCTGACAGTAGTGGCAGTCATTTTGATGGTTGGATCCAAGATTTTCGCAGTTTCCAGAATCATTTTCATTTCTTCTTTGCTATATCCGTTTTCTAGAAATTCATCAATGTGCGGCAAAGCATTGAAAGCAATCTGATGCGGATAAACTTCGGCCTGCATTTCCTTTCCATTTGCAAAGGCACGAGCCTGGTTACGCAGTTCTTCCACTGCAGCCTGTCCTGAACCGCTGACAGCCTGGTAAGTACTAACGACCACACGTTTGATTTTGTATGCGTCATGAATCGGCTTGAGCGCCACGAGCATTTGAATTGTAGAACAATTTGGGTTTGCAATTATTCCGCAATGATTTTCCAGAGCCTCCGCATTGACTTCCGGAATGACCAATGGATGTTCCCGTGACATTCTGAAAGCGGCAGAATTGTCAATTACAACGCAGCCCCTTTTAACTGCTTCAGGGGACAATTCAAGCGACGCATCTGCACCTGCGCTCATAATCGCGATATCAACGCCGGAAAATGCATCCGCGTTCGATTCCGCGACAATGAATTCGTCACCACGCCATTTGACTTTGGTGCCAGCATTTTGGGCGATATCGAGCAGAACTAGATTCTCGATGGGCAGATCACTTGTTTCCAATATGCCACGCATTTCGGTGCCTACATTTCCCAGGGCACCAACTACTGCAACAGTATATTGTTTCATCACAAGCTCCTTGGTCTGTATACGTGTTGCATTGAGCCACACGCGATGCAGGATTGGGTCATGGACATTGTACCATCTCGAGAGTGGTATTTTGATACTAGTCAGACCCCCTTGCTAGGCGACTACAGTTTGTGTCAACATAAGATAATGCAGCCTCAGGAGCTAGCATGAACGCTGTTCATACCGAAAACCTGACAAAAATCTTTGATAATCGACTTATCGCGTTAAACCGCGTAAATCTAACGATCCCGCAAGGGACTGTATTTGGTTTAATTGGTTCAAACGGTGCAGGAAAGACAACGCTCCTTCGCCTAATCCTTGGACTCCACCGACCATCAGCAGGAACAGTCAAGGTATTTGGAGAACCAGTAAGCCCTCAAACGGCACGCCTACGCCAACGTGTCGGATTCCTAGCGCAGTCAGGCGCATTCCCGCCAAACATGACGGCAATTGGATTCCTAGACCTTGTTGGTCGAATATTTGGTGTGCCGAAGGGAGAGCGTAAAGCACGACTATCAGCACTGATCCACGCAGTAGATTTACTCTCAGCTTCGTTCCAACGGATCGAGACGCTATCTACGGGGATGAAAACACGACTTGGCATAGCCGCATCACTCATCAATGATCCTGACTTCCTCATGTGGGACGAACCTACTGTCGGGCTCGACCCTACAGGCAGAAAGTATACGCTAGACCTGATTAGAGCCCTGAAAGAAGAGGGGAAAACGGTAATCCTGTCCACACATATCCTCCCAGACGCAGATCAGGCCTGCGACCAACTTGGCATCCTTAACCACGGGAAATTGATCTTTCTCGGGACCGCTACGGAATTAAAACGTATCGTACACCGTAATATTGTGGACCTCGCTCTCAATGGAGATGTGGATCGCTTGGTTCATTCTATTTCCACCGAGGAAGAACATCTTAGATGTGAACGAATCAGTGACGAAATCGTTCGCGTCTCGTTCGCAGATGGACGAAACTTGTCTGCAGACCTTCCTAAGTTGCTGGAGACTGTTTCGAGGCATGATGTCGATATCCTGTCTGTCCGAACCGCTGGAGAAATCGAAGATGCATTCCTCAAGCATCTAGAGGTCGACCGAGTCCGGGGCTTCTCAAGAGCGTACGAAGCACCAAAACTCGATTCCACTTCTGACTACGAACCTACAGATACCCAGGACCCTCGATGAGAGCATACCTAGCTATTCTCATGGACGATCTGAGCGCTATGATCCGATCGTGGATTGTCTGGAGTTGGCTGACACTTACCTTGCTGGCAGGAATTGCAGCCGTCGTCGTCTCGCTAGCTTACGCCGATACGACATCCTTCATCCTAGCTTGGGGATTGGTGCTTTATCTAGGGCTAGGCAGCTTTGTAGTAATCATCATTGCCGCAAACGCAGCTTCAAGTGAGTTAAGCTATTTGGGTGACGCACTGATGGCACGCAGCCTTACCCCAATGCAATATGTACTGGCCAAACTGACATCTCGCCTCCTAACAGTACTGCTGCTTTTCCTGGGGGTTGTTATCCCGGTTTCGTTCGCTCTTATCTTCCAGGCAGATGACAACGACCTAACACGAGGAGGAATTGCACTGGGCCTAACCTATCTGGGGCTCGTCTTAGCTCTGCTGGTATGTTTCGGTGTAGCCTTGAGTACTGTGATCAGAAACTCACTCCTCGCGATGGCACTCGCGGTCATCATCTGGTATGTAGGGCTGGGTGGCTACACACTCGCGAACGCGCGAGATTTCTCTCCAGAAGGGGTTTTAGGCGTCCTCCCCCTTCTTCTCCGTGGCCAGTTCACAATGCAAGACAATGTGGCTGCTCTAGGATTACTTATCCTCATGATAACTTCGCTGATCGGCCTCTCCATCCTTGTTTTCACCAGGCGTGACTTGTAAGAACGCTCCCGCCACGTCTTTGTCAGCTTCGCCGACGGGACTACGAGAACCTGCCCTTGGGTGTGCTGATCTGTATGCGGAAGCGGCCCCTGAAGTTGTGACATGCGTATATATCTGCGTTGTCACTGGCGTAGAATGTCCAAGCAAATGTTGTACTACGCGAAGGTCAGCACCGCCATCAAGCAGATGTGTGGCAAAACTGTGACGGATCATATGTGGATGGATATCGCCAGATATCCCCGCGGTAGCTGCGTACTTACGCACTAAACTTTGTATGCTACGTGGAGTGAGACGCTCACCAGCTCGATTAAGGAATAATGCAGGACTAGGTCGTCTCCCACACAACCGGGTCCGTGCAGTTTCGAGATATACTCTGACAACCGAACGGGCTGGCGCACCCAAGAAGACCACGCGTTGGTGAGATCCTTTCCCCAATACCCTGAGTTGCCCGTGTTCTAGATCCAGATCCTCTAGATTGATCCCGGATAATTCGCTCACTCTTAGCCCAGCAGCATAGAGAACCTCTAGGATCGCCCGATCTCTTAATCCAGAAGTCGTTGAACGGGGAGGGGCTTCTAGGAGAGACTGCACACTTGCAGTATCAAGGAACCGAGGCAGACGACGTTCAGACTTCGGGTTGGTAATATGTTCTGTCGGATCCGTATTAATGTCTCCCTCGCGCCGCAGGTATTTAAAGAGGACTCGCAAGGCGCTAAGCTTCCTCACAACACTGCGCTGAGCAAATCCCGCTGAAGACTGGCCATTAGGCGGCGCATGTCTTGGGTAGTAGCCACGGCCCTTAGTTGGAGCGTCAGTCATGAGCCAGTGCAGGTAACGCCGAACAAAAGGACGATCAACTGTACCTAGATCAGACAGACCTTCTAGCTCTAAGAACTGCCAGAAGGATTTCAGATCTCCTAAATAATTGCGGACGGTGTAGGGAGCTAAGCCGCGATTGGCTAAGAGTTCTCTTCTTAGGCGGCCATACAATTCCCTCGCCCAGTGCCCTTCTCCAGGATCGCCCGGCTCCAACACCTCGAGGCCCTGAGCATACCTAGAGTGGTAACGATCGACGTTCACTGCTCCACACCTTATGTCACGGAATTCTCTGCCTCAACTGTGACACGGCCCGTAAATACGCATACGACGCATCGAGCATCATTCTTTCCTTTACGAACAAGGAGGCCCCCACATTCCGGGCAAGGTTCTCCGAGAGGGCGTTGGTTGATCGTGAAGTCACAGGAAGGATAATTCGCACATCCATAGAACGTACTCCGTCGACCTTTCCGGGCTTTTCGTTCAACCAGTTTGCCTCCACAACGCGGGCATTCTCCCGCAACACGAGCCGAAAGTGGTCGTGCGTGACGGCAATCAGGATAGTCAATACACGATAGAAAGGTTCTCCCCCATCGATTTCGTTTAAGAACCATGGATTTCTCACACACTTCACACTGCTGATCAGAAACAGGAATACTTGTGGGAGGGATACGCGAACTCGCGTCATCCAGATCATGAGCAAAAGGCTCATAGAAACTTTGCAAGAGTCCTTGCCAATCACGTTCCCCTTGCGCAACTTGGTCGAGCTCTTCTTCCATCTGAGCGGTAAACCCAAGGTCAACAAGACTGGAAAAATGTTCGGTGAGAAGTTGGTTGACGACTCTTCCCAGCGGAAGAGGCAAGAGGCGACCCCTATCTCGGGACACGTAACCCCTCTCCTGTACGGTAGAAACAATCGCCGCATACGTGCTCGGTCGCCCGATGCCCTGACGTTCGAGCGCGGCCACCAAGGACGCCTCACTAAAGCGTGGAGAAGGTTGTGTAAAATGTTGTACTGGATTTAGTCCTAAGCATTGCAACATTGTGCCGGTGGATAACCCCTCAGGCACTCGCTGTTCCGGCTTCCGATCAGTATCGCCACTGCTCACCAAGTAAACCTTCCTGAAACCAGGGAACACGATGACTTCTCCACTAACTTGGAATTGGTAATCCGTACCGGAGATGGCGCTTAGCGCACTGATCTGTATGGTCGTTCCTTGCCCTTTGGCATCAGCCATTTGGGAGGCCAAAAATCGCTTCCATATGAGCTCGTACAGCAGCGATTGCTCTCTATTGAGATAGCTTTTAACTTTCTCTGGGGTACGCAAGATCGATGTCGGCCGAATTGCTTCGTGCGCTTCTTGTGCCCCTTTCACTTTCTTCCTATGCACCCTTGGACGAGGCGGGATATAGTCTTTCCCCCACATCTTCACCAAATATTCGCGAGCTTCTTGAACCGCTGACTGAGCAACGTTTGTGGAGTCTGTTCGCATATAGGTTATCAAACCAACTGGCTCCTGCCCGCTTACAGTCACACCTTCATAGAGTTGTTGCGCAACGGTCATCGTTCTGCGGGCGCCAAACCGTAGCTTGCTTCCGGCTTCTTGCTGAAGGGTACTTGTAATGAACGGTGGGGGCGGACGATGATTGACATCGCGAACGTTGATTTTCTTGACCGCCCATACAGCGCCTTCCAAATCAGCGCAAATTTCCTGCGCATTACTGGAAGAAGGTATGACAAAGTTTTTTCGCTCAGTTCCCTTTCCCATGAGTCGCGCAACGAAGTCCGGGCGAGAAGAACTAGACTTCAGTTCTCCGCTTCCCAATTGAGCATCAATCGACCAGTATTCTTGTGCTATGAACGCTTCGATTTCCAGTTCCCGTTCAACCACGAGTCGAAGTGCCACAGATTGGACGCGGCCGGCCGAGAGACCCCACCAACGCAACTTTTTGCTGATCAAGGGACTTAGGCTATATCCAACCAGACGATCCATGATCCGGCGCGCCTGCTGGGCGTTTACCAGGTTCATATCTATGTCTCGGGGCGATTGGAAAGCTAGTTCTACCGCTTCGGCCGTAATTTCATGGAACACCACGCGTTTCAACCGGTCATGTGGAATGCCTGCCGCGCGCGCCAAGTGCCACGAGATTGCCTCACCTTCACGATCGGGGTCCGTCGCCAAATAGGTGATCGGCGCCTGTTTCGCCAGTTCACTGATTTCCGAAACCAAGCGCCGACTGCCTCGTGGAACGAGGTACTCGGGCGTGATGTCGTCAGCCACGTCCACTCCCATCCGAGTGGTCGGTAGATCACGAACATGACCAAAAGACGCCATTACCGTAAATTTACGGCCGAGAATTCGACCAATGGTTCTCGCCTTGGTAGGCGACTCGACTATGACAAGTCCTCGTTCCAATTCAATATCCCGTTTTTGAAATTCCCGTCAGTTATTAGTTATTCGGACCCGTTCTTGGTGTGACAGCGGACCCTACATGGGCCGGAAGCGGCGGAGAGCGTGGGATTCGAACCCACGAGAGCCTTGTGAGCCCTACGCGCTTTCCAGGCGCGCCTGTTCGACCACTCCAGCACCTCTCCTCACAAAGGGACACGTCTTCCACCGTCGTTACGACCAGGGGGCCGTTCGCCGTATCGCGACTATTCCGTTCAATTGCTTCGGGAGCGCCTCACTTTGCGCCGGATCATCATGCCAAAAAGCAGTGCCGATCCGACCAGCATGGACAGATCTGTGGAACCGGATCGGGCGCAGATGTTCCCAATCTCTTCAGACTCCTGTTCAATCGCGGCCGCCGCTGCTGCCTCTGCTGCTGCGGCTGTTGCGGCCTCTGCTGCCTCTTTCGCTGCTGCTGCTGCCGCTTTTGCTGCATCCGCGTCGGCTTTTTCCTGCGCGGCTGCCATCGCAGCCGCAACCGCAGCTTTGGTCGCTGCCTGAACTCGAGCCTGAATCGTGGCTTCGATGTCTGGAGTAGCCGTCGGAGGCGGAGGCGTAGCCGTTGGTGCAGGGGTCGGAACCGGTGTCGGCTCTGGCGTCGGAACCGGTGTCGGCTCTGGTGTCGGGACGGGTGGCGGTTCCGGGGTCGGTTCCGGCGTCGGCGTCGGTGTTGGTGTTGGTATGGGAGTCGGATCCGGTAACGGACCGAAGGTTATATTGAACGTAACGTCACTCGGACCGCCCCGAAAATAATCGACTTCACTCGCCACCATCTCGTGTTCAAGAATATGGAACGTGATAATTTGATATAAATACGAGGCACTTGGTGCACCCACCGCGAGATCAGCGTATCGCCCGCCGCTCGTGACCCTAGGAACTTTGGTTTCATACGCGGGGACCCCTAGCGGCGTCATGCGAGCGACGATAGTCAGTCCATCTGGCGCGGGTGCCCCGTCCACAGTGACCGTCCCCGAATAGATAACAGGGGCGGGGGGTGGGGTTTGGGCAGAGACATTTGTCGTAGTACCGAATGTAATGAACAGCAAGGCTGCAACACTGGCAAACAATCCGCCGATCGTGGAGCGCTTCATGGCATCACCATCTCTTTCCATTGCGTTATCGATGTCCTCGGCTCGAAGCACCGAGACTTTCTTCTAGCTACACCAAAGGGCCTCCCTCCCGTGGGGGAGGGAGGCCCTTCAGTTGCTTACCTTATCCTGAGAGGTTTGAGCCAGTTAGACTCGCTCGTCTCCAGGTCAAGTGCAATCTTGTGTCGACCGTTACGGGATTATCACCCCGTCTTTGCTCGCATAGAGCCAGTAACCCTTACCGATACAAACCGTTGCGGGAACCGCGGTCGTGGCATTTGTCACACCCGTGGTAGCCACCCCACAGTAGTTCGTGTACACGGTTGCTGGGTTAGTAGCAGCGATCGTGGTTTCACTCGTTGCACGTGTCACGGAATTCCAGACCCGAGTGAGTGGGTTGTAGGTCATTGCCTTGAGCCAATTCACTCCTAGAGTTCCGAAGTAGGTGTCGGATAGGATCTCCGTCGGAAGTGGTTTCGCTAAGCTCACCACTGGAACTAAGTTCCATCCTTCAACCACTGCGATCGCAGGTGGCGGAGGAGGAGCAGCTGCGTTGGTCGCCAATGGCGGCTGCAGCAGTGATAGTTCCTCGAAGTTGGTCGTCCGTACGAAGTATGCAGTCGTCGATGTCATTACAGAGACATCACCACTGAACAGGAGGTCATCGCCTCGACGTGAGACTAACCATACCTGCGTTGCGTTGTCGTATGCCATAACCAGGTCGATCGGGTGGGTCGTCGGAATCACCGAGTTGATCGCCGGGTTCGAAGGCTGGAATGGAAGCGAGATCAGGTTCCAGCCAGGGGACAGCGACAGCTTCACAGGTGAAGCAGCCTTGACTTCGAAGTTGTAGACCAGGCCCTGCGCTGTGAGAGCCGTCGGGGCTTTCAAGTTGTCATTCCCGGCAGCGTCAACAGCTTTGATCGTCAGAGCGTAGACACCGACCTTCGGCGCCTGAATCGGGAGCGTGAAACGCTTGCTGTCAGGCGTTGTCACGTCCACTGCGACGTCGTAGGTGGTCGTCTCAGTCGTACCGTCCGCGAAGGTGACCTTGAGAGAAGCTGAGGTCAGCGACACGGTCTTGTGGCTGTCACCGATGTACTCGGCGGGCTCACCAGCTCCTGCACACGCATTCGCTGCGGTACAACCCTTGTTAAAGTCTATCGTCACGATCAGAGGATCGATTTGCTCGACGCTTGGCGTGCTCTGGGTGCCACCAGCAGCGGTCGCGGCGTCGGTCATCGTTGCACCGACGTCTACCCGTGGCGGTGTCCCCTTGTTCAGCCATTGGTCGAGCTCATATGTGATCGCGGTAGAGGATGTCGCATTCGTCTCATGACCTTTGCGTCCCTGGTTTCCGCTGTTCGCACCAGTGTCATTCGCGGTCACATACACGTTGAATTCAGCACCGGCCGCCGCAGCACCAAGTGAAGCAATCTTCGTGGTCTGCGTGTAGGTCAGCGTGCCGGATTGTGCCACGGCGCCAGGAGCAGATCCGCCGTTGGTCAATGCGCCACCAACAGCTTGCAAAGCACCTGTCGCTAGCACTGACATGACTTTCGTCGTAACTGTCGGCGCTGTGATCAGCAGCTCGTCAGAAACGATTGTTGCCTTGATTTCCTTCTTGCTCAATGTGTCACCAAGTGTCACTGTCAGCGCGGGACCAATCTCGTCTACAGAGGTCGCCGTCGTTCCAGCGAACGCGTTTCCAGCCTTGTCTGTGATCGAACTGGCGATCGTGACCTTCGGCTTCGCACTGGAAACCAGGGCGGTGCCGAGTGTCAGGAAGACGTCGTTCGGGATACGCTGTTCAACTGTAGCGGCGTTTTCACCAACAACGTCAACCAGCAGGACTGAGGTGACTGTGTTGTCCGCGACGCTGAAGGCGCTCGGAACAATTGTCGCTGAGTCCATACCGCTCGCGTAGGTGAACGTCACTCGAATCGAGGAATTGCTTCCATTGGCTGTTGACGACGTGGTCTGACGTAGTCGGGAACCAGCAGCCTTGGTCGCATTCCAGCTGTCACCAGTGACAGTGGCGCTAAGCGTCGGCGCGGTACTGTCGACCGTGATGATCTGGGTCTTGTTGATCTTGTATGTCGTACCAGATGCAATCTGTGCAGAGAAGGCCGCGGTAGTTACTGTACCTGTACCCGTGGCATATGCACTAACTGCCTTCGTTTCGTCTACTCCACCGATGGAAATGGTGATCGTGCGGCCAACTAAGCTGTTCGCAACCATTCCGATTAGAGCAGTGTCAACGATCGTGGTTCCATTACCTGCACCAGCAGAAGTCGTGGTTCCACTATGGGATTCTGAAGGCTCTTGGACGTTACCAGCTAAGTCTTCAGCCTGAATCCACCAGGCAACCTTACCCGCGATGCTCGCGATATCGGTTGAGTTGAAATCTGCGTCCAACTGCCAGCCATCGGTGATCGCGGTGTAATTCGCCGCGGTCAGCGTGACAGCAGAGGTGCCGACGAAGAGTTGGATTCGACCCTTGGCACCAGTACCGTTGTTGTCAACGACGTCCTGGGCTTTCGCGGGGAATCCAGCGCCGGTGTCGGTGGCGGTTGCCGAGAAAGTCACCGTCTTATTAGCCTTGGTGACTAACGCACCAGCCGGGCCACTGAGGAGCAGGGTCGGCTTGACCTCTTCGTTAGTGATGGTCTTTGACTGACCCAAGCTTCCTGACTGCGTGTAGCTAACTTGAATCGTCTGACCCGTGAAAACCGGGTGGTTAACCAACGGGTATGCGGTGAATGTGTCAGTATTCGCCACGGCCGCCGAGAAGGCAGCAGTGGTGATAGTACCATTAGTGGCGTGGAGCCCTGAGGCGACTTGGACTTCGTTTTCTGGTGCCGCGCCGCCACTTGTGACTTGAATCGTAGCACCGACCATCGCCGCTCGGTTCTCGGCGTTCAAATTCGCAGGAATAAACGCCGTGGCAATCAACGTTGTTGTGGAACCACCAGTAGATGTACCGAGGATTTTGTCCTGCACCAACGTCGATGTAGCGTTCACACCTGTGACCACACGCGAGAAGATACCAGTCGCGTGACCGGTCTCAATCAACGTGATGGTCTTGGGGTTCGAATCAGGCGTGGTAAGCGTACCAAGCGTTCCCAGTTCGAGGTTCTTTACTTCGACCGTAACGGTATCCTCGTAACCGGCGTTGGTATTCTTGCTTGCGTCAGTCACGGTAATCGTGAACTTCGCATCATCTCCACCACACTTGGCACAAATTGTTACGTTCTCCGTGGCAACATCTGTGGCCGAGACGGGGACAACCGTCATCGTCGCAGATTGCGCCTGCGCGGTGCTTTGGAACATGCCAAAGCCGCCCAGAAGCAAAGCCAGGGCGAACACACCTGTGATCAGCTTTCCTATGTTTCTCTTCACTTCGAGTCCTCCTGAGTAGTTTGAGTTTCTTGACACACTAAGAGCCCGGGGAGTTCTCGCCCCGCGGCTCGAGAGTTTTGATAACTGCTGCAAGCCAGCTTTTACCCTTAACATCCTGCGACCACCTGCTGGCTGCGATCTCCCGTCATTCAAGCCTCCTTAAAAAAACGTATAAAGTCCAGGCGTCCCTGGTATTCCTGGAGAAGGCCTCTTTTTATGGCCTTCCACATAGAGAAGGGCCCGACATCTCCGTCGGAGCCTTCCAATTACCTATAACGAGATGGGGGCGGAAAAGGTTCCGCCGGGATTCCCTGTGAGATATTCGTGCCTCTGTTCAGCTTCAACACCTTGGCTGGGACTCTATCGAAAATGCATGCGAATGTCAAGGAGGTAATCCCTCTTGATTGAGCACATCCCTGATTGCTGATTGGCACGATGATTAATCCTTCCGCTGCTTATTCAGTGTCGCCAAAAAGGCCTTGTTGTTGGGGGTGTCACTGAGATATTGCAGTATCCTCTCGGTAGCTTCCCCGGGATCCATCCGAGAACTCCCGTCCGTGATCATACTAATCATCCGACGTAACAGCCAAACTTGCTTCAAGGTATCCTCGTCCAGGAGCAGTTCCTCGTGACGGGTGCTACTCCGTTGGATGTCAATCGCAGGATAGGATCTTCTCTCGGCAAGTCTGCGATCTAACGTAATTTCACAATTCCCAGTACCTTTGAATTCTTCGTAGATAACCTCGTCCATACGGCTCCCTGTGTCGATCAAGCACGTAGCAACGATTGTGAGGCTGCCCCCATCTTCGGTGTTTCTTGCGGCTCCAAAGAACCTCTTCGGAGGATACAACGCTGCCGGGTCGACTCCACCAGAAAGGGTCCTTCCACTCGAGGGCAACGCAAGGTTGTACGCTCGGACAAGCCGCGTGAGGCTATCCAGCAGAACCACAACATGTCTGCCTTTTTCGACGAGCCTTTTTGCTCGCTCCAATGAAAGTTCAGCTATTCTACAATGATCTTCGACAGGGTCATCAAACGTAGAGGCAAACACCTCACCTTGAATCGACCGTTTCATATCAGTGACTTCTTCGGGTCTCTCACCGGCTAACACCACCATGATATGCACATCTTCATGATTAGCGCTCACGCCGTTCGCAAGGATTTTGAGGAGGAATGTCTTTCCCGCTTTTGGCGGAGAAACGATTAACGCCCGTTGACCTCGTCCTATGGGGGAGACCAAATCGACGAGACGTTGGGCCAATTTTTGACTTTTTGCAGTCGGCCCAGTCGTCCCCTTGTCTGTTTCTAGCGTCAATTGCGATGTCGGATAGACAGGCGTCAAGCTATCAAAATTGCGCCGCGATCTGGATTGATCAGGGTCGACATCATTGACTGCCTCCACGCGAATCAGGCCGAAATAGCGCTCACCGTCTTTGGGTGGTCGCACTTGGCCGGTGACCTGATCACCCGTGCGAAGCATGAAGCGCCGAATTTGTGACTGGGAGACGTAGACATCCCCGGCAGCAGCTCGTAAGCCCTGTTGCCGGAGAAATCCAAACCCGTCGCCCATGATCTCAAGTAATCCCGTAGCAAGGACAAAACCTTGCTGTTGCGCTACTGATTCCAGAATGCGCATCGTTACCTCTTCGCGACGGGAACTCCCGTTCTCCAAGCCTAAGTCCTGAGCGATTGAATTCAATTCGGCGTCGGATTTGTTTGCCAAATCAGTCAACGTCAGGGTGCGCTCTGTCGTCATAGCTAGCCTCGTTGCCTAGATGAGTATAAATTCTTGATACAACTGTATCTCGGTCGAATACCAACATTCCTCTTGTTCGGGATATCGACTCGGAACACGTGAATCGCATTGACCATTTTCAACATTCCTATACTTTCGCTGATCCCGCAGCAGCGGCTCGTTCCCAATCCTTGTTGAATACAGAATCGCCGATCTCTGTAAGGGAATGATGCGTCATTTGTTGCAGGACTTTGAACGGGATAGTCGCCATTTGCGCCCCTGCCTGAGCGGCGCGAACACAATGAAGTGGATGCCGGATACTAGCCGCGAGAACATTTGTTTGAATCCCAAAGTTCTTAAAGATCCCTACAATATCTTTCACGAGCTTCATTCCATCAAATCCTTCATCGTCCAAACGGCCGACGAACGGGCTAACATACGCGACACCGATTTGCGCCCCCAAAATCGCCTGGTTTACCGAGAAACAAAGCGTCTGGTTAATTGGAGTCCCATCCTGAGCCACTATCGCCATGGCCTTAAAGCCATCTTTCGTGCTTGGGAGTTTCACGACAACTTGTTCGTGCCAAGTCGCGATATCTCGCGCCTGACCGACCATAGCTTCAACCCCTCTCGCTGTTACTTCAACTGAAATCGGGCCTGCGACAATTTGGGCTATCTCCAAGATTGAAGCTTTATAGCTTTGTTGGTCGCCGATGCCTTCTTTCGCCGCGAGCGACGGGTTAGTGGTAATCCCTGTGATAACACCGAACTCAGAGGCTTGCCGAACTTCATCGAGGTTGGCGGTGTCTAAGAACAGGCGCATAGCCTGACCTCCCCATTATAGCATAATTAAATTCGTGAACCATAACCCGAGAAGTGTCCCTCCTTCTCGTCCCACAACCGCGGTTGACCCCCTTCTCGAATTATCCGCTTGGCTGCACTCATGAAGCCACTGAACAACGGGTGAGGGCGATCTGGACGGGAGCGGAACTCTGGATGGAATTGCGTCCCAACCATGAATGGATGCTCTGTAAGCTCGGCAATCTCGACTAACCTCTGGTCCGGAGAAAGCCCACTAAAACGTAACCCGCCAGTTTCTAGGACTTCACGATAGTCGTTGTTCAATTCAAACCGATGACGATGGCGCTCGAGGACGCTTGATTTCTTATACGCCTGGTGCGCTAGCGTCCCTTCTTCCAAAGTACACGGATACACTCCCAGACGCATTGTCCCACCCAATTCTTTGACATCCCTCTGGTCAGGCATGAAATCGATGACAGGATTTGGTGTCTCAGGATCAAACTCTGACGAATGCGCCACATCCATCCCAGCTTTGTTGCGTGCTACCTCAATTACCATCAGCTGCATACCTAGACAGAGCCCGAGGTAGGGAATCTCGTTCTCACGCGCGTAACGTGCAGCACTTATCATTCCTTCAACCCCTCGGGGGCCAAACCCGCCCGGGACTACTATCCCGCACGCAGACTTGAGAAGTGCTTCAGGGCCATATTTCTCAACCTCTTCAGAGGGCACCCAGAATATCTCCACATCTCGATTGTGTTCCAGTCCTGCATGAAGTAGGGCCTCTTTAACAGAGATATATGCATCTGGAAGGTCGGCGTATTTTCCGACAACCGCGATAGAGAGTGGCTGTTTAGGCGCACCTATACGGTCGACCAACGTCCGCCATTCCACCATCTTCGGCTCTTCATAAGCCAACCCTAATGCCGATGTGATTAATCGGCCGAGCCCTGCCTCCTGCAATATCAAAGGCACTTCGTAAATCGTCGGTGCAGTAATTAACGGAATGACAGCCTCGGGGGAAACATCACAAAAGAATGCGATTTTGGCTTTTATCTCTTGGGGAACAGGATAATCAGCTCGACAAATTATGCAATCAGGCTGAATTCCGATGCCTCTGAGTTCTCTTACACTCTGCTGGGTTGGCTTGGTTTTCAGTTCACCAGTCGTCGATATATGCGGAAGAAGAGTAACGTGGATGTAGTACACATTTTCTCTCCCCACGTCATTCCGCATTTGTCGAATTGCTTCAAGGAATGGCTGGCCTTCGATGTCGCCGACAGTCCCCCCAACTTCAACAACAACGACATCAGGGCTCGCCTCGGCTGAGAGTGCCTTGATCCGATCCTTGATAACATTGGTTACATGGGGAACAGACTGGATGGTCCCGCCTAGATAGTCTCCTCGTCTCTCTTTTGCGATGACATCACTAAAGACCTGACCTGCGGTGACATTCGACGCCTGTGTTAATTCGATATCAATAAACCGCTCGTAGTGACCTAAATCCATGTCTGTTTCAGATCCATCTGCCGTGACGAAGACTTCTCCATGTTGGTATGGAGACATCGTTCCTGGATCGACATTCAAATACGGGTCTAGTTTTTGAACAGAAACTTCGAACCCGGCATTCTTGAGGATACGCCCAATCGAGGCGACGCTGATCCCTTTACCGACTGAACTAACCACGCCGCCGGTAACGAAAATATACTTAGTCATGATAGGTCATGATCCCGACCCGATAGCTCGGGCCGCAGTGGGGCGTTGGAATCCTTAAACATAATCCTAAGATAACGCCAGTCAGAAGGCCCTCCTAACGGTCAAACCCAAATAGCACTAGGCTGTAAGCGGGGCACTAACGGAATTGGGGTGCGGTGAATTCGTGCCGATTATATTTCCGGCCATCCCGTCGTGTCAATAACTTGTTGCCATTTATTAAGCCTAGAAATCCTAGCTTTGTCCGGTGAGCCCGAGGTCATGGATGTAACGGGGCTTAACGGAATGACAAATTGCTTCCGGAAAAGCGCCGTAGATTATGGCTACCAGCACACTATTCGTCGAGAAACTTCGTAAACACGAGAGCGGCATTCTGCCCCCCGAACCCAAAACTGTTCGAGAGCACCGTTCGCACATCACTCTGACGAGCAACGTTGGGGACATAATCCAAATCACAGGCAGGGTCTGGATTCTCATAATTGATTGTTGGGTGAATCAGCGACGACCGAAGTGTCTGTATCGCGGCGACTGCTTCTACTGCACCTGATCCGCCCATAGCGTGGCCCAACATCGATTTCGTTGAACTTATCGGCACTTTGTAGGCAGTCGGACCAAACAGTCGTTTGATCGCAGCTGTCTCAGCAGCATCATTCAATGGTGTTGATGTCCCATGTGCATTGATGTAGTCAACATCCTCTGGGCCGATGTTGGCGTCAGATAGAGCCCAACCCATAGCACGTGCCGGCCCGCTACCATCTTCGGCAGGCTGAACAGGATGGAAAGCATCAGAAGAGGCACCAAATCCAGACAGTTCCGCATAAATATGGGCCCCTCGATTCATCGCATGCTCTAATTCTTCCAAAACCAAAACTGCTGCGCCTTCAGCAGGGGCGAAACCATCTCTTTTCGCGTCGAATGGTCGACTGGCACGTTCCGGATCGTCATTCCGTTCTGTCAGCGCTTTCATCACGCAAAATCCTGACAGTGCCAACGTTGTAATTCCGGCCTCTGTTCCACCCGCATAAACGACATCTGCAATCCCTCGACGAATAACCTCTGCCCCGTCTCCTATTGCCTGCGTTCCCGCAGCACACGCTGTAATCACCGTGGCAGAATATCCTTTTAGGCCAAGTAGACGGCTAACGTTCGCAGCGGCCATGTTCGGCAGAATCATTGGGATGAAGAACGGCGAGACACGCATGCCTCCCCTGGAAAACATCACTTCACACTGGCTCTGGATATCCGGAATCCCCCCGATACCATTGCCAAGAACCACCCCCATACGTTCTGCGTTTGGTTCTACACTACCAAAGTCCGCATCCTCTCGAGCACGCAGTGCAGCTGAAACTGCCAGCTGACTAAACCGAGACATGCGTCTGGCTTCCTTAGCATCCATATAAACGACCGGGTCGAACCCTTTCACTTCACCGGCAACCCTGCAAGGGAATCCGGTAGGATCACAAAGCGTCATCGGACCAATCCCCGAGCGCCCACTAACCAGTCCGTCCCAGTAAGACTCGACTGTTTCACCTAAGGGAGTCATTGCTCCCATCCCTGTCACAACTACTCGTTTTCTATCTTTCATGCGTATACCTTAGCAGATTTCATAAGAAATATCCCTAGCCGTAGGCTTCCGGAGTAATGCCTTTAAGATATTCTCGAGCCTCCGCAACAACAAACAACGATCCTGCTACCAAGACGAGATCTTCACGGTCAGCTTGAGCCAACGCTCGACTCACTGCAAGTCGCACATTCCCGGCAGTTTCGGTCATTACTCCGTGATTAATGAACCTTTCCGCGATCTCAGTCTCTGAGATTGAACGGGGGTGTTCCGCGCGACAAGCAATAACCTCCTTGGGATTCAAAGCAATCGCCTCTCCGATCACTCCATCAAGATCATGCCCACTTGAGAAGCCAAAGACGAGAATGGTCTTCCTCTGAGGAAGGTATTCTTTTACAGAATCAACGAGAACTTTCATTGAGTACGGATTATGTGCACCGTCAGCGACAACTGTGGGTGTCTCACCTAATACCTCGAGGCGTCCAGCCCATACAAGCTGGTCCAGACCGGCCATGATTGATTGGTCCGATATCTTTGTCCCCAAGTCCACTAAAGAGTAAATTGCCGCAAGAGCGGCGCACGCATTCCATATCTGATGACGCCCAAGTAATGGTATTCGAACATTTCCAGACCGTCCTAATCCGGAAAAACGGAAGCTCTGACCTCGAAGATCCTTAGCAATCATGCTCCATTTGAATTCTTCCTGCACTGCAACAAAGGTGGCTTTCTTTTCTTCACACACCTCCCGGAGCAAATTTATCACCTCGAGTTCCTGTGGAGAAGCAATCACCACAGCCCCTGGTTTAATAATCCCGGCTTTATCACGTGCAATCTTCAATATCGTATCGCCAAGAATTCGAGTGTGATCTAATGAGATGGGTGTGAACACGCAAATGGTAGAGTTATCCACAATATTGGTCGCATCCAAAGTGCCCCCGAGGCCGACCTCCAATACCTGAACTTGTCTACGAGTTTGTGAAAAGCAGAGGAACGCCATCGCAGTCAGGGCCTCAAACGTAGTGATACGGCCAAGAGCAGAATCATGGCTCATTTCTTCAGCTACGCACCAGACTTGATCAAAAAGGTCAGAAAACATTTCTTCCGTGATTGGCGCAAGCCCTAGACGGATCCTCTCACGAAAGGTATGAAGATGGGGAGATGTGTAAAGTCCCGGGGTTATACCAGCATAATCAAGGATCGAGGCGATCATTGCTGAAGTGCTCCCCTTTCCCTTAGTCCCAGTTACGTGAATCGTGGGCGTAACAGCCTGGGGATTACCGAGAAGTTGCGCAAGGTTTCTCATGCGCTCCAGCTTGTATTCCCGTACTGGAGGCCCAGCAATCCGTTCCAGATCTATTAGGCTGAGAAGTTTTTGGAGTGCTGAACTGTAGCTCATATCCCTTTCACAGACGTTTATCGAGCCTTGGTCATCCGCAGAACCGAGGCCCGTGAACTGTTTCTTGTGGATCACCGAACCTAGAAATGAAGGCTAACAGACCATGGTGGCTCTTTCAACGAATATCACTAAATGAACTTCCAAACCAGGTGTGATGTTCAATTGCTTGACGCCTGTTTTTGTGCCCCTCTACAATGCCGGCTAGATATAGCAAGGAATCGCCTAGATAACAAATCGAGGCCGCGCTGACATGTCAGTCCCCGAAGTAGTAATCAATCGTCTCCCCCAGTACATCAGATGCCTCAACGATCTAGCTGATAATGGCATCAATGTAGTGAGTTCTCAACATCTGGGTAAGGCCCTCCTGATGACCCCTGCACAGATCCGGAAAGACCTCAGTTACTTCGGGAGATTCGGTAAGCAAGGGCGAGGTTACCTTGTACAATATCTTATAGCTGAACTACGCCACATTCTGGGTCTGAATCTACAGTGGAACCTTGCCGTGATCGGCGTGGGCAGGTTAGGCCTTGCAATCATCAGTTACCCTGGCTTCGCTCCAGATGGCTTCCAGATTGTTGCTGCTTTCGACTCCGATCCCAAGCAAGTCGGGATACGTGTCGGAGGCATCAAGGTTAAGCCAATGGAAAATCTGAATGAGACGATCCGTGATAAAGACATTAAGATCGCAATTGTAGCCGTGCCGGCAACGCAGACTGCAAAAGTGGTAGGGCTACTTGCTGAAGCAGGCATCAAGGCGATCCTGAATTACACCCCAACATCTCCTCAAACACCAAATGACCTGATAGTACGGAATATAGACCCTGTTTTAGCACTTCAATCCATGACCTACTATTTGAACGCGTATCGCCAAGATTAGTAACTGCGTGAAACTAAGACATATCGAACCATGGAATTTATTGACCGCCGCTGACTGGTTTCACTAGCGTGGTTAGGCTGTCGGTATGCGTCGCACCCTGCGTCGGGCTACACGAACCCTTAATTGGGAACGGCGGATAGAGGCTAGAGCTCGTTCTAAGTTAACCTCTGTATCATGAGATTCGAGACGGGCTTCCGCTCGACGGACAGCCTCGTCCGCACGAGCTTCATCGATCTCTCTAGCATCTTCAGCAGCATCCGCCAAAACGACTACTTGATCACCGCGGATTTCCATAAAGCCACCATGCACCACATAGTGGGCCTCTTCTGTCCCCACCCTATAATGAAGCTCTCCAGGCTCTAAAGTCGTCATCACTGGCGCGTGATGCGGAAGCACACCGATCTCACCGTCAGTTGCTGGCGCAACGACGGTATCGACCTCTCCTTGGAACAGAATCTGTTCACCAGTTATGATCTCAAGCCAGAAACTCATTGCTTAACTTCCCGCCTGCGCATCAGCCTGCTGGCGTCCAGCGTGACGTTCAATGACCTCATCGATCGTTCCCGCCATGTAAAAGTCCTGCTCAGCAATATCATCGTGTTTCCCTTCCAGGATTTCCATAAAGCCACGAACTGTTTCTTTGACAGGAACATATCTGCCCTCACGACCTGTGAATTGCTCCGCGACAAAGAATGGTTGCGATAGGAATCGTTGAATCCTACGAGCGCGTCCTACTGTAACTTTGTCTTCTTCAGACAATTCTTCCATGCCTAGAATAGCAATGATGTCCTGAAGGTCTTTGTACCGCTGTAAAACTTGCTGCACCCCTCGAGCGGTATCGTAGTGCTCTTGGCCAATTATATTCGGGTCCAAGATTCTGGATGAGGACGTTAGTGGATCTACAGCTGGGAATAGACCTTGCTCAGCGATCGACCGCTCAAGCGATATAACGGCGTCAAGGTGGCCAAAACTAGTTGCCACACCGGGATCGGTATAATCATCAGCTGGGACGTAAATCGCCTGGAAAGACGTGATGGAACCTTTCGTAGTAGAAGTGATCCTTTCTTGGAGATCTCCCATTTCGGTGCCAAGAGTCGGTTGATAGCCAACCGCAGATGGCATACGCCCGAGCAAAGCGGAGACCTCCATGCCGGCAAGTATGTAACGATACAGGTTATCCACAAACAACAACACATCCTGATTCATCGTGTCACGGAAATACTCTGCCATCGTCAGACCGGTCATAGCGATTCGCAATCTCACTCCAGGAGGTTCATTCATTTGGCCGAACACAAGGACTGTGTTCTTTAAGACACCCGATTCCTGCATTTCATGCCAAAGGTCGTTTCCCTCCCGAGATCGTTCGCCGACACCAGCGAACACTGAATATCCACTATGCTCTTCTGCAATATTCCGGATCAGTTCTTGGATGATTACCGTTTTCCCAACACCAGCCCCTCCGTACGCTCCTACTTTCCCACCTTTTGTGAAGGGCGCTATCAAGTCTAGGGCCTTGACCCCAGTCTCCAAAACTTCGGTCGTCATACTCTGGTCTTCATAAGCCGGCGGCGCTCGGTGAATCGGCCAGCGCTCAGCTCCGTCGACGGGCCCAAGATTATCCAGTGGTTCTCCAACCACGTTGAACAGTCGCCCTAAACTTGGCTCTCCTACTGGAACGGAAATTGGCTGCCCAGTGTTATGAACTACCGCCCCTCTAGTCAATCCTTCAGTAGGACCGAGGGCAAGGCATCTTACCCAACTGTTGCCAACTTGTTGCTCCACTTCAAGGACTAGTTGTTCACCTGCATTTTCTAAATAAAGAGCACTATATATGCCTGGAAGCTCTTCAGGCGGAAATTCGACATCGACTACAGTCCCAATGACCTGAACCACGCGCCCTTCGGTTTGTTTGCTCATTTTTCCGGTCCTCCCACACGATGAGAGCTTCGCCCCCTCGCTTGCTATCCTTTCAATGCTGCAACGCCACCAACTAGATCCAGAAGTTCCGCCGTAATCGTAGCTTGGCGTGCTTTATTCAGTTCTAAAGTTAGAGAATCCATCATGTCTTCTGCGGCGTCGGTCGCGTTACGCATCGCTACCATCCGTGCCGATTGCTCACTAGCATTACTCTCCAGTATCGCTTGATAGACTTGAGTCTCCATAAAGCGTGGCAACAAACTGGAGAGGACACTCTTAGGATCAGGTTCGTAAACGTAATCGCTTGGACCAGTTACGGTTAGATTACTCACGTCGATTGGTAAGAGCTGCTCAATGACCGGCTCTTGAACAAGCGTGTTAACGAATCTTGTATACGCAATATGGACCGCGTCAACCGCACCACTTTGGTATAATTCAGAAGCTATTAGCGTGATAGGCCTACAATCGACCACCTTAGGACGATCCCCCAAACCCACAAACGACGCTCTCAACTCTCGGCGCGCTCGCGCCATAAAGTCCCGGCCCTTTCGGCCAACTGTAATGACTGAAGCCCCAACATCTTGGCTAATGAGAAATTGGCCTGCACTTCTATTTATGTTGGATGGCAAGCCGCCAGCTAAACCTCTGTCTGGGGTAATTTGGATCAAAACTAGATTGTTGACTGGCCGCTTCGCCAACAATGGATGAAGCTCCCCCGTGTCATCCAAGCCTTGTGCAACCAGGGAAGCGAGAACGGAACGCAATTTTTCAGCATACGGTCGTGACGCTACGACCTGCTCTTGAGCACGTCGCATCTTAGACGCCGCGACCATTTGCATTGCGCGTGTTACCCGCGCCGTGTTGGTAACGCTACGTATTCGGCTCCGTATTTGTCTTACGCTTGGCATATTACGATTCGCAACCTAACTTCTCAATCTACACATGTTAAACGCTAAACCTGCAAACTTAAGAGAATGTAGCCTTGAAGGACTCGATCCCTTCTTTCAAGGATTTCTCAGTTGCCTCATCATAGTCACCGGTTTCTTGGATAACCTTGATAACCTCTGCCTTTGATGTCTCAAAATAGTCAAGTAATCCTGATTCAAATTCCCTGATCCGCTCCACCGGTACGTCGTCCATATATCCATTAACAGCCGCATAAATCGAACAGACTTCCTGTCCTAGCGAGTTAGGCTGATATTGAGGCTGTTTCATAAGCTCGGTCAGTCGCTGACCACGGTCAAGTTGAGCACGGGTCGCAGCGTCTAGGTCGGAGGCACCGAACGCAGCGAAACTAGCCAGAGCTCGATACTGAGCGAGTTCAAGACGCATTCTTCCCGCCACTTTTCTAATCGCCTTGGTCTGCGCAGCTCCTCCAACACGTGACACAGAGAGGCCAGCATTCACGGCGGGGCGTATTCCGCTATTAAATAGGTCAGCTTCAAGGTAAATCTGACCATCCGTGATCGAGATCACATTAGTCGGGATATAGGCTGAAACGTCCCCGGCTTGAGTCTCGATGATTGGTAAAGCGGTCAGTGACCCACCACCATGTTCGTCGTCCAGCCGCGCTGCGCGCTCGAGCAATCGACTGTGTAGATAGAACACATCGCCCGGATACGCTTCTCTACCAGGAGGGCGTTTGAGCAAGAGAGACATCTGTCTGTAAGCCCATGCATGTTTAGTAAGATCGTCGTAGATAATAAGAGCATCTCTCCCATCGGCCATAAATGCTTCGCCAATCGCACAGCCGGCATATGGTGCTAGGTATTGCATGGGAGCAGGATCGGATGCATTTGCAGCCACTATCACCGTATGTTCCATGGCCCCGTACTCTTCTAGTGTGGCCTGAATTCCTGCCACCTTGCTTTGTTTTTGGCCAATAGCAACGTAGATACACAGCAGGTTCTGGCCCTTCTGGTTAATAATCGTATCGACTGCAATCGCAGTCTTACCCGTAAAACGATCGCCAATTATTAACTCTCGCTGCCCCCGACCGATCGGAATCATCCCATCAACTGACTTGATGCCTGTCTGTACCGGGGTGTTCACCGATTGACGCACCACCACATTTGGTGCAACTACTTCTATGGGGCGTGCACCCTCCGTTTTAACAATCCCCTTCCCATCTAATGGGGCGCCCAATGGGTCAACAACGCGCCCAAGCAGTGCGTCTCCCACCGGAACTTGCGCCACTTCCCCACTAGCTTTGACTAAATCCCCTTCTTTAACATCAGTATCGGGTCCCATAATTGCTGCACCAACAGAATCTTCTTCAAGGTTTAAAGCTAACCCTGAGACCCCGCTTGGGAACGACAGCAACTCGCCAAATCCCACTCGACTTAACCCGTAGATCTGTGCGATTCCATCGCCAACTTCGACAACAGTTCCAACTTCCGTCAAAGTGGTTTCCCCGCCAAACTCTTCAATCTGCTTTTTTAATACAGCAGTTATATCTTGCCCGCGACTGGTCATATCTTTCCTCGCTACTGACCTCTCATCTCAAGAGAGGTGATTTTTCGGTTAAACCCCTCGACTCAAAGACTTCTTCAATGCAGACAGCCTCGTGCTCACTGATCCGTCAATGATTCTGTCGTCAACTCTGACAACCATTCCACCAATCACTCCCTCGTCTTCTTGAGTGTCTATTACTACTTCTCGGTCTAAAGCTAGTCCTAACGATTGGCTCAAGCGTTCACTTTGGCTGGATGAAAGCAAAGTAGCGGTGGTTATGCTAGCCTTCACACGCCCCATAGCCTCATCCAAAAGACTCCTGTACGCATCGGTGATCTGGCCCAGTAACATTAGGCCATGCCGTGAAACAAGAAGCCCAACAAGATTGCGAAGTATAGGATGCATTTCTTGCGTAACTGTCAAAGCCAAATCCAACTTTTCCTGGGTTCTGACTCTGGGCGACAAGAAATACAGCCGGGCTGCATCCTCTTCGAGTACACTTCGTACCTTTTCAATCTCTCCAAGCCAGTCTTGCGTAGCACCTGTCTCCTTTGCCAAGGCGAAAAGAGCTTGTGCGTACCGCTTCGCTTTTGGTGAGTTGGCCACAGTCTCTCCTACCTTTGACCTTCCGTGAACCCACGTTCAGACAGAACGTCATCGATTAGCCTTTCGTGGTCCTTTTTGTCCAATGATTTACGAATAACCTTTTCTGAAGCGGACACAACGAGATTTGCGAATTGCGCACGAACCTGCTCAATCGCGGCGTCACGCTCAGAGTCGATTTCTATCCTGGCACGTTCCAGTGCTTCCGCAATCTGGACCTGTACCTTAGCCTGTTGATCTTCCCGATACCTTTCGGCAGCTTCTCTAGCTTCCTGAAGAACCTGTTGCCCCGCCTGACGACTATCATCTAATGCGCGCTGCATCTGAACCTGTTGGTTCTCTGTTTCTCCGCGCACTCGTTCGGCTTCTTCTAAAGCAGCGTTAATTCGTTCAGCTCGCTCATCAAGTAATGTCAGGATACGTTTGTAAGCGAACTTGTACAAAATCACGAGCAACAGCCCAAAATTCACTAGATAAACTACGAGGCTGGGAAAATGAAAGCCCAGCTCGTCCATGCTGTCCCTCCCAAAAAGCCTTGTGGTTACACCACCAAGGCTAGGATCACCGCTACGATCAGAGCATAAATCCCAAGCGCCTCAGCGAACGCGATCGCCAGAATCATATTTGTAAGGATCGGGCCACGAGCGTCTGGGTTACGACCAATCGCGGTCATCGCCGCTGAACCAAGAATACCAATCCCGATACCAGGACCAATGAGCCCCAACCCAATGGCCAACCCGGCACCAAGAACCTTTAGACCTTCTGCATCCATGATTCCTCCTTCACTTTTCGACTATGCACCTAAGCTTCAATCTTGACGAGCCGCATATAGGGCAAACATAGCCCACAATGCTGCAGAGGCCGAGCCAAGTAGGCCGATTACAATGACTAACATGATAATCTCCATACCTTCTCCTATCTGATGTTTAGTGATCCTCTCCGTGAGGGGTCAGCGCAACAGACGCAAACACAAGCGTCAGACCTGCGAATATTAAAGCTTGTACAAAACCTACTAGCAATTCCAGTCCATAGAACGGCACCGTGAATACAAAGGCAACCAAGAATGCAGATACCAAAAGAAGGATCTCCCCGGCAAGCATATTCCCGAATAGACGGAAGGTGAAACTGATCACACGTACCAACTCACTTACCAGTTCAAGTAAACCTACGAAAAGATCGATTATCCCCGTAAATATCTGACCTTTCAACAGGCTGTTTAGTCTTATGAATTTTCCGAAGTAATGTAATCCGAAGGCCCTGATCCCCAAACTCTCCACAAAGACAAAGGAGACTAAGGCGAGAGCTAACGGCATGTTCAAATCCGTACCAGCCGGCCGCAGAAAGGCAGCTTTCAAGTGGCCACCCTCAAGAAACCCGAACGATTGATAAATGGGCAACAAACCGAGCCACGCGTTTACAGCCACAAACAGGAAGATCGTAGCAATAACAGGCAGCACCTGACGACTGCGTTCCTTGCCGACCACTCCCTCGATAAATCCCAGCAATCCTTCAATAATCACCTCAAGTAATCCTTGGAATCGGCCCGGGATGAGCTTCATTCGGGCGGAGCCGACTAGAAATAGCAAAAGAATGACCCCGGTCGCCACGAATGAGGACAAAATGGTGTTAGTAAGCAAAAACTCTGTTCCACCATGAACAGCCTCTCCAGGGTGACCCCCAGTAATGGACTGAGGTGGCAAGTGCACTTCTGGTTTGGGGAGCATCGCTTTAGTCCCGAAGAATTCCGCCCCTATAGCCCCCCAGATAAATCCAGCGAGGGTTAAACCCAATACCCCTACTGCCACTATCCCAATAAGTCGCCCAGAATTAAGCATAGGCGCGTGCGATATCCCTTTCAGTCATTCTTGAGACCGCGATCCACTTCCTTCACTAACGAGAGAACCATTCGGTAGACACCATATCCGGCCCCGAAGCTCCCAAGGACTAAGCCAACGAGAAGAAAGAGAATTTGAGTGTTAAAAACTTTGTCAAGGATCAAACCCGCGCCGACTCCCAATATGATGCAGGCGGCAATGTACCACCCGATACCCGTGAACCGTAGCGCGAGTGCCCACCAAGGCATGTTAAACCACCTAAATGGGACTTAGTGAATCGTATCACGACAAACAGAAACCAGTCAAACATCAATCGAAGGTGGAGACAGGGCATTGTAGGGGAATTCGATCAGACACTAACCGCGATCTACGAGGAACTACCCTTACCGAGATCCTCAAGGTTCAATCCCTCTACAAAATCTTTAAAGGCTGACAGCCGCTTGATTTCCTCCTCATCGACCTGCCCACCTTCCTTACCAGTGCCTTGGTCGTTGATAACTGGCTGCCCGGTATCTTTATCCAGAAGGACACCTGCTTTGTCGAGTACCGCCTCTTCAACATATATCGGAACCTGGCTGCGAACAGCAAGCGCGATTGCGTCGCTCGGCCGCGAGTCTACTTCAACGTTCCGATCTTCGACTGTGACGACAATCTTCGCATAAAACGTGTCATCTTGAAGATCATTAACCAGAACGTGAGAAATCTTTCCGCCTAGACTCTCGATAACTGAGCTTAATAGGTCATGGGTTAAGGGCCTTGGCACTGCTACGTCTTGAAGTTTCACGGCGATCGCATCTGCTTCGGAGGGTCCGACCCAAATTGGCAAATACCGCTCAGCGTCTTTCTCCTTGAGTATCACGACGCGCTGATAGTTCATCAAGCTTACCCGGATACTCTCTATAGACATCTGTAACATTGCGGCCACTCCCGCCAGACTTTCCCTGTCCGGGATTTTACTCAGGCTAAAACAAACGTGTCAATGAGATCCAAGCTACCGTTTAGTATACTGTGGCGCTCTCCTGGCTCGTTTTAGGCCATACTTCTTACTTTCCTTAACCCGGGAGTCACGCGTTAACATGCCATTCTGCCTCAACACAGCCCGAAAATCCGGATTGTAATCAAGCAGTGCTCGAGCGACTCCATGCCTCAAAGCTCCAGCCCAACCAGAAATACCCCCACCGTGAACACGAGCTACAACAGCGAATTGGTTACTCATCTCTGTTGCTCGCAACGGCTCAAGCGCATGTGCACGCCATGAAGGCCATGGCAACGCTTCTTCTAGAGTACGCCCGTTTATTGCTACCTGTTCGGAGCCAGGATACAGTCGAACTTGGGCGACAGCACTCTTTCGCCGACCTGTACCTCGATAGTAGTCTTTCTGCATGGTCATGATTACACGCCTCCCCAGCTTGAATCAATCAAGATCCTCTTTATTCCTGTGCCACCTTACCCGTGCCTACCTGAGCCTCATGCGGATGATCTGCCCCCGAATAAACCTTGAGGCGCTTTAACATTTGCCGTCCCAAAGTGGTCTTGGGCAACATCCCCTGTACTGCCTGTTGGATAACCCGTTCAGGATGTTTCTCCAACAGTTTCTCCATAGTAAGCGTTCTAAACCCGCCGGGGTAGCCCGAATGAAATTGGTATTCTTTCTGTTTGAGCTTTTTCCCTGTGACAAATACACGTGCTGCGTTCACCACTATAACAAAATCCCCAGTATGCAAAGTCGGCGTGTAGATCGCGTTATGTTTCCCCTGCAATAACTGGGCAATTTTGCTCGCGAGCCTGCCTAATGGCATCTGTGTTGCATCGTAAACATGCCAAGCAGGCCGAAGCTCAGACGGCTTGGCCACGTATGTTTTTCTTAATTTAGTAGTCATTCGCGATTTTCCTTTTCTCACTCACATCCATTTTGTCGAGCGCCATAGAATATGACACATTAGCTAAATATAGTCCTTTCGCCGGCAAGACAGGAGCCGCCCCAGAATTATAATCATTCTCCATCAGTGAACGGAAGTCTTCGATGGATATCCTGTGTAGCCCAATGCCGACCAGGGCACCCGCGATCCGCCTAACCTGATGAAGGTAAAAGGACGTTGCCTCGATCTCTAGGACAATCCAATCTTCCATCCTTTGCACTGTAGCACTCTGAATCACTTGCGGGTGACTGGGTTTGACTTTCGGATTGCTGAAAGGCGGGTGTCGATGGGCGCCTTTCAGCAATTCCGCAGCGGCGTTCATGCTCTGATCATCCATCGGTTTCGCTACATGGTAACTGAAGTCTTTCCATAAAGCGGAAGGATTGGTCCTATTCAGGACTACGTACCGATACCGACGACTATGCGCCGAACGTCTTGGATCAAATCCCGACTCCATCTGATAGACGGAAATTACCCGGATATCTCCCGGTAATTTCGAGTTGATCCCTCGACCGAAAACATCGATATCGTACATCGAGCTAGTATCGAACGCGACAACTTGTCCATGCGCATGTGTGCCAGCATCTGTCCGTCCGGCCCCATAAGTTTTAACGTGCTCTCCAACTATCGTCTCTATCGCAGTTTCCAGTTCACCTTGGATAGTTCTGCGCCCAGGTTGAATCTGGAATCCCGCATAGTGAGTCCCTTGATACTCGATAACCAGAACTAACCGCCGCAAGAAGACAGCCCCATTCCAAGACGTTGATAAACTTTAAACGAATTCTAGTAATACAACGGGAGCAGCATCCCCCATCCGGTAGCCGACTTTCAAGATTCTCGTATAACCCCCGGGTCTCTCCGTATATCTAGGAGCTAGCTCGTCAAAGAGCTTCCGAATTACACGATCCTCGGGAACGACTGCCAAGGCCATACGTCTATAATGCAGAGCTTTAGCACGATTATCCAACGTGTCTCCGTCGGCTAGAGCCTGTTGGGCTCGACGGCCTAAAGTAATCATACGTTCCACAAGGGGTCTTACAGCCTTAGCTTTCGCCTCGGTGGTCTTAATCCGCTCATGAAGCAGCATCGAGCGAATTAACCCTCTAAGTAATGCTCGGCGTTGACCACTAGGCCGACGGAATTTTTTTAGATGACTTTGGTGCGGCATGGAATCTTTTAGGCCTCCGTATCTGCCGATTCACTTGGAACAGGACTAGTTTCAGAATCGATGTTCGATCCAGGACTTGAGGGAATTGGAAATCCTCTTGCCTCAAGCTGCGCAATTAACTCATTAAGTGATCTCTCCCCAAAATTGCGGATATTGAGAAGGTCTTCCTGCGTTCGCTCTAGCAGATCGCCCACTTTATTAATCTCGGAACGCTTCAGGCAATTCAGGGTGCGGGAGGAAAGCCCTAAGTCTTCTACTAGAGCATTATAGACCTCTGATGGTATCGACAATGCAATCGACGGCATACCACCAGGACCCAATGTCGCTTTATCTAACACTGTGAATAAAAAGAACCGATCCATAAGAATTTGTGCTGCTTTCTGGACTGCGTCGACTGGGGTCAACGACCCGTCGGTCCACACTTCCAAAATCAGGCGCTCGTAATCCGTAATCTGTCCCACCCGAGTTCGTTCAACAGCGTAATTGACCTTCCTGACCGGGGTAAAGATGGCGTCTACAGGCAGTGTCCCAATCGGCAAGCCATTCCCCGCTTGAGCTGGGATATACCCGCTCCCATGCTCTACATTGAATTCGATAACTAATTTGCCCTTAGGAGAATCGAGAGACGCTAGGTGTAGCTCTGGATTGACAATTTCGAAGTCGGCCGGGGTAGTGATATCCCCCGCGAATACTTCTCCAGGCCCAGTGACATCAAGATGCATCCTTCCGGGCCACTCAGTTAAGGGCTTTAGACGGATGAGTTTCACACGTTGGATCAAACCCATGACGTCGTCCCGCATATGTGGAACTGTGGCATACTCGTGCAGGACACCATCGATTCTGACCCACGTCACTGTAGCTCCCGGGATTCCACCCAAAAGAACTCGTCTGATTGGATTACCTAACGTGATCCCGAAACCTCGCTCCAATGGCTCTACTGCAAACCTGCCGTACGTGCCCTCAGTCTCCAATACCTTGATCGACACGACTGGCGCTTTTTCCGGGACAGGAATTAGCTCTTCTTGAGATGTTATTAGAGGAAACTCAACCACGATCCTTGCTCCTTATGAAATATCACTCGACTTAGTTGCACAATTACTCAGCTCGATCACCGGTAAAACTCGACAATCAGCCTCGTATCCACAGCGGCATCAGCATCAGTCAATTCCGGCAACGCAATGACCCGGCCTTCTCCAGTATTTGGATCGAGACTCAGCCATGAAGGAAGGTCTCTCTGGGGGCTTGCGTCAGCCAAGATACCCACAAAGTCCCGACTCTGACTAGCTTCCTTCCAAGCTACCACATCATTCTGTCGTAATAGGATTGACGGGATATCAGCCTTTCGTCCATTTACGAGAAAGTGACCGTGAGTTACCAACTGTCGAGCTTGAGTTCGATTAGCCGCAAAATTTAACCGAAATACAGTGTTATCTAATCGGCGTTCCAGTAACTGTAAAAGTCGCTGTCCAGTTACACCCGATTCTTTCTTAGCCCTTTTCAAATACCGTACAAACTGCCCCTCGAGCAATCCATAGCTGTAGCGGAGTTTTTGTTTTTCGATAAGGCGCAGTGCATAATCCGACGGCCGCCGCCGGCGCCTCCCTCCCCGGTCACCAGGGGCTCTCCGTCGGCGCTCAATGGCGCACTTCGGCGTTTGACACCTGGTCCCCTTAAGGAAAAGTTTCTCTCCAGCCTGTCGGCACAACCGACAAGCCGGTCCAGTATAGCGTCCCATATCCCTCCTAGACCCGCCGACGTTTCGGCGGGCGACAACCATTGTGCGGGATCGGAGTAACATCACGAATCCCTGATATAAATAATCCGGCAGTCTGTAGCGAACGGATCGCCGCTTCCCGCCCAGGCCCAGGGCCTTTCACAAAAACCTCTACTTCGCGCATACCATGCTCCATACCTTTGCGAGCAGTTGTTTCCGCAGCACGACCAGCAGCAAAAGCCGTCCCCTTTCTCGAACCCTTAAATCCACCCGTGCCCGCGCTTCCCCAAGCAAGCACATTGCCTTCCAAATCAGTCAGGGTAACGATCGTATTATTAAAACTGGACCCAACGTAAACTCGGCCAACTGGCACGACTTTCCGCTCTCTCCTCCGACCCCTGCGTGGTGGCATAATTCTCCCCGTTAAACTAGATTATTTTCTGGCAGTACGCCGACGGCCTGCTACCGTCTTCTTCGGACCTTTACGAGTCCTCGCATTTGTTTTTGAGCGTTGCCCTCGAACCGGAAGCCCATGCTGATGTCGTAGTCCTTGATAGCAACGGACCTCTACCTTCCTTCGAATATTCATTTGTACGGTTCGACGTAGATCACCTTCGGTACGGTAGGCGGCAGCTATGACTTCTCTCAGGCGAGAAAGTTCCTGCTCGGTCAGATCCCGAACTCTTGGATTCCCCTCCAAACCAGCAGTAGCGAGCGCTTGTCGAGCGAGAGTAGGCCCCACACCATAGATATGGCGCAGCGCGACTTCCAGCCGCTTGAAGTCCGGAATATTTACCCCTGCGACAAGTGCCATTTTATCCCCTTCCGATCTTAACCTTGACGCTGCTTGTGCCGCGGGATTACACAGATCACGCGCACCACGCCTTTACGGCGAATGATCTTACATTGATCGCAGCGCTTCTTAACTGATGGCTTTACCTGCATATTGTTTCTACCAATCCTCTAACGAAATCGATACGTGATCCGCCCACGAGTCAGGTCGTAAGGCGATAGCTCTACGAGAACACGATCTCCAGGCAAAACCCTGATGAAATGCATGCGAATCTTGCCTGACGCATGAGCAAGTACTTCGTGCCCATTTGCCAGACGGACCCTAAAGTTAACATTCGGCAGAGATTCCTCTACCGTGCCTTCTACCTCAATGTTTGCTTTCTTAACCATTGCACCCCAAAGAGATGAACTTATATTTACGCTAGCAACGGCGCGGTTAATACCTCGGGCCCGTTGGGACCCACAAATACCGTGTGCTCGAAGTGCGCCGATAGGCTACCATCGCCTGTAACGACAGTCCACTGATCCGAAAGGACTCTTGTCTGCCATGTGCCTATATTTACCATCGGTTCAATCGCTAACACCATGCCTTCTCGCAGTTGAAGTCCTCGCCCTTGCACACCGTAATTCGGGACTTGTGGCTCCTCATGCAGTGCCCGTCCGATTCCGTGACCAACGTACTCCCTAACAACACTGTAGCCATGTGATTCAGCATACTTTTGCACTGCGAAGCCAATATCTCCAATCCGTGCCCCAGGTCTGACCTCTTCAATCCCTTTCACAAGTGACTGTTCGCCCACAGCCATCAATTCTGCAGCTCCCGGCACAGGAGTTCCCGCAGCCACAGTCACAGCTGCATCTCCAAACAGCCCATCTACTATCGCTCCAACATCCAATTTAACCAAGTCGCCATCCTTGACCACTCTACTCCCGGGAATCCCATGCACTATCTCTTCATTAACGGAAACACAGATAGTCGCAGGGAACCCATGGTATCCAAGAAAAGCCGGCTTAGCCCCGAGCCTCTTAATCTCTTGTGCTGCTACCAGATCAAGTTCTTTCGTCTTGACTCCCGGATGCACGGCCTTTCTTAAAAGAGCGATTACCGAGGCAACAACTTGTCCCGCTTCTCGCATATTCGAGATTTCTCGGGCGGACTTTATCGTGACACCACGTTGACGCAGAACCTGAGGATCGCCTGACTTAATGTTTTGCACACGACCACCCATTATATTGTACCCGAAGTGCCTTGAACGTGCACCTCTTCATTACCAGACTCTATAACATGCATCAGCGCGCTTGAGACCTCTCCAATGTCACGCTCCCCATCCACATGCCGCAACTTCCCTTGAGATTGATAATACTCTAACAAGGGAGATGTTTTGCTTTCGTATTCGCGGAAGCGCCGACTAACCGCTTCTGGGCGATCATCATCTCTTTGAATTAGCTTGCCTCCGCATCGTTGACAGCTGCATCCTTTAGTATCACTACCGGCCGGGGATTGACATTGAACACAGGTCATCCTCGTGCTCAATCTTCGAACCAGTTCATCTTCAGAAACCGCTATAAACAGCGCGATCGTTACACCGTCTGGAGCCAGCGCCGCATCTAATGCGCGCGCTTGGGGCACGGTCCGAGGGAACCCGTCTAACAGTACCCCCCGCACAGCATCGGGGCGAGACATCCGCTCAAGCACCATATCAATTACCAGATCGTCAGGAACTAGCCGCCCTTGGTCCATATAAGATGCGACTTTCAAGCCAAGGGAAGTCCCCCGAGCGCGATGGTCGCGGAATAGATCTCCCGATGCAAGGTGCGTCACCCCAAGGCGATCGGAGAGAAAATGCGCTTGAGTCCCTTTCCCAGAACCCGGAGCTCCCAATAATACCCATCGAGCGCGCGATTCACCTGTAACAGTTTCGCCAAAATGAGACAACTGATATCCATTCATTTTATGAAGCCCTCATAGCGCCTCATTAACAGCTGTGCCTCCAGTTGCCTCATGGTGTCAAGCGCGACTCCTACCATAATCAGTAACGCTGTGCTACTAAGCTGAACAGCACGCACATCTGTGACTAAACTAGCCAGGAAAGGTGTTATCGCTATAAACCCCAAAAACAGTGCTCCCCCCCAGCTAATCCGCATCAATGTTCGACTAAGATATTCTTCGGTCGGGCGCCCTGGTCGAATACCTGGAATGAAGCCACCTTGTTTCTGAAGACTCTCTGCAAGATTCATTTGCGAGAACACGATCATCGTATAAAACAGACCGAATACGACCACCAGAATGAACAAAATTATCCAATACACCACGCTCGTCGAGTTGAAAAGACTCACCGTTGCCTGAGCCATCCTTGAAACAACAGAATCGCTCCCTGGGATGACAAAATAGCTAGCGATCGTAGCCGGCAAGATTAAGATCGCAAAAGCGAATATCAGAGGGATCATGCCAGCTGAATTTACACGAAGAGGGATAAATGAAGTCCCTTGCGCCTTCTGGACCATTCCACCCCTAAATACTGTGCGCCCATACTGGACCGGGATTTTTCTCTGGGCCTCAGTGAAGATCACAATCAAATAGATAATTGCCAAGGCAATGATCACGAGGACAAATAGTGCCGCTGGGTCGGATTGTCCAAAAAATCCTTGCTCAATTATCCCGGGCAGACCCGAGACGATTCCCGCAAAAATAATCAGTGAGATTCCGTTGCCTATACCTCTCTCTGTAATGAGTTCACCCAGCCAAACCAAGAACATCGTCCCCGCCGCCATACTGATCACCATGGGCATGATGGGCGGCAGCGCCCCACCGAATAGATCTGCGGAACCAAGAACCCCAGCTCGCTGTAGCAGGAGAATCTGGCCGTAACTTTGGAACAATGCAATAGGGACAGCGGCATAATGTGTTATCTGATTAATTTTCTGCCGCCCATAGTCGCCTTCCTTTGACAATGCCTTTAACCGCGGGATTGCCGGAACTAACAGCTGCATCACGATCGATGATGTGATATACGGATAAACACCAAGTGCTGCGACACTAAGGTTTCGTAACGCACCGCCACTGAACATATCCAACATTCCCAGCAACTCACCCGTGCCGGAAGTTTCAAATAACGCGGAAAGCTGTGCGCGATCGACTCCTGGGACCGGCACATGTGCGACGAACCTGAAGATGACAAGCATACCGAGCGTAAACAAAATCCTTGCGCGTAACTCGGGAATGCTAAACGCGTCGATGACAGCTTGGATCAGCTGCGGACGCTGACCGGCTCGGGCCTGCATGGACTATCCCCCCTTCTTCCCTCTACGGGTTTCGGGGAGTTCATTTACACTACACCCTGCAGCAAGTAATTTGGCTTTCGCATTAGCAGAAAATCGGTGAGCCGAAACGGAAAGCCCGTTAGGAATCTCACCATCACCAAGAATTTTCAGCGGCAAATGTATATCCCTTATCAGGCCGACATCCACCAGCGTCTGAGGGCTGACTTCAGCACCCGCATCGAAGCGCTCAACAATCCGTTTGAGATTAACAATTGCGTAATTCTTCGGGACAGGCGGTTTAAATCCCCTTATCTTGGGCAAACCCTTAATCCAAGCCATTTGCCCGCCTTCCATCCCAGTCCTAGGGCTTGAACCGGAACGTGACTTCTGCCCTTTCATCCCACGCCCCGAATAGGTTCCTCGACCGCTGCCAACGCCACGCCCTATTCGGCGTCGCGTTCTCCGAGCACCTCTTGGAGGCTGTAGATTATGTTGTTTGACCGTCATCACACCTTACCCGCCCTCTATTGGATCTCGTCTGGGACTAATTCAGCCCTGACCAAATGTCTAACCTTTGCTATCATGCCTCTAACTACGGGAGAATCTAAATGCTCGACAGTTTGATTCAAACGGCGCAAACCTAGTGACTGAATGGTCAATCGCTGTTTCCGAGGATACCCGATACCACTCTTTGTCCATGTAATTCGTTGCTTCCCCATTTGGTTCTCCTTAGACGCAGAAAGGGTGAGGTTACGACTCACCGGCCTCAGTCTCAGTGGAATTATCAGCTGCAGCTTCTGAACGCTCACTGGCAGCGACAATAGCCCCTGCTTCACTCTCACTCGCCGCAGGCGAATCATTGGATTGCTCCGTTGCGACAGCGGTGGAACTCTTCCGCTCGATATACCGCAGGGACGCAAGAGCTGCCATAGTCGCCTTGGCCAGATTTATCGGATTAGGATTTCCCATCGATTTAGTGACCACGTCACGCAATCCCGCTAGTTCGACAATAGCCCTGACAGTAGCTCCTGCCTTGACACCCGTGCCCTGACCAGCAGGCCGCATCAATACTTCTGAGGCCCCATATTTCATCCGAATCTCATGCGGAATGGTGGTTCCCTCTCTTGCGATCCGGATAATATTTGCCTTAGCAATGGTCACGGCTTTACGAATAGCGTCAGGGACCGCATCTGCCTTACCCAGGCCAAGCCCAACATGACCATCTCCATCACCCAAGGCCGCCAATGCGTTAAAACGCATATTTTTTCCGCCGGCAGTCACCTTAGCAATGCGCCGGATCATCACCACTCGTTCAGTAGCGTTCGGGACTTGGTCAGCCGGGACACGTGGGGCCTCATCGTAAACAGATATCCTTGACATCAAAACTCCAATTCTTTTTGCCGAGCGCCATCGGCGAGGGCACGTACGCGACCGTGATAAAGATATCCACCCCTATCAAACACCACACGAGACACTCCGGCTGCTCGCGCCCTTTCCGCCACCAGAGATCCCACCATCGTCGCTAATTCTTTCTTAGTCTGACCACCACTTCCGGCCGCGAATGCCGAGTCCAAGTCGGATGCCATCGCCAGCGTAATTCCTTGCGTATCATCAATCACCTGCGCATAGATATGCCGGATACTCCGGAAAACCACTAGCCTCGGCCTCTCAGCTGTACCAGAGACCTGTCTTCTTACCCGACGATGACGAACACGTCGTTTCGCCCAAGCGGTTTTAGCTTTCCCCATATATCTATGAGGCGTTTTGATCCCCACGTTCTTTAGTCCCTTCCTTTAAGCTGCCCGCGCAGCTTTCTTGCCAGGCTTTAGCCGAATCTGTTCCCCGGCATAGCGTATGCCTTTACCTTTGTAGGCGTCTGGCGGTTTTATTGCTCTGATGTTGGCAGCAAATTGCCCCACGAGCTGCTTATCAGAACCCGAGATAACCAGGCGAATGGGGCTTTCTACCGTGACGGTTAAACCGTCAGGCGGATCTACCTCTACAGGGTGACTAAACCCAACTTGGAATATAAGCTTGGTCCCAGACTCTTGGACTCTGTATCCGGTCCCAACGAGTTCCAAGGGACGATTGTATCCTTCGGTGACTCCAATCACCATGTTATTGAGCAAAGCCCTGGTCAAACCATGCAATGCGCGATGGCGAGGTGCATCTGAAGGCCGCCGTACCCGTATGTCATCGGCCGAAATTTCTACAGGTATCTCACGATGGACTTCTTGGGTGAGTTTCCCTAGGGGGCCCTCTACGGAAACTCTGTGCTCTTCATCTACCACAACAATCACACCAGTCGGAATTGGGATTGGCTTCGACCCAATTCGAGCCACTACCTTCTTAGATTTTCCATTACTATTCAAAACGATTTCTCCATCACCAGACATAGCAAAGCACTTCCCCGCCGACTCCTTGGCGGCGAGCGTCTTTCCCAGTCATAAGCCCTTGGGAAGTAGACACAACAGCAACTCCCAGCCCACCATAGACCTGCGGGATCTCATCCTTACCTACGTATCGCCTGAGCCCCGGCTTACTAACACGCCGCAACCCCTGAATACGAGGCTTGGAATTAGGCGAATAGAGAAGATGAACCCGCAAATGTTGACGGGGCGTCGCCTTCAAGATTTCAAAATCTCTAATAAAGCCTTCGCTTTTCAAAACAGTTGCCAAGGCCAGCTTCAGTCTCGACACCGGAATCAACGTGCTTGACCTTTGTGCCATACCGGCATTTCGGATTCGCGTAAGCATATCCGCAATTGGATCTGTCATTGTACCCATCTTTACCTAATCCCTCACCAACTCGCTTTACGTACTCCAGGTAATTCCCCTCGCAACGCAAGGGTACGGAAGCAGATTCGACAGATACCGAAGTATCGTATGTACGCCCTCGGACGCCCACATAGTCGGCATCGACTATACTGCCGAACCGAAAATTTCGGAGTCCGCTGCGACTTAGCTATTAAGCTTTTTTTGGCCATAAAACTGTTAGCACTCCCTACTGGCTATTTATCCTGCCTTTGTAGCCTCACGGGTGAACGGCATACCGGCAAGCTCCAGAAGCCGCAACCCTTCTCTGTCACTCCGCGCAGTTGTTATGATATTGATCTGCAACCCACGCATCTTGTCCACCTGATTGTAATCAATCTCAGGAAAGATGATCTGCTCTCTCAACCCCAGCGCGAAATTACCCCTGCCATCGAAGGCGGTCCTCGATACACCTCGAAAGTCTCGAACTCTAGGTAAGGCAGCGCTCAATAATTTATCGAGGAAGTAATACATGCGTGACTGCCTCAGGGTAACCATCACTCCTATCGACTGCCCCTCACGAAGCTTGAAGCTCGCAATGGATTTTTTGGCACGGGTAACTACCGGCTGCTGACCAGTGATCTGTGCAATCTCGTTTGTAGCTGATTCCAATGCCTTTGGGTTGGTCAAAGCTTCACCGAGCCCGATATTAACCACGACTTTCTCCAGCCGAGGCACCTCCATAACGTTTTTGTATCCAAATTCACTGATTAGTGACGGCACAATGTTGTCCCGGTAGAACTGCAAAAGACGCGGGATAGTCCTAGCTGATGCAGCAGCTTGAGTCTTCTTCCCCTTATCTGCAACTGGCTCAGTCATTCGATTGTCTCCTGGCATTTCTTGCAATAGCGAACCTTTTTCCCATCTGAAAGAAAGGTGAAGCCGACTCGCACTGGCCGCGAGCAGTGAGCGCAAACAATTCGGACATTAGCAATATGGATCGGTGCCTCCATAGTCATAATTCCGCCCTGCTGCACGCCAGGCCTAGGACGCTGATGGCGCTTGACCATGTTAACCCCCTCCACCAACAACCGTTGCTCTTTGGCGAGTATGCGCTGGACCTCCCCTTGCTTACCTCGATCCTTGCCTTTCATGACTTGGACCGAGTCTCCTTTTCTGACTTTCCTCGACATGCGATTCTCCAGCCTTAGACTTAAATTACGTCTGGAGCTAACGAAACAATTTTCATATAGCCCTTTTCTCGTAGTTCACGAGCAACCGGTCCAAATATACGTGTGCCGATGGGGTTCTGCTCTTCTCCAAGGACCACAGCAGCATTATCATCAAAACGAATATACGAGCCATCTGGACGACGGGTGTTCCATCTCGTCCTGACTATCACGGCCCGTAGCACCGTGCCCTTCCGAACTCCTTCCGGAGCGTTTGGAATAGCCTGTTTAACAGTTACTGAAATCACATCACCCAGCCTCGCGTAGCGCCTATGGCTCGCCCCAGGGATATTAATACATTGGACGACCCGAGCACCTGAGTTGTCGGCAATTTTCAACTTGGACTCACGCTGTATCACGAGCCTCGGCCTCCCTCTGACTTCGGGTCATCGGCTACCGGCTCTTCTGCAACTACTGCTTAGAAAGGAAGAGCAACAGAATCGGCTACCGTCACAGAAAACACTAAAGAATACCGTAAA
>CAZVDP010000002.1:0-70355 GCA_964625945.1 uncultured Dehalococcoidia bacterium | reverse complement strand
GGGCCCGCACAAGCGGCGGAGCGTGTGGTTTAATTCTATGAAAAGCGCAGAACCTTACCAAGGCTTGACATGATGGTAGTAGAAACCCGAAAGGGCGCCGACCCGTAAAGCCGCGCGCCACCACAGGTGTTGCAAGGCTGTCGTCAGCTCGTGCCGTGAGGTGTTGGGTTAAGTCCCGCAACGAGCGCAACCCTCGTCCTGTGTTGTTTTCTCACAGGAGACAGCCCCCCGCAAGGGGGAGGAAGGTGGGGATGACGTCAAGTCCGCATGGCCCTTACGCCTTGGGCTACACACACGCTACAATGGCGAGGACAAGGGGAGGCCAACCCGCAAGGGGGAGCGAATCCCGGCAAACCTCGCCCCAGTTGGAATCGGAGGCTGCAACTCGCCTCCGTGAACGCGGAGTCGCTAGTAACCGTAGGTCAGCACTACTACGGTGAATACGTTCCCGGGCCTTGTACACACCGCCCGTCACGTCATGGAAGCCGGCAACGCTTGAAGTCGCCGTGCTAACCCTTCGGGGAGGCAGGTGCCGAGGGTGGGGTTGGTGACTGGGACGAAGTCGTAACAAGGTAGTTGTACCGGAAGGTGCGGCTGGATCACCTCCTTTCTAGGGAGAATCAGGCTACGGCCTCATCTCCTAGGTCGGTAGTACAGAGGGTCATCGAAAGATGACCGATCTTCGCCCTGAAAAATCAGTCTCTGTACCTCAAGGGCAGGTCCCTGGGCTTTCTTTCCACGCTCTAGCAGTTAAGGTAGATTTACAAAACGGACCTCACAGGTCCCTAGCCATCGCCCCTATCCGCTTCAACATCGTAGTTTGACACAGCCGATCTCCAGGAGAAGAAATGATGGCTATTATCAAGCACGACGACCTCCATGAAACCCCTTGGCGTGATCGGTATCGTCTATGGAACATCACTGGGCGTACTGAAGGGATTTCTAGCGCTCTGTCCTACGGTCAAGTAGAACCCGGAGCCGGAGCACCGCTGCATTACCACGAGACAGACGAACTCATTGTTATTCTTGACGGTGCTCTCAATGCTCAGGTTGGAGACGAAACCCATAGCGTCGGACCAAGTCATACCATCCTTATACCGCCGCTTGTGCCACACAAATTCACTGCCATCGGGCCAAGCGACGCTCGAATACTGACTTTTTTCCCAACGCACAAACCCTTTGAATCTACCACCTATATCGAGGGAAACCCTCCGGACGCATTCACGAAAGAGATGTAACTGATACGCTCAGCATTTAGCACATATTGGAAACTGGCCACCCTATGGAGGAAAGATGAAGAACGGATTTAAGGTCATCGACGCGGACGCCCATATGCAAGATATCTTTGCGAGTTGGGTAGAAATGATTGAACCCGAATACTACGATAGACGCCCACGAGTAGAAATCCTCGATGACGCGAACTTCCATAAAGGCAAGCGTCGGGCAATCTTCTTGCCTTGCGAACTTTTCCCTGAGCCTCCACGTCAAGGAAGCACCATTCAGGGAGGCGGAATAAATAGAAAAAGCCGGGCAGCAGCTAGTGATTTTATGCCCAAGAAATACGGCACATCCTATGATTTGGAATGGAGCGCAACTAGCCGACTTACAGATATGACCGAATACGGGTGGGACAAGCAGGTGTGTATACCTGACTTGGGATCCCTTCCTTTTCTCAGAATCCAAAACCGGGACCAAGGTCTGTTATGGGCGGTAACCCGTGCTTATAACAACTGGGCACGGGAATTTTGCGACGCCGATTCAAAACGACTATATGCAGTGGCCGCCTTACCCGACCAACATGATATTGACGGACTCGTGACAGAAACTCGCCGCGCTATTCAAGACCTCAACCATGTGACCGTAATGATGCCTGCACCAGCAGAAGGCTTAAGTTGGGACAACCCTGAGTACGACAGATTTTGGGCACTAGCAGAAGAACTCGATTTCCCTATCTCGTTCCATGGAGCTAGCAGCGGCAAACCTCATACGGCATCACGCTACCAACCCCGAACAGCCGTCCCGGGACAACAGGTTGCTCTCGAACACGCGGCCGGATTTCCTTTTGAAAACATGTTAGCCCTAGGCCACATGGTATATATGGGCGTACTGGATCGTTTCCCTCGCATGCGTGTCTCGTTCCTGGAAGGGAACGCTGGATGGCTGCCTTGGTGGTTATCGCGGCTGGATGACCATGCGATGGAAAGTCGTCGGCAGGGTATGTGGTTTGATGCCCCTCTACTGTCACTCCAACCCAGCGAATACTTCAGGCGTCAAGGATTCGTCGCTTGTGACGTCGACGAAGGATCGCTCCCTGGAGTTATGCTACTCGGTTGGGAGAATCACGTAGTATGGAACACTGATTATCCGCATACAGACGCTCCAGATCCCAAGTCCGCCCTTGACGCCTTCTTGGAACAGCCCATCACCGACGAACAGAAACAGAAAGTCCTTTGGGATAACGCCATAAAGCTTTATGGCGAAAGAATTCAATCTTGAAGCAGGCTAATTGCAAATTCCAGAATCTCGGCAGCGAACGTATTCAGTGGTTCGCGGTAACAAAGGGGACTGGATGGAACCACGACCTCTGACAGAAGCGTCACGCGAGAACCCTGTAGCGATAACGAGAATCCATTAGAGCGTTTTCCCGGAAACGGCTCCAGCGAAGGGGAGTAATATCCACACTGTGAGCTTCCCCCTCTGTGATCAGTTCAGCCATCGCGATGCCAACCATGGGAGCAAGCTTGAACCCGTGTCCACTGAAACCTGTCGCCGTGTAGAGACCACGCCACTCATCCACTTGTCCTAATATCGGATGCCAGTCAGGTGTGACATCGAAGAGGCCACCCCATCCGCCTTTGAGCACTGCACTCTGTAATCCGGGACATCGCCGCACAACTCGTGGGATAGCTTCCATCGAAGCCGTGGCATCAACGCCGGGGTTGTACCCTTCAAGCTCACTGTCTTCCTCTCCATAGCTAACGAGCGTCAAGTCATGCCCGTCCGTTCGGAATGACACTTCATTGATGAGATCTGCAACAATAGGATGGCTCGGTAATTGGCTGAGATCCCGCTGCAACGTAAGTACTTGATGTCTCATAGCTTTCTGAGGCAGATCGATACCCATCTGCCTGAACAGTAAAGGGGACCAGGGGCCTGCGGCGACAAGCACGATAGGCGCAGAGACTTTCCCTCGCGAGGTTTCCACACCTACAACTCTTCTGCCATCAACATTGATCTTCGTTACGGGAGTATTCAGGTATATAGTCCCTCCCTTACCTACGGACCCACTAACATAACTCGAAGCTACCGAATACGGGTCAGCATAGCCAGACTGCTCTTCATAGGTAATCCCCGCAACACCTTCAAAATTCAACATCGGGAACATCCGTCTAGCTTCCTCCAAAGGAATGACTTCGGTATCCACGCCAAAAGATCGCTGCATCTCGACGTTCGCTTCCATCGCCTGACGGTCTTCATCCCCGGACAGAAGAAGATAACCAGTCTGGACGAACCCGGCGGGACCTCCCACTAACTTTTCGAATTCCTGCAGTATTTTCAAACTATGCCAAGCCAATAGTGTGGTAACTGGGTTAGAGTAGTGGAGTCTACATATGGCCTGAGAAGTGCCACTCCCGCCACTCGCGAGAGAGCCTTGATCGAACAACACAACACGTTTCATCCCACGGCAAATAAGGTTGTACAAAATCGCACAACCAGTGACTCCCCCGCCGATAACCACCGCATCTGCTGTACTGTCCATGAGGCCCCCCTGTACCAGAATATCTTGCAGGTATCGGCACGCCACAGTCAATGATTGATAAATGGGGTAATAGCGGAGCATCAAATTCAATCGAGGCTTAACTCACATCAGCGAACAAATAGTTGTACACGAGATTTGACGGATCAACGCATGTCATTAACAATAGGAGTCTCTGGAAACATAGCGATTCCTAACGTGGGGAGGCATTGAATGGATCTCTCTCTTGGCATCACATTCCATACATTCTCTGTGATTGGCCGGTGCAAAGAGACAGGAGCGCTCGGAGTAGGGATCACAACACGCGCTTTGGCCGTAGCCAGCCGATGCCCGTTCGTTAAGGCAAATGTGGGTGCAGTCGCTACTCAAGCCAGCACAGACCCTCGCTTAGGCCATCTAGCAATTAATCTCCTCCAAAACGGATTCTCAGCATATAAAGCCCTCCAGGAGGTCACCGCGAGCGACCCCCATATCGAATATCGACAAATCGGCATTATCGATCGAGACGGGAACGCTGCCGCCAGAACTGGCAACGAGAATCGCGATTGGGCTGGACATATCACTGGAAGTAACTACGTAGCCATGGGGAATGTTCTGTTAGGGGCTCATGTCGTTGAAGCCATGGCTGAAGCGTTCGAGCAATCATCTGGCGAATTGCTCGAAGAAAGATTGCTGAGATCTATTGAGGCAGGGAGAGACGCCGGCGGACAACACGGCGGACAGCGTTCATCAGGACTCGTCGTGTATGATCGCGAAGTATTCCCAAGGACCGATTTGCGTGTCGACCTGCACAAGGAACCTGTTCGAGAGCTGAGAAAGATTTACAAAGTCTACACACCGCTGATGGACTATTTCACACTCAGGGCAATAGATCCCACGATCCCGTCTCCTGAGTAATCCACCGTACCTATTACTCCCTGTGTTGCACAAAGACTGTAACTCTAATCAATCAGGGTGGTTACCCATCGTTAAAAATTGACTCCGGAAGGATAGCGGAAACGACATAGTTCGGAACATCTACTGCATTACTTACGCGGAGGTCGACTGCGACACTGCAGATCACATACGCTTGCTGACGCGTCCATCCTCTCAGTTCTAATAGGCGAATCATCGCCAATAACGCATTTCTGGCAGCCAATGTGAGGTCTTCTCCTAAATTATTCCCTTCATCATCTATCGGCATACCGACAGTTGCTGTAAAGTTCTGGGGTATATCAAGATTGGATTTACTCCCCTGGAATACAGGCCCGACGATATTCCCCTTCGCCGCCTCACCTTTATGCACGCGGAAGCGGAGTTCCGCCGTAGCACTCATCTCTACTGCTGTCACGCAAACTTCACCATCACCTTGCGCGAAATGAGCATCCCCAGCGGAAAAGAGTGCCCCGTCCACTAAAACCGGTAGATACAATTTTGAACCGCGAGACAGCTGCTTCACGTCAAGGTTTCCCCCGTTCTCTCTGGGAGGAATCGTACGCAAACCTTCGCTGGGAACAGGGGCAAAAGAAGGGACAGCCCCGTTGATTTCTGGGGGAAAGACCAATCCGCCTCGATCCATAAGATCTTGTTCTCGCTTAATCCAGCGACTAAGTTCATGGTGGGATGGAGCAACGCCGGAGATCCCCAAAAATGGCGCCCCCGGGATCCGCACACCGGGAAGTTGAGGTGAAGTCGCGATCTCGTCCTCAATCTTCCAGTGCACCATGTACGGATCGTGAAACAAATCTCTCAGGAAACCGAGCCCGGGAACAATACACGTAAATGCCCAAGAGTCCGGGAGAACATCAAGGAATTCAATCTCCAACAAGTCACCTGGCTCGGCTCCTTTAATGAACACAGGCCCTGTCAGAGGGTGCACCGCATTAGCATCCAGATCACTAAAATCATCGATGGTGGTCTTCGGACTGAATTGCCCATCAAGTGCGTCACGCGTGGGCAAGATAACTTCTTCATTCTGTTCTACTTCTAGAATTGGCGGAATATCAGGGTGCCATCTGTTATGTCCAGTACCACTATCTTCGAATAACCGTTTTCCCCTCATGATCTCGATGCTCTTCATATCACTACCTCAACCAAGTTTGTGCGTCACAGTTTCCGGCCAGTCATCTAAACGACCGATCGCCTTTCATCGACTGTGGTGAGATCCTAGTCTATACTACTTTTCGAAGCTGGATTCCGATTCAATATGCGGCTCGGTGTGAGCCGCACTTTTTATGGTTAATTCATGATGTACGGACGCCCAAAAAACCAATACCGCTGGGTCATTCAAGGTCTCCTGATTACGGCCCAACTTTGCATAGGCATTAACGTTCTTGCTCCCGCGCCGTTATTCCCATTAATTATGGAGGAGTACGGTCTAGAAAGAGCGTCAGTGAGCATTCTGGTTGTAGTAATGGCGCTAATGATAGCCGTAGGGAACGTACCTTCGGGGATACTTGCAGCAAAATACGGTATTTACAGAACATTCGCGGCAGGCTCGCTGTTGATGTCCGCAGGGATAGTTGCACCTTTCATGCCCAACTTCTTGGGCCATATCATCTGGAGAATAGTGTTCGCCTTTGGTGTCGGCCTTGTAATCCCCCTAGTCGGGGCCATCGGATCCCAGTGGTTTGATCGGAAAGAACTCCCTCTCGTCAACGGAACTAACTGGATGGGGCAAATAGGAGGCATGTCACTCTCGATGTTCATAGCAGTCCCGATTTCTAGCTCTATCGGATGGGACTACACGTTATCCATTTTCGGCTGCGTCGCGCTAGCAGGAGCGTTCGCATGGCTCATACTCGGAAAGGGCCAATCCACGACTAACACGGTTCCCATTTCTCCCGGACTCAGTGAACTCCTGTCGGTTCTGAGAGAAAAAACAACGATTCTCATTTCACTTGCACTTATTGGCCCGCTGTTCACATACCTCACGCTCAATGCTTGGTTACCAACCTATTACAACGAGGTATTCGGCTTCGACCTTGCTCGAGCGGGAATGATTACTGCCCTCGCACCGCTTGCAGGGGTAATAGCCAGCCCCGTATCTGGAATTTTATCGATGAAATTGGGGCTCAGGAAACCGTTCCTCATCGGATCCGGTTTCCTGTTTATTCTTTGCGCATTTGGTACGTTCTCCATTAATGATATACGCATCATTCATACGGCAATAATCGGCCTCGGTATCTCCATGTGGGTATTTTTCCCGATGATATTCAACGTCGCAACAGAACTACCCGACAAATCAGCAACACAGATAGCCGTAGTACTTTCTGCAGGACTCTTTGTGGGAAATTTATCTAGCCTCGGAGGACCGCTTTTAGTAGGAATAACTACTGACTCTCTCGGCACATATATCCCTAGTTTCACGATTTTAGCCCTGATGCCGGTTCTGATGATCATAGCTAGCATCCTAATTCCGGAGACGGGGCCAAGAGGAATCACCGCCCTGCCCACCACGAATCAAGATCGCTCGATGTCGTGATTTTGCACATTCCCATCCTAATGCCCATGCAGTAACACTCTTATAAAGCTAACGGTCGCAATGCGCCCAGAGGTGTGCTCAATTCTCTCGCCGTGCAGATATGGGGTATTCTGTTCTCGCTTCCACTCAGCTTTCTTATCGTCTAAACTCATAGAGAACACCGCTCAAGGAGGATCTTATGCCCTCTTCGCTGGTATACGGTAAATACCTGATTTGTTCGGCAGATAAAGATGGTAACAGCCATGTGATCCCCAACGGGGCACTCTACCAGGTCGACGGGAACATCGTAGATATCGGCACCACTGAAGACCTCCGCAGAAGGCACAATCCGGATCAAGAAATTGGATCAATGGAACAATTGGTCCTTCCTGGCCTGATCAATGCACACCACCATATTGGACTAACCCCGTTCCAGCTAGGGAACCTGGATTTGCCTCTGGAGACGTGGATCGCGGAACGTCGAGGAACGCGTTTCGTTGACCCGTATCTAGATACTCTTTACTGCGCTATGCAAATGATCGAATCGGGGATTACAACCGTTATGCATAACGGTGCCGGCTCTGGAGTGAAAGTGAACGGCGCAGCGGACCGGATCGAACACGCGAATCAAGTTTTGAAAGCGTATGAGGATTCGGGAATGAGAGTAGCCTTCTCGCCAGCATTCCGAAACCAAAACCAGATTGTTTATGAAGATGACGCCCATTTTATATCCAGGCTCCCCTCAAATCTCGCTAGGAAATTGCGGGAAGACCTAGATCGGACCGCTGTCTCATGGGAGGAGTACGTTACTGAATTCGAAGAGATCTTTAACTTACACGGACGGAACACAGATGAACGAATTCGTCTCCTTCTGGCCCCTTCCAACGTTCAATGGTGCTCAGACGACGCGCTACAAGGCATGAAAGAAGCATCGCTGCGCTACAAAACCGGGTTACATATCCACCTAATGGAAAGTGTATATCAAAAAGAGTATGGGACACGTACGTGGGGGACAACGCCTCTACGCCACCTTTACGATCTGGGATTCTTAGGACCAGAAGTATCTTGTGCCCATGGGGTCTGGCTCACAGATCAGGATATTGACCTACTGGCAGAAACGGGAACTGTGATATGCCACAATGCGAGTTCTAATCTCAGGCTCAAAAGTGGGATTGCGCCCGTCAATCGAATGCTAGAAAAGGACGTTACAGTCGCGATCGGGATTGATGAAGCGGGTATTAACGACGATAACGACATCCTGCAGGAAATGCGTCTAGTAGCGAAAATCCATCGAGAACCGTATGTGACCGGGAATGATCCTTCGTCCGGTCAAGTCCTGCACATGACGACCCAAGGCGGGGCTACCGCCACTTTGTTCGGGCCACAAATAGGCTCCTTAGAGATAGGGAAAAAGGCAGATGTAGTATTGGTCGACTTAGATCGGATAGTCGAACCTTACCTCGACCCAGATACCGATATCGTTGACGCGGTGTTGTACAGAGGACGAGGGCTAGATGTCCATACTGTGATAGTCGCTGGAGAAGTGCTTCTCAAGAATCGAGTATTGACCAGAGTAGACAAAGAAGAGATCATTGACCAACTCAAAGAGTCACTCGCCAAGGATCTAACACCTGAGGAATTAGAGAGGAAACAGTTTAGTCTCGAACTGCTTCCTCACGTACACAAATTCTACGAGCGTTGGCATCATAAAAGCGGGCGACCACATTACTTGCTCAATCAAGCAGAATAATATTCGAATTGAGAGGGAATTACGACAATGGTACGGATGGTTGAGCCCAAAGTCTTTCTAATCGGCGAATCCCACGCTAATCCCGAAGGGATCGATGCGCTCTTAGCGCATCTCGGGGCACCAGACTGGAAATCGGATGCCCCCTCAGACATCGAACTCCTCTGCGAAGTATTTGGCAGGGCGTGCTATAGGTCATTCGGGACAGAACTAAACGCAAATATCACCCGCGTCCGGCGATCCAACGAAACTTACCTCACCAATATTATCGAGAAAGGTGATGGGTCCGTATTAGAGCACGGCGTAGTGAACTTCTTTCTCACTGACGTCAGCAGGGTATTTACGCACGAGCTAGTACGACATCGAGTCGGCACCGCAATCTCTCAAGAATCGCTGCGTTTCGTACGCCTGACCGATCTCAACTGGTACGCACCCGTTAGCATTCAAGAATCTCCCGAAGCGATGACACTTTTTGCGCGAACATTTGAAGAACTCTCCCAGCTTCAACGTGAACTGTCGGACTTGTTCCAGCTAGATGATCTCTCATCATTCGCGGAAAAGAAGGAGATAACCTCTGCTATGCGTCGTGTAGCCCCTATAGGGCTAGCGACCAACATCGGATGGTCATGTAATATGAGAACCCTCCGGCATGTCATCGAGCAAAGAACGGCCCCTTGGGCTGAAGAAGAGATTCGTCTTGTCTTCGGTCAGATCGCCGAGATTGCTATCAAACGTTGGCCCAACCTATTCGGTGACTATAGGGTTGAGATGGTCGACGATCTTCCCGTCTACATTACCGACAACCCGAAAGTGTAGATAGCAAAACCGGCGATACCAGCGAGAAACTATCCCACGACGAGCATCTCATCGGTGCTGAAACGCTTGGACAAGAGCCTAGGACCGTGATCAGTAACCAATACCATGTCCTGCAGGTGCCAGAAACGGATGTGTGGCTCTAACGCCAAGACCATCCCAGATTCAAGCTCAACGTTGCTGCCCGGGACTAAGAACGGGGGCTGTTGATGCCACCACGGCCCGACACTATGTCCGGCCAAAGCAAGAGAATCCGAGAAGCCAGCATTGCGGAACGCTTCGGAGGCGAAACGGTGGATTTCCTGAGCCTGTACCCCAGGAACACATTGCTCGATTGTCGCCCGGTACGCATCCCGAACAAGCCGATACGTAGTCTTCTGATCCTCTGACGGCTCGCCGACCACCACGGTACGGGATTGATGGCCAGGATACCCCTGATAATACGCAACATAGTCGTTCCGAATGATATCCCCTTTATGAAACGACATATCTCCCTCACCACCATAAATAACTGAGTTCCGGCTAGAGTTCAAGATGCCATGAGCCCAACCAGCACCCCTTCTGATACAACTCTCGAGCAATTTCCCGTGGACTTCTCGTTCGGTGTCACCCACTTTAATGTCGGCAAAAACCTCAAGATATGCCTCATCCAACAGGTCTGCTGCTTCCTCGAGAATAGCGACCTCGCGAGCAGTCTTGACCCTGCGAACTTCATCCATAAGTGAGGAGCAATCCCGAATATTGGCACGAGCAAAGAGACTGTGAATTTCTTCCCATCTCACTGCACTTAACGAATTTTTCTCGAACCCAAGAGAGCTATTGTTTAATCCCATTTGGGTGAGAACTTCTGCTGTTTTGGAATACACTGATTCGCCATAATCATCGTATTGAACAATATTTTCGATTGCCGCGTCTCGCCTAGCAAGCGGGGCAGCAAAGCTGTTTAGGACCAGCGCAGGTTCCCCCAACCTTGGCCAAACCAAGACCACTCCTCGCGGTGAGTCGGCAAGGTCCAAATGACGAGCGAGCGTGCCAGGATAGACGACACCGGACAAGTAGGTGAAGTTCACCCCTGATCGCAAGACGAGCGCGTCGATCCCTTCCCGGTCCATTATGTTATTCAGGCGTTCTATATTTGGGATTACGTCGGACTGCTGAATCATCGGTTCACCTCTTTCGATTATCCTAACTCCGGTAGATTATCATGCAAACGTCAGTTAAGCGATCAAGCCCCAGCGCCATCAAACATCCTGATCGAGCTATAACTGTTGTCACTCGAGAGCCTCGTGTAGCATGAATCGATTGGTTGACCTTGTTGCATGCTAGAAAGGGAACTATAATCCCAAACCGTGAGTAGAAGCCCTAATCCTAACCCCGCCTCATCTATTGCCAGTAGACTGCCCTTCTTCTACGGCTGGGTGATTCTTTTTGTAGCAAGTATGTCCATGTTTATCTCTGGGCCCGGCCAGACCTATTCGGTTTCAGTATTCGTTGATCCCATTATCAAAGACACCGGATGGTCCAGAACTATGGTCTCCGGACTTTATACAACTGGATCACTCACGGCAGCCACCCTAATGCTCTTAGTCGGACGCATGCTGGATAAACATGGCGCTCGTGTGTTGATGACGGTTGTGGGGATTTTGTTCGGCTTCGCTGCACTATGGATGAGCCAAGTCGATCAACCGATACAGCTATACCTAGGATTCGCAGCCATCCGGACTCTGGGACAAGGCGCTCTTTCCCTTATCGGCACCACCCTCGTTGCTATCTGGTTTGTCCGTTTGCGTGGCCGAGCCATGGCCATCTCTTCCCTTGGACAGGTAGCCAGCCGGGCAGCATTCCCGCCCTTAATCCATTTCCTCGTTGGTCACTGGGGCTGGCGAACGGCCTGGGGGGTCCTGGGAGTTATCATTTGGTCGATCACACCCATTGCTTTCCTAGCGCGCCGCAACCCCGAGTCCTTGGGGCTAAATCCCGACGGACGATCGTCCGAACCGGGCAAGGAAGATACTTCGACATCTGATAGGAGTTTACAAGAAGTTCACTTCTCCTTGGCAGAAGCAATGCGCACGAAGAGTTTCTGGCTCCTTCTCCTTGCCGGATCCTCGCACTCTCTTATCAGTACTGCTCTTATTTTCCACATGGTCTCAGTCGTGACCAGCAGAGGACTCGATCCAAGCCTGGCAGCGACGGTGTTAAGCTTTATGGCTCCAATGTCCCTAGCAGGTACATTCGCAGCTGGATTCTTATCCGACAGGGTATCCAATAGATTCCTTCTGGCCATCAGCCAAGGCATCCTGACAATCAATATGCTTTGGATCTTTCTTCTCTCGAACACATGGCACGCACTCCTATTTGGTGGCATGCTAGGGCTAGGAGGGGGATTCTCCATGACAACAAATGCGGTGATCTGGCCCAATTACTACGGCCGTAAGCATATCGGTAGCATTCGCGGGCTCGTCTCAACTTGCATGGTCGGTTTTGCTGCCCTAGGACCATTACCATTCGGTATACTATTTGATATGACGGGAAACTATACTACTGCCATCTTGGTCTTTCTTGCGATGCCAGCGACATGCGCTGCCGCTGCATTATTGGCACGGCCACCCACTAAACAGAGCACAACAGAGAACGAGATCTCTGGTGACGTTCAGTAAACTGAAGTACAAACACACGAACTAGGAGAACCTCTTTGACAAACCACATCCGCCAAACGATCACACAGGAAATTGCAAGTTATATCGAGACAATGACTTTTGATTCAGTTCCAATGGATGTACTCAATGAGCTACGACGCTGTGTCGCTGATGGCTTGGGAGTGATCATCTCAGGCGTCCCGGCAGAATGTTCACGGATAATTCACCGGTATATCGCGGATCAGCACACACAACCGAGAACATCCATCCTCGGAACAACTTTGAAGTCCACTCCGTCCTTTTCCGCATTAGCAAACGGCGTGGCGGGGCACGCCGAGGATTATGATGACACACAAATTTCGTCATCACCGAACCGAGTTTATGGCTTGCTCACACATCCAACTGTTCCGGCTCTCTCCGCAGGACTCGCAATGGCAGAGGAATGCGGAGCCAGCGGCCGCGATTTCATCACAGCACTGTGTACTGGTATCGAGGTCGAGTGTAAGATAGCAGAAGCAATCCTCCCCACACATTATCTCCAAGGATTTCATTCAACGGGAACGATAGGCATTTTCGGGGCCACTGCTACGGCTGCGAAATTAGAAGGACTTCCTGCAGAAACGATTCAACATGCCTTAGGTATAGCTGCCTCAAAAAGTGGGGGGATTCGTGCCAACTTTGGAACTATGACCAAGCCATATCATGCGGGAGCCGCAGCGGAAAACGGCATTATCGCGACACGGCTAGCGAAATTAGGCTATAAAGCAGACCCGAACGCTCTAGACGGGAAATGGGGATTCCTACAAGTAACAGCTGGTGGCGTAGATTACGATCGCATTGTTGGGAAGTTAGGTTTGCCGTACACGCTGCGATGGCCAGGCGTCTCAGTCAAACCTTACCCGTGTGGATCGCTCGCACACCCGACAATGGACGCGCTACTTGACCTCCTCGTGAAACACGACATCAAGTCCAAGGACATCGAAGAAATTCGCGTCGGCGCGGGAAGGAACATTCTAGATCCCCTTCGTTACCAAAACCCTCAGTCAGGTCTGGAAGCGAAATTCAGTCTTCGATATTGCCTAGCAGCCCTCGCCTTGTACCGAAGAGCCGGAGTCCGAGAATTCAAAGACGACGTGGTACAGCGTCAGGAAGTCCGCGAAATGATGGCCCGTGTAGACACGTACCACAACCTGGAGATTGAAGCCCAAGGGACTGACCGAATCCGATCCGTCCTAGACATCCGACTGCGTGACGGCCGGTTGATCCATCAGGAAGCTTCAACTTCACGAGGAACGCCCGAACGCCCGATGTCCTGGTCAGAAATCGAAGAGAAATTCTATGATTGTCTCCAAGAGACGCTACCTAGAACCAATGGTGACGACGCGATAGGCCTTATCAATCAACTGGAAACGCTGCCCAATCTTACCGACCTGATCAAAGCACTCACCCCGTAACGATCAGATTGGGCTTATTCAGTCGTTATCGCCCCTATTGAGGCGGAAGAAACCTGCCGCGCATACTTGGCCAAAACCCCACGCGTATAGTTCGGGGCAGGTTGACGCCACAGGGAACGTCGCGCAGCGAACTCCGCCTCAGAAATCTTGGCGTCCAGTGATCGCTGTTCCACATTAAGCGAGATGATATCTCCATCTTGAAGGAGGGCCAGTGGGCCGCCAACAAAGGCCTCAGGAGCAACATGTCCTACCATAGGACCGTGAGTCGCCCCTGAGAATCGCCCATCAGTAACCAACATGACACTTTCACCCAGGGCCCGACCCATAATTGCGCTGGTTACCGACAACATCTCCTGCATCCCGGGTCCGCCTTTAGGTCCTTCATACCTAATCACTACAGCGTCCCCAGCCACGATTCTTCCAGATGTTACCGCATCAAACGCGTCACGCTCAGAATCGAACACCCTAGCCGGGCCCTCATGGGTCTGATGGTGCATACCGGCAACCTTCATAACCGCTCCGTCTGGAGCTAAATTTCCTCTCAAGATCACTAGTCCGCCCGTAGGACTCCGAGGTTTTGAAACCGGGTGAACTACTCTTCCATCTGGAGAACCTTTCACACTTGAAAGGTTCTCTGCTACCGTCTTACCAGTACATGTCAGTGAACCCCCATGAAGCAACCCCGCCCCTAGCAGTTCCTTCATCACTACTGGAACTCCCCCAATGTCGCCAAGATCAGGCATTACGAAGCGGCCACCAGGTCGGAGATCACCGATATATGGGGTAGATCGGCTCATTCGATCGAAATCATCGATCTCTAAGGCAATACCAGCCTCGTGTGCGATAGCTAGCAAATGGAGGACTGAATTGGTGGATCCTCCCATTGCTAGCACAACTCTCATAGCATTCTCCAAAGCCTCTTTTGTCAAGATATCTTTCGTAGTAATGCCTTTTTCAAGCAGGGCATAGAGAGCTTTGGCCGCAGAGCGTGCCACATCTTGATTTTTCGGATCTACTGCAGGTATAGATGAGGCACCCGGGAGCGAGAGTCCCATTGCTTCGATTGCGGAAGACATGGTGTTCGCGGTATAGAGCGCTCCACAGGAACCCGGACCCGGGCAGGCTACTTTCTCTAAGGCAATCAAATTTTCAAGCGTGGTCCGGCCTGCAGTGAATTCACCATAGCTTTCGTAAACATCCTGAATAGTCACGTCATTCCCTTCGTGCTTTCCAGGAAGAATCGAACCGCCGTAAATGAAAATAGCTGGAATGTTGAGGCGAGCCATAGCCATTATCGCCCCAGGCATGTTTTTGTCGCACCCACCAACTACCAATAACCCATCCATGCCCTCAGCAAAACAAACGGTTTCGATTGAATCAGCAATAATTTCTCGACTCACCAACGATCCTTTCATCCCTTCCGTCCCCATTGAAATTGCATCGCTGACGGTGATGGTGCCAAATAGGAACGGAACACTCCCGGCTTCACGCAACCCTTCCTTAGCACTCTCAGCGAGCCCGGAGAGGTGCACATTACAAGGGGTGAGATCGCTTGCCATATCGGCTATTCCAACAAACGGCTTATTCATGTCTTCATCAGTAAGGCCGACGGCACGTAACATCGCACGAGCCCCAGCGCGATCTGGCCCATCGGTTATTGCGCTACTATATGATTTCATTCGATTTGACAGCGTTGTACTCATCGAAGCCTCCGCAGAACAGTGTGAGACGATTCTACCTGATGGCGATATAGGGAACAATAAGAGTTGCGAATGAACGTTGACACCGGATCAAACCGCTGTTGTAATTAATACTCGCGGAATTCAGCATCCGCTGATCCGTAAGTTCTGGGGCTGTAGCTCAGTTGGGAGAGCACCTGCTTTGCAAGCAGGGGGTCCGGGGTTCGAATCCCCGCAGCTCCACCACAATTTTAGGGAGAAAAATCATGTTATCAAAAAGGCTTATCGGATTATTCATGTTAATCGGACCTTTTCTTGCAATCGCTTCGCTATTCATAGAAGGGCTGATACCCGGAGCACTAGATGATGATGGAACCTTCGCAGAATCAGTTCAAATAATGTCCGACAATTACGTACTATCTATGATGAGTATGATCGGATGGGCTGTGGGTGCACTAATTATTTTTATCGGAATGCATTACCTAGCTCGTTCCATGCAAGGGGAAGGGAAACCCGGTTCTGACTTCGCTGCACTAGCATCAGTCTTTGCCTTACTGACAGCGGGAGTTGCAATGGTATCACTGGGTATTGATACAACTATAGGAGAAAAAGATACCAGTTGGATCACAAAGGGAGGTGATGTTGTTAACGCTACTGCCATAAGTTCGGCAATCGGCAGAAGTGTATTTGTCTTTCATGGTCTAATCATGTTGTTCCTGGGTTTAGCAATAGTTAAGCAAAAAAACCTACATCAGATAGTGGGTGGGCTCTTCACATTCTTCGGGGCATGTATTTTATTCGGAGGCATATTGGGAAGCGGTGAGAATTGGGCCGGAGGGATATGGTTTATTGGATTCTTGGGCTTTCCTATCATGACAGCCGCAACTGGATTCCTCATCCTAAGGTCAGCCGGAAAAAACACAGCCTGATTCCCAAACCGGTATAGTTCGAACGAAGTTCTATTTGGCGTCGACTCGCGCTTTTTGTATCCATCTCTTCCGAGGGAATTTCTTCCCTATGAATCGCTCTATGGCTTTCCATTGCTTAATATCATCGGACGTTAAGAAAGTAACAGATTGCCCATGTCGACCCATGCGACCGGTGCGTCCTGTGCGGTGTGTAAATAGTTGAGGAGAGTCAGGTATGTCAAAATTAATGACCTGGTCTATTCCTTTTATATCAAGGCCACGTGCCGCGATGTTGGTAGCTACTAACACAGGCAAGTTTCCGGACCGGAATTTCTGCATTACGCGTTCTCGAGCACTTTGACTTAGATTTCCTTGTATTGCTGCTGCTTGATATCCAACGTCGGTAAGGCGTTTGGCAAGTTTCCTCACCCCATGTTTTGTGCGTCCAAATACCAACGTTAGGCCAGATTGCTCAGATAGCAGTGTTTTCAAAGCGTTGAACTTATCAAGCTTGTTGATCTCATAGAGTACATGTTCGATATCGGGGGAGGCGTTCATGTCAGCATCTACCGCTACTGTCTTTGGATTGTTGAGATGCTTTTTAGCTATCTTTGCAACCCAATCAGGTAAAGTCGCAGAAAACAGGGCTGTCTGTCGGCCATCCGGCGTAGCCGATATAATTTCTTCAACATCTTGGGCCATACCCATATCAAACATTTCATCAGCTTCGTCAACAACGAGCATCTTGAGATTATTTAATACGAGATTCCCTTTCCTAATGTGATCTAGCATGCGTCCAGGCGTTCCGATAACGATTTGGGTGCCGCTATAGAGTAGTTTCTTTTCTGGGAGAAACGAGTGACCACCATATACGAGAGCAACGCCTAGGGAGCGCCGGGATGCTAGTGGCTTCACCACATTGGCTATTTGCATAGCAAGCTCACGTGTCGGAGCCAAAATGAGCGCCTGGGCCACTCTGGAACTCGAGTCAGATCGTTCTATTATGGGGATGGTAAAGGCCAACGTTTTCCCTGAGCCTGTCCTAGCTTGTCCTATTACATCATGGCCATCCTGTAAAACCGGTATGGTGGCTTCTTGAATTGGCGTAGGGTCACTGATGCCCATCTTTGCCAAAGACGTCCGCGTAGTGGGCATCAACTGGATTGAAGGGAAAACATCTGCATATGCTTCGTCTTCATTTTCTATGGATATCTTCGATTGGAAGGTATTCCACTTACGCGAGACAAAACAATCCGAACAATACACGTCTTTCCCTACGATTGGCATGAACGGTACAACGGCCGTCCCCCCACAAGAGCTACAGACCGCTTTGTAGGTATGCGTACGTGATTTGATGTGTTGTTGTGAACGTCGTGAGGTTCTGGTTTTTGCTGCTCCCATGAATGCGCGCGCTCCTAGTGTTTTAATTTGCGGAACATGAGGGTCAGCGCGATTCAGTCAATGGGGATGGTGGAAAGTAGCGAGTCGGTGCCATTCTCAACCGAAACCCAGCCCTTATCGGCGGGCTGCCTAAAGTGTACCGTACCCCAAATTCTATCACAAACAGGCATGCTTCGCCATTTGTCGGTAAGTGCCAATGAACGAGCGAACCGTTGAGGAATATCTTGCTCAATGAACCTGAGTAAACACCATCTTCCTTCTTTGCAATCAGGACGGGGGTCGCGTACCATCGGTTCCACCTTCAAATCTTACGACTGCCATCTAAAAATCCATTTACGTTTACCCTGTGACTCCAAAATGATGTATTCAAGTTTGTTTTCCGTGATCAAATAAAATTCTATTGGATAATTGCCACGGTAAGTTTTGGCTTTTGCTCGGCAAACTAAGCTCTTCCTATCGACTCCCAAAGATGGTTTCTCGTTATTTAAGTATTCAATAATCTCGTATATGTCGATTATTTTTGAATCTCCGGGAAGCTCAGTATTTTTCGGAGAAACAATATTGCTTGGAGAGATATTCAAGGTTTTAATCTTGTTCGCTAAGGTTATACAAGTGTGATGAGTATTCGGTGTGGATACACCTGCTATTGGCTGCTCACTCCTATTCGAGCACCCAGTCATGAGCAAGGCAACGAAGGACAAACCTAACAGCAGATGAACTGATCTCATAGTAGCCTCTCTACAGGGTTATGTTACGCCTAGACCTGACAGGTTATGACGGGATCCGTGCTTCGCAAACAGGGATTTCGAGGTTCAAATTCTCGCAATTCTAGTCGTGAAATAGCCAGTGGCTTAGTCTATTACTTGGGAGTCAGGCTTCCGACGAGTCCTAGGGTGAACCCGTAGCATCCTCTTCCGCACTTCTTATGGATATACGAGTTGCTTTCACCTGTTCGATACGCACCCCACTCATCTCAGTCACTTGAAGAACAAAGTCGTTATGCGTTAAACGTTCCGATGTAACCGGAATATGTCCTAACTGGCTCAAAATAAAGCCAGCCACAGTTTCATATTCTCCTACTGGTATCCCCAAACCGATCCGATCGTTGGCCTCGTCAATGTCCATCCCACCCTCTATTTGATACGTATTTGCATCAATTGCCTGGAACTCTTCTTCTGGGACAACACCTTCTTCACCCACTTTACCAACAATCTCTTCCATTAACTGCTTGAGTGTGACGAGTCCGGCAACACCACCGAATTCATCTACAAGAATGATCATTTGATACGTAGACGCCCGCAATTCCGGGAAAATACTCCCAGCCAGTTTAGTTTCAGGAACAAAATATGGCTCTCTAACTAGTGACACTACTTTATCTTGTAATGACAGGTTATCGGCCGAAATGGCCTGCACCACATCTTTGACTGACAGGGTCCCTATGACGTTATCTAAGTTGTCTTCGTATACGGGAAAGCGAGTATGACGGTGTTTACTATAGATTGCCAGAAATGCTGAAAGGGTGACCGATTGGTCCAAGGCGATAATCTCAGGCCTGGGTGTCATAACAGAACGCAATTGTCTGTCACCGAAAAACCGTAATACTTGTTCAAGCATTTCAGCCTGAGAAGGTTCAACCTCTCCCGTTTCTTGACCTGCGAATATCAACGCCCGTATCTCTTCGCCCGCATATATATTCAAACCGGAGACCCCAAATATCCTAGCTATACCACGCGCTAATCGCTCGAGTATCCACACAGCAGGGAAAAGAACAAAACCCGCCCATTGCAATGGGCGTACAGCCAGTAGAGCGAATCGCTCTGCATGTCTTGCCGCGACGGTTTTGGGAATAGTTTCTGCAAATATTAGTAGAGTAATTGTAATCACTGCTGTAGAGACGATGACGGTTTGACCGGCATCTAATCGGGTAGCAATGAGAGAGGTGCCTAGAGCAGCGACAGCGGTGTTCGCTATGTTATTGCCAGTCAAAACTGTCGGCAATAACTTCTCGGGGCGACCAGAGATTTTGGCAACCCTTTCGGCTCCCTTAACCTTGTTGCGCAACAACACAGCGATTCTGGTTTGTTGCAACGAGAGGAAAGCCGCTTCGGCACCAGAGAAAAAGGCAGACAACAACAGCATCACAAGCATGATGCCTAGCCAGAGATACTCAGGACTGTCCATGCTTTCCTACTGATCCCTATAGAGTCATTATTAGCTAATGACTCCTCAACTAGCTACCTTAACTACCATGAGTTTTGCGAGAAAACCCACTGGAGTCCGGAACGACTATAGCATTTGACGTTTCGAGGTGTCAAAAGCGTTAATCCCCCTCTAGTCTTATTCGAGGTAAAAAGCCTACTCATGCAGTATTATTGGAACGGCGATCCCGATGGAACGAATAGTTTTGAGGCACGTATGAGAAAACGACTAGAATTGTACGGATGGTTATTGTTCCTAGTGGGAATCGTGCTATGGGTCATCCAAACCGTTCTTACGAGAGATGTATTGGGTATGCTGGGCGGAGTCGCGTGGCTGGTAGGGTGCTCACTCTTCATCCTTTCGTATAGGATAAAGAGCGAATGAACATCATCGAACATGTGATATTCTGATTCTAGACCCACAATATCCTATAGATATACGGTTACTCGACATTGAGGACTAGCACGTGATTTGTACGTGAGCAATCTGAGGTTCGAATATGAGATTAAAAGACTGTCACAACTTTCACGATTTTAGAAAACTTGCTCAAAAGAAGTTGCCCTCCCCTATATTTCACTATATAGACGGCGCGGCTGAAGATGAAACAACGTACCAAAGAAATACAAGTGCATACAATGACGTCGATTTAGTTCCCAATGTATTAAGGGGCGTGGAAAATATAGACCTTTCAACTACCATTTTTGGGAGAAAACTCGACCTGCCTTTCTATTTATCACCAACAGCACTACAAAGACTTTTCCACTATGACGGTGAAAGAGCAGTAGCAAAAGCAGCGGAAAAATACAATACGATGTTCGGACTTTCTACAATTTGCACCGTACCAATTGAAGAATTTAGCAACATGAATACCCCTAAGATGTTCCAATTTTATTATCACAAAGATCGTGGCATAAATAATGCTGTTCTGGAAAGAGTAAAGGCGTCTACGTTCGACGTGCTGGCATTGACTGTTGATACGATAACTGCGGGAAGTAGAGAAAGAGACCTTAGGACAGGATTTAAATCCCCACCGCAATTAACTTTGTCGAGTCTATTGAGCTTCCTCTCTAAACCCATGTGGGGATTAAATTATGTGTTTAGGGAAAAATTCGAATTGCCTCTTTTAAAAGACAGCGTGGCCGAATTATCTAATGTATCAACATCCATAGGAAGTTATTTCTCTACAATGCTTGATCAATCAATGAATTGGAATGACGCGGAAAAACTTGCATCAGATTGGGGTGGGCACTTCGCTCTCAAGGGCGTGATGAGTGTAGAGGATGCGAAACGGGCGGTCGATATCGGTTGCACCGGGATTATCGTATCTAACCATGGAGGCAGACAATTAGATGGGCAAAGATCTAATTTTGATCAGTTAGCGGAAATTGTTGATGCTGTAGGCGATAAGATAGATGTTATTTGTGAAGGCGGGATACAACGATCAACTCACATGCTTAAAGCTTTATCAATGGGCGCTAAAGCGGTTGCAGGAGGCAGATTATATCTCTACGCATTAGGTGCTGGCGGTCAGACCGGAGTTGAAAAGGCACTGGACCTCTATAAGACTGCTCTCGAGAGAGACATGAAGCTTATGGGCTGCACCAACATAGGTGAACTCAGTAGAGACAATTTGAGATTTAGAAACAACAATTTCTAAGGCATCCTAGTAAGTACATCGCGGTATACGATTGGCCACATTATCGGCCAGCACCACTTAGGATCAAGGGTAAATCTAGCTAGAATGGCACGAGACGATAATCCCACCAAGGAAGAAACAAATGGATAGAGAAGCGAAAGTAAGCATACAGCCAACAAAAAATGGACCTTACATCATTAGAGGCAACGTCCAGATAACTGACAGCGAAGGTAATGAATTGGACGTCCAGAAAGCTGTGATTGCGCTCTGTCGCTGCGGGAATTCATCAAATAAACCTTTCTGCGATGGAACTCACGCAAGAATGGGTTGGCAAGAATCCGCTAGCGTTACGTAAGGATTCCAAACTGATTTACGATGTCACCGTGTAGCTTTCTGTGTTCCATTGAATAATTTTGCTCTGACATCAGACTCAATCTTGTCTCGAATAACCCTGATTTCCTCCAAGGATTTTCCGGCCGGGTCATCCAGATCCCAATCCTCGGCGCTGCCATAAAGAGCCGGACAAACATCTTCAATGGAGCAACCCATTGTAATTACTCGATCCGCTTTCCCGATCATCTCTTCTGTCAACAATTTGGGGGTCTTTCGCGCAAGATCGATACCTCTTTCTCTCATAGCCGTTATCACAAGTGGATCGATCTTCTCAGCTGGCTGAGTTCCAGCTGACTCGAATTCCCCAATCTCGTTCCACATGCGAACAGCAAACGCCTCTGCCATTTGACTGCGACCAGAATTATGCACACAAGCGAAGAGCACCTTCTCGATCCTTGAATAAACATCATTCTTATTAGAGGTTTTATTAATTTCCATTCATCTCTTCACTAAATTGATTTAACGAATTCCTGAGAGTCGCCGATTCCGCAGACGTTTTGATAGGGAGCGTATACAGATTGAGTCGAAGGGTTTAGTGCCACATTATGATTGAAGAGAAGGCAAAATTAAACATGCGTCTGATCTGTAACATTCCATATTATAGTATAGTGGGGATCCCTTCTTCTGCTCCACAATTCTAGTCACGAAAAAGCCCCCCAAGCAGAACTCGAGGAACTTTTCTGCTTGGGATGGAAATGCAAAGCAAGTATAATGCTACCCACGCTGAGCCCGTCCAGTAAGCTTGCCCGTATATGCATCAACATAACTCTTGAGAATTCGTTCGGTCGTTGGAGGAACAACATGAATATTCGAGACGTAGCCCCCTTTCTTGAGAAGAATCATCGGGGAGTCATTTGCACGAAACAGTCGAATGGCGCCACACATTCAAGCATTGTTGTCTGCGGGCACTACCAGGGGAATGCAGCATTCGTATCTGTATACCCCAAGTCTCAAAAAGTTAAGAATTTACGTCGTAATCCTGACTGCACAGTCCTTTCTGTAACTGAGGATTGGCGGAGCTACGCCGTAATTGAAGGTGCGGCGAATCTTTACGACTATACAAATACCGAAGCGGAGACCCTCAGGATTATGCTGCGGGAGGTGTATATGGCCTGTAGCGATACCCCCCATCCCAATTGGGAAGAATACGACGAGGCGATGATCAAGCAAGACGCGGTTATTGTCCTCGTACACCCACACAAGGTATACGGATTACTAAGATAGCCGCATTCGCTGCTCTTTTTCTGAGCTCAAAAGTGGTTTTGCAAGCAGTGGGCAGGTTAGAATTTCTCTCAGATTCCTGACTGCGAGAAGAGCCACGTAGCTGTGGCCCCCTTTGGGATTGCACTAAGATTTATGCATTTGCACCCACAAACATGTTCCCCGAACATAGAACTTATCCCAAATGCGCTTTACTAATCGGTATGATTCTTGAATAATGTCTGTCACGGAGCAAAGAAACATACCTTTGTAACCCACGAACATGAATTTGGAGGTCTATATTTATGAGCGCTAAAACTTTGGCGGGATATCTCCTTGCACTTGGACCAATAGTAATGTTGGTAACATTCATTTTTCTCTTTGACGCACTCATCGGGGGAGCGGAAGAGGGTGTTGTCGGCGAAGCGAAAATAAAAGCAGACATAGCAGCCGGAATGGAAAACTTCGCGCTTACCAAAATAGTCGCTTTCTTAGGGCTTGGCGGCATGATGGCAATGGCGCTTGGCTATACTCTTTGGGCTCGTTTATTGCAAGGTGAAGGGAAGAAAGGGGCTACACTTGCCACAGTAGCCTCTCTAGCGATACCGGTAGTTGCAGCAGGCATGATGATGTCGATGGACTTCAACTTTGGCGCCGCGGATGCTTGGGACAAAGGTGATACAAGTAGCGCCTTAATTTTAGGAGCAGCTGGCGAATATACAGGTGGCAATATTCATTGGGTGTTTCTGATGCTCAGCGTAGGGTTTATAGGGCTGGCAACAGTGTTACAGGTAACGGATAAAGTGAGTAGATCCATAGGGGGAATACTTGCGGTAGTAACTTTGGCAATGTTTATTGGGTGGTTTGGGGACCTTGAAGCTCTGGACTTCCTGTGGATGATATGGATGCTTGCGACTGTTGCAGCGGGAGTCAATCTGGTTAGACAAAAAGCCTAATACCCACGTATTAAAAGTACGCAAACGATAAAGAGACACCCACCGTAGACTGGTGGGTGTCTCTTTATCTTCTCTCATCACGAGACGTACCAAATCTTTTACACCAAAGTTCAAGAAAACCGGTGAACAACGGGAAACTTCTGCTCCCTTTCTTTAGAAGCAGGGACCAGACTTTGGAATCCTCGCCTGGCCACGAGGGATTCTCAGCAGAGAGACTCTTAAGAACTTACGTCAATCGAATCTGCTAGCGCCCACAATACTGTACCGCTTCCCAGAATTAAATGTCGGCCGAGCAGTGCAACCGTAAGTTAAGCCGGTTACATTTTCTTCAATGACAAAAACATACTCGATCACAATTGCGTCAGGGTCACGCGCAGCGCTAATCGCTACAGTGTATTCAGATTTGCAACCATGGCTACCCAATAACCGGATTGATACTTGTTGTGCATCGAGATCCCACCCGAATCTGTTGAGAAGTTCTTTCTCTATTAGTTGTTCTTGCGCTGACCGGCAGGTTGCTTTGCCACGATACATCGCGTTGATATCTTCCACATCAAATTCTCGATTAATAATCCGCGCGAAGTCTCTTGCCTCTACACGACCCCAATACCGAGCATCATCCAAAGAGAGTAGCGTCGGGGCAAATTTGTGACCTCCAATGTGGCTGGCGCGCCAAAACCTGACCTTCTCAGTGGCGTAGTTGTCGCATAATTCCTTATATAATTGATACCCCCAAAAGCCACAGCAGACGTCCCTATTACCATGTGTGCAAACCACATAGTCTCGAATCCCTTCACTATTCTCTGCGTAGGGTTTAAGGAGGCTACAATCCGGTTCTCTGATAAGCGTCGACAGGGTCTCTTTGAAGGAGTCTTTTGGGAAAAGATAACTAGATTTACCCGGATTACCGCCGGATTTGTCGAACGCTAAAACCCGAATCCCTCTCGTTGGTTCCTCGTTATTGTTGACGATTCCTAGGATTCTTAGCCCAGGGATTTTTTGGGTACATTGAGTCAAATAGTCTGTTAATAAATGATCCTGAAAAAAATTAGAGAGAAAAAGATTCTGGTTCCAAGGCAGAGGCACTTCAACGCAAATACATCGTTCCCAAATTGGTGCTGTGCCGAACAATTGTTCACCGGAAGCGGTCGAAAATGCCGAGCACGTCAATCTTTCCTTCAAATCTCTCGCCATTGCGTGAGAGGTGCTCCTTAATCCTTGTATGTTAGTCCATACACTGTCATCCAGTATGTCCAAACATCTTTTATAGCATTGTACACACAATTCCTAAAACAGTGCAACTACTTACCGCCCCGCTTTGATCGAACTTCGTGAAGCTCATGGAACGTGTGGGGATAGCTCGATTTTCGACACTCCCACGATTACGCCTGAATCCATACACCTCGCGATAAGCCTTGATCGCGAAATTCACATTGCCATAAGTCGGTTGATTTGTAATACTAGCAAGGAATCAATCGCAAGGCTGGAGCACAAAATGAGTTCTAAAGTCATCGGAGTCATGTTGGTTCTTGGACCAATCTTGATCATGGGGCCATGGATGTTCCTCGGCCTTGATGCTTCAGACATGCCGCCATCTGAAAAACTAAATGCGCTCATCGCAGAGTCGAACAAGGTTGAATTGCGTTCGATCCTGAATGTCTTTGGTGCAATGGCTATGTTTACAGGCCTTTACCTCCTAGCCCGATCATTAAGAAGTGACAAACCCGTAAGTAACACGTGTGCTGAAATAGGCGGATTATTCCTTTTGCTATGTGTACCACTATGGGTGGTTCTGATGGCCTCAGACATATCCGCCATAGAAGCAGCTGAAGAGTTCGGAAATGATGTTGGCGCATCGATACTGGCAGCTTCTACACTGTTTCAAATGGTTGGGATCTTGATGGTAGTTGGAGTGTTGTTGCTGGGTATCGCTCTTACACTGTTGAGAAAGTATAAAGGCATTATTGGCGCGTTGTTTGTTGTCGCCGCAGGCCTCGCCTTTGTAGATATGTTAGCGCAACCAGAGAGTGAATTCATCGCAACGCTAGGTTGGATGGGAATATTTTTTACAACACTTGTAACTGGCGTATTGACGACACTACAGAAAGAGACTTCAGCCTAGGATAAGGCTGTAGCAATATAGGCTAAATATGCTCTCGCTTTTGCTAATTCTGAAACTCGTCCTGTCGATGCTCACAGGATACCTGCTCGGTTCTATCCCGATCGCCATGCTCGTGAGCCGCCGAAGACACATAGACATTTTCTCGACAGGAACCGGTTTGGCGGGAGCAGCGAACGTATTCCGGAACGTCGGCCACTCTCAAGGCATTGTCGTATTCAGTGGCGACATCGCTAAAGGATTGTCCGCCATGATGATTGCTTATCAACTTGGTATCGAAGGATCTTGGATACTCCTCCCCGCGATGACCACGGTGATGGGACACTGGAAATCCATGTTCACCCGGTTTCGTGGTGGCGACGGGCTCTCCACCCTGCTGGGCATCACTGTGGCGATCATCCCAATCTACGGTCTAATCGCGTTAGCCATAGGAGCCACCGTCGCCTTCATTGCCCGACAAACAGGCCATCACGCTTCACTCTGGGGAGGAAGCGTAGCATACGGTTGGCTTCTGGTTCTCGGGCTTACAGCAACCACTGAGAACGCCTCATCGTTACTCGGTGTGGTTGTACTCGCCCTCTCTGTACTCACCCACGGGGTCATCGGGCACTATCGCAGCCATCCCTCCGTACCAGCACCGTAATAACGCGCTTCCTATACGAACGTGCCGGTGAGAACAATGGAGCACATCAGATAGCAACGCCCCTAAGTGTTCTCGATCTTCACCACTACCGGTCTAACTCTTTGATTTCAGAGTAAGTCCGCCCAGTGCTAGGCTGGTAATCAAAAAGGCTATCCATCCGATGAACCCCGTAATGTCGGCATCGATAAAGGGACTAATCGTAAAGAGTACCCCTGCGATGGTCGCTAGGCCAGCCACGATCACATGGAAGTTCTTGGCCAATGCAATGCCTATACCTAGGAAGATCAACAACAGCCCACAAGTCAGAGCGAATGCCTCTTGTCCTGATTCATCGAACTCCATGAATCTCGCACCTAGTTCGGCTGAACTAGCATTCACCACAGCTAACTGAGTGCCGATTGCCATCGCTCCAAGAGTGAGCAGAATTATGCCCAAAATTGCGGACACATTCGCGTACGAGGATCCCGGGCCACCTGCGGTAGCCATACCTCGAGCAATGGTCATGACTCCGAGGAAGATTACCCACATTCCACCAAATCCCATTAGGATGCCTGCTCTAGCGAGGGCCGGATCAGCCATCATTTCACTCGCCCTAGTAGCGGCAGTCGAATCAGATCCCCCAGAACCTGGGTGAACAAACATCCATCCGAGCAAAGAAATAATCGGTCCGAGAATAAGAAGCAATCCGATCGGCTTCGATCCCATAGGTCCCCCTTTAATGCCCACACGGTGGGTGGGTAGATACCCCATCATCACAAAAGTTGTTCGGCAATGTCAATTCGACCAATGACATCAACTAGACCATTGTTCAATCCAGTTCACATCGCAACACCTGGCATGACTATCACAAGAAACACCTACGGAATAACCCGCTTCGAGAAGAGAAGCTGAGATTCTTGCGGTTACCCTTAGCGCACGGAACGGGAAATACGATATTCCTTCAGCCGTTCTCTCCAACAGCTAAATACCAATTGCGTAACCATCCCTTCGCGGGTCCGCGCCACCCATTAGGACGCCAGTATCTGGATTATGAGCGATCGCATGACCACCCCCGACTTCGGTGCTCCATTGCCCATAAGATCCCACCTCGTGTCCGCGCGCCAAAAGCTCTTGGCGAGCTTCAATAGGGATACGATCTTCCATCCCAATACGCCGACCCCCTAAAACGCGAAAACGCGGCGCTTCAAGTGCCTCCTGTACACTCATGCCGAACTCCAGGTAGTTCAAAATCATCTGTGTCGTCGTCTGCGGAATCCCGTAACTTCCCGGTGTCCCAATAGAGAGGATAAATTTCCCATCTTTGAAAATTTGTATAGGAGCCATATTGCTTCCGGGTCTTTTCCCGGGAGCCACCAACAGATTGCTATCACTACCGGGTGTAATATCCATCAAGAATATGTTGTTGTTCAACAGAAATCCCGTTTCCCCCGCAACAACCGCTGAGCCAAAAGCATCACCTAATGTATGGGTAATACTAAAGACGTTCCCAGCCGAATCTGCGGCCGAGAAATGCGTCGTTTCACCACTAAAATATGTGGCTGGCAAACCTGCCTCCATCGAACCCTCAGGAGGATTGTCCGTATACCGCTCTCCCATAACCGTAGATGCGTGATAATGATTGATCCTGGCCCTTTGCGTACTAGCATAGTCCTTCGAAATCAGACCATCCGCAGGAACGGTCATAAAATTCGGATCGCCACCAAACATAATACGATCCGTGGCAGCAAGTTTTATGGCTTCCGAAAGAAGGTGAATGTAGTTTGACGTATTGTGCCCCAATCCTTTTATGTCAAAGCCTTCCAGGATGTTGAGCGTTTCCAGTACCTGGAATGCATTACAGTTGGGACCGGGCGTAATGATGTCATAACCACGGTAACTAATGGATATTGGATCTTCCCAGGAAGGCTGATAGGATTCCAAATCCTCGAGAGTCAACAGTCCATCCTCTTCTTTCATAAACCGGGCGATTTCCGACGCAATTTCGCCTCTATAGAAACCATCCGCACCGTGTTCAGCTAATACTTTATAACTCCACGCTAGATTCGGCTGCCTAAGAATTTCTCCAGCTTTCATGGGCTTTCCGTGGGGCATAAAGGCTTTGCTGGAGGTCGGGAATCGCTTCAGTCTCTCTGCGTTGGCCGCAAAAAAGCGTTCATCCAGTTCTGAAACAATGTACCCGTGTTCAGCTAACTCAATTGCTGGAGCAAAGACCGTAGATTCCGGTAGAGACCCAAACTGTTTCAGTATGGCCAGCCATCCAGCAGGATTGCCGGGAAGCAACGGACATCTTGTCCCGATAGTATGGGTTTCTGGGGAGAACGCCTCAGGAACACCTTTGCCAGGAACTACTCCGGAGAAGTTCAAGACTTTTCGATCCGTTCCAAAACCAGTGCTCATGACAAGGAAGCCGATACCCCCCAATCCTGACATATACGGCTCGACCACATTCAGTGCTGCTGCAGTCGCCACCACCGCGTCAGCGGCATTCCCCCCCTGAAGAAACATGCGTGCTCCTGCCATACTGGAGGCATCATGAGCGGATGTCACCATACCCTTTAGGCTGGTTATCACGGGCCTATGGGCTGCCAAATCAAATCCTTCTTTAAGGTACGTCGTTTCTTGTGAATGCTGCGTCATTGTCGTTCTCCCTCTCGCCGTTCTTCATTGGGAAACCTTACAGGATCGGCAAAATATGCCTGCTCTTCAACCGATAGATAATCCTCAGCAACTTTGTGCCGCGTAGTGTACAACAGGTTTCCCTCCGGTGCAGACCGAGTGTAAGCTTTTGTAACGGCCTATTCGGTTGTGGGAATTGCATATATGTACTGCACAGAATGCGGCAAGGAAAACCCTGAGGGCTTCGAGACCTGTAGAGCGTGTGGCACATCGCTGTCGATCTTTGCAGATAGTGCAGCTGAAATCCAAAAGACTTCAATCAGATACCATGGGCTGGATGCGTTGAGAGGCTTCGCCATGATTCTCGGCATTGTGTTGCACGCCGCACTGCCATATATACCGAACGTGGAAGCATTTTGGCCCACAGACGGACGTTCATCGCAGGTAATCAACGCCATCTTCCAATTCATACATGTTTGGCGCATGCCATTGTTCTTCATCCTCGCAGGATTTTTCGCCAATCTGTTGATTAGTAAGAAATCCTGGAAATTTTGGTGGGGGAACAGGCTATTACGCATCGGGTTGCCGATAGCAGTTTTCTCTCCTTTAATGTCGCTGACCGTGCCATGGATTTTCAAATACGGGGTAACAGGAGAATTCTATTTCTTTTATTCGGAAGAAGGTCAACCCTTCCACTTGTGGTTTTTATGGCATCTCCTGATATTCGTCGTATGTACCGCTGTATTGACACCCGTTTACGTACTAGGCGTTGCCGCCTTCAACGGTTTGGACAGGATAGGTTTAGGATTCATAGGTACCATCTTGCGAAGATCGAAGTCTCTCGTATCACGTGGGATGTTTCGCCCTAGGTTTCCGTTGGTGTTCATACTCCTCTGCACAGTGATTAACCTGCCGACAGAAGGGAGATTAATCGTGAATCCCATTGCGGGAGGAGTATATTTTGTGCTTGGGTACAGTCTTTATGGAAATACTTCGTTAGTGACGTTCCTGAAAGCCCAGTGGAGATACTATTTTTTCCTTGGCCTGGTTGGTTTCACTCTATTCTTGGTCCTAGAATCCAGAGATCTCGTGAATGATATATATAGTACGAAACTGGATGGTAATGAATACCTTCGCACAATTTCGGAATCCATCCCGGCAATCTTGATATTCATCAAGACTGTTTGTGCTGTTCTGTTTTCATACGCGTTTATAGGCCTATCCGAAAAGAGGTTCGGGTCCTATAATGCCAAACTGCGATTTGTCTCTGACGGTGCGTATTGGATGTACTTAATACATTTGCCCATCGTTACCTTTATCACGTTTCTCATGTTCAAATGGCCGATACCGATCGAGATAAAGTTCTTGCTTGCGATAGCCGCAACTTCAATCATCTGTCTGGGTTCGTATAAATATCTTGTAAGATCTACGTTCATCGGCATCCTGCTGAATGGGAAACATCATCCCTTTAAAGCAGCAGGGCTGCAACTAGATAAGGGGAGACGCTCTCACTGAACGCAGGGGGAACTCGCAGAGATTAGCGATCTTGCAACACTCTGCTCTCTAGAAACGGAATCTAACTTGTAGACGTGGATTTCTTTATTGGAAGCAATGGTGGCCAGATTTCGTCACTCGGCCTCTTCGCATAATCCCAGGAAACAATCCCGGCCTTATATTTGGTCCATACCCGCTGCGCATCCTGCCGTAACCGCTCTTCGTCGACACCTTTCACTGATCCCGCCTCAACCACGGTATGTCCGTCTACTACGACCGTGTCGCAGTGTTGTCCATTAGCAAAATGAATCAACGTCCTCATCGGATCATCAATAGGCCCCGCATCGAAAGCACTAATATCGAAAATGCTGATATCAGCCTTGCAGCCTGGTGCCAGTCGACCGAGATCCTTCCGTCCCAACGCGTTTGCCCCGCCGACGGTAGCGGCGTAGAAGAATTCCTTGATCAACCCAGCCATCCTGTCCCGCTCGACAATCTTGTTGATCAGTGAACCTGTCCGGATTTCTTCCAGGAGGTCGGGAGGAAAGGTATCGCATCCGAGCGCCATGTTGACACCGGCACGGGCATATCGGCTAAACGATTCCAGGAAGTCTCCCGACCGGGCGTAGACGATAGGAGTATGACACACGGTCGTATTCGTATCGGCAAGGATTTGAAGATCGTTGCGCGGTTCATCTCCTGTAGCGCTATGGCCCGCAATATACTTGGCATGGACCAGCGAAACTTGTTCGCCAAGAAAACCAATCTCCTGCAACCATTCGACCATGGAGTTATCCGTCTTTTCCTTATGTTGCCTGAACTCCTCCAGGCGCTGGGAGAAATGCGACCGCACATGGACGTTGCCTAAAGATTTTGACTGATGCATCGTCTCCTGGAGTAATTCATCCGAGCATCGACCAGTCTGGTAGGGGAACAGGAATCCATTTAACCGATCGCTCCCGCTTTCCTTCGCATATTGGATAAATTTTAGTGCCTTATCTAAACCAATCTGGGCTCTCGAACGATCCCAAATCCGCTGTGGCGTCCCATTGTCATCCGTGTAATCACAGGCCTCTTGGTAGAGATGAGACAGCCATGCTCTCGCGCCGAATCGCTCCGATGCGTCAGCGAGGGCATATGGCTCCGCGTCAGCATCGTCCCAAAACTTTGTCATGCCGGTTGTCACCGCACCAAAACTCGTATTCCCACATTTCAGCAGGCCGGCCACGCTAAAGTCTGCACTGATCCGGAAATCATCATCGCTCATGATCGTTTTCGCATCTGGTTCGATCACCCAGGCAGGACGGTTGTAGCCTGCAGCTCTAGGATGATCAATGTTGAGAATCTGGAGATCGAAATTTGCGATGCAATGGAGATTCACGAAACCAGGAGAAACCAATTTCCCATTCGCGTTGATCGTTCGATCAGACTTCGGACAGTCAGGGTCGTCAGGGAAACCAACGAATTCGATGACATTTCCGTTATAAACAACAACCCCGCCATCTAAAAGGCAATGTTCGTTGTTTTGCCAAGCAATCACCCATCCGCCTTGAATCGCTGTCCTCATGGTCGTTCCTCCTTCAGCACTGTCCGAGGCGCTGTCCACCATGGCAAGTGGGTACCTATCGAATCGATACCAGCTCTATTTCAAACGTCAGGTATTTCCCGGCCAGCTTGTGGTTCGCGTCAACAGTAAACGTCGTATCTGTCACGTTACGGATCAGACCTTTCGCTCCACTCTGGAATGTCACCGTATCCCCGTCTGCCAGTCCTTCGGGCAATTGATCAATCGGGAATTCTCGAATAAGCTCCTTATCCGCCTCGCCATACGCCTCTTCCGGGTCCAGCCGAACACTTATGATTTTCCCCACCATCAGGCCGTTTACCGCGGCGTCAAATCCCGAGATCATCTGCCCGGCACCGACAACGAAGCTAATGGGTTCCCCGCGTTCCCGGGACGAGTCGAACACGTCACCAGAGTCAAGGGTGCCAACATAATGCACCGTAACAGTATCCCCGTCTTTGGCCATTTGAATCTTTGAGGCATACGTTGAGGGATCCGTCGTCCCATATGTTGCGAGGGGCTTTTCGGAACACCCCATCAATGCGCTGAGAGCCAGCGCACATCCAAACATCGTTACCAGTAACATCCGCATGACTTCTATTGTACCCGATTTCCTGGAAGGAATCCGGACGGCGTCTCCCATCTCGTGTGCGCGGATTCCATCTCAAGTTGAGCCACTAATACGAGACCGCCTCGGCTTGAATGATCACCACAACAGGCTCTAAAATGCGAGAGCATATGAATCAAGATGCTCAACACTTACAGCCAAACGTCCTGACAATCTACGAGCGAGTCGGAGGAGATTCGTTTTTCACGGAGCTTATCAACCGATTCTACGATCTTGTCGAAGACGACCCTATACTCCGGCCTCTCTACCCCGAAGACCTCGAGCCCGGCAAAGCCCGGTTGGCCGCTTTTCTTGTCCAGTACTGGGGAGGACCGCAACGCTACTCCCGAGAGCGAGGGCACCCGAGGCTCCGCCAACGACATATCCCGTTTCCGATCGGCCCCAAAGAGCGCGACGCATGGGTGACCCACATGGCCTCTGCACTGGAGTCAATGGAGATCCCGGGGGATGAAACCACCCAGATGAAGGAATACTTCCAGAGCACCGCGACACAACTCATTAATCGGTGATAAGCGATATTATCGAGATGTAGGAAGAGTTAAAGGTCCTTTTACAAAGGGTGATTCAAATCATGCAAGAAAACCTCTCTACACACGGAACAGTAATTTTCGACGGCGAATGCCCTTTCTGCTATGCCGCGATGAACTATGCGAAGGGGAAAGACGTCGACGGAAAACTCACCTTTACAGCTTACCAGCTCGCCAATCTGAACCAGGTTTCACCGAGACTAAATACCCAGATGGCTGGTCAAACGCTCTATTTCATACGTAACGATGGCACACGATTCCAAGGAGCACGAGCGGTTTTCGAGGTTCTCAAACGACTCCCTGGACTATGGGGGCTCTTCGGAGCCGTGATGTCATTCCCATTACTCAGCTCCTTATCAGAACCGTTCTATCGCGCTTTCGCTTCCAACCGTCGCATCCTATCAAGGAAAACTAAACCTACAGAGGATCATGCGACGAGATGAACCCAGGATTGCCCATGAGATGTATTCGCTAAGCTGTCCTCGCCTACGTCGGACAGTGCCTGTATAACACCCGTGGTTGCCCGGGCATTTACACCAGTCCAAATTTGATCTATAACAAAGATTGTCAAGAATTGCACCCCACCTTCAACTTATGGTCGCGGAGACCGACTCGTAAAGTAACCGCAAGGCTAGAAGTGTCAGTACGGTATTAAAGGCGAGACGGAAAATTTTCTCCGGCATCCACGTTAAAATGGTCTTCCCGCACCAAGTACCAACGACGCCGGTGATTATCATCACCGCTATAAGCACCGCGTAGGTCGAAAAAGCAAAACCAAGGATTCCGAAAGTGAGTATCTTTATCCCGTGCTGCCACGACATGAACGCCGCATGTGTCGCCACCGTCACACGTCGGTCGCCAGTATTCGCCTTAATGAATGGCGCTACGAGTGGGCCAGTACCACCAACGAACATCGTCGCGAAAGACGCAAACCCGCCCAATCCGACAGCGGTAATCCATGAGGAATTCAGCGCTTTCATCGCCGGACCCCACAGGGAGTACAGGATAAACACGCCGATAATGCCTTGTAACAAATGTTTCGGCAGCGCAAAGACGATCTGTCCGCCTATACCGGCTCCTATCACAGTCCCAATAACAAATGGCAGCATCCATGCATATTGAATATTCCGCCATAGCATGAGTGCCCTGGACAGGTTCGAGCTCATCTGGATCACACCATGAACTGGAATGATCGCCAAGGGCGGTAAGAGGGATGCGCAGATAATAATCAGCATGGCCCCACCCCCAAGACCAAACGCGGCGGAAACCACAGAGGTAACGAAACTGGCGATGCAGAGAATAATGAACGCTTCCTGGGAGACCCCAGGAATGCTACTTATTACTTCGGAGATCAGGTCCATACTCGTACTCTTTTCCTCGAGCGGGACTCTAGCACAGGAAAACCATTGTGTCATAGAATTTGAACGTAATCCAATTTGACGAGCACTACTGCTCTGCTGGAGGTCGCGATGCCACTAGAAAAGTTCAACCCAGACAATATCTGGCCAGCACCTGGATACAACCACGTCGTCAAGGCAGGGAACACTATCTATATCGCCGGACAGGTGGGACGAAAACCTGATGGTACCCTCGCCGGACCGGACATCGAGTCACAAACTAAACAGGTCTTCGAGAACCTGTCTGCCGCTCTTCAGTCAGTCGGCGCAACGTTCAAGGACCTCGCAAAGGTTACCGTCTACCTGACGGACAGGGGCGACACACCAGGGTTCATGGCGATCAAGGAGAAATACATCACCTCCGATCTCCCGGTACAAACGGTCGCGATCGTGGGACTCGGATCGCCAGACTTCAAGGTTGAAGTCGAGGTCATCGCGGTACTTCCGTAAGACACCCCAATTGACCAGTGAGTTGCCGATTGAACCCAAGCATTGGATAATAGAATGAGAATTTAGCATCAGGAGAATCAAGGACGGGAACAACCTCCTCTCCCAAAGCTCTACACGTCCCGTAGACCTGCAAGAAGGACGCCAAGCGCTCTCCGCCCCCCAAAGGACACTAGGAATGACTTTAAGCAAGCAACAACAATTCCGGAATGTCGCGATTGTCGCGCACGTCGATCACGGAAAGACGACATTAATCGACGCGATGCTGGGTTTCAGCAAGATCTTCCGTGAGAACCAAGCAGTTCAGGAACAGATCATGGATTCTAACCCCCAGGAGCGAGAGCGAGGCATAACAATCCTTGCGAAAAACACCGCTATTGAATATCACGGCGTAACCCTCAACATCATCGACACGCCCGGGCACGTAGACTTCAGTGGAGAAGTCGAACGCGTGGTCAATATGGCAGATGGCTGCCTTCTTGTCGTAGATGCGGTCGAAGGACCCATGCCTCAAACGCGCTACGTCCTGAAAGTGGCGATGGAGAAAGGCCTCCGTCCAGTCGTTGTGGTGAACAAGATCGACCGGGATGCCGCCCGAATCGAACCCACCATCGAGGCGATCAATGACCTGTTCCTCGACCTGGCCACGGATGCTGACCAGCTAGACTTTCCCATACTCTTCGCATCGGGGAAGCAAGCCTTTGCTGTCGCGGATTCTTCTGAAACCCCAACCGATATGGCCCCGTTATTCCAGGCTATCCTCGACTATATCCCCCCCCCTCTCGCCGACCCTGATGGCGCATTCCAGATGTTGGTCACCGCACTCGATTACGATTCCCACTTAGGGCAGATTGTGATTGGTCGCATCTCCCGCGGGACGGTGAGACAAGGGGATCCTCTTGTCGTACTTGGGCAAAACCAGGTCCCAGTTCCTTGTAAAGCTGATCACCTGTTCAGATTCCGAGATCTCGGCCGGCACCCGGTGGAGTCCGCGGACGCGGGAGATATTTGCGCCATTTCGGGAGTCAAAAACGTCACAATTGGCGATACGATCGCGGCTGCAACTGACCCAGAAGCGCTGGAACGGATCTCGATTGAGGACCCGACGGTAAAAATGACATTCGGCGTAAATACCTCCCCACTTTCAGGCCGGGACGGAAAATATGCGACATCCCGTGTCCTGTGGGACCGGTTGCGCAAAGAGCTCCAGACTAACGTCAGCCTTGCAGTCGAACGAACCGAAAACGCGAACGAATTTACCGTTTCTGGACGTGGTGAACTCCATCTATCAGTTTTGATCGAGGAGATTCGCCGTGAGGGCTGGGAATTTGAAGTCTCAAAACCTGAAGCCATCACACGAGAAATCGACGGGAAAACGTATGAACCGTATGAGAAAGTCACCATCGATACTCCCCGTGAATATGTCGGGTCCCTCACTGAAGAGATGGCCTCGCGACTGGGACACATGCAGGAAATCGAAGATGACGGGAGTGAACACGTGCGCGTCGCATTTACTATCCCGACGCGCGGGCTCATTGGGTTCCGCAGCGTGCTTCTCCGGTCGACCCGGGGCAGTGCGATCATGAATAGCGAATTGTTGGATCCCCGTCCTCTGCAAGGGCGGGTAAAATCCACGAGATTCGGATCGACCGTCGCTACTGAAGCAGGCACCGCCCTGACCTACGGCATTAGAAACGCGCAAGAACGCGGTCAAACCTTCATCACCCCACAGGCGCCTATTTACGAAGGAATGATCATTGGGACCCATAATCGTGACGGAGACCTGAATTTGAACATTTGCAAAGAGCGGAAACAAACCAATATCCGCTCTTCTACAGCAGAGGTGATTGAACGCCTCGAACCACCAACGAAATTCAGCCTTGAAGAAGCTCTTGACTTCATCGCGAATGATGAACTGGCTGAAATCACCCCTACCAACGTTCGTTTACGGAAAAAGGTTCTGGATGCCGGGGCACGATACCGAATCGCCCGGTCGCAATCCAAGCGGTAAGATCGTCAAATCACCTGATCTGGACTTTCGATCCAATGACTCCTAGACTACCTCCACAAGATTTGTGCATACCCTTTCCTGGATCATGCTCCGGTTAGTTCCTTCGATCGATCAAAATCTGTAGCTCAAAAGGGATAAATATCATGCGAAAAGTGTTGGGCAAGCAAGTGTATGAGACCCTCCAGGAGATTCTCCACCCAGAGCATACGGCAATCGTCGTGGTGGATATGCAAAATGACCTCGTCTCTCTAGACCGGCCAGCAGCAAAGCGGGGAGCTCCGCCTCCGGCGAGTCGCCAGGCAATCGGTCCTCTCCAACTCCTCCTAGAAGCTGGACGTCAAGCGAAAGTACCGATTGTGTACATCCTGTACACAATGGAGAACAATTATGCCTCAACCTCGCCAGCGTGGATCGATTATTCCGAGCGAACCAGTCCGCGGACTGGCCGGGCAAAAAGCGGGAATCTCGAGGTCGGGTTCGAGGGAACATGGGGTCAACAAGTGGTTCCTGAACTGGCCCCGCAATCTGGTGACTTTATCGTGAGAAAGCACCGACTCGGCGGGTTCTGGGGAACTGAACTTAACCAAGTCCTGCGATCAAATAATATCGAGACGACGCTGATTACCGGTACCGCAACAGCTGGGTGTGTTCTCGATACAGCCATTGGGGCATCAGCATACGATTATTACACTGTTATTGCTTCAGACTGTGTCGCAGGCAGTGCGGACCTTCAAGAATCTGGCATGACCCTGCTCGAGGATCGATACGACTGCATTTTATCGAAAGAAATCATCGGGCTTTGGTCAGGAACCGTGTAATACCCTGTAAGAGAAAGAGGATTCAATGCGAAACGTATTTGGCAAGCCCGTCTATGACACGCTGGAAGAAAAACTGGATCCTGTCCACACAGCGATCATTGTCGTCGACATGCAAAACGACTTATGTAAACCAAAGGGCCGCTCCGACGCTCCGCAAGGTCCGAGCCCAAACATGGCGATCGTCCCCGCACTGTCGAACCTCCTTCGGATTGGACGGCAAAGTGGGGTGAAGCTCGTCTATATTGCCTATGCGATGGACCCTTCAGGGGCATCCGCAGCACCAGCTTGGATCTACTACTGCCAGAGAAAAAAGAAGGACGGTAAAAGCTACGGAATGAACCTCGAAGTGTGCCTGGAAGGCACCTGGGGACAAGCGATTATCGACGAGCTCGCTCCGCAGGCCGAAGATATCGTGGTTACCAAAAACAGACTCGGCGGATTCTGGAACACTAACCTGGACCAGATCCTTCAGGCAAATGGAATCAAGACGGTTGTCATCACCGGAACTGCAACATCGGGGTGTGTCCTTGACACGGCCGTCGGTGCAGCCGCGTATGACTACTATACGATCTGCGCGTCAGAGTGCATCGCTGGTGGCGAACTTCACGAACTCGGGATGCGCCACCTAGAAGACCGGTTCGACAGCCTGTCAACCGAAGAGTTCGCTGGTATCTGGAAGACAACGCCGTAATTCGTGCCGGAAGAACGCCTGTTTAGCCGTTCTTCCGAGCCTGGTCGGCAATGTCGACTCCAACCATCTCACTCCAGCCGGAAATAAGCTGCTTTACGATAGGTCCGGGAATGTTGCCCCCGATCGGCCGACCATCCAGCTTTGAGATCGGCAACACCGAGAAACTCGTTGCAGTGATGAAGGCCTCATCTGCCGTATACGCATCGTAGAGTTGAATATCTTCCTCTGAAACTGGAATCTCAAGCCGTTCCGCGAGATCGATTACTGTTTGACGCGTAACGCCTTGAAGGATATTCCGTACCGGCGCGGTCCGAATGACGCCGTCCTTTACGATCCAGAAGTTAAACGTCACCCCTTCCGCAATGTTTCCCTGCTGGTCGAGCAGGACTGCCCATGCATCAGGATCGACATCGGCGGCCTCAAGCTCTGCAAGGGCGAAGTTCATCCGGCTTAAATGCTTAATCTTCGGATCAAGTGAATTCGGACTGTACGACCGGCTCCGCGCGAAGACAACGTGTCCCCCGTCATCATACATACGAGAAAAACGACCAAAACTGACATAATCGACACCCACGTAAACCAACGGCGGCCCCGGGTTGCTCACAGAACTTCCAGAGCCCCGGGTAACGTATTGTCGAAGAGCGAAATCATTCCCGTCACGCCACATATGCTTGTTACGCTCAACGGATTCTACGCACAACTGCTTCATCTCTTGATATGACAGCCCGGGGTCAATCCGGACATATTGTAATGATCGGAAAAAGCGATCCAAGTGGCCATCCAGTTCGAAGATCTCTCCGTTGAACGTACGCTCTGCCTCATAAACTGCATCTCCCAAGGCGAACCCTCGGTCTGCAATATCAACTTTGCACTCACTCCGGTTTACCCATTTCCCATTGAAGTACGCAGTAAATTCAGCCATCATTATCCCCCGGTGACATCGATTTTTTGAATGGACCTACTTCAGAAGTTCGACGGTGTATGATATAAAGGTCTTACCACGACGGAAATCATACGCCCACATGATAGCATGTGCTTGGAACATCAGATAGATTGAGCGCCAAGGAGGAAAGATGACGATACAAGTCGTAACAGACAGTGGAGCTGACGTCCCTGCGGATCTTCGGAAAGAGCTCGGGATTCTTACGGTCCCATTGATCGTTTCTTTCGGTACTGAATCATACAGGGATGGCGTCGACTTATCCGGAGAAGACTTCTATAAGCGGTTGGTCGCAGAAGAGGCCATGCCCACAACATCCCAACCCTCGGTGGGTGACTTCTCGGAAGTTTACAAAGAACTAAAGGCTTCCTCAAAGGAGATTCTCTCGATCCACATCTCCGGGAAACTCAGTGGCACTATGAATTCGGCCACTCAGGCTGCGGCTCTGGAGGACCTTGGGGACTCAATACGGATTTTGGATAGCCAGCAGGCATCGATGGGTCTGGGGTTTAGTGTCATCGCAGCAGCAGAAGCTGCGAAGAACGGAGCGACGCTTGCGGAAGCGGCAGCAGCAGCGGAATCTGTCCTGGAAAGAACGACGACCTATATCTTATTCGACACATTGAAGTACTTGGAAAAGGGCGGACGGATTGGTCGCGCAAGTGCACTCCTCGGGGGTGTCTTGCAGCTGAAACCTATCCTCACCCTGGAAGATGGCGAGATCGCGACCAAGGCAAAGATCCGCACTCTTAAAAAAGGGGTTCACACTCTTGAGCAACTGACAGAAGATTGTGGGGATCTCGAGTCGGCCGCGGTCTTGTATACGACTGATCAGACTGAAGCGGCTAACCTAGCTGGCCGCCTTCGAAACTCCTTCGTCGACAACGCAAAACCACTCACAGTGAGAATTAGTCCCGCCGTCGGAACTCACGGAGGACCAGGAGTAATTGGGATGATCTGCGTATCAGCAAAGTGATCGAACCTGCGCCAAGCAGGATTGGTGGGGTCTATTTCACGGCCAAGATATCGCCCGACAAGTTCCGCATCGGATAGGCAATGTGTCCAGTGAGCCAGGTTCGATACTATGTCATCTGGTAATAGATTATGACTCCCCCGAGATAATGTTAACTAAACGAATCAACACTTACCGAAGAGCTGCTAGAATAAACGCTCAATATGAGCCAAGCAGGCCTTTACTTGAAGGAGGTCGACATGGGACTGCGCATCAATGAGACTGCTCCAGACTTCACAGTTGCGACTAGCGAAGGCACCATCAACTTCCATGAGTGGATTGGGGACGGATGGGCAATGCTTTTCTCACACCCGAAGGACTTTACCCCTGTCTGCGCCACGGAACTTGGGTACGTCGCCCAAATTCGTGACGAGTTCACGGCAAGAAACTGCAAAGTCATCGGGCTAAGCGTGGATAGCGTACAGGACCATCTGAAATGGGCTGACGACATCAAGGATATCGCTGGGGTAAAACCGAACTTCCCGATCATCGCCGACGAGAACCTAGCCGTCGCGAAGCTTTATGATATGTTACCTGCAGAAGAAGAAGGAACAGCCGGAGCGAGAACTGCGGCGGATAACCAGACCGTTCGACTCGTCTTTCTGATCGGACCTGATAAGAAGATAAAGATGATGCTCGCATATCCGATGAGTACCGGACGGAACTTTGAGGAACTCCTCCGTGTCATCGATTCATGCCAACTCACGGCAAACTACAAGGTAGCAACTCCTGCAAACTGGAAACGTGGCGAGGACGTCATTATCGTTCCCGCAGTGGACAATGAGACGGCGAAGACCTTGTTCCCGGACGGATGGACGACAGTCAAGCCGTACCTACGGAAGATCAAGTCGCCCGATGGATAAGCAGCTAGGATTAGCCAACTTCGATACACTGTTTCCTGAAATCCGGTAAAGAGCAAAATGGGCGTAGCAATTAACCAATATTCTGTGGTCGCTGTTGGTATTCCAACGCTACTGATCGCTGTGTTCTTATGCTGGCGATTTCTCGGAACTCGCTATGCGATTATTGTCCCGAGCATCGTAGTCCTGGCATTCTTTGCGTCCCAACTGATCGTTGGCGGCGGTACAAGCACATACGCAAGTGCTGAAGACTTCGAAGCCGCCGTATCATCCGGTGACCCGGTCTTTCTCGTACTCTACTCCCATCTCTGACTAGCCTGCTTATCAGCCAAGCCTGCCGTCGACAGGCTCGACTCCAAGATCCGGAACGAATTCTCAGTGATTCGTGTTAATATCACCTCAGAGGTTGGAAAGTACGTGCGGACAAAGTACCGCGGAAACGTTGTCCCCACATTCATAGTCCTCGATGCACAAGGCGACGAAATTTGGCGACAAAGTGGCAGTGTCCCTCAATCAGAGACCATACTGGCACTAGCACGGTCTTAAGAGCCGGCATACATAAAAAATCTGGACCATACCCATACCAGAAGGAGGTTGAATGGCTGCTCTCGAAATTGGCACCCAAGCACCTGACTTTACCCTGAATGATTGTTACGGGAAGAGCGTTTCTCTCAGTAATCTACGAGGACAAAAAGTGCTTCTCTATTTCTATACAAGTTCGGGCGGGGGAAACTGAACGCGAATGGCTCTCGGGTACCGAGAGATCGCAGAGGACTGCCGCGACAAAAACGTCGTAGTTTACGGGATGAACGACAAAGACGGAGAAAGTGCTCGAGCTTGGATCGAAAGAGAACAACTCCCGTTCACTGTCTTACTCGACACGGATCGGAGTGTCGGCACAGCATATGGTATGTCGGATCCCTCTTCAGAACGCTACGTAGCGAATAACGCTGAGGGACGTCGCCCAGCGGTTATGATTGACGAGTCTGGGAAGGTACTGGCATGGGAACCGGACATGAACTCAGTTGACCAGATATACGCCCTGATTAAGAGGATCTGATCATAGACGATAATCGCTTAATTCTGCTCGGGACTGGCGGAGGCCCAGGCCTCAAAAAAGCTCGCGCACAACCCGCGAATGCTCTAATCATCAAAGGGAAGTTATATGTGATCGACGCGGGAAATGGCGTTTGTAGACAGATGGCTCTTGCGGGCCTCTCACCCAAATCACTGACTGCAGTCTTTGTTACACATAATCATTCTGACCATGTCGCCGACTATGGGAATTTGCTCCTGCGTTCCTGGCAGAGTGGATTGAAAACACCGGTCGATACGTATGGCCCCCCCCAAATTGTGCAAATGACCGAGGACTACCTGAAGTACATGCAATGGGACATACAAGTCAGAATCGAAGAAGAAGGGCGGACGCAGCTACGAGAACTTATCAGGGTACATCCGATTCTCGGAGAGGGGCCAATCTACCGCGATGACAATGTATCAGTGACCGCTGTCGAAGTGCCGCACGGATCAGCAAAGCCATCCTATGCATTCCGTTTTGACACTCCACAGTTCTCCATAGTGTTTTCAGGGGACACTTCGTACAGCGAAAACCTAATCGATCTAGCTCGCAAAGCGGACATACTGGTCCACGAAGTCGTTAACCTCGATGCTATTGCCTCTGTTGTGAATACACTCGATCAGGGGAATCCCAAATTGTACCGCCATATCGTGGAATCCCACACGTCAATTGAAGAAGTTGGGAAAGTAGCCAGTGCTGCAGATGTAGATACATTAGTACTAACACACTTTGTACCTGGGGGACATCCAGAATTCGACAAGCCCGAGGTTTGGATTGAAGGCATAAGAAAGCATTTCTCAGGGAACGTAATCGTCGGTGAGGACCTCCTGGAAATTCCTATAATCCCGTGTCAGGGCTTGCCTGCATCGTAGCCAGATCCTCAACGGGGATATGGCAATAGATTACATGATCAGGAGAAATCAGCCCAGTGCGCGCCGGCGGCTCAGATTCGTCACAAATATTCCCTATTTTCCTCGGGCATCTCCCGGCGAAGGAACACCCAGTAAACCGGCTCCTCATGGTCGGCACAGCCCCTTCCAGACGAATCATGGAGGATTTCGCATCAGGATCGGGGACAGGAGCAGCGGATAGAAGTGCTTCAGTGTATGGATGCATCGGAGCGCCTAAGACGCTTTCGGCCGGGCCGGACTCAGCAATATGCCCCGCATACAATACAAGAATATCATCTGACACGTAACGGACAACGCCAAGGTCATGCGAGATAAAGATATACCCGACCTCTTCTTCATTCTGATGCGATCTAAGCAAGTTCAGAACCTGCGCCTGAACGGACACATCGAGAGCTGACACTGCCTCGTCAGCGACTATGACATCAGAGTTCCCTGCGAACGCACCGGCAAGGGCAACCCGCTGCTGCTCACCGCCGCTGAGTTCCGCTGGCCGTCTTTTCAGGTAGGACGGATCCAACCCAACCGCGGTCATCAGTTGCCCAGCCCGTTCTTCGGCCGCAATCTTGTCCAATCCGCCGAAACGTCGTAAGGATCGCACGATAGCGTGACGAACTGGAAGCATGGGATTCAGCGACGCGGTAGGATTCTGGAAAACCATCCTCAATGCCGAGCGCTGTTCTGTCGTCCTATTCTCTACTTTCGGCGCAAGATTTTCATCGCGGAGTAGTAAGTCGCCTCGATCCCGCGGGATTAAGCCAACCACACCCCGCGCAACCGTTGTTTTTCCTGAACCACTTTCACCAACGACCCCCAAGGTGCGCCCTTTCCCAACCTTGAACCCCACATCAGTAACTGCCCTGACGGGCGGCCGGACCCTCGGGCCGAACAACAAATATTTCCGTTGCCATTTCCCAAAAAAGCGACGCATCCCATTTGCTGTTAAAACCGGTGCACTGGATACTGTTCTGTCTTCCTCACGCACGAGCAGTTCGCCCCATATCTCGGCCCGAACTTCCTTTGGGAACAAACATCGGCTCCAGTGATCGTCATTCACTTCAACCATGGGGGGTTCACGCGTTCCGCATGATTCTTGCGCCATGGGACACCGCGAGACAAATAGACAGGAATCAACGGACTGCTCGGCTGCAGCAAAGACGGATCCGGGGATCGCCTTCAGCGTCGCTATTTCCCCCGTTTCGAGGGGTGGCTGGGGAACACAACTAAGCAACCCGGCCGTGTAGGGATGCTTGGGGTTCTTAAATAGCTCTCGGACTGGCGCCTGCTCAACTGTCTGCCCTGCATACATCACGACGACCCGATCAGCAACGCGAGCGATGACCCCCAGATTGTGACTGACATAAAGAATTCCGGCATTAACCCGCTCTTTTAAGTCAACCACCAAATCCAGAATCGTGGCCTCAGTCGTCACATCCAGACCAGTGGTAGGTTCGTCCATGATGAGAAGATCGGGCTCACACGCAAGTGCCATCGCAATTACGACCCGCTGTTGCATACCGCCACTGAGCTGATGAGGATAACGCCTCCCGACTCTACCCGGATCCGATAGACCCACGTTCTCGAACAGTTCAGTGGTTCTGGTACGGGCCTGCTCTTTATCCATCCCCAGATGCGAGCGAAGAACTTCTTCGATTTGCGGACCAACCCGCATCGTCGGGTTCAGCGCTGTGGCAGGGTCTTGGTACACCATCGCGATACGGTTCCCCCGCAACTCTTGGAGATCTGCTTTGCTCAATTCGCCAATATCATTTCCTTCGAAGCGCACCGACCCAGTTACGCGGGCGGTGCCAGCGAGATAACCGACTACTGCAAAAGCCGTCGTCGATTTACCACAACCAGACTCGCCGACAAGTCCGACTAGTTCACCTCTGCTCACTGTTAACGAAGCGTCTCGAACCGCCCGGACCGTGCCACGCGGCGTCTCGAAGGTAACGCTCAACGCGTCGACTTCGAGTAGTGGGTTTGAACTTTTTATAGATTCAGCAACCATACGTTTACCCGTTATTAAGCGGAAGGCCTCGTGCTTGTCTCAAGCCATCCGTAAGCAGATTTATTCCCAACACCAAGGTAGCCACAGCAACGATAGGAGCGAAAGCTACCCAAGGGGCCTGCATGAGAAATTGGCGACTCTGGAAGATCATGAGTCCCCAGTCCGGTGACGGAGGTTGTACGCCCAACCCCAGAAAACCCAGACTAGAGACGGTCAGGATGGCATAACTCATCCGCACTGACAGTTCTACCGCTAACGTTGGTACAGCATTGGGAAGAATTTCTCTAAAGATTATGTACGCGGCAGGTTCACCTCGGAGTCGCGCACTCTGAACGAATTCCAATTCTTTTAACTTGAGCATCGTACTACGCATGACTCGAGCCACTCTCGGCATATTCACAACACCGATGGTCAGGACAATCAGCAGGTCAATCCATCTCGGCTCTAACCATTCGGCTGGCGCCGGCCGAGCCGCTAATGTCGCCATCACCAGAAGCGCCATCAAGAGGGTAGGGAATGACATGAGTCCGTCCATCACACGCATAACGATCTCGTCTGTCCTCCCTCCTTTGTATCCGCTGGTCATACCAATTATCGTCCCCAAAACGATTCCGAGAATCGCCCCTCCAAGAGAAACCCCGATCAACGTCGACGCGCCCGCCATAATCCGGCTCAGGACGTCGCGGCCAAACTGATCAGTCCCTAATAAGAATTTCGCTGACGGGGCCTGCAGTTGATATTCCACTAAGGGCTCATGAAATGCGGTCGGAGAATATGGCGTGATCCACGGACCAAAGAGCGCTAAAATGAGATGTAGCAGCACGATCGGCAACCCGATGCGCCCGGCATTTGTCCGGAGAGCCAAGCGAACCTCAGCTCCGATTTTCTGCAGAAGCAGCCTCGGTACCTCCATAAGCACAGCCTGGACTTTCCGGTTTTGACCATCACTGTTTACACGATTTCGTATCATTACCCTAACCTAATCCTCGGATCAATCGCAGCATACGCAAGGTCCGCCACAAGGTTACTAAGCGCATACGTCCCAGCAACGATGAGAGCCAATGATTCCAGCATAACAACATCACGCGTGGTGATTGAACGCAACAAAAGCTGTCCTAATCCGGGGTATGCAAAAACGTTCTCAACAATAATTAGGCCTCCCAGCATCCAGCCGAAATTCATGGCAATGACCGTGATCGTGGGAAGCATAGCGTTGGGGAGCACATGTCGAATAATCACCCGTCGCATCGGCAATCCCTTTAAGATCGCCGTTCGGACGTAATTCGTCTCCATAACTTCCATAACATTGGCACGGGTCATTCTCATGATATACGCGAATAACACACCGGTGAGTGTGAGAGCGGGCATGACCAAAATCTCTGGACGCGTCAATGGACTGGTACCTGGAAGGATCAAACTCGCTGAAGGAAGCAGGTGGAATGTGGAGGAAAACACATACATTAACAGCACACCGGTGACAAATTCGGGCATTGAAAGCCCCACCAAACTCGTCATGCTAACGATCCGATCAAGTAACGAATTTGGGCGCACGCCAGCGTAAACGCCAGCGATAATAGCCGCAGGAATCCCCAGCATTAGTGCGAAAACCGCGAGATACAATGAGTGCTTGATTCGCCGTGGCAAGGTTTTCGAGAGCGGTTCCCCACTAATTAATGACGTCCCGAAATCCCCCTGGATAACACCCCCGATCCAAATTAAGTAGCGCTCATGATGCGGTTTATCAAGGCCCATCTCAGCACGCAAAAGTTTGAGGTTTTTGGCCGTTGCACCTTGTCCCAGCTTCGCGTGCGCCGCATCCCCCGGAAGCGCCGCAACGATCGCGAAGATCGCAACAGAAACAACCAGCAAGGTGACAACAATGAGAGTCAGACGGGCCACAAAAAATCGCAACATGATTCTTACCGGACCTGCTTAATACGAATGATCAAGATCCAAGTACCTCCGGGATGCTATCAACAGCAATGATTCCCATTAGTTCAATAACATAAATGCCTCGCGCCCAACAGGCCTCATTAAGACCCTGGGCGCGAGGCACTTTCATTCTCTAAAGTCTAACGATCTAACCATGCACGATGCAGGGACAGCGTGGCATCCCACATCGGGACCATGCCTCTGACATCGTTTCGAAGGCCGAGGAGCACCGGACGAAATACCGGGATGATCCGCGGGACCTCATCAACGACGATGCATTGGAGTTCGCCATAGATCGCCTTTCGATCTTCAAGCCCACTCTTTTGCATAGCGAGGTCAATGAGCTCGTCTACTCGTGCGTTCGCGTACCTGGATTCGTTCCATGAGCCACCGCCTTTATAGACCACACTAAAGGCCTCGTATGGCGGTCGTCCACCCCACCAGACAGTAGTAAATGGCTCAACCATCCAAGCATCAGACCAATACCCATCCTCAGGGACGACATTGATGTCGATATTGATCCCGGCAGGCGCCGCTTTCTCTTTAAATACTGTTGCCATCTCAACCATGCCGCCACCAGCGGTACTGGTCGTAAGTGTCAGATCGATACCGTCTGGATATCCGGCTTCGGCAAGCAATGCTTTCGCTTTAGCAATGTCATAAGCCGGCGGCTTACATTCACTGTTGAACACGGGGTGGCTTTCAGCGATCGGATGATCATAAGCGATCCCGCCCATGCCAAACTGGACGGCCTGGATGATCGCCTCACGGTCTGTAGCCGCCTGAATAGCTTTGCGGAGTAAGACATTGTCATACGGCGGGGTCGTGACGTCGAAGGCGACGTTCAGATAGCCACCTGCAGGAGCAATGGATGCGTCCGTATCGGGGTGACTCCGCAATCCCGGAACACTGGAAACATCCAAGTCAGCGATGATATCAACAATCCCTGCCTTCAATGCTTCGGCTCGAGATTCGGGATCAGGCAAGAAAATAAACGTCAACTCGTCCACCAATGGATGTCCGTCCCACCAGTAGTCCGGATTTTTCACGAAGTGGGTCCGCTCTCCAGTAATGTGTTCTTTCATGATAAATGGACCGGTGCCGATTGGGGTCGATGCGAAAGTCGAAGGGTCCACGTTCGACGGGGCAATATGCGCATGGTACTTCACTAAAGAGTCTAGAAGTACAGCGTTAGGTTTCTCGAAAATCAGTCGAAGCGTGTGCGGATCATCCGCAACCATGTCAGTCGGTTTGATCATGACACCCGCTAGAGGCGATTCCACTTCAAACAATCGATTAATGGTGAAGATCACGTCATCCGCGTTAAATTCTTTACCATTGTGGAATTTGACACCTTTGCGAAGCTCCAATGTCCATTCCGTCGAATCCTCGTTAGCGGTCCAAGACGTGGCCAGTGCCGGCTGTAGACTCAAGTCTGGATTCCGGAAAACGAGAACATCGTGGGTATGTTGAACACTGTAAATGTCAGGCATGCCCAACAAGAGTGGCGGGTCGAAGGTATTGTAGTCAGCAAGCATCCCGACTTTGAGGTGGCCGCCAGTTTTTGACCCTGGGGTTTCCATCCAGTCGTCGTCGCTAGACCCACAACCCACACTGATAATCATACCAAAAATCATCAATGCAACCAGCGGGATCATCGATTTCCTAACCCGTTTCAGTAAATGACTCATCTCTACTCCTTTTAAGAAGCCACCTATCCTCCATGCGCTTCGCCCTTGTTGATCCCGGCAGGGATGCCAAGGTGCCGTGTGCTACATGGTCTCTACTCCGTTACCCGGGACATTGCTTCTTGTCTTCCACGTAATAATAGGCCAAAGAACGCGTTATTTTCATTCCGTGACTTGGTGTTGGCGGAGACAGTCATTGAAGAGTTAGAGGCCAAGATCAGGTGACCGTATTCACTTGACTCGGGGGCGCATTGCGCTCCCATAGCTACATATAGACAGCTTCCCCCTTTGGGGTTTCCGGGCAAGTACGATACTACCGCGATAACACTTATTAGTCAAATAAAATTAACCTGAAATCAACAGCAGTTTCGTACACTATTGCCCAGACTATGCCTTTAATCGTAACATCGATACAGAATAACTACTATTCCACGCGGGCATCGTATTCCGAACTAACCCTTTTCGCCAATCCATGCAGGGCCAGCTCGTTCAGTTAGTTTTATGGCCTCGTAAAATCCCCGCCACAGCAAGCATTGATCAATTTTCTGGGGGGAATTCCTTCTCTATCTCCGTCAAGGACACATCAAGAATATTGATGATGTCATCCACGATCTCTTTGGTAATCGTGAGGGGCGGCGACAGGACGATGGTATCGCCAGCGCGGATGGCCAAACCATTTTTCCGAACGATGTCAGTGAAGCGTTTTGCAAATTCACCCTGGAATCCTCCGGGGAATTTCGCCTTTGTCACACGATTTTTTACAATTTCAATGGTCATCAAGAGACCTAGGCCTCCGCCAACAAAGCCGACCAACGGGTGGTTTTCCTGCAAAACCTCAATCGCCCGTTGGTATAGATAGGAGCCCATCCGGTCAGCGTTTTCGACCAAATGTTCGCGTTCCATAATTTCGATATTTTTTAGGGCCGCAGTCATCACTGCCGGATGGCCACCATAGGTCACCCCATGATGAAACATTCCGTCATCCCCCTCAGCGTTATCGAAGACTTCTGCGATTTCTTTTGTCACCATAACGCCACCAACGGGGAGCTCTCCTCCGGTCAATGCTTTCGCAATAGTCATAATGTCTGCTTGCACGCCAAAGCGTTCCATACCAAACCAGGTACCCAATCGCCCAAAACCGCAAATGACTTCATCCGCAATCAGGAGAATATTGTATTTGTCACACAGCTCGCGAACTTGAGGCCAATATTCGTCAGGGGGAATTTGGTTCCCAGCCGGGATTGGCGTCGCGATAAAGGCGGCGATGGTGTCCGGGTTCTCGCCTTCGATGATATTTTCCAAGGATTTCGGACTTAACATACAACAATTATGATGTGTTCGGTTCTGGAATCCCCACGGGCATCGGTAGCAATATGGGGGGTCCACTTGCAAGGCCGCCGGCGTGAATGGCTCGAACATACCATGCGCCATGCGCCCGCGATTGCCAACCGCCATCGCGGTAGGAGTGGAGCCATGATATTGCCCTCGGCGAGAAATAACTTTCGTTTTGTAGGGGTTCCCAGAAATTGCTTGATATTGGCGGGCCAGTTTCAAGGAGATTTCCACAGCCTCCGAACCACCGCCACAGAAGAAAGTGCGGCTCAAAGTCCCAGGAGCAAGTTCAGCCAGTTTTTTTGCCAACAAAATCCCGGGGACCGTTGAATAGGCTCCGGAGTTAACGTAGGTTAAGGTGTCCATTTGTTCTTGAACAGCCTGGGAAACTTCTGGCCACCGATGACCAATGTTCTTGAGGAAAAGCCCCGCCATGCCGTCTATGTATCGGACGCCATTAATATCGTAGATGTAACAACCATCTCCTTTGACCATAAGATGAGAGGAACCTTCGCCAACCACATCTGCCATCTGTTGGCTTTGCATCCAATAGTGTTCAAGCCCCCATTTAACGAGCTGATCAATTTCTTCGACAGAATATTCGTCTTTTATCCACCACGCAGCTTTCCCTGGTACAGGTTCGATCATTTTATCCTCCAGCCAACCTGATTGAATGTTGAACCCCAGAAAAAACAGACGCCCAACTGTTGTGCAGCGGGCGTCCGAATAATAGCCGTCAATGCTTGCCTAACTTCGGTTTTACCGAGATCCTCGCAGTCTCGGATCCAGGGTGTCGCGAAGTCCATCGCCGAACATGTTAAAACCATACACGGTAAGGGCGATGCAGATTGATGGAGCGATCGGCAGCCACCAACCAACCAGGAATAAACTTCTGGTGCCCTGGAAAACCAAGTTACCCCATGTGGCGACGTCGGGTTCAATGCCGAGGCCAAGGAAGGTCAGGGAAGCTTCAGTAATAATCGCGCCACCAACAGATAGACTGATAAGAACCACATAAATCGCAACGATATTAGGCAGAATATGCCGGAACAGGATGCGCGGAGTGGTGCAACCTATAGCGCGGGCGGCTTCTACGTACGTGGTCTGTTTGATTGCGAGGACAGACGAGCGCACGACGCGACTACTCGCAGGCCAAAGCGTAATCGCAATGGCATAGGTTATCGTGTTAATGCCAGGGTCGAGCATGCTGACCCAGAACAACGCGAGGATCAGCCCAGGGAAGGCCATCCAAGCGTCAACCCCTCGTTGCACCGCCATATCAAACGGACCGCCGAGGTATCCAGCCGTGAGGCCAAGTACTACGCCGGCAGAGATTCCGACCAATACCGCAACAATCCCAACCCTAATGGAAACGCGAGCTCCCCAAACGGTCCGACTGAAAGCGTCGCGGCCCATATCATCAGTACCAAGATAGTATGTTCCACCGTGTCCATCATAGGCTTCTGTCATCGGCCTGTCGTATCGGCCGCCTACAAGTTCACGCGGGTCGAATGGAGCCAGTGCCTGGGGAATAATCGCACAGAAGCAGAAGAACAGCACAATCATACCGCCGGCAAATCCAAACGGCTTCTGTCGGGCGAACTTCTTTACTGCCTTCCAGGCTTCTTTCCAGTTTGACTTCGTGGGTTCGAAAAGTTCCGTTGTTGCTAGTGTCGGATTGGCCGCCATACGTCTAGGGTCCTCCGTCGTGTTTAGGTGTACCGAATTCGCGGATCGATCCAACTATAGGAAAGATCCGTCAAAAGGTTAACCGCCATGATAAACACCGCAGTAATCATGACCATAGATTGCAAGAGAGAATAGTCTAGAGAATTGGCCGCTTCAACCATGGCGCTTCCCATGCCTCGGACTTCGAAGACGACTTCCGTAATCAGGGCTCCGGCCATGAGTCGACTCAGATTAAGGCCGGCTACGGTCAGGACAGGGAGTAGCGCGTTACGCAAAGCGTGCCGGGTCACCACCATCCGCTCGGCGAGCCCCTTGGAACGGGCCGTGCGGATGTAATCTTCCCGGATGACTTCAAGCATCTGCGACCTCGTCAGTCGACAGAAAGGAGCAGCTTCGCCGAACACCAAAACTAAAACAGGCCATATCATAATTTGCATGTTGCCAACAGGGTCCTCGAATAAACCAACATATTCGATCGAGGGCATCCAATTGAAACCTCGTACCATGGCAGCGAGCATCGCCGCCGCCACGACGAAAACAGGAAGTGTCAACCCCGTGACCGAGAACATACGAGCGGCGTTATCGAGCCAGGAGTCTTGTTTATACGCGGACAGGACTCCAAGGGGAACACCAACAAGCAGCCCCCCTATCAACGCCATTCCCATCAACTGAGCAGTGCGAGGCAATCTTTCGGCAAGAACTTCGGTAACTGGACGTTTGTACGTGTAGGAGAAGCCCATGTCGCCAAGCAACATGTGATAGGTGTAATCCAGATACTGGATCGGGAGTGGCCGATCCAACCCTAGTTCCGCCCGCAGCCTCGTGACGCCATCCTCGGACATCATCGAGCCCTCTTCTGCGAACAACGCTGTAACCGTGTCACCGGGTATCGCCCGAAGCATTAAGAAGAAAAAGATAGAGACCAAGAAAAGGGTGACCGGTATAAGCAGCACTCTGCGCATGACGTATTGACGCACCAGACACACTCCCTACTGTAACCCCAGCCACCCCCTCGTCCGAGGGGGTGGCTGAAGTCAATTCTAGTCTGAGATCCGGACCTTTCCTTCTAAGGGAAGGTCAGAGCGATCTATTCGCCCAGCCAAACGTGTTTGAAGTCATACCCACCGAAAGCTCCCGGACCAGGGTTGTAGTTGTTGAGCTTGGTGTAGTACGGAATGGCTCCCGGGATCCAACCCATGTTAATGGTTCCAATCCCTGGTGCGTTAGCGACACGTTCGATATTCTTGGCAGCTTCTTGGGCCGCAATCGGGTCAACCGTTCGGTTGTACTCGTAGAACGCAGCCGTGACCTTGTCAACGCCAGGATAGGCGTACGGTCGGTAGGCGATGATCCCAGAAACATCCAAGAAAGTCAGGCCGTAAATACCGGTCGGCTCGTCGTAACTTACCGCACGGGAAACGGTGGTGATTTCAAACTCACCCTGCTGACCTTTTTCAGCGATAACGGTCCAAGAGTTGACCTGCAAGAAGGCGTTAAAGCCAACCTTGTTCAGCCCTTGAACACCGATGGTGGCCATACGGTCTAAGTGCGTTCCGGTGCTCGGGTCGACGGGGTACTGGAAGTCATAGCCGTCTAGCCCAGCGTCTACCAGAAGCGCCTGTGCCTTTTCAACATCTTCTGCTCGCTTGGCAGGATCAAGGCCTGGGAAGCTTCGGTATTCCTCGTCTGACACTGCGAATGCAGCATACTCGCCTGGCTCGACTAATCGGCCAGCGGAACATCCTTCGCCACAACCACCGAACACTCGTCGCCACATCTCTGGCCGGTTAACGGCGAGGGTCGCAGCTTCTCGTGCCCGTGCATCGTTGAACGGTGGGATATCTTTGTTATAGACCCACTGGTGATAGACACCGGAGGTGCGCTCGAACACGCCTGTGACGTCAGCTCCCGCCTGCATTCGGATCGCGGCAGCCGTATCACTCAAGAGACGGTCGATCGGCAAGAAGGTGTCCATCTTTCCGGTAGCGAAGAGCGCGATCTGCGTTGTTTGCTCAGTCACTCGCTTCGCATTCATCTGATCCATGTAGGGCAGAGCGTTGCCGTCTGCGTCCTTCATGAAGTAGTTCGGATTCTTGACGTAAGTGAGGCCTTCACGCGGGTCTGCGTTGGTGGCATCGTCAGCCATCCATGGCCCTGTACCGTTAAAGAACCCTTCGATCTTCTTCCAAGGATAAAACTCACCATTGGCGTCAGTCTCTCGAATGTCCTTCTCAGAGACCAGGTGGATACCCCAGACGCTGGTGATAATTCCCATGAACACTCGGCTCGGCTCGCTAAGCTGAATCTTCACGGTGTTGTCATCAACCTTTGAGACGCCAGCAATAATCGTTCTTAGAGGTGGCGCAACACGAGTGGCCAGTGGCCAGTCGGGGTCGATGATTCGCTCAAACGTCGCCACAACGTCATCAGCACTGAATGCTTCACCATCATGGAAGGTAACTCCTTCTTCAAGATGGAACGTGTATTCGGTACCGTCGGCGTTGATTTCCCAAGACTTCGCGAGACCGGGCTGGTATTCCAGACCGACTGAGGAGTCAAAGGGACGCTTGTAGTCCACTAGTCGATCGTAGAAGGGCTGAAGGGCGTAGCCAGCGGCTGCACCGGTCTGTTTCAGCTCATACGGATCGTGGACTGCTCGTGAGTAGAACCCACTTGCCAGATTGATTTGTCCACCTGACTGTGGGCCTGACGGCGTTGCCGCGGCCGTTGTCGTTGTGGTGGTGGACGTCGTTGTGGTGCTTGCAGCAGCCGTCGTGCTTGACGAAGTACTCGCCGTTGACGTCTGTGCAGCAGCCTGCGTGGAGGTCTCGGCTTCGTCGTCACCGCCGCATGCCATTCCTACGACAAGCGTCAGTGCGAGAGCACCGGCCACCAGGAGAGCCCATTTTCGGGCGAACCAGCTTGGAGATGTCATTCTCCCTCCTTGTGTTAGACCCGCACACAGTACACATAAGTCAGTAGTCCTGACGCATTCCTGCGAACGGGAAAGTCCCAATAGGGTAAGGGGCGACAAGACTCGTGTCAAGGGGTTGAGGCAGAAAAACATGAATTCTGAGAAAACTTCTTCCCAGTCAGTCCGGCAGGCTAGCGCAGAAGCTCCACAACGGACGCCACAATACCCTCGAGACCGATCAGAGCAGTGTCCTTTGTTTTGCGTTCCCGTAGCTCCACGGATTCCGCCCGAAGACTTTTAGGGCTAACCACTAGTCGTATAGGGAATCCGAAAAGATCCGCGTCTTTCAGTTTCACACCTGCAGACTCTTGGCGATCGTCATATAGCACTTCCACTCCGGACGCCAGCAAATCCTCGTAAATCTTATCTCCGACACCAGAGACTTCCGAGTCCTCAGCATTAAGCGTCGCTAAGTAGACCTGGTACGCGGCAATTGAAGAAGGCAGGTGCATCCCCGCTTCATCGTGCTGCTCTTCTATGGCTGCGGCAAGTAAGCGCCCGACTCCAATTCCGTAGCAACCCATAATAGGAGTCACTTCATTTCCTTGGGCGTCGAGGAACCGGAAATCGAACGAGTCGCTAAAACTTCGTCCAAGCTTGAACACATGACCCACTTCGATTCCAGCAACCGCCTCCAAGATACCGTCACATCGGCGACAGGATTGGCCTGATTCGGCCATAGCAAGGTCAGTTACTACCTCAGCCTGAAAGTCACGCCCATGATTCACGTTCTGCAAGTGATGCTCCATTTTGTTCGCACCAGCAACAAAATTGTTACCAAAATCAATCGATTCATCGCCTAAGACTGTCACCCCAGTCAGTCCTACGGGGGACACATATCCAGCAATCAGCCCTTTACTGGCGATTTCTTCGTCAGTTGCCATACGAACCTCGCGCCCGCGTAGCGCTCGAGCAACTTTTATATCGCTTACAGCAAGATCGCCTTGAATCACCACTAGGACGATTCGACCATCGACCCAATATATGACGGACTTAAGCGTCTGGGATTGTTCTACGCCGAGTTGCTCGGCCACGGCTTCAATTGTTGTGGCCCGAGGTGTATGAACCTCCGATAAAACCCGTTCAGCGCCACAAATAGAAGAGATTCTTTTGGACTCAGCGCGTTCCACGTTGGCCGCGTACCCACAAGTATCGCATTTGACGACCATATCTTCTCCAACAGGTGACGGGAGGATAAATTCGTGGGAATCTTTCCCTCCAATCGCGCCGCTATCGGCCTCTACCATCAGAACTGGCAAACCACAACGCGAAAAGATGCTCCTATATGCATGAATCATAGCCTGATAAGTTGCGTCTAAGCCTTCCTCATCTTGGTCGAAACTATAGGCATCCTTCATGTCAAATTCTCGAACTCGCATTAATCCCGCTCGAGGACGTGGTTCGTCCCGAAATTTCGTCTGAATTTGATACAGCGTTCGTGGTAAATCACGGTAGCTCTGAACGAAGTGCTTCGCAAGAACGGTGATCGCCTCTTCATGAGTAGGCGCCATAACCATTTCTCTACCCCGCCTATCAGGAAGTCGGAACAGGTCTGGACCAAAGGCTTCATCGCGCCCTGATTGCTGCCACAACTCGGCGGGCTGTAGAGCGGGCAACTTCACTTCCTGGGCTCCGGCTTTCTCCATCTCGTCGCGAATGATCGACTGGATTTTTGTCAGGCTCCGCTGGGCGAACGGCCCATAGGAATACACGCCTGCAGCGAGCTGCTGAATCATTCCAGACCGAAGAAGGAGTCGGTGACTCGCAGTTTCTGCTTCTGATGGATCTTCGCGCTGTGTTCGGAAGATACTCTTCGTTATCCTCACGTCTCTATTTCACCATTTCAGATTCGTCTATTGCCAATAAGCGTATCAGAGATCCACCAAAAAGTGCCAACAAATTTGAAGATTAGGCGTGGATTGCTTACAAACCCTCTTGACACCACAATTATACCTGTGTTTAATACGGACAACCCAAAAGACGTTCTCAGAACGCCTAGAAACTCCAAAATTTCCGCGCGAACTGAACGTGAACAATAAGATAGGAGGAGATCTCATGGGTAAAAAGGGACTCACGTGGATGCTAGGTAGCGTGGCACTACTTGCACTACTTGTTGGCGCCGTCGCGTGTGGCGGTGGAGACTCAGACGACACAGCATCGTCTCAGCCAGCAACGCAGCAAGCTGCAGCAACCACTACAACCACAGCTGCAGCAACCACTACAACCACCACGGCTAAACCAGCAGCAGCGGCCGCAACTACAACTGCCAAGTCCGGCGGACAAGATTTGTCGAAGTTCGTCGTTGGTAAGGGTGGCGACGCTGTCATTAGTGTCGATTCAAGTCTTGGCGAACCGCGATATGGTGGCACAATCAACCGCCGATCATTCTCAACCTTCAAGACGATCGACACATGGGTATCAGACTTCGGTGGTGCTACAAGCACTATGTATGCCCAGATCCTCTATGAGGCGCTCCTAACCTACGATGCACCATTTGACCCAGATAAAGGTGTTGTCTTGGTCCCGAACCTCGCCAAAGACTGGTCCTTCAGTGACGACGGGAGCAAGCTGACCCTAAACTTACGAGAAGGCGTCAGCTGGCATGATGGTGAACCATTTACCAGCGCAGACGTTGTCGCAACAATCGGACGATGTCTCGAACCTTCTTTCAAGGCATCAGGGGAAAATGCGAACAAATGCAAAGATATGATCAAGAGCGTTGAAGCTGTCGATGACTACACTGTCGTCCTTGATCTTGGTGGGCCATCGTACATTATTCTGCCGTGGCTCGCTAACCCGCAAAGTTCCATGGTCGCCAAGCACGTCCTCGACCGGGATGGACATACCCGTGACGCTGATATGGGAACTGGACCATGGCTTGCTACATCAAAGGATACCCAGACTGGGATGACGTTCTCACGTAACCCCAACTACTGGGGCAAAGACGATTCTGGACGACCCCTCCCATACATGGATCAGATGGACCGTCCCGTAATCAGTCAGAAAGCCACTGCGCTGGCATTAATCCTCGCAGGGCGCCTAGACACATATGAACACTGGCCCGTGATTGACCAGAAAGAAGCCCAAGGTGTCAAAGACAAGCTTGGCGACAAGGTTGATGTACGGCCGGTCAACCCTGGTGTATGGCATAACTTAATCATGAATGCCGGCAAACCACCATTTGATAACATCAAAGTTCGGACAGCGTTAAACTATGCGCTTGACCGAACCGAAATGACTCGAGCCAGCTACGGGGATCCGCCGTACGGTGGAGTCGCCGGGCACATCCTGGACCCACGGGACTTCGGTGACTTCGCTCTCTCAGATTCTGAAATGGCTGAGATGCCAGGAATGAACCCAGCCCGCCGAGCTGAAGACCAGGCGAAAGCCAGAGAATTGATGGCCGAAGCAGGTTACGGCGGCACGGAAGTTGACCTTGATCCAGGGTACATCGTGTACTCCAACCGACCCAGGGACTTCGATATGATGGTCAATGCTATGGAGCAATTGAACGAAGTCGGTTTCAAGGGTGAGTTGGCTGCGATGGAATTCTCAACACGAGAAGCCCGTATGCTCGAGGGTGATTACACCATGAGCAAAGGTGCTTGGGCGACGATTATCGCCGACCCACTAGGTGTGCTCGACCGAGTATTCACCAAGTACGGACGCCCGAATGGCTATACGTTCTGGGATACGTCAGAATGGGATGCTTGGTGGCTCAAGGCGACCCGAACGATCGATGACGTCGAGCGAAAAGCGATGATCAAAGACGCACAGAAACGTTGGTTGACGAACGAAGGCATCAGTAATATCACAGTGCTTTGGGCAACGAACAACGTCCCGTTTTACAAGCACGTGAAGAATTACAACCCAGGCCCAACGTTCTACGGCAACTGGAGCTTCCGCCACGTCTGGCTAGACCGATAAAGCTGACGCGGCTCCGATAAAAACCTGACTCAAACCATGGGCCCGTGGGGGATTCAACCCCTACGGGCCCATGTAGCACTCTAGTACTAAAACACTTGAAATAGTTCGGGCCATGGAGATCAGCTAATGCAGCAATACATCATCAATCGGTTGCTAATGGTCCCGATCACGCTCTTTATCGCTTCCATATTTATCTTCGGTATCGTCCGCCTGATTCCAGGAGACCCCGTCCTTGCCCTGTTCGCTGAAGATGCCTTCTTCGGGGGGGCAGAAGCACGGAAAATGATCATGCAAATGCGTGAAGAGATCGGCCTCAACCGCCCGATCTACGTGCAGTACGCTGATTGGGTCAGTCATATTGTCAGAGGTGACTTTGGCGATTCGTTTATGTTCCGCAGACCAGCAGTCGAAGTCCTTGAAGACAGAATCGTCCCCTCATTCCTCATCATGATCATGGGCCTGATTTTTGGTGTCTTGCTGGGAATACCAGCCGGAATCGCTTCCGCAGTCCGAAGAAACACTTGGCTCGATTACCTCGTTCGTGGGGTAGTTGTCGCCGGATTGAGTATGCCAGCATTCGTTACCTCCGCCGTCGTCATGGTCGTCCTCATCTGGACCTTTTCATGGCTCCCGCCAGCCATGTTCGTCCCGTTCCATGTGGATCCGATTGAAAGCCTGAAAACCCTGATCCTCCCCGCCCTCATTGTCGGGTACGGGTTGGCCGCCGCACTCGCCCGCGTCTGTAGAACGCAATTCCTTGAAGTCATTCGGGAAGACTATATCCGCACGGCCTGGGCAAAAGGCCTTCGGGAACGCGCGGTGGTGTTCCGACACGCCCTCCGGAATAGCCTCCTCCCGGTCGTCACACTCCTTGGCGTAAACGTCGCACAACTAATCGCCGGTGCCGTCGTGGTAGAAACAATGTTCAATATCCCCGGCCTCGGCCAAGGACTCGTTACCGTTGTCCTCAACCGTGACTATGCCGTTATTCAGCTGTTTGTCATTGCGATCGTCATCCTCGTCCTTGTCATTAACCTGGTCGTCGATCTCCTCTACAGCTGGATTGACCCAAGAGTTCGGTTCGAATAGAGTGTAATTGGAGTGAGTTAGAGTGACTACCAACGACCAACAACCAGTCTTAGGAATTCTAGATACTACGAATCAACCATCGTTCATGTTCAAACGGATGATGCGTTCAATAACGCGCCATGCCAGAGTTAATCTTCTTGGAAGTTTCGCGGGCGTAATAATTGCCTTCCTTATATTTGTCGCCCTCGCTGCACCATTGGTTTCCCCCTATGACCCAAAAGAAAGAAACTTAGATCTCCGTTATGACCCTCCTAGCAAAGCGCACCCATTTGGGACCGATAGGACTGGACGCGACCAGCTTAGTCAGATCATCTATGGTTCAAGGATCTCGCTCCAAGTCGGATTCGCAAGTGTTGCAAGTGGGGTCACATTAGCACTAGTTATCGCGGTTGTGACGGGCTATCTTGGAGGCTGGGTTGATACGATAGGGCAGCGGATTGTAGATACCATGATAGCGTTCCCAGGCTTGATCGTTGCCTTGTTCCTGATCGCCATTCTTGAGCCAGGCGTTGCTACCGTAATCATTACTCTTGCCATCGTCTTCATCGCTCCCGCCAGTAGGCCTCTCCGCGCGCAAGTGATTTCCGTCAAAAACAACGTTTATATCGATGCAGCTAGAGCCCTAGGCTGCTCAAACCTCCGCATTATGATTCGCCATATTATGCCCAACATAATGCCGCTATATGTGGTGGTGCTCAGCCTATTTCTGGGGTCCGCAATTATCGTAGAGTCCTCCCTGAGCTTCCTTGGAGTTGGCGTATCTCCCGGCACCCCTTCATGGGGCAGGATGGTCACTGAAGGAACCTCAAGCCTATTCCTAGCAGGCGCTTACCTTGCGATCTATCCATCGCTGGCGATTGCAATAACCGTATTCGCTTTCAACATCTTTGGAGACACGCTGCGAGATATTTGGGATCCGCGCCTTAGAGGCGCCCAGTAGAGAGATATCCAATACGTAAAAGGAGTAAACCCATGAATTACACCTTCGTTTCCGCAGACTGCCACATGGACCTGAGTTGGCTTCCTGGAGACCTTTTCACCAAGAATGCCCCTGCACACCTAGTGGACCGTGTTCCCCACGTGATCGAGGCACCGAGTAAAGAGAACAAATACGGACTGTTCAACGCTATCTGGGTTGCCGACGGTAAAGAACTTGGTGTTTATGGAGGCACAGGTTTCGGGTTCGGCCCTCCCGAACGAGGAGTCAGTGCGCGAACTGATCGGATGTGGGAAGCAGGGTATTATGATGGAGACCCACACGTTATCGATCCCGAATTACGCTTAAAGGACCTGGAATTAGACGGACCACAGGCCGAAATGATCTACGGTATGACGGGAGCAGGAATAAAGATCAAGGATCCTGAAGTCCTCACAGCGACGTACCGTATTTACAATGATTGGATTGCTGATTTTTGCAAGACACACCCTGGACGTTTCTACGCTCTCGCTTGCATTTCCGTACACGACCCGAAAGAAGCTGCTAGCGAGCTGCGCCGCGCGGCAACATTAGGCCCCCTCCGGGGAGTCGACCTTATCGCTAGCGAAGTAACGCATCCCATCTACACGAGAGACGGTTACTGGGATCCTCTTTGGGAAGCCGTAGCCGAAACCAACATGCCGGTCTCTTTCCATCTGGGTGGAGCACGACTCCCAGTCCCGCCCCCTCCCCAGGAGAGTACAGACTTGAGCACACTCACTCTAGGCCGATCATGGTCTCAAAACGAATTGGCCTATCAAGGAACATGGCTTCCCCTCGGAATGCTCTCTGGTTCTCAATGGCTTGCCGGTATTATTATGAGCGGAGCGTGTGAAAATATCCCTGACTTCCGTTTCGTCATGGGGGAGATGGGAGGTTCGTGGATACCTTTCGTACTTGGGCGTATGGACCACATCTACCACGAGCGGCATCTTGATAAGAAATTTGCCCCTCCAATGCAGCTTCTCCCAAGCGAATACTGGTACCGACAAGGAGCCACGACGTTCCAAGAGGAGCCGGAAGTCGGCAAGATGGCTGATCTGATTGGTGTGAACAATCTCATGTGGGGATCTGACTATCCTCACCCAGACGGCGTCTGGCCGGATTCGAAAACCGTGCTGGAACGCACAATCGGGAACTTAGACCCAGAAACGTTCCGGAAGATTACATGCGACAACGCCGTAAACCTGTACCGATTTGGGGAATAATCCTCTGATCGAGGTAAGGAATCGTTTAAATGGAGGGCTCCTTTTGAGGAGGCCCTCCATTTAATTTTCAGCTACGATTCCATATCGCGATCAACTGATCGGATACGGGAGTATCACAGGCTTCACTCATAAGAGCAAGGCCGATCTGATTCCGATGATGAGTGCCCCCAGGAACGCAGTCCCTAACAACCACAGTGTAATAATCCAGCCACTGCGCATCTTGGGTGGTAGACTGGACACATCCCCCAGTTGCTGTGCCTACGACAACTACTGTTTGCACGCCATTAGATCGCAGTACACTATCTAGTTCTGTCCCGACAAACGCGCTCTCACGGTGCTTTTTAACAATGATATCCCCGGTTTGCGGCGCGAGTTCGCTAATGATGTCTGCGCCCCAAGTTCCTTCTAGCACCCGCTCATCTAAAGACTGACTAGCCCAATTCAGTACTCGATAGCGATATATCCAAGCTGGATGCATCGACGCAAAATTCGTCTCCGTGACAACTTGGATATATACGACGGATGTTCGCGATTTACGTGCAGCCTTCAACAAATTTTGCAAAGCAGGAATGATGTCCCGTTGTGCGCTGGGGTTTCCTCCGCGACGTGCGCTGAGTCCCTCTAGGGATACCAAGTCATTTTGCATATCGACAACAAGCACAGCGGTATGCTCAGGCTTTACAAGCTCCTCCAATGATTCAAAAATCTGTTTCCCATGCACAATATTCATGCCATACTCCTCAAACCAACCATAGCATCACATAAAAACCTAGCTGAGGGGTTATTCGGCTTGCCCTTTAGCAAGAGCCCACGCTGTAACAATCTCTTCTGAATTTGGGCTATCATATCTGTCCATCAATATTTGCACACCCAAGTCATGCTTCTCCCGATTACTCATCGTGACACAATCTTTGGCCATAATTACGTAGTAGTCATTTGCGTAAGCGCCAATCGCCGTTTCAAGAACACAACCGGTAGTCGCTGTTCCAGTTACTACAACACTTTCAATTCCGTTAGAACGGAGTACTTGATCCAGTTTCGTCCCCCAAAAAGCACCATTTCGATTCTTCCGGACGATGATATCTTCACTTTGAGGCGCCAATTCGGGGATCGTCTCATGCCCCCAAGTTCCTTCTACGCATACCTCAAGAGGCATCTTGTTGCGCCCACTGGGACGGTTGCGATACCAGTAATGAATATACGCCGGGTGAACCGTAGAAAGATTCTTCTCGACTACGTACTGAATATAGATAATGGGTAGTTTGGCTTCGCGAGCAGAATCCAAAAGCACGCGGAGAGGCTCAATGATCACCCGATTTCCCGCGATGTTTTCGCCTCCCTTTGCCAATAATCCTTCCGGATCACAGAGATCGTTTTGCATATCTACCACTATCACAGCAGTGTGTTTTGGATCAACCAATTCATCTAGAGAATCATAAACGTCATGACCTAAGATAGACTTCATGAAACGCTCCTTTCGATACAATGTTTCAAATTTCTAAACTATAGATCCCTATATCTTCTTCCAAAGGTTAACTAGCTGTTCAGATGTAACTGAGAGATAACGATCTTCAAGAACTGCCATGCCTTTCTTGTGGCGCTCTTGATTTGTTTCAGCCACTCCATCGGTCAGCACAGCGGTGTAATAATCGTAAGCATGGGCACCCACTGCGGTATCGAGTACACAGCCGGCAGTTGCGGTTCCTGTAACCAACACGCTTTCTATACGGTGGGCACGTAAAACCTTATCAAGGTTGGTTGCCCAGAACGCACCCCTTCGAGTTTTTTCGACAATAAAGTCTTCTGGCTTAGGTTCTAGCTCCGAGATCACCTCCCATCCCCAAGTACCCGCGAATAACGCGTCCAAAGCCACTGTCTCGACTGACGGGTCGATTGTCCCATTCGGGGTAAATGCGTAACAAGACTGAATCCATGCGGGAGCCATAGCGGACCGCAAGGCATCTTGCGTATAAAGAATATATACAATTTTTGCACCCGCCTCTCGGCCGGCTTCAATAGTGCGCTGCAGGGGCTCGATGATGGTGAGTTTCGAACTTACATCTCCTTTTGCACCAGCCCAGCCGTCAGGCGAAACCAAGTCATTTTGCATATCGACAACCAGTATCGCTGTATGTCGAGGGTTAAGAATCTCCTCTACCGTCTCGTAAATCAGTCTTCCGTGAACAGTAATCATAATTTCCTCCCTATAATTCGAACGCCTTAAGATAAACCTTTCTTCTACATATCAGTAGGATTCCACACCTTGAGCAGGTCATCTGATGTCGGCCCTGGGTAGCGGCGAGATAATAGATCAATGCCCAGTTGGTGTGGTTCGGAATCGATACTAGTCACACAATCTCTAACAAAAACTGTATAGTAGTCATGGGCCGCAGATCCGACCGCCGTATCAAAAACACATCCCGATGTCGCCGTTCCAGTAACCACCACCGTCTCGATTCCATTCCCTCGAAGTATCTTGTCAAGATTCGTGTCCCAAAATGCACCCAAATGATGTTTGCGCACTAGAATATCTTCTGGTCGAGGAGCCAGCTCTGGAATAACCTCCCAGCCCCAAGTCCCTTCGAAGAGTCCTTCGAGACTAGAAATCCCTTCTCGTGCTGGTGAAAGATCTGTCCCCCTGAATAGTCTCATCCCTTCATAAATCCACGCAGGGCTTGCCGTAGGAAGCCCTGGCTGAATCGTATAAAGCACATAGGTAATCAGCACACCACCACGACGCGCACCCTTCAGTAGCAATCTCAGTGGTTCTATAATCGCACGATTGCCCTCCAAGGCGGTACCATTGCGATCTACTAATCCGCCAGGGGAAACCAAATCGTTCTGCATGTCCACGATCACCAGAGCCGTATGAATTGGTGCCACCAATTCTTCCAGTGAGTCGTAAACTTGTTTGCCGTAGATTTCCCTCATTACATTCCCTTTATCAAACCGACACGGACTACTCTCCGAAAAGGAAGCGTGAGAAATGGCCAGAGGCTCTCCGAAGCGCATCTGCCACTGTTTCTGGCCGCCAATCATACCACCCGTGATGTTCACAGTTATATTGTATGAATTCCACGTACTTCCCACCCATTTGCTTGGCTTGACGGAAGTAGTCCTGTGCCATACTGATCCTAACGCCATCACGATCCCCCCAGAGAAACAGAAGTGGGGTCACGATATTCTCCAGGTTGTAAACGGGCGACCGCTCTTTCCAGTGATCAAGAGCGGTTTCCGGGCCACCATAGTCTCCGCCAACGACGTCCCACAACGTTGACCTTCCACTGGCAGAACCGTAGTTTTGCATGTGAACTAAATCTGGAGGACCATAGAAATTTACCGCAGCCTTCAATAACTGAGGGTAACGAGAGATCAACTGGTTTGTGAAATACCCGCCCGTGCTTCCCCCATGCATCCCAACCAAGGCCGGATCAATCAGTTCGAGTTCATCCAAGTGCTTCACGCCGGCGGCAATATCGTCGATGTCGCCGCCTCCCCAATCTCCGAAGTTCAAGGTTTCGTATTTCTTCCCAAGCCCCCCACTACCTCTCACTTCAGGGGCCATCACTGTGTAACCTTTCTGACACCAGTACTGGATAAAGGGATAGAACCCATTTACATGGAATCCGTGGATATTCGCTCTGGCAAAGATAATCAGTGGTGTTCGACCGGACACTCCATCGGACCGGTACAGCCACGCAGGCACATCTAAGCCGTCGCCGGATTTGTACCACATCAACTCCGGTTCCACAAATTCACTAGTATCCAATTCCTCCGGCATGTGGTTAGTGATCTGCCTAGGCTCTCCTCCGTTAACCGAAATCGCCCATAGGTCACTACAGGTCTTATGATTCATTCTTGTAAACACGATCTCGTTTCCGTCTGGTGTCCAGGCGATTGATCCTCGAACCTGATTCCCTTCAAACCCCCCATTAACACCGTTCCCCCGGGTCAACTGCATCGGTTCTTTACTTCCGTCCGCGGGAACCAACATGATGTGGAAGTTCCAGCTCTTATTGGCGACATAGGCGATCCAATTCCCATCGGGAGACCAATGAGGGTTCCCTTCGTCCCATTCGCTCGCCGTTAACATAGTCGTTGTAGCCGTCTCCACATCGATAACGCCAATATTGCGCCATCCGGTCCGGTCAGAAACGAAGACCAAGCGATCTCCGTTGGGGGACCAACGCGGATGCGAGTCATGCGTCTCTTTCGTATTCGGCGTTACATTCCTCGAGTCTCCTCCAGTTGTCGGCGCAACGAACACATCCATTCGCTTGTTATCGGCATAGCCGCTTCTGTCGGACTGGAACGCGATCTTTTCTCCGTCGGGAGAAAGCTGGACATTCGCATTGTTCCAATCGTCATTCGTGACGAGTCTAGGACGAATTTTTCCTGTCGGTATTCTCGTCGGAAGTGCGAGGATTTGGCTAAATCCGTTCGGCCCTCCACCAGCGAAAAGGACATGTTCGCCATCTGGTGTCCAACGCGTCCATTCTGCGTAGCGAACCGGGCTGTTATCGTAGGTGATGTTGTACGGGGGCTCGGAACCATCAGCCCGCACAACATACAAATTTCCGGTGGGGGAGTCATACCGAGCACCGTAAGCAATCCACTCACCGTCAGGAGACCACGAAGGGAAGAGACATTGTTCTGGATACATGTCTACTATCCGACGATTGTTTGCTCCATCTATGTCCACCACCCAAAGATCGTACCCTCCCATCTCCGCGGAGACATACGCTATGCGCGAGCCATCCGGCGAGACCGCAAAGTCTTCCACTTTGGCGTTGGTACGAGCCAATAGATCTATCAATGGGTCTTCGGGAAGGAGAGATGGTTCCGAAAAAGTAGCACCGCGATTATAGTGAGCAGGCATAAAATCAACGCCCCCGCTTCAAAATTCCTAGGAATGGAGCCATTCTAGGTTCGCTCCCAACTTGCGTCAAGCCTGAGGAACTTTGCTAGTCGCTAAGAAATCCATAGAGACGGCCCGCGGTATTGCGAATGATCTTCTCTGTCTGCTCTTCCCGTAGCCCAAGTAGGCTTCGTTGGATCGCCGCCAGTGAATCTGGCCAAACAGAATCTGGATGCGGATAGTCAGAACCCCACATAATGTTGTCTTCTCCTACGAGATCGACAACTGAGGCCACTGTTTCTTCATCTTGAAATGTCGAGTAACCATTTGATCGCCAGATCTCGCTCGGTTTCTTCGAAAGGTTGAGTGCAAAATCCCCACGTTTTTCGTTAAGCGCGAAATCTAGTCGTTCTATCACGAAAGGTATCCACGAGATCCCGCTTTCGCCGAGGACGAATTTGAGACCTGGGTATCGTTCGCATGCGCCTGACAATAAGATCCCACCCAAGGATTCAATCCCGCCAAGCTGGAACATAGAACTTCGAAGATTTTCATGGGGTGCCTTGTACTCATCGGAGTCAGGACCATCCAAGGGTCGGGGTTTCAGTCCGAGACTATGGAAAGATACGGGAATTTCACACTCTTCTGCCGCTTCCCATACGGAATCCCAAGCCCTGTGAAAAAGTGGTCTGGCAGAACCTGAGATAGACAGATCAGCGCCTTTTAGCCCCAACGCGGCCGCCCGACGCAAATCTTCAGCCGCAGCCGTCGCGTCGTGGTTAACGATAGGTGCAAGTGCCGCCCATCTTCCAGGATGTGCCGCACAAAAATCCGCGGCCCACTTGTAGTAAACTCCATACATGAAGCGCAGGAGTTCCTTATCTTCAAATTGAGCGTTAGTTGCAGAGAGTCCGTATAAGACTTCTGCATCCACCCCATCCCGTTGCATATCAACCAAGCGTAAATCCGGGTCAGTCGGATGACGGCCTTGCTCGTAAAATCCAGCCTCTGTCATAGCGGTGACTCTACGAGATCGTTCCTTCACCGGTTTGGTGAAGCCGAAAGCTAACCCGCCCACGACTCCCAATTCTTTCCCTTCAGCCCACCATCGAAGTCCAGAATGGGTCTCAATCACCCTAGGGGCAATAGCGCTTAAGTGTGGGGGAGCTTCTCGCATCCAGAGATCGCCGGGAAGCCACGTCATGTCAACGTGCGAATCTCCAGAAATAATCCGATAATTTACCGGCATCGTCTTATCACCCGCGACCCAAAGCTAGGTAATCCGCTTACCGTACAACCTCACTGCGTTGTCCCATAGAATCTTTCGCTTTGCCTCTTCAGAAATAGGCTGATCCAGAAATGCATCGAGAGCCTTATCCGGATCCGGCGCATCAGGGTGTGGATAGTCGGTATTCCAAACAACGTTGTCTTCCCACCCCAAAGCTACTACGCCGGGTAACGCACCTTCATCACCATCACAAGCCACAAATCCCTGCCGACGGAAATACTCGCTCGGCTGCAATGGAAGTAATGGAGCGTCGAACCACATACCTTGACGACGACTCTCTAGAGCGTGATCGTCTAGACGACTAAGCCACCAAGGTAGCCACCCAGAATTTCCTTCGAGGAACGAAACACGCATTTTGGGGAATCGCTCAAGCACACCCATGTAAATCATGTGTCCAAGTGAAAGCATATTTTCGAAAGGGAACCCCGCGGCATGATCCAGTGCTACTTGCTGTCCAGGAACGAGATGCCGCGGCTGGTAACGCGCCGCTGTGTGAGATTCTCCACTTGTGACGCCGTGAAACGACATCGGAAAGTCTAATTCCTCCGCGAGTCCCCAAAACTTATCATAGGAAGGATCTTGCCATTGCATACCCTTATTCGCGCTCATCATCATAATCGTGACATGATTCAGTTCCTCAATGACCCGTCTTCCTTCTGCTGCCAAACCCTCCGCGTCATGCTGGTTGGGCATCGCTGCAACCGCATACAACTTCTGTGGATCAGTATCACAAAATTCGCGAGCCCAAGAATTATAGGCACGAACCAGGGCCCACAGATATCCTTGATCTCTTCCTTGAACACGTATGAACGGGAGAGACCCAAGGTCAGGGATGCAAACCTGCTTGTCCCACCCATATCTCGCCATGTCGTCCAAGCGACTTTGAGCACTCCATTGTGCCGGATAGGCGTCTGGATATTTAGCAGGCATCATCTCAGGGAGATTGACCCGCGTACGGCGTCGGCCACTACCGCCTTGGAGCGTCGTACTCCTAGTAACTGCATCTGGCAAAAGCTCAGACGGTCTCCATTCAGCGATCCGCGGCCCCATACCATACTTGTCATCCAGAATTTCTATACGGGGACGTCGATCATAGTATTCCGGCTCTACCATCTCAACCCAACTCGCCAATCGGTCCTGCATGTGCGCGTCCGCGTCAATTACTTTAAACCCGTTTTTCATCTCTACCTTCCCTTTTGAACTATATGCTCCTACGGAGGCTGGCCCCATTGGCAACCACTAACCCGTATACACAGCGTGACATTGTTATTCTGCCGCCCCCATGATGGGAGCCAACGGCTTTCCTGCCGGCAAGAATTGTCCATATCCTCGATCTCGTTGCACCTCACCATCCCTCAACAGTACTTGTCCCCGCAAGAAAGTCATCCATGGCTTACCTTTGACGC
>CAZVDP010000001.1:0-186176 GCA_964625945.1 uncultured Dehalococcoidia bacterium | reverse complement strand
CCGGGCATGGCGCCTCGGTAGTCGAAGTGGCCAGGATCTGGTGTCCGAACTTGGCTAAAGGCGTAGCGACGGAGTGTTCCACCGTATACCGGTTGCGGACCAGAGGCCTTGGCCGTGGTCGCTGTCGCAGTAGTGGTTGTGGCCTTAGTGGCGGTTGTTGTGGTAGCAGCTTTTGTTTCTGTCTTGGCTGCAGTGGTCGTAGTTGTCGTGGTCGTAGCAGCCGCCTCTTTCGCTGGTGCTGCGGTAGTGGTGGTCGCGGCAGTAGTACTGTCGTCGCCTCCGCCGCAAGCAGCCGCGATTGTCAACGCAAGCGCTGCTAATCCCGCTACCAACATTGCTCGGTGCCGTTTCAGTAGCTTAACGGACATCCCCTCACCTCCATGGCAATGAATAACATCCCCAGAGGACTACTCAGGGGAGGCCGTTACACGGTAGTACCGCCTACAACGTTTGTCAATAGGGAAAAATTCGGTTTGAGGCGGCTTTTTCGACGCGTTCAGAAAACACCCCGAATTCCGTAAGAAAAGTACTAAAGTTGTTCTTCTTCCGTAACACTTAAACAACACTTAGTCAGCTCCACAGAATTGGCGCGATATTTCTGGGATTAACCAATCTAAAAGGTCCCGGGTGAATATATCTGGGTATGCTTGCATTTCAGATACTGGGGTGGGAAAATCCTGTCGTTCAACGAAAGCACTTCTAGGGGAGGCATTATGGATTACAGACCAATCTCTGCTGATTCCCATATGGATATGGGCTATATTCCTGCTGATACCTTTACAGCGCGTGCTCCAGCCGAATGGCGGGATCGTATGCCACGCGTGGTTGAGGGTGGCCCTAACGGTCCGGTTTGGGTGGCTGGGAAAGATGGTGAATATAAGATGGGAGCTTGGGGCATTCATGGGCAGCCTGGTCTACAGGTCCGTATACGAGCTGGTGAAACCCCCGCGAGCTTGCGTCTGAAAGCAATGGTCGAAGCGGGATTTATGCCTGACGAACGCCGCCCTTCTGATCCAGTACGTCGCTTGGAAGACCAAGAGAAAGACGGAGTTGACGCTGAGGTAATGTATGGCATCTTTACGCTGTCTGGTAGCCTGAAAGATCGCGACGCAGCCGCAGTGGCCTTTCACGCGTATAACGAATATATCGCCGAATTCTGTAAAGCTCAGCCCGATCGGTTTATCGGCCTTGGCTGCATCCCTGGCAATAATGTCGAGGCTGCTGTGGCTGAGGTGGAGCACATAGCCAAGTTGGGACTACGTGGTGCGGAGTGGTCGTATCTGGATAACAATACCCCGATATGGCATCCGCAGTGGGAGCCACTCTGGGCGGCAGTAGAAGATGCCGGTCTAGTGCTGTCACTTCATGTTCGTACGGACACCACGACGACATTGCGTGGAATACCGGGTACCGAGAATAACCCCGGGATATCGGCAGCTTGGTTGTCAGTCGGCCCGATGCAATTGGATGAAGCTGTTGTGTCGGTAATCTTCTGTGGCGCACTCGAGCGGCATCCAAAACTGAAAGTGGTGATCGCGGAGAGTGGAGTGGGCTGGATCCCATATCTGTTGGATCGGATGGACTATGAGTGGCAGGATCATCCTGCTCAATCGGAGATCGTATCGATGCTTCCAAGTGACCTATTCCGCCGCCAGATGTTTGCTACGTTCCAGAAGGACGCTGCTGGTCCGATGCTTGCTGCACAGTTCTGCCCAGATAATTTCATGTGGGGGTCTGACTATCCGCATCCTGATGGGGTCTGGCCGGATTCATTAGCGATGATCGAGCAGTACGTTGCTCCTGCAGGGCCCGAGATTACGCGGAAGATTGTCCGTGACAACGTGGCGAAACTCTATAACATAGGTAATGGTAACTAACCAATAAGTACGATCTTTAGGAGGGGCTGCTGACGGGGCATCCGTCGGCAGCCCCTCCCTGTTTTCTTGCCAAATTCGTTATAAAATCTCACAGTTTCTCAATCGTCGGACACTCTATGGGCAGATAGGAGGCGACCATGGCCACACTTATTATCAGCGGAGGCACCGTTGTTACGATGGACAAATCCCGCCGCATCATCGAAGACGGAGCGGTAGTGGTGCAAGATGATCGGATTGTTAAAGTCGGACAACGGGAGGAAATCGAAATTGCCTATCAGGCGTCACAGGTGATTGATGCGCGAAGACATGTTGTGATGCCGGGTCTCATTGATGGTCATGGCCACGCTGGTCACGGGTTGACGAAAAACCTTGGGACTTATAAACATATGCTGTGGGGACACACAGCGGACGCTATCTATGCTGAGGGCACCACTGAGAATTTCTGGTATGTCGAAGGGCTCCTGACGACCTTGGAACGCTTGAAGGCTGGGACGACTTGTGGTCTCACGTTCTTTGGCGGAGGCACGATGGTGATGAGGACGGATGACGCAATCTATGCTGATCGCCACGCTGAAGCAGTGCGCAAAATAGGAATTCGGGAATTCTTGACTGTGGGCCCCAGTCTTCCACCCTACCCACGTAAATACACGACATGGAATGAAAATGGTTCTAAGGACCGCATGGTTTCATTTACTGAACAAGTCGAGACCAGCGAGGAAATCGTGAAGCGATGGCACGGGAAAGATAACGGGCGATCCTACGTGAGTATGATGTTCCCAGTCTACAATCCCGCTACAACGCCTCTAAATTCGACCGAGATGCTTGCGCTGATGGACCGAGTTGAGATGGTGAATGATCTGACTTCTCGGTACCAACTCCTGCTCAATCAAGACGGGCATAGTACGGGCACGGCCAAATTCGCACACGAAAAACTGGGGATGCTTGGTCCGCATGCGTTGCTTTCACATTCCACTGGTCTCACACGCGAGGAAGTCGAAATCTGCGCTGGAACCGATAGCGTAATAGCGCACAATCCCAGTTCCGGTGCGATCTATTCTGATTACTGTCCTGTTCCCGAAATGCTAGATGCGGGTGTTCGAGTGATTCTTGGCTCAGACGGTACAGCACCCGACATGGGATACGACATGTTCCGGCATATGTTTCAGTGCGGACGGTTACATCGTACCTATAAGCATGATTCACTCTTTATGCCACCCGGGAAAATCCTCGAACTGGCTACGATAGATGCTGCAGCAGCACTGGGTGTCGAACACGAAATCGGGTCCTTGGAAGAAGGGAAGAAAGCAGATATTATCTTGGTAGATATGTTCCAACCTCATCTTTACCCTCCCATTCTTCCTATCGACCGGCTTGTGAATTACGCGAGTGGTGCGGACGTGGACACCGTGATTGTGGACGGTGTGGTTTTAGTACAGGGGCGACGAGTACTTTCTGTAGATGTTGATGAGGTCTTGGAATCCGCACATCATGAACAAGAAGCATTATTCGAAAGGATGCCACATTTACGTGATCTCTTGCTCGTTCCAGAAGGGTTTTGGGGTCAAAGTAGGTATCCATAGGAGAAAGAGAGGTAATCACCAGTGTTAGATCTGAAAATTGTTGGAGGGCGAGTAGTTACCCCAATGGGCGTCGGGATGTGGGATATTGGTGTCGAAGGGGGAAAGATTGTCGCACTGACGGTGGCAGGAGGGCTGCCTCAAGATACAGGGAAAACGATTGATGCAAGCGGAAAGATCGTTCTGCCAGGTGGAGTTGAGGCCCACACGCACGTTCAGACCCCGCTTTCGCCTTCTGCTTGGGGTACGGACACTGCTGGTCCGGCCGAGACGTCCAAAGCAGCGATCTGGGGCGGAACTACTACCTTCGTTGATTTCGCGAATGTGACCCGACCAGAGAAACCACGGGTTGTAGACGCTGCTTTCGAACACCTTGGATATTTTCAGGGCCAGTCGTATGCGGATTATTCTGCCCACTGCACGTTTTTCGGGCGGGGTACGAATACAGATACCGTTGGTCAAATTGGGGAACTGATGGCCGCAGGCCTCCCAAGCCTTAAGGTGTTCACGACTAATCATGCCCCTCGCCCCGGACGGCCGATCACTATGATCGACGCGGGTCAATTAGCAGATATTATGGCGCAAACAGCCAAGCATGGCGGCATGGTTGCGGTGCACGCGGAGGATGACGAAACAGTGCAACATAACTATGCGTTGGCTCAGGAACGGGAGACTTGGGAGTGGTACTACTTGCCGGTAATTCGTTCCAATTTGTCTGAAGACCTATCGGTAAGACGTACCGTTCGGATTGCCGAGCACGCTGGGTCTGCGATGTACATTGTTCACACCAGTGCTCGTGAGGGTGTGGACGCTGTTGCAGAAGCGCGGAGAAGGGCGCTGCCCGTATATGCCGAAACCATCTTGCTGTATTGCTCCTTCAACTCTGAAAACTATATGGAACCTGATGGGATGAAATACCACACGTATCCATCAACCAAATCAGAGACAGACCGCCTTCGTTTGTGGGACGGTCTGGTTAATGGTGATATCAGTATCTTGGCGACAGACAGTATTGCAACCACCTACGCTGAGAAGACGCGAGGTCGAACCGTTGTCGATGTTCAGGGTGGTAACATCGGGATTGAACTACGGATGAGTGTGGGCTATTCAGATGGAGTTGTGAAGCGGGGGATGTCGCTTGAGAGGTTCGCTGAAATCACCGCAACAAACCCTGCGAAGCTGTTGGGGTTTTACCCGAGAAAAGGAATCTTGGCTGTGGGTAGTGATGCAGATATTACTATCCTTGACCCGGAGATACGGAAAAAGGTGAGTGTAAACGAACTCCACCTTCGAGATTATAGTCCTTGGGATGGATGGGATGTTACTGGATGGCCAACTACCGTGATATTACGCGGTAAGGTGATGGTGGAGGATAATAAGTTCTTTGGAGAGCTTACAGACGGGCAATTAATACATCGGAAGATTGACGCATCGGTTCTTCGCTCTCCAGCGTTCTAGACGGTGTTCTCAACCTTGGGTGAATCTATTGTCTGATTGAAGACAGGCTATATAGGGGAGGAAATCAATGATTGAAGCTTCGCTACTCGAGCAGATGTTAGCAGCATTCAATGGCATTCGGCCCACTGACAAAGAACTTAAGGGTGTCCTGTCCGGGGTCGAACTGTACGGACGTCGCGCGGCACGATTAGAGGATTTAGACTTGGCCACTGTAATTTCGGGGCGATTAGTACGGGCATTAGATGGAAACCCGTCAGCAATTGAGAGAGAGTCTCCTGTGGAGAAGTCGAATGAGGGGGGTGTTTGACCGTGAGCACACCGGAATGGTTGCAACTATCTATTCAGGAATTGGCGCCAAGAGTTCGCAGCAAGGAAATTTCGCCTGTTGAATTGGCACATGCCGCTATTAGACAAGCGGAACGCATGCAGCCCAATCTAAATTCTTTTATTACACTTATGGCGGACTCGGCTTTAAGGCAAGCCAGGATTCGTGAGCAGGCGATACTTCGTGGCGAATACCAGGGTCCTCTGGACGGAATACCTGTTGGAGTCAAGGACAACATTGCTATGGCAGGCGTTAAGTGTACGGCTGGGTCTTTGGTATTTCGCGATTTTGTTCCGGAAGAAGACGCCTTTGCTGTTCAACAGCTCAAAGCTGCCGGAGCGGTCATCATCGGTAAAGAAAACATGCATGAACTTGCTGCCGGGGGAACTTCCGATAATCCGCACTACGGTACTGTTCGTAATCCGTGGAATCTCGATCATATACCAGCCGGCTCGAGTGGAGGGGCTGGGGCGAACGTCGCGGCGTGCGTAACTTTCGCTTCTCTGGGTACGGATATCGGTGGCTCTGTTAGAACTCCTGCTGCGTATTGCGGCGTCGTCGGTCTCAAACCAACGTTCGGTCGAGTCAGTCAGCGGGGGATGATTGCAACGACTTTTCATGGGGATCATATAGGGCCATTGACACGGACGGTTGCAGACGCCGCTTTGGTTCTCCAGGTGCTCGCGGCCTATGATGCATTAGATCCAAGCAGTGTTCCGATAGCAGCGCGAGACTATAGTCGCCTTTTGCCGAATGGCCTTGAAGGCGTTACAGTTGGCGTTCCTACGGACTTCTACTTCGAAGACATCGATGAAGAGGTCGAAAAACGCACTCGAGCAGCGATCTCGCAACTTGCTGAAATGGGCGCCGAGATTAGAGAGGTATCGCTGCCCACACTCCGTTATGCTGACTCGCTTCAGATTGATCAATTGGCAGAGGATTTTGTTCTACATGAGCCGTGGCTCCGTGAAAACCGTGAATTGTACACGCCCGAGTTAGCCGAACGTTACCTGTCGGGGCAGTTCGTCCTTGGTCGTGACTACGCGAAATGTCTCCGGGCGCAGCGACTAGTCAAAGAGGAATTTGCCAAAGCATTTCAGCAAGTTGATGTACTCGCAACACCAACCACTCTTATGCCTGCGCCTCGGATAGACGCGACCTCAGTGTCGATTAGAGGAGTTGAGCTACCGGTATCAGCGTCCGGGAACAATATGTTGTATCGCAATGCTTTCCCTTCGAACTTTACTGGTTTGCCTTCTATGAGTGTTCCCTGTGGATTTAGTGACTCCGGTCTTCCCCTAGGACTACAACTCATTGGAAGAGCATTTGAAGAAGATTTTCTTCTTGGTGTTGCCGCGAGTTATGAACAGGTATCTCCTTCAAAGGGGCGACTGGCACCTTTAGTTGACGCGATGTAATTGATGTTAACGCGGACCGTCACGGTGACACCTGTTGCGCCGTTTGATTTAGAACATACAGCGAAACATGGGGGTTGGGAGGACGCTGCCCAAGGCTACGTTCGAGCTAGCTTCACGCGTCTCTTAGGGATAGATGGGTTCCCTATTTTGGTGGCGGTTTCCTCTTCTGGTAACATCGAAGACCCCCGTTTGGACGTCACACTGACCGCGAAATCGCTTAGCGATGACGTAGTTCGCCGCTCGGTCACTCAGGTTTCCCGATTACTTGGTGTGCATCAAGATCTGGCTGGATTTTACGCGATGGCCTCTGCTGATCCAGCTCTCTCCAGTTTAGTACCGCAACTTCGGGGATTGCACCGCCCTCAATCCAATTCAGTACATGAATCGATAGTCCAGTCAATTATTGGACAGCAAATTAGCGCGAATGTTGCGCGGGTCGTACGAAGGTTACTAATCCAAACGTATGGTGCGACTTTGACTGTGCACGATACAGTGCATCATGGTTTTCCTAGCCCTGAGGTCTTAGTGGAGGCTGGTGTTCAAGGCTTGCGAGGAGTGAAACTTAGTCAACGGAAAGCTGAGTATATTGTTGATATCTCCAGAGCAGTAGTGTCAGGTACGTTCAACCCCGAAGATCTGAAAATGCTGCCCGACGATGAAGCCGTGGGTCAGGTTGTTATGCTCAGAGGCGTCGGGCCTTGGACGGCACAATGGCTACTCGTAAACGCGCTGGATCGCGAGGACGGGTTCCCATCTGGTGATTTGATGCTTCAGAAGATTTTAATAGCCGGAGGAGCTAGTCTGGTCATGGATAGCGATTCGGCCCTTAGTTATTCAACGCGTTGGTCGCCATATAGGAGCTATGCAACGACATATCTTTTTGCCGGATTGCGATTGGGCTATTTCCGTGAGTTTGGGCTTGGATAGGCGTAAAATGTGGTTCGTCTCGTAAAGCAATAAGGGATGTGTACATAATGGATTCTTCTCAAGTGCCACAAGCCAGGCAATTAACCACGCACATCACTGACTTTCTTGTTCGGAATGCGGGCAAATGTGTGATCGCTGGGTTCGTGTTGACCGCAGTTTGGCTGATTCCTTTCGTAGCGTACCCCCCAGAAGAAGAGGCTTCGTATGATCCTAAGTCCGTGGTTATTGATCTGCGGGATGAGCTTGATAGTCGTTTCGATCCAGTGGCGCACGTGTCGTTTTTTGTGCTTGAATCCCGCGACGGGGACGTATTGACTAGAGATACGCTAATGGAACTCCAACGAAACACCCGTAAACTTCACCAAGCCGATGCTGACCATCAGTTGGGCCCGGATTCACTACCTCGTCAGGAGTTCCTGTATAAAGGGTTTGACCCAGCTACTCAAGAACCGTTCATTGGTGTTAATACGTTTGCTGACTACGTTGAGATGGGATTGAACCAACTGGGCACGACACTCTCTCTGTCTACCGAAGATGAAGTCAAGCTGGTCACAAGCGAGATCCTCTCACATCCAGAAGCGGTTGATGCTCGGAACGCCCTGTCCGTTCAGGCGTTTTCAGAGAGACGAGTAGTCATGGGTCGAGAGATTGATTATTGGGTTTCCCCAGCTCTATTTTTCGGTGTTGTAGCGCGAAACGATGTGTTAGGAGGCGGTGCTTCTCGATCAGGAATCGGGAGTAGTGAACAGATTCTTAATAAGGAACGATTTAACCGTGCCGTCCAAGAAGTTTTGCGAGGTGAGCAGGGGTCTTACAAATTGTGGGGAATTGCGATCGATCAGAATTTGCAGGGTGATGATGAGAGTAAAATCGCTGGAGTATTCATTATGCTGACGGTTATTGCGGCCGTTCTTGTGGTAGGGATGAGCTTGCGATCTTATTGGGCCATGAGTTTGGTCGGGGTGGGCCTGGGCGCGCTGATGATATGGCTGAAAGGCATTTCCAATTTGGTAGGATTGGATGGAGGCCCCACCATCGAGATTTTGGTTCCGATCGCGATGATTGCCCTCGGCGTCGATTTCGCGGTCCATGCATTGAAAAGGTATCAGGAAGTAAGAGATTCTGGTTGGGAGCCGACAAACGCCATCGCATTGGCGTTTACGGGGATACTAGGTGCGTTGATCCTCGCAATGTTAAGTGATGGGATCGCTTTCCTGTCAAACAGCTCCTCAGGTATTGAAGCCGTAGTGCACTTTGGGGTAGCCGGAGGGATCGCCGCAGCAGCCTCTTTCTTGCTACTCGGCGTTGTCACACCGTTGGCGATGATGATCATTGATCGATATCGTATGGATACGGGTGACCAACAACTTGGTCTAGCACGCGTTCGTCCCTTTATAGGTGGAATCGGCGTGTCTGTGTCGTCCGGAATCTCCGTGATATTTCTTGTCGCCGTTGACGCTATGGTAGGCATCGCGATGTTGTCTGTAACCGTCGTCGTGTTCCTGATAATTCCAGCTTTGATTCTAAAGATGCGATCTCACAGAGCTCCGAGGGAGGCGAAGAGTGGCACCGCTAAGACGCGGCTCATAGAACTAAAGCATTTTGGGCGATTGGGACTCTGGTCAACCATCCTCGTGCGCTATCGATATCCGCTTTTATTTGGGATATCCATCATGACCGTTATCTCGTTGCTTTTGGCTTGGAACCTTGCCCCAACGTTCGATGTTCGCGACATTTTCGATGGCGACTCTGACTTCGTTATTAGTCTTGATAAGTTAGATATGCATGGAGATGAGCGCGCTGGTGAGCCCGCGTCAGTGTATCTAAATGGGAATCTCACAGACATTGAGACTTTGATGAGTATCCAGGCGTTTGTCAGTGAGCTTTCAAGCAATCCCCATATATCAAAGGATTCCGACGGGCGAGTACTGACAAGCGTAATTGACATTTTTCGCCTGTTGGACGAGGCGACTCGAAACGAATACTTCGTAACTCGGGTGACCGAGGCTAGCGGAATTACGTTGCGGGACAGCGATCAAGATGGTATCCCGGATTCATCTGAACAGGTCAAAGCAATCCTTTTGTATGCTCGAGAGCATGGGGTTTCCATCAACGAAAATGTCAAAAAGTTCACCTCCCGACAGATCCAGGAAATACTTGACTACGACGAGGAAGCTGATGCCTGGATAACGACGTTACAGATAGGGATAGCGGATTCAAGAGAACAGACCATGCTTAGACTTGCAAGAGAGTCATTGAATCATCATATCGAATCACTCAGGGAGATTCCTACCTTGAGTGGGGTTGGTTTAACAGGAAGCCCATTTATTCGCGAGGCGCAATTGGATGCAACGACAAGATCACTGCAGACTTCATTACCGATTGCTATTGGAGCTACATTAATCCTCTTGTTAGTGACTAGGAAATCCTTGCGGTATGCAGTTGTTACCGTTGTTCCCATAGCTTTGGTAGTGGTGTGGCTATATGCGCTTATGTATGTTCTAGGATTTAACTTAAACTTCGTCACCGTGACTATTGGGGCAATCTCGGTCGGGGTTGGCATTGACTATTCCATCCATATGACTGAGCGCTTCCGTGAAGAGATGAACAAGACGCGTGACAAGGTTGAAGCCATTAGACGAGCTGCAAATGGTACAGGAGGCGCACTATTGGCCTCGGCGGCGTCCAGTATTGCAGGATTTACTATCATGGGGTTTGCTCCAATGCCGGTAATTTCGTCATTTGGGGTGCTTACGGCTATCATGATCGGGTTGGCGCTCATCGCCTCATTAGTTGTGCTTCCTTCACTCCTATTCATTGTCACTCCAGATCCATTGCGTGAAAATGGCTCCGTGCAACCTTAAGAGGATCCTCCAGTGTGGTCATGCCTAACACAAGGTTGTCTGGACAGGTCACATCGAAAGCTCGGTACATCGAGAAATTGCGCCTAGTTGCTGTTCTCGTTCTGCCATGGCCACCCTTGGATCGCAGGTAACGCTATCCGCAAGGATAGTACTAAAATAAAGCCTGTTATCCCTAGGAGCCCCAAGGCGTGTTGGGGATTAATGACTTCCGCTAGCTTCCCTAGTAGTACTGCTCCAAGCGGATGAAGTCCGATCGCTAGTAAGATGACTCCAACTGCGCGTCCTCGCATTGCTGGTGGCGCGGCTTGTAGTGTAATCGCTGACTGCATACTGGCAAAGCCAGATTGACCTATCCCTGCGACAATGAGGATCAAGAATGAGAGCGGGTAGAATTCTGAATACGCAAACACTGCGATCGAAAATTGCAAAACTAGAGCTCCCAGGCAAAAGTACGCCTGTGGATTCCGCACTTTAATCGAAGCCAATACCATAGAACCGGCGAAAGATCCGATACCCATCGATGCCGCGAGAAGGCCGTATAGGAATGCTCCAATCCCGAGGACGTCTCGGGAGATCACAGGAACTAGCTGCATGAAAGGAAACCCTAGGAAGTTGACTACTGCCGTAACCAGGAAGAGGGACCAAAGGGTTGGATTGTTACGGGCGAACTTCATGCCCTCGATAACGTCTTTGATCACTCCGTCTTGCCTTTCTGCAGATTGGATTGGCTCGGCCGATCGGATCGTTATAACGATGAGGAGACTTACTACGAAGATGCTCACCATCACAACGTATGAGCCGGTGAAGTCGACTAGTTCGATGAGCATGCCCCCCAAAAGTGGTCCTAACATAAACGACCCCATCATCGCTGCGGTTTCTAGGGCGATGACATTATTTAGCCTTGATGACTCGAACATCTGGGCGAAATATCCCCTTCTAGCGGGGAAGTCAGTTGTCATAGCGGTGCCGATAAGAAATGTACAGATATAAACGTGCCATGGTTGTATCCATCCCATGGTAAGCAGGAACAGCATCGCTGAAGCGCCGGTGACGTGTAAGAATTGGGCCCCCACCATGAGACGCTTTTTAGGAAGACGGTCGGCAAGCTCACCTACTGCTATCCCAACGACGAACATGGGCAGCATGCGAAATGTGCCTACAAGTGCTACGCTGAACGGTGAATCCGTGAGCTGTAATACCAGCCAAGACGCGACGGCGAGCTCCATCATCATGCAGGTCATCCAAAGCCATGAAGCTATCCATAGTCTACGGAACGACGTATTCGAAAGAGCGTACCAAGGGCCGCCGGGTCCCGAGTCCTTACTGGGACCAGAATAGGTTGCCATGAAGCAATTTCCGTTTTCTATTGGTCGTGATCAGGATTGTCGCGTAGCATCCGTCGCAAAACTGTTTGCAGGACTCCCCCTTGGTGGTAGTAGTCCATTTCTACCACCGTGTCAATGCGCGCAATTGCCGTGAACGATACTTCTGTCCCGTCGTCCCGGCGTGCGGTTATTCGTACTAAGCCACCGGGCTTTAATCCTGAGGAGATACCGGAAATATCGAAAGATTCTCGCCCAGTTAGCCCTAAGGTTTCGCTGTTTTCTGATTGATTAAACTGGAGCGGTAGTATCCCCATGCCTACTAGGTTACTGCGGTGTATGCGCTCATAACTCACAGCGATGGTCGCGCGTATCCCTAGAAGGTTTGGTCCCTTGGCCGCCCAATCACGCGAGCTACCAGCGCCATATTCCTTGCCAGCGAGGACAATCAGGGGGACACTTTCTTCTCGGTATCTTGTGGACGCATCGTAAATGCGAATTTTATCGCCACTCGGTTGATGTAACGTCCAGTCTCCTTCTTGCCCGTCGACAAGTTTATTCCGGAGTCGTGGATTCCCAAAAGTGCCGCGCATCATAACCTCGTGATTGCCACGTCTAGAACCAAATGTGTTGAAGTCACGTTGCTCGACCCCAAGTGACTTTAGATATTGTCCTGCAGGTGCGTTCGCCGGGATGCTACCCGCGGGAGAGATATGATCTGTAGTGACGGAGTCTCCAAGTGATACCAACACTCGTGCGCCAGTAATATCTTGGAGAGCCGGAGGGTCAGTTGGAAGATCCTGGAAAAATGGCACTTCGCGAACGTAACTTGAAACGTTGCTCCAATTATATTGGTCACCATCGGGCACTTCTAATGCTCCCCAGGTACTGTCTCCCGAAAACACATCCCCGTAGCTCTTCAGGAACGCCTCCGGTTTCACACTTCCCGTGATGACTCGGGAAATTTCCTCTTGGGTAGGCCACACTTCTCGGAGGTACACAGGTGCGCCCGAGTCGTCGTGGCCCAAAGGGTCCTTGGTTAAATCGATATCGATCCTCCCTGCGAGGGCATATGCGACGACTAGTAAAGGTGAGGCTAGATAGTTCGCTTTAACTTGTGGGTGGATACGTCCCTCAAAGTTTCTGTTGCCACTTAGCACAGCCGTCGCGATAAGGTCATGACTGTCGATGGCTTGCGCGACGGGATCAGGCAGCGGCCCACTATTCCCGATGCACGTAGTACAGCCGTAGCCCACGAGATCAAACCCCAATCTGTCAAGGTATGGAGTCAGGCCTGCATCCTCAAGGTAATCCGTGACTACTTTTGATCCTGGCGCCATACTGGTTTTCACCCATGGTTGTCGCGATAGACCACGTTCTGCCGCTTTCTTGGCAAGGAGGCCGGCCCCAACCATAACAGAAGGGTTTGACGTATTTGTGCAACTCGTGATCGCTGCTATTGCGACTATCCCGTGGTTCACGCTTGCACTTTGCTCGCCGATTGATAAGGTGACTGGGGCTGTGTCAACAGGCACATCCATAGCTGCTAGGAAAGAGGGCTTCACTTGGTCGAGAGTAACGCGCTCTTGAGGTCGTCTGGGGCCGGCGAGACTCGGCTCTATGGTGCCCATGTCCAATTCCAAAGTTTGGCTGTAGATCGGCTCGCGAGATGCGTCACTGTAAAACAGCCCTTGAGTCTTTGCATACCGCTCGACGAGATCTATCTGATAAGGCTTCCGTCCCGTGACTTTCAAATAGCGTATGGTTTCATCGTCGATTGGGAAAAAGCCTACGGTGGCCCCGTATTCAGGTGCCATGTTAGCAATAGTCGCTCGATCAGTTAAAGGAAGACGTGCTAGTCCTGGACCGAAAAATTCAACAAATTTCTCGACAACCCCGTGTGCACGCAACAATTGAGTGATCGTGAGAACGAGATCGGTGGCGGTGCTCCCTTCTGGAAGGTTTCCTGTTAAACGTAACCCAACAACTTCAGGCATCTGCATGTAATACGGTTGCCCAAGGAGGACTGCCTCGGCTTCTATCCCGCCGACACCCCAACCCAGTACGCTGAGCCCATTTATCATGGTAGTGTGAGAGTCTGTTCCGACAAGTGTGTCCGGGAACGCAATGCCATCTCGAACGGCTATTACGGTCGCGAGATATTCGAGGTTCACTTGATGGACGATACCCGTTCCTGGAGGAACGACACGGAAGTTCGAGAAGGTGTTTTGTGCCCATTGGAGAAGGGCATAGCGTTCTTGATTCCGCTCGACTTCGCGTTGGACATTTTTTTGGAATGCTTCAGAAGAGCCGAAGTGGTCAACTTGGACCGAATGGTCGATCACGAGGTCCGCGGGAACTAGCGGATTGATCTTGTTAGGGTCTCCGCCCATTCGGCTAATCGCTGATCGAAGAGCTGCGAGGTCTACTACTGCGGGTACTCCCGTGAAATCTTGGAGAAGTACACGTTCAGGCATAAAGGGGAATTCTTGGTTTGGAGTGGAATCGGGCTTCCATCGGAGGATATTGAGGAGATCAGTATCACGTACTAAATCACCCGTCGCGTGACGGAGAACGTTCTCAAAAAGGACACGGATAGAGAATGGGAGTTTGTCCAGGCTAGTTGGCAAGGCGTCCTCAATTACCGAAAGATCACAATAACCTATAGTGCCTTCGGATGTGTTCAGCGTGGCTTTTGATTGTGAATGAAAGTCGCTGGTGTTCATGGCAATCCTTTCAATTGAGTTGGCCACTATCTAGGATTTAAACGTCGGCGGTAGTATCTCCAAGTTGGTCGATGAGTTGTTGGGCCCAAGCTCGCAGCAGGTCATCGACGTCAGCTTCACAATGCGGACACGCTCGGTCACCGAAACGGAGGCGCGCTCCACACTTCTCGCACGCTAACGCGGTATCTAAACTAGCAAGTACTGTTTGAATCTGCTTTTCTGTTACCAAGATGATCGCTCCGAATGTCATGGCTCAATGTTGATTAGTCTAAGTGTAGCGGTTCTAGAGCTTGCTATCCATATCCAATCAGCAATCTGGGTGGGATTTGACAGACTTTAGTAGCACATAGTAGCCTGACTGGCCTACAGGTGTTTTCCCAGAACCTTTGCTGTACAGAGGAGGATACATGCCAGATTTTATCGATTACCTGAATGGTGAATTCTTACCCCATAGTCAGTGCATGATATCGGTAGGGGACAGAGGCTTTGGCGGTGATGCAGTCTTTGATGTAGAGCGCACTTTTGACGGAAAAATATTCAAATTAGAGGAGCACTTGGATCGACTCTATCGTTCTCTACAATACGTTCGAATTGATCCAGGAATGACCAAAGAAGATATGGCGGAGATTACATTGGAAGTGGTTCGGCTGAATGAGCAATTTCGCGGTTCAGGGGACTTTTCTGTCTCTCAACGAATCACAAGAGGGGTGCCTGCGGGAGGAACAACTGGGCGTACAAGTTCAGTCTTAGATCCAGTTAGGCCGACAGTCCACATCAACGTCTACTACCCTCCGTTCCGTAGATATGCTCATCTGCAAGAGTTTGGGATTCATGCAATGTTTACTAGGACGAGAGGGTACCATGCCGCCGCGTTGGATCCCAAAGTGAAGCATCTAAGCCGGCTGAATTTTACTATGGCGATGCTTGAGGTTGTTGATTCAGATCCTGAGGCCTGGCCGGTCTTGCTTGATCACAATGGCAATATAGCAGAAGGTGTCGGCGGCAACTTCTTCCTAGTGACTGATGGGGTGATCCGAACGCCCACTGACGGTGCAGTGCTCCAAGGAATTTCTCGGCAGACTGTCTTGGAATTGGCGCGAACACTCGGGATCCCCGTCATTGAGGAAGACCTACAGCCATACGACGCCTACAATGCTGATGAGGTGTTTATCTCAGGGACCAGTCACTCAATGATCCCGGTGTCGAAAGTGGACTTCCGACCCCTCAAGCAGAGTGTTCCCGGCCCAATATTCCAACAATTAATGGCAGCTTGGGATGAATTGGTTGGGCTAGATATTGTTGAACAAGCCCGAAACATGGCTAAAAGTTTACCGGAGTAGGTTGGTGGGCCGGGGAGGACTCGAACCTCCGACCTCAGCTTTATCAGAGCTGCGCTCTAACCGACTGAGCTACCGGCCCGGGTAAAAACCTGCTCTGCCATTTTACCTCTTGTTTGATGGCAGTGAAACCTCTTCTACCTCTTCTACGGGCGTGTTTCTCGCTACCAGTAGTTCCAAGGGTTCTTCAGAGTCGTTTGTTGGGGCGTGGACAGCCATCGGAGGAATATAGATAAAGTCTCCCGGTCCGATCTGTATGGAATTTTCCAGTCGTTCTCCAACCAGAAACCGACCCTGCCCGCTAAGGACAAAAATTGCGGACTCGCAGTTTATGTGTCTATGAGGACTGGACATTTCTCCAGGAGGGATCGTTGCAATAGCAAGATGTATTCCTTGGGCTCCGGTTAATCCTAACGATACTCCTTCAAAACGCGTCATTGCTCCTGATGTTACTTCGATGCGCCGTTCGTTTGAGCGAACAACTCGCACCTGATTCCCGTATGTCGAGCGAGTGTCTGCTTGGCTATTAGTAGTTATCGGTGTATCGTTCATTGCTTCCCTATATCACGAGGCAAGTTTACGCAATCGATCTTGTACGGCCGCGTGGTCTTCTGGCTCAACAGGATCGGGTAATGTTTTGAGTTCAGGGACAAGCTTATCGTGTAAGAGGACAGCCTCTTCATCGGTGAGGTCAGATACGGCTATCACGTCATCGGTTCCCCACATTACTGCGAGACGGAAGCCGTAGTCGACTACTGACTTGTCAATAATATTCCCTAATACTTCGAAGGACATGGCCAGTTCTCCCTTCAGTACTGGTTATTTTAGATTGATCCGCCGCCATTGATATTGAAAGCCGAACCACTAATGTAAGAGGACTCGTCGCATGCTAGGAATAGCATCAGGTTGGCGATATCCTCTGGTGTTCCTACGCGTCCAACTGCTATCCGAGACGTTGATCGAAGGAATTCATCTGTACTCCCGGTACTTCCCCGCGCTTGCGGCGTGTCGATCAATCCTGGAACGATAACATTGCAACGCACACCGCGAGGAGCGTACTCGCGGCTAGTCGTCATTGTTAGTTGGATTACCCCCGCTTTGCTTACTCCATAAGGCACAGCGTTCGTTGATGGACCTGTCCCTGCGCCTGACGAGACGTTAACGATCGCACCTCCATTTACCAGTAAGTGTGGGATCGCATATTTTGTGCTAAGGAACACCCCGCGTAGGTTAGTGTTTAATGTCAAATCCCACTCCATCTCTGACACTTCGTCCAATGCCGAGGTGCGAATGAGGACGCCGGCGTTATTTATGAGGATGTTAAGTCCTCCGAAGGCCGTGACCGCACTGTCGATCATGCCTGCTACTTGGGCAGATTTGGAAACGTCAGCTTGGATAAAACACGCCTCTCCTCCATTGTCCCTGATTAGCGAAACCGTTTTCTCGCCTTCGGGCTGATTCCTGTCAGCGACAGCTACTTTGGCGCCTTGTCGAGAAAAAAGGAGTGAAGCAGCTCGACCGATTCCTGTGGCACCTCCGGTAATCAATACGATCTTGTTCTCTACTCGCCCTGGCATAAATCCTCCGAAGCTTGAAATTTCAGATTTGCTTATTCAGCAGGGGCTGAGCAAACGCAGCCATCGATCCTAGGTAAGTCTTCCCGATAGTACTTGCACTTAGGCGGCATCCACGTCAGGAAGATTCCACGTACTCAAATAAGCTAACTCACTCTGGCGCCCTATCAGTATATCAGCGGCGTTGTAGTCGTGCGAGTATCAGTTTGTCGCTCAGTTGAAGGTCAGGACTGTGTGAACACGGCTTCAGTTTTCGCTCTTTACAGATCTGGTCGTCGATTCCTGTTTGCTTTCGTGGCCTGTTCGTAGGCGTAGGCTAAACGAAGAATCGTTGGTTCGTCGAATGCACGACCAATTATCTGGACGCTGAGTGGGAGGCCTATCGAGTTAAATCCACTGGGCACGCTGATCGCGGGAAACCCCGTCAAATTAGCTAATGACATAAACCCTCCCCCGAGTGAAGTGGCCAGTGGGTCAATGGTGGCGAACTCAGGAGCCGGGGATCGACTGCCTGGCAAGATGAGCACGTCGACAGTTTGGAGCAGATCTTGCGTTTGGTGTCGGATTTTCGCTCTAACTTGTTGCGCATGGAGATAATCTGCGCTCGTGAATAGCCCGCCAGTATAGAATCGAGTTCTCGCTGGGTGGCCAAAATTTTCTGGCTGGAGTTGTAAGTTATTGCGGTGATAGCTGAATGCTTCAGCTAGCATAATGACTGTATTTGCCGCATCCCCTGAAATCAGACTAGGGATCTCTACATCAGTGATAGTTGCACCTATGCTCGCCATTTCTCTGAGGGCGTGTTCAAAATTTGCGAGCGCTTCGGGGTCCATCTGTTCTTGGGAGTCAATTACATAAGAGCGCAATACTCCTACTCGTATGCCACGAGGTATTTCGGCTATGAGTGACGAGTACGGTGGAACTTCCACGGAGCTTGAAGTTGAGTCTTTGGGATCATGGCCGGCGATCGTTTCCAACATGATTGCTGCATCTTCAACAGTCCAGGTCATGGGGCCGCAATGGTCCAGCGTCCAGCTGAGAGGTAGGACCCCAGAGCGACTGATACGACCGTATGTGGGCTTAAGTCCTACAATCCCGCAGAGTGCGGCGGGTCCTCTGATAGACCCCATTGTGTCAGATCCAAGCGCTCCCATGCAAAGTCCTGCGGCGACTGCCGCTCCTGAACCACTACTTGAGCCACCTGGTATGCGATCAATACACCACGGGTTTCTGGCTGGTTTGAAGAGGCTCGTTGTTGGGCCACCTAGAGCGAATTCGTGCATCGCTAACTTACCTAATAGGATTGCACCCGAATCCCGAAGCTTCGAGACGACTGTTGCATCTTGGTCAGGGACTCGGTGTTCTAGGACTTTTGATTGGGCCGTAGTGCGAATGCCCTCAGTATCAAACAGATCCTTTAGGCCGATTGGAATGCCGTGGAGTGGACCTCGGTAAGTTCTTTTTTCGATCTCCAAAGTGGCGGTCACTGCTTCTTTCAATGCACTATCAGCCAGAATCGTGACATAGGAGTTGATCAGAGGGTCCTTAGCGTGAATCCTGTCCAAGTACGCTCGCGTTAGGGCTAGAGGAGAGATTTGTCCGCGTCTCAGCAATGCTGCCGCTTCTGAGATGCTTAGGTAGTACAGCTGATCGTTGTCCATGTTATAGCTTTGGTCCTGCTGTTGGATCAAAGACAACAGCAGGTTCTTCGGAAGAGTCAACAGTGGTGTCGTTTAGCCGGTCAAGATTCTGTAAAACAGCCTGAGCGTGGGGGAGGAGATCAAGAAGGTATTCCTCAGGTACTGTAACGCCCGCTCGCAATAGTATGAAACTGAGCTCCCTTTCGGTAATCATAGTGCCCCTTTTTGGAGACATCGAGATCATAGGTGTAACGATGTCATTATCATTCCCAAATAGAATCCGTCAATACCTGTTACCAACTTTCTAGAGACCTTGTCTTCATTGAACAAAACATGTATAAACGAGAGGTTTTGACCAATTCATAACCCGGCCTACAAACTGGCGGATATGTGGCAAAATAGCGTGCGCGCCTGCTATCATGGTGATAGTCAATTCGGTCGCCGTACGAGAACGTCCGACCTTTGCATGGTTTGAGAGGAGGCCCCTTTGCAGGCGTTTGAATATACCGCCCCTAAGAGTTTAAAAGAAGCATTAGTTCTCCTTGATGAAAAGAGGGATTCTTCGCGCGTCCTCGCTGGTGGGACAGACCTTTTGGTGCAGATGCGAGGTGGGCGCTGGAATGTCGACCGAGTAGTCGATGTTAAACATATTCCCGAACTCAATGAACTCTCTTACACAAAGGCGGACGGACTTCGCATCGGTGCGGCCGTTCCTTGCTGTAGGATTTACGAAGATTCCGATATTGCAGCCGCATACCCAGGACTTATTGACGCCGCAAGCCTCATTGGAGGTATACAAATCCAGGGCCGCGCGACATTGGGCGGAAACTTATGTAACTCAGCGCCTAGCGCAGATGGCGTTCCTCCAATGATGGTCCTTGGAGCGAAGTGTTTGATTGCTGGGGCACAGGGTACTCGTGAAGTAATGGTGCAAGATTTTTGCACAGGTCCTAGCAAGAATGTTCTGAAAACCGATGAAATGCTGGTATCAATTCATATCCCGACGCCCACGCCGCTATCCGGTGCCTATTATCTACGTTTTATTCCTCGGAATGAAATGGATATCGCTGTAGCTGCTGCTGGCGCATCGGTCATTCTTAATAAAAGTGGCGATCAATTCTTGTCTGCGCGGGTAGCCTTGGCGTCAGTAGGACCTATACCGATCATGGTAGAAGATCTTGATGTTGACGGGAAACCGGTGGATGACGACACGATTCAGTCAATCGCCGAAGCAGCCCGCATGTCTGCCAAACCGATTTCCGATATGCGGGGCACGATAGAACAGCGTTTACATCTTGTCGAGGTGCTTACGAGACGAGCACTGCAGGGAGCGATCCAACGAGCAAGAGGAGTATAAGTCATGTCAATCAAACAGCGTGTCGAAGTTAAGATCAATGGAGAGAACACTGAATTCCTGTGCGAGTCAAGACAAAGTCTTTTGGAGGTACTGAGAGAGAACCTCGGACTGACCGGAACGAAGGAAGGGTGTAATGATGGGAATTGTGGCGCTTGCAGTGTAATGTTTGACGGAAGATTGGTTGATTCATGTCTCGTCTTAGCTGTAGAAACAGACGGAAAGTCGGTCGAAACGATCGAAGGTATGGCTAAACCTGATAACCTGCACCCACTGCAAGAGAGCTTCCTCGAAAATGCTGCGCTTCAGTGTGGGATTTGTACGCCCGGCTTATTAATGGCGTCTAAAGCGTTACTGGAAAAAGAGCCCGATCCCTCCGAAGAACGAATTCGGCTATGGTTGGCGGGTAATCTTTGCCGCTGTACGGGTTATGACAAGGTCGTCCGCGCAGTCATGGATGCCGCGAAAAAAATGAAGGTGAGCTGACGATGGACACAAGCGCGTCTCAAGAATTTGCGGTTGTTGGTACACGCCCCATTCGACATGACGGGTTTGATAAAGTAACCGGAAGAGCCCTCTATGGAGCGGATATCCACCTTGCAGGCCTTCTTCACGGGAGAGTTTTGCGGAGTCCTCATGCGCATGCCAGAATTCTTTCCATAAATACTGCCAACGCAAAATCGCTTCCCGGGGTTAAAGCGATTGTAACCGCGCACGACCTTGCTTTGGGCTCTATGGACGATGCTGGATTACAGGAAACTTCCAGTGGGTTCCGATATCTTAGCGACAACGTTTTAGCCCGCGATAAAGTTCTTTACCGCGGGCATGCCGTTGCTGCTGTTGCGGCAGTGAGTCCACATGTTGCTGAGCAAGCATTGAGCCTAATTGATGTCGACTACGAAGTGCTTCCGGCGGCAGTGAACGTCCTTGATGCGATCAAGAAGGATGCTCCTCTCTTACTGGACGATCTCGTTACTGAGGAACTCGGTACCCCCTCAGGACAAAGAAGTAACATTGCTAAACACTTTCGCTTCGAAAAAGGAGACGTCAAAACAGGACTTGGTGAAGCTGACTTAGTAGTGCGTCGACGGTTTAACACTGCTACCGTTCATCAAGGGTACATTGAAACCCACAATGCGACCGCACTTTCTAGCACTGATGGGACGGTAACAATTTGGTGTAGCACTCAGGGTGCATTTAATGTCCGATCGACCACAGCTAAGCTTCTGGACATTCCAGAATCTCGGATCCGTGTTGTCCCGATGGAGATTGGAGGCGGATTCGGCGGCAAGATTAATGTCTACTTAGAGCCTGTTGCTGTGTTGTTGTCACAGAAAACCGGGGCTCCCGTCAAGGTGCTGATGACGCGTGGAGAAGTGTTCGAAGGCACTGGTCCCACGCCAGGAACTTTTATGGAAATTCAGATGGGAATGGACAAAACTGGTCGTATCACAGCTGCAGAGTTAGATCTGTACTATGAGGCTGGAGCGTTTCCTGGATCTCCAGTGAGTGCTGGAGCACAGTGCGCGCTTGCGCCGTACAACCTTGAGAACGCTCGTGTCGATGGATACGATGTTGTTGTAAATAAGCCCAAGACAGCGGCCTATCGAGCTCCTGGCGCGACCACATCATGTCTTGCAGTAGAGACCGCGATTGATGAGCTGTGCGCTGGGTTGGATCTCGACCCTCTGAAGGTGAGATTTCTTAATGGTGCTCGGGAGGGAGATCGCCGTGTTGATGGCCCAGCGTACAGAAAGATTGGATACATCGAAACGCTAGAAGCTGTAAGAGATCATCCTCACTGGTCTGCACCTGTTGACAAGCCTAACCAAGGACGCGGGCTCGCGACTGGATTTTGGTTTAACGGTTCGGGTCCTTCCAGCTGCTACATTACGGTGAACTCAGATGGAACCGTTAGTCTTGTTGAGGGTTCAACTGACATCGGAGGATCGAGAGCATCAGTTGCGATGCAGGCTGCGGAAGTTCTGGGTATACCGGCAGAGTCAGTAAAGCCAATTGTGGCAGATACAGATAGTGTTGGTTATACGAGCGTTACAGGTGGGTCAAGCGTTGCTTTCAAAACAGGTTGGGCGGCTTATGAGGCTGCACAAGATGTTATCAGCCAGATGCGAGAACGGATTGCAAGAATTTGGGAAACTGAAGTTAATAAGATCGAATTTTCACAAGGGGTATTTAAGTCTGTCATTGATCATACCCAATCGATGACATTCAAGCAGTTGGCTGGGATGTTGCTTAAGACCGGCGGTCCTATAACTGGCCGTGCTAATGTAGATCCAGGGGGAGCAGGGCCAGCCTTTGCGGCACATATTGTCGATGTTCAAGTTGACAAGGAGACCGGGAAGGTAGACATACTTCGCTATACTGCAGTGCAAGACTGTGGCAAAGCAGTGCATCCTAGCTATGTTGAAGGTCAGATCCAAGGCGGCGTAGCCCAAGGTATTGGGTGGGCACTCAATGAAGAGTACGCCTTCAACGAAATCGGCGGAATGTCCAACCCGACTTTTCTGGACTATCGAATGCCTACCAGTCTGGATCTACCGATGATTGATTGCGTTCTGGTTGAAGTCGCGAATCCCGGCCATCCCTTTGGTGTCCGAGGAGTCGGAGAGGTACCAATTGTTCCTCCTCCTGCGGCGGTTGCCAACGCAATCGCCAACGCCATTGGTGTGCGTCTCACGGAACTCCCCATGTCGCCAGGTAAAGTGTTGGAAGGGATCTGGAGTTCCACAAAGAATGGGAGAATCGATTAGGATGGCTGAGGTTTGGATTCCGCCGATGATGCAATCGCTCTCTCATGGAAAAGGGCGAGTCAAAGTAACGGGATCTACTGTCCGACAAATCCTTAATAACCTCGAAAATTTGTATCCCGGTCTCAAGGCACATCTCTATGATGAAGAGGCCGACCGCTTGAAGCCACAGATCGCTGTGGTCGTTGATGGAGATGTCTCACAGCTTGGTTTGCTTGAACGAGTAGAAGAATGCAGTGAAATTCATTTCCTTCCCGCGATTGGGGGCGGCAGTGATTCATTTCCGAGGTCGGCAGAAGTTTCTCTGCCTATCTTAGGTGATGATGTTTTAATCGAACGAGATATACTGGACGACTAGGGAAGTTTCATGACGCAATTACTCCTTTAAAAAGAATCGCTTGTCGACGCGGTCGCTGGACAGGAATCATGACATCTAGATCGAAAAAACGAGGCGGAGAAATAGCGATCCAGGCGCAGGGGATCACCAAGCGCTTTGGCTCGTTAACAGCTGTTGACACCGTCAGCTTCAACGTGCGAGTCGGAGAAGTTGTAGGATTCCTCGGTCCGAATGGTGCAGGGAAAACGACGACGATGCGACTCCTCACTGGATATTACACTCCAGATAGTGGGACAGTCCTAATCCAAGGAGTCGACACCCAGGAAGATGAGCGTGTCGCTAAGCAGCGAATTGGATATCTCGGCGAAAATAATCCGCTATATGGCGACATGGTTGTCTGCGAGTTCTTGGACTTTGTAGCTGACCTGCGTGGAATTCCAAAAGAAGAAAGGCGCTTAAATCTTGAGCGCACGATCCACGAAACTGGAATTGAAGAAGTCTACTATAGACCGATTGGGCATCTATCTAAAGGGAATCGTCAAAGGATCGGATTGGCTCAGGCTATCCTTCATCAACCGGAAGTATTGGTTTTAGACGAACCGACCGAAGGGCTTGATCCGAATCAACGCGTGTCAATCCGAGATTTAATCCGTTCTTTGGGGACGGAGCGCACGGTATTGCTTAGTACGCATGTGCTTGGAGAGATAGAACACACGTGTGATCGCCTTCTCGTAATTCATCGAGGGAAGATAGCTGCTGACGGGACTGTCGAAGAGCTGACCCAGAGAGCGCGGAAGTTTCGTTCGATTCATCTTGAAATCCAAGGCGAAGAAGTAGCGAAGGCGGTTGGAGAGATCGCCGGGGTTCGAGAAATACATTCTAGAGGCGTGATGGGGAGTCGTCAACGACTTTCAGTTACCGTGCAAGGTGATATGGACCCTCGTCCGATAATCTTTCGGATGGCTAAAGATCGCGGGTGGACTTTGTGGGAGATGTATGAAGAGAGTGCGAGGCTTGAAGACTTGTTCCGTGAGCTAACAGGTGGGCAAGTAAGTAACGGGCGAGAGGGCTGATCAAATGCGTCCGTTTGCTGCGTTAGTCATAAAAGACATCAAAGGTTATCTTGACCAGCCAACTGGGTATATCTTTCTTGTGATCTTGGTCACAGCCCTGTCGGTACTATTTTTTCGAACTGCGCTCTTGACCACGGAAGCATCTCTCCGCCCAATGTTTGATATGTTGCCTTGGGTCCTTGCCGTTTTTGTTCCTGCTACAACCATGCGACTCGTCGCTGAAGAAGACAGAGACGGTACGCTGGAGTTACTCTTCACGCATCCAATCAGGGATTGGTTGATCGTTCTCGCGAAATTTGTCTCTGCTCAATTGTTCGTGTCGGCAGGCATCATAGCGACTATTGTTGTTGCTTTGCTTCTTGAAACAGCAGGAGATCTCGACCGAGGCGCCGCGACTGCGCAATATCTTGGCAGTTTTGGACTGACAAGTGCCTTCGTTGCGATCGGAATCTTTACGTCCGGGTTAACACGTAACCAGATTGTCGCGTTTATGGTGGGTGTCAGCGCAAAATTTATCCTGTTAGCGATAGGGATGGACCTGTTTCTGGTCTCTCTTCCGCCAGGCCTCGCAGGAGTGTTGCAGGGACTGAGCCCTTTAACACATTTTGAGAAGATTGCTCGCGGTGTTATTGACTTGCGTGATGTTGTCTACTTCGTAGCGTTGACGTTAACGTTTCTGAGTGGTGCGTATTTCATGCTTCGCCGGAAAACACTAAGCCATCGATCACCCCTGTATAACAACCTTCAGGTGGGATTTGTTGCTTTGGTGGTATTAAGTCTCCTTACGGGATGGTTTGGAGGGGCGATTCAGGGTCGTTGGGATTTAACCGATGACAACATTTACACTCTTAGCCCAGCCACAGATCAGATTTTCTCCGAGATCGATGATATCGTCACTCTTCATTTGTTTGCTTCTAGAGATTTACCGGTACAAGTTGCTCTTGTACGTCGGGACGTCAACGATTTTCTGGAGGATTTGGCTACGCGCTCTGACCGGATCAGGATTGTACAGAGTTATCCAGATGAGGACGATGAGGCGGAGGCTTGGGCACAACAGATTGGCATCCAGGCTGTAGAATTCAGCCTTATAGGTGAAGAAGAACTCCAAGTAAAACGGGGGTTCTTCGGTCTCTCAATGACCTACTTGGACAAGCAAGAGATTATTCCATTCATTGAATCTGCGGAACCCTTGGAATATCAAGTTGCCACTTTGGTTCACAAGATGACTCAAGATAGCAGAAAGACAATCGGTTTCCTTACAGGACACGGCGAGCAACCGCGGCAGGAGCGAATGGCTTTGCTTTCCTCTCAACTTCAACAGCAATATCATCTCAAGGATATCGCTCCTGCGGATGATGGATCACTCGATCTCGATGGCCTAGACCTACTAGTGATGGCGGGGCCGACTGAGTCGGTTTCCACAAATACGCAACAATTCCTTCATAAATATTTAGGAGACGGTGGGAGCGTGCTCGCGTTAATAGACTCAGTTCTTGGTCCAATAACCTTGCCGGAGTCCCCAGGTCGATTCGTTGTATTCCCTAATGAACATGGCTTGAACCCGTTTTTCGAATCCTACGGGGTGGAACTCCGCAACGATCTGGTTTCAGACGGTCGCCTCAATGAATCCATAGCGATTAATCAAGGCTCGTTCGTTTTGCCGATTCCGTACCGATATTGGCCGCGTACCAAACCGTTAGAGGCTCGGATCTCTGGTGATGTTGGTTCTGTGGTACTTGGTTGGCCAGGTTCTGTTGATCTATCGTGGCCTCCAGTGTCTGGGATAGAGGCGCTGCCGTTGTTGCAGGCTAGCGAATCAGCGGTGGCGGAAGAAGCGTATTTTGATGTTACCCCGGGGGAAGAGCTACAGTTCGCTGAGGCTTCTCAAGGGTCGCGCCTTATGGCAGTTGCACTGACAGGTCCGACTCATGACACAGATTCGGAAGGTGGTAGTGGTGCATACCGCATGGTAGTGGTTGGTGACTCGGATTGGTTAGCTGACTTTTTGTTGAGCCGCGTCCCTGAGAATCTTGTTCTGGGTCTGAATCTAGTGGACTGGTTGGCACAGGAGGATGCTCTGGCGAGTATCCGGTCGAAAGCTCTTTCTCCGAGAGAGCTTATATTCTCTTCGAGTTCTCACAGAAATATGGTCCAGTATGGCAGCATCTTGGGCATTCCTGTGATCTTCGTTGTTGTTGGTGGTTTACGATATGCGCGAAGACGCCGGATGGTCGCGCAGGTGTACACAAAATGAAAACTACGCAGGTTGGGATAGTCATCGCTCTGTTAATTAGCGTAGCCTTGTCGGGCTTGGTTCTTCGAGTGTTAGCTGATGCCTCAGCCCCGTCTAAATTGTCAGGATTGTTTCCGATATCGGAGGGGGTCATCGATCAGGTCCTTATTGAGGCAGACGGAGAGGCGGCACGCATTGTCAAGTCTGGCGACTCTGGGTGGCGTATAGGGATTCATGAAGCCTTCTCTCTGCGACTTACGGGATTATGGAATCTGTCGGAGCGACTAAAACAAGCCCAGTTAGTTGCTGAGGAAGAAGTCCATCATTCTCGACTAGGAGTGGATGATGCAAATGCGGTAAGGGTGAAATTTTTCAAAGGACAAAGCGTCGTAGAAGAGTTGTTGATAGGTCGATGGTCAACTCAGTCCGGCCTCAGTTACTTACGGAAGCCGGCGAATAACACTGTCTTTAGTGTGCCGTTTGACCTGCGATCTATATTTGACGCCAGTGAGAAGGCCTGGCGTAATCCTGTCGTCTTGGATCTGGATCCTGAGCAGATTACGCAGATTACCTTTATGTATCCAGATCAACGGGTCGCTTTGGAGAGACAACTCTCCGATTCCATCTCTTGGTATGTAGTGACCCCAGAAGGTCGGCAGGCAGCTGTTATTTCGAGCGTGCAACAAGTGATCGAACGTCTTACGCCCTTGTTTTCGACTGATTTCCCTTCGGATAATGAGGCGCGGGAGCTTAGTTTTAACGAGCCCGATTTTGCGATTGAGATAATCAGTACCGGGGAGACGCCCTTTAAAGTGCTGTCAATGGTTGAACGTGACGAAACATCCTATTACGTTAAACTAGCGGATGAAGATACAGTATTCATATTAAACCAAGCTCAGTCAGAGGCGTTACTTAAGAAAGCAGAGGATTTTCTGCCAACAGAGTCTTAGTTCGAGAATTGATATTCTTTCCGCCACTGCATATAGGACGAAAGTCCTGACTGAAGATCATACTGAGGTTCGAACCCGAGATCGTCTTTGATGAGGTCTATACTCAAGATTCCCCGACTAAGGTTCTCGATGCGGGATACTCTCTGAGCTGGTGGGCTCTTACTGAACTTGGCTTCTGGAACCACCTTTTCAAAGGCCAGTAGTAACTCGTCAAGAGAAATACCGACTCCACTTGCTAGGTTGTACACGTCGTTCGGCAGTACCGATGCGTCGAGGACAGTCCGAATACCTGCAACGATATCGCCAACATACGTGTAATCTCGAGGTTCTTGTGGTTCCGGGGTAATGGTCTCTCCACGGATGGCCTGACCTGTCCATTGATAGAGTTGTGACATGTTGGTCCGGTGTCCGGTCACGCGTTCCATCGGCCCGTACGGACCACCAAGGCGTACACTCGCAGCTTCAAATCCATGCAGTTCCCCGTAACGCCGCGTTAGAAGTTCGCTGACGTACTTTGTGACCGAATACAACCCATGAGGTTCCAGAGGAGTCGCTTCGGTTTGTGGTCCTTCGGAGGAGGATGCTTTCCAATAAACTGCGCTCGAACTTACGTATACGAAACGCTCTACACGTATTTGCGATGCTAGTTCTAAGAGGTTAACAGTGCCTTGCAAGTTGATATCGACTATCTGTCGCGATCGCTTGACTTCTATATCGCCGCGTCCGGGAGTGATTGCGGCACCATGTACAATGCGCTTGATCGGATACTTCATTGCGATATCGTTCAACACGGTGGACGAAAGGACGTCTCCTTCGATCCAGTGAACCTGCTCGGCCCACGGTTTGAGGTAGTCATTGACCATCGAATCAGGCGGGGTGACATCCAAAGAAATGATTTGATGGCCGTGTATGCCGAGCTCGCGCAAGAGATTTGATATTACGAATCCTGTTCCCCCAGTAACGAGTGTGTACATCGGGTAGCTCCTCTAGAGATCTCGACTATTAAACAGTCGAACGGCAAGGAAAGGGAGCGTGAGCGTCGGGATTATTCCAATCAACAGGATCGCGTAGATCTCAATGGGCTTCGAATGTCCCTGGAGGAGAAGTGGTAAGTTGCCAAGTACACCTTGTGGCGTCAAGCCTCCAGCATACGTAAGCGTTAAGGTGACCAAGCCGATATACCAAAAAGACCCCAGGACAACCAATCCAAAAAGCGTATTGTTAAATAACACGCTTGCCGTGATTCCGAGTAGAACTAGTACTGTAAGCAACAAACTCCAGTACAACAATGCGAGAAGAATCCCTGAGGTCACCATGTCGTTGTTCAGGCCCTGCGCTTGCACCAGAAACATAGTTGGAGTCACGACTAAGAGGAACATTCCTAAGATATAGAGGCATCGCGAGGTTAGTTTTGCAAGCACGTATGGGGTTGGAGCAATTCCTCTACTGATGATCGTCACTCCAAGGAAGGCACGTTCTGCTGAGATAGCGCTAACACTGATGACTAGTGTTACGAAACTTCCTAGGCCGGCATAGAGTGCAAGTGCCCATGACATAAAGAAGGAAGTTGGATCAATGTAGTTTCGTGATACAAGAACTGCGGTACTCGCTCCGACTAATGTCAGAAGAAACCAGAAGCGAATAACGACTGAACGATTGAGGATTCCTAAGTCATAGCGGAGGAGAGAGAGGAATGCTGCGAATCGAAGTTGCTTGGTTGACGGAGCAGCCTTGGGCTCCCCATTAGTGTCAGTGTTTGCCTGTTGTGGGTAATTTGCCATTATCCGTCCGCACCAGTTTGAGGGTTTAACAGATCAATTAATGTAACTTCTTCATCTAGACCACGAGCGAAACCTCGCATTCGGTCTTCGCCAAGCCGTTGGATTAAAGCGTCCTCGAGTTCTCCCACTTGGCGTACGGATCTTAATACGAGTTCGTGTCGCGATAGTTCGCCTAGTATCACACCGAGTTCTCCGGCAAAATCGCCGGCCCGGTTCCCAAAAGAAACGCGAATTGTTTCATGCCCGGATTGATCGAATTCTACATTCTTGAACTGCATCGCTAAGGATTGTAGTGCACTTGGTATGTCTGTTCCATCCACCATGATATCGACTGTGTTATGGTAGGCGATCTGCTTCATGTCCGCTACCGTGCCGTGATAAACGAGTTTCCCATGGTTAAGGACAGCAACTCGATCACACACTTGGTCGGCATCCGGAAGGATGTGGGTGGCTAGGATTATGGTGCGGCCTCGCCGTTTCAAGTCTTTGATTAAAGAAAGGGTATAACTTCGGCCTTCGGGATCGAGTCCGACTGTGGGCTCGTCTAGGAGTAGCAGTTCAGGGTCGTTGATTAGTGCAGCCGCAATTCCCATACGTGTTCGCTGGCCACTTGAGAGGTGGTCGATTCGCTGGGCAGAAGCTTGTAGCATGTCTGTTGCATGAAGCAATGCGGCTATCCGCTGTTTGCGCAGTTGTTTTGGAATACCGAACAGCATACCTACTTGATCTAAGTAGGTAATCGGGGTCATGTCTGGAGGGTATGCTCCTGTTTGCGGGAGGAAACCGATCCGTTTGCGGAGATCTCCGGATGCGAGAGACATTGGTTGCCCGAAAACACTGATCGATCCGGCCGTCGCTGTCTGCATTCCAAGAAATAGCATGAGGGCGGTACTTTTACCTGCACCATTGGGACCGATAAGCCCGAGGACAGTTCCTTGAGCGATGTCAATGGTCACTGTATTCAGCGCTACTAGCCGATTCTCATAAATTTTGGTTAGGCCTCTGGTCTCTATTACGTTCAAACCGTTCCTCCAGAGAACGTTACTGAATGGCTTGAGAAAAGTGCGGATTTGGCAACTTTGCACTTTACATATGATACACAGTTGAATTTGAGGTTGCTAGTCTTCTTAATTTTGTCTATTGCTTACAGCTTGTTTGACTACCTTGCATGCTATTGCAAGGCGAAGTCAGGGAACTATTGGGGCGACTTCGTACAGCCGTAGAAAAGGAAGTAACGCTGGGTCATCGGCAAACTCAAAGCGCGAGGAGTTTGTCGTTAGTAAACACTCCGTGAGTCTTTGGTATCAATCTGTATATCGGGGATTACGGCGTTTTCTTGTTACTTAGCGCTTTTGCCCAAGAATCGCGTAAGGTGACGGTCCGATTGAAAACCAAGCCGTCAGATGCTGAAGACGTTGGATCGACACAGAAGTAGCCGAGTCTTTCGAATTGATAGTGGTCCCCTGCTTTGATACCGACCAGGCTGGGCTCTACAAAGGCGGAACGTATAATCGTGACGGAATTCACGTTTAATGTTGAAGTGTAGTCTTCGATCTCATCTGGGCGTTCTACGGAGAAAAGATGTTCGTAAAGCCGTACCTCCGCCTTTATGGCGTGCCGGGCTGATAGCCAATGAATTGTGCCACGGACTTTGCGACCATCAGGCGCTTGGCCACCTTTCGTTAGGGGATCGTATGTGCAATGAATCGCGATGATGTCACCACTGGCTTTATCTCGTTCAATGTCGACACAAGTTACGAGATATCCATAGCGAAGGCGCACTTCTCTACCGGGGGCTAATCGATAGAACTTGGGCGGAGGATCTTCGAGGAAATCGTCAGCCTCGATATAGAGTTCTCTGGAGAATGGAATCGTCCGTGTTCCCATCGTCGGATCCTCAGGGTTGCATGGAGCTTCGAATTCCTCGACGAGATCTTCTGGGTAGTTATCAATAATAATCTTCAGTGGCCTGAGGACACCAAGTGCCCGACTGGCGCGCTGGTTGAGATCCTCCCGAATACACGCTTCGAGTTGGCCGATCTCGACAGTGTTTTGTCTTTTCGCTATACCAATCCGGTCACAGAAGGTCTTGATTGCCTCTGGAGTATATCCTCGGCGCCGTAGGCCTGACAGGGTTGGCATTCGGGGATCATCCCATCCTGTGACATGTCCATCTTCGACCAGTTGCAGCAATCTTCTTTTGCTCAGGACGGTGTGGGTAAGGTTAAGTCTTGCGAACTCGACTTGCTTCGGGTGGTGAATACCCAAAGTAGCTAGAAGCCAATCATATAGCGGACGGTGGTCTTCGAATTCCATTGTACAGAGCGAATGCGTAATACCTTCGATAGAGTCTGATTGCCCATGCGCCAGATCGTACATTGGATAAATACACCATTTGTTTCCTGTCCGATGATGGTCGGTGTGCAGAATGCGATAGAGGACAGGGTCTCGCAGGTTCAAGTTCCCGGAACGCATGTCGATCTTGGCTCTAAGTACGCGAGAGCCGTCTGGGAAGTCTCCATTTCTCATTCGGGTGAACAGGTCTAAATTTTCCTCGACCGAACGTGTTCGGTACGGGCTCTCTGTTCCCGGCTCCTTGAGTGTGCCGCGATCGTGTCGAATCTGGACTTGAGTCAGGTCGTCGACATAGGCTTTCCCTTTTTCAATCAAAGTGATCGCCATCTCGTATAACTGCTCGAAGTAGTCGGAAGCAAAATAGAGATGCTCACCCCAATCCCATCCGAGCCACGCTACGTCTCGCTTAATTGATTCAACGTATTCGTCCGTTTCCTTCGTCGGGTTGGTATCGTCAAAGCGGAGGTGACAGGTGCCATTGGTCTCAGCCGCGACGCCGAAGTTGAGGCATATCGATTTCGCGTGACCGATGTGTAAATGACCATTAGGTTCAGGGGGGAAACGAGTAACTATTTTGCCACCCATCTCACCGCTTTGGAGATCCGCGGTGATAAGTGATCGAATGAAATCGTTGTGGTCTTTCTCGGTATTCATTGTCATTGGCAAATACTCTTGGATTCCAATCCGTTGCGTTCTGACGCCTATGAAATCCCCTCGACAAAAATTAGATTTGAGTTCGCCGATTCCTTTCGTAAACTTTTCGGCCCACTATACTCCGTTGAGTTATACCATTTCTTCAGTTGTTCCATATTCTCAAATTCTACGATTACGAGTCGGCCAGGATACCAGTCGCCTTCGACTGTTTCAGTAGCCCCGCCTCGAACAACGTACTTGCCACCAAATTGGTTGATGATACCTGGTGAAAGTCCGCTATAGACCTTGAATTTCTCCAGGTCAGTAATTTCCACATCGACAACCACGTATGCTGCCATGGCGTCCCCTTTCCCACATGAGAGTATCAATAAAGAAGGCTTGTCAGTTCCAGGTTTCCGCTTCCGTCTGATGATAATAAATAAAATAACGAGAATCGCCAGCACCGACAAGAGCGTTGGTTTAAGTCATCATGTTCTCTACGGATGAACCCCGAGGAAATAGTCGCCAATTTTCGGGTCGTTCAAGATATTCTTGGCATTAGCGGTGTGGACTACCCGCCCTCCAGAAAATATGTACCCGCGGTCCGACTTGGCAAGTGATAGGCGTGCATTTTGCTCGACGAGGAGGACAGAAATTCCCTCTTCTCGTAGTGCGTCAATATTCTCGACGATCTGCTGTTGATATTTGGGTGAAAGTGCCGCTGTTGGTTCGTCCAATAGCAGAAAGCTGGGATGAGAAATGAGAGCACGGGAAATTGCCAACATCTGTCGCTCCCCTCCAGATAGAGAAGCCGCCAAGTCGTGCATCCGTGGCTCGAGATCGGGGAACATTTGATAGGCGCGGTGAATGCCTGCAGTGAGGCGCTTCGCAGTCAACCTGATGCCACCCATCTGGAGATTTTCTAGGACTGATAAAGACGGGAATACATTATCGATTTGAGGAACATATCCAATTCCACGATCCACCAATCGGTCGGTTCGCCATCCTGAAACATCAATCTGATTGTGCAAAACTGTTCCTTTGTAGTGCGTAGCGAGGCCGAAGAGAACCTTTAAAAATGTCGATTTTCCACATCCATTGGGCCCAATAATTGTCACGAACTCGCCTTCGTTGACGTACAGATCAATTCCGTTCAGGATCTGAACAGACCCATATCCGCCCTCGAGGCCCTTGATCTCTAACACTCTGCTCATTCGCGTGATGTCCCCGCGTTTCCGAGATAAGCTTCAACAACATCTCGGCTCTGTTTGATTTCGTCGGGTGTGCCCTCCATTAAAATTTGGCCTCTGTCCATGACAATGATCCTGTCAACATCACGCCTCAGAATGAAATCCATGTTGTGTTCGATCACGAGCATGCCTATTCCTTCGTCTGATGTTAACGTTCGCAGGTTTTGGAATATTCGTTCCGCGAGCGGCCCAGCGACCCCAGCTACTGGTTCGTCCAGTAATAGGAAGCGAGGCGCGCTCATGATGGCTCGGCCAATGTCGACGAGCTTACTTTGTCCACCGGACAGTTCTCCGGCGAGACTGTGCGCCATATGAGAAATTTCGAGCAGGTCTAGAGTGGTGTAGGCGTCTGTTAGTCGCTGGGTCTCCGCTCTCTTTGAACGGGGACGTAGCAGTGCGGATAAGAGGTTTGGAGCGAATTGTTGGCGAGGAGGTACAAGGAGGTTTTCTATTACCGTCATCTCTCTCCAGAGCCAAGTATGCTGAAAAGTTCTCGTCAAACCGAGGTTTTGGATTTGATCCGGGCGAAGGCCTGTCGCATTTTGTCCCAGCACTTCTATTGTGCCCGAGGTTCTTTCTAGCATTCCAGATATACAATTAAACGTGGTCGTTTTCCCGCACCCGTTGGGGCCAATGAGTCCAACAAGTTCGCCTCTTCCAACTTGGAACGAAACTTCATCGACAGCACGCAGGCCCCCAAAATCCTTCGTCAGATTGGATATGCGGAGCGCGGGCGTCGTTGTCATGAATTTGCCTTCTCTTCGTTATCGGGTTCGCTTCCGAGTTCACCTGGGCGCTTTGGTCTAGTTGGAATCTCAGGTATCAAGCCTTTCGTGGATGTGAGCAGCGCGCCAACAATAACCAGCCCGATGAATGCTAACTTCAAATGTGGTAATGATAGGATGACATTGTCGTGAGGGAAAATTTCAGAGATAGATCGAGCGGACCAGATCATCCCTCCGACATTTACGATTAACCATGAGAATGCTGTGTCTAGATACCCGGTGAAATCATGGAATGCGAGGGATGTTCCTCCTCGAGAAACGACCATGACGTTAAAGAGAAATTCAACGATGACGATCACAAACGCGCCAATAACCATCCCGCGATTATTTCCACGCCCCCCAACGATAAAGGCAGCCCAGATGAGGAAGGTTGTCCGGACAGGGTTCATAAAATCTGGCCATACGATCGTGTTTAGCCATGCCCATAGCGCTCCCGCGAGCGCAGCGATGGCAGCTCCGAGAGCAAGGCTGGCCGCTTTGTGCGTGAGAATGTTGTGGCCGTGATGTTGGCTGACCGTCTCGTCCTCCCTGATTGAACGGAGGATTCGGCCCCAGGGCGATGCGAGGAGTGTGTTAAGCAAAAACCAGACCGCTAGTAGCGCGACAGTTGTGAGTATTGCGAGAAGGACGACGTATGGCGCTGCCACTGGCAGTCCCAGCAGACTGCCCATCGTAACTGACGGGCCATTACTCCACCAGCCTTCCAATGGTCGCGAGAACTGCGAAATTCCGATAGCTGAAGTGACGGTTCCAGCGCGAAGTAGCGGTTCAGCTTGTAGAGAAATACGGAGCATCTCTCCAAGCGAGATTGTTACGATAGCAAAGTAATCCATCCGTAGCCTGGCTGTGGGGTATGCGAGTAACCAACCAGCTGAAGATGCAATCAGGATCGCGACGGCAGTGGCCATCCACGGAGACCAACCATATCCATTCGTCTCAACGGGTGCAGAGAGCAGTCCAACAGTGACCGCGCCTATTCCCACAAAAAAGATCACCCCGAAGTTGGTCATCCCGGTTATTCCTGTGTGGAGGTTGAGAGAGAAAGCCGCCAATCCGAAAATGCCGACAAGTGCAACGATGCGAGCAACCTGCATGGTTTTTGTAAGCGCACTGACACTCGGAAGGAGCCAAACTATGCCGAGGAGCACGAGGAAGAGCAATGAGAAGGTTATCCATGAACCCCGTTCCGTTTCTCGAGAGACGTGTATTCGTTCGCCCAGGTATCGGCGGAATCTCGAACCGGTAGAGGGTCTTCCGATCTTCGCCTTCTGGATATTGGCGAGGAGTCTAGTGCAACAGGATCGAGGTATTGTCCAGAGTGGGGAGAATAGGATTTGAGTTGTTTTGACCACGGTCTCTGTCATTTCGAGTACTTGGTCAATCGACGTCGTTGCCATTGTGCGGAACTTTGAGAGTTGTCGGAGTGGCGCAAATGCCGCTTTCCATGAGTTCGAGTTCCGACTTTGCTGGGAGATCCTGCGTTTTCGGATCCGCTCGATGTTCCAGTTTTGGATTGCAGAGCCAATACCTCGCGGTGCTAATAGCAACAATCCCACCAAAAAGATGAATGGCATTACCTGTGCGAAGCCGCTTGCTGTAGGCCGGTCGAGGGCAGTCCCAGCACCGATTAAGATCGGTTCGGAAACAGAGCGTAAGAGGCCAACTATAAGTGCCCCAACGATTACGCCCGGAATGGAGCCTATTGTGCCAAGAACTATAACGGCAAACGCCGGCAAGAGTAGAGAGAGACCAAGTTCAGGGCTGACAGGTAGTATAGCTGCGAGCAGAGCTCCTCCAACTCCAGCAATGCCGGAAGAGATGAATGCGGTCGTTGCGTGAACGCGTTCGACATGAATACCAGTCGATGCAGCTAGGTCAGAATTGTCCGAAACTGCACGTATTTGTCTACCAAGACGGGTTCGATGCAAAAGAATCAGCAGTAATACGACGGCTCCAAAGATCCCGGCGACGAGAGCTACCTTTGAGTAGGCGAATCCGTATGAGTTGACGTTTGCAGCAAATTCCACTAGTGGACCGTTCATCCTCTCACCGAGATGGAGCTGTAGTCGCTCCGTCGGGACGTTAACTGTTGCTGTCGTAAGTCTCCAGTCACGATCGGGGACGAATCTGAAGGTGCTTGCGCTGAATCGCATAAAGAGGAGAGCTCGGAGGATCATAGAGACGCCAAGAGATGCAATCATCATTACTTGAGCAGTACTCATTCTGTTACGGAGTCTTTTGTATACCAGCCGGTCGATGATCATGCCGAACATCCCTGTTACGAAGAACGCGGTAACCCCGGCCCAAAGTAGTAGGTCCCAGTTGAGGATGCCGTCCTTAGGGGCGTCTGAAAGTGGAAAAAATCTATCCGACCACATTAATGTCAATGCCACGTAGGCGCCGACGAGCATCATTTCAGCTTGGGCAAAGTTTGCGAAGTGCTGTACCTTATAGGTCAGCGTGAGTCCGATCGCGATACTGAGATAGACGGCTGCCCAGTATAGCCCGCTTAACCCTATTGAAGAGAGGTTAAGATTCATCGTGGCAGATCTGCCGAGGCCAGTGAGAACGAGTTCCAGAACCCCAAATCCCAGCACAATAACCAGGATTGGAGTGGAGATGACAATTGCAGTTTTCCACTTGGGCTGGGCTTGGTTAATCAGTACTCGAATTAGGACGAGGCCACCAGCCATCATTTCAATGCATAAGGTAAGCCATTTTACTTGGCCGGTGAATATACCTGACCACGCGATGATGCCAGCTCCGTGGATTACGCCAAGATACGCGTCAAAGAGGAGGAATACACCCAATAACAGTTGCCGCAGCCATGATCTACTCGGCATCCAGCGCTGGCATATCTGTTTCAAGGACAATCTCGTTAATGTTCCGTCTTCTGGATTGTGTGACTAAACTGTTGGGAATGCCAATTGGTCTGCAGTCGGTTCTGAGTCCGCTGCAGACCAATTGGGTTGCTTACTGTTGCTATGCGAAAGTTGGTCTACTTGGCGGCTAAGCCACCGTCAGCAGTCCAAACCCGTGGGCACGAGAATGCCGTTCCGTCAAACTGACAGACTTCATACCCGGTGCCGAGGACATCGCCAGCTGCGTCAAAGGTGTGCGTGCCGCTGGCTCCAGCGTAATTCATGCCGGTTTTGTTAATCGCGGCTGCGATGTCGCCATCAGGATCAGACATTACAGCAGCGGCTGCGATGTTAATTGCATCGTAAGTTTCACCAGTGTAGATCGCCCCGTCGGCCCCACCGGCGGCAGCATACGCGGCTTCGAAGTTGGACTTCGCACTGGATTCCTCGCCTGGCCGGGGGCGGGTCGCTATCAGGCCACCTACGGCCGATGCGTCCGTGAACGAGTCTGTGAATTTGGCGTCAGCAACGCCGTCAGCGCCGATGATCTGGCCGCTAAACCCTTGTGCTGACAGGGCTTCCATAATGGCTGCACCGTCTGTTGCGTACGACATCAGGAGCACTGAATCACAGCCTCCGTCGATAACGGACTGAGCCAAAGCTGAAGCGTCGTACTTGCCTTCCGCTGGATCATACGCGACTTGCGCGCACACGCTCCCAGACCAATTGGCGGTGAAGTTGTCGCCTAGCCCTGATCCGTAGTCATTCGACATATACAGGACTGCCGGGGTGCTGACGCCTGCAGCAGCAGCGGTTGCGGCTAACGCGACGGCTTGCTGTGCATCGCTCGGAACGACGCGGAAGAAATGGCCATTGTCATTAATTGTGGTGAGCGCAGGTGAAGTGCTGGCGTAGGAAATCATTGGAATCCCCGCTGGAGATGCGACAGCAATCGCTCCTGTTGTTGCACCGGAACACGCGGCTCCGACGATTACCTTGACTCCGCTGTCGATCAGCGTTTGGGCGGATGTCGCGGCCTGGGTACCGTCGCAACCTGAATCAGCCACGATCAATTCAAACTGAAAGTCTGAATTCGCCTCATTTAATTCTGCTATAGCAATTTTGGCTGCATCTTCAAACCCTGGTGCGTATTGTGCAATAGGACCAGTCTGCGGACTTAAAAGTCCGATCTTCACTACGTCACTTCCGCCACCACTGCAAGCAATGGCGATTAAAGCCAGGACCGATACAATCAAAACCAATTTGATTCGTGCCTGTTTTAGTATATTCATGGATTCCCTCCTACGTTAAAATCCGGGATTTATTTGGTCGATATGGCCAGAATTATATGCCGTCGTATTCGATTGCGCAATTGAACTACCGTCGATGATCTATTTCCTTCTCGGTCGGATCGCTCTGTTTCTGGATTTCGGCGAGCCGATCATTGTCCTCAAAGTGATCGGTGAATACTCATGAATTGGCAGTAATTATTATTCATCAACTGGTCATGGTCCGCGACGAAGGCAAGGTCGTTATTTGACTATACATCCTGATGTGTGCAATCTTTTGAAAGTTTGGGGGAAGGTCCGACGGTCGGTACACACTACTGATTGAACCCCCGTTCTCGTTGCTCGACACTCACAAAGCATCTAGAGGGTACATAAGATGGCCGAAACCCGAGAGCCAGGATCATTACAGAAGGCCAATGGGGCTGTCCTTCTGGGCGCATTATCTTCAGGACATGCGGCTGTCCACTGGTACCAGCAGATCTGGCCGCTAATCATCCCAGCTATTAAGGCAAGCTTAGGGCTCACGGACATGCAGTTGGGTGCCCTGACATCGGTGAAACAATTCTCGACAAGCCCCCTCATGTTGCCATCTGGAATGCTTGCAGATTTTTTCAGGAAGCGTACGGCGATAATTTTAGCTGTTGCTTTCCTTTTCTTTGGTATCTCTCATTTTCTCGTAGCCTTAGCTCCAACATTTTTGTGGATCATCCCGGGCGTTGCACTACTAGGCGTTGGTACGGCCTTATGGCATCCTGCCGCGATCGGCTCACTCTCCCTTCGCTTCCCTGAGAGACGGGGGAGTGCTCTTTCTGCTCATGGTGTGGGCGCTAGCATTGGAGACACAATCGCTCCAATTGCTATAGGATTTTTGCTTCTGACCATGACCTGGCAACGTTTCCTGGAGTTACAGATGATCCCGGCGATATTGCTTGCGCTGCTCTTCTGGAAAGGCCTAGGGCCAATGTACAGAAACCTCGAAGAAAGCAGACCCTCTCTCGGCGCATTCTGGGGCGATGCGATCAACTTGCTGAAAAATCATGTCACGCTTGCAATCATTGGGGTGAATGTGCTGACATCAATGGCGCGTCTCAGCATAATGACCTTCCTTCCCATCTATATCCAGGACGACTTGGCTTACTCGGCGCTAGGTTTGGGTTTTTACTGGGGATTACTCCATGCGATGGGCGCAATATCTCAACCGGCGATGGGCTACCTGTCCGACAAATTTGGCCGCAAGGCTGTGCTGCTTCCAAGCTTGGTACTCTTTGGAGTGCTTTACTTAGCTCTCGCAGCGGCTGCACCTGGCGTCCAGCTGATTCTGGTTGTCGGAGCTCTTGGCTTATTCTTTTATGCCTTGGTCAACGTAACCCACGCGACTGTAATGGATGTCGCCAGTACTAAGGTTCAGGCATCCACCCTAGGGATCGTGGGGATCTTCTCGCAGTTTCTTACCGTTCCGGGCCCACTGATCGCTGGATATCTGGTCACCAATTACGGAACAGAGTCGTCCTTTATCTTCGCTGGTGTTTTGACGTTAGCAGCCGCTCTTCTCGTGGCGGTAGTCCCTATACCCAAGTCATTAGCCCCTAAGCCGAAGACCAACGACTAACGGGGAAGAGCCCCTTTGCTTTGGACGAGAAGTATCGAATGTGCAGACCATGGAACGGACTTGGTTTGAGGATCGATAAAGTCTAGAGTTTTAGATCTCGCGTGGGTAATTGTTTGTAATTGTGGAGGCAACCATTGCGACTTGTAGTTAACGGTAAACCGCACGACGTTACCGTAGACGCGGAACGAACGTTACTTAGCGTCTTGCGGGAGGAACTTGGCCTAACAGGCACAAAGTACGGATGCGGTGAAGGAAATTGCGGCTCGTGCACAGTCCTTCTTGGGGGGGATGCGACCCGGTCGTGTATCACTCCTGTCGTTTCGGCCTCTGGTCGGGAAGTAATAACCATTGAAGGGCTAGCCGAGGGAGACACCCTTCATCCTGTTCAGGCTGCTTTTATTCAAGAGACTGCCTTCCAGTGCGCTTACTGTACGCCAGGTTTCATCATCGGCTCTGTTGCTTTACTGTCCAGAAATCCCCTGCCATCCGACGATGAAATTCGGTCTGGGTTGAGTGGGCATATATGTCGCTGTTGGGCCTACACACGGATTCTGCGAGGTGTCCGTGCGGCGGCGAGAAAGAGCACAAACGGTCAGAATGGGGCGATATAATGATCGACATTTCTCACGACGATGCACCGCTTACGATCGTAGGTCCTTCCATAGCGGAGCCAGACACTCCGGAGGCTGCCAATTTAGAGGAGAGATTACTGGTCATTACAAAAGAAGGAAAGGTAATTGTCTTTTCCGGTAAGGTGGAGTACGGGCAGGGGATTCGAAGTGGGTTCCAGTTGGCAGTTGCTGATGAATTGGATGTTCCTCTACCCGCTGTTCATGTCGTTCTCGGAGACACGAAAATGGTTCCGTACGATCGAGGAACAACCGGTAGTGCGTCTACGCGTACGGTGGGGTTACAGCTCCGCCGGGCAGCAGCGACAGCTCGGGATACGTTGTTAAATCTCGCGGCTCAAAAGTGGGCTGTTCCCAATTCTGAGCTTGAAACTAAAAATGGTCAGGTTGTGCGCGTCGCTCAACGAGATCAGAGAATTAGCTATGCAGAGATCCTAGAGCGCCAGCAACTCAAAATATCCATTCCACCTGATGTTAAAACCAAGTCTCCCGAGACTTTTCTACTTATGGGGCTTGATGCTCGTCGGAGCGATGCTCAAGCCCGAGTGACCGGACGTGCCAAATATGCTCAAGACATCGTCGCTCCGGGAATGTTATACGGTAAAGTTCTTCGTCCTCCGTCGTATGGAGCTCGCCTATCGCATCTGGATACGACGAGGGCTGAACGGGTGCCGGGTGTTCTTAAGGTGGTTGTCGAAGACGATTTCGTTGGGGTTATCGCCGAGCGTGAAGATATAGCAGGGTACGCTCTGTCAGCGGTAAATGCTCGCTGGGACGAAGCCGAAAGTTCTTCCTCTGATTGGGATTTGCCTGTCCTATTACGCGATCGTGCATCGGAACCCGTCGTAGTCCGCGAAGAAGGGTCTTTGCAGGCAGGGTTTGCGGAAGCTGATCACATTCTGGAAAGTGTCTATTTCACCCCGTATGTGTCGAATGCCGCGATGGAGCCTGCTACGGCTGTTGCGTCCTGGGACAAAGAAGCTCTAACGGTATGGTGTGGGGATCGGAGCCCATTTGGTGTGAGAGATCATTTGGCTGAGGCTTTCAAGCTGAGTGTTGATACGGTAAGAGTGATCGCCCCTGAAGTGGGAGGAGCTTTCGGGACAAAGGGGAGTTTCGGAATCGCACATGAAGCAGCGCGTCTCTCAAAATCTGTTGGGAGACCCGTGCGAATCTCGCTTACCCGTCAAGAGGAGTTTATTTGGAGCACAGTTCGTCCAGCGGCACTCATAGAGATCCGTAGCGGATTCAAGTCAGACGGGACGATTACAGCGTGGGAATATTCTGCCTATCATGCGGGCGAGACAGCATTTCGCGGGCAAAGGGGATCCGATACCCCGTATAACACCTCAAACGTACGAATTGTAACCGCGAACAGCGAAGCACCTTTACGGTCGGGATCCTATCGCTCACTTGGTGGGGCTCTCAATCACTTCGCCCGTGAGGTTCATGTTGATGAGATAGCAGCCGCTCTTAACATGGATCCAGTCAAGCTTCGGTTTCTGAATTTGACCCATCCCCGCCTCCGCGGTGTCCTCACTGAAGCAGTTTCCCGATTTGGATGGGAGCGTCCTAGAGAAGGCAAACCGGCAGGGTATGGCGTAGCGATTGGTTATGACGTTGGTAGCTACGTTGCAGAATGTGTGGAACTGGTAGTTGAGGACAAGGATGTTCATATCCGTCGTGTGACAGCAGGTTTCGACTGCGGTTTGGTGCTTAATCCCGATGCTGTGCAGAATCAGGTAGAGGGATCGATCATGATGGGTATCGGAACGGCTTTATGGGAAGTGATGGAGTTTCATGGAGGCAGGCCGCTTAATCCAAGTTTCGCCCGATATCGTGTGCCTCGCATTACCGATTTGCCTGAGATCGAGGTGGTCCTAGTGGGGGACCCAGCAAACGCTTCCAGTGGGGCTGGAGAACCGGGATTAGTACCGCTTGCAGCGGCTGTGGCGAACGCGGTCTACGATGCGACAGGGAAGCGGATCCCGCAGTTACCCATAACGCGATACCTTCAATAACGATCCTTGGAGGCATTGGTCAGTTGTGCATAGGTGTAGACGGGACAAAATGTCGGCAAAACGATAAAGAGGCTTCCGGAGAATTCTTCCGGAGGCCTCTTTTCAGCTACGAAAAGTGGTGGGCCGTCAGGGACTCGAACCCTGGACACCCGGATTAAAAGTCCGGTGCTCTTCCAGCTGAGCTAACGGCCCGCACCCTATGATTGTACCAGACACTGAGCGAACTTAACCGAGAGGCGATGGTCCCTAAACAGGTTTTTTTTGGGATCTGGGATTAAATGTGCCGACTCTAGAGCGTTGCTCTTGACATAATAATACACATTCAATTTTGCATTACCTTATCAACTGCTCGCCAATTACAAGTGCTGGCACCAATGTGTACATGTCTCAAGTCAATGGTTGGTATGCAAAATGGTTGCACCGTGGACCCATGGGATAACCGGTTCGGGCCATTGTGCGACCCAAAGTTTCAATTTGTAATTAAGCAGCTCGACTAAAAAATCCGAGATCGGATGGCATCCAAGAGGGTAAGCGGAAGCTATGCCAAGCCTTGCCGACAACGGCGTCGTGCGGGACGAACATAAAATTCCATGTGCGTGAGTCATTACTATTCGGTCTGTTATCGCCCAGGACAAAGTACCCTGAGTTTGGCACACGGATTGAGGCCATGTTCGTGTTCCCTTTTTCGGCGACATATGGTTCGTCGATATACAGTCCGTTCCGGAAGACCTGTCCATTCCTGATTGTGATCGAATCTCCTGGAATGCCAATAATTCGTTTCACAAAGTCACGATCTGGATCGTGAGGAAATTGAAAGACTAGAACCTCACCTCGTTGAGGGGGATGGAATGGGTAGAACGTGTCTGTAGAATCTGAGGAGAAGCCTGGCAGCACTTTATAAATTTCGCTCAACGAGAAGCCCCGATAGACGAGTTTGTTTACTAACAAATATTCACCGTGATTGAGGGTTGGGGCCATACTTGGTCCTTCAACTTTGAAGTTTTGGACACTCGCGTGTAGAACGAGGAATATGGCTACTGCTAGAAGAATTGTTTCGAGGGTTTCAAGAAGAAAGTTTCTCACAACTCATGTGTCCAGAGAAGAATCGAATACCGACGGTTATTATAACAAATTGCCGGTATCTGCTTCTATGATCGCCTAGAACGGTATAGAATGTACACCATGCGACTGGGTGCAGAATGATTGAGGAAACACAGATAGCCGTTCTTGTCTCTGAGGCGAAAGCTGGACGTCTCAGCGCATTCAACACATTGGTTGAAGAATACCAAACTCCTATTTACAACCTCGCCTACAGGATGCTTACGGATACTGCCGTTGCTGAAGATGTGGCTCAGGATACGTTCGTGGCCGCGTATAGGAAGCTTCATCAATTCAAGGAAGGGAACTTCCGGGCGTGGTTGATGCGTATTGCCGCCAATTGTTGTAGGGACTATATGCGCTCCGCGCAAGTCCGTCGGAACGTTTCATTGGAAGCGTTAGTCGAGCAACCATCGTTTGTACTTACAAGTAATGGGGCCTCACCTGAAGACTTCGCTTTGAGGCGAGAGTTGGCTCAGGTCCTGCAGGCGACGTTGGCTACGCTCCCGGAAGATCAACGTCTTGCTGTTGTTTTGGTCGATGTCCAGGAATTCAGCTATGAGGAATCAGCTCAGATTATGGGGATCCCTGTCGGAACGGTTAAATCCCGGTTGAGTCGAGGACGCTTGGCTTTACGAGATCGACTTTCGTCTGAAACGGAACTTTTACCCACTGAATTTCGTTTGAGGTAATGAGGGGGAGATTATGAAAGGGTTGCTGCACAGGTTTCAGATGGGCCACATAAAGCCGGCTTCCCTTTCCGCGTTCTTGGACGCTGCTGTCTCTGATTCAGAGTACAAAAAGATTACCCGACACTTGTCCGATTGCACCCAGTGTCACGCAGAGATGCTAGGGCTGCAACAGACGGTTCACTTACTGCGTACGATCCCAGAGGTCCCTGTGCCGCGATCCTTTGCACTTACTGCTTCCGTGACCGTAGTCAAAGCCGATTTGTCCAGGATTCGCCGTGCCCCATTGATGGCTGCGGCGGCTATGGCTGTAGCACTGGTGGTAGTCCTTGTAAGCGATGGATTAGGGCTGGTTGGACCTCAAGGGCAACAGACTGTTGTGCATCTAGCGATGGAAGAACAGGCAGCCGTAGTTCGGACAGATGCATCTGGAGGTCCCGCAAGTCCGATATCTATGGACACAAAGACAACAGATGTTGATAGATCCGCTTCCGTCCAATCTACGAGTATTAATACAGTTGACGCTACTCAATCTAGGAGAACCGACACTCTCAATGGAGTGGGTTCGCCATTCGACCTCTGGATGCTTGAGTTAGGGTTACTCGGTGCAGTTATACTGCTTGGTATTACTGCTTGGGCAGGGCGGAACGATCGTTCTAGTTTGTAGCTTCGATTCCCATGTAGCGAATATCCCTTTGCATGCCGTCTCTACTAGCAGCCCCTCTGGTCGCTCGATCGCGGGCGAGAGGGAAGCCTAGGAATTGTACGATCATTACTTGGGATCAGCCTGTGGTTTCATCAGAGAGGCTCCATGACTAAAGGTTTGTGGATCAATTTGTGGCTATTTTCTTCTTTACTACTACTTGTTGCCGTGGCGTGCGATTCTAATACTTCTCGAGATGCTATAGCACAGAGCGGGGAGTCCACGTCGTCGATCCTTAGTAGGAGTTCGGAAGCATCCTCGAAGACCTCGTTTCTTCCCAGCTCTGGCGATAGCAACGCTATTAATGTTTATGGTAAGGGCACAGCGAGTGCTTCACCTGATATCGTTTTAGTGACGTTGGGTATCGAAGCACGTGAGGACAGTGTATTAGAGGCCCGCGGGAGAGCGGCGGAAGCTATGACGAAATTGTTTGCCGTTTTGCAACAGGCCGGAATTGACGATCAGGATATCCAAACCAGAACGTTTAGTATCACTCCCCAATATACATGGCGGGAAAAGCGTGATGAAGAAGGCAATCGGATTAATGAGCAGGTACCAGCGGGTTTTATCGTAAGTAATCAGGTTGTTGTACTGCTTCGTGACATTGCCAAAACAGGGCATGTCATCGACTCAATTGCGGTAGCGGGCGGTGACTTGACCCGAGTACGGGGAGTCCAATTTGCAATCGATGACCCGAGTGCGATTGAGGCGCAAGCTAGGGAAGCGGCCGTTCTTGAAGGGATGAAGAAGGCACGGCATTATGCAGAAACCGCTGGGCTCAATCTAGGTGCCTTACTCACAATCAACGAATCGAGCACCACTGTTCCTGGTCCAAAGAGTCTCGGACAAGACCGATCTCTTATGATGCTGGCTGAATCGACTACTCCTGTTGCTGGAGGCGAACTGGAAGTACAGGTAACACTTCAGATGAGCTTCGCTATTTCCGGTCAATAGAAAGTTTGGCTTACTCTACGGTCCAAAATTAAGGCGAATGGCCTAGGGCTGTTGCTTTTTGATTCTGTTACGTCGCCGTCGCCGTACCACCGCTTTCGCAAGCAGAGTCCGTGGCCTTGATTTAGCTAGACGACCCGGCTTGGCACCATCCGAAGCAGCGGTTGATTTGCTGTTTTGGTTTCGACTACGGCGAATCCGTACCCTAGACGCTACCGAAGATTGGAGTGTTTCAATCTCTTTGGCTACAACCATTCGGAAGTATGGTTTGTACTCACCCATGTTTCTGAATTTCTTGTAACGTCGTTTCAGCAATCGTTCTTTTGAATAGCCTTGCACCTCGGATAGAGCGCGTATAATTGCCCTTTGTAACAGTAAAGCGGATTCAACGGGGTCAGTGTGTGCTCCGCCCGCGGGCTCAGCGACGATGGCGTCAATAATCGCCATGTCTAGTGATTCTGATGCTGTCAGACGGAGTGCACGCGCAGCATCAGGTGCACGGCTTTGATCGCGGAACATGAGTGCTGCCGCTCCTTCTGGAGACATTGGGGTATAGATCGCGCTTTCAAGCATGATTATCTTGTCTGCGACGCCTAATGACAGGGCGCCCTCTCGTCCGCCTTCACCGATGATTACGGCGATGATTGGTACAGGTAGATTTGTCATCTGTGCGAGAGTGGTCGCGATTATATGCCCAACGCCTTTCTCTTCAGCTTGAAGACTGATCGATGGACCAGCGGTGTCGATTAGAGTCACTACAGGGAAGCCGAATTTCGCCGCAAAGCGCATCGCTCTTTGGGCTTTCCTAAATCCTTCTGGCTGAATATAGCTACTGTGTAGGCCCATATTCGGTTCCCATTGTCGTTGTTGCCCAATTATGACAATGCTGCATCCTTGGAAGTCCCCAATTGCACATGTAATTGCCGGGTCGTCCGCTGCGACCCTGTCGCCATGGAGTTCAACCGGATTATTTAGCAATCTCTCGATATACCAAGATGCCGAGGGACGATCTGCCCTTCGAACCCGTTCGATAGCTTCCCAGGTTTCCGGTACGCTGCGAGGTTTTGCATCACGCTGGCGCGGTCTCAGGAACCGGGTATGATTCCGCTGAGGATCGAGAGGTGTGAGCAGGCTTACAAGCGTAGGGCGAAGATGTGAACGTTCGACCATACCGTCGACCATACCGTGTTTGAGATGGGATTCTGCTGTATGTGATGACAGAGGCAAAGGTTCGTCTGTCATTTCTTGAATTAAGCGAAGTGGAGCAAATCCAACTAGCGCTCCAGGTTCGGCTAGAAGAATATCTGCTAGGTTCGCGAAGCTAGAATAAGCTTGTCCAGTCGAAGGGTTGGCAAAAACGGTTATATATGGCAAGCCATATTCGTGGAGACGAGTTACTGCGGACGTTGTCTTTGCCATCTGCATAAGCGAAAGGATTCCTTCTTGGATTCTGACGCCTCCGCTCGTTACAACCGCTACCACAGGAAGTCGTTTCTTAACGGCGTATTCGAATCCGAGCGCTACTTTCTCGCCTACGACGCAGCCCATGGTTCCGCCCATAAAGCTAAAGTCCAAGAGTATCAGAACTGTTTTAACCCCGCCGATCTTGCAAGTTCCTACTACCGCTGCCTCTGTAAGGCCTGTTCGCTCCTTATCAAGGACAAGACGATCACGGTAGGGGACTTTCCCGCTAAAAGACAGCGGGTCCATCGAAGTGACAGTCCGATATTTCTCTTTGAAAGTTTTGGGATCAGTGAGTAAGTCAAGCCGTTGTCTCGAGGTGATGCTATAGTGAAAGCCGCATTCTGAACACACGCGGAATATTTGATAGTGTTTATCATCTACCAGAGGTGAATTGCAAACTAAGCACTGTTCTTGGACGAGTATTTCTTTGTCGTTGTCGCGATTTGCTCTGCTGAAAAGAGCGCTCATCACCTCCGTGAATCCCCTGGCCATACTGGCTACTCCATTTCAAGTTCAGGTGGGCTTGGCCTTCCGATAAGGACCTCTCGGGACTTGCCTGGATCACCACTGCCGATGTATCCCATTTGTTCCAGCTTCTCCAAGATATCTGATGCTTTGGTGAATCCAATTCCCAGTCTCCGCTGTAGTAACGGCGCTGAAATTCTTCGGTGACTTAATATGAGTTCTCGCGCTCGTGTGAAAAGCGCATCGGAATCAGATGGAGCCTCGAGGGTGTCCTCTGACGGGGTCACTGATAATTCTGGAATCATTCCTCGATGCCCTCTCCAATGAGCCGTCAACCTATTGACCTCAGCATCAGAGATGTATGCTCCTTGGAGACGTTTGGGTTTCAGTGCCTCTGTTGGGTGAAAGAGCATGTCGCCGCGCCCGAGAAGCTTTTCGGCGCCAGCCCCGTCGAGTATGGTTCTTGAGTCGACTTGAGAAGACACAGCGAAACTAATACGACTTGGGACGTTAGCTTTGATCAATCCAGTGAGTACATCTACGGAGGGTCGTTGGGTGGCTAGAACGAGATGGATACCTGTTGCGCGGCCTAGTTGCGCTAATCTACAAAGACTTTGTTCTACTTCGACTGGAACAGTCATCATCAGGTCTGCTAACTCATCGATGATCACGACTATGTAGGGTAATCGCGAGTTAACTTCAGTTGATTGGTCATTATAAGCACGGATGTTTCGAGCACGACGTTGCTCGAACTTCTTGTATCTAGACTGCATCTCCAAGATCAAATTACGGAGAGCGGGCAAGGCGTCTTCTGATTCAACGAGCACTGGGGCAAGCAAATGTGGGAGTCCTTGGTAAGGGGTAAGTTCCACTCGCTTTGGGTCTATTAACAGCAGCCGTAAATCCACGGGGCTAAATTGGAAAAGCAATGATGTGATGATCGAGTTGATACAGACACTTTTGCCGCTACCCGTGGCTCCAGCGATGAGCATGTGGGGCATTTCCGAGAGATCCGCAATCACCGGGTCGCCACCACTTCCTTTTCCAAGTGCGATAGGCAATGCTCCTTTGGATTGAAGCTGAGCGAATAAAGGGCTTTCAAGTAACGCTCGGAGAGACACCATAGAAGGGCTTGAATTGGGCACTTCAAGCCCAACGAAGGATTCTCCTGGTACCGGTGCCTCGAATCTTAAACTCCGAGCGGCTAGAGCGAGAGCGAGGTCTTTCTCTCGGGAAAGAATGCTGTCCACTTTCACCCGAATTTTCTCTTCGACTCGTCTTTTTGCGAGTCGGCCCGCTGCGTCACGCACCGGATTACCTTCGAGGTCACGATCTTGCACGTCACGATATTTACGCGTCCATCCTGGCACGACTCCAAACTGTGTTACTACAGGGCCTGGTCGAATCTCTTCTACGGTCACTTCTATACCGTAATCCGAGAGGGTCTGCTCGATCATACGCCCACGTTCTTCATTTTCAAGGTGAGATACCCACGCTTCTTCGGGTTTCTCTAGGAGGTCGATTGAAGGAGGTTCCCATCCCACGTCTGTAGGGGAAATACGTACTCGCATTGGGATCGGTGATTCTGGTTGTCTTTCCGACCTATTCGATTGAAGGGCGTCTGATTCAGTCTCAGGCGAAGCGATGGGGGGAGAGTAGGTAACCGTATCGGCCGTTATTATCTCCTCGATCATGAGTGCATCGGTATCTATGGCATTGTGTGGATCGACGATCGTTCGCGGCTTGACCTTGAGGATCGCGCGCGTTGACGACCGGAGCTGCAGAGCAGTTTCAAAGAAGCCTCGACACAGTTTTGAGGTAGTGATGAGACTTGTCCTGATTAGGGTCATCGCTTTGAAAGTTGCCGCAAGGAGAAGAGGCGTGATTACTCGTACACTGAGCCGGGAGAGAGTGGCAGTCTTGCACATCGCTTTCCAAGACTTGATTGGAAACATGACTAAGATGATGACGATCGATAAGCCTAGGATACGGATAAGTCCCATTACATTCGGTTCGCCTAAGATATCAGAGCCGATTGTCCCTCCCCAGTTCGGTTGATAAAGATGGAGTAACCCAGCAAGTGGGAGCACTAGTAATAGACTTCCTATCCAGACATGCCGCCATTGGAGGAGTATCCGGGGATTCTTCTTTAGGAGAACTAGAGATCCTACGGTCCAGAGCACTATAGGCGGTGTGGCGAAACGAAAGAATGGCCAAAGAAACAGTCCGAGCAAGGCCAGGGCGAGTCCAAGTAATAGTAAGAGGCCTACCATGATTTCTCGTCCTCTAGGGATTCTAGAGAAGAAATCTCTCCTGATAGGTTTCGTTTTCCGTGCTTCTTGAGCGGTGATACGTTGGCCAAGCATATACTTGCCTCAAGGGTGTTTTGAGGTAGCGTGGACGCACATTGTCTCTAACTACTTAACGTAAATGGAACCAGAGACGTTCCGTAGCGATTAATCTTTTATGATACGTATGAAGGGTCGGCGTTTGGTTTCGCTAGAGAAGAACCGAGTCAAGACTCGTAGGATATCAGCTTCCAGGTTAGGCCACACCTCATTAGACACACTGCGGGCACCTATCAGGTCATAGACCGTTTCGGATGCACGCGACATTAGCTTGGTATGGTCCGCATCCTCTATAAACCCACTGCTGACTACCGTAGGGGGTTTTGATGGCAATCCAACGGTTTCGTCAGTGTGCACTAGAACTATCACTAGCCCTTTACGCGTCATACTACGGCGTTCTTGGATGATCGCACTGTCTTCAGGCCACAGTTCGGGCCCGTCGACGTAGATATGGCCACAATGCAAGTGCTCGGTTACTAGTCCAGTTGAGGAGGTAAGTTCAAGTACTTGGCCGTCCTCGATGACAAACGTTTGATCAGCAGGGATCCCTACCGAACGGGCGATACTAGCGTGGGCTATCAGGTGTCGGTATTCGCCATGGACTGGTACGAAATACTGCGGTTGGGTTATGCGGAGAACCAATTTCAATTCTTCTTGGGCTGCGTGACCATGAACGTGGACTCTCGCGTTGCCGGCATGGAGGACATTTGCTCCCTGGCGGAAAAGATTGTCAATTGTCCTTGTTATTAGGGTTTCGTTCCCTGGGATTGGGCTGGCGGAGATTACTACAGTGTCGCCTTCCAAGAGTTCGATTTCTTTGTGGTTATGATTAGCAATGCGTACGAGTCCTGATGACGGCTCACCTTGTGTACCAGTTGTGATTATCACGATATCTTCGGGCGAAGAGTCCTTAAGTTCTTCCCATGGATGCACAACGCCGTCAGGTACATTCAGATAATTCAAAGTCTGTGCGATCTTAACGTTGTCCACCATGCTTCTACCCATGATCGCCACTCGTCGGTCGTGGTATACCGCAGCATCAATAACCTGCTGTACTCTGGAAATGAGTGATGCGAACGTTGCAACAATCACCCGGCCATTGGCCTCGCCAATTACTTTGTGGAGAGCTTCGGACACTATAGTTTCCGAGGGTGTGTACCCTTCATGTTCGGCGTATGTGGAATCCGACAAAAGTAGAAGCACTCCGTTTGAAGCAAGTCGGCTTAGGTTGGAGAAGTCCGTGGGTATCCCATCGATAGGCGTGTGGTCAATCTTGAAATCGCCTGTGTGGATGACTTTTCCTAATGGGGTATCAATAGCGATGCCCATTGCATCTGGTATGCTATGACACACGCGGAAGAACTCTGCGCGGAACACCCCGAGATCTAAAGTTGTTCCTGATATTATGGGATGTAATTCGATATTGTTTAGCGACCGGTGGTGGCGTAATTTTGCGCTTATGAGCCCGTGCGCCAGTTTTGGGGCGTACACTGGGACATTCAAGTAGCGAAGAACGTACGGTATCGCACCTGTGTGATCTTCATGGCCATGGGTGACTAGAATTGCTCTGACTTTGTCACGGTGCTCAATCAAATAGGTAAAATCTGGTAAGACTAAATCTACCCCCGGCATGTTCTCATCCGGGAACATGATGCCTGCATCAATTACTATGATGTCGTCCTCGTATTCGAGTGCCAGCATGTTCTTCCCAATTTCCCCGAGGCCTCCTAGGGGTATTATCCTTAATCGAGAGCTCATTCCTCGAGGTTTTGGCGGTTTGCGACGGTTCTTCTTCGATAGAGGATCCCTAACCTGGGACGGAGATTCGGGATTTGGAGCGACGTTTTTTAGCCAGTTGCCAATTTTCGTGATAGGTTTCTTCACAGTCACTTCCTAGTTGTTTAGCCGAATAGGCGAGGTTGATGAGGTTTCTGTTCCTTTGGAAGGTTTTCGGGCTGGTCTAATGTGTTGTTTAAGATAGACGGAATACGTTTGAAGTCTTCTTCGATCTGGGATCGGAGGCTCCCTTGATGGAGTGCAGCTGCAGGGTGGTAGAGCGGAACAACCATCTGTCCTTTCACATTCTGGGGTTTCCCGTGAATCCGGGAAATCATCTGCCCTGGAAAATAGCGTGCCATGGAAAAACGGCCAAGGGTGAGAATTACTTTGGGTTTGAGTGCTACCATTTGACGCTCAAGGTAGCTGCCGCACGCGTGAATTTCTTCGGGGAGAGGATCTCGGTTACTGGGGGGCCTACATTTGACTACGTTCGTAATGAAAACTTGACTGCGTGACATACCGATCGATTTTAGGAGGGTCTCAAGATATTTCCCTGAGGCGCCAACAAATGGTCGTCCTTGCTGGTCCTCATGGAATCCTGGGCCTTCACCAACCAGCATTAAGCTAGCGTTAAGTGGTCCCTCACCAGGAACCGCCTGTGTTCGCTGCAAGCTGAGCGGGCAGTCGGTACAGGAGCGGATTTCGTTAGCGATCGTTTCAAGTTCGGTCATTCGATGTTTTGAGGGGCCGATAACACAATGTGCCTGATTTATCCAATAGAGTGGTAAGATTGCTAGATCTTTACACTCATAATAGCATGGGAAGCTCAGATCAATCTAGCAATGCTGTCAGAAGTACAGTCACATCGCCTTGAGGAGGGTAAGTGGAATGTTAGACGTGCAGTCTATTCGCTCTCAAATTCCCGCTAGCGAACGTACGGTGTATCTTAACTCGGGATGGTCAGGACCGTCACCGGACATTGTTAACGATGCGATCATCCAATGCCTGCAACTTGAAAACCAGGAAGGACCTACTAGTCCGGACGTCATGGCTAACAAGGTCATAATCAAACAAGAGTTGTTAAGAGCGGTAGCATCTCTCTTTAACGTCACTGAACAGGAGCTTTTCCTCACGCAAAATACTACAGAAGGGATCAATATCGTTCTCAATGGACTGTCTTGGGAACAGGGCGATGAGGTTGTAGTCTGTGATATCGAGCACCCATCCGTCTTAATACCTTCATATTATCTACAGTCGCGGGGGGTAGTCGTTCGAATGGCCCATATCGAACCACAGTTCTCACAAGACCAGATACTTGAGGAGATCAGTTCAGCCTTGACTAAGAAGACTAGGTTGGTTTTCGTTAGTCACATTCAATATACATCGGGTTTGAAGATGCCAATCAAAGAGTTAGCAGGTCTTCTCCGTGAACGAGGAATATTGTTATTGGTCGACGGAGCTCAGGGATCTGGGCACCTCGAAGTAGATTTCAGAGGTCTAGGCGTTGACTTCTATGCCACCACTGGACACAAATGGCTGTTGGGCCCAGAAGGTGTCGGTTTCTTATTTATACGAGAAGGTCTAATTAATCAGGTGAGACCGATGTATGTTTCTAGTCATGCAGTAGCCGACTATGATCTTCAGGGGAATTATTCTCCTAACCATAGTCAAATGGATAAGTTCGGTCTGACCACCTCGAGTACAGCTTTGTACGCGGGCTCTTTGGAAGCCGTTCGGTTCATGCGGGGGATAGGGTTGGATAATGTAGAAAAGCACAATCTCTCCCTAGCACGGATGGTTAGAGGCGCGTTGACAGAAATTCCCAATGTACATGTTTTTTCTCCAAGCCAGTTTGACAGGTCTTCGGCGTTAGTCTCTTTCAAAGTGAGCGGGGTTGACTCCACTCGTTTGGTAGAGAGGATGTGGAATGAAGAACGGATCGTAGCGAGATCGATTTCTGAATTCTCTGCAGTCCGACTTTCACTTCATTGTTTTAATACACAGGAAGACCTGGATACAGTAGTTGCGTACATTTCAAAAGCGGCTCGGCATTAGTTTGATGAGAGATGTGATTCTGCCACTTCTGCTACGCCGGTCTCAGGATGTCAGGTAGAACTTGCTGCGGAGAGAGTGCGGGATTACACTGTACGCGGCACCTGGTCTCACGAATATTACGAATCTCGGGCTAGATATAAGTATCTGGAGGTCGAGTGGACTTAGCAGAAGAAGTCAGAAAGCTACAGAAAGAGCGTAATGCTGTAATCCTAGCTCATAATTACCAGATCGGTGAGATTCAAGATGTCGCTGATCTGGTTGGTGATTCGCTAGGTCTGGCCAGAGAGGCCGCGAAAACCACAGCAGATGTCATTGTATTCTGCGGTGTGCATTTTATGGCGGAGACGGCGGCGATCCTGTGTCCCGAGAAGCGAGTTCTAATTCCCGATTTGGACGCCGGATGCTCGTTAGCTGATTCGATTACGCGTGATCAATTGCTTGCTTGGAAAGCAGACCATCCCGACGCCCTGGTAGTTTCATACGTAAACACCTCCGCTGAAATAAAAGCTGAGAGTGATTATTGTTGTACTTCGACCAATGCGGTACAGGTTGTAGAGTCTATTCCAGAGGACCGAGAGATCTTGTTCCTGCCCGATATGTTCCTTGGGACGTATGTCCGTAGAGTTACTGGTCGTAAGAACATCAAAGTGTGGTGGGGAGAGTGCCACGTTCACGCCGCTATCCGGCCGGACAACATCGTGCAAGCTCGGCATGCACATCCCGATGCTGAGTTTCTTATCCATCCTGAATGCGGGTGTGTCAGTTCGTCGATGTACTTGGTAGCTGAAGGCGACGAGGCAACTCGAGGAGCGAAAATACTTTCTACCGGAGGGATGGTGCAACATGCCGCTGAATCGGATAGTAAGGAGTTTGTGGTTGCCACTGAAACCGGTATCCTTCACCGACTTCGGCAACAAAATCCCCAAAAATCCTTCTTTCCAGTTAGTGAAGCGAATGTCTGCAGATTCATGAAGATGATCACCCTGGAGAAGCTGTACCGTTCATTGAGGGATGACGTATTCGAGGTTACTGTGGAACCTGAAACGGCCCGGCGTGCGCTGTTGCCTATCGAACGGATGCTGGCAATTGTTTGATGCTACAAGAAGTGTTTCGGGTAAAATAGTTTTACCGATTACCTGAAGGATAGCGAACCTATCCCCACGCAATATCGAGACTGATATCCAGAGCGTTCACTGAATGAGTCAATGCTCCTACTGAAATGAAGTCGACTCCAGTTTCAGCAATGCCTCGCACAGAATCAAGGGTAACTCCACCCGAAGCTTCCGTAATCGCTTTGCCGCGGCAAAATCCTACGATTTCGGTCATCTCAGCTACGCCCATGTTGTCGAGGAGTAAGATCTCAGCCCCAGATTCAATTGCTTCACGCGCAGCATCTACTGTTTCTACCTCTACTTCGACCTTCATTGTATGAGGCGATTCGCTTAACGCTTTGGAGACCGCCGCGCCGAGTGAATAGCCTGTTCTTTTTAACGCCGCGATATGATTGTCTTTAATAAGGATTCCATCCCCTAGTGTGTGTCGATGGTTTCGCCCGCCTCCTTTAGTGACTGCGTATTTTTGGAGGCCACGAAGCCCAGGGATAGTCTTTCTAGTATCGACGATGATTGTCTGGAGTCCGCGTACTGCTTCAACATACCGCGCTGTTTCGGTCGCGATGCCACTCAGGTGTTGCAAGAAGTTTAGCGCTACGCGCTCTGCTTGCAAGATATGAATTGCGTTACCAGTTATCGTGGCAATCGGCACGTCCTTCTCCAGCATCGAACCATCTGCAAAGGACTTGTCATTCGTAGTGTCTACTAGAGATTGAGTTAGTAGCTGCGGGTCTACGCGTGTAAATATTGCGAAACAAACGTTAAGCCCAGCCAGAACACCGGCTCGCTTAGGCACGAGTGTTGCAGTTACCTTCTGATCCTCTGTGAGCAGGATGGTACTAGTTAAGTCTCCCTGTGATAAGTCCTCGTCGAGGGCTCTGTCGATGATTGAGTTCAGCAGGTTCTCGTGCGGAAGCATATGCCACCTTTCCTCTATATCATAATCCTTGCTGTCGAATCCGGCACGCTTTTCTTTTAGCAGATGCCTAAGCTGTAGGAGAGTTAGTGGAGGCTATGGTCAATTCCGCCTTGGCTATGACCAACCTGGCGTCGCCTAGCTCCCTTTCGAGATCGCAAAATAGTCATTAGGCCGATGGGCATTAAGAGTAGGCCGATCTCGATCGACGGTGATGATTGATTACAAAATCCCGAAGGGCGACTAGTCTCGGGAATCGTACCTGAGTTTTCGGAAGCCCGTTCGGCGACAGCTGATGGGGTTGACACGCCGTAGGGCACGATGGTCGGGAGTGGGATAGCGGTCGGCACGAGCGTGGGTTTGGTTATAGCAGCAGGGAGCCCTACAGTGGTTCTCCATTCATTTTCTAAGCTTTGCCGGTCCAATTCATATGCTTTCATTAACGCAATATCGATCCCTTTTCCTTCGCGCAAGTTGTTTATCAGTGATTGGAATCGCATTTTTCCGTGGGTGTTAATGAGATGAGCCACGATACTCTCTGATTGGGCGTAAAATAATATTACGTCTTCAGGTTTGCCAGGAGGGCGCGAGAGGGATGTCAGTGGGAAGATTTCGTTGTTACGGATCGCGGTAGATAGTGCTATACGGAATGATGGACTAGTTTCAGGGTTCGCATATTCAGCCAGGCCTTCATTAAGCCAAGCTGGCACAAAATGTTTATTCCCATCTAGTGCTTGGTCGATAAGGAAATGGACGATCTCATGTGAAGTCACTCCAACAACCCTACGAGTATCTGCCAACACCAGGATGACATTTGTTTCAGGAAAGTACATGCCCTCGATGATCAGCGCATCTTCTTGGATTGCACTTCGGGGTGGCAACGCATCCCTCATATCACCAGATGTGTTATACAGCGTGATGTGGATGTCTGAGGAGGGGGTAACGCCAAGAAGCGCGCTAATGCTTCCTAAAGTTCCCTGAGCGGCTTCTAGAAGTTTTCTTGGCAAGGGCGAATCTTGACTGCCGTAATAGTAGATTGAGGCGTCTTCTGCATTGAGTTGTTTCCATTCGAAACGTGGATCTAAATAGACCCAGCGCACCAGTTCTGTACGCATCAGATTGCCGGCTTTGTCATTGATTTCGTAGAAATATTCAATGACCGCCCCGGGAGGGATGTATCGGGACGCCGTATCAGTTCGTAGGAGAAGTCTGCCCGACACACGCTTTCCCTGTGTAAAGTCAAAGTGACTGTATCTCTCGTATCTTGCACCAGCAACACGGTACCGGAGAGTAATGTCAGTGATAGTCGCCGGCGAGCGCGCTGTCACCTGAAACTGAATTCCTTCTGGGAAATGGGTTTTTGTCGAGGATGAAACAATCTCGATCTGGCTTTGCGCGCTTACAACGTTTCGCGGTGTTAGGACGCATATCAGGATGATGAAGACGAAGGAAGATATGAAGATGTGTCGGCGTTTCGGGAACTCTGTGTTAGTTAGTTGGGCCGGGGAGTGCACGGCAGAGGGTTCTCTCTATATTAATCATAAAGCCTAGCGTCCCATGATCGTTGTAGGGCCACCGGATATTCGTTCAGGAATTTGTGGCTGCCCAAATTCCTCCAAAAGATCTGCTCGCCCGGCGGCTGTCAGTATACGTTGCAGCAACACTGGCTCAGGGACCGCTCCATTCACCTCGACGACATTGTTGATCACTGTCTTGGGCACTGACTGGACACCATATTGTCTTGCGAGGTGTGGGAATTCTTGAGCTCCAATCACGTCGACCCTAATGCTTGGGTTATCGATCGCCATAGCGTGTGCCAACCTGGCCACTTGGGGGCAGTGCGGTCAGCCGGGTGTCACGAACACCTGGACGTGGACGTCTTCTTTAAGGCGACGGAGCGCCTTCCTCGTCGGTACCCTAAGGGGGCAGACGTCTCGTGAGATGGCGAGAATATCTTCGACGAGAGTGGCAAATTCATAGCCGGCTGGGATACCATAGAATCTAGCATTAGTCTTTGTCTGTCCATCAACGGCGAAAGTAATACATGGGATTCTCTCTATCCCGTCTTCTCGGGATTGCGCACTTTCGGCGAAAACGTCGTGGATTTCGAGCTTGAGCTTCGGCGAGAGCGCAACGACGTCTTCGAGTAAATCTTTGGTTTGAGGGCATGTTGGGCATTCTCTACCTGGAACAACAATTAAGCCAGCTGCTCGCATGGTATAGAGGACGATAGTAACTTCCTTCTTTAGTTCCTTTTTGAAGCGAGCCTTTAGCGTCTGTTGGTCCTGACTTGAGAGAACTGCCACTCTATCCTCGATCCGGTGTAGGGTTTCCTGATTCTTGTTCAGGCTTGTTTGATTGTGGCTTAGTCTGTTGGGCAGAAAGAGAGCGAATCTCCTGTTCTAAGGGCTGTGCGGATTCCGGGTGAGTTTTCATAAAGGATTTCGCTGCTTCTCTTCCTTGACCGATGCGTAAATCCCCGTAGGAATAGAAACTGCCGCTCTTCTTGATTACTCCTAGACTCACGCCCAAGTCAATTAAGTCCCCTGCTTTTGAAATTCCTTCTGAGAACATAATGTCAAACTCTGCAAGGCGAAAGGGTGGTGCGACTTTATTTTTAATCACTCGAGCTCTGACCCTGGTCCCTTGTATCACATTGTCCTGTTTGATGCTTTCAGTTCTGCGCATGTCTACACGGACAGAGGAATAAAATTTTAGGGCACGGCCTCCCGGAGTGGTCTCTGGGTTCCCAAAAAGGACGCCTATTTTTTCCCGTAATTGATTAATGAAGATGACCGAACCTCGCGACCGACTTATTGAAGATGTCAGTTTACGAAGGGCTTGGGACATCATTCTGGCTTGAGCTCCGACATGGAAATCCCCCATGTCTCCCTCAAGTTCAGATTTGGGGACTAGCGCTGCGACACTGTCAATAATGATTACATCTACGGCTCCACTCCTAACTAGGTAGTCGGTGATCTCGAGGCATTGTTCGCCAAAGTCTGGTTGTGAGATCAGAAGCTCGTCGATATCCACACCTATCTTCTTGGCGTAAGCCGGATCTAGCGCGTGCTCCGCGTCAATAAAGGCGGCGGTGCCACCGGCTTTTTGCGCTTCAGCTGCTGTGTGGAGGGCTAGAGTGGTTTTGCCTGAGGCTTCCGCGCCAAATATCTCAATGATTCGTCCTCGCGGGAAACCTCCTACTCCCAGCGCGATGTCTAGTGATAATGAGCCGCAGGAGATAGCTTCTACCCCAAGATTGGCAGCTTCGCCAAGGCGCATTATGGTACCGCGCCCGAATTGACTTTCGATTTGGGTGAGTGCTACATCTAGTCCTTTGGAGCGGTCTTTTGTGGGCATTAGTTAGGTGCCTTCCATCAGCATAAAGTGCCATTCACTGGGGGTGTTCAACACGATACTATCACACGGCTATACAGATCTACAAGATACGAAACTTCGCGTTATACTGTAGTAATGTGTTGTCCGAACTCCGGCGGATTGTCGGAAATTGCCATCGCTCTTTGGTTCGGGTGATGTATAATTAAGATGACCAATTTAATGTGAGACCGATCACCTCTATAATTTCGAGAAGGTGGGTGTAATACCTTGCGAATCCGCGTGATTTTCCTCAAAGACGTACTACCAAGATATCGTGCTGGTGAAGTCTGGGCTGTGGCCGGCGGATATGCTAGAAATTACCTTATCCCAGAAGGGTTCGCTTTGCCTGCAACGAATGATCAGCTCGAACGTGCGGCTAAGATTAAAGCAGTTGCCGAAGTCCACAGGACTAAGGAAATCGAAGGGCTCCAAGATTTTGCTGAACAGATTGCTGGACGTGAGCTCACCATCAAGGAAAGAGTTAGTGACACTGGACGCCTTTACGGCTCAGTGACGGCGGGTATGGTTGCAAGTGGATTAACGGAGCTGGTGGGTCGTGAGGTTGATCGGCAATTCGTTCTACTACCAGAGCCTATTAAACAGATCGGCGAATATGAAATTCCAATTCGTCTGCATATGGAGGTCACTCCTAGTATTACGCTGCGTGTGGAAGCTGAAGGCGGCGTGTTAGAGGACCGTCAAGCTGACGTAACTGAAGCTGAACAGAACCTTGGTGACGATATTGGTGTTGAAGAATTCAACGGCGAACCTGATAAGGTGAATGTCGTCTCTGAAGATGTCGCAGAAGAAGATACGGAGAATACCTCGGAAGCTACGAACAACAGCTAATCTGGGAGGAGACTGCGGCCTGTGTATGCTGAGCGAGTACCTCCACATGACTTGGAAGCGGAAGAGGCAGTTCTAGGGTCTTTGGTGATTGACGGTGAGTCAATCACCAAAATCAGTCCGTTTCTTAACTCCACTGATTTTTACCGAGATCGGAATCGATGGTGCTACGAAGCCTGTCAAGAGCTATTCCGTCGCGGTGACGCTATTGACCAGGCGACCATAGGACATGAATTGTCACGTAGCAACCGACTAGAAGATGTTGGTGGCCACGCGTTCTTGAGCCAGGTTGCCGCTGTCGTTCCCACTTCTGTGAACGTTGAGCATTACGCCCGAATCGTCCAGAGGACATCGTTGATGAGACAGGTTATTACTGCGGCTTCAGAAATAGCTGCTCTCGGTTACGGAGATGGGTCCGACGTCGAAACCACGATCTCACAGGCTGAAGATATACTCTTTCAGATCCGGAGGGGGCATTCTACTAGAGATTTTTTCCATATTCGAGAAGTTTTAGATCGGTATTTGGAAGATACCGCGGCGGCTGCGGCGGGGCCTTTAGATAGCGGTTCCGCTCCAATTCCTTCGGGATTCTCGGTTGTAGACCAACTACTGGGTGGATTACAGAGGTCCGATCTCGTGATAATTGCCGGAAGGCCGGCTATGGGGAAGAGCTCTTTAGCTTTGAATATCGTCAGAAACGCTGCTCAACTTGGTAGTACGGCCGCTGTGTTCAGTTTGGAGATGAGTAGAGAGCAATTAGTTCTTAGGCTTGTCGCGGGAGAGGCACAAGTTGATAGCCATAGGCTACGGTTGGGTTTATATACTGAATCTGAGGAACGCCGAGTTGTTGATGCTGTCGGAGCACTATCTGACTTAGCTGTATACATTGACGATAACCCACTGCTGACGATCGTAGATGTGAGGAGTAAAGCGCGTCGGCTTCATCTTGAACGGGGCATCGATCTTATAGTGGTCGACTATTTGCAATTGATTGAAGGGGGTACAGGGCGAGGCCAAAATCGCGTGCAGGAAATTGGTGAGATCACCCGCGCCTTGAAAGGGCTTGCGCGTGACCTTAATGTACCGGTGATTGCAGTGTCCCAGCTCAGCAGGGCTGTTGAAACAAGGCCATCACATCGACCAATGTTGTCAGACTTACGTGAAAGTGGGAGTATCGAGCAAGATGCAGATGTTGTAATGTTCATCTATCGAGATGACGTCTATTTCACTGAAGAAGATTGGGAGCAGCGCTATCCAGATCGTCCCTATCCACGCAACTTAGCGGAGATTATTGTAGCTAAACACCGCCACGGTCCTGTAGGAACGGTGCGATTGCATTTCCGCGACGCTTTGGCTCAGTTCATTGATTTGCCTGCTGGTCAGGGTGCGTCATGAAACCTTTAGGTCAATCAGAGAAGAATCACTCAATCCACTTCGGTGTCCCTGCAGAGTATCTCGACCGACTTTTTGGTTGGATAGACGATTTATCGGAATTACAAGTAATTCTTAGAATTCTGTTTTTGCTGCGGACAGAGCGTGGGTTTCCTCCATTCGTAATGCGTAAGCGCGTTGAGGAAGACCAGGTATTAGCCAGCGTCTTTGAGTCGAGAGTGCAAGATACGCGTCGAGAGATTACTTCTGTACTAGACAAGGCAGTGGCGAAAGGACATCTTCTCGATGTGATTCTGATCACGTCAAATGGTCAAGAACAGGAACTCGTTCTTCTTAATGTTGAAGAGAATTATAATTTCATCCGGCGGTCAGAGCAAAGAGAAATCCAGGTTCGTGGGTTCGGGCAAGTGCGACTAATAGGTCAACGCTTACCCAAATACCAAGACGTGTTCTCTTTGTATGAGGAGAATATCGGTGTAATTACTCCGATTGTAGCAGACGAGCTTAAAGACGCTGAAACGAGCTATTCTTACGAGGTTATTGCTGATGCGATCAAGGAAGCGGCGGTAAGGAACAAAAGAAGTTGGCGTTACGTTGCTGCTATACTCCGGAGCTGGTCACAGGAAGGCAGGCAGTGTGGATCCGATTGGCGACGTGCTGAAAAGGTATCAGTTGCAAAGGTCTTCAAGGAACCCAAAGGCCCCCTCCTCTCCCGATAGCCAAGTTGACGTTGGCATGGATTGCGATGTGTGCGGAGGCTGGCGGTGGTTGCGGGTGAACGTTCCTGTTGGCCATCCGCGATTTGGGGAGCTTGACCCGTGTGTTTGTTGGGATCAAGATGATTTGTCTCAGAGGACCGGACGCCTCTTACGCTATAGCAATCTTAAGGGATTGACCGCCGTAACTTTTGAAGGCCTTAATCCCCGTGGTAATAGTATTGACGAAGATCGCCAGCAACTCTTCAATGCAGCATTCGAGTCAAGTATCAACTTCGCTGAAGCACTTGAAGGGTGGTTCATTTTGGCTGGCCCGAGTGGCTCCGGGAAAACTGCCCTTGCGGCGGCGATAGCGAATCGAGTAATTGAGCGCGGAATGGCTGTGCTTTTCATGGTTATTCCAGACCTGTTGGATTACCTCAGGCATTCTTATGGCAACAGTACTGAAGAGTCGTACGACTACATATATCAGCAAGTGCGTGATGCTCCACTTTTAGTGTTGGACGGTCTAGGCCTCCAGGCGACCACCATGTGGGCGCAAGAGAAACTGTTTCAGGTCTTGAATCATCGGTACAATGTTGGCCTTCCTACTGTGCTAACTGTCTCGGGGCCATTAACTGATCTAGATGACCTGCTTTACACAAGGATTAATGACGTCACATTAAGTCGTGTTGTCTGGCTCGGACCATTGGACCAGTCTTCATCCAGACTTGTTGGCTTGCCTCCTCAACCACTTTTGGATGAGATGACTCTAAAGTCCTTTTACGTTGAAGGTGCAGAAGGGACTACAGCAAGCCAACAGGATACACTTGAAGCTGCGTACTACGCGACAAGAAGCTTTGCGGGTGATCCCCGGAACCACTGGCTAGTTATCTCTGGTTCGACTGGAGTTGGTAAAACTCATCTGGCTGTTGCAGTTGTGAATCACAGGTTGAATACAGGGGCTGCTGTGTTTTACACTACCGTACTTGATTTACTAGATCATCTGCGCTCTGCTTATGCTCCTGGAAGTCGCATGTCGTATGATGAACGATTTGAACACCTTCGGTCAGTTCCCCTTTTAGTGCTTGATGATTTTGGCTCACAAAGTTCCACTTCCTGGGCAGAAGAGAAGCTATACCAGCTTCTGGTCCATAGGCATGATTCCCGGCTCCCCACGATGATCACCATGGACAGTGCGGTGGAATTGAGGCCTGCAGTTCTATCCCGATTACGTGACCAGCGATTTGTTACTGAAATCCCGGTTCGGGCACCTGACTACCGTGAGATTGGACGCATGGCTCCACGATATGTGGAGGAAGAGCTTAAGTGACCGAATCCGAAGCATTCGGACATTGTGGTCAGCCAATCACGGATTGAATAGATTCTTCTAAGAATTCTGGTGGGATTGGTCCTTCGAAGCGGTCAAATACTAGACCGTTCTTGTCGATAATGAACAGCCATGGTTCTGTCTCAAGTCCCCACTCCCGAAGTGTCGGTGTGGGTGTTAATCGACCTTTCGTCTTAGCTGTGGAGACCTCGAATGGTTCGATGTGGATTACATCCAACACGTCTGAGTAACGATCATATATCGCGTAGGCTAGATCAGTTACTGGGCCGCATAGTCTACTTGTACAATATGCCGGAGTACTAAAGACCACGACAAGAGGCCGAGAAGTTCTAAGTGCATGAGAGATCGTCACGTCATACAGTTTCGGATTTGGGTTTGGATGTGTGGTGATATCAGATAAGTCGTCCTTGTTCGATAGTGTTGGATTATTGCTGTGAGGGACCGCCTCTCCTATCTTGGGAATATTAGATTCTGACCTAACGAGGAAGACCAATGGTGCAACATCGATGCGTTTCTCGTCAGCACTCCTAACTGTGAATTTCGCTTGCCATACTCCTGCTTTATCGAATTCGATGCTCCGCACCATATAGAATCCAAGATCGTCTGTGTGGATATGATGCGATCCATCTAGATGGAAATGGTGACCTGAATTTTTGATTGGGTGATATGTGGCTTGAACTTCGGGGCGCGCCTCGGATTGCCTATCATCACTATGACTAAAAGAGACATAGACTTTAGCCTTGGGCAAGCGGTTTCCCGAAGACGAACGAAAACTGAACGGAAATCGATTTATGCCTTCGGTAAAGTCGGAGGCAGCCGGAAAGGCATCGTAGTCTCCAATCGGTTCCGATGGTTTAGGCTGGGTACAGCTCACTGAGAAGATCGAAAGGGCAGCCAGTTGCAATGCGACCAATAAAACAATCGTACAGCTTGTGAATGTTTGCTGATGGTTCATCGGCCAGTGTTTAATATGTCTCAACTAATAAAAACGGGCGGTCACTACGGCCGCCCGTTTTTATTACATTATCGGGGTTGGTTACACTCGAATACACGATACCCAGTGATCGGGTGAGACCTCTCTGAGTTCGGGTAGACCGAGTTCGTTCTGGAGACCGCTTGAAGCGAGTTCTGGTAGCGGAGTACTACAATCGTCTACCGCGATGGGGCATCGAGTGTGGAATACGCATCCAGGCGGAGGCCGTAATGGACTGGGGATATCGCCTGGGAGCAAGATTCGTTCTCGTGTTTGCTCTGTCACTGGGTCTGGGACTGGGACAGCTGACAGGAGAGCTTTAGTATACGGATGCAACGGATTGAGGTAGAGCTCGTTTCGGTCGGCGATCTCTACGATATGACCTAAATACATCACGGCGATCCTGTCGCTAATATGGCGAACTACGGACAGATCGTGGGCGATAAACAGATACGTTAGCCCGAATTGGTCTTGGAGTTCTTCGAGAAGGTTGATTACCTGGGCCTGAATTGAGACGTCCAGTGCAGAAACTGGCTCATCTGCCACGATAAAATCTGGGCGGACTGCCAGAGCACGGGCGATCCCGATACGCTGTCGTTGACCACCACTGAATTCGTGCGGGAATCTGTCCGCCATATAAGGGTTCAAGCCTACGACATTCAGTAGTGCGGCGACTCGTTCCTTACGCTCTGCTTTTGTCTTGGCTAGTCCATGGACGATTAATGGCTCGCCGATGATGTTGCCAGCACTCATTCTTGGGTTGAGAGAGCTGTAAGGATCCTGAAAGATTACTTGCATTCGGCGACGCATTGCTCTGAGGGCGCCACCTTTCATTTGGACGAGATCCTGTCCGTCGAAATTTACGGTGCCAGACGTAGGGCGGTAAAGCTGAAGAATGCAGCGCCCAATGGTCGTCTTCCCTGAGCCGCTTTCTCCGACCAAGCCAAGGGTTTCTTGCTTCCGGATAAAGAAACTCACGTCATCGACCGCTTTGATATCCGCAACCTTTTTCTGAAATACGACCCCTGAAGTAACGGGGAAGTACATCTTCAGGTTCTGGACGTCTACGAAGGCATTGTCAGGAGTCTGTCCGTTGGTAGTCATTAACTTTCTCCCTGTGTGGCATCAGGCAAGGTCACTTTGTCAGATTCCCAGCAAGCGGCTAGGTGACCGTCACCTACAGCAGATAGGGTTGGCTGTTCCAAACCACATTTGTCCACTCCATAAGTACATCGAGGACGGAACGAGCATCCGGCAGGAAGGCTAACTAGATCTGGGGGCATACCTTCGATAGGATTGAGTTTTTCTCTCTTGGATTCGTCGAGCCGCGGAACTGATTGAAGTAGGCCGAGGGTGTAGGGATGCTTCGGTCGCTTGTAGATATCCATGGCGGTTCCCCGCTCAATGATCTTACCCGCGTACATCACGTTTACTCGATCGGCATAGCGTGCTACAACGCCTAAGTTATGGGTGATGACGATCAGCGACGCTCCGACTTCTTTGGCGGCTTTCTGCATTAATTCAAGTACCTGTGCCTGGATTGTGACATCCAAGGCAGTAGTGGGCTCATCAGCGATTAGTAGCTTGGGATTGCAACTAAGCGCCATAGCGATCATCACTCGTTGTCGCATTCCTCCACTGAATTGGTGAGGGTAATCACCGATTCGAGCGGCGGCATCTGGGATGCCTACGAGAGTGAGGAGCTCAGCGGCTCTATCCGTTGCTTGATTTGGAGTTAGCCCCATGTGGAGTTCCAAAGGTTCGGTGATCTGACGTCCGATAGTTAGGATGGGGTTAAGAGACGTCATCGGCTCTTGGAAGACCATACTGATACGGTTTCCCCGAATATGCCTCATTTCATCTTCGGTGAGTTTGAGAAGGTCTTGGCCTTCAAAGATCACCTCCCCCGCGACCACGCGCCCCGGAGGGTTCGGGATTAACCGGAGTATGGATAAGGCGCTAACGCTCTTACCACATCCGCTTTCCCCGACGAGGCCAAGGGTTTCACCTTCTTCAAGATCGTAATCAACACCGTCGACGGCTTTAACAATGCCATCTTCGGTAAAGAACTGCGTTACAAGACCTTTTACGCTCAGCAGGGTCGCCACTATTGCTCCTTTCGACCCGGGCTTCTCGCTGGCCCAACCGGTTCCCCGGGAACCTCAAACATTAATTGCCTTTGGTGGGGATGAGGAGACTCGAACTCCTACGCCCGAAGGCACATGATCCTAAATCATGCTCGTCTACCGGTTCCGACACATCCCCTCCTGGAAGATAGCATCGGAAGCGACCTCAGGCTCCTCTTACTTTAGATCTGACCCGCCCAGGACTCGAACCTGGAACCCGCTGATTAAGAGTCAGCTGCTCTGCCAGTTGAGCTAGCGGGCCGCGAGCACCTGTTGCATTGGGTCTGAGCCTGCCGGGAATCTAGCATGATCAATCTCGTATGTCAAGCAGAAGCCTGTGGAATCTGATTCAAAATCAAAGAGATTACTCCAGCTAGTCTGTTTAAGAAGAGATTAAGTGCAACGGATGCTAAACCATAAACGCGTCAACCGTGGCAACATGATTACAAGCGTTCGCCATCACTCGCCCTAAAACTTCGTATGTCGGGGCATGGTAATTTCTGCAGATACTCGCTATGCGTTCGCAGCGCGTACCCAATTCACGAGATAAAAGCAGTAGAATTTCGGAATGGCCAATCCGAAATTCATATTCGTGCGTGATGCGTTATTACGGTGGTTTCATCTTAATGGAAGAGATCTGCCGTGGCGGAAAATCAACGATCCCTATCGAATCCTTATTTCTGAAATAATGCTACAGCAGACGCAGGTCGATCGCGTGATTCCTGCATACACTTCGTTTATCCAACAATTCCCGGATTTCGGTGCGCTGGCTAGAGCGACAATTGCCGATGTAATTCGGTCTTGGCGGGGTCTTGGCTATAACCGCCGCGCCGTCTATTTACACCGCACTGCCCGCATCGTAGTGGAATGCCATGGAGGTCGGATGCCAAGCGATATCAGCTTAATGCGAAAGCTCCCTGGAGTTGGCGAATATACATCTTCGGCAGTGTCTTGTTTTGCCTACAACGTTCAAGTTCCTGTGATCGATATAAACGTAGAAAGGGTATTAACTCGGGTGTTCAGTGGTTGGGGGAATGTGAGCAAGAAGGATCTGGGGACAATAGCGTTAAGTATTCTTCCAAACGGGAAGGCATGGGAATGGAACCAAGGCTTAATGGATTTCGGAGCATTGATCTGTACCGCTCGCGCTCCTACCTGCAATTCTTGTGTCCTAGCCACAACTTGCGCAGCCTTTCAGACGACAAAAGGACCCCCTGGAGAGAACTGCGAAGGTGCCAAGATCGAGAGGAAGGTGCGTAACAATCCTACCCGTTACGAACATTCGCGTCGTTACTATCGAGGCATGATCGTTAGACATCTCGTTGATCTGGAACAGGGAACGAAGGTGCCCGTCGAACGCCTTGCTCGCTTATGCCAGAAAGAGACGCAAGCACAAGACTTGGATTGGATTAAGGGGTTGCTGCTCGATCTTTCGAAGGAAGGCATAGTGACACTTGAAGAACAATCAGGCCAAATCATGGTTTATTTAGCAGAGACATAATGGCGTCTTGGATGTGTGGTTTTAAACTCATCCAAGGGTCATCCACCAGCATTCGTTCTTCTGACGAGAGGGCAGAGTAATTTTTCCCAAGAGTTGGGAATGACCATATGGCTGAAATCCAAAATTCGTCGCAGATCTGATCTTGTTCGTATCCTTCATTGAGCCATCCCATGGCACTGACAGCCTCCCATGAATCGACTAGGTGCCCATCATTGGCGATTGCAACGGCTTCCACGAATTGGGCTCTGCGATCACCATTTGAATGTTCCTTTAGGAGATCCAAAAGCATCTTGATGCGTTCCGGATCTCCAGCCGTATCTCCAGCGAACCTTTTTGTAGTCAAACTGTTCCAATTCTGTCCCAGGCCGGGGATTAGGAGCCCACCATCAGTGGAGACTGTAAGTCCATGGAATGATCGAGACCAAACGAGGGCTTTCTCGCGTGCGTTCCCTAAGTGAGAGTCCTGCTCTTCTTCTACGATAGTTTGCGGTAGACCCGAGACTTGGTGTGGCAATAAGACTTTGATTGGTAGTGCACTGACAATTTGATTAAGTGACCGTTGCTTCGCCCTGTTTTTCGTCCCTATTAGGAGTTCGAGTATGTCCATCGCCGTTGGTCAATCCTTTCGGTAAATGGATGGTTAGATTCTTGTTTATCGGATTACGTTCAATTTTAGCTAAGACCGAAGAAAAGAGCGTTTGAGAACATTGGCGTCGAGGTGAATCATTGTCGGTCGGCCATGGGGACATGTCTGAGGTTTACCGATTTGTTCTAACAACTTGATCATTGCCGTCATCTCTTCATCTGTGAGCGCCATTCCTGCGCGGACGGAACTGTGGCACGCAACTGTTGCCGCTATGCGTTGTTCCGATGAGGATAGTCGAGTTTCCAGTAGAAAATCCTCCAGTAGGTCTATGAAGGCTGTCTTGGGCTCCAGTGGCATTCGAGTAGCCGGAATGGCTCGTATCAGCACGGTGTTGGTGCCGAATGGCTCGATCATCCAGCCAAACTTGTTTATATGAAGGAGATGTTCATCAACTGTACTGGCCTGAGTGGGCGTCAATCTCAATACGACTGGTTGTAAAAGTGCCTGCACATCTGGTCCTTCTCCCGTTGGTTGGTTCGTCAATCTTTCGAAAACGATACATTCGTGTGCGGCGTGCTGGTCAATAAGGTAGATTCCCTCAGGTCCCTCTGCGACGATATATGTCCGCCGAGCTTGCCCGACTACTCGTAGGTCCGGGAGGACTGTGAAGTGAGATTGCGTCGAAGAGAGTGTCTCGTGGTGTGAGAGTGGTATTTGCCGAGGATTCTGGCTTTGTGATTGGTGACCAAAAAGAGTTGTATCAGCTACAAACCTGCGGTTTGACGGGGGTGATTTGAAATGCTCTAAGGCAGCGACCGGGCTTTCTAAGAGTAGCACCCTGCGGATCGTTCGCTGGAGGATGGCGTACAACTCCCGCTCGTGACGGAATCGAACTTCAGTTTTTGCGGGATGGACATTGACGTCCACGTGGCTGGGGTCTAGTGATATGCCAACGATTACAACTGGGAAGCGTCCCCCCGGCAACAGACTGCGATACGCATCAGTGATTGCGTGAGTCAAGTTGCGGTTGTGGATCGGGCGGCCGTTGACCGATATCGAAATGAAAGATCTTGTCGAGCGGCTTAAGGTCGGCGGACTGATCAATCCGTCGACATTTCCTGTTCTGTTGGCTGCATTGATTATGAGAAGGTTTCTTGCCACTTCGGTCCCGTAGACGGTTGTAGCTGCGTCAATTAGATTTCCGTTTCCCAACGATCGGACAACTAGGCGGTCCTCTGAAGTAAGCGATATGGTGAGGTTCGGATAGGCCAATATATAAGCAGATACGAGTGTTTGGATTCGCTTGAGCTCAGACCGTGGTGATCCGAGGAACTCGCGGCGAGCGGGGATAGACTGGAACAAGTCTCGGACTGAAACTGAGGTCCCGTCTGGTGCGCCGATGGGTTCATGCTTCGCAACACGCCCATTTTGAATTTCTACGATGGTTCCTACTTGCGAGTGTCTCGTCCGAGTTTTTAATGAAACTGACGAGACAGCTCCGATCGAGAACAATGCTTCCCCTCTAAAACCAAGCGTCTTGATTTCACCCAGTTCCTCAGCTGAAGAAAGTTTGCTAGTTGCGTGGCGCTGGAAGAGTTGTCTTGTATCAGCACTAGAAATACCGATGCCGTTATCAATGACGCGAATAAGATTTAGCCCACCGTTTGATACTTGAATGTCGATAACACTCGCGTCGCTATCTATGGCGTTGTCTAGTAATTCTTTTAAAGCCGAAGCCGGGCGTTCGACGATTTCTCCGGCCGCAATTTGGCTCGCTACATTTGAGGGTAAAATCTGGATCGGCATTTGGAGGTCAGAGATCCCCAGGCTTGGAGGATCGCTTGAAGTCGAGATCTGTGGTTTTCTGATTTAGTTGCTGAATAGCTTTATAGACTCTCTCCATTTCATCATCGCTTGGGTCATCGATGACATAAGGTTTGACACTGATCCCACCCAAGGCGGAGACGATTTCAGGGTAATCGTCTATTACCAAATCCGGGAGGACCGACAATTCCCCACGACGCAACATTCCGTGAACCAGTTGTTGGTAGTCGTGGGTTGGCTTTTCTAAAACATCGGTAACGAGAGAATTGAGTTCGAGGTTCTGGATCTCTTGGTGCCGTGCGCCCAGTCCTGACCAGATATATATTTTGTGGCCGTCCGCATCAAGTCTTTCTAGAACCAGCTTGGCGTTTGGGCGTAGGGTTCCTGTCGACGAAATTATCGTGTAGTCCATGTCGAAGAAGATATTCATACAAGGGGTTCCTATGTCAGGGATTGTCTGAGTTTATCAGAGGGGACGAACAAACAAAACACGTCGCCACTCCGTTTCATTGCCGAACCTTCGTGCTTAAGGTTCTTGGTGCCCGGCCTCTTTAATCAACTTCTGGAACTCATAAAGTTTGTTAATCGCCTCTAAGGGCGTCATTGTTGAAATATCCAATAGCCCCAATTCATTGATGAGTCCTCTAGTCGAGGAGTCGAAGAGTCCGAGTTGGACCGGATTTTGACTTTGTGTTCGCGTGCCTTCTTCTTGTAGTTGGGCTTCGTTGATTTCTTTTTTACCCAGATGCTTTTGCTGTTCTAACGGGGCAAGAAGTTCCTGGGCGCGACTGATGATCGGGTTGGGGAGTCCAGCAATTTTTGCTACATGGATTCCGTAGCTCCTGTCCGTGCCCCCCGATACGATTTGGTGAAGAAATACGACTTCGCCTGCGTTTTCTAACACTGCTACAGAATAGTTTGCTGCGTGAGGGAGGTGGCGGGCAAGCTCTGTTAATTCATGGTAGTGAGTAGCAAACAAGGTTCTACATCCAAGGCGAGGGTGGCTGTGTATATATTCGACCACGGCTTGAGCTATAACTAGGCCGTCATACGTGCTTGTTCCTCGCCCGATTTCGTCCAGTATCAGTAGTGAACGTGAAGTAGCTTGGTTGAGTATGGCTGCAGTTTCTGTCATTTCAACCATGAAGGTTGATTGCCCGACACTAAGATCGTCCTGAAGCCCGATCCTAGTGAAAATCCGGTCGACTAAACCAATTTGTGCTACAGAAGCTGGGACGAAACTGCCAATTTGAGCCATAAGGACGATCAATGCGACTTGGCGGATGTATGTCGATTTTCCCGACATGTTTGGACCTGTGAGAAGCATCAATGAAATCGTTTCATCGGATAATTCTATAGAGTTTGGAATGAAACTGCCTTTAGCCAACGCATTTTCTACGATCGGATGTCGACCATTGCGTACCCTAAGGAAGTTGCTGTTGTCGACGGAAGGGCGCGTGTATCCATTGATAAATGCAGCGTGGGCTAAGCTCGTTAGCACGTCTACGCGTGCTAAGGCTTTAGCAGTTCGCGAGAGAATTGACGAATCCTCTGATAACCGCGCGCATATCTCTTGGAAGAGAGAGGTTTCTAATCGTTCCATTCGTTCGTGTGCGTTTAAGATAGCATTTTCGTGGTCTTTGAGCTCTGGGGTTATATAGCGCTCCGCGTTTACTAATGTTTGTCGCCGTATATATTTGGTAGGGACTCGACTCACGTTGGCCTTAGTCACTTCAATGTAGTAACCAAATACCTTGTTGTAACCGACCTTCAGAGAGGGAATTCCGGCCTCATGTCGTTCTTGCGATTCCATTTTTGCTAGGTGCGCTGTTGCGTTGGTGGATATTTCGCGGATTTCGTCAAGATCTTTTGAGAACCCAGACTGGATTGTGTTACCGTCCCCTACCGTTGCAGGGGGTTCTTCCGTTATCGCGGAAGCTATCAGTTGTACCGTTTTGATGCATGGATCGAGGTCGGATATTAACAAGTTCAGCCCATTGCTTTCCTCCGATAAGAGATCAATCAGATGCGGCACTATCTCTAGTGTCCGCCGTAAAGCCACGACCTCTTTTGGAGAAACAATCTGCCTTCGTATACGGGTTAGGATGCGCTCTATATCTGAGGAGGTCTTGAGGAGTTTGGTTGTCGCCATCTTTGCCCCAGGATTGGAAACTAGCCATTCGACCATGTCGTGCCGGTTGCTGATTTCATATACATCTAATAGTGGTTGCCCTAGCCATTCGCGAAGCAAGCGACCGCCCATAGGTGTATTGGTGTGGTCCAAGATGTTGCAAAGAGATAGTCCGTTGCCGAACCGTCCGCCTTCGAATAGTTCCAGACTGCGTCGTGTCTGGGGATCTATAGGCATGAAGTCACCTGTTGAATACGTTCGGAGCGTGGGGAGGCTGGTCAACGTGTCCTTTTGAGTGCGTTCTAGGTAATTCAAGATGCCAGCTGCTGCCTGAATAGCTAAAGGCGAGTCTTGGCAGCCGAAAGGCTCAATGGAAGATGCTTGAAAGTGTTCCAAAATCTTCTGTCGGGCACCAAGTAAGTCAGGGACTAACGAGTCGATAGCGAAAATCTTGGCCGTGTAATCCAGGCCCTGACCGGCGGGCACAACGATTTCGGCAGGTGCGATACGATCTAATTCTGCGGCCAGTAGTTTGGTCTTCAGTTGAGTGGTCTCGAACGTGGATGTGCTGATGTCAGTGTACGCTATTCCTGCCTGATCACCTTCGATAATTACAACTGCTAAATAGTTGTTAGTTTTACTCTGTAACATATTTGGTTCGATGATCGTGCCTGGAGTAATGACTCGAACCACATCTCTTTCTACAAGGCCTTTTGACAGTGTCGGATCTCCCTTCTGTTCGCATATCGCAACACGATGACCTCTATCCAGAAGGCGTGAGAGGTAACTTTCCAAAGCATGGTGCGGAATACCGGCCATAGGCACCCTTTGGCCTTTACCGATTTCTCGAGACGTTAGGACGATGCCAAGTGCTTCGGACAACGAGTGTGCATCCTGATCGAACGTTTCGTAAAAGTCGCCTAGCCTGAACAGAAGGATCTCGTCTGGGAAGCGTTGTTTAATTTCGAGATATTGGCGCCGCAGAGGCGTAGGACTTGTACGGGCGTGATCCTCAACACGTGACGTCACATGGTTAGCGGTTACTTTTGGTTCTTTCCGGGCGGTCATTTTCTTGCAAATTCCTCTATTCCATCAATTAGAATTTTAAGCTTGGTGCCCGGGTTCATCTAAGTATCGAAGAAGGGTTCTATCATCTTCGGAAAGCTGAGCTTTCGTGAGAAGGTCCGGACGGCGTGAGTGCGTCCAGATCAATGCTTGGCGGTGTCGCCATTCGGAGATTGCACGGTGGTTACCTGAAAGCAGAATATCTGGTACAGGGATATCGCGGTATACGGACGGCCGCGTGTATTGAGGCCCTTCAAGTAGGCTGTCGGAGAACGAATCGTTTGCCGCGGAATCTTCACTGCCGAGCACACCAGGTAGAAGACGAGTTAGTGCATCAATGATAACCAGGGCAGGGAGCTCGCCCCCTGTCAAGACGTAGTCGCCAATACTGAGTGTCATTGAAGCGAGGTGGGTTTCCACGCGCGCATCGATGCCTTCGTAGCGTCCACAAATCAAGATTATGCTAGGAGATGTTGCTAGGGTTCTGGCTTGCCTCTGGTCGAATCTCTTGCCTTGTGGTGATAGCAAGATAACTGGCGCGTCACAAGGTGTCTTCATGGCGTCGCTTTGAGCGTTTCGTATACATTCCTGTGCATATTCGACCGCTTCGAAAATTGGTTCAGGCTTCATCACCATACCTGCACCACCGCCAAACATGTAGTCGTCTACTGTTCGGTGCGGGTCTCTAGCAAAATCACGAATATTGTGGAGGAATACCTTGAGGTGTCCTTTCTCTTGAGCACGCTTGAGGATGCTGCTTTCCAGAGGGCCAGTTAGGATTTCAGGAAATAGTGTTACAACGTGGATGTTCATGGGGCACTGTAGCCTAAAAGCCTGTATTTGAGGGATCCTGCGTGTCGGGGTGGTCTTCAACAGGTCCCCTCATCGTTTCTACCGCATGTGGCAGAATAGGGATCAGCAGGTCCAAATATTCACCGACTGCTTTAGGACTTCCGGGCAGGTTGATGATTAAGCAACGACCTCTCGTTCCAGAGACGCCACGGCTCAGTGCTGCAAGAGGCGTGACCCGACTTGTCTCTGAGCGTAGAAGTTCAGAAAGCCCGGGGGCTAGTCGATCGAGAACACGTGTCGTTGCTTCTGGGGTGACGTCTCTTGCATTCAATCCGGTACCCCCAGTTGTCAAGATGAGATCAAGGGTGGTCGCCCATCTTCGGAGAGTGCCTGAGATAAGCGCCACATCATCTGGCACTGTTTCACGTTCAACTAGTATGAACCCGAATCCCTTTATGCGATCAGCGATGGTTTGACCGCCAATATCCTTTCGGAGTCCTATCGATGCTTTATCGCTGATAGTCAAGATGCCGTAGGTGAACACGTTTCACTCCGCAAGCGGATGGACTGGTTCAGCCATGATACCACAGAGTGCTGTAGTCACGAATTCACCTGCAAGTACGATATTCGTTGTAATTTGTAAAAAAATTCAAAGAAAATGCATAGATTTTTGCTTGACAAGCGTGTGAGCACTGTGTACATTGACCCCAAAGCCCAAAAGCCGAAGGAAGAGCCATGAGCGAGTTCCCATATGATCGAGGAGCCGCAATTCTTGGAAACAAGACAGTTCTGGCACCTTCCAGTGCTATGCAAGGAGGTGGTCGACGCCTTACAGGTCCGTTCGGGTGGCCAGTATGTTGATTGCACGTTGGGTGAGGGTGGCCATTCAGAATCCATGTTGGGGGCATCGGGCCAAGGTGGTTATGTACTAGGAATCGACGCTGACCCAGAGGCCGTCGAGGTTGCTAGGGACCGGTTGAGGAAATGGGGTCGGCAGGTATCAATAGTCAATGAGAACTTTACCAATTTAGGGGACTTGCTTAAGCACCAGGACTTCGAGCCGGTGGATGGGGTCCTATTTGATCTAGGCCTCTCATCGCTGCAGTTAGATGGCGAGTCGAGAGGGTTTAGTTTTAGGAGAGAAGCGCCGCTGGATATGCGTTTCGATCCTAGGCAAGAAATGACAGCGTTCGATGTAGTGAACTCTCTCCCAAGGGAACAACTGGAGAGTGTGATACGAACATTCGGTGAAGAGGCGAAAGCTCGACGGATTTCAAGGGCACTAGTAGATGCCAGAGAGGTCCGGGGAGTACTAGAATTAGCAGCCATTGTGGCGAAAGCGATTGGGCGCCGTGGTCGGATTCATCCAGCCACCCGCACCTTCCAGGCAATCCGGATCTTCGTCAATTCGGAACTAGAAAATCTGTCATCAGGCTTGCGCCAAGCCGTACAGGCCTTACGGCCAGGAGGAAGAGTTGTAGTGATCAGCTACCATTCCTTGGAAGATAGAAAGGTCAAAGAAATATTTAAAGAGCTAGCACGAACTTGTATATGCCCGGAGGGCTTCATGGAATGTCGCTGTTATCATCATCCGGAAGTCAAAATTCTTACGAAGAAGCCTGTCAGGCCCTCGCAGGAGGAGGTTTCTCTTAATCCACGTAGTCGAAGCGCCCGAATGAGGGTGGCGGAGCATGTATAGGGGGCGCGAGAGAGCGTCGCCCTAATAGATACCAGGTGTCAAGGGCATGGGGGGGCTGGCCTTTACCAGAATCACTAACTCCCCTTCGGTCAGCGCCCTCTTGTCCTTGAACCGGACCTTAACAGGATAGGATCAGAGTCAAGAATCAAGGGAGCTTAGCAACTGGAAACGCTCGTCCGCCCAATAAATGGGCAGGCCGAGGCAAAATGCCTAGCTTTCAGCACGCTGAGATCTGCGTAGAGATCATCAGCCGAAAGCGGAAGGGACATGATATGGCACGTGACGTTATATTTTCCTCAGTGGACCTCGGTACCTCCAAGACTACTACACTCGTTTCGCGTCTCGACCGCAACGATACCCCGGAACTTATGGGTATTGGCATCGCCGAATCCGCGGGCGTTCGCCGGGGCGCGGTGGTCAATATCGAAGAAGCGGAGTCTGCGGTCCGTCAATCGATAGATGAAGCAGCGCGTTCTTCGGGCGTTTCGCCTACCCAGGCGTTTGTTAATGTCACTGGCGACCATCTAGAGTTTAACGTCCGTTGGGGCTCTGTCCGATCACCCTATTACAATGCCCCAATCACCGCCGATGCTCTTCATCGGTCCATACAGGCGGTTGCCCCCCCAGATCTTCCCCCCGAAAGACAATTACTACACGTAGAGCCCCAAGGATACGCGGTCGATGGTTTGAAGGGCATCCGCAATCCAATTGGAATGCACGCGCTCCGACTAGATCTTGAAGCGTTGTGCGTCGTCGGTGCCACTGGCCCAATCAAAAGTCTCGATCGAGTGTTGCAAAATAACAAGATAGACGTGAAAGGGTTGGTTATGGCGCCACTCTCGGCCGGAGAGAGCGTACTGACCCGAGACGAAAAAGAGATGGGCGTCGTCCTAGTAGAAATTGGGGGCGGCACCACTGCGGTCTCTATCTATCAAGGGGGCCATCTTGTCAACGCCTCGATCTTGCCGGTCGGTGGTTATCAATTTACCACTGACTTAGCCGTTGCCTTAAATTCACCTTTCGATGTTGCTGAAGAATTGAAGCTCAGGTTTGGCCATGTCATTCCTGAAGAGATCGGCGACGAGGCTGTGGCTGTGGAAGCGTTTGGCGATCGCCGAACCGTTAAGGTCGACCGACGAGAAATTTGCCGATACTTGCACGAACGAGCTGAGGAAGTTCTGCGATTGGTAGCACTCAAAGTACACGATTTCGGATTTCCAACAATGTTGCCAGCCGGTGTGGTTTTAACGGGAGGCGGAGCCAATTTGCAAGGGATTGAAAAATTGGCGCGGCGAACCTTCAACAAACCAGTTAGGAAAGGTTCCCCCGCGGGTTTGAACGGTCTGCCCGATGGCCTGCAAGACCCATCATACGCGGCTACAGTTGGAGCTTTGTTGTGGGGTGTGCACAAGTGCGGTTCATCAGCGCTTGCACGCGCCGGAGCGCACATGTCCCTAGGGACGTCGATACCGATGGATTCTAGAAACACAGCATCCCTGTTCGGTTGGTTGCGTGGCAGGGTGCTGGGTCCTGTCGCTAAATAGGCTAGATGTGTAGGACTGAAAAAGAAGCAAGGAGGAAGGAATGACTACAGATTTTGGTGGAACAGTTCAAGGTAGGATGAACGGAGCGCCCAACATAAAAGTGGTAGGGATTGGTGGCGGAGGATCCAATGCCATCGAACGCATGTTTGTTAAGCCTATCCCAGGTGTCGAATATGTTGTTATGAATACGGATGTCCAGGCGATACAACGCAGCAACGTGCCTCACCGAGTGCAACTTGGCCAGCGCCTAACGAGAGGACTGGGGGTTGGTGGTGACCCCGAAATCGGTCGGCTAGCCGCCGAAGAGAACAGAGAGGAACTCGCAGAGATTCTGCAGGGAGCCGATATGATCTTTCTTGGTGCTGGGATGGGTGGCGGCACCGGCACTGGCGCAGCGCCGATCATTGCAGAAATCGCGAACGAATCCGGCGCCCTAACAGTGGCAATGGTTACAAAGCCCTTCGCCTTTGAAGGAAATCGGAGGCGGAAACAGGCCGACGATGGTGTGCATCGCCTTAAGGATAAAGTCGATAGTCTTATTGTCATTCCCAATGATCGTCTTTCGGCGATTTGCACTGAAGAGGTAACTATACATAACGCGTTTAGCATGGCGGATGACGTGTTGAATCAGGGCGTTCAAGCCATCGCCGAACTCGTGACTGTACCCGGTGAAATCAACTTGGACTTTGCAGACGTTAAGACAGTCATGTCTCAGGCTGGACCAGCTTGGATGGGTATCGGGTACGGCAGCGGTGAATCACGAGCAATCCAAGCTGCCAGAGAAGCGGTTGCCTGTCCGTTGCTTGAAGTCTCTATCGAAGGCTCTCGAGGCGTTTTGTTCAATATAGCGGGCGGCGAAAATCTCACCTTGATGGAAGTGCAAGCCGCAGCCGACTGTATAGGGCAAGTTGTTGACCCAGATGCGAACATTTTCTTTGGCATGATGATCGACCCGGAGATGGAAAACGATGTGCGGATCACGATCATAGCTACAGGTTTTCCATCCAGTGAAACGATAGTGAACATTCGGGAGCAGGACTTGGCTAAATTGATCGGCAGTGGTCAAACATCTGCTGATCAAGAACCAGATATAGACCTGCCGCCGTTTTTGCGTAGATCCCCGTTCGCCAGGAAACGACTAACATCGCCACTTGATGGAATGTAAGCCGTTTGGCGCCTCTATTCCCGAATAAGATTCGGGCCCTCTCCTCCCGCGTTTGACCGCCCCAGTAAAGAAATTGCTGGGGCGGTCAACTTATTTATCCATAAACGAACAAAATCACTGCTCATGGGAAATTGGCTTTCACTCCGAACACCGCCTTTAAAGATTACGAAGAGCATTCAGGATCCGTTAAAAATCGTCTCCGAAAGCTGCCTGATTGTGCTTGACACCCCCAACATGTAGTAGTAGTGTGGCTCTACAACACTAAGTGTTGTGCAATTCTTCACCGGGACCTGACGTTTGATCGAAGGTGGCGGTGAAACCAAACAGGCGGCGATGTACTGTCCATTCTGTGAACACTCAGATACCCGTGTAATTGATTCTCGGGAAGCAATTGACGGTGTCCGTAGGCGGCGCGAGTGTAGATTATGCGGTCAGCGATTTAACACCATGGAACAGCCACAACGGGCATCGATATTGGTTGTGAAGCATGATGGGCGACGCGAACTCTTCAATCGTGACAAAGTAAGGTCAGGTACGCTCATCGCATGTACAAAGAGGCCTGTATCGGTAGAAGAGATCGAGTCGCTAGTCGCGACCGTAGAACGAGATCTGGAGTCCACAGGCAGAGTGGAGATACCGAGTGATCTCATTGGCCAGTTGATCATGGAAAAACTGCGAGCCCTCGACCGCGTGGCATACGTGCGTTTCGCTAGCGTTTATAGGAATTTTCAGGATATCGCGAACTTCGCTGAGGAGATAGAATCGCTGCGCTATTTGGGCCATGAACAACGCGACAATCAGATGAATCTCGATGAACAGATTCCATTGCCTATCCAAACCGGTGACAGAGAGGGTAAGCAGCGGAAGGTTGGAAATCTTCTCCCTAGAGGCGCTCGTAGGAGTAGCGAACGCCCCCGGTGAGACGCTATCGTAGCGTCTGGAACGGAAACCGAATTCCAGAATTAACGCCGACATCCGAGTTATCGGATATCGCCAGGAGGAAAAGCAATGGCAGATAAAGGAAGTCGAGAGCCACAAAGATGGACCGAAATTGCGAACGATTTACGCACCAGCTTAAATGCCGCCAACGACGAGGAAGTCCAGAAAGTTCTAGCAAGAGCCGCGTTGGAACTTGAGCAGCTGGACCAGCCCGGTAAAGGCATAGGCGTGAAGGCCCGAATCGCAGATGCGCTACGAGAAACAGCGGTTGGTGCCGACCAAGAGAACCTTGCTCCCATCACCGACAACGCGAAGAAAGTATTACAACATAGATACTTTCTCAAAGGTTCTGATGGCGAACCGATTGAAGATGCTGAAATCATGTTCCGGCGAGTTGCTAGAGCGATAGCCGAAATTGACCGGATGTATCTGCCTCGAACTAAAAGGAAAGTTGTCAACGATAGTGTGAACGGGACCAATGATGACGCGATCACGGCAACAGAACAGAAATTCTACGAAGTGATGGCGCGGCTAGAATTTCTGCCTAATTCCCCGACCATGATGAACGCCGGGACGGGTGCAGGCACTCTATCTGCTTGTTTTGTCCTCCCGCTGGATGACAGCATGGAAGATATTATGCGGACTGCAACGGATATTGCGATGGTACAAAAATACGGCGGGGGAACCGGACTTGCTTTGTCGAATTTACGGCCCAAAGGGGCTCAAATTCGTACTACTCATGGGAAAGCTTGTGGACCAATCGCAGTTCTTCGGCATCTCTCTTCAGTTTCTACCATGATTACTCAGGGAGGCAAACGAGACGGAGCAAACATGGCAGTTATGGATGTACATCATCCAGACTTGTTTGAATTCATATCTGCCAAGCACCAAGAAGGTACGATTCATAATTACAACATCTCTGTTGGAGTGGACGATGCTTTTATGGAAGCGGTGCGTGCTAATAGCACAGTATCGCTTCGAGATCCAGCTACAGAAGAAGAAGTCGGAGTGTTGGACGCAAAAGATGCGTTTGAACAGATGGTGTCTGGGGCTTGGCGTAATGGAGAGCCTGGGATGATCTTTCTAGATCAAGTGAACCGTGATAACCCCACGCCATTGATCGGCCAGATGACAGCCACAAATCCTTGTGGCGAACAGCCTCTTCTACCCTATGAATCTTGTAATCTCGGCTCTATTGTTCTGTCCAGGATGTTGTGCGACACAACGGATGGTGTCGAAATCGATTGGAACAAGTTGCGAGCTACAGTCGAAGTGGCTGTCCATTTCTTGGATAACGTTATCGACGCGAATCGATATTCTGTTTCTGAGATTGAGCGCATGACTAAGCTTACAAGGAAGATCGGATTGGGAGTGATGGGTTTCGCTGACATGCTTGTTAGTATGGGTGTGCCTTACGATTCGCAAGAAGGTCTTTCGCTCGGCAGCCAGGTAATGCAGTTCATCAAGGAAGAAGCGGACAAAGCTTCGATGGAACTCGCGAAATCTAGGGGCGTCTTCCCTGCGTTTAACGGATCTCTACATGACGATGGGAACCCCCAGCATCGATATCGCAATGCCTGTCGCTTGACAGTGGCACCTACAGGAACAATCTCGATGATCGCAGGATGTTCGAGTGGGATTGAGCCATTATTTGCTCTTGCGTATCGCAAGCAAAACATTCTTGAAGGGCAAACTCTCTACTATATTGATCGGATTTTTGAGTCCGTCGCCCGTCATGAGGGCTTCTATAGCGAGGATCTAGCAGAGGCATTGGCGGAAGGGCAATTGCTCAAAGACCAAGAGAGTGTACCTTCTTGGATCTCTAGGGTGTTTGCTACGGCCCCAGAGATTGCTCCGGAATGGCATGTGCGTATGCAAGCGGCATTTCAAGAGCACACGGATGCTGCAATATCGAAGACTATCAACTTTCCCAATGAAGCCACAGAGAGTGACGTACGGGACGCCTATTCGCTAGCTTGGGAGTTAGGCTGTAAAGGTATCACTGTGTATCGTGCAGGAAGTAGAGAGAAGGAAGTCCTTACAGTTGGGACTGTTGCGCAGCAACAAAAGGCGTCTTTGGCCCAACAAGGAGAGGATCAAAGTTTGGCTACCATAAGCTTAGAGGAGCCTGTGCCTCAGCAAGGGGCTGGTCACTCTGGTTTACACCCCCGGCAGCGACCCTCACAGGTCAGAGGTGTAACGGAACGGGTTCGGACTGGGCACGGAAACTTTTACATAACAATAAACTTTGATGAGGAGAATCGTCCCTTTGAAGTTTTCACCGCTCTCGGTAAAGCAGGAAGCTCTGATTCAGCGCAGCTCGAGGCTGTGGCCCGATTAGTATCTATGGCTCTTCGTGCTGGTGTGGCCCCCCAAGAGATTGTTGATCAGTTAAGGGGGATCACTGATGAGCCGGTATGGGATAACGGGGTGTTAGTCCGATCAGCCCCCGATGCTTTGGCATTGGCTCTTGGACGCACGTTGGGTCTGGAGCGGGCGCAAACCTATGGAGAGGCGCCCGAATTTCTCGAAACAGCAGTCGAGACAGATCTGGGTTCTGTCCCCCAAACGGAAAGACCAGCCGGCCGTGCGGGATGGGGAGCGTGTCCTCAATGTTCGGGTCCGTTGGTATTTCAAGAAGGCTGCCTTATGTGCCGGGAGTGCGGCTACAACAAGTGTGGGTAAAGCCACCGGGGCAATAATGTTGCCGCGGAGGGTCTGCATTAGTGCGGAGGTCGGGGAAGGGAAACTCTCCCCCACCTCCGCTGGATCTTCCTGATCGCAAATCAGATTGAACCAGAAATATGAAGAGAAACATGGTAGATCTTCCTCGGGTAGCAGTGACGATAGGCGACCCTTGTGGTATTGGCCCAGAGGTAGTAGTCAAATCCTTGATGACACCGGGAGTCCTTGCTGCGAGCGACATCGTCCTCGTCGGCAGTTCGAAAGTGGTTGAGGCTACTGCGCAGCAATTGGGAGCGTCGTTCAAGATCGTCAGAATCAGGACGTTTGACGAAGCTGTCTACAAACCTGATACCTTATCTGTTCTGGACAGCATTGAATTTGATGCTTCTGCGATCCATCCAGGACAACTGTCGATTGAAGCGGGACGCGCTGCTGTGGAATGGGTGCTCCAGGCAGGAAACTTGGCCATGGCTAATAAAGTCGACGCGATCGCGACTGCTCCTATTAATAAGGAGGCAGCTAGACTGGCAGGCTATTCCGAAGTTGGGCACATGGAACTCCTACAGACCCTTTCAAGTGCTCCTAGGGTGGCAACAATGCTGGTATCCGGGGAACTGCGGGTTGTACACCTAACCACTCACAAATCATTATCAGAGGCTTGCAAAGCCGTTACACGGGATCATGTTCTAGAGAAAATTGTGCTCACTCATCACGCGTTTGTATCATGGGGGTTTGATAGACCGACCATTGGTGTAGCAGCTCTGAATCCCCATGCTTCAGACGGCGGGCTGATTGGGAGCGAAGAAGCCCAAGAGATCAAGCCCGCCTGTGTCCAGGCATGTGAATTAGGGATAAATGCAATTGGTCCAGTTCCGGCTGACATCGTCTTTCATCAAGCCATTGTGGGCGAATATGATGTGGTCCTGGCGATGTACCATGACCAAGGGCATATCCCAATCAAGGTTTATGGGTTCGAAGAGAGTGTAAGCGTGAACCTGGGACTCCCATTCATTAGGACTTCAGTCGATCATGGTACGGCGTTTGATATTGCGGGCAAAGGTGTGGCGATTGCGACTAGCATGGTGGAAGCGATTCTCTTGGCTACAAAGCTAGCGTCTGGTAAAGGACTACGGTAATTAGGCACCGAAATCATGATGCTTGCCCTGACCACTTGTGCAGGCTTAAGGTGTAGTCTTCGATCACTCTGGTGGTTATAATACATCGAAGTTTTGTAGGTAGGGATAGAATGCGTATTGCGTTCATTGGCGGCGGCAAAATGGCCGAGGCAATAATTGGTGGCCTTATCAAGGCTCGAGCTGTGGAACCTGCTAACATATCAGTGGGTGAGCCGATTCAGGAAAGAGCAGACCATCTAAGAGAGACCTATGGTGTCCAAACCACTAACAATAATCGGGAAGCTGCTCAAAAAGCTTTAATCCTCGTGCTTGCTGTCAAACCACAAGATCTTCCAACAGCCTGTGATGATATCCGTCCAGGTTTGAGCCGAGAGCAGACAGTGTTGTCGATCGTCGCTGGTGCTACGTTGAATACCCTGTTGAGATTGCTTGATCATCGATCAGTAGTCCGGGTCATGCCAAACGCGCCGGCCCAAGTGGGTTATGGCATGACTGTTTGGACGGCTACACCCGAAGTAGATGACACAACTAAGGCTTTTGTTGTCGATCTGTGCAATGCACTGGGTGACCAAGCGTATGTGACTGAAGAAAAATATCTAGATATGGCAACTGCGCTTAGCGCAAGTGGTCCCGCCTTCATTTGGCTATTTCTTGAAGCATTGGTAGACGGAGGCGTGCATCTAGGGCTTCCTCGGGATTTGGCATCCAAACTGGCCATCCAGACGATGTTGGGGAGTGCCCAGATGGCACGAGAACTTGGTTCGCATCCAGCAATCCTGCGCAACATGGTCACTTCGCCTGGCGGGACTACCGTAGAAGGTGTTCTAGCCTTAGAGGAAGGCAGTCTGAGAGCAGTCGTTGGCCAAGCTTTACTCGCAGCTTTCGAGAAATCCCAATCACTTGGAGCTACAGAATGATCCTATTAGTTCTCTCCTATTTGATACAGGCACTGCTGCTCGCGATATTCGCGCGAGCAATCTTGTCATGGTTTCCGGTTGGTAGGGACAACCCAGTAGTGACGATCGTCTTCCAGATTACAGAGCCGATTCTCGTGCCAATTCGTCGGTTTCTTCCATCTACTGGCGCTGTAGACCTTAGCCCAATGGTTGCGATGCTGTTACTAATCCTGCTGCGATCGTTATTATTAAGCGTTTAAGTTGGTTTGTTTCAACTACCATGTTGTTTATAGGTATCCAAATGCGCCGTGAGTCATCGAAGCACAGCAAGGTATAATTTCTAAACGCCCGGGAATAGGCCATTCCATTTTCACGATGTTAAAATAGTCGTTAATTGAGGAATTCCCAAATGATGGGATTATGAGTACACTGTTTGACGCCGGAAAGCGTTTCAGTCGAAGATTCTGATGTGTGAGGAGACGTAGTGGAAATTCAAGTGATTGCCGGAGATGTTACTTCTCAGACGGTTGATGCTGTGCTGGTTAGCGTATTCGAGAGCGCTGTGAATCTCGAAGGTCCTACTGAAGTGCTTGATAGAGCTTTGGATGGAGCAATCTCTGACCTTATGCGCGACGGTGAAATCAAAGGTGCTCGCGGCGAGATTAGTTTGATTCATACACTCGGGAAGATTGCCCCGAAACGAGTAATCGTAGTCGGATTAGGTTCACAGCAGGCCTTCAACATAGATACGTTACGGTATGTTGGCGGGGAGTCTGCAAGATTTCTAAAGAAGTTGCGGGTCGGCGAATGTTTGTCAGCAATTCAAGGGCCTTTAGACGGACGATTTACGGTAGGGCAGGAATCACAGGCTGTAGTTGAAGGCGTTCTTCTAGGCCTCTACAAGTTTACTGAGCATAAATCTGATAAACCATCCGAAGATGCCAAGATTCGTGGATTCGGATTTATTCACCCTGATCAATCAAAAGTCGCGGAGATCGAGCATGGTGTTTCGACGGGACGTGTGATGGCAGGAGCAGCCAGGATGGCTCGAGATATGGTCAATCAACCGGCCAACTGGATGACCCCGACTAAGATGGCGGAGATATCGGATCAATTAGCGAGAGACCATGGAGTGGATTTAACCATATTCGACAAGCAAGAATGTGAAGAAATGGGCATGGGGGCCTATCTGGGTGTCGCTAAGGGGTCTGAAGAGGAGCCGAAGTTTATTGTCCTTAGTTATAAAGGGGATCCCGGAAATCCCGCGAACAATGTCGGAATCATTGGAAAAGGCATCACTTTTGATTCTGGGGGAATTTCATTGAAACCAGCCCCCGGTATGGCAGCTATGAAAGGTGACATGGCCGGTGGCGCAGCGGCAATTGCATCAATGAAGGCAATAGCTCAATTGAAACCAGCCATTAACGTTACCGTGATTGTTGCGGCGACTGAAAACCTTCCTAGTGGGACCGCTACGAAACCTGGGGATGTTCTTTATGCGATGAATGGGAAAACAATAGAAGTTGATAACACAGACGCTGAAGGTCGGGTAACGCTTGCTGACGCAGTACTATATGCGAAGAACATCGGTCTTCAGCGCTTGGTGGATATCGCCACACTCACTGGTGCTATTCGAACGAGTCTAGGCAATGTACGGATGGGTCTATTCGCCAATAACCAATCTTGGGCTGATGAAGTTTTGAGGGCTGGGGATGATACTGGTGAACGGATGTGGCAGCTTCCAATGGACGATGATTATAAAGAGCTGAATCGGAGCAATGTGGCAGATATCAAAAATACCGGTGGGCCTTCTGCTGGGTCTATCACTGCTGCACACTTTATTGGTGAGTTTGCTGAGAGCACTCCGTGGGTTCATTTGGATATAGCTGCGGTTTCAATGTTTGATAAAGAGAAGGGCATATACGTTAACGGCGCAACAGGAATTCCTGTAAGGTCGTTGGTACGTCTCGTGATGAACCTAGCGAATAACCAATAATGGTATGACTTGGGGCGATCAGCCCTGCCAAGAAGTTCCGGGGACACATTCTGTCGCTAGACGAATGTGTTAAGTGGTGAGAGGACGGCCTTACCTCCTATACGAGCCCAAAGAGTCGCTTTAAGTTTCCGCCCAAGATCAGGTCACGGTCGTTTTGGTTAATGAACAACGTTTGTAATATAATTAGGTAAACGTTCTGGCGGTAGGTGCAAGTCCGTAGCGCCCATGGCATGTCTGAGCCCCAAACGATGACGCTTGCACCGTACTGCTCGTACAGGTTCTTGATAATCTGCTTGTGAACTGGGTATGGATACTGATAATCTTCGCCCCACACATCGTAGTTCTCATATGCGAGAACATAGCCCACCTCAATGTGGAAGCGCCCTGTCTTCAGTAAATTATCAAATTCTTTTGGTGTTTCTACGTATTCGGGATTTGATGGATGACGTAGATTGCCACCGCAGTGTGCATCAATGACGTTCAACTCGGGATGCCTGTGTAGTATGTCTTCAAGAGACTGGATTTGTGTGAGGTAATCTGCCCGGGAGTTGAATCCTGTGTTTATGTACGCAGGAATGCCTAGCCTGACCACCTCTTTCCAAAGAGGGTCGCATCTGGGATCGTTCATTGGCTGGCGGTTGGCGACGTGGGAGATGAACAACGCTTTAAAACCGTCGCTTTCAACCGCGTACGTGAGTTTCGCAATCTCTTCTTCCAGATAGCGGCCGTCTTGGCTCAGGTCATAGTTTATCGCGGCAGTGCCGATGAAACGATCTGGCCATCTACGGATACATTCCGCAAAATATGATTGTCGTCCAGTGTTCAACTCAAGGTATTCTGCTTGAATCACGCCCATATCTACTCCAGCCGCGTCCATGTGAGCCAACATCTGCTCTGGAGGGTGTTCCATAGCTTGAAATGTTGGCGACCCTCTTTGCAGCCAGCATTCTTCCCCAAGTTTTTGCCAGTGGAATCGTCCGTACTTGCCCACCCGGAAATTTACGTTTTCGTCAGGACCGGGGATGTACTTTGGGTCCGTGTGACTTGCGACCATCCTTCCCCAAAAGTCTTTAACCGTACGTTGCATTTGGAGTATGTGATATTCCGGATCAGGACCGGTGGCATCTCCTCCTTGGTCAGGAAAAGCATGTATGTGGTTGTCAATAATCAAAGTAACTCCTTCCGAATTAGGTCTGTAGGCTTTTACAAGTCGCTAAATTTCTAAATCTATCTGATATTTACTTATCAGTTTGTCGAGTTTTGCTGCATCTTCTGGGTCGGGTTCTGTGAGCGGAAGCCGAGGGCTGCCGACACCGAACCCCGCCTGATTCAGCAGGTATCGGATCGGCATGGGGTTTGTCGTATCGTAGATTCCCGTCATAATCGGTAGCAGTCGGCGATGCTCGGTTGCCGCACCAGTTACGGAACCATCTAAGAGCATTTGCATCATATTCTTGAATTGTCGTCCCACCAGATGGGATGCTACTACGATCGCTCCATAGCCGCCGAGGCACATGATTGGGAAAATGTCGGCATCGTTACCGCTCCAAACGGCGAACCCATCTCGAGCTTCTTCGATAATCGTCGCACTCTGTTCGAAATTACCGCTTGATTCTTTGATCCCTACAATATTAGGTAATGCACTCAGGCGAATGGTAGTTTCGGCAGAAATGTTGATACTTGTTCGGCCAGGGACATTGTAGAGTATGCATGGCAAGCTAGTATTCTCTGCGATCACTTTGAAGTGGTTGTAAAGCCCTGATTGCGTTGGTTTGTTATAGTAGGGTGCCACTAGCAGAACCGCGTCAGCACCAGCCCGCTCTGCATCCTGCGTGTAAGTGATCGCTTCTTTTGTGCTATTGCTGCCAGTGCCAGCCACAACTGAGAATTCAGAGTCGATCGCATCTCGTACCTCGATAAATAATCTGGTCTGTTCGTCTCTAGTCAATGTGGGGGCTTCGCCCGTTGTTCCAGCTACGACGACGCCGTCACTGCCAGATCGGACCAATCCGCGTGCGAGTTCGGCTGCCTTTATATAATTGACTTCGCCAGATGCGTCGAATGGCGTCACCATTGAAGTCAGGAGTCTCCCGATTTTCGCCATTACTCTCCTTTACAGATGAATCAATTTCGCGATTTAGAGCTCTACAATCACTTTGATAATGTTGTCACGTTTCTCGCTATAGAGGTCGAAAGCTGTTTGGATTTCACTGAAGGGCAAGCGATGAGTCACTAGGTGAGTGAGGTCTAGGCGCCCTTGCTTCACCAGTTCTACGCACTCTTTGATGCACTGAGTAGGGTCTTCCGTCCGCGCGCTAAGAGTCGAGATAATCGTAGGTAAACGAGTTTGCATGGTGTCAAAGTTGAACATAAATTCGTCCTGCAGACGCGGCTCAGCAAATACGATAGCAGTCCCACCAACACTAAGAAGACTGAACATCTGATTTACCGTCTCTGGTTCGCCGGCTGCTTCGATAACTATGTCGGCAAGTTGGTTTTGCGTGGCGTCCGATACAGTCGATAAGACGTTTTGCTCTTGAGGATTTATGGTGAGCGAAGCGCCTAACGATTGCGCGACCTCGAGACGATGTTTGATCAGATCTGTGACGATAATTTGTCGAGCACCTAGACGATGCATCCAGTACGTGAAATTGAGTCCTATTGCACCTTGGCCGAGGATGACAACGGTCTTTCCAAGCACATTGCCGATTTGTTTGCATGAGTGCATCACCGTGCCCATGTGTTGGCACATTAATAGAGTGTGCAGGTCACCGGCATCTGGCAACGGAATAATCCGGGAAGCTGGCACAGCCATGTATTCTGCAAGTCCGGTGCTGTTGAAAGGTAAAGCGATTACGCGTTGTCCTTCAGGATATAAATCAGACCGACTTTCTACAATCACCCCCGCGCATTCGTGGGATGGGTGCGCCATCGGAAGAGGATATTGTTCCTCTGGCAAGACCCTATCAAATCTGCGGAGATCGCTCCCACAAACCGATGAAAGTTGTACGCGTACCAAAACCTCTCCATCCGAAGGAATTGGAATAGCGGTCGTCACGATTTCGAATTCATGAGGTCTAACTATTCGTGCGGCTTGCATGGTTCCCATCTATTGCTTTCTCCACACGGTTTGGCTGTTACTAACAATTACTCCAGCCGCATCCTGCTTTTCATTCGTCAATCCGATGTATCATCCTCTGCCGGGAGTGTCCGTTCGTTAAAGCTGGGATTGATCTGGCATGTTATCTATTACAGTCGTTTTGTTGAGGGGCCCAAGTTCCTATGCTAGCATGGGATCATAATGGAACCATATCGAATCCGCAACTTCTGTATCATCGCTCATATCGATCATGGGAAATCCACGCTCGCCGATCGCCTTCTCGAAGTTACCGGTACTGTAGAGTCACGAGAAATGACAGAGCAATTCTTAGATTCCATGGACCTAGAACGGGAACGAGGAATTACGATCAAAGGGAAAGCGGTCCGAATGATGTTTGATGATTCGGATGGAGAAGTGTTTCAACTGAACTTGATTGACACCCCCGGGCACGTTGATTTCAGTTACGAGGTATCGAGAGCGCTTGCAGCTTGTGAAGGAGCGCTTCTGGTAGTCGATGCCTCTCAGGGTATTCAGGCACAGACTTTGGCTAACGCGTATCTTGCCGTCGCCGCGGATTTAGTGCTGATTCCGGTAATCAATAAGATTGATCTTCCCTCAGCAGAAACCCAGCGTGTAGGGCAAGAGCTACAACAGGTTCTAGGATTTCATCCGCATGAAATCCTAGAGGCTTCCGCCAAGACCGGAGTTGGGATTTCCGGGTTACTTGAGGGAATTATAAACCGAGTCCCAGTGCCCGCCGGAGACCCAGATGGTCCCCTACGTGCTCTAATTTTTGATTCAGCGTACGATCCGTATAAAGGGGTGGTAGCGTATGTCCGGGTCATGGACGGTGCCTTGAAAGTGCATGACAAGCTTGTGATGTTGGGTACGGGTGCCGTCAGTGAAGCTATAGAAGTAGGAGCCTTTCTCCCGTCTATGCAATCTACCAAGACGCTTCGTGCAGGTGAGGTAGGGTATATCGCGACTGGCTTGAAGAATCTGCAGGAATGCCAGGTCGGGGATACGGTCACCCATCAAACTCGAACACTAGTGCCTCCACTCCCAGGATATGAGCCTTTGAAACCCGTGGTATTTATGGGGCTTTACCCTATAGAAGGGGAGTCGTATGAACCGCTGCGCGTTGCTCTCGACAAACTTCGGTTGAATGATGCTGCACTTACATTTGAACCTGAGTCGAGTCCAGCTCTTGGGTTTGGGTTTCGATTGGGGTTATTGGGTCTGCTACATCTGGAAATCGTTCAGGAACGTCTGGAACGCGAATATGGTTTGAACTTAATCGCGACTGCTCCAAGTGTAGCTTATGAGGCGGTTTTGTCGGACGGTTCATTGTTCGATGTGGCCAATCCAGCAGAAATGCCCGCGGCCGGTCTTATTACGGAGGTTAGAGAGCCATGGGTAGAGCTAACTATTGTTACACCTTCTCGTTTCATAGGGACCATCATGGAATTAACAACCTCGCGGAGAGGTACATACAAGCGAATGGAATATCTGTCGGTGACCGCGGTCGATTCGGATTCCGGTGCTCCTGCTTCGGATGCGCGTGTCCTGCTTGAATACGAGGTCCCACTTTCTGAAATCCTCGTTGGGTTCTACGATCAACTAAAAACCCGTTCTCAGGGTTATGCATCATTAGATTATCGATCATTAGGACTACGTCCGGGATCGTTGGTGAAACTAGATGTTCTTCTCAACGGCAAACCTGTTGATGCATTGAGTTTCGTAGTGCACAAGGATAGAGCGTATGATCGAGGGAGATCCCTTGTCCAGGAACTCCGTTCGTTGATCCCCAGACAGCTATTTGAAGTAGCGGTTCAAGCAGCAATTGGCAGTCGCGTCATCGCAAGAGAGACAGTGAGGGCCTTGCGTAAGGACGTCCTAGCTAAATGTTATGGTGGTGATGTAACTCGGAAGAGAAAACTTCTACAAAAGCAGGCGGAAGGTAAGAAGCGGTTAAAGAAAGTAGGTCAAGTCGAAGTCCCACAGGAAGCTTTTCTGGCATTACTTAAGCTTCCTGGCACATAATCTTGCGTTGTGAAAATGGAGGTTGAGTAAATGGTTTTTAGACTGCTTCCCATATTTGTAATGGCGGCAGCTGCTTTGTATATATTCCGCAAATATTTTGGTCTTTCTCGTTCTCACCCCCGTGGTAGTGATGACGCAAACTTAGTGCTCCCGTTCTGTGGCAAGTGTGAAAGTCAAAGGCATGTCATAGAATTTCGACAACCAGGGTCATCGTACCAATGGTATTGTCAAAGGTGCGGTGAAGTTTTTTAATTCGTTCTCAGCAAATTAGTTTGTACTAGGCGGTAGAGTCCTCGACTATGTTTAATGGAACATCAGTTGTCGTTAGCATCTTTTGGTCATCGTAAGTTCCTCTGATAAAGCCAGCGCTGCTTGAGAGGAGAGATCTTTACGTCGTAATGCCACTGCAATATTCGCTTTGAGGAGGCCTAGTGGGGACCCAGTATCATATCGAGTGCCGGGAAGATTACGGGCATATATATCTTCGTGCTCCAACAGGCGATGGAGGGCATCCGTTAGTTGGATCTCATTACCTGCTCCAGGAGAGGTGTCCTCTAACAAATCGAAGATTTTAGGTGTGAGGATATAACGTCCGACGACGCCCAAGTTTGATGGGGCTTCTTTCGCTGTTGGTTTCTCGACTAAGCCACTAACTTTGATCGCGCAATCCTGTTCCGCCGATGGTCGGATTATGCCATATGAACTGATGAGGTCTTGGGTTATCGTCTGGACGGCTAGCACAGATGTTAGTGTTCTCGCATGAACTTGGCCCAAGAGTTGTATGCTGTTTTGTGCGTCGAGAATCAGGTCGTCCGGAAGCAAAACGGCAAATGCTTCGTTTCCCACGGCTTCGCGTGCCATCAGGACTGCGTGTCCTAAACCTAGAGGAATTGCTTGTTGAACGTACGTGAATCTTGCAGATTCCATTAGGCTAGTTACAGAATCCAGAAGGTGTTCCTTTCCAGCGTTCACTAGGATTCTTGTAAGGTTCGTAGAAGTCGAGAAGTAGTTCCGGATAAGATCCTTATCCGGAGCAGTGACAAAGATGATATCAGTAAACCCGGCTTGCAGTGCTTCCTCAACAATGTAATGAATTACCGGCCGGTCTACTAAGGGAAGGAGTTCTTTGGGGACAACTTTCGACGCTGGTAATATGCGTGTGCCGAGTCCTGCGGCGGGAATGACGGCTTTGCGCAGTTTCATGAGTGTCTCCCGGCTATCGTTTAAACAGCCATATTCTAACATGAGCTTTATGTGTGATTGAGAACTTTACTAACCTTGATAGGGGGTACTCGATAGTCAACTTACCCTTGGCTACATGATTGCTCAAATACACAAAATGTATGTGCTTCTGCACATACATCGATTAATTGACACTCATTCAGACCTGTCCTACGATAATTATGGTCGTGCTAGATGGGGAGCTGGCGGTGCCCTCTACCCGCAATCCGCCATAGCGGGATTGAATTCCTCCCTGAGATGTAATGCTTTTACCTCTATGGACCAGTCGGGCGCTGACGCTTGGGTCCTGTGCGACGGAGGCCTGTGAACCCCGCTAGGCCCGGAAGGGAGCAACGGTAAGCAGGGACCCCGGGTGCCGCAGGGAGTCCTGGGCTGAGTCTTCACTGTTCGATACGTCAAAGTGGTTGTTTTCGACGGGGGGTGCACGGCCCGCATTTATCCACCTTTACCGCTAGAGTCTAGGGTAGTCGGAAAATATTTGGGTGTTTGAACGATTTAACCTGAGTGAACGATGTTTAGTGTGTTGATAGTATGTCGAGCTCCGTAAAGGCAATTCTTAAAGAATTGGGATTGTCCCCGAGAAAAGCTTTAGGTCAACATTTCCTTACCAGCTGTACGGCGTTGTCGTCCATACTGGCAGCAGCAGAGATTAAGCCGCGTACGCATGTGATTGAAATCGGGCCTGGATTGGGTATTTTAACAACAGGTCTTTCAAATTTGGGGGCTCGAGTCCAGGCTATCGAGCTAGATGTGGAAATGGCTCGAGCATTAACTGAAATGTTTGATGATGACCCAAATGTCTCGATTATTCAGGGAGACGCTCGTCAGATCAAGATTGATGAATGGATTTCCCCGCAGGAAGAGTACATTGTCGTTGCGAACTTGCCCTATTACGCTGCTCGATTCATAATCCGACAATTTTTGGAGTCACATCATCGTCCGAAAAGGATGGTTGTCACTGTCCAGCGGGAAGTAGCAGAGGAGATGACGGCGCATTCTGGACGACTCAGTTTGTTGAGTGTCGGTATTCAGTTTTATGCCAGAGCGAGGATCATCACACTCGTGCCCCCTGTGGCCTTTTATCCACCGCCGAAGGTAACCTCGGCAATAGTGACCCTTGATGTGCTGGACGATCCGGTTCTGGCCAGACCCCATTGGAAAGGGTTCTTTACGTTGGTTCGAGCAGGATTCAACACGCCACGGAAGCAGCTTCGTGGTGCGATGAGTCTTGCACTCGGTAAGCCTGCTGACTGCGTCGCTGATTTGCTCAGGGAAGGCGGAGTGGATAGCACAAGAAGAGCCGAGACGTTGGCGATCGAGGAGTGGGTGGAGCTATATCGGGCGTTTGAACGAACAGGGTGGTTGTCTTGAAAAGAAAAGCTTATGCCAAGTTGAACCTGGCATTTGAGGTACTCGGCAGGCGCGGTGATGGTTATCATGAGGTGCGGACTGTACTTCAAACGATCGAGCTTTGCGACGATCTCGAGTTTCTCGAAGCGGACGTCCTAGAAACCCGATCCGAGGGACTAGAGATTCATTGGCAAGACAATTTGGTATACAAAGCGGCCTGTTCTCTTCAGCGATTCTCGGCTTCTCGTCCGGGTGCTTCGATTCATATACGTAAAGGTATCCCGATCTCTGCTGGTTTGGGAGGAGGCAGTGCAGATGCCGCGGCGACCTTCAATGCATTGAATGATCTCTGGCGTCTCAATTTATCTCCTGACGTGCTACACGACCTGGCATCTGAGTTGGGCGTGGATATCCCATTTCTTCTATGCGGGGGCACAGGGTTCGGTTTTGGTCGAGGAGATCTTACTACGTTCTTGCCTAGGTTGTGCGAAAAATGGCTGGTGATAGTTGTCCCGCCACACAACCATTCGGCGAAGACCGAAGCTCTATATTCCGTTTTACGTGAGCGTCATTGGTCTGACGGCTCAACCGTTGATGCTCTTGTGAAGCAAGTGACGCTTCGTGAGCCTATAGCTGAAGAGTTAATGGTGAATACATTTGAGCAGGTCGCTGAGCTTGCCTACCCGGGATTCTCGGACTATCGTGATAGGCTTGCTCGTGCCGTACCTGGGCGCCCGCATCTTTCGGGTTCAGGCCCTGCGCTGTACGCCTTTGCGGACGACCAAGAGAGCGGAAGCTACGCATGTGCCACACTGCGTTCGCAGGGATTAGTCGCATTCTTGGTGCGGACGATCTAGTCAGACGCCAAGCAAGGTTATACTAGCCAAAACGCCAGGCTGTTGGTGATGGCATGTCATGCACGTAGTAGTGATTAGTGCTTTCCTGATGTATTTCTATGCTTGACCGAGCGCTGGTGTATATTGTTGCTGCACTTTTTGATGTCCCGTACAATAAAAGACAGAAGTCGGGAAGCGACGGCGAAGATTGGCCATTGTACCGTATCTAATCCGTGCGGAGGATAAGTGAAGAAAGACACGAATTGTGGTGACCTTAGGGTTAGCGACTCAGGTCGGCAAGTCACGCTTTCCGGGTGGGTCCATCGTCGTCGGGATCACGGAGGACTCGTGTTTCTGGACCTTCGTGATCGCAGCGGGTTGGTACAAGTGGTAGTGAACCCAGAGGACGCTCCAGAAGCTCATACTGAAGCGGATCGAGTAAGGAGTGAGTGGGTTCTTCAGATTATGGGTTATGTTCGGGCCAGGCCTTCAGGAACTGAGAATGCACAGCTTCCGACCGGAGAAATTGAGGTCCTTGCTCAGAGTGTAGAGATACTAAACCCAGCGGAGACTCCACCCTTTTACATCAATGAAGATAGTCAAGTGGACGACTACCTTGCAATGAAGCATCGATATCTTTACCTGAGACGGCCACACATGCAGCGAAACTTAATTCTTCGTCACCGGCTTGTTAAGTTTATCAGGGATTTCTTGGATGAACGGCAGTTCATCGAAATTGAAACTCCGATATTGATCAAGAGCACTCCTGAAGGAGCTAGGGATTATCTCGTTCCGAGTCGGCTTCATCCAGGAAAATTTTATGCCCTGCCTCAGTCACCGCAACAGATCAAGCAACTGCTTATGATTTCAGGCCTAGAGCGCTACTTCCAGATTGCCCGTTGTTTTCGCGATGAGGATCTGAGGGCCGACCGACAACCCGAATTTACTCAACTGGATCTTGAAATGAGCTTCATTGATCGCGATGATATCCTAGAATTAATTGAAGAACTCTATATCTCTATGTCGGCGTCCGTGACCCCATCCAAGCGTATTCTGCAACTACCATTCCCTCAACTTCAGTATGACGAGTCCATGCGGCGATTTGGGACAGATAAACCAGACCTCCGCTTCGGGTTAGAGCTTTCAGATGTCTCACAGACAATGCGTGACAGCAAGTTCAGAGTATTTCGGGATGTGGTCTCGGACGGTGGAGTGATTAAAGGTTTCGTGGCACCTGGGTGTGGTGGATACACTCGGAAAGAGCTTGATGCTCTTATAGACTTCGCGCGAGGGCGTGGAGCATCCGGTCTGGTGACGTTCGCGCTTGGTCAGGAACCGGGGGCATTACAGGATGTTACTTTGGAAGAGATTCGGTCTCCAGTCAAGCAATTTTTCGACCTATCGGAAATCACTAACATTGCCGAAATCGTCGGGGCGGGGCGAGGAGATTTGATCCTCTTGTGTGCGGGTCAGGTAGACAAAGTGAATCCACCCCTGGCGGCGTTGCGTCACGAATTCGGGCGACGGCTCGGTTTAGCTGATCAGCAGGTCCTCGCATTTGCATTTATCACTGACTTCCCTTTGGTTCAATGGAGTACCGGAGAGAAGCGTTGGGAAGCGGTTCATCACCCGTTCACTGCACCACATCCGCATGACATTGAGACTCTCAATAGAGATCCAAGCGAAGCACGATCCCTCGCATACGATTTAGTGTGCAATGGCTTTGAAATGGGGGGCGGGAGTATACGGAATCATCAAAGAGAGTCGCAGGTGAGAATGCTCCGAATGATGGGATACTCGATTGAGGATATGAATAAGCGGTTTGGACATTTACTTGAAGCCTTGGATTCAGGAGCTCCACCTCACGGAGGAATAGCTATGGGGATTGACCGCCTAGCGATGATTTTGGCAGATGAAACTTCATTGAGGGACGTGATAGCTTTCCCCAAGACGCAAAGTGCAGTAGATCTGTTGTTTGATGCACCATCTGAGGTTCCGGAAGATCAACTACAGGATGTTCATTTAAAAGTTGCAACCGAATAAACAATAGAACGCTAGGTCTAATTTCGAAGAAGGTCTTCGAACACGGCCAATGGTATAATAACCAAACTGGAGGGACTAATAGTGCAGGTTGTCCAAGAGGGGTTGGCGGAGTGCCAGGCAGTCTTGCGTATCGAGCTTGATGCTTCCGAGCTGGAGTCCTATTTAGACCGTGCGCATCGTCGTCTTGCGGCTCGGGTGCGGGTTCCAGGTTTCAGGAAGGGTAAAGCTCCACGCGTTGTCCTCGAAAGAGCTGTTGGGCGTGAAAGCTTACTTGAAGAAGCAATGGAATTCATTCTCCCAGAGGCGACCGACATTGCAGTGCGGGAGCAAGGGTTAGCCATGGCTGGTCTTCCACAGGTCGAAGTACTGGAGCGGGAGCCGACGATCCTACGGGCAACTATCCCCTTACCGGCTGAGGTGACCCTGGGCGATTATAGAGATATCCGGGTGGTCTGGGAGGATGTTGCTGTTGACGAAAGTCGAGTTAAGGATACTCTCGAAAACATCAGGCGGGAATTAGCCCCTTGGGAACCAGTCGATCGCCCGGTCCAGATGGAAGATCTGGTAGTGATGGATGTTAATGGTACGTGCGAAGATCGGGAAGTTTTGAGGCAGTCAGATTTGGGTTACATCGTTTCACCAGATCCAATGCCTGTAGAAGGATTTGGGTCAAATATCGAAGGGATGCAGGCTGGAGAGACCAAGACCTTTACCCTTTCGTTCGCTGACGATTATCAAGATCCAGAACTTGCGGGCAAGCCCTGCGAGTTTACCGTCCATGCTAAAGAGATCAAAGTCCGTGCCCTAGCTAACCTTGATGACGAATTCGCTAAAGGGGTTGGCCAAGGCTACGATTCTCTCGCAGCGTTGAAGGAAGACATAGAAGGTAGGATTTTGGAGAATCTCCAAGAAGAAGCACTGCAAGTGTATGAGGAAAAAGTCATTGAAGCAGTCTTGGACACAACTGATATCGTAATGGCACCATTGTTAGTTGAACGAGAAGTAGGTAGGCTGGTTGATGAGCTTCAGGGACGGGTTCAGGAGATTGTGAAGCGGCCTATGGGCGTAGATGAATACGTATCACTTATGGGCAAGACACAAGAAGAGATTCATCAAGAAATGCATCCCAGGGCCGAATCCCGTCTTCGGCGAGGAGCTCTTCTTTCCAAGATTGGTGAAAAGGAAAACCTGGCCGTTCCAGACACTAAGATCGATGATGAAATCAGTCGGATGGTGAATGAGGCAGGCCCTCGAGGGCAAGATATTCGTCGGCACTTTTCTGATCCTCAGCATCGCCAACTAATTCAGCGGACTCTATTTACGCGAATGGCTCTGGACAAATTGGTGCTTATAGCTCAAGGCAAGGAGCCTGATGGAGTTGAGGCGAAGGATGATGTGAAGGGTAAGGATTAGATTGGCGAACAAATCTATGTATTTAAATAAGAGGAGAAACTACAATGTATGACTTCAGCCAAATGGACAAAAGTGGACTCTACAGTCCGATAGGTCAAGGCTTCGGGGGTCAGGCTCCCCAGAATGTGATACCTATGGTCATAGAAAGTGGTGCCCGCGGCGAGCGTTTCTATGATATCTACTCTCTCTTACTTAAAGAGCGAATCGTATTCCTTGGAACGCCGGTAATGGACCAGGTTGCCAACGTTATAGTAGCCCAACTTTTATATTTAGATCGAGAGGATCCTGAAAAAGAAATCAGTATGTACGTCAACTCACCTGGCGGTGTGATTACGGCAGGATTAGCAATTTATGACACGATGCAGCTTATCCGCGCCCCAGTCTCGACGATCTGTGTTGGGATGGCTGCGAGTATGGCAACCGTTCTCTTGTGTTCAGGGGCGACAGGGAAACGATTTGCGCTCCCGAGTTCTACCATTCACATGCACCAGCCGATGGGTGGCGCTCAAGGGCAGGCAGCGGATATCGAGATTCAGGCTCGAGAGATTCTTAGACTGCAAGACAAGATACGTCAGATAATCTCTGAAAACACAGGCCAATCTTACGAACAAGTTGCGCGTGACACAGATCGCGATTTCTATCTCACGCCAGAGCAGGCAGTAGAGTACGGGTTAATTGATGAAGTTCTCACTCGTCCGGCCGAAACGACCGGTAATTAATAGACTGGAGAGTCACCAACTAGGTGGTCAAGCCTAGGGATGTCTGGTGGGCTTTGACTCGCGACCAACAGTCTTCAAGGGGTTCTTCCCGGTTTTGTTCCTGAAGAGGTTAGGGTTACACCAGCTCTTCTCGGTGCTTACGGAAGAAGTCAGTTATAACATCGATTGTTTTATCTATCTCTGACTCAGAATGTGCTGAGGAGATGAACCCTCGAGGGCGGCCCACGACGAATATCCCGTTGTTCAATAAGGTATTTTTGAGAGCCATTCCTTTGGGATTCGCTTTGTTGTATCGCACCATGCCGGCTATGTCCCGGTAGTTATCTAAGGGGCCACGGGCGAAATGGATGCCCCAGATTGAGCCGAAATTGACGCATTGAGCATTGATCTCGAGTTCATCAGCTACGGCGTTGATCCCTGCAGAAAGGCGATTGCCGAGCCCCCACAATTTTTTATGGAGCTGCCCATCGCGTAATAGTTCTATTGTCTTGATTGCCGCTGCGACGTTCATGATCTGACCGTTGTATGTGCCTGAGAAAAACACAGGTCCTTCGGGGCTGAACATTGACATGATGTCTTTCTTTCCTGCCAGGGCACCTATCGGGAATCCGTTCCCCATACCTTTTGCGAACACACCTAGATCAGGTGTCACTCCGAACAAGGCTTGGGATCCTCCAATGTGTGTGCGGAAGCCGGTAATGACCTCGTCGAAGATGAGTACTATTCCGTATTTGTCGCAGATGTCTCTCAGGAAACGCAAGAAGTCTGGTCGCATTATCGGGCAACCACCACTATGCCCCGGCTCAATGATAATAGCGGCTAATTGATCTTTTTCGCGCTCAACTAGGCGCTCCACTGCGGCTTCATCATGGAATGGGGCAACAACTACTTGCTGAATGGTTTCCTGCAAAGAGCCAGCCGATGTGGCTAGTGACAGAGGGCTTTCGTCTGGCCCTGCGTCTGCGGGATTGGGGGTTACGCTGACGGCAAGGTAGTCGTGCCAGCCGTGATAACCTCCTTCAAATTTCATAATCTTAGTTTTGCCTGTGTATGCACGACTAACACGGACAGCATGGTAAATCGGATCTGATCCTCCTCCACCGCAGAGAAGGACCTTCTCTGCACACGGAATGATTTCCGTTAGGGTTTTAGCAAGTTCAAGCTCTTTGGGGTGGGGGGTTGCGAATAAAACGCCCTCATTTTCAAGTGTCTCAATCACTGCCTGCCTGACATCGGGGTCGTTATATCCGAGCACAGACGGGCCATAACTGCCGTGGTAGTCGATATATTCATTGTCATCTACGTCCCAGATCTTTGAACCCTGTGCGCGTTTGATGAACAATGGGAATGGCTCGTACCATCTACCGTCCCCTTGTACGCCTCCAGGGGAGTACTCCTTCGCTTCTTTGAGAAGTTCCTCAGTCTTCCTGGTGTTGATGGTGCTCTTTACCTCGAACATTGAATCCTCCTCTAAATAGTCGTATGGAACCGTTTGTTAGTTGCAGTGAGTGATTACTATGTCTCAGTCGCCCATCCGATATAGCGCGACTGCATTATCGCAAATTAGCTTTTTCAATATTCGGGGTTCGAGTTCTCCCAACGTATTTTGGATCACCTCTTGAGAGTCTGGCCAAACTCCATCCGGATGGGGATAGTCTGAGCCCCATATCAGGTTGTTCTCGCCGATCAAATGAGTCATCTTGGCTATCACGGGTTCCTCTTGGAACGTGGTAGCTCCATTCAAGAACCAGTATTCGCTTGGTTTAAGTTTAAGTGGGGGGTCCAATTTCTTATTGAGTAGTCGCTCAGTAAAAATATGATCCATGCGACCAAGGATGAATGGAACCCACGCGCCTCCAAACTCACCGAGAACAAACCGGAAGTTGGGAAACCTCTCACATGCTCCGCCAAAAATAATCGAGGCAAGCCACTGAGCTCCCCCAATCATCCCAATTGAGAAGGTTGTCCCTTGTTGGGCGAGTTGGTTTTGAGACAGGTCTTGTCCATACGGTAGTGATGAGAAACTACCCTCAGGTGGCGCGACAACCGGTATGCGACCGCTTCCGAGGTGGAAGGATACCGGCATTTGGGTGTCTGAAACGGCTTCCCAAAGCGGGTCCCAATAACCGTCACGCGAATAGATGGGATGAGTATTGCCTTCAACGATTAGTTCGCAGCCTCTCAAAGGGCCAATTCGTGCCGCCTCTCGTAGTTCTTTAGCAGCTATAACCGGATCATGTAATGGTATGCAAGCTAAAGCATAGAATCGGCCCGGGTACGTGTTGCAAAAATCTGCAACCCATTGATTGTAGATCCGGAATGTGGCTATCTGAACGTCTAGGTTCTGTATCGTAAGACCAGATCGCGTAAGACCGTATAACACTTCCGCCTGAATACCATCCATGTCTTGATCTTTGATACGCAAAAAGGGATTCGAAGGGTGAGGATCGCCTTCATAGTAGCCAGCTTCTTGCATTCGGTCATTCCTGAAACTCATGCCAGCTTGCGGGGGACTGAATCCCATGCCCATGCTCCCGAAAACGCCTAACTCTTTGCCTTCGCAAACCCAAATCTTGCTGTAGACACCATACTTTGTTTCCTTGGTTGGGGCGTCTTCGACATGCGGCATAAGGTCTCTTAGGTTGGATGGCGCGCCTTCAATAAACATGTCGCCTGGCAGCCAACTCATATCCATATGGGAGTCACCGGAGACAACACGATACTGCACAACGGACCTCCTACTGGCTGATGGCTCTCAGTGTATCATTGCCATAACTGCCGGTCTACTTAGCTTAAATGCCGTATTCAGTGCTTCGAAAGAGCCCGTAGCTATCGAATCTGGCGTACTCCATGTTTGTCGAAATTCGAATGCAGATGGGTAGGGCTTGTAGGAGATATAGGGTCCATGCCTTGGGGGGAGCATTTAGTGGCTTACTCTATGCGCACATCTATTGAATCGCGAGGTAATGAATCCAATGTATCGGATACGTCAGGATCGATCTACTTCCCGATGAATGGTAGTTTCTTTACGATCTTCGCATAAGTGCTATTGAGGTGCACAAGGTGGCTGGCGGGATGAGTTATCAGGTCTGCCCCCATTAAAGCTCGTTTGAACTGTTCAGGGGTTCCATCAAACTCGTTCATCTGCGTATAGGTTTGCCCAAGTTCCCGAGGATGGTGTGCGTCACTGACAGCCGTTGCGAGCAAGTCGTATCGATTAGCAGTCTCGGCGGCCTTGGAATTGGATGAAGGTCGAGCATTCCTTGCATTGAACACTTCAATCATATCTGCAAGAGGCAGAATGGTCTCTAAGGCGTCTTGGGCGATTACCGAACGCCTTACGCCGTCATATGGGTGAGGGATAGAGACGATGCCACCTTGATCGCGAATGCGTTTCACCGTTTCTAATGGTGTAAGGCCTGCAGGTATGTCTTCGGTCAGGAATAAGCCGGTAATTTCCCCGCCAGTCGACCGGATTTCAGAGGCGATGATGACCTTGAATTGCGCGAGCAGCGCTACTTCCAAGGCACCGCGGATAGAGTTGTGGTCGGTGACGGCTATACACTCTAGGCCGACCGAATTACAGCGTGCTACGAGTTGCTTGGGAGTCGTTAAGCAATCGTAGGAGAATGAGGTGTGCATATGGAAATCGGCGCGAATTTTTCGAGTGTTGGTTCGTTTATCCATTTTCAGGATCTTGTTTGCGAACTTATCTGTCGGTGTCAGGGTTTTCCGGGGTTGGTGATGTTAGCGAGCTTGTATAGGCACTAAACGATGTTTGCAGTTCAGCAATACGTAATTCGGTCTGATTTAGATGTTCGCTACATTCCCTCGCGAGATTAATTCCTTCCTCGTAGAGATCCATAGCTTCGTCTAATGTTAGACCTCCGGTCTCGAGTTTTTGCGCCACGGCTTCAAGACGGTTGAACGTGTGTTCAAACCCTGAAGTCGCACGTGCTTCTTGTGTTCCTTCGTCTTTATTCATGTTGCCACTCTGGTTTCAAGCTAGAGGAGTTCCTATTTTTGCGTAATAAGGAATGCGACTAAGGCATCGACATCTTGGGATGTCAAGTTTAATGGAGCGATTGTTGCTTCCATCAGCCCCTCAGACGCTTCCCACCCGGGGGTTGATGACGCGCTTGGATTAACGATCGACTCCCGTAGATATTCTTCTAGTGACATTCCTCCGAGTCGACTCATCGCTTCAGTGGCAATATGGGTATGATCAGGTCCTAGGGTTCCGGTGGCAGAGAGATTCGCGTTTGCATGGCATGTTGTACATAAACCAGTCGTAGAGTAAATTTGTTGACCTTTCGACACGAGATCAGTCGCTGCGGGAGCGGTTGTCGTCGTTGATGTGGTAGCTGTGGTAGTTGCAGGAGTTGCCTCTTCGCCACCGCAACTCACCGTTGCCCCGGCTAACACCAACATACTAACAAGCCACACTCGCCATGGTTTACGCATATCCGACCATCCTTTCATTGTCCGTAAATACACCTCTGAAAGTTTATCCGCTCGTTAGCTCGATTTCTAGGTAGTTCCGAGTTCATCGCGCATAACCTTCCATCCTTCACGCATTGGGGGAACGCCTGCTGGTAAGAGATTGCCTACAGCATCTGGATCATGGAAGTACTCGATTTTTGCAGATATAAAGGCGGGTCCTGGCATGTTTAATATAGCTGCGATATTACTTTGGAAGTCGTCCAGCCGATCAAACTCATGGCATGATGGGTATCCTGAAGCCTTCGCGAGGTGCATTAGGGAATATTGACCAACTCCTGGAAGCGGCTGGCCACCAGTCGTTCCATACACACCGTTATCGATGACGAAATGATAGAGATTAGCTGGTGCTTTATGTGCGATGGTTATAAGGTTCCCTAGATTCATGAGCAGGCTTCCGTCCCCATCGATTAGGAATATCTTGTGTTTGGGCTGGGCTAGTGCAACCCCCAAAGCAACAGACGATGCCTTCCCCATTGCGCCAGATACAGCTAAATCTCGTTTCGGGTTCTCACTGATCGCGGCCCAATCGCCCCGTGCGCCCATAGTGGTTAGGACAACGGCATCGCTCCGGTGGAGTTTCAATGCAGCTAGGAAGTCTTTTTGGGGGATCACTTGCGTCCCGTGGAAAATGCGTGATATTCGTCGCCAACCAAGACCGCAACTGGTCGGTTAGTTCGGTATGCCTCTTCGAATGCCGTTGAAATTCGGGAAGCGTCTTCGTCCCGCTCCATAAGGTAGTAGTTTATACCCCATGCGTTGAGTATTGGTTCGGTGTAACGGGCAGCTGAATCTGGCGTCGGGCCTTTTCTTGTCCACCCTCGGTATCCAATCACCATCACCATTGGCATGCCTAAGTCTATGGCGATTCCACGGATGGAGTCTCCTGATTCGAACATGCCGGTGTTTTGGATCAAGACAATTGGTCTTTTCCCCCCGATCGATAGGCCTGCAGCTATCGGCATGGTCTCACCTTCTCTGCATACCGGGACTAGGTCAAGACTTGGTTCTTCCTCCAGCTTGAGATAAAGCCAATTCGTTTCACTATCCGGAAGACATACTACGTGCGTGACTCCATTCTTGGTGAATTCGTCGACTAGTGTTTGAGGGCTTATTCCTGCCACAGGCGTACTCCCTTCTCGTACCTAAATCCTATCCATATTCTAGCGTGGGTTAATTGTAAGGGTCAACTGAGAGGGCTAGTTCCGGCGACCTTTTCGAGGATCCGTAGTCGGTTTCTCCTGAACTTGTGCTACTAGTGTCCCGTCATGGAGATGAATACGTAGACGGTCGTTAATTGAGGTGTCGCTAGTTGTTGTGATCGGATCTCGTGTGATCGCGTTTTCTAGGACTGCAAATCCTCTATTAAGCACGTTCTTGGGATCTAGCGCAGTGAGTCTTTGATGAATGCTTGTTACCTTTTCGCTGAAGATTGTGATCGTTGTCTTAAGGTTCAGTGTGGATATGTGCAGTAGGTCATCCACGCGTTGTTTTCGCTTAGAGATATCGGGGAGGTGACTTCCGATTTGCAATACTGCGCGATTTACCGTGTAGAGTCGCTGCTGAACCCCCAGTCGCGCCACCTCCGACATTCTCCGACCTTGTTGTGAGACTGTGGCTGACAACTCACGAGCGTCTGGTACGATTAATTCAGCAGCAACCGAAGGCGTTGGTGCTCGTAAATCGGCGACGAGATCGGTCAAGGTGACATCGGTCTCATGGCCGATAGCGCTGATCACGGGTGTTTGGCTTCGATACACCGCTCGCGCTACAGCTTCATCGTTGAATGCGTGCAATTCTTCAAACGATCCTCCTCCACGAGCCAGAATTATGGCATCTAGCCCAGTGATGCTGGAAAGATGGTCGAACGCTTCGAGGATTGAGGCGACGGCATTAGCACCTTGGACATAGCATGGTGCGAGTATTAGTTCGACTAATGGGTAGCGTCTGGATATCACGCTTTTGATATCGTGCCAGACGGCACCTGTTGGTGACGTTATTACGGCGATTTGCCTTGGGAAAGCTGACAGAATTCTTTTCCGCGTTGGGTCGAATAGACCTTCATTAGCCAGTTTGACCTTTAAGCGCTCCAACTCTAGATGCAACTCTCCCATTCCCTGGGGCCTAACGAATTGGGCGTAGAATTGGAGGTCGCCACGTGCCTCATAGAGGGAGATGCGCCCATGGGCTATGATTGATAGGCCGCTCTCGAGCACCTCTCCACCACTACCTGTCCTGAACATTACGCAACGGATTTGGCTTTCCTGGTCTTTCAATGAAAAGTACATGTGTCCAGCGGCTGACCGGGTGAAGCTTGCCACTTCTCCGGTAACCCAAACGTCGTTCAAGAGATCATCTTGCTCTAAAGAAGACTTGAGATACCTGGTGAGATCTGAAACTGTATACAAAGGCATGGTCAACGCCTAAGAGATCGTAGAGACGTATTCACCGGTCCGCGTGTCGACCCGAATCATCTGGCCTTGATTCACATGCATAGGAACTCTGAGAACTAGTCCGGTTTCCAATGTCGCTGGCTTTTTTCCTGAATGGGCTGTGTTACCTTTGAATGAAGGGGGAGTTTCGACGATGGTCAGGTCAACGGTCGTGGGCAACTCGACGCTCACCGGGTCCCCACGGTGATACAAGAGACTGATCGTATCGCCTTCCTTAAGGAATTTGGCTTGGTCGCCTAACTGGCTTTCAAGCAACGGAAATTGATCGAAGGTATCGGTATCCATGAAAAATGTGTGATGGCCATCGCTATAAAGGTATTGAGCTTGCTTGTGTTCGACGTCCGCACGTGTCAATCGCTTATCACCAGGAAGATTGCGCTCGAAGGTTTTTCCAGTGCGCAGTTGTCGGAGTTTGAGGGTCAAAGTCGGAGTTCGCGCCTGCATCACGACGTGTTTGAATTCCACTACGCTATACGCTTCACCGTCTAACTCGATAATAGTTCCTCTGCGCAGGTCACTGTATGTAATCGTTTCAGCCACGGTATAAGACCTCTCTAAAATGGAGTATCGTGTTTGTTTGCCATGGTAAGTGTTCGTGCCCGTCCGTCTTCCATTACTACAATATCTTCAATTCTCACGCCTCCCCATCCAGGGATATAGATCCCTGGCTCGACTGTGAAAATCGTGCCGTTCTCTAGGACGTTTGTGGCTCGAGGGCCAACTCGGGGATCTTCATGCACAGCTAGTCCGATTCCATGGCCTAGGCTGTGCCCGAACTGTTCCCCGTGACCTGCAGTTTCGATGATGTTTCTCGCGAGTTTGTCAGCCTGTTCTCCGGTCATCCCGGATTCAACTGTCGCCGATGCGGCTAATTGCGCGCCCAGTACCGTGTCGTATACCTTGCGGAATTGTTCATCAGGTTCACCGAGGCAAATTGTTCGAGTGATATCGCTACAATAGCCTTGGTATCGCGCACCAAAATCCATTACGACCGGTTGGCCCTTCAGAATCGGGGTTTGATCAGCGCGGTGATGGGCCATCGCCCCATTCGGTCCGGCTGCAACGATAGTGTCGAATGCAATGGCCTCGGCTCCGCGCTCGCGCATCGCGAGTTCAAGTCGCCACGCAACAGTCTCTTCTGTATCGCCGATTTCAATTGTGCGGGAAACTTCTTCGTATGCCTGGTCGGCGATCTCAACGGCCTTCGTGATCAATGCCAGTTCGTCTGGGCTTTTTACGGCCCGAAGAGGTTCAATTAAATCCACGGTCGGGGTTAAATGAACCCGATTCTTCGCTGTAGAGTTAGCGAGGGTCTCCTTCAAATTCGTGTAAGCGGCTACAGTGACATTAGAACTTTCAAACCCAAGTTTTGGGATGTCTAGTTCCGTCAATAGTGAAGCTAACCAGTCCGCTTTACTTATGCGAGAAATTTCGAAGTGTGGTGCTTGCTTACTTGCCTGCTCGGTATAACGGAAGTCTGTTGCTAAGAGAGCGCTATCGTGCGTGATTAGAAGATAACCAGCCGATCCAGTGAATCCGGAGAGGTATCGGCGATTGTCGGGATCTGACACGAGCAAACCGTCGAGGCCTCTATCAACTAACTTTGCCCGCAGCCTATCGATTCTATTCACTGTCATCGGAGTCCTGTATCAGATGCTTTGATAAGTAGTCGAGAGCGTAGATGTAGCCTTTCCATCCTAAGCCGGTCACTTGTCCTGTTGCTATAGGACCCACAACTGACTTAGAGCGCCATTCTTCTCTGCTTAATATATTGGAGATATGTACCTCGATAATAGGTAATCGCGAATCGACAAGAGCTTCCCTCAAAGAGAGGCCGTAGTGTGTCAGGGCCCCAGGGTTGATGATGATGCCGTGAGCTGTTGGACATCGGCTTTGCAAAAAGTTAATTAAGTCGCCTTCGGTGTTAGATTGGAAGAATTCAACATCTACGTCAAGGTCACGGGCTCGTGCGGTGAGTTCAACGTTAATGTCTGCTAGCGTGATGTGACCATAGATGACGGTGTCTCTACTGCCGAGATGGTTTAAGTTTGGACCATTAACAATCAGTAGTTTGCGTTTATCGGACATTATTTACTGCCTAAGGGGTTAGTCAGCAGTGTAACTGACTCAAATAAATTCTGCTAGTAGTGCCCTCAGATCCTATTGAGTGTTCGGATTCTCACGTCAATCGTTCAAATCGGTCAAGTCCTAGGTCAGCGATTGGTAGGACAGTCGAATTGTTGGTGACTATGTCGACTATCGCTGCACTCATTCCGGCACTCAATTCAATCCCCTTACGACCTCCGCCGGTGGCGATATAGACCCCCTCTGTGTTAGGAATACTGCCCAAGATGGGGAGGCCGTCTTCAGAAAGTGGACGCAGGCAAGCGGTTTGCTTCACAATGGTCCCCGAGTCCAAGGCCGGGAGAATATCTCGAGCATTGCGCAAGATGTGTTGACGAGCCGTATCTGTAACCTCAGTGTTAAAGCCGACATCCTCCTCAGTGGTTCCAGCCCAAATGAGCCCATCTCGTTTTGCTGCGACGTACATCCCATTACGGGACGCATAACTGTAGAATTTGGGCTCTTCTGTTCGTAGCCGTATAATTTGACCTTTTAGAGGCTTTATAGGTATAGATGTGCCTAGCCACCCTGAAAGCATCCCAGACCAGGGTCCTATGGCAAGTATGACGGTCTCTGCAGCTACCCTGCCTGTCGAAAGTGACACTCCTGACACTTTCCGTCCTGACCACTCGATCCCTTCTAAAGATGCAATTTCGATCCGAACGCCGTTCTGTTTAAGGCCGGTCGCGAGGGCTTTCATATGCGACTCGCTGTCAAGCATTGCAACGCCATCTGTCTGAAGGGCACCTGATACCTTTGGTGTAATGTGTGGCTCTAAATGCCGAATTTGTTCAGGCGACAGCCATTTAGTCGGGAATTGATTTGAGGATTTCAACGTGACCTGCTTCTTTAGGTTCAGGGCTTCACTTTCCCCTAGTGCTATGGTCAGATGTGAAATCATATGGAACCCGTTGTCGACACCTGTATCCTCAACAAGTTGACTATGTAATTCTTGGTGAAGCCACAGACTCTCTCGAGCGAGGGGCCCTAAGGGACCAGGGATGCCGGCGCCACCCGTCGGGTCGAGGCCGCCCAAGGCTAAACCAGAGGCCCCACTTCCTAGGGCATTAGCCTCGACCACCATCGGAACAACCCCAGATTTAACTAGGTAGTAGGCAATGGTGCATCCTAGAATTCCTCCGCCAATGATTACGACTTCCGCTCTTTGTGCGTTCACCGTCCCCTCCTGTACCAGCTGCTGTTTGAGTCTATTCGGACCTCGCCAAATAGGGTTACAGCAGTTTTTGTGATTCTGACGGGCCGAATTATAACCCGTATCTCAACTGTAGATGTAAGGATTAGTCTAGAAGCCGTGTATCGCCTTTTTGCCTATATCGATATACCCGATGTAAGATTGGGTATTATGACTAATCGGCTTGCTAGCGAAACTAGCCCCTATCTCCAACAACATGCTAACAACCCTGTTGACTGGTATCCGTGGTCTGCAGAAGCACTGCAACGCTCCGTAAGAGAGGGAAAACCAATTTTGCTGAGTATTGGTTACTCGGCCTGCCATTGGTGCCATGTCATGGAAAAAGAGTCATTTGAAAATCCCGCGATCGCGGAAATAATGAATACATATTTTATCAACATAAAAGTTGATCGAGAGGAGCGGCCTGACCTAGATTCTATTTACATGCAAGCAGTCCAAGGGATGACTGGAAGAGGAGGATGGCCGATGACCGTTTTCCTTACCCCAGAATTAAAACCGTTTTTCAGTGGAACATATTTTCCACCGGAAGACCGCGGAGGGATGCTTGGGTTCCGACGACTTCTGATGGCATTGGCTGACGCGTATGCTACGCGTTCGGCCGATGTGTTAGAAGCTGCTGAGCAAGTGGCCGCTTTTCTGCATAGGAATGCGGCGATCGCCCGCGACAGCAAACCACTGTCGTTTCGGATACTTGATGAAGGTGCTAAGCAGCTAGACGCGAGCTTTGACAGGAAATTCGGTGGTTTTGGAGGTGCTCCAAAGTTTCCTCAATCTATGAATTTGGAATTTCTTCTTCGGATGGCACGACGAACGGGATGCGAGGATTATCGCTCTATCGTAGAAATCACTTTGGGTAATATGGCATCAGGAGGAATCTACGACCAGCTGGGAGGCGGCTTTCACCGTTATTCCGTTGATGACCAATGGATGGTTCCGCACTTCGAGAAAATGCTGTACGATAACGCTCTCCTCTCGCGGCTTTATCTCCATGCTTACCAGGCCACACGCCGGTCGGATTTTCGTTATGTCTCTGAACAAACATTGGACTATTTACTTCGTGAAATGCGAGGTGATCATGGCGGGTTCGCTTCGTCATTGGACGCGGACGTCGATGGAGCTGAGGGGCTGACTTATCTTTGGTCTAAACAGGAAATTCTGAATTGTCTCGGGGCCGAAGAAGGGCTCATCCTATCCCACTATTTTGGTTTAACTGATCAAGGGAATTTTGAGGGACAGAACATCCTTCACGTGTCGATACCAGTGGAACAACTCGCTGCGGATAATGACTTGTCGCTAGCGTTCGTTCAAGATGTTGTGAGCCGAGGAATCCACCGCCTCCAACAGGTTCGCGCTCAGAGAACCTTGCCTCCGCGAGATGACAAGATCCTCACGGCATGGAACGCCATGGTTGTAGGTGCTTTGGCTGAGGCAGGTATAGTATTTGAGCGCTCAGACTATCTTGTTGAGGCTAGAAGTACTGCGAATTTTCTGATCACATCCCTGCGAAGTGATGGGCGGCTGTTGAGAACATATCGAGACGGTGTGGCAAAACTCCCAGCTTATCTCGAGGACTACGCATTTCTAGTGGATGCACTGGTTACGTTATATGAATCGACTCTAGAGCGCGTGTGGCTGAGCCACGCGCGCACACTCGCGACCGAGATGATCGACCTCTTCTGGGATGTGCAAGAAGGAACCTTCTTTGACACTGCCCGAGATCATGAAGAGCTTATCGTTCGTCCGCGAGACGTATTCGATAATGCCTTGCCGAGCGGAAGCTCTATGGCAGTCATCGGGCTTTTTCGCTTAGGCATTATCCTTGAAGTACAAGACTTTATGACAATTGGAGAACAAGCGCTCTTGTCCGTTCAGAGGTTGATTGAGCGGTACCCGACTGGATTTGGCAATTGGCTATGCGCGTTGGACCTGTTTCTGTCAGAGCCGCAGCAGGTAGCGATTTTGGGACGGAGAGCAGATCCTGCTACGTCAGCGCTCCTCTCTGCTGCACACGCCGGCTTTTCCCCGAACAAGGTGGTGGTGGGGGCTGAGTCTCCGGAGGATGATTCCAAACACGGGATCCCACTTTTACAAGCGAGGACGACAGTCGATGGGAAAGCTACCGCTTATGTGTGTCGGAACAATGTTTGCATGCTTCCGGTGACCGATCCTAGCCATTTAGTACAACAGATGATGACAGGCTAGGCCTAATTGTTTCATTCATCGGGTGGGATGCTATTGATTCTTCCTCAGCCATTCCTGTAGGCGTGCGTCGTTCTTAGGTTCGAAAATCGAACCTTTTCCTGGGAGTCCGAGACGGTCTAGTGTTTTCTTCGAGGTTCTGCCACGCAGACGCGATAGAAGAGGAAGACTGCTAATGCCGGCGAGGGTTATTGCCAATGTTCCTAAAAATTGGCGACGATTGAATCTGGAGGATTGGTCTTTTTTGTGCGTCATGTTGCTCCGCGCTCCATGTGGCATTTATTTAGTGATGCCGATTCTATAAGTATTGTTCCAGTTCTGCAAGGGGAATTGGCCTCGAGACGTCAGCTAAAACCCTTGACAGCACGTTCACGCTTGGGATAATCTTCACAGGCTCCGAGCCGATCCGAGGTAGTAATGAAGTCCCACCTAGATCCAGACTACATAACCAAAGCCGACTGGGAGCAGATCGGCGATCTGTTGCTCTATCTCGGCGCTGTTCCAATTCTTGTTATTGGCTTTGCATTCTCATTACTTCTCGCCCGTGCTATCATTCCCTCTCTAGTAGATAGTGGTCATTTGTCGCGACAGATTTACCAGATGCGCCTCGTTTTCTATGGGGCTTCTGCTGTCTCCTTTTCCTTGCTAGTTTGGGTCGCGGTCAATCTATTGGATTTGGTGAAGGTCCTCGAGAATTTCTATCATCGTTGGTTGGTCTAGAGTGATGAATTATACTGGACGTCACGATGCCGTTGGTATCGTGATAGTAATAGAGAGCGAAGGTTACTAGGTGCTTGGTAAGCTGCCAATTCCGAAGGTTTCGATTAAACTCATCGTGATTATGGGTGCTCTCTTCACCTTCCTCGTTGTAGGGGCATTAGGAGCACTGTTGGTCCCGAAGGCTTTAGGTCACTATTTTTGGTCAATTGAGAAGTTTTATCGAGCGGCTCCTGAACAACCTGTACCGTTCCCTCACCCAGTTCATGTTGATCAAGCAGGAATTGATTGCGTTTTTTGTCACAGGACAGTTGCTACCGAAAGGATGGCTAGCATTCCTCCTGTTGAGCAATGTTACTTCTGCCACCAGATCATTGGTCAGAAACGCGGAACAACGGCAGGATTGCCGGCTGTTGAAACGATGAATACACTTACTGGTTTCGCCCAAACACCCGGCCAATTCGTCGATCTCAAACCAATCAACTGGGTCCGAGTTCATCGCCTTCCAGATCATGTTAGATTTGTACATGAAGCGCACGTAAGCTTCTTCGCGGAAAAGCTTGGGTCAGGTATGGCTTCAGCGACTTGCGCAATGTGTCATGGCGAAGTCGGGGCCATGACAAAGGTCAGGCAAGACCGCGATCTACGAATGGGAGACTGTGTGAGTTGTCATAAGGATTATGGTGCGCCTACAGATTGTGTAACTTGTCACTACTAGTAAAGGAAGCAAGTAAATGGGTCTTACTCGACGCCAATTATTGAAGCGATCTAGCATCGGGCTTGGTGCGGTTCTCTTTGCAGGCTGTGCGGTTCCCGAACGCGAGATGGTAGCTCAAAGTCCTGGGCGGATACCTGAGGACTTGGTGGAAGGGTTCGATGCACATTACGCTACATTGTGTCGCGTCTGTGACAATCCTGACGGTATTCTTGTTCGTGTCATGGAGGGCCGAGCCAAGAAAGTCGAAGGGAACCCTGATTATCCATTAAACCTAGGTAAACACAGTGCGAAATGTGAGGCAGGTTTACAGGCCCTTTATCATCCTGATCGAATTCGCACACCACTAATACGAGACGTTCGCGGCGGCGAGGTCCGTTCGGCAACCTGGGATGAAGCACTAGATAGAATTGTGAGTAAATTCAAGGCCGGACAATCTCAGCCTAAGGGAATGGCTCTCTTGACCTCACCTCTCAAAGGCCATCTTGGTTTGGTGGCTAGTCGATTTGCTGAGGCATATGGTGGTAGGCATTTCGCGTTAGACACACTGGAAGAAACAGTCCTGCGGCAATCAATGAAAACCGTGTTTGGTCAGTCCCGGATTCCACACTTCGACATTGAAAATGCAAAATGCGTGATGTCCTTTGGTTCGGATTTCCTAGGGAGTTGGCTTTCTCCAGTGCATTACTCTCGCCAATATGGCGAACTCCGGCAAGGAGAAAAGCGAGGTAAGACAGGCAGAGGAATTCTGATTCAAGTGGAGCCACGGTTTTCGCTAACAGCTGCTAATGCTGATACATGGATCGCAGTCCGACCTGGTTACGAAGGAGCACTAGCGTTAAGTATCGCATCAGCTATTATTCGGGAAGGATTAGCTGATGAGGCCGCAGTTGGGCGCTTTCGGCAGCTAATCAGCGCTGAGACTCTGGCTAAGTACAGTGAGGATGGACCCGAGGCAGTAAAGACTGGAGTGTCAGCAAAGCGGATCAAGGAATTAGCTCATGAGTTTGTTGCGAACAGTCCAAGTTTGGCACTCGGAGGGGGCTCAGCAGGTGCACATACTAACGGGCTTTTCAATCTCACTTCGGTGTACGCTCTAAACATATTGGTCGACAATATCGGTAAAGCTGGTGGAATTATTTTCAACCCTGAGTCGCCCATGCCCGGAGTGCCTGACGTTCGCAAATCCAATACGTTGGCCGAATGGAAACAATTAGCAGAAGATATGCGTGGCGGGAGAGTGCAACTGGCATTAGTCAGGGGAGCAAATCCTGTTTATGGTCTCCCAGGGGAGATCGGATTTAGTGAAGCTCTGGGAAAAGTTCCGTTTGTCGTAAGTGTCACGAGTTTCCATGATGAAACGACGGCGCAAGCCGATGTCATTCTTCCCGAACATACCTACCTTGAGGATTGGGGTGACGATATTCCAGACCCCGGACCTGGATTCCAGACGGTAGGGATTCAGCAGCCGGTAGTAATGCCGTTCGGGAGTAATGGGGGCACGGCGTTGGTACCCGCTGGAACGAGTCAAGGTTTCGGTGATCTGTTGTTGAACTTAGCCCAAGACGTAGGCGGTTCACTACAGAAAGACTTCAAGGATTGGGGAAGTTTTGATGACGTGGTCCGCGAAGGCGCTCGGCGGCTCTACGAAGATAAGAAGGGCGCGCTTCCTCTGAACGTCGGGACGACGACGGCGTCGAGTTTTGACGAATTCTGGATCGGTGTTCTTCAACGAGGCGGCTGGTGGGATCATAAAGCCGTTGCGACCAAAAGAGGTAAAACACCTGGGCCTTTCCCAGTTGCTCGTGACCCAGAGTTTCGAGGTAGCCCAAGTCAATTTCCCATGTTCTTGATTCCTTTCCCGTCTCACTCGCTTGGGGACGGTACAGGAGCTCACTTGCCATGGCTCCAGGCAACGCCCGATCCATTGGTTACCGCGGTGTGGCAGACATGGGTGGAAGTTAACCCTGCTACGGCAAAAGAGCTCGACCTGAAGGAAGGTGATATCGTTCGAGTGGAATCACCTGTCAGCAGTATAGAGGCGTTGGTGTATCCTCACCCTGCGACTGCTCCTGATGTTGTGAGCATCCCAATGGGCCAGGGTCACAAAGGGTACGGTAGATACGCAACAGATCGTGGGGCGAATGTCCTTGATTTATTAGGTTCCGGGGAAGATAAAGAGACCAAAGCCTTTGCTTGGGCCGCCACACGTGTTCGTCTAATCAAAACTGGACGCCGATCACGTGTGCCGAAAACTGAAGGGGTGGTTCCTGCGATCCAAGTGAATCATGCCCCGGTCGTGCAGGTAACCAGAGGCTAGTACGGAGGAGCGGGATGGTACTACAAGAGAAGATCGAAAATAAGTGGGGAATGGTGATCGATATAGATCGCTGTTCGGGCTGTCAGGCGTGTGTCGTCGCGTGTCAATCGGAAAACAATATCCCTGTGAATGAGGAGAAGGATTTTCTCCAGCGCAGGTTTTTTGAATGGATCCGCATTGAGCGCTATTGGGAAGGCGTCGAAGAAGCCGAAAAAACAGGGGATTTTACTAAAGTTAAAGCTCGTTTTATCCCAATGCTGTGTCAACATTGCTCGAACGCTCCTTGCGAGCCGGTGTGTCCTGTTTATGCTACGTATCACAATAATGAAGGTTTGAATGTTCAGGTTTACAACCGTTGTATAGGCACTCGGTATTGTGCCAATAACGATCCGTACAATGTCCGCTTCTTTAACTTTTTTGATCCTGAATGGCCTGAGACCCTGCGGAATCAACTGAATCCCGATGTGACAGTTCGGACGCGGGGAGTAATGGAAAAATGTACGTTTTGCGTGCAGCGAATACGACGTGCTGGACGAGATGCTGCCCAAGAGGGGCGCGAGATAGCAGATGGGGATATCGCTCCAGCTTGCGTTCAGGCTTGTCCAACCAGTGCATTAAACTTTGGCGATCTTAATGATGCGAGCAGCAAGGTTTCTCGTATGCAACACGACCAACGAGCATACCGAGTATTGGAAGAATTAGGCACCGAACCTAGCATAATTTATTTAAAGAAGGTGGACACCCATGCAGGCGACCACTAAAGGTGGGGCCGGGCACCATCCGCCCGAAATTTTGAAAAAGACCTCTCAAGAGGTCAATAATGACTTGCTTAAAACTAAGTCTGGAGCGGGTACTGCTTTCTATGTCGCCGCTGTTATTCTTGTCGGATTGACCGCATTGGGCGGTGTTGGATTTTGGATGCGGTCAGGGGATGGCTTCGAGACGCACACGCCATGGGCTTATCTGGCAGCGGTGTTTGCGTTTCTCCTAACGACGGGGCTGTCTGCTCCGCTAGTTGCTATTGCTCCGCGACTGGCTCGAGCGCATTTCAGCCGACCGATCGCACGAATCGCGGAACTGTGGGCCGCGGTCGGGCTAGTTAGTCTCGTGATCATGGTCCCTCTACTGCTAGCGTTGCCGTCTGCTTCAGGCAGACGCTCTTTTTGGTTCACAGACCTCTATCGCGAAGGTTGGCCAGCAGGAGCGCCTCATATTTATGTGATTTTAGCTGTCGTGTTTTTGGTAATTAACGGATTAGCACTTCTTTGGGTGGGCGCCATCCCTGATCTTGCTGTGGTTAGAGATCGAACAAATAGTGCCCTACATCGTAAGCTAGCCTTGGGATGGACAGGTACAGCCACGCAATGGAAGAAACTTCGCGTTTGGATTGGTCTTCTAGGAGCATTTTACTTTATGTTTCTGATCTTCAACCATATGGTGATCAGTTTCGATCTCGCGCAGAGTTTGGTGCCTGGTTATAGAGATTCGATTTTCCCGGCCTTCCATGCTCTAAGTGGGCTACAGTCTGCGCTGGCGACTACTCTAGTGACGATGTTTATCGTTCGGTTATGTTGTGGGTTAAAGGAGTATATCGGCCTAGATGCATTCTGGGGTTTGGCGAAACTTATGATGGCTACCAGCTTTCTTTGGGCTTACTTTTGGTGGTCAGGATTCATCATATTTTGGTATGGGAGAATGCCGGCTGAGCAGAACATCCTTTACCTTTACATGGTGGGTCCGTACAAATATTTCTTTTTAACGACGTTTACTCTGAACTTCTTAGTTCCGCTTCTTTTCTTTATTTGGAGTCCGGTTCGTCGGAGTATGCTTGGCCCAACATTGATTGCGTCCGGGATCCTGATTGGCACCTTCATTGATCGCCTCCGGATATACACGGCTTCCTATTCCGTTGGTCTTCCAGGTCAGAAGGACTATGTTGGCTTGGATGCCCCTGTCGAAGAGTTCCGTAGAGCGTTAACAATGATGAAGCCCGATATTGCTGACGTGTTAATGTTAATCGGCGTGATCGCGGCAGCGATCCTTTCGTACATGCTATTCACGCGAATATTTCCACTGATTAGCCTTTGGTCCACCAAGGAAGGTGTTCTTCTGCAGCGGGTCAGGCCTTTGGCTAAGATGGGCCTCAAAGTATTGGCCAAGCCGGATTAGTGTAGTTGAGAAGGAAAAATAACAGATATGCAAGAACGGCGTGAGCTAACCCATAGAGAGATCAATCGTGACCTGCTTCGGCCGGTGTTGACTACACCGCTCTGGTTCTGGGCCGCGCTTGGCTTCCTTGGGACTGTGGTAGCGGGGGGAGGTATCGCTTACGGGTTGTCTTGGAAGTTCGGTATCGGCATGTTTGGTCTGAACAGACCGGTCATGTGGGGTTTCATAATCACGAATTTCGTGTTTTGGGTAGGGATTAGCCATGCGGGGATTATGCTCTCGGCGATCTTACGACTTACTCAAGCGGAATGGAGACGCCCACTAACGCGAGCCGCAGAAGTGTTGACAATCTTCTCTTTACAGGCCGCAGTACTGATGCCGCTAATCCATATGGGTAGAACCTGGCGCTTCTACTGGACCTTCCCGTATGATTTTGCTCGCGGGATATGGCCTAATGTTCGCTCTCCTCTGATCTGGGATCCGGCGGCCATAACAACCTACCTTACTTCGACTATCCTTTTTGTCTTTATCCTGTTGCTTCCGGACCTTGCGATCATCAGAGACCGAACTACCGGCATCCGAAGTCGTATCTATGGTGCTCTGTCGTTGGGCTGGAGAGGGACGTCTAGGCAATGGAAACTTCAAATTATCGCGGGAATTTTGTTGTCTGCGCTAATCCTTCCGGTTTTCGTTTCCGTCCATAGCATCGTGTCGTGGGACTTTGCTGTAGCAGCATCGGTGGAAGGTTGGCATGCCACTATCTTCGCTCCCTACTTCGTGATTGGCGCCGTACATTCCGGTGTTTCAGGGGTCGTGACTGTGGCTGCGATGTTAGTATGGCTCTACCGCCTCGACGCATACATTCGGCCCGAACATTTCGACGCACTTGGGCGGTTGTTAATTGTGATTGCGGTGGCATGGTTCTACTTCTTCATTCTTGAGTTCTTTATGGGCCTTTATAGTGGACACGGTGCGGAAGTGGCTCTGCGAGACACCCAAGTTTTCCGATGGCCATTCAATATGCTGTTTATCGTATTCTTGCTTACGGGTTTCGTGATCCCGGTCTTCTTGTGGATGTTTCGTAGCGTCCGGCGTAGTGTCGCAATGATGTTCTGGACTTCAATTCTAGTGAACATCGGCATGTGGATCGAGAGGTTCCTCATTATTGTTCCCAGCTTGATGAGGAAGCAATCGCTATCCTTCAACTGGGGGTCATACAGTCCGAGTCCGGTCGAATTCTTGATTGTATGTGGCTCCTTCGGACTCGTGTTCCTTGGCATGCTTGTTTTCTCTAAACTCTTGCCCATAATACCGGTCGCAGATGCCAAAGAAGGCAAGGCATTGTCACAGGTTATTCAGATTGGGAAAGTACAGGTTCCGGCGATTTATCGAGAAGAATGATTTCTTTATGAGAGGCGTAGCATTATGGCGAATCGAAGCGTATTAGGAGTCTTCGGGACAACGGACGAGGCCGTCCTTGGGGCTGACAAGTTGATTGCCGCTGGAGTAGAGGATTTTGAAGTCCTTACGGATACACCGTATCCCGAAGGCGCGTTCGGTGAACAGCCCAGTCGTATTTCTCTCTATGTGTTTCCATTGATTGGTGCTGCGATTGGGCTTTCGGTCGCGCTTCTCCTCACTGCGGGTACGCAACTTGCCTACCCCTTGGTCACTGGAGGGAAGCCAGTGCTTGCCATCCCGCCCATGTTCATCATCTCGTACGAAGGCACAATGTTGGGCGCGATCCTGTTCACGATACTGGGTGTAATCTTTGAGTCTAGGCTACCGAGGTTCAAGGTTGGGCTTTACGATCGGCGGATCACCGAAGGATACGTGGGCTTGTTGGCTAACGTGGATGAAGATCGCGTAGAACAGATTCAAACGGCACTCGAAGAAGCTAAGGCAGTCGATGTTAAGGTGGAAGGAAATTCCGAGTAATGAAACGGCATCTAACACACAGTTCTGTTAAGGTCGTCATACTTTTAATATGTGTTTCATTGTTGGCTCTCACCCTATCTGGGTGTAGGGCGAAAACCGGAACATACGCCCCAGTGGATTTGGCTGCTGAACTCCATTACGGTCAAGGCGCTCGATCTCAGGAGCCACCCCGCTTGACGACCCCCGCTGGCGCAGTCCCTTATGTGTCGTCTTCCGCGGATGGATTGGATCGATTGCTCACTTCGGCTAGCTATCGATTGCTTGAAAAAGGGCTGACTATGGAGTCCGCCAAAAACTTGGTCAATCCAATTCCTCTCACTGAGTCAGGTCTCCTCCAAGGAGCGGACTTGTTTAGGGTTAACTGCTCTTTTTGTCATGGAGCCGGAGCCCGCGGTGACGGCCCAGTTAACGAATTTCTTCAGAAAAAGTACTTCTCGATTCCTGCGCCGAATTTAATTGGGACTGAAGCTCCATCCACAATGTCTGGTACTCCTACGGGCGCCAAGACTGATGGAGAGGTATTCCTGTTGCTTTCTCAGGGTGGCTTCACGAAAACGCAGATGGGCATGCCTGAGTTCAGCTTGTTGTTGACTCCGGAAGAGCGCTGGTTACTCGTAAATTATCTTCGAGCACTCCAGAGCGGGAATTAGAGGTACGGGTTCTCGAATACTTTGATGTCCAGCGTGATACCACTTCAATACTTAAGTTTTATCAGCATGCTGGTAGGTCAGTGAAAAACGCGTGCTACAGTTCGAACAGATGCTAAAATCTCGTTTCCTTTTGATATTGGTCCTGGTTCTCATGTTGAGTTGTAGTACGCTTGATCAGAAACAAGGGCTCGAAGCTCGAGCACAGCAGATCGATCAGTCTCTCATTTGCCCTGTGTGTCCGAGCGAGACCATTGATCAGTCTCAGGTCAAACTTGCTTCCCAAATGCGGCTGGCAGTGCGTGAAAAGCTGGCCGACGGGTGGACAGAAGCGGAGGTGCTCGAATTTTTTGTGGAGAGATATGGTGATGCAGTCCTCGCGGCACCGCCAAAGCGCGGCTTCAGTATGGTCGCGTGGATCGCTCCGATTTTCCTTGCTGTTGGCGGCTTGATAATTCTTGTCTATTTAGTACGGAACATGGTCAAAAGTGGCATACGGGATGGTGTGGGATCGCGAGATCCACACGGCGACACAATGCCGGAGGATTTACTTCCATACCTTGAAAAGATCGACGAGTTGGACGGTGGGATCGCCTGGAGCGATGACGAACCAATCGTTCGGACTAACCTGTGGTTCAACGCGCCTAATGGAGATCGGAGAACCAAATGATCGCGGATCTTGGGCATATTTGCATCTTGCTCTCTGTTGCATTGTCTGCCTATTCGGTTGTGGGGTCGCTTCTTGGCGCCAAACTTTCGACCCAACAGTTAATAGACAGTGCGCGTCTGGGAGGATATCTAGCATCAGCGATGCTAGTTCTAGCTACTGCAATATTAATCGCGGCCTTCGTAACTCAAGACTTCAGCATACAATATGTTGCTGAAAACAGTAGTACAACCATGGAACCTTGGTTGACTTGGGTTGCATTTTACGCTGGTAATGAAGGCTCACTATTGTTCTTGGCGAGCATTTTCTCAGTCCTTGCGGGCTTGGCTATTCTGACCACGCCATCTGAACTAACGACTGCTCGCCCCTATACCACAGCAGTGTTGCTCGGGGTTGTCCTCTTCTTTGCTTTGGTGATGGCGACGTTGGCGAATCCGTTTACAGAATTATTCCCTGTCCCGCCAGATGGTCGCGGAATCAATCCACTTCTCACTCATCCTGGGATGCTTGTCCACCCTCCTATGCTTATGACAGGACTGATCGGAGTGGCAATTCCATTCGCATTTGCGATTGGGCATCTTCTATCAGGTCAAGTCGGTGATGAATGGGTCGAAGCTGCCCGCCGTTGGGCGTTAGTGGTATGGGCCATCTTAACGATTGGCTTGCTGCTCGGGTCTTGGTGGGCATATACGATTTTGGGTTGGGGAGGCTACTGGGCTTGGGATCCTGTAGAGAATGCTGGATTGCTGCCTTGGCTTCCTCTAACGGCTTTCATCCATTCAATAATGATTCAGCGGAGACGCGGGATGTTTCGTAGCTGGAACATCCTCTTAATCACTATCGCTTGGGGAATGGCGATGTACGGCATGTTCATGAATCGGGGCGGCCCAGTTCCTTCTGTGCACTCTTTTGCACAGTCAGCACTTGGCTGGGTGTTTTTGCTTTTCCTGGCTGGCAATTTACTTTTCGCATTTGCCGTGTTTTTCTGGCGATACGGAACGCTTCGTAATTCATTGCGTTTGGTTTCGCCACTCTCTCGAGAAGGCGCGTTTCTACTGAACAACTTTCTTTTCTTAATAATTGGCTTTGTGACTTTGTGGGGGGTCGTCTATCCGTTGGTGTCTGATGTTTTCCAAGGAGTGGTAGTTACTGTAGGACGTCCCTACTATGACGTGGTATTGGCACCATTTTTCCTGGGTTTAGTAGTCTTAATGGGGATTGGGCCCTTGGTTCCTTGGCGCCAGACAACATCCCGATTATTAGTAAATCGAATGATTGTTCCTGTCGGCATTGGAGTCAGCGTTGCGATTCTGGCCGCCGTACTTGGAGTCCGGGCGCTAGCCCCGCTTTTAGGGGTTGTTGCGTGCACTATGGCTTTAGCAGGGATCATGCGGGAATGGGTGCTGGGCACACGAATCCGTGTAAAGCGTGGAGAAAACTACTTCATGGCATTCATCCGTCTCGTCATGAACAATCGACCTCGTTATGGTGGCTATATCGTCCACTTAGGAATAGTTATGTTGGGGTTTTCAGTAATAGGTTCAGCCTTTTACAGTACCCAAAAGGATGTCACCATGCTTCCTGGACAAGAAGTGACTGTACGGGGCTTCACCATTGAATACGTTTCGAATTCTACCGAAGCCAAACCCGATGGAATCAAGCAGACCGCTTTGGTCAGAGCGAAGAGTGGTGAGAAAGTCCTCGGACTTATGACCCCAGGCTATCGGTTCTATCCTGATTTCTCCATGGCAGCGACCCGCGCGGCTATACGTTCTACGCCGAGAGAAGACCTTTACGTCATCGCCAACGAGTTTTCCGAGAATGGCCAGGCCGTCTTTCGGATCTATGTGAACCCTCTCGTACTTTGGATGTGGATTGCCGGTCCACTCTTCGTAATCGGGACATTAATCGCTTTATGGCCAGAACGTGTGCGTGCACGATCATCAGCATGATATCCTACCAACCAAAGGCGAACTAAAGTACACAATGGTGTTTTACAAAAAAACTTTCTTGGAGGGATGGCGCATCTGATGGCAGTGATTTTTGGGATGGTACTTGGGATTGTCGCTTGCGTCATAGTGGCACTACCTTTCTTTAACCCGAAGGTTTCCCGTACCCATAATTCGATCCGAAATGTGTCAAAAGAACGCGCGCGACATATCGATAGGTTGCGGCGTGAGATCGCCGCTCTGGATGCCGATCGTGATCTTGGTTTCGTTGATCTCTATGAATATGACGAACGTCGGTTCAACTACCGGCTGGCGCTCGCCAATCTTCTCCAGGAGACTGATCAGGAATCTCAGGTGAAGAATTCGATTAGTGAATCATTTGAAGAAAAAATCCAACATGCCAAACGGTCGGCAACCGAGTGATTACGAGTCGCGTGTACCAGTTTCCTCTTTGGCTAGGTCTGGCTGCTAGTATTGTCAGCTTTCTCCACGTGCAGAGCGTTGATGCCCAAGAGGTCATCGAAATACAAGGTCAGATCCATAACGTGACGGAAGGGTCTGCCCCTGAAGAACTGCTTGAAGTATCTCTGACCTATGTAGATCATGACCAGGTGGTACGCCAGGCTGATACCATGGCTGATAGGGATGGTGGATTCTCCTTTGACAATCTTCCGGTTACGTCGCTGCCGCTCGCCTTTTTCTTGGAAGTACCCTATCGAGGAGTTTCTTACACGTTAGAAGGGGTCGGTGACGATCTCATGAAGCCGCTGCGGATCAATGTCTATGAAACATCCCGATCTTTGTTGGGGTTGAAATTTTTAGACAGCAATCTTGTCCTTGTTAGTGCCGATGCTCGGAAGAGGAAACTCGGAATGCTCTCGGCGATGCGTTTAGAGAATTCCTCAGATACCACATTTATTGTTAGACCCGAAGAAGCAGGGTCGAACGAATTGTTGGTTCTACCTATCCCTGCCCAGGCTTCCGCTGTCCGTGTCGAACCGCGGGATTTGCATATTATCCAGACAAGGTTCGGAATTGTTGTGGCTAGTCCTGTGCCTCCAGGGATTCATGAATTACTCGTGACATATGAGGTGCCTTATGATGATAACTCTTGGACGTTTCGACAACCATTTCTGATCGCCACTGACACATTCCATTTGTTGGTTCCCAAAAGTTTGGCTAGGTTGGAGCCTAGTGGTCTTCAGCTTGCCGATACAGCTACTATCAACGATGTCCAATATGACCAGTTTACCGGTGTTGACTATAAATCCGGAGAAGACGTGTTAATAAATCTGACTGGGTTACCGGAACGTAATATTACAGACCATATCTATAACCTTATTTCTGAAGATGGATTTCGTAGAGGGTGGGTTCCAGGTTTTGTCGGGGTGCTTTTACTCCTGTTTGTATTCTACGCTTTGCTTCGGAGACACAGGCTTTCTGGACGTATCCCCGACGGAAGCCAATCCAATATAGCAGAGCGAATCATCAACGAGGTTGCCCATTTAGATCAAGAGTTTAGCCAAGGACACGTCGACGAAAAGTATTATCGTCGCCACCGTGAGAACTTAAAGAGGCGATTTATAGACGAGACAGGAGGCGGATCGTATAGAACATCGTCAGATCCGGATTCGAGCACAAAATGAATGTGCCGGGCTGTGAGTGGAGGCAAGAGGAATGTAGGAAGCAGCTCCCATTCCTTAGCCGTCTGAAATTGTTCCTCATAGTTGTTATACCATTTTTATCTTTATGCATCCTCATGGGATGGGCACTAATAAAGTCTGGTGGTCAACCCGCTGGAATTGCTGTAAATAGTACATTCGGTGCCATCGATGTTGCTAAAAGGCCCGCAAACAATTTCACTCTAACACGATTAAATGGTGACTCTATCCAGCTATCTGAGCTTCGCGGGAAAATCGTCTTGATTGACTTTTGGTCCTCTTGGTGCCCGCCTTGTCGTGCGGAAGCCTCAGCATTAAGCGCGGCATATGAGCAATACCAAGAAATGGGTGTGGAGTTTGTGGGTGTTGCGATATGGGATTCTGAGAAAAGTGTTAAGCAATTTATCGACGAACATCAAGTGAGTTATCCTAATGGGATCGATAATAGTGGTTCGATAGCGATCGATTATGGGTTAACTGGTATTCCGGAGAAATATCTTGTGGATAGAGAAGGTATGTTGATCGGCAAATTCCTGGGCCCGATGTCCCTTGGTCGAATCAATGCAGTTCTTCAGGAAGCTATACAACCCTAATCCTCTCAGCGTTCTTACTGATTGCAAGCGCGGGAACTAACCCGATCAAAGATAAAACCGAAGCACCTAACAGGAAATTCTGAAAAATGCCGAGCCCAACTTCCTTGATCGAGCGGCTGTATTCCGCTAATTGTGCTTCGAGTCTAGGCGTTGTCGCTTGGGATTCACTAGAGATGGACATTTGATTGATAAGAGATTGAAATTGGTCGACTCCCCAAGAGGTCATGACCGCCATACCTATCGCCATGCCAATCATGCGTGCTACTAGTACTAGCGAAACTGAACGAACGATCGTATGTGGCGCGGCGAATTCAATCGCAATCAGAAACAGAGGCGCCATGACTAGCCCGATTCCGAGCCCGGTAAGGATGGAGGATATTGTCACGTGTGACTCTGGTGTGCTCATTCCCCAGCTGCTCATAAAGAACAAACCCAAGCAAGCAATGAGTAAGCCGCTCAGGGTGGTGATCCGGGGCCCGAACCGAGTTGTTACTAATCCACTAAGGAAGACTCCGGCCGCAAGCGCGGTGGTGAGGCGGAGGAGTCGTAATGCTCCCTCGACGACTCCTTGATCAAGGATAGTATTAGTCATTAATGGGATAGTTACCATTGGTATTATCAATGTTGCGCCTACTATGGACTTCGTAGCCAACGCGCCTAAGATGGGTCGGGATCGCAAAACGTGTGTATCTATGATCGGGTCATTCTGAGACTGTTCGTGCCGAACGAGAATTATGAACCCTACGATGCTTGTTATACCAAGCAGGTACGGTTTTATAGACGAAAACCGAAAAATCTCTTCACTTGACAAAGCGATTAACAATATCGTGAGGCTACCGACTAGTAATGCGCTTCCAATCCAGTCGATGGTGGATTTCCTTCGAGTGTGGCTCGGAAAGACCAAGATACAGAGTGACATAAGAGCGACTTGAGGGATGTTTAACCAAAACGCCCACCGCCAGTTTAGCCAGGATTCTATAAAGCCACCGTAAAGCGGTCCCAAAACTAGTCCTAGTTCTGCGGCAGCTCCTACCATCCCAATACCAACAGCACGATATTGCGGTTTGACTGCTCTGCTGGCGAGCGCGATGCCGATTGGGATGGTGGCTCCACCGCCTAAAGCCTGAGTCACTCGGCCAACAATCACGGCGGGGAAGCTTGTAGACAATGCAACGAGAACCGATCCGGCAAGAAATAGTAGTAGTGCGAATACTAAGATTCTTCTGTATCCGTAGAGGTCGGCTAGGTTCCCAGTTATAGGGATTGCTACGGTATATCCTATAAGGTATCCAGTTATGATCCAGGACGCGCTATTAAGTTCCGCGAATGATATTCCGAGGTCAAACATCAAAGGCGGAAGGATAGTGACAACGACTGTCTGATCTAACGCTGACAAGAATACTACTAGACTCGCAGCGGTAAGGATGACCAAGGAATCCCAGTTGCTAGGTTTGCTCTTGGTTGCCATTTCAGCTATTTGGGCAAGGTGACTTTAACAGGTGTATTGAAATTAGAGAACTCAATGACGCGCGTGATGGATGGAGTGTCACTTGATACGATGGGGCCAATTAACATAACTTCCCGAATAAAGCCGTTCTCATCCACGATCAACTCGGTGAGCACTTCTGCTTCGGCGTTTGTCTCTGGAATTAGTAGTGACAGGTTCGACCTGTTGAGAGTACCGGTGATAGTGTAGAGCCTAGAAGTGTCGTTGTTCTTGAGGTTTGGGTTTTGCATTGTTCCAGCAATCGTAGATAACGTTGTCCCTAGATCAAGGAAATTGAATGGAAGTTCCGCAGGGGACAAGGTATACCAAGCATTGCTTAATGGGTCTGTCATAAATGCTTTGTCATCGCTAATAACCAAGCGCATATTTACGAAGAAGCCGAGTGCGCTGGCTTCAACCTTGAGATCCGCTTGATCTGGCAGAGCCACGTCCCCATGTACGGTATGAGCTTGAAGTCCGTCCAGAATGAGTGTAGACCCCTCTGGATGGGTTAATTTGAACCTTAGGGATTGAAGGCTCGACATTTGTGACGCTGCTCTCTCCAACAGTAGCGTCGCGGTTAATTTGGGGATGGGTGTTGGCGTGGGCGTGGGAACTGGTTTGACTGGGGAGTGTTGACTGCATGATACCGCTAGGGTAACGATTATGAGCAGCGCAGCGCGTGCAACTTGAACCATGGTGTATCGCCCCACTATCGGTAAAGCTACTTTGATTTGTTTGGTCCGACCGTATCGCTATTCTTGGCGTGAAGGTGCCAGTTCGCGTTCGCCCTGTTTCCGGCGGAATATGCCTCGTATCCCACCCTGTTCCCAAGTGATCAGTAACTGACTTGCGATAGCGATTGAGCTATACGTACCGGTGATTATCCCGACCAATAATGCGAGAAGTAGACTTAGAATCGTGCCGCCGCCAAGAGACAGTAAGGCGAGTATGACGAACATCGTGGTCATACTCGTCGTGACCGATCGCCCCAATGTTTCCATAATACTGACATTTATGGTGGTCGCAAGGTCACGTGACACTCGTTTCATTGTGTTCTCTCTAATACGGTCGAAGACTACGATCGTATCGTGGACACTATAGCCTACTACGGTAAGAATGCCGGTGATAAACATCGCATTGATTTCGGCATTAATAAACTTTCCGAGAATTGAGAAGATCCCGACGACAACGAGGACGTCATGAATTGCGGCAAGGATCGCTGTGCTTCCCATTCGAAATGAGTTCGGGACCAACCGGAATGCCCAGCTAATATAGACGAGGATCACTAACGACGCAATTACAACTGCGATGATAGCGTTGCGGACTGTTTCACCCGCGACAATTGCCGAAACCTCTGAAACCTCAACTGTTTGTAATGGTGCTAATTCGGAGAGGCCTTGTTCTATTTGGTTTCTTTCGGATACTCCAACCACGTTTCCGGCAGCATCAACGGATACTTCTTCTAGGGTTTCTGTTCGTATCAAGAATTCGTTGTCATCCAGTCTCTGGATTACAGCCTCGGGATGAGCGAGGTCGGAAAGTTTTGAACGTAATTGTTCTTGTTCAACAGGTTCGGTGAACGCAACTGAAAGGGCTGAACCTCCTGTGAATTCCACACCGATTCTGAATCCAGGGGGGATTGCCATGGATACCAGCCCTGCGGTAATCACGACCAGAGAAATCAGGAAGAACCATCGTCGTTTCCCGACAAAATCCATATTATTCTCTCCCCTTGGTAGTCTGGGCAAGCGTTGTTGCGGAGGGTTTCGATATGTGTGCATAGAGAGCCACGACGCGGCCTAGCGGACTGGCAGCACTTGATCGAAGTAGTGTCCGACTAATGAAGATAGCACTAAACATACTGATAGCGACACCGATGAACAAAGTCAATGCAAACCCAACTACTAGGCTTGCCCCTAGCCTAGAGCCGAACCAGAACAGAATCGCGCAAGTGATGAAAGTTGAAACGTTACTATCTCGGATGGAAGGCCAGGCTCGATTGAACCCGGTCTCTGTCGCATTCAGTAGGCTTCTTCCACTACGCAACTCTTCTTTCATCCGTTCGAAAATGAGAATGTTTGCGTCGACCGCCATACCAATCGAAAGGATAATCCCCGCGATCCCAGCAAGTGTTAAGGTGACTGGAATAAGCTTTAAGGCGGCTAGCACCATTAAGATATAGGACAATAGGGAGACGCTTGCGACTAATCCGGGTACTCGGTAGTACAGCGCCATGAACAGGACAACAAGCCCGATACCTACGTATCCTGCCAAGAGGCTCTTTTCCATGGCGTCAGCGCCCAATGTTGCGTCACCGTCCTGTTCTTGAATTACCTCGATCGGAATAGGAAGCCGACCTGATTCCAATTGAATTGCGATAGTACGGACCTTTTCGAAGGTGAAATCGCGTCCTTCTACGAAAGCTTGGCCTCCAAGAATAGCCGCTTGGGCAACTGGAGCGACAATCATGTTTTCGTCTATGAAGATGGCGATCCTATTATTTGTTCCGACTAAACGGGTAGTGAGGTCACCGAAGATTTTGGCGCCCTGGGAGTCAAACTCAAGGCGTACGATGGGAGCTCCTGTCGTAGGGTGGCGATCCGCATAGGAACGACTCAGGCGTTCCCCTGTTAGACCTGTTTCGGCGTCAGTGTAGGTTGTACACATCGCGTCAGCGCATGTTCGTTCCTTGAACTCAAGAATCGCTGTTTGGCCAATTAGTTGTTTGGCTTCTTCGATGTCGGTGACACCTGGGAGTTGGATCATGATTCTGTCGTCGCCCATGAGTTGAATCGCCGGCTCGGTAACTCCGTACGCATTGACGCGTGTCTCGATAATTCGTCTCACACCTTCCATATCTTCTTCTGTTGGTGTTTCCTTCTCCGAAGTAGGAATTGCTTGGTAGACGAGGTGTGCGCCTCCTTGGAGGTCGAGTCCTAACCGCAACCCCAAAGGCCCAGTACCTAATCTCTGGAACTGAGCTCCGAGAAAGTCGATATTAATACTCTGGAAGGCTAACGTGGCCACGCTCAGTCCCACGAATATTACTATGAGCAAGATACGGCGCGGTTCTCCCTTAAGCATGGCTTCCCCCAATTGAACTACTTTGTGCTGTATGTAAGTGGCTAGCAAGCAACTCAAACGCTTGGTTGCGGGTTGTAATGGTTCCAACTGCTTGCGCTTCTTCTACTAAGTCAAGTAATGGGCGTAATGTCGGCCCAGGAGTTAAGCTAAAAGCTTTCATCACATCGTGGCCATCAAGCAATCTTGGCGGCTTTTCGGAATGTAGGGCTTCACCCGTACCTTGTTCAATGGTGTACGCGATTCTTGCGCAATGCTTTGTCCACTCATCCATTGGTAAGGCAGGGCCACGTGCTGCTAGGAAATCAGCGAAGTTTAAGTAGAGAGTGTCGATCGCTACGTTATCCATTTGGCGAAAATACCTGTAGATAGCACGATTCGTGGGCATTTCTCCTTTTTGGCTGATTTGTCCTGGACGCAGGTGTTCTTCAACCATCTTGCCTATCATGTCAATGCCGTGATTACTTACGCGGAGTCGACGCAAGATTCCGTTTGTGATCTCTACCCCGACAGTGGGATGTCCAAAAAAACGAATCTTCCCGTTCGCCTCTATTGTCTTGGTTTGTGGTTTGCCAACGTCATGGAGGAGGGCGGCTACCCTTAACCATGTATTCCGTGTGTGACCGTCGCTGGCAAGCTGTTCAAAATAGGTCGTGAACCACGGCTTCCATGGAATCAGTTTACCGGCTTCATTACTATTACGGAACCCTTTGGTCAAAACGAGTTCGCTCATCGTAACCGCTTGCAGGCTGTGATCGTATACGTTCCAATAGTGCTCTTTGGGCTGCGACACTCCTCGTGCAACGCTAAGTTCTGGGATGATCGCATCTAATAGGCCGGTTTTACTCAGCATCGCAATTTGGTTGCCAACATTTGGAGCCGCCAAGACTCTCAAGAATTCGTCTCGTATTCGCTCAGGCGAGCACTCGACAATTAGGTGGGATCCTGAAGTTATGATGCCTATGGTTTGATGGGTGATCTGGAATCCTAGCTCTGCTGCAAGTCGAATGGCACGTAAACCTCGGATCGGGTCTTGGTTTATGACCTGGTCATTCACAGCTCTGACAAAGCCGTGCTTAAGGTCATTCCTCCCACCGGTGGGATCTATGACCCGCCATGATGCGGGTTCTAAAGTAGTATCAGCTAGCTTCACTGCCATTGCGTCGATGGTAAAGTCTCGTCTTTCGAGATTCTTCTCAATTTCGTCGGGCAGGTCTGAGATATCGAGGCGATACGGATCGGAGTAGTTGTCGCTATTCGTTGACGGGAGGATAATTCGGAATACACGTTGTTGTGGATCTAGAGGGATAACGTGTCCGTCCATAGTCGTCGCAATAGAGTTCGCCATCGTCTGGTCAATGCCTGGGATCAGGACGTCCGTATCCTTACCTTCTCGATTGAGCAAGGCATCTCGAACGGACCCTCCTACAAGGTAGCCATCTAAGCCTCGAGAATTAACATAGTCATAAAGGGGTCGTAGGATGCGTTTATCTGAGAAATCTTTGGCCATTGCAGGGGCGTTGGTTGTCGTTAAACGATTAGTCATCGAATGCGGCCTCATTATGAATCGCGTCAGCTTCAGGGTCGACTAGCTTCCATATAGCGTCTCGATTGACAAGGTGGTCAATATAGAGGATTCCATTTAGGTGGTCGATTTCGTGTTGGAGGGCCTGCGCTAGCAAGTTGTCCTCAGCTTTGATTCGTATCAGTTTACCGTTTCTATCTTGGGCGCGTACCCTAACGTGTGTTGCTCGGATCACTTGCCCTCTGTAGTTAGGGATACTTAAACAGCCCTCTTCTTGCTCGGTCTCGCCTCGCTTAACTATGATCTCGGGGTTGATCAGAGTTCGAATTTCGTCTTCTTCAGGAATTCCAATCACGCAAACTCTGAGCGGGATACCTACTTGATTTGCTGCTAGACCTACACCAGATTCGGCGTGCATCGTCTCGATCATGTCGTCAATTAATGTTTGTAATTTGTTGTCAATCCGATCGACGCGTCGAGTCCTTTGACGAAGGATCGGATCTGGTACGTGTCTGAGACCCAGAATTGCCACGGCGCTCCCTAAATGGAGTTATGGGTAAATTATAGGCGTTCCGACACAGCGAGGTAAAGGATGTGAATTGCACTTGACACTCAAAATATCTCCATGTTCATGGAGATATACGAATGGTGTTGCTGTGGTGGGAAGCGGTTCAGGACCGTTTCGATCTTAGGAATGCGTTCGTTTCGTGTGGTAGCGTTCGTATTTGAGTGACATCGTGCTAAACTCCAAAAACTACCTTAAGCTACAGAGTTGAACTACTAAGGTTTCTAATGCTAGGCGCTCATCTGCCATCCCAGTTTTCATCGAATAGTCGGATGCAACAAGCAATGCATGCGATTGACGCAATCGAGCCGTTGAGAGGCTGCGAGCCTGCTGCAGAGTCTTCCTTAATGGGTACTCACTAAACAGCCCGAGACGTTTGCCGAAAGAGCGGCTATCCACCCTTGTTTCCAATAATTCTTGGGCGATGATGGCTAACCTGACTTGGCGGGCGAGCATGGCAAAAATGTGTGTAACCGAAGTTCCTTCAGACAGCAACCGTTCAATGAGTTGCAGTGATTCAGCCACTTTCGATTCTAAGATTGCGTCTATAGCCGAGAAGATGCTTGCTTCCTTAACCGCTGTAACAAGCATGTTGACGTGTTCCTCTTGGATTAAGCCGCCGTGACAATAAGTAACGAGCTTTTCAATTTCGTTGTGGAGTGAACGCAAATCACCGCCAATCAAGTTTGCGAGGAGTAGCCCTGCCCCAGGGGTTATTGGCGTCCCACTGCTAGCGCTTCTCTGGATGATCCATTGGTGCAACTGTGCTCCTCTGAGAGGTTGAAATTCGCGAATCTGAGCTAATGGTCCGAGTTCAGAGACGAAAGGGCTATTCTTACGAAGGGCTTCTTCGGCGAGGACCAAGTCTGTTGTGCTCGGTAGATCGTTTACCAGTTGTTTTAAGCTTTCGACTACAGATTTAGAAGGCGAAGAAGGCTGTATGGTTGACTTCGCGGAACGCTCGCGTGACCGGGGTGTTGGAATCAATGAATTCAGAAGTCCTTCTACGACAACCATGCGGCGTTCGGCCAGAAATGGTACCGTCATACATGCTTGAGTGACCTCTGCTAAAGAGACATCTTTCCATACGACTCGCGTGGTGTTCGATTGTGCAGCGTCTGGTGATCCGATCGCTAATTGTAGCTGGGTGATGAACTCTTCTCTGGAGAAGGTATCCTCACCGTGCAAAATATAGAACATAGATAACCTCGCCCTAGACGCCTGTTCTCAAGTATACTATCACTAAACTATGCTATGCCCGCGTAGCAAGACTATACGCGTCACTTTGATCACGTATGTTACGCACATTTACTTCAGATCGAATACTAACTGAACAAGGGAACTAATGACTGAAAGCTTGACCGAGAGACTAGACGGATACGAATATCAGAACCTCTTGGGTAGTAGTGGGCTCGCAGTTACCTATCGAGCCTTTTCTAATGTCGATCGCTCTGAGGTCGTTGTCAAAAACCTGCGAAGCTACTTTGCACAGGAAAATGAAATAGCAGATGCCTATTTTGCTGAACTGAACGGTGTGCGAGAGTTGGCCAACGAAAGTGTCGTGGCGCCGATAGACTTCCGAAAGACTAATCGCGGGATATGGGTCGTTTATCCATATACTGACTGGGATACTCTTGATAAATTGCTGATAACTGGAGCTTTAACGCCTCAAGATGCCTCGCGTGTATCTGAAAGCCTGGCGAGAACCCTTGAGGATCTCCACGCAGCGGGGATCACCCACCGAAACCTGAAACCACAAAATGTATTCGTAGGACCTGACTGGACCGTTCGCCTAGGAGACGTTGGTGCAGCCGTCCTTGGTGAGAAAGCTCATCTTTTGATACGAGCTACGCTGCGAACACCTAATCCAATATATGCCGCACCTGAGCAGAGCCTGCGTTTGCCGGCCAGCTATGTATCAGATGTTTATTCGATGGGCGTTCTCATGTATGAGATGCTAACTGGCGCGCCGCTGTTTTCCGTTATAGGTACGGCCGCCGTACTGACTTTGCAGAAAGAAGACAATTACGTTGACGCATCAGTGCGAGCGACTCATCTCCCTAAGGCAGTTGATCAAGTACTTCGTCGCGCACTCTCCTATCAACCGGCCAATCGTTACCAGTCTACAGGGGATTTTCACAGGGCATTGACTAAAGCTCTCGGGACTGATCGTTTACCGCAGAATGAGCTATCAGAATCCTCACCGGTTAATCACTCCACCCATGTAAAATATGATGCCCCTCCCGTTTCCAGCTCCGATTCTGCGCCGATTGTGGCGCCTGCAGATTCTATTTACCCTTCTGAATTGTCTGTCTACTGCCCTTCATGCGGAACGGCTAATCACCAGGAGCTTGCATATTGTTCGCACTGCTGGGCGGCATTAAGAGGCTGGAATGCGAAGCGGCACGCGACTCAGGAAGAAGCACAACGTTTTCTGAAGAGGATTTCCCGAGAGCTTTTACGGAAGAAAATCCTTTTAGTCTTTTTGCTGTTGAGCTTGATTAGTGGGACGTCGGTCTTAATGGTAAAGGAGTTTGTTGATTTCCCTGTCCCAAAACCTGTGGGGGATACCAATATCGTGTTACGTGCTGGGTCATGGGCCGTCCATGGTCGTGACTATGGACACTCTGCTGCGGTTCCCTCTGGTTCGAACCTACTTGGAGAGATGGCATGGAAGCTTTCCACGACAGGTCACATGTTGTCTGAACCGGCTATCGTTGACGGAATCGTGTACCAAACTACCGGTGATCGGCGAATACTTGCCCTTGACGGCCAAAATGGTCATGTGCTGTGGGAAGTAGCAGCTACTGGCCCGGTCTATGCGAGCCCAGCCGTGACCGAAACGACCGTCTATGTGGGTATGCTGGATGCACGCCTTCTAGCGTTAAACCGTAAAACTGGCGAGTTCATGTGGAGCTTCAAGGCAGATGGGCCAATCTTTGCTCCAGGGGTCGTCTACGACGGAGTGGTCTACCTAAGCGACTGGCGCGGCACCATTTATGGAATTGATGACGTAACCGGACAGGAGCTCTGGCGCTACGAGACCAATGAGCTTGTTTTGGAACCTCCACTTATCCTTGAAGGGGATGTAGAAGCGATTATAATTTCAGGGTTCAGTGGACGATCTTATATCGTAGATCGCAAGACTGGCAGTCTTCGCCTCGATTACGACTCCGGACAGCCCGTAATGACGCCACCGGTTCTTGCTGGGGAATACCTTCTTCTCTCAACCCGCTGGGGTGGAATATTTGCGATAGATTGGAAGGAGACCAAACGCCGCTTTGAAGACACCGCGTTCTACTGGAAGATGAACTTCTATGTCTGGGGACTGCGGAGTACCCCTCCTACGCCTGACGGATTTGTTTGGGCAACAGGTTTTGGGCGCAATCTTGAGGTGTGGGCTCCAGCTATAAAGGATGATATCGCGTATGCGGTTTTGAGCGACGGAACTCTCCATGCTGTTGCAATAAGCGATGGGAAGAAACTTTGGAAATACGAATCTGGCTCGCCGTCAAAATCTGCAGCGGTGGTTGTGGGTGATCTGGTGTATATGGGGAATAACAGTGGCGAAATCCACGTGGTTGATAGACATTCCGGAAAAAATGTACAGACTTTCTCGCAATCAGAAGCCCTACAAGGCCAACTCGTTTGGGGTGACGATATGTTGTATTCAGCGACCCAAGAAGGCAACTTGGTTGCCTTCAGGTAGTATGTCATTGAATGACGATGTGGCCTCTTAAAGGGTATCGACACAGCTGGGGTTTCGAGTCGTATAAATCCCGAAACGATGCGTATCCGTGTGATATTGGGCTGGTAAGGATTACGGCACCGGATCTGACGCGTTCGTGTGAGCGTGGGCACCTATGAATAGGATGAATGAACGTTCATTAACGGCGTCGCCTTCAATCGGAGCGCGAGATGTATTTGGGCTGTATTTGCATATCCCGTTTTGTCGGACAAAATGCCCTTACTGCGACTTTAACACCTACGCTGGGCTTGAACGATTGATTCCAGGATACCTTGAGGCATTAGGCCGTGACCTCGCGTTATGGGGGCAAATATTGGGTCGTCCGCCCACGACTAGCGTCTTTATTGGCGGTGGAACTCCCTCTCTCTTAAATGTTGCACAGATGGACGCACTCATGCGGAGTATCTCAGAGTCGTTTGATTTGCAATCCGGGGCTGAGATTACCGTTGAAGTGAATCCGGATGATGTGGACAAGGCCCGATTAATTGGCTTTCGGAACTCTGGGATCAATCGAATTAGCGTCGGAATCCAAGCTTTAGATGATCCACAGTTGGCACTTCTCGGTAGAAGACACGGATTGGAAGGCGCTGTGAAGGCACTTTTGACCATTCGAGACGCAGGATTTGAAAATGTTAGTGCGGATCTGATGTATGGATTGCCGAATCAAACGGTGGGAATGTGGGAGCAAACACTGTGTGGCTTGGTAGAATTGGAGCCGGATCATATTTCTGCATATTGTCTCACTTTCGAGGAAGGCACCCCCTTCGAGAAGATGCTGATGTCTGGTCAGATAGTTGAGCCCGATCCAGATATCGCTGCTGAAATGTATGAGTTGTCAGAGCAAACACTACGGGGTAGTGGCTATTATGGATATGAAATCTCGAATTGGTCACGGCCAGGGTTTGAAAGCCGACATAATTTGACGTATTGGTACAATCTTCCTTATCTGGGTGTTGGGCCTGGCGCCCACTCTCATATCGCTCAACACCGCTTCCACTCTGTGTTGTCACCTACTGAGTACATTCTTCGGGTACAGTCGTGGAATGAGCCAGATCCCCCAAATGGAGGGTCTCCCAATCAAGCATTCCTTGAAAGGATACCGCATGTGATTGAGGTCGAGCACATCTCACCCTCTCTGGCGCTAGCGGAGACAGTGATCATGACTCTGCGTCTGCGCGAAGGAATCGATCGAAAAGGATTCCAATCACGATTTAACATCGATTTCAATGATGTTTTCTGCGACGTTTTACCTGAAATGGAAGAACTTGGATTAATCGAGGAATTTTGCTCAGATGACAAAATGTTTACTCGGCTGACATCGAAAGGACGATTGCTTGGGAACCAGGTCTTCTCTCGTTTGCTTGGGCATCTTACCTGATCGTCACGTTTCTACGTGATAATCCCGATTGGTGGGTCAGGATGACAACGAAGAAAAATTCAGAAGAACATCGAGAAGCAATTCTATTCGACATCCTGTTTGCCTTAGCAAGGGCTTCGACTGATCCATCACGTCCGCATGTTATACAAGATGGCTTAGAGGAAAGAGACCTAGCCTTTGAAGCCGGACTGCTTTCCCCCGCAGAAGTAGAGTTAAGTGTCTATGCTACAAGGAAGCGAACCCGGGTCTTATCTCTGCTTAAAGAAATGAGTGGTCGGGATTGGATACAAATGCAAGTCAGACCTCCGTCAGGGGCGTATTATGTTTATCTTCAAGACGAAGGGATCCGGCTGATACGTCAGAAAAGCCGGCCACCATGGTATCGTGTGCTGAAATGGTTTGCTCGATCGTGATTATTGGAGGAAATATTTATGCTTCCCATCACACGGAGCCAGTCTTGGCCTGACGGAAGTACTTTCCACTCAGATTTATAGGAAAGTCTTGCTTGATGGGCGTTTTAGCAGCATCCAGAAATCCGGCGTTGATAGTGGTGGGGACAGCAAATCCTATGAGCATGCTTCAATTCCAGCGTGGCGGAAAACGTGGGTGGTTGGAAGCCGTTGATTTGCCGGATCAATTAAGAGGGGTGTTTAACTTCGCGAATGTCCGGTTGACCGAAGTGGTTTTATCGTTGCGAGAATATTTTACTTGCTGCCGAAACTCCGCCACCAATTGGAACTTCGAATCCCCAAAGCGGCAAAAGAGATTCAAAAGCAGATAGTAACAGTAAGACATTGGCTTGGGTACTGTTCTCACCCATCAACCCGATTCGCCATATCGATCCCCGAAAATCCCCAATGCCACTGCCAATCTCTATATTGTGCTTGGCTAGGAGCTTCTGTCGGAATGCCGTGTCGTCGATACCGGATGGGATAAAAACGGTTGTCAATTGTGGTACGAAGGACTCTTCTGGGGCGAGGAGATCTAGGCCAAGTGCTCTGAGGCCAGCTCTAAGGGCAATACCGTTTCTCCGGTGCCGTTCAAAACAAGCGTCCAGTCCTTCTTCTAAAATGGAACGTAACGCCTCCCAAATTCCGTAGACCATCGTGATTGGCGCTGTATGGTGATAAGTACGAGCACTTCCATCCCAATATCCTTGTAACAGGCTTACATCCAGGTACCATGTCGCCGGTGGACTGGTTCGGTTTGCTATAACCTGATGGGCAGTTTTACTCATAAAAACTGGAGAAAGCCCCGGGGGGCCTCCAAGGCATTTTTGGGTAGCACTAAACGCGAAATCAACATTGCAGTCGTCGACCGATATACGAGAGCCGCCGAAAGATGTTACTGCGTCGACGATTAGCAGTGCTCCGTATCTGTGAGCGAGCTCGCCCACGGCATCAAGTGGTTGTAGTACGCCGGTAGATGTTTCTGCGTGGACTACAGCGAGTGCCTTAACGCGATCGTGGAGTTTTAGCTCTGCTTCTATCGCATCAAGATCCAATACCTTTCCCCACTCGCCTGTGACCTGATGTACATCGACACCGTAACGTTCCGCGACGTTGGAAAGACGTTCGCCGAAGTAGCCATTTGACGCGGATACGAGTATGTCGTTAGGCTCAAGAAGGTTGGCGACTGCCGCTTCCATTCCAGCATGGCCTGTCCCAGATAAAGGGAAAGTAAACCCATCGGTGGTGCCAAAAACTTCCCTTAGCATTGTGGTCACGTCATCCATAATCCCGATGAACTCAGGATCCAAATGGCTGAGCATCGGAGCGGACATCGCGCGGATTACATTGGGACTAATATTAGAAGGTCCTGCACCTAAAAGTAGCCTTGGTGCATGGGACAATTGCATTCGTTCTGGGTGTTCCACTAATCACCTAGCATCCAAGGGATGGGCTGATCACGTAATTGCCAAGGATACTTGGTGCTCACACGACCGTCAAGAAGATCCGTAACGAGTGGTCATCAGGCTAGTCGATCAGTATACTAGGCGGATCTGGAGGTATAAATGACAAATGTAGAGAAAGAGATTCCTCTTTTCCCGCTTGGAGCAGTCGTTTTGTTCCCAGATATGCCTTTGAATCTACGAATCTTTGAAGAGCGGTATAAACAGTTAGTCACAGATGTGTTGGAAACTGAACCGATATTCGGAATCGTTTTGATTAAGGAAGGGAAAGAAGTGGGTCAGGCCGCCAAGCCTAGAGCAATTGGGACAATCGCGCGTATTATAGAGGCGACACCCCTCGATAACGGCAATTTCTATCTATCTATGATGGGATTGGAACGCTTTGAGATAATGGAGATCGTTCGAAGTGTCCCGTATTTGGTGGCAAAAGTCCAGATGTTAGAGGATACGAGCCCCGATGTCCCCAGCGAAATTCTAACAGCCGCACAGGATTCCTTTTCTGAATATGTCCGTTCTGTGACTGCTGCACAAGGCGGATGGGTTCGAGACATCGAACAGGAAGACAATCCAGTAAAATTATCGTATTTGATAGCGAGCACCCTCCGTGCTGAACCCGTCGTCAAGCAGCATTTACTTGAAGTTCCTAGCGTGGTCGATCGTCTAGTCATGGAAACAGCATTATTGGGACAAAGTACGACCCGGTTAAAAGCGCGAGCGCTTGAAAGCGGGCCGGCTACCCGATTTAGCAAAAATTAGGTTCAGGGAATCACCCGAGTCATTGGCCTAGTGCACACGGGACTCTATCAACACTTCCTCGGGTAGCGTCAATCATTATCGATTGAAGGAGCGCGATGATACCAAAGAAGTGGCCAGACAGCGGAATTCCTACAAGCACGATGTTCAAGGTGCCACCGTGTGCTGACATCTCAGAGCTGGATGCTACAGTTGCATTCTTAGGTATACCTTTTGATCAAGGGACCACAAACAGGCCAGGTACTCGCTTTGGGCCAGGGGCGATTCGCAATTCCGGTGTATACAATTACTATGGGTACCTTGGAGATATGGCCTCGCATCCGACGCCAGCTGCTGGATACTTCGATATCGACACGCGTCGGCATCGGCTAAAGGGTCTTACGATGGCTGATTGTGGAGACGTTAACGTCGTGCCATCCGGAGTGGACGTGACGTATGATCGCGTGCAGAGATGTGTTTCCACGATTCTCGATCGGCGCGCCTTCCCGATAGTTCTTGGAGGTGATCATGGTATTACATACCCAGTCCTTCAAGCTTTCAGTGGCTTGGAAGCTGTCGATATCGTTCACTTTGATGCACATATGGACTATGTCGATGACTACCAGGGAGTTCGCCTGACTCATGGTAGCCCGATTCGGCGGTGTGCGGAATTGCCATTTGTCAATCAGATCACTTCCATTGGTGTCCGTGTTGCGCGACAAGAGCCATTCGAGGATGCTCTTAAACGAGGCAATCACATTCTTACTGCGGATCGCTTTCGCGAACTCGGACCGGCTAAGGCTATATCACAAATTCCGAAATCCAATGCTATATACGTAACCATTGATATCGACGTTTTGAATCCAGCTGAAGCACCTGGAACAGGAACTCCGGTAGTGGGAGGTTTGACATATTTGGAATTGCGAGAAGCGATAAGATCTATTCCCGCACGCGGTAGAGTGGTTGGGCTAGATTTGGTTGAAGTCAGCCCGCCCTATGATGTCTCGGAACAGACAAGTCGGTTAGCCGGCCAAATTATTTTGGATGTTTTAAGCAGTATATGGGACTGACATACTGGTAACAGGGGAGGGATACTTTGACATTACAAACTCTGGCCGCTAGACTCGCCCGCTGGAACTGACCTTATTTCTTGTAACGTATTGTAGATAGGAGGCCACGCAATGAGTAAGTCAAATAGTAAATCGTTAATTCCCACACCTGCCGAGTTCATCGGTCATGAAGTAGGAGAAGCTCGTAAATTGGCTGACTGGCCAACTATTGTTAGTTACTTCGGGCTGCTGGACCAGCACTCAGATCGGATCGATGTCAAAGAGGTAGGGCGATCGACAGAGGATAATCCCTTCTTAATTGCCACGATCGCAGCACCAGACACGCTTGCAGATCTCGAACGTTACCGAACCATTCAGGCGAAGTTAGCAGACCCGAGAAGAATAAAGAGTTCTGACGAAGTCGAATCGTTAATCGCGACAGGTAAGTCAGTGATTCTTGTTACATGTAGCGTTCATGGCACAGAAGTTGGAGCGACGCAGATGTCGATGCTACTGGCATATGACCTTGTTACTAGCGACGAACCGCGTATCAAAGAGATCTTAGATAATGTGATCTTTCTGCTTATTCCTTCTCTGAATCCAGATGGGCTTGAGATCGTTAAGGCATGGTATGACAGTACGATTGGGACGTGGTACGAAGGTGTGTACCAACCTTTTCTGTACCACAAGTACGTCGGACACGATAATAATCGAGACTGGTTCATGTTTACGCAGCAAGAAAACCGTTTAGCTATTCAATATGCTCACAACCAATGGCATCCGCAAGTTGTATACGATCTGCACCAGATGGGGCCCTATGGTCCTCGTTTCTTTCTTCCGCCATATGTCGATCCGATCGATCCGAATGTTGATCCCATACTCCAGTCAGAAATTGCTGCGTTGGGGTCAGAAATGGCTAGCGAATTAACTGGTCAGCGCAAACCTGGTGTTTCGGTATATTGTATTTACGATGCGTTTTCGCCGAGTAGAGCATATCAACACTATCACGGTGGGATTCGCATCTTGTCTGAGGCTGCCAGTTGTCGTATTGCTACGCCGATTGACATAAGCCCAGATCAAATAACTTTCGCGCGCGGCATCGATCCCAGAATACAGACCTGGAATAACCCAATGCCTTGGAATGGGGGGACGTGGACCCTGAAGGATATCGTTGATTACGAATACGCGGCCGTGTTATCCGCTCTGTCCAATCTAGCACGTAACCGGGAAACGTGGTTGCGAAATTTCTATGCCATAAGCTTGGAAGCCATTAAGTCTAATAAAAAACCCTATGCTTATGTCGTTCCTAAGAACCAAGTAGATCCAATCACCACTAGAGAGATGCTAGAAATCCTTCGGTTCGCAGAGGTCGAGATCCATGAAGCTCAAGATGAGTTTATTGCAGACGGACTTACGTTTCCTGCCGGTACGTCCGTGATCCTTACAGCTCAACCGTACGGGGCCTTTGCTAAAACAATGCTAGAAGTCCAACATTATCCTAATCTACTGGAGTATCCGGGGGGCCCGCCCAAGCGCCCGTACGATGTGACTGCTCATAGCCTGCCGTTGCAGATGGGAGTTGACACTCTTGAGGTCCGGGAGCCGTTTGATGCTAATTTCGTCCTCCAACAGCAAATCCCCCCGGTCATCGGCGGGATTGCTCACCCTTCAAGTGGAGTTGCTGCTGCGCACATTCTCTCGGCTTCCACGAACGCCAGCTTCCGAGCTGTAAATCGGCTGTTGGATGCTGGTGCGAGGATCAATAGGGTGCCGACTGAAATGGTGATCGAGGGGGATACTTTCTCTCCAGGAACGTACGTTGTTGAAGGAAGTCGAGTCATCACTGATTGTGTCAATCAATTGACACAAGAGCTTGGCTTAGAATTCACCGCTGTTTCTGCATTACCCTCAAGTCTATCGGGTCCACTTCGTCAGCCGCGGGTTGGGCTATACAAAAGCTGGGTCCCAACTGCTGAAGAGGGATGGGCGCGTTGGGTATTCGAAGAATACGAAGCCCCCTATACGACGATAGTAGACAATGACATTCGTGGAGGCCATCTCAACGAGACGTTTGATGTTATCGTGCTTCCCCACCAACCGCCTGGGCAGATCCTGCAAGGGAACAGTATCAAAGATTACCCAGCACAATACGCTGGAGGCATCGGTGAACGCGGCAGCGGGAACCTTCGCGCGTTTGTGGAAAATGGAGGAACGGTCGTGGCATGGGACGGGGCTGCGGAATTTGCATTAGAATCGTTGCAGCTACCAGTGACCAATGCCTTGAACGGAATACCCTCTACGGAATTCTACGCACCAGGAACCTTCTTCAGGGTATTATTGGATACCGAACACCCAGTGGCCTATGGTATGCCTCATCGCATTTCCGTAATGTTTGAGAGAAGCCCCGCGTTTGAACCGAATGCGGGCACAGTAATCGGCCGATACCCTTTGTCTAATCCTTTGTTAAGTGGCTGGGTTTTAGGGAAAGAGCGCTTATACGGTAAAGCTGCTGTGGTTGAGGTTCCCGTGGGGAAAGGCCGAGTCATTCTTATCGGCTTCAAGGTGCACTTTAGAGCCCAAGCGCGAGGAACATACAGAATACTCTTCAATTCTCTGCTCTATGGCGTTACTGGTTAGAGTTTCGAAGTCCCTTGTAGTTGGAGATGGCGGGCACTACAGTGATCTGTGTGAACGGTTGAGTGATCTTGCCAAATGATGCTCGCGGATGAAAAGTGCTAGTAATCAAGCCGTTGCATTCAGTATACGCCAGCCCATGCTTCCTAAAGGTGATGATTTAAGAGAGTGCGCAAATGTATGCTCGAAGCCTAATTGAGGCGTAGCGAAAAGCGGGCTTCTTCCATTGCCATCTGTGTGATCGCGTTGGTTCTGGTGTCAGGGAAACGGCGAACCAACACTTCCAGTGTTGCTAACAGTTCTGACATTGGTCCAACGAATTGGATTACCATAAGTTGTAGAATCCTCCAGTTGGTCGTACTTTCAACCCGCACCGAAAGAACGATCTTCATGTCCACTTTGTTCCCTCAGATGCCAAAATGATTCTGGCGAACAAAGAAAACGATTCGATTGACAAGTTCCGGTACGATTCTGATACTGCGGGCATATGCCAGAACGGAGAAATTAGATGAAGCTTGGAGTGATATTCCCTCAGACTGAAATTGGTTCAGACCCTGGCGCTGTTCGTGAATTTGCACTCACTGTGGAAGGTTTAGGTTATAACCATTTACTCGTCTACGACCACGTGCTTGGTGCAGACCCAGGGCATTATTTGGGCTGGAATGGACCGTACACCCACCAGGATATGTTTCACGAGCCCTTCGTGTTGTTCGGATTCTTAGCAGGGCTAACCAAGAAGATTGAACTGGTTACCGGTGTGGTTATATTGCCACAGCGTCAAACTTCCCTAGTTGCCAAACAAGCGGCAGAAGTGGATGTGCTGACCAACGGGCGCTTGCGGCTGGGCGTCGGAATTGGCTGGAACAAAGTTGAATATGATGCATTAGGGGAGACGTTCGAGAATCGTGGCAAACGTATTGAAGAGCAGGTGGAATTGATGCGTTGTCTCTGGACCAATCCGGTAGTCACTTTTCCGGGCCGATGGAATCAGGTTACAGCTGCTGGGCTCAACCCACTCCCTGTGCAACGGCCTATTCCAGTGTGGATGGGTGGCGGGGCCGAACCAGTTATCGAACGGATTGGCCGTATGGCCGATGGTTGGTTCCCACAGTTTCAACCTAACGCTGAAGGTGAAGAAAAGTTAGCGAAAATGAGATCGTTCGCCGAAGGCGTCGGGAGAGATCCAGCAACGATTGGTGTGGAAGGTCGCGTGAGCACAAAGGAAGGGACATTAGACGAATGGTGTAGCCTGATCGAAAGTTGGCAGCGGCTCGGTGCTACCCATGTTGGAATCAATACAATGGGCTCAGGTTTCAAGTCTGTGGACGAACACATCGAAGTTCTTCGCCAACTTAAAGACGGGTTTAAGGCACGCTAGGCCCGCTCTTGGAGCGCCATCGATTCGGTTATCCCAGCTGCTAGTTAGCGTCTGTTTTCGGAGACGGATTTGAAACAGGCGCGCGGGCTGTGCATCTTTCGCACACCCGATACACCGTTTCTCGTATGAATCCGGGGAGCTTTGCGCGGTTAATGATCGTGTTACACCGAGAACAACGAACTGTATGCCACACTACACGCTTTGGATCTTTCCAAGTTGTCATCTAGAACGATCTCCTGTCTGTCCTTTGTGTCTAATCCAACTAAGTTTAACAGAGACGCTCATGCATGTCTCCAGAATAGGATAATTGTACCAGTTTTAGTTGCAATGTAACGCTCGCTATGGTATATTCACGCAGCTTTCGGAGGGCATGCAGTGCTCGAGGATTATTACCGTCAATATGGCCTTGTCCTCATTCTCTCTATGGTAGCTGTAGTGATACCTAGCAGCCTGATATTGATTTCTTGGCTGCTTCAGCGCCTCCGTGTCCGGCCCTCAAAACCGACCGACGTCAAATCCGATATTTACGAATGTGGCATGGAGGTTATCGGGGGACGTTGGGTGCAATTCAACTTCCGTTATTATATTTACGCTCTCCTATTTTTATTGTTTGACGTCACTGCCGTATTTATTTACCCATGGGCAATCCGTCAGCGTGAAATGGGACTAGGGCCGTTATTCTCAATAATGGGCTTCGTTGGTATTCTCGGTATCGGCTGGGTTTATGCATGGCGTAAAGGCGCTTTAGACTGGAAATAGATAGGGGACGTGTGATGGACCTCAGACTCGATATCCCTCTGTATCAAGCTACTGGTGAATTGGACGCGGAAGAAGGTAACTACATTAACGGACTCAAGGCGAGTCATACGCAACAATTCGAGGATCCATTATTAGAAGTTCCAGAAGATATGAAACGAAACCTGATGGTTACGAGTCTGGATGCCCTCATCAACTGGGGCCGTCGTTCAGCTCTTTGGCCTGTTGCGTTCGGTCTGGCATGCTGCGCGTTTGAAATGATGGCCACGGCAATGTCGCGTTTCGACATCTCCCGGTTCGGTATGGAGGCCTTCAGGGCGACTCCGCGTCAAGCAGACCTTATGATTGTAGCGGGCACAGTTACCTGGAAAATGGCCCCGGCGATCCAACGTATTTATGAACAAATGGCCGAACCAAAATGGGTCATCTCAATGGGAGCCTGCGCAACCTGTGGCGGGCCATATTATGAGTCTTATAGTGTTGTGCCTGGAGTGAATCGTCTTGTTCCGGTTGATGTCTATGTTCCGGGATGCCCCCCTCGTCCTGATGCGTTGCTATATGGCGTCATGCAGCTGCATGAAAAGATTCGGAAATACAGCCTTGCACATAAAAGGGCGGGTGTCTGATGACCCGCGCGCTCCAGAGTGAGTTGATTGCCAAAACGATTCGTGCTTCCTACGAAGACGCCATCGAGGATTCGAATGAGCAGACACTTTGGATCAGGCAAGAGTATCTTCACCGAGTTTGCACCCTCCTCAAAGAGTCCGTGGACCTAAATATGCAAATGCTTATATCCCTCACAGCTGTTGATTACGTCGGATATTTCGAACTCGTCTATCATCTTGTTTCTATCGAGCGTAACCACTCCGCTGTTCTGAAATGTCGTCTGTACGGTAGAGATGCCCCGGTAGCGGAATCAGTTACAGGCATTTGGCGCGGGGCGGATCTACAAGAACGAGAGGTGTGGGATTTGATGGGGGTCAGTTTTACTGGACACCCAAATCTTAAGCGAGTTTTGACCTGGGAAGGATTCCCTGGACACCCCCTCCAGAAAACCCATTTAGGTGGTTGAATGGTGATCTTTAACCGTAGGAAGGACACTACGTGTCATTACGCACCGAACCAGTAACCATAAATATCGGTCCACAACACCCTAGTACCCACGGTGTTTTTCGGTTACGTGTTACATTTGATGGTGAAGTTATACAGGATCTCGAACCTATTTTTGGTTATCTCCACCGAGGTACTGAGAAGCTCGCTGAAGAACGGAGCTATACTCAGGTAGTCACGCTCACCGATCGATTGGACTACGTCTCACCTATGCTGAATAACCAAGCGTACGTACTCGCTGTAGAAAAACTTGCCGGAATAGAGCCTACTGAGCGTGGTATGTACCTAAGAGTAATGGCGGCTGAACTTCAGAGGATAGCTAGTCACTTGGTCGCGACGGGGTTTTTACTGCAAGATCTTGGCGCGATGGGGACACCACTCATGTATTGCTTTCGCGAAAGAGAACGGATCTTGGATCTCTTCGAAATGTTGTGTGGGGCCCGCGTTACCGTAAGTTACATGCGACCAGGCGGCGTCTTTCAAGACGCGCCGGCGGATTTTTGGAAAGCACTTCACACATTTCTGGACGAAATACCAGTCTATTTGGATGAGTTGGATGCATTGCTCACCGAAAACGAAGTCCTTTTGGTGCGTACCAAGGGTGTAGGAGTATTACCTGCTCAAGAGGCTATAAACTCGTCGGTGACGGGTCCTGTATTGCGAGCCAGTGGTATAGCGTGGGATCTTAGGCAGGTCGATCCGTACGAGATATATGACAGACTTGACTTCCAAATTCCTGTTGGCACCAATGGGGATACATACGATCGATTCATGGTAAGAATTCTAGAGATGAGGCAAAGTTTAAACATTGTCGCGCAATGTGCGAAACAGATTCCAAATGGTCCCGTCCGCTCAGAACTCCCGTACTTCCCGCGTCCTCCTATTGGCGACGCTTACGCGCATGTCGAGGCTTCGAAAGGAGAACTGGGCTTCTATTTAGTTAGCGATGGAGGGATATCACCGTATCGCTGCAAAGTCCGTTCTCCGTCTTTTCTCAATCTTACGATATTGAAAGATCTACTGGTTGGCTTAAAATTGGCGGATTTGATCGTGATTTTGGGGAGTATCGATATCAATATGGGAGAGGTGGATCGATAGCTTATGGGTCCAGTGTTATCCGAGAATGCTCTCTACCGGCCACTGTATTCCTTTTTAGATGGACTTTTGCCAGAATCACTCGATTGGGTAGCATATTTCCTTACTGGTTTCGCTATAGTCTTTTTATTAGTTAACGTGCTGTTAATATTTGCATCAGTGTTTGTCTTTATGCTTAGACGATTGCTTGGATTGTTCCAAACCCGTCTAGGGCCTAACCGTGTGGGTCCCTTTGGTATACTCCAGCCATTTGCTGACCTTTTAAAATTGTTGTTGAAGGAAGATGTCAGGCCGCGGGAAGCAGATCCGTTGTTGTTTACTATAGCGCCGGTCCTGATGGTTGCTCCCGTATTCATCATTCTCGCTGTAGTCCCGTTCGGGAGAAATTCATTCTTGGCGGATTTGAATATCGCCGTCTTATTCTTTATAGGCGTGACGACGGTCTCAACCTTAGCAGTTTTCCTTGCTGGCTGGGGGTCTGGAAATAGATACGCGCTTATTGGGGCGGTCCGAGCTGTGGCTCAATTAGTAAGCTATGAAGTGCCAATGGTGCTGTCATTGGTAGGCGTTTTGCTTCTCGCCGGAACCATGTCACTTGTTGGCGTCGTCGAAGCTCAGCGAATCCCGTTTATCTTGCTTCAGCCTCTAGGGTTTTTCGTCTTCCTGATGGCTGCTTCTGCCGAGATGAACTGGACTCCCTTCGACCTATTGGAAGCTGAATCAGAACTTACAGCAGGGTTTCATACAGAATACAGTGGCACCAAATTCTCCTTGCTTCAGTTGGGCGAATTTGCTTCAGTGATAGTGTTTTCGGGGATTATTTCGACATTGTTTCTACGAGGATGGGAAAATCCGTTCGGTCCACTTTCATGGCCGGAAGTGCTTCCGTCTCATATCTGGTTTATCGCGAAAATCTTCGCTGTCTTGTTCCTCTTGATTTGGGTGCGAGCAACTATTGTTCGTTTACGGATTGATCAAGTTATGGCCTTTGCTTGGAAAGTGCTTTTCCCGCTAGCGATAATTAACATGTTCGTGACGGCGGGACTCGTAGTGGCTTGGCCCGAGCCGACAACCGCACAATTGTGGATGATGGTTGCTGTTAACTGGGTGGTGGCCATTGTTTCGATCGTAGGGATCAGTTTCTTGATGGAAAAGAACAGGAAAGTTCCGACTACAACGGTACGGCTCGTAAAAGTGACACCGGAGGTGCGTTAATGCCTTATGGACTAGGAATTGCAAAAGGGATGATGGTCACGTTGAAAAATCTGATCCGCCCGCACCAGACCATACAATATCCTGAAGAACGAGTCGTCCAGCACCCAAGATTCCGTGGAGAAGACTTTGTCTGGTATGAAGAGCGTTGTACCGGCTGCGCAAGTTGCGCGAAGTTCTGCCCTCTAGGGATTATCCGTATCGAAACTAAGCCTGGTGGTCAACAGACAGCTGAAGGTGAAAAATATGAGTTAGAGGTCTTTGACATTGAATTAGCCCGATGTATGTTCTGTGGCCTATGCGTCGAAGCGTGCCCGTATGATGCTCTGCACATGGGTAGCGGCTTTGAACGGGGTTCATATCGACGGACAGATCTTGTTATTCCGATTGAAGAGTTACGAACTGCACCCAAAAGGCCTAGCACATGGTTTCGTCCCCAGCTTGAAGACAAGGGATACAATCCGTTTACCGGGGATACTCTTTCTTGGCTAGAAGTTGGACGCGAAAACCAAGTGTCGCCGACATATTCTGATATGCAGGAACGTTGGGTTAATAAACGATGACTGTCACAGGGATCGAACAGACTCCGGCGTTTACCATCATCTGGTGGATAATCGCTGCCGTCAGTATAGGCGCGGCACTGTTGGTTGTGTTGCTCAATGATCTTCTTAAAGCGGCGCTTGCACTCGTGGTTTGTTTCCTAGCGATAGCAGGGTTTTTCGTGATGCTCCAAGCAGAATTCTTGGCTGTTGTTCAATTGTTGATATATGCGGGAGCTATCCCAATTCTGGTCATCTTCGCAGTTCTAGTCATGAAAGATGTGCAAAGGGGTAATCCTTTCAATCAGTTTCGGATACCCGGTTTGCTCGTTTCTGGGGCGCTACTTTCGATGGTGCTTTTTGTGATCTTTGATACCAGCTGGAACTTACTGGAAGACGCCGCTCTAAATCCAGATTCTGTGGCTCAGGTTGTTTCAACCTTCAGTAATACTGCTTACGCACTTGGAGAACTTCTATTAAATGATTTTGTATTAGCAGTCGAGATGGCTGCTGTCCTCCTTCTTGCTTCAATGATTGGCGCAATCGCTCTAGTGCGGGATCGATAGCATGATAGGACTGACTCACTATCTGGTGTTTTCTGGGATCATCCTGAGTATCGGTGTATATGGAGCATTGACGAAACGCAATGCGATCGCAGTCCTGATGTGTATAGAACTAGTGTTTAACGCGGTGACGATCGCATTGATCTCATTTGCTCGATACACTGTACCTTTAAGCGCTCAAGAACAGGGTTTAGGGATACTTCTAACTGGACAGGTATTTGCGATCTTTGTAATTACTGTGGCTGCCGCGGAGGTTGCACTTGGACTAGCGATCGTCCTTGCGATCTATCGGAATCGGCAGACCGTCCATATTACCGAGATGAATGCGTTGAAAAAGTAGAGGGTGTCTACAGTGTTTGACAGTGAAATACGGTCGGATTGTGAGCGTCCTGTAATCGGCCATTCCAGAGATGCTGAAGTCCGATTACAGGGACAAAGGGCTGAGGTTTGTCTTGTAGACATGTACACAAAAACAATGTGGGGCGTTTAGCTGTATGTGGATGAATATCAAGAAAGCTCCCAACCTAATGGCTGCCGAGATGTGGAAGGACACCTTTGAATCAGAGGGCTTGCCTTGCAGAATCCTGCCGGTGGGCGACATAACTGAGTGGGCTGAGGGTGTCCCATTTAATGTATATGTTCCTAAAGGCAGAGAGCATGTTGCGAACGAAATTCTGAGGAAGCTCTAGCATGACTGAGTTTACGGCATGGATGATTTTTCTGCTCCCACTGTTTGCTTTTATAGTGATCGGTTTTGTAGTCCGGCCATTCTTTAATCGGTATGCCGGATTGGCCGGTTATATCACTATCGCCTCTATAGGGATGTCTTTCCTGCTAGCCCTATGGGCGCTTGGAGAGGTGCGTGGAGTTGAAGGGGCTATGGAATGGCCAGCGCGGGAATGGCTGGTTGTCGGCCCACTCGTTATCAGTTTCGGTATTATGTTTGACTCCTTGACGGCAGTTATGGTTGTCGTTGTTACAGGAGTGAGCCTGTTGGTCCAGATCTATTCACAAGGATACATGAAAGGTGATCGCGGGTATGCTCGGTACTATTGCTTCATGTCTTTGTTCACGGCGTCCATGCTCGGGTTGGTAATGGCTCGAAGCATAGTGCAGATGTACTTTTTCTGGGAGTTAGTGGGGTTATCCTCGTATCTTCTCATTGGCTTTTGGTATCAGCGGCCTGCTGCCGCTCGCGCAGCTATGAAGGCCTTTCTTGTTACACGCCTAGGTGACCTCGGCTTCTTAATCGCTATCTTATATCTCTTTTTCCATCAAGACGCACTTGGGGCTCATGGTCTGAATTCTTTGGATATCCCCGATATCCACTCGGCGGCTTCAGCTGGTCTGATTGGCGCCACTGCGTTGACGTGGATTGCGATTGGAATTTTTGCTGGAGCTGCAGGTAAATCAGCACAATTCCCACTACACGTTTGGCTCCCCGACGCGATGGAAGGGCCGACTCCAGTCAGTGCACTCATTCATGCCGCAACCATGGTTGCGGCAGGCGTATTTCTCGTCGCGAGATTTTTCCCTGTATTCATGGTTTCGTCAGAAGCTATGACGACTGTTGCATTAATTGGCGGTCTCACCGCTGTATTTGCTGCGAGTATGGCCTTGGTGATGTACGACATCAAGCGGGTGGTCGCCTATTCCACGATCAGTCAACTTGGCTACATGATGCTCGCTCTAGGTTTAGGGGGCTATGCGGTAGCCATATTCCATTTATTCACTCATGCTTTCTTTAAAGCCCTTCTGTTTTTGGGAGCAGGCAGTGTAAATCACGCGACCGGGACATTCGATATGCGCTACATGGGAGGGCTTCGACGCTATCAACCGTGGACATACCGTGCTTTCTTGATTGGATCGTTGAGCCTGGCGGGAATTTTCCCATTGTCGGGGTTTTGGAGCAAAGATGAGATTCTTGTGACCGCCTGGATGGGGGGCGGGCTGATTGATAAGGCGTTGTTTGTTGTTGCAGCAGTAACAGTGCTAATGACGGCGTTCTACATTTTCAGAGTTGTGTTTATGACTTTCCACGGAGAATTTCGTGGTGGCGCTGATGAAGAACGGCGTCAGGCTGAATCCGGTCTTGATGAGAAACGTGTTGCAGAAAACACAGCCCAAACAGGCGTGCATCTTCATGAATCTCCTGCATCGATGGTGATGCCAATGTTAGTGCTAGCGGTTTTATCGATAGTTATTGGTTTTGTTGCCAATTCTCCCATCGATTTCCTTTCACTGCCCAAGCATTGGATGTCTAAGTTGCTGGAGGCATCCTTAGTTCCTTCAGGTTTACACCCGGTTTCTCCAGATATTGATGTCGCTATTGCAATCATGGGGCTCTTTTTGGCTGTTTCTGGTATTGGAATAGCGTGGTTCCTGTATGGTCGCCAAACTTTGGGGTCGAATAAGATTGGCATACCTGTTCTACACCGACTTCTCACAAAGAAATACTACTTTGATGTCTTGTACGAAGATGCGTTGACCGGTAACGTATTTTACAAAAAGTTGTGTAAAGCGCTTGATTGGTTCGACCGTAATATCGTCGATGAGTTCGTTGAGAAGACAGGGTGGTTCCATAGGAATGTTGGTCGGAGTATTGTCCTCCTACAGACTGGCCAATTACAGGCCTATGGCATGGTGATGGTGATCGGGGTTGGGGCGATAGTTTTTGTCTACTATTTGTGGGGGTAGGACCTAGTGCTAACCGCAACGATATTCTTGCCTTTGGCAGGTGCACTAATAATAGGTGTTCTTCGGCCGTCTCGATGGGCGCGGACGATCGCACTTTGCACCATGGTGGCGGACTTTATCCTTTCCGGGGTTATCTTTGCCGGGTATGACGCCAAGCAAGGTGGCTTTCAATGGGTTGAGACTGCCGGAAACTGGATTCCTCTCTTAGACATCCAGTATCACGTCGCAGTGGATGGCTTGAGCGCTCCACTCATTCTTCTAACAGGGCTGCTCGGGTTGGCGGCAATGTTCTCTTCTTGGAGGATTGTAGAGCGGCCCCGCGAATATTTTGCTTCACTACTGGTTTTGCAGGCCGCTGTCATGGGAGTTTTTGCCGCACAAGATTTCATCTTGTTCTTCATTTTTTGGGAACTGGAGCTGGTCCCAATGTACTTGTTGATTTCTATTTGGGGCAGCGGTCGAAAAGAGCATTCCGCCATGAAGTTCGTGATCTTCACCTTCTTAGGCAGTGCATTCATGTTTGTAGGCATCCTTGCGCTATATTTCTCAGCAGGGGTCGGTACGTTCGATATGACTCGATTGCTTAACCAGGAGCTGAGCAATCTGCTGATTCCTACTCAAATGGTATTTGTTCTATTCTTTATTGCTTTTGCGGTGAAGCTACCGATATGGCCACTACACAGTTGGTTGCCAGACGCCCATACTGATGCTCCGACAGCTGTGAGCGTGATGCTGGCTGGCGTTCTGTTAAAGATGGGTGCATACGGGATCATTCGGGTAAATGTGGGGATGTTCCCTGACATCGCAGTAGATTGGGCCGCTGTGTTTGCCGTTCTTGCTGTCGTCAATGTTCTTTACGGAGCGATGGTAACACTACGGCAAACTGATCTTAAACGCCTGATAGCTTTTAGTAGCATCAGTCATATGGGCTATGTGCTGCTGGGCGTATCCTCTATTGGACTTGGTGAGGGGATGTCACCTGTCGGGATTACGGGTGCTGCAATGCAGATGTTCACTCATGGCACAATTACGGGACTATTGTTTGTGATGGTCGGGTTAATCTATGACAAGGCGCATACGCGTCATATTCCTGATCTTGGAGGACTAGCGTCTAAAATGCCGTTCATTGCAATCGCTTTGTGTGTAGCGGGGTTTGGATCTTTGGGATTACCTTCAACGAGTGGTTTTGTTTCCGAGGTAATGGTGTTTATGGGCGCATTCCCTGTCTATAGTGTTATGACACTTCTGGCGGTTCTTGGGATATTGATAACTGCGGGATATATCTTGTGGACCGTGCAACGCACCCTTTTCGGGGTGCTCCCACAACGCTTGGATGGCTTGAGAGACGCCACCTTGGTCGAAAGCGTAGCGCCAACTCTTTTGATAATTTCAATCCTTGTTGTTGGTCTGTACCCGGCATTGATAGCCGATATCTTCGCGGTAGGCGTCGAAGAGCTGCGCCTCCCGTTCGCATAGAGTATCAAGATGAGTAGTCATGATTTATATTTGTTGTCGCCAGAAATTGGGATCGTTGCCTTAGCCGCGCTCGTCATCTTCGTTGACTTGATTGGAACCAAAAGAGAGCGTTTGACTTGGGTTGCAGTCATAGGGTTGGCGCTCCCAGCGACGTGTGTGTTCTTACTGATTGGTGACCTTTCGGCTTGGTGGAATGTTGGTGGTTCTGGTCAGAATAGTGGTGATTCGTTCCAGGCTGTCGGCGGCACTGTGACAATCGATCAGTTCGGGTTGTATTTCAAATCACTCTTCATTGTTACCGTCGGATTAGTGATCCTTTCATCGGGTCGGTACGCTGAACGGTTTGCACGTTATCGCGCTGAATATCTCGCCTTGTTACTTATTGCAACCGCGGGAATGATGCTGTTGGCGTCTGTTCAAGAACTAATTGCTCTATACGTGGCATTGGAACTTGCTACCCTCCCGTTGGTAGCTTTGGCAGCATTTTTAGGAGACTCACGGTCTTCAGAGGCCGGCCTTAAGATGCTGTTGCTCAGCGCCCTTAGTTCAGGTCTCATCCTCTATGGAATGGCACTAATTTACGGGTTTCTTGGAACTACAGAATTGGTTGCTATAGGGAATGAAATTGTTAGAGGTAACGAGCCCTTTGGTGGGCCAGTGCTCTTGTTGGCGACTGTGTTAGTCGTCGCCGGCCTTGGTTTCAAAATTGCTACTGTTCCCTTCCAAATGTGGATTCCCGATGTTTACGAAGGATCCCCAACACCGGTGACGGCATTCTTGTCAGTGGCCAGCAAGTCCGCGGGGTTTGCCGTGATTCTAAGAGTCTTCCTTATTGCCTTCGCCCCTCTCATACAGGATTGGTCAATCCTCTTTGCTGTTTTGGCTGCGGCGTCGATGACTATTGGGAACTTGGCTGCCATAGCACAAGCGAACATCAAACGGATGCTTGCGTATAGCACCATCGCGCAAGCCGGATATATTATGGTAGCTCTTGCTGCGTTTCATGGGGCCGGACTCCAGGCAAGTATTGGTACCAGTGCTCTGCTTTTCTATTTAGGAGGATACACTGCTACCAATCTCACAGCCTTCTTTGCAGTTATCGCAATTACTAATCAAACGGATAGCGAAACAATCGCTGATCTAGGGGGCTTGGGTCGCAGAGCACCTTTCCTAGCAATAGCTTTAGCAGTGGGACTAATATCCCTTACGGGTTTGCCGCCAACCGTCGGCTTTATGGGGAAACTCTTTGTTTTTAGCGCCGCCATGCAGAGCGGTATGGTGTGGTTAGTCGTGGTCGGTCTCGTGAATAGCGTTGTTTCTGCCTACTATTACCTGCGTGTCGTGAGAACGATGTATTTGGGGGAGGGAGCGGTCTCCACCCCTGTTGCCGCGACGGCCACCATGAAAACTGCGCTAGTGTTGACTGGAGGAATAGTAGTGCTTCTTGGTGTTTGGCCGACGCTCCTACTGGATATTACTGATAGCGCAGCATTGGCAGTCCTTCCGTAAGGGTTTGAGAGATGAAACGTAAAGGCAGTATCGCCGTCATCTATAACCCGTGGCGACAAGAAGCGAAAGGTTTAGCTAAATCAATTGTGGGTTTATGTGGCGTTGGTGGCGCCTTTATAGTATCGCTCGGCGATCTAGATGCACGCTTCGAAGAAATAAGAAACTGTGACGTATTGGTTAGTGTGGGTGGGGATGGATCGATATTGCGAATTGTCCGACGGACTGCGGTTCTTGGTATACCAATCCTTGGAGTAAATCTCGGCAGAGTTGGTTTCATGACGGAGATCTTTGCTTCGGAAGTACATGAGAGGTTCCATCAATATCTTGACGGGTCCCCTGGAATTGAAGAACGGACTATGCTTGATGTATCTGTGGCCCGGACAAAACATCAACAGCCTTCCCGTGAGGAACAATTCACCGCAGTATCGGCCTTGAATGAAGCGGTTGTCAGCCGAGGGGAAGGATCGAGGCCGATTTGGGTGGATGTCACTGTTGATGGCACGTTTCTGGTTGGATACTCGGCCGATGCGGTAATCGTCGCGACCGCGACTGGCAGCAGCGGGTACAGCCTCTCGTCCGGTGGACCGATCATCTATCCGACATCTCCTGCTCTTCTACTCAAACCCGTCTCACCCCAACTAAGCCTCGATTCCGGTATTATCATAGACTCATCTTCTAAGGTCGATCTGGAATTGTCCAACACATACCCGGGGCTGCTTAGCGTCGATGGGATCGACGCGATTAGATTAGATCCAGGTGACCATGTGGAGATTAAACGAAGCCAACTGTGTGCCAGGTTTCTCCGAATGGGACCCCGGAAGAATATTCTGCCGAGACTTGGTGAGCGACTTGGGTCCCCTAATGCCCTTAAAGTTGATCCGAGGGCAGAGTGATTCGGAAAATGGAGCCAGAACGAGTAATAAAAAGTGAGCGGGTATACGAAGGAACCATTATATCTGTGAGGCGGGACGACGTTGTGGTGTCTAAACTGGATCGCGGTATTCCAGCTTTCAGAGAAGTGGTAGAGCATAGTGACGCCGTGGTTATTGTCCCCATGGACAAAGACGGGAATATCCTGTTAGTACGACAATTCCGACATGCTATTGGCGAAACGCTTCTTGAGGCACCAGCTGGTGGAGTCGAGAAGCAAGAAGCCCCGATTGAGGCGGCTCAACGTGAATTACGTGAGGAAACCGGCTACAGAGCTGACCGGCTAATCCCGTTAGGAAATTTCTGGGTCGCGCCCGGCTGGACTGATGAACACATGTATGCGTTCATGGCGAGTGGGCTTGCGCCTGATAGAGCAGACATGGATGAAGATGAAAACATACAGGTTGTCCCAATTCCTTGGCAAAATGTTCTTGAGTTGATCCAGTGTGGAGAGATCCGAGACGCGAAGACAATTGCCGCTCTGCTCATCGCCTTCGGTATGCAACCCACGAAAATATCAGGAAACAAGGTGATATAACCTTGGAGCAAAGGTTGTTTGAGGTGTTATGCTCTGCTATAGTGATTGGCGTTTCTGCAACGCGGTTCGGGCACGTCCCCGGCACAAGTTCTAGTTTGATGGTAGGTGTACGCAATGATCCTTGATCATGATGTAATCGTGATAGGCGCTGGACTCGCTGGGATGAGAGCGGCATTAGCGGCTCAACAGGAAGGCGCTAATGTTGCGGTTGTTAGTAAAGTACACCCTGTGCGGAGCCACTCTAATGCCGCGCAAGGTGGCATCAATGCAGCTCTCACGGATCGAGGGGATCCTTGGGAAGATCATGCCTACGCTACCGTAAAAGGCAGCGATTACCTCGGCGACCAAGATGCTATCGAAGTTATGGCGAAAGAAGCAGGTGACGCAGTCATCGAATTGGAGCATATGGGTGTCATCTTTAGCAGAGATGAAGAAGGCCGTTTGGGCACTAGGAGATTTGGTGGGCAAGAACGGGCTAGGACATTCTTCGTAGCAGACATAACTGGCCAAGTTATGTTACACGTTTTGCACGAGCAACTTATGAAAGCTGGCACCAAGGTTTATGAGGAATGGTTTGTCACTTCTTTGGTGATGGATGAAGGTCGTTGTGTGGGTGTAACGGCTCTGGAAATGATGACGGGGGAACTCCACCTTATTCGAGCGAATGCCGTGATTCTGGCAACGGGTGGCTTGGGAAGAGTATTTGAACCGAGTACAAATGGGCTTATTGTTACCGGCGATGGCATGGCTCTTGCCTATGAGGCAGGCGGATCCCTTATGGACATGGAAATGGTTCAGTATCATCCCACAACGCTGAAATCGAACGGAGTTTTGATCACAGAGGCAGCTAGAGGCGAAGGAGCATATCTGCTCAACAAAGACGGAGAACGCTTTATGGAGCGTTACGCTCCGAACATGATGGAGCTGGCGTCACGAGACGTAGTTTCCCGTGCCGAGCAGACTGAGATCAACGAAGGCCGCGGTATAGATGGATGTGTCCTCCTAGACCTCCGTCACTTAGGCCGGAACTTTATCGAAGAACGACTTAGGTATATCAATGAAGTTACAATGGACTTCTTGGGTATGGACTTGGCTGACCAACCAATTCCCATCCGTCCAGGCATGCATTACCAGATGGGCGGAGTCAAGACTAACGTGGATGGCGCGACACAGATTCCTGGCTTGTATGCCGCGGGCGAATGTGCGTGCGTAAGCGTGCACGGTGGAAATCGCTTGGGTGCTAATTCTCTACTGGATACTGTAATCTTTGGGAGGCGCTCAGGGGTTGCAGCTACAGAATTCGCTCTGGGGAAAACAGTGCCTGCCGTGTCTGAAACAGTAATTGATACTGAACAACGAAGATTGCGTTCAATTATCGAGCGCGAAATAGGGGAAGATAGTGTTGCCTCGATCAGGCTCGAGATGGGACAAGTCATGAATGAAAACCTCGCGGTTTTTCGTGAAAAGAATGGAATGGAAGCCGCCAAGCGCAAGATTGTCGAGCTAAAAGAGCGGGCACGTATCGTAGGAATCCGAGACAAGGGGCGCGTCTATAATACCGCTCTGCTGTTCTCACTCGAACTCGAATTCATGTTGGATTGTGCCGAGGTGATTGCTGCAAGCGGATTGTCTCGCGAAGAAAGCAGGGGTGCACATTTCCGTGTGGACATGCGGGAGAGAGATGACGAGAACTTTTTGAAACATACGGTCGCAACTAAATCCGAGAAAGGCCCAGAAATCTCGTTCAGTCCAGTGACGATCACCAGATGGCAACCCGAGGAGCGAAAGTATTAATGGATATTTCTCTTAAAGTAAAACGTTTCGATCCGCAACGGGAATCTGAACACGCATTTCAACAAGAATATGTATTAGATGTTCCCGATTATTTTACAGTGTTGGATGCGTTGATTGAGGTGCGAGAAAACGTCGATGAGACCCTGGCGTTTCGGTGTTCGTGTCGTGCCGCGATTTGTGGCTCCTGTGCGATGCGAGTGAATGGGCATGCTACCCTTGCGTGTAAGACCAAATTGACAGACGTAATGACCTCTGATCAGGTAGTAGCTGTCGAACCAGCCGGGAACCTCCCTGTGGTTCGTGACCTAGTTGTCGATATGGTTCCATTTTGGGATAAAGTCCACTCCGTTTCACCCTGGATCAGACCTGACGGCCCCGAGCCCGAGGCAGAATACGTGGTTTCAAACGATGCTATGAGTCATCTCAATCAGGTGATGGGCTGCATTATGTGTGGTGCCTGTGTGTCAGACTGTACTGTACTGGAAGTGGACAACAACTTCCTCGGCCCGGCAGCTCTCGCCAAAGCCTATCGTTTCGTGGCCGACCCGCGCGATGGCGCTGTCCCAGAAAGATTGAACGAGTACCAGAAACCTGGCGGAGTTTGGGATTGCACCCGGTGCTTCGAATGCGTGCAAGCCTGCCCCAAGGGTGTAGCGCCAATGGAGCGAATTATGGTATTGCGAGAACACGTTCTTGCAGCAGGCCACAAAGGCACTTATGGTGCTAGACATACGAGAGCCTTTGAAAAATTAGTCGCGCACAGCGGGCGTCTAGATGAGCTTAAACTAGTTCCGATGACCTTTGGCTTTTTCAATATCCCGAAACTTATAGGGATGATTCCAGTTGCTATCCGGGCAGCCGCAAAGTTCAAGACGCCTCCTCTAATTCATAAGCCTGTTCAAGGTGTAGAGAAGGTGCGGCGATTAGTAAAAAGGGTTAAGTCCTACCAGGATGCTACCCATGATAATCGATCTAACGGAGTAAGTTAGTTCTAGGAGGGAGACATTGAAGTACGCTTTCTATCCAGGGTGTGTTTCACGAGGCGGTTGTCCAGAGCTGTATCCGTCGGCTCTCGCCGTATGTGCGAAACTTGGCATTGAGTTAGTTGAACTTGAAGGCGCCGCGTGCACTGGAGCAGGTGTGCTTCAAGAGAGTAACCCATTGCTTGGGGATTGCTTGAACGCCCGAACCTTCGCCATGGCAGAAGGATTAGGGCTCCCTATCATGACAATATGCAGTACGTGTACAGGGGTGATGTCTCAAGCAAAGAAGAAACTCGAAAATCTTGAATATCGTGACCAGATCAATGGTATATTGGCGGAGGAAGACCTTAAATATGAAGGCAACGTTGAAATAACGCATCTTCTCTGGGTATTGGTAGAAGATGTTGGCCTGGACAACCTCCGGCAGAGTGTGGTCACTCCCCTCGAAGACCTCAAGCTTGCCCCGTTCTACGGGTGCTATATTGTCCGGCCGACTGAAGACCTTGAATTCAAGGCACACCCATTGAGAGCTACATCGCTGGAATTGATCATAGAAGCTTTGGGCGGCCACGTAGTAGACTTCTCTGGGAAGGACCGATGTTGTGGTTTCCCAATTCTCACCATCAATGAACAGAATTCGGTCGCCATGGTAGCGAACCATACGACAGAGGCAAAAGATGCGGGAGCGGATGCTATGGTTACACCTTGTCCGCTGTGCCATCTAAACCTTGACGGATTCCAGCCTAAGGCAGCCGGACAAGCAGGCCGTGGGATCGACCTTCCAATTTTCCACTTACCTCAGATCATTGGAATGGCCTTGGGTATTCCTGCTGATGTTTTGCGGGTTGGGCGACATATTGTAAATACATATGACGTAATGATGAAATTAGGTCTTCGCGTCTAGGGCGATAGGAAGTAACATGATTGAAATAGGGATTGATCCGGTCCTTCTCACTCTAGGATCGCTAACTTTGAGCTGGCACGGCATTGCTTCATTTGTCGGAGTCTCTCTCGCAGTTTACTTGGTAGGTCGGTGGGCCCCTCGATATGGAATTCCCGCCGATACAGCCTACGGAGCAGCGACCTGGGGAATTATCGGAGGGATCTTGGGTGCGCGACTCGTTTTTGTTTTGGACGACCTTGGCTATTATATCGATAACCCTGAACAAGCCTTGTTCATTTGGCGCGGAGGACTAGCAATTTGGGGGGGATTTCTGGGGGGATTTGTGGGAGCCTGGATTTACATGCGGGTCAATAAGTTGGAATGGAGAACGCTTGCTGATGTAACCGCCCCGACACTTGTACTAGCGTTAATGGTCGGGCGGATTGGCGATATCATTAACGGCGAACATTTTGGCGAATTCACAGGAAAGACCTGGGGAGCTATATATACCCATCCTGCGACACAGAGTTTGTATATTGGGAACGGGATGGACCCAACGCTTCCTACTCATCCAGGAGTGATCTATGAGTTCATTTGGCTTACTGTGGTCTTCTCGATACTATGGTGGGTTCTTAAAGACCGTATCCGCCCTGCAGGAATGCTCTTTGCGTCCTTCTTGGCCCTTTACGCTTTTGGTCGGTTCTTCATACTGTTCTTCCACGCTTACCGTAACTGGATCGGCGACCTCAATGAAGCACAGCTGATTTGTCTGGGCGTTCTTGTATTTACCGTACCCATCCTTGCGTTTAAAGCAACCATACTCCCACGCTCTAGAGGTACAGGCTCCAATGTGGCAGCGAGACGGAAAACTTAGCGGATAAAGGTCACAGTCCGATAATCTCTCCAATCATACGTGTTGCTTTTTTGAGTCTGCATCGCCGGAACTGTTGGCGAGGATCTGGATCGCGTTCATTCCCGCTATTACCATCGCCTAGATCCATGTTTGCCAATTCCCGTTAACGAAGGCGCGGAGGTAAGTCGAAATGCACCGGATCAAGAGGTGAATAGATTAAGGTGATTGGGATCAGGATTGCGGCCGTCTTATAATCAAGGTCGAATTGTGGCCGCCAAATCCCAACGAATTACTCATGGCCACGTCCAGCTTCCCGCGACGAGCAGTCCATGGGATATAGTCAAGGTCGCAGTCCGGATCGGGCTCCTCTAGGTTGATCGTCGGAGGGATGACTCCATCGCGAATGGAAAGCGCACAGATTGCCGCTTCCAAGGCCCCAGCAGCACCCAATAGATGCCCTGTCATTGATTTCGTGGAACTGACCGGGGTTTTGTATGCTTCTTGCCCGAGCGCTGATTTTATCGCTTGAGTTTCTGCACGGTCGTTCAGCGGAGTCGAAGTTCCATGCGCGTTAATGTAGTCGATTTCTTCTGGGTGTAAGCCCGCTTTCGTCATAGCCATTCTCATTGCTCTAGCGCCCCCTTCACCCATCGGAGGCGGTTGGGTGATGTGGAAAGCGTCAGACGACGCTCCATATCCAATGATTTCCCCTATGGGAGATGCACCTCGGGAAATCGCATTTTCTATGTGTTCGAGCACAAGTATTGTGGATCCTTCACCGATGACGAAACCGTCTCGTCCAGCGTCGAATGGACGGCTTGCGCCTGCTGGGTCGTCATTGCGTCGCGAAAGGGCGGATACAGCATTAAAACCGCTTACGGCCACAGGGCAGATCGGTGCCTCAGTGCCCCCACATACAGCGACATCTACGTCCCCACGTCGGATCATCTCGAATCCTGCTCCAATTGCATCTGAACCACTTGCACATGCCGTGACAGTACTATAGTTTGGGCCTTTCGCACCCACTCGGATTGAAACCTGTCCGGCCGCCATGTCTACGAGCATCATCGGGATCAAAAACGGGCTGACGCGTCGAGGTCCCTTTTCATGAAGAACACCGTACTGTTCGGAGAGAGTGAGTATTCCTCCGACGCCACTGCCTACTACGACACCAACCCGGTCCGCATTTGAGGGGGTGACGTTAAGCATGGCTTGCTGCATTGCTTCATCAGTGGCTGCTAAAGCTAGTTGTGTGAACCGATCTGCTCGACGAGCTTCTTTGACGTTCATGAATGCTGTAGGATCGAATCCTCTAATCTCGGCCGCGATTTTAGTTTCAAACCCGCTTGTATCAAATGAGGTGATCTCGGTGATTCCTGAGTGGCCAGCTATCAGGTTTTTCCAAGTGGTCCTTGTATCAAGGCCGAGGGGCGTGACCATTCCGATTCCAGTAATTACTACACGTGGCAGGTTCATAATTCACATTTCTATATTACTTAGTGTTGGCTGATCGATTATATCAGAACATTCCAAGTGGATAAACTCAATGATTCAGCGTTCTAGATATCAAGCGTTGTATGATTGTACGTAGTGTGACCTGATAGAATGTGGGTCTGTATTCGGAAGGGTCCCGGGAGTTCGAGATGGATGATCAAACTTCTCCGTCAGTAGCGATTGAAACTCTGGGTTGTAAATTAAATACGGCCGATAGTGAGCGGCTTGCAAGGGAATTCATCGGCAAGGGTTACACCGTTGTTGATTCAGACGAGCGAGCAGATATCTATATTGTTAATACGTGTACTGTAACGCACCGAGCTGATCGGAAAGCACGGCAGGCCCTTAGGAGCGCAAAGAAACGTAATCCAGAAGCCCTCATTGTTGCAACGGGTTGCTACGCTCAGCGGGCGCCTGACGCCATACGGAACCTTCCAGGAGTGTCATTGGTGCTTGGGAACACTCTGAAAGGAAGAATTGTTGAGGATGTTCAACGTTTGACGAATGGTATGGCTTCTCACGTCAGTCCGGAGCGGGCATTTAGGGCTTCGAAGGTCCCAGGCCGATCGCGCTCCTTTCTCAAGATCCAAGAAGGATGTGATCAGGTATGCGCTTACTGTATTGTGCCAATCGTGCGAGGCCGTGAACGAAGCATACCTCCAGATGAACTCATCGCCGAGATAAATTCCCGTGTTAAAGACGGATATAAAGAGATTGTGCTGACGGGTACGCAACTGGGCTCTTACGGTTTTGATCTCGCTTCAACATCCTTGTATTCACTACTAGATGGGATACTCAAGAACTCAAATATTGCAAGATTGCGAGTATCATCGCTTCAGCCGCAGGAAATTACTTCAAACCTTCTCGCGCTATGGCGCTCTGACACAAGGCTTTGCCCGCATTTCCATGTGCCTCTCCAGAGCGGTAGCGATAGGATTCTACTTCGTATGAGACGGAGATATGACCGAGCCGCATACCGCCGTGCATTAGAGAGAATTGGGGAAGCTTTGCCTTCCGCCACCGTCACGACGGATGTGATTGTTGGATTCCCGGGTGAAACAGAAGATGACTTTCAGGAAACTATGGGACTGTGTGCCGAAGGCAATCTCTCGGCTATCCATGTCTTTCCATACTCATCGAGACCCCGAACTTCCGCAGCTCACTTTATCCGACAAGTGGATTCCAAGACTATCAAACGTCGGGCGGGACAACTACGAAGTTTTGGTCGCGGGCTTGAAGAGGCTCATCGGACGAGGGAATTGGGGAGGGAGCGGCAGGTCCTTTGGGAGAAGTGTGTGGGCGCAGTCGAGGATGTGCCGATTTGGTCCGGGCTAACCGAGGGATATCTCAGGGCTTTTGTGGTTTCCCATAATGTCTCCTCTGGCCTTATCTCACGATGTCGGATTTTAACGGCAGACACCGAAGGAGTATGGGTGGACTTAATAGGCGCAACATGATGTCTGTAAACGTCTGGTGAGGCTTTAAACTTCAACTGGCCTCAGAGAAAGGGTTCCATTACGACGCTCTAAATAGCCTGCTCTGTTCCCTTCATTGCCATGGGTGAAGATAATCAACCAGCCTTCCCGCTCGAGGCGATTCAAGAGTTCCTCTTTCCACTCTTGTGTCTCGTCTGGGGAATGGTCAAAGGCTCCGATATGTGTCAGTGGTAGATGGTAAGGAGTTGGGATAAGGTCGCCTAAGAACGCGGCTTTCGTTCCAGAACGGTTCACTAAGATAATTTGGTGTCCGAGTGATGGACCCCCAACGGCTTTGACCCAAATTCCTGGTGCGACTTCGGAATCGCCGTCTATCAAGTCAAGTTGGTCATGGTCCTGTAGAGGTTGGAAGTCCTTCAAGCTAAAGGAGCCCTGGTTTCTCGCACTCGGGTTACAAGCGTCATTGAACGCTGCCGATTGGAGGAGGTATCGAGCGTTAGCGAACGACGGCGCAAGGCTTCCATTACGGCTTATTCGGGTGGCGCCTCCCGCATGGAGGAATCGGAGGTTGCTCATTAAGACGAATTGGATATCTTTTGGGTCAGTGCCATGATCTCGCAGGGCTTTAAGGATTCTTCCGGGACTAAGGTTTAGTGCGCTGTGGCCGTTCGTTCCGTTATGTGTTCCGTTATGTGTGTCGTGTCCGTTCTTTGACCCGAATCCAGTATCAACCAAAATCGACCCTTCGGGACACTCGATCAGCAGGCAATTAACTCCAAGTCGAACTCTGTTGCTTCTATCGGGCTTTACCCAGGTTTCCCAAGATGTTTTAGGGATGCGGCCGAACATGGCGCCGCCGTCCACCTTAAAATTGCCATCTGAAAGGATTTTTAATTTCAGAGAGCCGTTCTTCATAAGTTCGTCCTAAGTTAATGATTGGAGCCGCAATGCTCCGTGGTAGTCGGAAGTCTCAGTAATCGTCCCGCGTCTCGATGGTATGCGGCTCCATGGATGTCGCCGTTCCCAAAAAGGTGTATGTGAACAATAACAGGTGGGTCAATGAGACGTGTCAAGAGAACGGAAGTGCTAAATCAACGGGAGAAAAAAAAGAGACACAAAACTAGAGTAATGTCGCCGCAAAAAGATATTCATATGGAAAACAATATATAACTATTTTGGAGGGCATCGGCTATTATGGAGCGGTCCGAGGATGCATATTTAGTGCACCAATTTAGATCAGGGCGAAATCATAGGAATTCCAAATTCCTGAATCAAATTGGTAAAAAGTGGCACGTCCTGCTCGAGGACCTCATCAAGCAGCCCCAGCTGTTGGTCTACCTGAAGGGCGACATGTTCGTGCACGTCCCGCATCTGTCGAGTCGGTTCGTTTTCAGAACTGCCTACCGTGATGCTTAGCCCCGCAAGTTTCCCGTTCAGCTTGACGGGGTATTTAAGTCGATCGATTTGCGCCTTCAGGTTGATCTGCCTCAACTGCGAGTCAATCGCTATTAGTTTGTCGACGATGGTTTGGCCTGTGTTGCCAATATCAACGCCCCCTGAGCTGGTGCGTGAACGCTGGATCCAATCTTCAATTTGTGCTCGGAGTTTCTGGATTCGCTCAATGCCCTCATGCGTGTCTGACAATTTGTCTCGAATCGCTAGTTGCAAAGCAAGTAAGGATTCAAGTTGCTGTGGTGTTGTGTCTAAACGTGGGTCAAGCAGTACTTCGAATTCCTGACGTGCGGAGCAAGAGTCTGTTTCCAAAGTGACTTCATATCTGCCAGGCAGGACCAAGGGGCCAAGGAGTGATCCCGCAAATATTTGTTCGGTTGCGACGTCTCCGACGATACGCTTCGCACCGGGATAACGCAGATCCCACCGCAACTCGTTCATACCTGGCTTAGCGGAAAGCGAGTCGCCCTCCTTCGAAAAAGCAGAAAATGAGCGAATCGTTTTTCCAGCGGCATCTTTGAACGTCAGGGTAACCGGACTCGTGTGACCAGTAGGGAGGAGATAACGAACCAATACTCCATCTGTTGGATTAGCTCCGGCGTCAAGGTACGAGCGCACCGGTAATCCTTGGGGAGTCCGAGAATTTTCAAACGCTACTACAAGTGGGCCTGACATGCCATATTGGGTGCCAGCAGCATTACCTTCTCGACGGCCTCTGTTGACGATGCGGACCGTGTCTCGAGGTGTAAACAGATGCAATGTATCTTGTTCGCGTAAATCTGGCAGTTGTCGTAGAAGGGAGACATCATCTATGATCCAGAATCCTCTCCCATGCGTCGCTACGATCAAGTCGTCGTCCTTAACGTGAAGATCGTGGATTGGTACGACCGGGAGGTTGGCTTGCAAGGATTGCCAATGTTCGCCGTGATTGAATGAGATATGCACGCCAACGTCTGTCCCTGCGTAGAGTAGCCCTGGCCGAATTGGGTCTTCGCGTACGACTCGCGTGAAGTTCGTGTCCGCAATCCCGCTGGTAATGAGCTTCCAGGTAAGCCCTAAATCTGTAGTTCGGAACAGATAGGGGTTTCGGTCATCCAACTTTGCCCTTGTCGCGGCCAAGAATACTGTCTTTGGATCATGGCGCGAAACCTCGATAGTGCTTATCAGTGCCCATTCGGGAAGGGCCTCAGGCGTTCGATTCGACCAGGTTTTGCCGCCGTCTTCCGACACGTGTACGAGCCCATCATCAGAGCCTGCCCAAAGGAGACCCGGAACAATTGGTGATTCAGCGAAGGAAAAAATTGTTCCATAGTATTCAGCGTTGGTGACGTCTTTCGAAATGGGACCCCCTGATGGTTCCATTTTCGTCAGATCGTTACGTGTCAGATCCGGGCTTATGATTTCCCAGCTTCCCCCTTCATCTTTCGATTGAAAAACATGGTTCCCGGTGACGTAGAGTGTTTCAGGGTCGTGTGGTGAAAGCAGGATCGGGAATGTCCATTGAAACCGATATTTCATATCTTTCGCGCCCCAACCCGCGATTGGTTCTGGCCAAACCATGATGTTTCGGGTCTGGCCGGTGTGGTGGTCATAGCGGCTAATATATCCATTTGAATGGTTACCCGCGTAAACGATATTCGAGTTGATGGGGTGAACGGCAATATAGCCAGATTCACCGCCTCCTATTACATACCAATCCGTCATGCCGATTGAGGAGTTGTTACTACGGCTGGGTAAAGTGATACTCGTATTGTCTTGTTGCGATCCATAAACTCGGTACGGGAATTGGTTGTCCGTAGTGATATGGTAGAACTGTGCGGTGGGCTGGTTATCCAGCGTAGACCAGGACGAACCGCCGTTGAAGCTTACACATGCGCCTCCATCGTTCCCATGAATTACGCGTTGTGGTTGTTTTGGATCTATCCATAAGTCATGGCAATCACCGTGAGGCACAGGCACCGGGCTAAAAGTCCGACCACCATCCGTGGATTTGTGTGTGTTGCCTTCCAATACCCATACCGTATCTGCATCTTGCGGATCTGCGAAGATATGGGTGTAATACCACGGCCGGCCTCGTAGCGCCGCATCACCGTTAACAAGTTCCCAGGTGTCCCCATTGTCATCAGATCGGAATACGCCGCCGTCTTCTGCTTCAACCATCGCGAACACACGCCCGGTTTGTGCCGGCGAAATGGCAATGCCTATTCTGCCGACCGGTCCTCTTGGTAACCCGGAATGGCCAGTTATCTCCTTCCAAGTTGTCCCCGCATCCGTGGATCGGTAAAGACCGCTTTCTGGCCCTCCCCCTTCCAGTGTCCAAGGGTATCGCTGAGTCTGGTAGATTGCTGCGAACAAGGTTCTAGGGTTGTTGATGTCCAATGAGAGGTCTGTTGCCCCCGCGTTCTCGCTGCGGAATAGGATATGTTCCCACGTCAAGCCACCATCTTGGGATCGGAATACTCCTCTTTGTGTGTTAGGGCCGAACGCGTGGCCCAGGGCGGCAACATAGACGGTGTTTGGATCAGTAGGGTGTACACGGATCCTAGAAATATGCTGAGTGTCTTCGAGCCCGAGATGGAGCCAGGTTCGGCCGCTATCCGTTGACTTATAGACTCCGTCTCCTCCGTATACGTCCTCCCGGAGACAAGCTTCGCCCATGCCGATGTACAGAATATTGGGATCGGCTTGGGCGATTGCAATCGCCCCGACTGCGGCGGAAGTAAGATAACCGTCAGATACGTTCTTCCAGTATGTTCCCCCGTCTGTGGTTTTCCATACCCCTCCAGCGCAGGCACCAAAGTAAAAAGTCATTGGGTCGGTAGGGTGGCCAGCGACCGCGACTGTACGGCCACCTCGGTGCGGTCCAATTGAACGCCAATGCAGGAGATCCAAGCGGTCACTAGCAACGTCATACATATCAGCCTCCAGCGATTTTTCTGTGTAGAATCCTTAATAAAGTGCAGGCTTAGGTGCGTCAGTGTGAGTGCCGTCAGGTCCAGTCTTGCATCACGATGCCCGAACAGGTTATGTGTGCCTTGCCCTAACGTTTTTGCGTAGTACGGACGAACGTGTCAACCGCAGGCAGCTATAGCTATCTAGGATTCATGCGGCGTAAATCAGGGGATATCTGGTCGCGGAGGTTGGATGTAATGCGGTTCGATTTCGACAAGGTCGCCTTCAGGCACATTTTCAAGCTGATCATCAAGAGTGTTGTACAATCGGACGGTCGATTGGATATATTCGTCAAGGGTGGGGAACCCTGCTGCTTCCAACAATTGTTTGGCTAGCTCTTCTGACATTTTGGGCATGTCATTCCTCCTTATTAGTGAGTTCTATTTCTATTGACGGATGAATTTGATTACGCCTCGATAACCCCCAGCTGCGCCCGGAAAACTTCCAGTCATGTACAAGTTTCCGTCAGGGTCGCCCCAAATACCATGTCCGACGTCTGGAGCTTTTCCGCGAGATACAACTGTCCCTTCGGGCGTTGTAATTGTGAACCGTGGATGTTGCTCAGAGATGTATACCATTCCGTCGGAATCGATCCAGATATCCATGGGGTGATAAAGGCCTTTCCCCCACTCAGTGATAAAGTCTCCATCCTCGCTGAAAATTTGCACTCGGCTATTCTGAAGGTCTGCAACATAAACCTTGCTGTCTTGATCGACCCAAATCCCATGAGGGGTGGAAAAAGCTCCTGGTTCGCATCCCGGTTTCCCCCAAGACCTTAAATGTTTCCCTTCAGCGGAGAATACGTGCACGGATGAGTTTCCGTACCCGTCTGCCACAAAAATCTCGCCTCGTGGACTCTGTGCTACATCTGAAGGGTGGTTGAACGGTTGGAGCCAAGATGGCTTTCCAGTTCCAAGAGTCATCTGAAGATTGCCAGCGGAATCGAATTTATAGACCTTGTGGGCGTCTCGATCTACCACAAGGACATCATCAGTCTGGGTAATGAATAGGCCATGGGCATCCAAGAGAAAATCTTTGCCCCAGCCTTCAAGATAATTCCCGTCTTTGTCAAAAACTAGGATTGGAGGATCGCCTTGCTGTGTGACGAACATTCGGCCGATCGAATCAAGTGCTACGTGGCTTGTGGAGCCAAACTCCATGCCGTGTGGCAATAGCCCGAAGGGCTGTATAACCTCGTATCGGAATTGCCCGGTGCCGAATATCAATTTTCCCACGGTGCGCCTTCTCTGAATTTGAGGTCCATACTAGCATAGGCTGCATGGGCTGGGAAGGGCGTTGGGGTCAGTTGATGGCTACTCAGGTTTGGTCTATGCTACCTCTTAGAGTTCAGCGGTTGGCCAGTAGGGGAATTGTCTGTGGCTACGACTATAAAAACAGAGACTGTCGCTTCTAACCGGTTAGGACAAGATACACTACGGTTTATCATAGCGACTCCGATCTGTGACGGGCATGATGTGGCGGCCGCTGCGATCACCCGCCTTCTCCGAAGACAGGGCGTGGACGCGATCTATCTTGGTTTTAACAAAAGTGTCAAGCAGATTGTCAAAGCCGTTGTTGAGGAAGACGCATCAGCGATTGCTTTGAGTACCTATAACGGTGGCCACATGAGTTTCATTAGGGAACTCCTTAAAGAGCAGCGCCGTCAAGGAGTCGGGCATATACCACTGTTTTGTGGTGGAGGTGGAACCATATTGGCGCGGGAGGTAGCGCCCCTTGAACGGATGGGCGTTGCGAAAGTTTATCGGCCTCCATTAGATCTTGGGGATGCTATCGCTGATATGGTTGTCCGGACGGAAGCTTTAAGTTCAACTCCACAACCTAAAGTGGCGCCGCGTGGTTTCGGATCGATTGCCAAAGATCTTACCAACGTTAATGTGGATGTAACTGAAGCTGTCAGTCGTCCACAAGACGCTGAGTCGCCTCCAGTTGTGTGGGGGTTTAACGGTCGGGGAGGAGCGGGGAAAAGCACCTTAATCGATGAACTGCTTTCTCGGTTTTTAGAGAAGTGTTCTGGTCTTGTAGCGGTGTTGAGTTTGGATCCAACTTTGGGTGACCGCTTGCGAATGTTGTATTGCTATTCCCCCCGAGTATATCTCAGATCGGTGCGCTTAGGCCCCAAAGACAATTTGGATAAAGAGTTGGGTTCTCGAATTGGCGTGCTGCGTGAGGCCGGTTTTGATTTGATTCTAGTTGAGTCTGTAGGTTTGGGACAAAATGATTTGGGCGTGATTCCGTATGTCGATGCCGCCGTATTTTGCCTCACTCCCGATTATGGTACGGATATCCAGCTAGAGAAAGAAGCCCTTCTACCACTAGCTGACATAGTTGTCTTAAACAAGAGCGACTACCCACAGGCGATCGCACGGGGGCGTCGTGTAAAGAACATGCTCGCAAAAGACCAGGCTTTCTTTATCACCGAAGCAAAAAAGCATCGAGATCTCGGAATCGATGAACTGTTCACAGAAATTGCTTCCCAGTCTCACCTTCAAACCCGAGGTGTGAAGTCAAAGATTGCCGGCCAGATGCTTGAAGATCCGATCCCCTTAGAGCGGCGTAACTATTTGTCTGGCGTCATTACTACGCACGACGAATATTACGAAGAAATGGAACAGGAAATCGTTCGGGTCAAAACCGATCCTTCGAGGGCGGAGGTTTACAGCGCGAAGTTCCAGGAACTTTGGGACCAGCACGGCTATTCCGGAAAACCTGAACCGGGGGACCAGCTAGAAGCGGGAGAATTGTATCGGAAGGGGGAAGATGGGAAATGGATCTTAGTTGCGCGTGAAACGACTTGCGATATCTGGGTTCCCGTTCTGGCATTGCCTCCGAAGGATTCTAGCCCGCCAGAAATTGTTCGATACCTGTACAAGCAAAACGTTCCTGGAGGTTTCCCGTATACCGAAGGTGCATATCGGTCCAGAAGATCCGACCAAGATCCGATTAGGATGTTTGCAGGGCTTGGTTTGCCCGAGACAACCAATACGAGATTCCATCTGCTCCGTAACAGAGGCGGATCTCCAAGACTATCGACTGCATTTGACTCGCTCAGTTTGTATGGACTCGACTCGGACGAACCAGGTGCTTTGGCTAAAATAGGTGAAGGTGGAGTAGCAGTCGATACCGTAGAAGACATGGTGAGGCTATATGACGGCTTTGACCTTGAAGCAACTTCGGTTTCAATGACCATCAGTGGCCCTGCGGTGACTGTATTGGCAATGTATCTTGCGGCGGCGAAGAGACGGGGCTTTGACTGGCGCAAACTTCGCGGAACGATTCAGACAGACATTTTCAAAGAAATCCAAGCGCAAAATGAAGCCGTATTCCCCCTCGAACCCTCTCTTCGGCTGATTTCAGACATGACTGCCTTTACCATACGAGAGGTCCCGCTTTGGTATCCGATCTCTATATCTGGTTACCATATAGGTGAAGCTGGAGCCAATCCAGTCCAGGAACTTGCCTTTACTCTGGCGAACGGTTTGACGTATGTAGAAGTACTGCGCGCGAGAGGACTGTCCATTCAAGAAGTTACTAAGCGATTCTCGTTCTTTTTCACGTTTGGCTCAGAGTTAGAATTCAATGTGCTCGGGCGAGTTGCTAGGCGTATCTGGGCTGTTGCAATGGACCGTTATTATCAGATTCAGGGGACAGGTCAGGCTTTACGTTTCCATAGTCAAACATCAGGTCGGGCGTTGAAGGATGTGGACCCATTACACAATCTTACTCGCGTGACCTTACAGGCAGAGCATGCTTTACATAATAATACCAATTCTCTGCACACGAACTCCTATAAGGAGACATACACGACTCCAGAAGAAGATGATGTTTTACTCGCGATGGGTAGCCAACAGATTCCGTTGCTGGAGAGTGGGGATTTCCGATTTACCGAAAACTTAAACCAGGGGTCGTACGGGTTGTCGTATCTTGAAGATGAGGTCGAGCGAGCAGTCTACAATATTTTCCGTGAGATTGATCAGCAAGGCGGTGTGATCCCGGCAATTGAAAACGAATACCATCGAACATTGATACAAGAAGAAGTGCAAAAAGAATATCGTGCGCAAACTGATGGTCGTAGGGTCGTGATTGGGGTTAACTATCTCAAAGCACCAGATGGAGATCAACCTCGGGGGTCGTTGGTTAACATTCCTAGTTCGGATAAAAGGAAGCAAGTGCGACGGACGAAGGAATTCAAAGCGCGAAATGCTCGACAAGCATCAGTCGCGTTGGAACGGCTAAAACAGGCCGCCATTGGGGAGAACAACGTGTTCGAGGTACTCCTTGATGCTGTTGAAGTGGCTTCTCTGGGTCAAATAACCCATGCACTATGGGACGTTTGGGGTAGATTCCGGCCTTCAATGTGAACCAATCTGTGCATCTAAAGGCCTTTGTTCCAGCTGCGATTTGGGGTTAAGCCGGTTACAAAATGGATCATCAGCGAGGAGGAGGAAGCTCATGGGTGAGAATGGGCGAGATCTGAAGGTTATTATTGCCGAACGGTTACTGGATGGTGCGTCCAACGAGGTGATACACAATGCGGCCGTGTTGATCAAGGGATCAACAATTTCCTGGGTGGGCCCTGAGAAGGACCTTCGGATGCCAGAAGGTGTAGTTTATCAAACCTGTACATATCCTGGGCAAACAATCCTTCCGGGGCTTGTCGATGTTCATACGCATATGAACTTGCCTGGAGACGGGACGATCGTAGAAGAGACGGCATCCGAGACTGATGAAATGCTACTTCTACGTTCCGTCATGAACGGCCGCAATCACTTTGAGGCAGGTGTAACTACGGCGCGAGAAAATGGTGCTAAAAACCAGACTGCTTTTGCTCTGAAAAATGGCATTGATCAGGGCTTTATACCAGGCCCCAGAATGGTCGTTTGCGGGAGACCGATCACGATTAGTGGAGGTCACTGCTGGTTTTTCGGCGGTGAAGTCGACGGTGTGGTTGGTGTGCGTCGCGCCGTGCGGCAATTGGTGAAAGAAGGCGCTGACTACATCAAGTTGATGGCGACTGGCGGGGGTACCCGAACATCGTATTCACATTTGCCCGCGTTTACTGTCGAAGAATTACGCGCTGTAACTGATGAGGCACATAGCTTTGGTAAGTTTGTGGCGATGCATGCGACGGCGACTCAGGGGATTATTAATGCTCTGGATGCGGGGGCTGATATGCTTGTTCATAGCAACTTTTATGATCCCGATGGCACATATAGATTTGCTCCTGAGGTGGCTGAGAGGATTGCTCGCCAAGAAGTATGGGTCAACCCAACATTACATGTAGGACGCTCTAGGGTATGGCGAGGAGATGCTCTCGAACAAGCGGGATTGTTGACGCCAGAAGAACGCAAAGCATTATCTGCGACTAAAGCGGACTACGAGAGACGTCGCAATGGCTGTGAAAAACTGATTGAGTCCGGGTGCAAAGTTGTTGCTGGTTCGGATGGTGGTTGGGGTGTCTATCCCTTAGGAGAGTTTCAATGGGAGATTGACGCCCTATCAGAAGCAGGGATGCCTAATAGAGATTGCATAAGGGTTGCGACCGCTAAAGCCGCCACGTCCATCGGGATGGATCACTTGGTGGGTTCGATTGAAGTGGGGAAAGAAGCCGATTTGATAGTTGTTGACGGAGACCCCTTACAAGACATTCGCGCCCTGAGGAATGTCGTTGCGGTTTTCAAGGGAGGGTTCCAATACAAGTAACTTCGCTATTTGCACTGGTGACGGAGTGCTAGGCCAGGCGTGGCGCCCGTATGGTTACCGTCATTGATCACAGCTGTCCCGTTAACGAACACGTAGTCTATTCCAATCGGGTGGTGCCTCGGGTCATTGATGGTTGCAGTCGTCTGAACGGTAGTGGGATTGAAAACGACGATATCAGCAACCATCCCATCCTTTAGAAGGCCACGGTCTTCAAGTCCCAATCTCTGCGCAGGGAATCCGGTCATCTTGCGGATGGCTTCTTCTAGCCCAAGGGTTGATTCCTCACGAACAAAGTCGCCTAGTATGGTTGGGTAATTGCCGTAAGTTCTTGGATTGACGAAATCTCCAATCAGCAGGGCATCACTGCCTACCATATGGGCTTCGTGGCGAAAGAACTCCCGGATATTCACAGGATTTCCCCCGAGGCTCGTATACGCGAGGTCGAGATTCTCTTCCAAGAGGAGATCACATATAGTGTCCGGGACGGATTTTCCTAGCTCTTTTGAGATACTATCTACCGATCGCCCTTCCCATTTCTTATTGGCTGGGCCGCCGAAATTCGCTACAAGGATCGAGTTCCAAGATCTTGGTCGGCTGGCGAGGGATTCAGCAATCTGTTTACGTCCGTCAGTTGACCTCATCAAATCCATCAGGGCGTGGGGCCCTCCGCGATGTGCCCACTCAGGCAAAATCGATACCAATCGTGTACTGGTATAAGGGTAGGCGTAGGAATCGAAGGTAACGTCTATCCCTTCCGCGCGAGCATCGTCAACGAGTGGGAGAAGCTTTTTCGCTCCCCCAGCGTTTGCGTTATGCAAGTGTGAGATATGCACCGGCACGCCGCTGCGCCGACCGATCTGGATAGCTTCCTTAAATGGGTCCATGAAGCGATCACCAAGAGGGTAACGGACATGCGTCACATAGATGCCGCCGAGGTCTGCAACCTCGCGGGAGATATCGATAAGTTCAGGGGTGTCCGCGTAACTCCCGGGAGGATATGTGAGGCCAGTTGAAATCCCGAACGCTCCTTCGTACATACCCTGCCTGATTAATTGCCTCATCGTCTGCAATTCATCAGATGTTGCTTTGCGGTCTTCCCATCCGACGCTGCCGATGCGAAGGGCTGAGTTGCCGATTACGTAAGCAAAGTTACATGAAGTTTTCCTGTCGAAAAGAGACAAATATTCTGAGACCGAAGCCCAGCGCTGTCCCTTCGGAGGTCTCCCGTCTAAACCAGCGTTGAGAAGCACGAAGTCATCAAAATCAGCGGCGGCAGCAAATGGAGCATACGAGTTACCATCGACACCAATAAGCTCTGTCGTAACGCCTTGACGGACTTTTGGCTCATGTCTCGGGTTACTTAGAGCAACTAGGCCCGAATGGGCGTGCATGTCGATAAATCCAGGGCAAACGATATTGTTTTGTGCATCAATTATCTGGCCGGACGCAATGCCTGAAATGTCTCCATGTATAATTCGAATCCTACCGTCTTCTACGCCCACAGCGCCAAAGAACCAAGTGCTACCCGTACCATCAACGATTTTTGCATTAGTAATCAATGTGTCTAGCATCGTGGTTCCTTTTCCCGTTACGTAATTAGATAGGCGAGATTATCTTGCTGGAAGTGTTGCACCGTCAATACTCTTTGTGGTGGATCAGGGTGATTGAAACGCCTGAATACAATGAGGGGTGCTGACCAAAGTTTCTGGAGATAAAACGTTGTAGGTATCACAAGATTGTCCCGAACCTATTTTATGGCGCAAGATTTGTTGTAGAATCGAGTTGGTCTTTGTAACTATATGATGCTGCTGTCGTAAGCGATAGAAAGAGGAAACATGTCTTCAGAACTTGCATTTATTCCCGCGTGGAAGTTATTGGAGCGGATTAATTCCAAAGATCTTTCCCCGGTCGAAATTACCCAGTATTTTCTGGATCGCATTGAGCAATTGAACCCACGTCTCAACGCGTTTCTCACCGTTTGTGGAGAAGAAGCTCTGACTGCGGCTAAAAAAGCTGAACAGAAGTTGGTGAAAGGTGAAGCGACGGGCTCATTGCACGGTCTGCCAGTACCGGTGAAGGATTTGAACGTGACAAAGGGTATTCGTACGACTCGCGGATCGATCGCCTATAAAGATTCTGTTCCCGACGAAGACGACATCATTGTGGAACGAATAAAAGCTGCAGGCGGCATCGTAATTGGGAAAACGAATACCCCTGAATTTGGACACCGCGGCACGACCGAGAACATGATCAGCGCGCCTTGTCGGAATCCTTGGGATACCGACCGTACACCGGGCGGCTCGAGTGGTGGTGCTGCAGCAGCTTTAGCGGCGGGGATGTGCTCAATTGCGACTGGGAGTGATGGAGGTGGATCGATCAGGATTCCTGCATCATTCTCAGGTCTTTATGGCATTAAGCCGACTCAAGGGAGAGTCGCACGTCTCTATCCAAGTCCCGGTGGTTGGGGGCAGTTTGGCCAGAACGGTCCGCTGTCGAGGAACGTCAGGGATTCTGTCCTATTGTTGAGTGTAATGGCGGGTCCAGATGATCGGGACCCGACATGCCTCCAAGAACTACCCCCCAATTTCAACGATGCTTTCAACGGGGATGTTAGAGGTTTAAGGATTGCGTGGAGCCCAGACTACGGATATCTCCCGGTAGATCCACAAGTCGCGGCGTGTACCAAAGCCGCTGTAGGCATATTCCAAAACTTGGGCGCCCACGTGGATGAGGTAACTCCGCCGATCCCCGGTGACACAATTCTAGAGACCTTCCTCGTATTGTTCGCATCCGATAATTTGGCTAACAATGGAACACTATTAGACACAATGCCGGACCAATTGACTCCGACGTACCGAACGATGCTGGAAACAGCGAGAAGTTTCACTTCGGATCAGGTGATGAAGGCACTTCACGCTTTAGAGTGGCATCGAGCGAAGATGAGAGATTTCTTTAATCAGTATGACCTCTTAATAAGCCCAACGATGGCGGTGCCTGCATTCCCGATAGAGCAGTTTCCTGACACCATCGGCGGGCACTCTGTTGATCCACTATGGGGATTCACGCCATTCACCTATCCAATCAACATGAGTGGGCAAACAGCCGCTAGCATCCCTTGCGGCTTTTCGAAAGAGGGTCTTCCAATTGGTCTGCACATAGTTGGTCCCAAGGGAGCTGAGGTTGCGGTCTTGCGGGCAAGCCTTGCATTTGAGGAGGCGATGCCTTGGGCGGAAACATTGCCGCCAGTCTCCTAGATTGGAAGTTTACAGGGTTCAAGGTTGACGGTCAGGGTGAATCTAGTCCTGATTAGGGACATAGACTATTTTCCCTATTGCTGAGGCGCTTTCAATCAGGCCGTGGCCAGTAGCAACCTCTTCCAGTGGAAGGATATGGGAAACCACAGGCAAGATTTGTCCTCGCTCAACGAAGTGTAGCGCGTCTAATAGGTCAGCTTTACTTCCCATGTGGGATCCGAGCAATCGAAGCTGTCTATTCCAAAGGTGGCGGATGTCGAGATCTGCATCGAATCCCGTTGTTGCTCCGCAGGTCACGAGAGTTCCGCCCCACTTCAGGCTACGTATACTTGTCGGGAAAGTTGCTCGGCCGATATGCTCGATCACTATGTCCGCTCCCTTACGATCTGTGATCCGTCTAACTTCAGCTACTACGTCTTGCTTGTGCCGGTCAATTACGTGTAAGGCACCCAGTTCATGTGCTTGACGCAGTTTGTTTTCACTGCTTCCGATTGCGATGGGAATCGCGTTGAATAAGCGGCAAATTTGAATCGCCATAGTCCCGACTCCGCCAGCAGCTCCCCAAATCAGCACGTGATCGCCAGCTCGCACTCGAGCGCGGCGAACAAGCATGTTCCATGCAGTCAAGAGAACAAGATTCATGGATCCGGCCTGTTCCCAGGTAAGTTGGTCCAGTTTCTTGATTACGTTGTATTTTGGGAGTACGGCATATTGTGCTTGGCCGCCATTGTTGGGTCCGGTTTGGAATCCCCAGACCTTACACTCTTTGCACAAGGTTTCTTCCCCGCGTGCGCACTGTTCGCATATCCTGCAACTCAGGGTCGGATGGACGACTATCTCGTCTCCAGGAGAGACGTGTGTAACTGCATCTCCGACCTCCTCGACGATACCCGCCGCATCACTGCCTGAGATATGGGGAAAAGTGATTGCTTGTCCTGGCATTCCTCTTCTTGCCCAGACATCGACGAAGTTCGCTCCTGTGGCCTTAACCTTGAATAAAACTTCATTTGGCCCAACGCGGGGTAGTGATACATCGATGTATTTCAGGACCGATGGGTTTCCATGTTCCGTTAATACTATTGCTTTCATCCGATAACCCGATTCATTTAGAGTTTGAAGGACTCCTCGTCATGATATAATACGGCGCTGTGCCACCGCCCGTAGCTCAGCGGACAGAGCACCGGGCTTCGGACCCGGGTGTCGGGGGTTCAAATCCCTCCGGGCGGGCTTCATCAAATCCGAAAAGCCGTATTGGATTCTGCGAGCCCTCGCCCGTTACGTTCTTGTTCGCAGGTCGAATTAGCCGTTAGTTGTTACGGATCGTCTTCAAGGTAACCACAAGATAGTATAGCCAAACGGGCAACGCAACAATCGCTACGCTCAGCGCTCCACCCGGGGATTCCTCGCCTGGATTGACATCGAGAATGGCGTAACGTAGAGCCTCTGGGAGACCTGTTGCTAGAGTGACCACGGTTACAATCGCAAAAATTACGAGCCCGATTACTAGATACAATCTTCTATGGGCGTCTGATTTTTCCTCCACGGTTTCTACTCGCCTACGCCCAAAAATATGGACGATCAGGAGCAAAACACCAATTAGGGTAATTGTCACACCGTTAATGATGGTGCTCTTTTGAGTGAACTCGATCTCCTCTTCAAGCGTGCGTGGCTCGAAGTCGGCGGCTGACTTTGGGTAGTCAGGGTTGCGAGCGTCTAGTTGGCGTTGGTATGCATTTTCCTGTTCCCAACGGTGTTCTTCGTAAATCGAGCCATAACTAAACTCTGGCCCGAACATTTCGGCGAATCCAACCTTGAACAGCGTTGAAATCCCCCCACCAGCAAGACCGATACTCACTAAAATGACTACGTAGAAGTATGTTCGAAGGATGGCACGATATGACACGCGTATGGGATTCGATGATCTCAGTCGCATGATCAGGTAGATAATCCCTCCAATAAGCAAAACTGGGACAGCGAGGCCTAGTAAAATCCCGAATATAACTTCCATCAAAACCCCTCCTTAGGGTTGGGATTATGAGTTCGTCCATCATTGAGCCGCCAATTTGTTCTCCCCAACTCCACCAATAACCAAACCTTTATAACCGGTGTCCAACCAACCTAGGTTACCACTTTCACCTTGACAATGGAGCTTACACTCAATAGTGTGTTAGTCATTCAGGCGTTTCATAGCTAGGTCTAAGAAATGCGCTTTAGGGGGTTTCCCACCCATGAGAAAATTGTTAACAATTGGACTTACTTTAGCGTTGGTATTTTCATTCGCTTGTGGGGGCGGCGACGATGCATCGGAAACGGCAACTACCACTTCGTCGGAAACTTCTGCAACAGCTCAAGCAAAAGCTGCGGCCCAACCTACCAAGGAAGAAAAGACGGCTAGCTCCCCGTCGGTCAATCGGTCAGGTGGAATCCTGTTGAGATCTGACCCCTTCGGAGTCCCTCATTCCGACCCATATTCTTCAAAGAATGGTGGGGCGTCACCTGGTTGGTATCTATCCTCCGCACACAACCGGTTAGTAGAATACGCAAAGCCGTTTAACCCAACGGAGGGTCCAGTATTCGTTCCATCGCTAGCCACTGACTGGAATGTCAGCGATGATGGTACCGAATGGACGTTTAACCTGCGACCCGGCGTTCAATGGCATGACGGAGAAACCTTCGATTCAGCAGATGTAGTAGCGACCTTTGAGCGAATACTGGATCCTGATCAGGCTATTAGCCCGAGAGTCGCAGTAGGCCTCCGAAAGTTTCTGAAATCAGTCACGGCCGTAGATGACGATACGGTTGTTTTCAATACTGGTGACGAGCCAAGTGCTGTGTTCCTGTCATACATTGCCAACTGGTATGTACCGATTTCTCCTGATCACCTTATTCGGGGTTCCGGAGAAGAAAAATGGAACTTTATTGAGCCACTCTCAGTAGGTACTGGACCTTTCATCATGAAAGAGCATGATCCAACGACTGGGATAACCTTTGAACGCAACCCAAATTACTGGCAGAAAGATGACGAAGGGAACCAACTCCCATATATGGATGGGATTAACGTTACTGTCGAGAAGGATCGGACGCGAGTCATTGCAAAGTTCGTCACCGGGCAGGTCCATATGACAAATCCATTCTACGGTTTGTCAGTTGAAGAAGCGGAAGCTTTAGTCGACCAGGCTGGCGGAAAAGACAAGGCCGTGGTTTACCCACAGGCTCACGGGTTCTTCTATTTGATGATGAATAAAGACCTGCCCCCGTTTGATAATCCTAAAGTTCGGGAAGCCGTACACTATGCGGTTAACCAACAAGAAATGTTCGACAAGGTGTTGGGTGCAGGAATCGCAGGCCGATGGGTTAACCCCGAAATGGCCCCAGAGGCAGCGATTTCTGCTGAAGAGTTCAAAGGCTTTGCTTGGAATGACTTTGGTAACCATAGCGCTAACGTCGGAAAAGCCAAATCGCTCCTTGCTGAGGCGGGTCACCCTGATGGGATAGACTTAGCGCAACCAATTCTTACGAGCCGATTCCCTCTCTTTGAGAATATGTATGGTATAGTCGTTGACCAGCTCAGAGAAGCAGGATTCCGAGGAGAGACCCAAGCTCCGGAATCAGCAGTCTCCAGACAAATGGCTCTTGACGGACAATTCTCATATCTGTTTGGAGCCCGCGGCGTTACCTTGCTGGATGCGACCAATGGGATCATTCTTGGAGCGACCTCTTTTGCCCCAGCAGTTGGGAGCAAACCTTATGCGTGGGAAGGTCAGGCAAAAGTAGACGCTCTTTATCAGACTGCGAACCGAACTTTAGATGCCCAAAGTCGTGGGATGATATTGAAAGATTTGGAACGTTTCCTGCAAAGCCCCGACTTGCCGGTCATCCCTATAGGTTGGACGATACAGTCAATCCCTACCTACCGGTGTGTTCAAAACTGGATTCCGGGTCCCGGGAACTTCGGGCAAGAGCATACAGTCACCTGGCTTCTGCCTGAATGCCGATGAATGAAAAGCAGGGATAGCACGGCATTGCCTGCTATCCCTGTCGTAACTTCCGCTCGGCATTGCACAGGTTTTGCTTATGTTGATAGGGGTGCTCGATGACTCGTTACCTCATGCAACGCCTTCTTTTGATGCCGGTTACCCTTCTTCTGCTTTCGATGCTCATTTTCGGCATGCTGCGGACCATTCCCGGAGATGTCGTCGATTTCCTATTCGATGAAGCTGGGACCAGTGCCGAGGCAACCCTCGAGCACAAAATTCGGGCGGAATACGGCTTAGACCGCGCAATACACATTCAGTACTGGGACTGGTTATCACATGTTGTACAAGGGGAATTTGGTCATTCTTTCCGATATAACAAGTCCGCTACTGATGTTTTGAAAGAAAGATTCCCTAGGTCGCTACAGCTTATGGTAATGGGAATTATTGGTGCCGTCGGAATAGGGATTCCACTAGGAATTCTTTCAGCACGCCACGCAGACAGTTGGATAGATCATGTTACTCGAGTTTTCGCTATCGGAGGCTTGAGCACTCCATCTTTCGTTGTCGCAGCGGTAGTTTTGGTAATCCTTATCGCGTTGTTCGACTGGATTCCACCGAACTTTGTCAGCTTTACCTCAGATCCAATCGAGAATTTGAAAATCACCATTTTCCCAGCAATCGTCTTGGCATACGTGGCTGCTGCTCCACTGATGCGCCTTACGAGATCACAAATGTTGGAAGTGCTCAGTCAAGACTACATTCGGACTGCACGAGCGAAAGGCCTTAGTGAACGGGTTGTTCTGGTCAGACATGCTCTGAAGAACGCGATGTTGCCGATAATTACTGTCATCGGACTTTTGGTCGAACGTCTGATTTCCGGATCAGTAATCGTCGAGTTGGTTTTTGGAGTCCCCGGTATGGGAGCTGCTCTGGTCGATGCCGTCGGGAACCGCGATTACCCAATCCTGCAATTCTTGGTCATCGTAATAGGGACAGTGATCTTGGCCGCGAATCTATTAGTTGACTTAGCGTATGCGTGGCTTGATCCTAGAGTGCGCTATACATGATGTGTTATCAAAGCTTTAGTTGGAATTTCCAAGGCATGGCGGATTATCGATGACAAATGAATATTTGCGAAAGCCGCTTAGGTCAAAGCTATCACCTTTATTCAATCTCATTAGAGCCAAGCCTCTTGGAGCCTTCGGAGCGTTGGTGGTGATTATCATGATCGTGTTGGCCATCTGGCCAACACTGTTCTCTCCTGCAGACCCGTACAAGACTTTCGTTGGTCCCCGTTTGTCAGCTCCCAGCGTCGACCATCCGTTTGGAACCGATGGCCTCGGCCGGGACATTCTGAGCCGTACTGTGTATGGTGCTCGGTTTTCCGTCTACATCGGGTTGACTTCTGTACTGATTGGAATCACCGGTGCACTAATTATTGCTGTCATATCGGGATACTATGGCGCGCTCCTAGATCTATTGTTACAGCGAATAGTTGATACTTTGCTGGCGGTGCCTGGTTTGGTGTTGGCTTTGTTCGTCCTCGCCCTTTTTAAGCCCTCACCCGAAACTATGATCCTGACTTTGGCTGTCGTCTTTATGGCTCCGAGTATTCGGACAATACGTGCAGCAGTGCTGTCCGTAAAGCAAATGCCATATATCGAAAGCGCAAGGGCCATTGGAGCTTCTACTCCAAGGATTCTTATTCGTCATATAGTCCCGCAGATTATGGCCTTGTACATGGTGCTTATTAGTCTGACGATCGGAGGTGCAATCATTGCAGAAACCTCCCTCAGTTTTTTGGGATTGGGCCTGTCCCCTGATGATCCAACGTGGGGGAATCTGGTTCAAAAAGGAACGCGAGACCTTTTTCTTGTTGGAGTTTGGCAGCCAATCCCACCAGCGATTGCAATCGCGCTTTGCGTCTTTGGGTTTAATTTGCTAGGAGACGCGTTGCGTGATGTGTTAGATCCGCGTCTCCGTGGGAGTGGCGTCCGTGGGATTCGCCGATAGCTGAGAAACGTTGCGACTGGGGTTACGTGACTAGGCATTCAGGAAAAAACAAACGCCTGACCCCGGATACGGCGTCAGGCGTTTGTTTTTTGAAGCCCTAAATTTTAAGTCAAAATCCGATTGCCATAGAGCTGTACGGGATTGTCCCAAAGAATCTTTCGTTTGTCAGAATCGGAAATCGGTTGGGCGAGCAGGTCTGCTAGAGCTTTGTCAGGGTCTGGTGCGTCTGGATGTGGGTAGTCGGTATTCCAGACTATTCGTTCGCCTTTAGTCCATTGAGTGGCAAAGTTCAAAGCACCTTCATCGCCGTCTGCCGCTACAAAGCACTGACGGAAAAAGTAATCACTGGGCTTTAAGGGCAGGATAGACTCGTCGTCAAAAACGGACTGTCTGCCGACGACGTGGTCGTCCATTCTCGACACCCAGAATGGTACCCAACCCGCGTTGCCTTCTAGGCAGGAGATTCGGAGGTCAGGGTGTTTCTCTAGGATGCCCGTAAAGATGAAATGCGCGAGGGACATCATGTCTTCTAACGTGTTCCCCAGAACGTGTGTCAAAGCGACGAATGACCCTTTGAGGTGGCCGTACCGGCGACGGACGTCGGGTCCGACCCCGTTCGTTCCATGTAACGAGACCGGGAGATCGAGTTCGACACAGGTTTCCCACAGTGCTTGATGGTGTTCATCGTGCCACATCGATTCGCCCTTAGGAGATGGCATATTGATGGTCACCGCGTCGAAGCGTTCCACGCATCGTCGAGTTTCAATGATCTGTTGCTCAACGTCTGCAGTCGGAAGGGTCACCACGACCTTCAACCGTGATGGATCTGTACTGGCAAAGTCGCCGGCCCAGTTGTTATAGGCTCGGGCCAGTGCCATAACCAAAGCGGGGTCGACGTCACTTTTTCCGACTCTATTGATGACTGATCCTGCCCCCGTGATCATGACTTGTTTATCCCAACCGTAGCTATCCATGTCTTTCAAGCGGCTCTCTGGACTCCAGGTGGCCTCCCATGCATGACCATATTTCGTTTCTTGATCTCGAACGAATCGAGGTGATGAAAAGAGCGCGCTCGTCGTGCTCCCCGGCGCTACGCCACCAGGAGCGGTAGCGGCTTCTGGCTCTTTCGGAAACAGCTCATTACCTTCCTCATACCGAAAGAAGGTCTTCCCCACATATTCTTTGACACGAGGACGCCGATCATAAAATTCGGGCTCAACATACTCGCTCCAAAGATCATCTGGTTCCTGTAGGTGGGCATCCGCGTCTATCACCTTAAATCCGTCCCTCATGTTCCTACCCCCCAACTTTTGCGTTTTTGTAGTCTATTGATCACTTCGGAACACTGTCAAGCTATCTCCCGTCTGGTCTCAAGTTCCGTCGAGCGTTTAAGTTATAGGAGCTGCTTTCCGAAGAGCTTAATGGGGTTATCCCAGAGGATCTTTTTCTTTGCTGCATCGGAGATGGGTTGTGCAAGGAAGCTGTCCAAAGCTTTATCGGGATCAGGTGCGTCAGGGTGCGGGTAGTCGGTATTCCAGACGACGAAGTCATCGCCGACGAGATC